>NZ_AP040861.1:1825000-3389420 GCF_055398055.1 Leisingera sp. S2M4
CGTAGGCGATGGGAACCAGGTTAATATTCCTGGGCCAGGAGGATGTGACGGATTGCAAAGGTAGTTCACTCTTATCGGATTGAGTGGGCTGCTCAGCAGTCCCTGGAAATAGCCCTCCATCAGACCGTACCCTAAACCGACACAGGTGGACTGGTAGAGAATACCAAGGCGCTTGAGAGAACGATGTTGAAGGAACTCGGCAAAATACCTCCGTAAGTTCGCGAGAAGGAGGCCCGGGTTCAAGGCAACTTGGATCCGGGGGCACAAACCAGGGGGTGGCGACTGTTTATTAAAAACACAGGGCTCTGCGAAGTCGCAAGACGACGTATAGGGTCTGACGCCTGCCCGGTGCCTGAAGGTTAAAAGGAGGGGTGAGAGCTCCGAATTGAAGCCCAGGTAAACGGCGGCCGTAACTATAACGGTCCTAAGGTAGCGAAATTCCTTGTCGGGTAAGTTCCGACCTGCACGAATGGCGTAACGACTTCCCCGCTGTCTCCAACATCGACTCAGCGAAATTGAATTGCCTGTCAAGATGCAGGCTTCCCGCGGTTAGACGGAAAGACCCCGTGCACCTTTACTACAGCTTCGCACTGGCATCAGGATTGTGATGTGCAGGATAGGTGGTAGGCATCGAAACCAGAACGCAAGTTCCGGTGGAGCCTCCCTTGAGATACCACCCTTCGCACTCTTGATGTCTAACCGCGGTCCGTTACCCGGATCCGGGACCCTGCGTGGCGGGTAGTTTGACTGGGGCGGTCGCCTCCTAAAGAGTAACGGAGGCGCGCGAAGGTTGGCTCAGAGCGGTCGGAAATCGCTCGTTGAGTGCAATGGCAGAAGCCAGCCTGACTGCAAGACTGACAAGTCGAGCAGAGACGAAAGTCGGCCATAGTGATCCGGTGGTCCCGCGTGGAAGGGCCATCGCTCAACGGATAAAAGGTACGCCGGGGATAACAGGCTGATACTGCCCAAGAGTCCATATCGACGGCAGTGTTTGGCACCTCGATGTCGGCTCATCTCATCCTGGGGCTGGAGCAGGTCCCAAGGGTACGGCTGTTCGCCGTTTAAAGAGGTACGTGAGCTGGGTTTAGAACGTCGTGAGACAGTTCGGTCCCTATCTGCCGTGGGTGTAGGATACTTGAGAGGAGTTGCCCCTAGTACGAGAGGACCGGGGTGAACGATCCACTGGTGGACCTGTTGTTGCGCCAGCAGCAGTGCAGGGTAGCTATGATCGGACAGGATAACCGCTGAAGGCATCTAAGCGGGAAGCCCCCCTCAAAACAAGGTATCCCTGAGGGCCGTGGAAGACCACCACGCCAATAGGCCGGAGGTGTAAGCGCAGCAATGCGTTCAGCTGACCGGTACTAATCGCCCGATAGGCTTGATTTGATCCAGTAACAGACAGTGTTACAGGAAACAGAAAGAAAACCATCCAAAACACAAAACCTGGACAACGTTGATTGTAACCGACGCAGGTTGTTCTGCCTGCCGCCAATCGGCGGTGACATAACAACCCAGCGGCAACGCGCATTTGCTTCGCAAACACGCTGCCTGCCGCTCGCCTGCCTTGCTCCGCAAGGCCGTCGGATTTGGATTTTCCTCGGTTTGGTGGCTACAGCACAAGTGAAACACCCGGTCCCATCCCGAACCCGGAAGTTAAGCACTGTCGCGCCGATGGTACTTGGGCTCAAGCCCTGGGAGAGTAGGTCACCGCCAAACCTAGTAAAATCCAAAACCTCTCTTCAACGATACAAGATTACCCGGAAAACGCGCCGATACGGCAAGTCACCGGATAATAACCGGCCTCAAGTAGCGATCCGCGCGGTAGGCCAAAAAAAGTGTCGCGGGATGGAGCAGCCAGGTAGCTCGTCAGGCTCATAACCTGAAGGTCGCAGGTTCAAATCCTGCTCCCGCAACCAAAGGTCACGACAAAGCCTCCGCAAAAAGCGGGGGCTTCTTCGGTTCAGCGCTCCCCAAAGCCATGAGCCCGGCCAATCCTCCAACAAGTTCAAGCCGATGGCCGCCCGAAGGCGTGGTAGTCGCGGACCGCGCGGATGAATGAAGCGCCAACAGGGCCCTGCTGAATGCAGGGTCCTGAAGTCTTTTTGAGCGAACTTAGAGAGAAAGCTGATTATTGCGGTTCATTGCTCGCCATGCAGCAGCGGGGTGATGCGGCGAACGGCGACACGGCGGTTGGCCCGTTCTGCGGCGGCTGTCTGGACCGCAAGATCCGTTTCACCATAGCCTTGTACAACGAGGTTCTCCGGCGGCACTTCGAAATACTCGCTAAGTGCCAACGCGACGGTTTCTGCCCGACGATCCGACAGCGCGAGGTTATAGGACGCAGCGCCGACGGCATCGGTATGGCCTTCAATCAGGAAGACTTCACGCGGATTCCGGTCGATCATGTCCCGCAGCGCGTTCCCCAGCGCCGCGAGTTCCCGCGCTTCCTCGGGGCGGATCACGGCCGAGCCGGTTTCGAAGTTAATGGAATCCACGTTGATTTCAGGCACCAGGCGCCGCACTGCGTCGATGCCTCGGACTTGCGAGAGGGAGAACCGGCGTTGAGCCGTCGCGGCTTCCTCGGCGGCGAGAGCGGCGGCGAGGTCCTCAGCGTCGACGCTGCGATAGTTGATGACCTTCTTCTCGGTCGTGTCACGTTCCGGCAGATCTTCGACTACCACTTCCTCGACACGCTGGGTGTCGTCGAACAACACGACCGTGCGCCCGTCCGGCAGAATACGGGTGCGACGCAGGACACGGCCATCGGCGGCGCGAATGGTTTCGACCTTGGCGCCGTTTTCGCGTTCCACGACCGTGCGGGTCGAGCCGTCCTTGTAACGGTAAGTGGTGACCTCCGAACCGGGCTGACGCAGAAGGGCGTCGTCATTCTTCAGCACCCTGTATTGCCCATTCTGCTCCACCACGGCTCGGTCGCCGGAGTTGCTGACCACCTTTTCACCGGAATTGAGCAATTTGCCGACAGCGAGGGCGCCGAGCCCCAAGAGGGCAGCACGCTGGATGTCCGACAGTCCCTCATCGTCTTCTGCAGGTGCGGCAGCGGCGGCACTGGGCGCGGCAGATTCGTTGACGGACGTTTCGAACTCCTCGTCAGAGCTGCGCGAGTTTTCTTCGGTCACGGTTTCTTCGATCACCTCGGCCTCGGCGGTGGTGTCCGCCTCGGACGAGGTCGCCGCTGCGGCAGCGGCGGCTTCAGACGCAGCCGCGACCGCGTCTGCCTGGGCTTGACTGTCTACGGGCTGCAATTCCTGGCCGTCCGTTTCCGACTGCTCGACTTTCATCTCGTCTTCGTTCTGCGAAGCGTCTGTGGCTTGCGCCTCACCTGCGTCGGCTGACCCCGCATCTTCGGTGGACTGCTCGGAAGAACCTGTGGCCTCGGTCGTTTCAGTGGCTTCGGTTTCTGCTTCTGCTTCTGCTTCCACTTCAGTCTCAGTCTCAGTCTCAGTCTCAGTCTCTGCCGAAGCTGTATTTGCTTCGCTTGTGGCGTCCTCGCCTACCTGGGCCTGTGCGTCGGTCTGTTGTGTTGCCGAGGTGGTGTCGTCGTTCGACGCGGTGGCTTCGGCTCCGGTGTCAGTCGAGGTTTCTGCTTCAACTTGGGCGTCGGAGGAGGTGCCTTCCTCTTCCAGGATCTCGGCTGTTGCGTCTACATCTGCGCCCAAAACAGCGACGGACTGCAGGTTTTCAGGCAGAAGCTCATCGAAAGCGCCGTTGCCGTAGGTCTCGCAAAACTGGGCGATCGGCCCGCGTTTCTGGGCGACCTCCTCGCCTGCGTCGAGCTTGCGCTCGCGACGGTCCGCCCGCTTCTTGCACTTGCCAACCAGGTCCGAGATTTCCGCTTCGGTCATTGCCGAGATGTCGATTGGCGCGCGTTTGCCCTGCGAGATGGCAGGCACGGGCACTGCAAGAGACAACATAACCGCAAGGGCGGTGGTCGATTTGAAAGGTCCGGTCTTCATGTTTGCTCCCTTCCTGAACACGCAGTTCGAGTTTGAGAGACAACGCCCGAGCGAGGGATAGGTTGCATCACTGCTATGAAATGCGCGGAGTTTTGCTGCCGCGCGCACTTCATCTCGGAATGGACAGCCCGATATCTCCCGCCGAACTTACGCCGACATCAGATCGAACAGTGGGGCCGGAGAGGTGTCGCCCCCGAGATCAGGTTTCATTCATCAGCCACTGGCGGAAGGCTTCCATCTCGGCTCGCCCGGCGGGGCCATCGCGCATGACAAGGTAGTAGGCTTCGCGGATCGGCAGGCTGAATTCAAAGGGGGAGACCAGAACGCCGCGTGCCTCGAATGGTTTCGTAAAGCTTTTGTGGATGAGCGCGGTTCCAAACCCTGCGGTGATGGTTTGCAGGGCAATCAGGGACGAGTCCGCCGTCAGCCAGACCGGAGGCTCGGGGAAGTCCAGGCCGAAGCGGTCCGAGAGCCGTCGCCATTCCAATTCGGAGCCGAGAACAGGAACGGTCCCCGCGGAAAGAAGGTCCCGCACATCGGGTGTGTCCCCAAAGCTCTGCAAATGTTCGGGGTGGCAAACCAGCGTTGCCACTTCGTCTCCCAGTTTCCAGATATCGGTTTCGTTCCAATGGCCCGTGCCATAGCGGATATCGATATCAATGGCTTCTGGATCCATCCGGTCGGACCAGACGGCGGTGGACAGGACCACCTCGATTTCCGGGTGCAAGTCGTGGAAGGCCTTCAGGCGCGGCGAGAGCACGAGTGCAGCATAGCTGATCGACGCCCGGATGCGGATCTTGCGCTTGCGGCTGACGGTGAACAATCCCTCAGTGGCGTCCTTCATCTCGGCAAAAGACTTGCGAATGGGCAGCGCGTAGGCCTGTCCCATGTCCGTCAGCTCGACCCCCCGCGGAAGACGGCGAAACAAGGGGACGTTCAGGTATTGCTCCAAGAGACGGATCTGCTGGCTGACAGCGGCAGGGGTCAGGTTCAACTCGACCGCGGCGTCAGAGAAACTGCTGTGCCGGGCGGCGGCTTCGAAGGCTCTGAGCCAGGTCACATGAGGCAATCGCATGGGGTGGCTTCCATCTTGCAGGGTGATTTCTTCATCATGCACACCCCGGCAGCAATGTGGATAGCGTGACCCGATAATTGAACCGCCCCTTTGGCGAAAGATCCGTTGTTTGTCACCGCCCACCGCGATCCCCCAAAACGAGCGGGTATCGCAAGGGAGCGTATCGGGATGTCTTCCCCCTCGTATGATTACATTGTCGTTGGTGCCGGGTCTGCTGGATGCGCGCTGGTTGAGCGACTGACGCGAGATGGCCGCACGCGCGTGCTGCTGATCGAGGCAGGCGGATCGGATCGGCGCTTCTGGATCAAGGTGCCTATCGGCTATGGCGTTAATTTTGCCAATCCGCGCCTCAACTGGAGCTACCACGCAGAGCCGGACGACAGCTTGAACGGTCGCCGTGTCTACTGGCCGCGCGGCAAGGTGATCGGCGGGTCGAGCTCGATCAATGCGATGGCGTACATGCGGGGGCTTCCGCATGATTTCGACGATTGGGCCCGTGCGGGGGCCGCTGGATGGGCGTGGAGTGACGTCCGCGCGGCCTATGAAGAAATGGAACGGCATCTGGAACGCGGGGCCGATGGTGCGCTGCGAAGTCACGGTGACGGGCTGCTTGCGGTAAGTGACCTGCAGGACCAGATGTCGCCCTTCTCGGACCGATTTCTTACGGCTGCAGAAGAATGTGGCTGGAGCCGTTGCGACAATCTGAGCACC
The DNA here is from genome assembly GCF_055398055.1 of Leisingera sp. S2M4. Lineage (NCBI taxonomy): Bacteria > Pseudomonadati > Pseudomonadota > Alphaproteobacteria > Rhodobacterales > Roseobacteraceae > Leisingera > Leisingera sp. S2M4. The sequence goes on from NZ_AP040861.1 coordinate 1,830,761, forward strand.
ACAACGGTCGAGGGCGTCGGCTACTACCGAAGCACGGTGCGCAATGGCCTGCGTTGTTCCGCGGCGGATGCTTTTCTCGCGCCAGCACGCGGTCGCGCAAACCTGAGGATCATGAAACACACGCAGGTAGACCGCATCCTCTTTGAGGGGGCGCGGGCAACCGGTGTGCGGCTACGGCACAAAGGCAGGCACCGTGATGTCACCGCGGGACGCGAGGTGATCCTGTGTGCCGGTGCCGTCAATTCGCCCAAGCTGCTGCAGCTGTCCGGCATCGGTCCCGTCCCGCTCTTGCAGGGGCTGGGGCTGGCCGTTCGCTGCGCCATGCCGGAGGTGGGACGAGGTCTGCAGGACCACCTGGCGATATCCCATATGTTCCGGGCCACGACACCGACCCTGAACAACACGTTGGGGCGGTTTTTCCCACGGCTCCGGGCAGGCGTGCAATACTTGGTTCGCCAACGTGGACCGCTGGCGGTGCCTGTCAATCAAGTGGGCGGCTACCTCCGCACGGACCCAGGCAGCGAACACCCGGACATGCAGATCTACTGCAATCCGCTGTCCTACGTCAGTCGGCCGGACGGGCGCCCCGCGCTTGAACGCGAAGCTGGATACCTGCTGAGCGCGCAACTCTGCCGCCCGACCAGTCGCGGAGAGATCATGATCCGCTCTGCCGACCCCAAGGACCCTCCGCTGATACGGCCCAATTCGCTTGCAACCGAATATGACCGCGCCGGTGCGCGCCGGGCCATCGCGGTGATCAACCGGCTCGCCAGCTCCTCGCCCTTGGCCGATGTGACGCGCACCCGTCTGATACCGGCGCCGACCGTGCAGGACACCGACGTGCTGATGGAGGATTTTCGCGCCCGGGCCTCGACCGTCTTTCACCCGACTTCGACCTGCCGGATGGGGAGGGACGCGCGGGAATCGGTGGTGGATGCCCGGTTGCGCGTTCACGGTGTGGCTGGCCTGCGGGTTGTCGACAGCTCGGCCTTTCCGACCGTGACCTCGGGCAACACCAATGCACCGACTATGATGCTGGCAATTCGCGCCGCCGAGATGATCCTCGAGGATGCCGCGGCGACCAGCGAAAAAAGGACATCTTATGCATCTTGAGAAGATCGAAACCTTTGTGTTCGGAAATCCGCCGCCGCGTCATGGCGGGCGCTACTTTGTTTTTGTTCGGCTGACGACGGCCTGTGGCATCAGCGGCGTGGGCGAGATCTACAATGCTACATTCGGCCCGGATCTCGTGGCGGCGATGGCGGTGGACATGTTCCAGCGCCAGTTCGAGGGGGCTGATCCCCACCACATCGAACAGTTGTGGCGGCAGGCCTACGGAGCGGGCTTCACGCAGCGTCCTGACCTCACCGTCGCGGGCGTGTTGAGCGGGCTTGAGATGGCCTGCTGGGACATCATCGGCAAGGCTGCGGATCAACCTGTCCACCAATTGCTGGGCGGCAAGGTGAACCATCGCCTGCGTAGCTATACCTATCTCTATCCTCCGCAGGGCGATGTCTATCCATCGCCGGGCGATCCGAGTGTCTACGACGACCCCGATCTGGCCGCTGAGGTTGCGGTTCAGATGGTGCACAAGGGGTTCACCGCGGTGAAGTTCGACCCAGCCGGCCCCTACACGATCCATGATGGCCACCAGCCACGCATGGCGGATCTCACCCGCTCGGAACAGTTTTGCAGCCGCATCCGCGAAGCCGTAGGCGACCGGGCCGACCTGCTGTTCGGGACCCATGGCCAGTTCACGGTCTCCGGTGCCAAACGCATGGCGCGACGGTTGGAGGCCTATGATCCGCTCTGGTTCGAGGAGCCGATCCCGCCGGAAAATCCGGCGGACATGGCCGAAGTCGCCCGGTTTACGTCGATCCCTGTGGCGGCTGGTGAACGATTGTGCACCAAGCATGAGTTCGCGCGCATGCTGGAGGCCGGTGCGGCCTCGATCCTGCAAATGAACCTCGGTCGCGTCGGCGGGCTATTGGAGGCCAAGAAGATCGCGGGCATGGCGGAGACGCGGTCGGCCCAGATCGCCCCGCATCTCTATTGCGGTCCCGTGGTCGCTGCCGCCAACATCCAACTCGCGGCGTGCAGTCCCAATTTTCTGATCCTGGAAAGCATCGGCACGTTTGAAGGCCCCTATATGTCCTGTCTCAAGACCGGCATTACCTGGGAGGAGGGCTATGTGATCCCGTCTGATGCGCCCGGTCTTGGGGTTGAGCTCGACGATGCGGCCATCGCGGCATTGCCCTATTGCGACAGCGCCTTGCACCTGACGATGGAAACCCAACCGGTAACCCCCTGAACAACTGAGGCAGACGATGCAACAGCTCGACAAATTCTACATCGGTGGCGCCTGGGTCACTCCGGATGGAGACCGGACCATGCCCATCAAGAACCCCGCCGACAACAGCCATGTCGGCACGCTGACGCTGGGAAGCGTTGCGGACGTGGATCGTGCGGTGACGGCAGCCAGAGAAGCCTTTCAGAGCTTCTCGCGCACGCGCAAAGAGGAGCGTCTCGCTTTGTTGCGCAGCCTGCTTGAGGTCACGCGCCGTCGTCAGGGGGATCTGGCCCGGGCGATCACCACGGAAATGGGAGCGCCTGCGACCATGTCTCACGACGTGCAGGCCGAGAGCGGTATTGGGCATCTCGTTTCCTTCATCGAGGCGCTGGAGAAGTTGGCCGAAGAGGAAGTTATGCCCAATGGGGATATTCTGACCCGCGAGCCAATCGGCGTGGTTGGCATGATCACGCCCTGGAACTGGCCAATCAATCAGATCGCTCTCAAGGTGATTCCTGCCCTAGCTACAGGGGCAACCTGCGTGTTGAAACCATCGGAGCATACGCCGCTTTCGGCTAATCTATATGCGGAGATCGTAGCGGAAGCAGGGTACCCGGCCGGGGTCTTCAATCTTGTACACGGGGATGGTCCTGTGGTGGGGGCGGCTATCGCGGCGCATCCGGATGTTGCCATGGTCTCTTTTACCGGGTCGACGCGGGCCGGGATCGAAGTCTCTCGCGTTGCGGCAGCCGGGATCAAGCGCGTGACGCTGGAACTTGGGGGGAAATCGCCCAACCTGGTTTTTGCGGACTGCGATCTGGAGCAGAGAATTGCGGAAGGTGTTGCCGAGTGTTTCGATAACACCGGCCAGTCCTGCAATGCACCGACACGGATGCTGGTGGAACGGTCCTGCTATGACCGCGCCCTGGAACTGGCCCGTGCTGCCGCCGAGGCGCAGAAAGTGGGGGACCCGGCACGGGAGGGCGATCACATCGGCCCCTTGTTTGACGAGATCCAATTCCACCGCGTGCAGGAAATGATCAAGGCGGGTATCGACGAGGGGGCGACCCTGCTGGCGGGTGGTCTGGGCAAGCCTGCGGGGCTGGAGCAGGGGTGGTATGTCCGTCCCACGGTCTTTGCGGATGTCGAAAACCATATGCGAATTGCGCGTGAGGAAATCTTTGGCCCCGTTCTGGTGATGATCCCCTTCGACACAGAAGCAGAAGCTATCGTCATCGCCAATGATACCGAGTACGGGCTGGCGGCCTACATTCAGACCGGCGACAGGGCGAGAGCAGCCCGCGTCGCGCGCCAGCTTCGGGCGGGCGTGATTTCGATCAACGGGCGCGGGACGGCATATGGCTCCCCGTTCGGGGGATACAAGAAGTCAGGCAACGGTCGGGAAGGCGGTATCTTCGGGTTGGAAGATTATCTGGAGCTGAAAGTTCAGCCGCCATTCGTCACCTGAGACATCCTGTAGCCCTTACGCCGGGCATGAAGCGCAACAGGCTCGGCGTGATGACGCCGAGCCTTCGGTTGAGTTAACCGAAAGCCATAAAGCCGTACCCTGCACCGCTGTTTGTGCTGTGCCGCCCGACTTGTTTCCCAATGCCCTTGGCTTAGCAGCGGACCGCGTCTTTGGTGCACCCAAGAAGGAGGACAGCCCGCAAGGGGGGCACAGCGCACTGAGTTTGCCGTCAGGTGGCGTAGTCCGCGTTTTCATGGTCGAGGATTTCGCGGATGGCCGCCAGATGCGCGGCGGCCTGTCCGGGGTAATCCTCGAGTTCGCGTGCAGTTTTCTCGGCAATGTCGGGCGGGATCAGGCGCAGGGGTTGCCCGGTCTGGAGAGCGCGGATGTAGGTTTCTGCCGCGCGTTCAAAGTAGTAAAGGCGATTGAAGGCATCGCCGACATTGTCGCCAAGGACAAGAACCCCGTGATTGCCCATGATCATGACCTTCTTGGACGGGTCGGTCAGCAAGGTGGCGCAACGCTCCCCTTCGTCCTCGAAAGCCAACCCGCCAAACTGCTCATCGATCACGACGCGGTTGTAAAAGGTGGCCGTGTTCTGGTCGATGGGCGGCAGGCGGCTGTCTGCAAGGGAGGCCAGAACGGTCGCGTGGATCGAATGGGCGTGCATGACGCACCGCGCGTGCGGGCAACGCCGGTGAACGGCACCGTGCAGCCCCCAGGCGGTTGGGTCCGGGGCCATGGGGCGGCTGAGGGTTTCGGGATCATTGGCGTCCAGCAGCAGCAAGTCCGAGGCGCGGATGCGCGAAAAATGCGCCTGGTTGGGATTAATAAGGAATTGGGTGCCGTCATCATTGACGGCGAGGCTGAAATGATTGGCCACCGCCTCGTGCATGTTCAGGCGCGCCGTCCAACGAAAGGCGGCGGCCAAATCGGTGCGCTCCTGCCAATAGCTCAGGTTCGATCCGGACGTATCGGGCATGGTGGTTACTCCGCTGCGACAGGACGTTGTGCGCCGGGAGGGAAGACCTCATAGCCCGGCTCTTCGGGTTCGTCGTCCACCAGCTCGGCGGGGAAACCGTCAGCAAGGACTGACAGGCCGGTTGCTTCTTCCAGACGGCGAATGATGTCATCGGTGTTGGCGCGGGTGCCATACCGAGCCTGCCCATCCTTCATGATCTCCACAATCATGGGTGATATCTCCAGCGGCACGTTGGCGCGTTGGGCGATCGCCTCGAACAAGCCGAGATCCTTCAGGATCAGGTCCATGGTGAAATTCACGTCACGCGACCCGTTCAGGATCAGCTGGCTCTCTGTTTCATGCACGAAGCTGTTTCCGGAGGATATCCTGATGGCTTCATAGGTCGTGGCCAAATCGATTCCGGCCGCCTTCATGGTCACCAAGGCTTCGCAGCATGTAAGAAGATTCGCAGTGGCGAGGTAGTTGGTCATCACCTTGAGCGTCGAAGCCGTGCCGACGGGGCCAGTATGCAAAACCCTTCGGCCAAGGCAGGTCAGCAGGGGAAGAACCGTCTCGAAGGTGGGGCGTTCGCAGCCTGCAAAGATAGAGATATTGCCGGTATCCGCCCGATGACAGCCGCCTGAGACGGGGCAATCGACAGCCGCGCCGCCTTTATCCTCTACCAGAGCGGCAAGGCGTCGGATCTCGGCCTCATCCGTTGTCGACATTTCGAGCCAGATCTTCCCCGGGCCGACTTCCGGCAGCATTTCATCCATGACGGCAGCGGAGGCGCTGGGCGAGGGCAGGCAGGTTATCACCACGTCGCTTTGACGCATCAGCGCCACAGGGGTCTCCGCCGTACCTGCTCCGCGGGCCGCGAAATTGTCCATCAATTCCGCCTTTTGGTCCATCACAGTGAGGTCGAAGCCGTTGCGCAGGAGACTACCGGCCAGTTTGCCTCCCACATTGCCGAGGCCGATGAATCCAACTTTCATGTCGTGCTCCCATACGCTGATGCCATCTGGCGCAAGGGTGCCAAGTTTTCAGGACTGAGAGAAGCGATGGATTCGCATGCTCAGGGTCCCTTCTTGTTGTATCAGGAGAACGCGCCAGGTGAGCCACAGCGGACTGTGGCCCTCTGCAGCGCATTCAAGTCGCGCGGGGCAACAGGACGACGTTCAGGTCGGCTCTAACCCGAGAAAGCTGCGCATCCGGCTCGCCTGGCATTTCGCCATATCCCTGCCAGTCACGGCGGCAACACCTGCCTGGCGGGCCATACGCAGCAACTCGGTTTCTTCTGGCTCGGTCAGGGCGTCTGCCACACAACGCGCATTTGAAATCAGGTCTTGCGTGAAGGGGGGCGGGGCGATGGCGGGACTTCCAGCAGGGGACGCATTTATTACAATGTCTGCCTTGGCCGGGAGAGATGTGGAAACCGGAACGTTCAGAACCAGGGAAAGTTTCTCCGCCAAGTTCGACGCCTGCGTGGGATCAATGTCGATGACGGCGATGCTGTAAGCGCCACGTTGTGCAGCCTCGATCGCGATGGCGCCACCCGCTGCGCCAGCACCGCATATCACAACGGCGCTATGTGCGACGCTGATGCCCTTGTGCTCGATCGCATCCAGCATGCCGTGGCCGTCGAACATATCTCCGATCAGGTCTCCGGTTTCCGTCAGGCGGAAGGAATTTGCCACGCCAAGACTCCGCGCGGTTTCGGAGAGACGGTCACACATCTGCGCGAGGGCGGCCTTGTGGGGAGTGGTGCTGAGGAACCCCGGCACGTTCCGTGCCTGCCTTGCCCATGCAACGAACGGCTCAAGCCCGGTGGCTGGAAGGTCGAGGGGAACGCTGATCGCGTCCTGACCTCTATCGAGAAAAACTGCGTTCCATATCGCAGGGGTTGCTACCTGTGCCACGGGATCTCCCAAGATTGGGATCACCTGTGTCGCGCTCCGGTTCGTCTTCATTTTGCTCCCCCCTTGCGATCACAGGACGTCTATTGACGGCTGCTGTTGAACGATTCTAATAATGTTACACATTTTTTGGATCAAGTAACGAAAGGGGCGGTGGAGCGTGTTCGGTCGCAAGCCTCAGAAGACAAATTCGCAGACCGTGGTTTCGGTTGTCGCGGCATCGCTGCGTCGGGACATTGCCTTTGGCGATCTTGCTCCGGATTCCAAGTTGAAGATCGAAGCGCTGCGCAGCCGCTACGGTGGGTCGAACCATTCCGTGCGCGAAGCGCTGACACAGCTGGCGTCGGAAGGGCTTGTGGAGGCGACGGCGCAGCGGGGGTTCCGGGTGGCGTCGGCCACGCAGGCGGATCTTCAGGATATCATCAAACTGCGCGCCGAACTGGAGCCGCTGGCCCTGAAATGGTCGTTGCAAAATTCTGACATCGCTTGGGAGGGGAGGCTGGTTGCCGCGCTGCATGCGACCGAACGCGCAACCGAAAGCCTGCTGCAAGATCCCGATGGCGCCGTGATGATGTGGGACGAAGCGGCGAGGGAGTTGCACCAGGAGGCGATGTCGGCCTGTGGTTCGCCGCGGATGATCCGCGTGCTTGGCCAGCTTTATGATCAATCCCGGCGCTTTCGCCTGGCGGCGCTGCGCGAAGGGCGCTGCGATCCGCGTGAGCTGAGCCGCCTGCGCAGCGGCATGGTCGCTGCCATTCTTGCAAAGGATGCCGACACTGCAACCGAGCATCTTATCCGCGATATCCGGCATGAGCTGGACGCGTCGCAAGCTCGGGGAAATGGCAACACGTGAAAAGCTGCGCCCCGTCCGGGGCGCAAACTTCAGAGGAGGAGGAACTCAGATGAAAACCCTTACCAGGCGCGCCACGCTGGCCGCCCTTGGCGGCGCGCTGGCGACACCCTATCTGGTGCGCTCGGCGCGGGCCGGAACCGCGGTGAACCTTGGCGCGCTGCGCTTTGTCAGCCACGCGCCCAGCTACATCGCCTATGAGCGCGGCTACTTCAAAGAGGCCGGGCTGGACGTCAGCTTTGACTTTTTCGAGGCCGCGCAGCCGATGGCAGTCGCCATTGCCTCGGGCGATACCGACTATGCGATGACCGCGATTTCGGGCGGTCTGATCTCGCTGGCCGACAAGGGCGTTGCCAAGGTGATCGGCGGCGCGTTGTCCGAGGAAAAAGGCATCTCCGGCCAGAAGATCCTCGCCTCCAACGCGGCCTATGAGGCGGGCCTGCAAAGTCCCGCGGACCTGGACGGCAAGACGTTCGGCATGACCCAGGCGGGCTCGTCTTTCCACTACATGGGCTCGCGCATTGCCGCGGCAGAGAACGCCAAGCTGAAGTTCAAACCGCTGCAGAAGACCGGCGCGGTGATTGGCGCCATCAAGTCCGGCCAGATCGACGCCTGGTCGATCGTGCCGCATATTGCCAAGCCGCTGGCCGATGCCGGTGCGGTCAAGATCATCGGCGAGGTCGCGGACTACATCCCCGATTACCAGGTGACGACGGTCTTCACCTCGGCGCAGAACGCGGCCAATGAAACCGAGCAGACCCGCGCTTTCCTCGCGGCGCTGGCCCGCGGTGCGGATGATTTCAACGCCGCGTTGGTCGACAAGACCGCAGAGCAGGACGAGCAGGAAGCCATCATCGCGCTGCTGGCCGCGCACATTTATCCCGACCGCGCGCTGGAAGACGCCCGCGGGCCGATCGTGAACGGTGCGATGCGCATCAATCCGGGCCTGTCGCTGAACCGTACGTCGGTCAAGGACCAGCTCGACTGGTTCAAATCGGAAGGTCTGGTGAAATCCAGCGTCGAATACGAGACGCTGGTGGACGAGAGCTACGTCGAAGCCCGCGCCTGATCCCAATTGTCCGGTTGCCCGCCCAAAGGCGGCCGGACGCCCTGCCATCGGAAGTATCTATGGAACTCAGACTCGAAGGGGTCTCGCATCGCTATGGCGATGTCGAGGTGATCCGCAATATTGACCTCTCCATCCCGAAGGGGCGCATTGTCTGCATCGTCGGCCCCTCCGGCTGCGGCAAGTCCACCCTGCTGCGCTTCCTCGGCGGGCTGGAACGCCCCACCGAAGGGGTGGTCAGCCAGGTCGGCCAGCCGCCAAGCGACAGCATCAACCCGTTGACCTACGTGTTCCAGGATTTCGCGCTGTTGCCGTGGCGCACGGTGGAAGGGAATATATCGCTGATCCTCTCCGACCACGGCGTGCCGACAAAGCGGGCCAACGCGATCATCGAGGATGTGCTCGCGCGCACCAAGCTGAGCGATTTCCGCAAGGCGCTGCCCAAGCAGCTGTCCGGCGGCATGAAGCAGCGGGTGGCGATCGCCCGCGCACTGGCGGTGAATCCCGCGGTGCTCTTGATGGATGAACCTCTGTCCGCGCTCGACAGCCAGACCCGCGAGCTGCTGATGGATGATCTGGTGGATCTGTGGACCAAATCGCCTTTCACCGCAGTCTATGTGACCCACAACCTGGCCGAGGCGGTGCGCCTCGGCCATCAGGTTGTCGTGCTGTCGCGCCGTCCCGGCGCCATCAACGAGGTGATCGAGATCGACACCCCGCTTGCAGAGCGTCGCGCCAACGACCCTGAACTGGAACGCACGCAGCAGCATCTTTGGGCGCTGATGCGCGCCGAGGCTGAGGCTGCAGATATGGAATTGATCGATGACTGACAGCGCAACCGAGACCTCAGACGTCCGCCCGGTGGAATTCCGGGGCGGCGGTTTCCGTCCGTCATCGCCCCGCTGGGTGGGGTTGGTCGTGTTTATCGTCCTGATTGCCTTGCTGGAATGGGGAACGCGTGCGGGCTTTATCTCTTCGCTGACGGTGCCGCGCCCGTCGGACGTATTCCTGACATTGTGGGATCTGGCCGCATCCGGCGCCTTGTGGACCAACCTGGCCCCGTCGCTGATGAGGCTTCTGGTCGGCGGCAGCATCGGTGCCGTTGCCGGTATCACCGTCGGCGTGATGATTGGCCTGTTTTCGTTTGTTCGGGCCGGGCTCGTCCCCCTTGTGGCGGCGATATTCCCGATCCCCAAGATCGCCCTGCTCCCGCTGTTCGTGATCTGGTTCGGCATTGACGAGGCGTCGAAATACGCGCTGATCGCCTTTGGCACCTTCACACCAACCGTTGTTGCCACCTATGGCGCGGTCGACAACGTCGACCGGTCGCTGATCCGGATGGGCCAGAGCTTTGGCCTGCGCTGGTCGACGGTGGTGCTGCGGATCGTGCTGCCCGGCGCCATGCCCGGCATCCTGTCCGGGCTGCGTGTCAGCTTGGCCATCGCGATCATCCTGCTGGTGGCGGCGGAAATGCTGGGCGCCGAACATGGCATCGGCGCTTACATCCTGCAGGCCGGATCGCTGTACGACCTTGAACGTTTGTTTGCCGGGGTGACGATCCTGTCGCTGCTGGGGGTGCTGCTGTCTACCACCGTGGGGCTGGTGGAAAAGCACGTTCTAGGTTGGCGGACATGAGCCGGAAGACCGAAAGCGAATATGATGTGGTCGTGGCCGGTGGGGGCGCTGCCGGCATCGGGGCGGCGCTCGGCGCTGCCCGCGCAGGCGGCAAGGTATGCCTGGTGGAAAAATACGGCTTTCTCGGCGGCGCGGCGACCACATCGCAGGTTCTGGCCTACTGCGGATTTTTCCAGCAAGGGCCTGAGCCGGTAAAAGCGGTCGGTGGGGCCGGGGATCTGGTGCTGGAGGCCATGCGGGCCTGCGGAATGAATACCGAGGCCCATAATTCCGAAACCACGGGCAACTGGATCATCCTGTTGAACCCCGAGATCGCAAAGCTGGCGTTCGACCGGGTGCTTGCCGATCACGGCGTTGATGTGCTGCTGCACTCTCGTGTCGCCGCCGCAACCAGAACGGCTGACCGCATAGAGGCTGTAACCGTCGCCGGAATGGAGGGCCGCCGAAGGATCATCGCTGAGGGCTTTGTCGATGCGACCGGCGACGCCAATCTGTCCCTCGTGTCTGGTATCACAATGCGTGAGGGCGACATGAACGGCCAGTTGCAGGCCGTCTCTGCCCCGATCCGGATTTCCGGGTTGGATCCGCGGGTCCCCTTTGACCGGGCGGCGATCAAGGCGGCCATCCAGCGTTACAACAAGACCGGCGTCTATCCGATCCGTCGCGAGGATGGCGGCATCTATACGCGCATTCCCGGCACTGGCGACATGTGGTGGATGATTATCGATCTGGCGCTGCCCGACCTCACGTCCGCTAGTTTTACGCGGGCGGAGCGGTGCGCGCGGGAGATGGCGAATGACTATGTGCAGATGTTGCGCGATCACGTGCCGGGGTTCGAGAATTGCTTCTTGGCCCAGTCTGGTCCGCAGATTGGCATTCGTGAAAGCAGGCATCCTGCCACTCGGTATGAGATGACGGCCGAGGATCTCGCCTGCGGGCGGCAACGCCCCGACAGCATCGCCCGGGCGGCGTGGCCCGCAGAATTGCACGGTGAAGCCGGCAAGCCGGTCTATCACCCGGTTGGCGGGCATGGTTACGCCTCGGTTCCACTGGACAGTCTGCGGGCGCGCGACCTCGACAATCTGTTTGTGTCTGGCCGCGTCATCGGGGCCGATCCTGTCGCTTACGGCTCGGTCCGTGTCATGGGGACGGCTTTTGCCACCGGGGAAGCCGCAGGCATCGCCGCAACAATGGCGACCGTAGACGGGGAGCGCGTTGGTGCGCAGGTGCGCCGCCTCGGGGGACTGACCTGACCATGTTCCGACGCATCCTCCCTGCTCGAAGGGCGTGGTTGCGTGGCTAATTATAGCGGTTGACAGGCCAAGCCGATTTGCGCAGACAAAAACCGATGGTTCCCGGCCGAGTATGGCAATGGGATGAAAAGGGAATCTGGTGCGGGCTGAGCGGCCCAAGTCCAGAACTGCCCCCGCAACTGTGAGCGGAGAGTACCCCGTCAGAACCACTGGATCCGGCGGATCCGGGAAGGGACGGCACGCTTTGATCCGCAAGTCAGGAGACCTGCCATCGGTAAACCGTAACCAATCGGGCGGAGGGCCCGTGGAGGAAGAGATGACAGTGTCCCCAGCGCTTCGCGCCAGCGCCTGCCTGCCTCCGCTTGAGAGGCTTGCATGGACGCCCGAATTTATCTGATCTCCGCTTCGTATGTCAGCCAATCCCGCTTTCAGGCCCTGGCCGACGGGCTGGCGGCAGCGGCGCCCTGTGCGGCGGTGGCGGTCCGGCTCGAAGCCAGCGGCGAGGGGCTTTGGCGGGCGCTGGACGATATGGCGACGTTGGGAGCGACGCGGATCGAACTACGTCCGGTTGGCCTCCCGTTTTCGCAGAGCATAGAGGCCTGGCTGCCCGGCGCAGTGGGGGCCTGGCTGGCGCGCCAGACCGGGACACGCCCGAAGGTTCTGCTGGCTGAGGCTCCGCAAGCTGACCCTTCGGTCCTTGGCCATGTTGCGCGGGCCGAGGTGCCGCTGACGGAAGTGGAACCGAGACCAGACGGCGAATTGGGCAAAGGCTGGAACAGTCCTCCGCCCCATCGTCACCACCTGCTGGTCTGCACTGGACCGCGCTGCCATCTGAAGGATGCACCCGACCTGTTGGCGGCGCTGAAGGCCGAGTTGGGCCGCATGCAGTTGGCCTCTGACTGTCTTGTGACGGCGGCCGGCTGCCTGTTTCCCTGCAACAACGGGCCTGTGATCGTGCACTATCCAAAAGGGGATTGGTACCGGGTCCGCGATCTGGCGGACGTGCGCAGCCTGGTGGCCCGGGTTCTTTGCGCGGGGGATGTTCCGCAGTCCCTGCTTATCCATCAATCAGGAGAAACCCATGAATTTGCTTAGAGTTCTGATGCCGCTGTGCCTTGTTGCGGCCGCTGGTGCGGCGCAGGCCGATCCGGTGACCGTTCAAAGTTGTGGGAGCTCCTACACTTACGAAACGCCGCCGAAGCGGGCCATTACCTTGAACCAGCAGGCCACCGAGGTGATGCTGGCACTCGGTCTGCAGGGCGCCATGGTCGGCACCGCCTATCTCGACGACGAGATCCCGGACCAGTGGCGGGATGCATTCGACAGCGTCCCCGTTCTGGCCGAGAAATATCCGGCTGCAGAAATCGTGCTGACCCAAGAGCCTGACTTCCTGTTCGCAGGCTTCGCCTCTGCCTTCTCGGAGGACAATTTGGGATCGGTGCAGAAGTGGCACGACTTGGGCGTGGGGACCTATCTGGTGGATGCGTCGTGCAAGTCTGCGCACCCTCAGGACGTGCCGCTGACCATTGCGCCGATCCTGCGCGACATCGAAGTGATTGGCGACATTTTCGGCGTTCAGGATCGCGCGGATGCGCTGATTGCCGAGACCAGGGCGCGCATCGAAGCGGTGCAAAACAATACCGCGGGCGGTGGGCGCAGCGCCTTTATCTATGACAGTGGCACCGACACGCCGTTCTCGATCGGTTGCTGCGGCGGCCCGGCACTGGTCGCCAAAACCGCCGGGCTGACCAGCATCAGTGCGGACGTCGAAGGCGCCTGGGTTGACCTCGCCTGGGAGCGCGTGGTCGAGGCCGACCCGGATGTGATCCTGCTGATCGAGGCAGGCTGGTCCTCGGCGCAGGAGAAACGGGAGTATCTGGAAAACGATCCCGTACTGTCGCAGCTGACGGCGGTGCAGAACGGGCGTTTCGTGGTGGTGCCGTTTTCCGAGACATTGCTGGGCATGCGCTTTGCCGACGGGGTTGAAAACCTGAACGCGCAGCTGGCGGCGTTGCGCTGAATGCAGGCCCGCTTCTCGCTTCTGTTTCCGGCAGCCCTGGTGGCGATGGTCCTGGCGGCCGTCGCCGGGGTCCTGTGGGGCACGGCCGACATCGGCTGGGCGGACCGCCTTGCGATTCTGAGCCGGAGCGAGGACGCACCCCGCGGCCTGTCGCTGATCGTGTGGCAATGGCGGATCCCGCGGGTGCTGGCCGTCGGGCTGATCGGCGCGGGATTGTCGCTGGCCGGTGCGCTGATGCAGACGGCGCTGCGCAACCCGATGGCGGATCCCTACCTGATGGGGCTCTCCTCGGGGGCGTCGGCGGCAGCGGTGGCGGCGATCATCTGGCTGCCCGCGGCGGTCACCGACCGGCTGGGAGTGCCGCTGATCGCCTTCCTCGGAGCGGCGGCCGCCTTTGCGCTGACCATGGGGCTGTCGCAGCGGCGCGGCCAACCGATGGATCCGCTGATCGTGGTGCTGGCGGGGGTAGCGGTGTCGCTGATGTTCCAGTCGTTGACCGCCTTCTTCCTCTATGTTGGCGACCCGCATGCGACCCGCAACGCGATGGGCTGGCTGATGGGCACCGCCGCCGGAACAGAATGGCAGGAGGTGCCGCTGCTGGCGGTGGCGGTGGTCGCGCTGGGGCTGGTGTTCCTGACCCAGGCCAACGCGCTGGACGCAACGCTGCTGGGAGAGGAGCGCGCAAAGGCGCTAGGCATCCGCACCGCGCGGCTGCGGGCGATGATCTTCGTGGCGACCGTGTTGTTGACCGGGCTGGCGGTGGCAGTGGCGGGGATCGTCGGCTTCGTCGGCCTTATCGTTCCGCATATGGCGCGGCTGCTGGTCGGCGCGCGCCACCGGGTTCTGCTGCCGATTACCATGGTGCTGGGCGCGACGGTGCTGATTGCGGTTGACCTCATGTGCCGGGTGCTGCTTGCTCCGGAGGAGCTGCCGCTGGGCGTGCTGCTGGCCCTGTTCGCGGCGCCGCCGTTCATCATCATCCTGAGAGGGCTGCGCCGTGCCGTCTGAGTTCGCGCTGGAAATCGATAATCTGACGGTAGAGATCGCGGGCGCTGCCTACGTGCGCGATGTGTCTTTGGCAGTGCCCGAGGGGCAGATCCACGGGCTGCTGGGGCCGAACGGCGCGGGCAAGACAACGCTGCTGCGCAGTCTTTACCGCGCGGTGGCACCGACGGCGGGGCAGATCCGGGCACAGGGCCGGGCAATCGGCGATCATGCCCATCACGAATGGGCCCGCAAGCTGGGCGCGCTGGTGCAGAGCGCAGGCTTGCTGGACGGGCTGACGCCGCGTGACATTGTCGAGATCGGCCTGTCGGTGCTGGAGCTGCCGCACGGTGAATTCGACCGCCGCCGCCAGGACGCGCTGGAGCTTGCGGGCCTTGCGGACAAGCAGGATCAGCCCGCGGGCAAGCTGTCGGGCGGCGAGCTGCAGCGCTGCTATTTCGCCCAGCTTCTGGCCTGTGATCCGGAAATATATGTGCTGGACGAGCCGACCAACCATCTGGACCTGCATTACCAGCTGGCGCTGCTGGACGAGGTCCGGCGCCGCGGCCGCACCGTGCTGATGACGATGCATGACCTGAACCTGGCGGTGCGCTACTGCGATCATGTCTACCTGATGGCGGGCGGGCGCATTGTCGAACACGGCCGCCCGCTGGAGGTTCTGAACCGGCAGAACCTGATGACCCATTACCTGGTGGACGGCCAGTTCCACGGCAATGTGCTGTCCATCACCGGTCCGATCTGCCAGCAGCCGGACCGCCGCCGCGCCTGACGCAAACGGCACGTCTGGCCTGCTGTCAGCCCTCCGTCGGTGCCGCCCAGTCCATCTGGTTGAAGCCTTCGCGGAAGGCAAAGGTTTTCAGGTGCGAGTCGATCACGGCGCGGCCCCGCTCTAACGTGACGTTGTCCGCGCCGGTGATCTCGGCACGCAGCTCTGTTGCGCTGGCGCGCAGGGTTGCCGGGCCGAATGGGAATTGCACGCGTCCTTCCGTTTCGCCGCACGCGGCTGGAACCTTGTGGGCAAAATGCTTGCACAGCTGGCGCATGTATTTGCTGGCGTGGGCGGTTTGAAACCGGCCTGTCTGTCGGATCATGTTATCTGGCCTTCGTTGGCTGGAAGGGCCGGGGGACGGCAGCCGCCCCCAGGGACTTGACTGTTTCGCGGCGGTTCAGAACTTAAGCCGTGCGGTCAGACCGATGGTGCGGCCGGGTTCGTTCAGCGCGATCACCCGGCTGGAATCCACCCCGTCGGAGCTGCGGCTGGCATAGGTCTCGTCAAACAGGTTGCGCACATCGAGCCGCACTTCCAGATTGCCGAGGCTGCGCGGCGTGTAGGAGGCATAGACGTTCACCACCTCGTAGCCGGGCAACGGCGCCGGGGCGTCGCTGTATTCGCGGGCGATCTCGGCGGTGCCGCCGAACTGCCACTGGTCGTTCAGAGCCCAGCCGCCTTCCAGCGCGATGATCTGCCCCATCGGGCGGCCCAGGTAGTAGGCAGTGGAGCCGACGGCATCGCCATCCATCGTCACATCCGCATAGGTCCAGTTCAGCCGCGCAAAGCCGACGCCCCAGTTGTATTCCAGCGAAGCATCGATGCCCTGGCTGGTCAGGTCGGCGGTCGCTCCGCGGACACCGGCCGAGGGCAGCACCGCGGTGATGTCGTCGACATCGGTGCGGAACACGGCTGCGCTGGCCTTCCAGACGCCATTGTCGAAGCGCAGACCGATGCGGCCCGCCTTGGCACGCGACGCGGTGAAGCCGTCATAGTTCCAGGCGGTGCCAAAGTTGACCAGTGCCGCCTCGCCGAGCTCGTAACCGCCCCAGGTCGAGGCCACACCTGCATTCAGGGTCCAGTTGTCCGACAGGATCACATCGACCGCACCATTGGCGCTGAAGCCGCTTTCCGAGAGTTTGGTCGGGCCGTCCGGCCCATCATCAGCACCGGTGAACTTCTGAGCATCATACCTAGCACCATAGCTGACCGAGACCCGTGTCCCCAGGTCCTGACGCGCCTGAGCAAAGACGCCCAGGTTGCGCAGCTTCTCACGCCCGGAGCTGCCGAAGGGCCCCGGCCCGCGGCCTTCGCCCTCGGCGGTTTCGTTAAAGAAGTCGAAGCCCGCGGTGAGAGAGCCGCCGCTGATGGCAAATCGGTTCTTGAATGTGCCGCTGAGGCTCTTGTTGGTGCCGTAGACGCCGCTGGCATCGATTTCCTGCTCGTTGTGGCTCAGCTGGATGGTGGGGGCCCAGATCCCCTGCGCCTGGGCATTTGTATAGGTCAGCGTATAGGAGGTCCGGCGCGACAGCCCCTCGGTCAGGACGCTGGGGCCAGAGGCGACCCCGGCAAAATCCGGGCGGATGAAGAGGATGCCGCCGGGACCTGCCTGGGCTGCGCGCAGGCCGTTGTCCTTGGTCTGTGAGGCGGCGAATTCAAATCGGTGGCCGCTGTCGAACTGATAGGCAAACTTGCCGACGTAATCTGTGAGGTCAGCGCCGGTGCCCAGCACTGTGTTGCCGTCGCCGTCCTCATAATCGCTACCGGTACGGCGGGTGGCATTCAGAAGGTACTCAAATCCGCCCTGGCGGCCAAAGATGGCCAGCGCGCTGTCCTGGTCGGTGCCGTTGTCGCTGGTGCCCAGTTTCACCCGGCCGCCGAAGGTTTCGCCCTCTTCCAGCAGGTCGCCTGCGGTCTTGGTTTCATAGGCGATTGAGCCTGCCAGCGCGCCCTGGCCAGCATCGGCGGGGGCCAGGCCCTTGGTGATCTCGACCGATTTCAGCAATTCGGGGTCCAGCAGCACATTGCCGGTGTGGTGAAAGGCCGATTTGTTCTGGCGCGCGCCGTCGATGGTGACCGACAAGAGGCTTTCCTCGATCCCGTTCACATAGACCTTCTGCGCAATCGCCGCGCCGCCGCCAGTGGTGACAGCGCTTTCGCCGGCAAAGACATCCTTGGTGCTGGAGGGGTTACGGGCGTCCAGCTCCTCTTCGGTAATCACGTCATTGCCCAATACGCTCTGCGCATCCGACGCCTCAATGCGAATTGTGTCCAGCAACAGAGGGGTGCTGTCTTGGCCGAAGGCCGCCAAGGGGACGACCAAGGCCGTTCCTGCCAGCATCAAAAAACGCAGTGTCATCCGTGGCATGGTGCTATCCTAGAGTAGTTGACTATTTAACTCGGGTAGCTAGACTGCTTTTCGGTTCCCTGCCAGACAGCCATCTTTGCGCATTGTTCAAAAGTCTTTGCAGAACGCGCAAAAGTATCGCTGCCCAGCCGACTGGGGTGATGAACTCTCTGGAGCACATACATGGCCGGGCGTGCAGATACTCTTCCAAACGTAGTCGATTTCGAACGAAATCTGGACTGGTCGAGCGCGACCGACTGCCCGGGGCAGGGGGTATTTGACGGCGTGGTGACGGCGCTTCAGCTGCGAGAGGGCTTCGGGCTGCATACCTTGAACGCGACGGCACGCCAGCAGTTCGAAGTGAACAGCCATCGCAAGCCGGGGGTGATCCTGCACTGCTTTCTGGATGGCATTGCCGACGCAGAGCTTGCGGGGAAACCGATGAAGCTGGGGCGACGGCCCGGGGAGCCCGTCAAGCTGGTACTGACCTCGGTTGACGAGTGCCAGCCGTTCGTGCGGCGATCGCGGCCCGCGGATTACGTGCGCAAGATCAGTATCCAGATGTCTCATGCGTGGTTGGATGAAAACGGGCTGACGCTGCCAGGGCAGGGGCAGGATCTTCAACGCTTTGAATGGCTTGCGACCAACGAGGATATCCGCCTGCTGGAAGCCTTGGTGCGGACACCGGGGTTTGCCACACCGGTCGAACGGCTGCAGGCCGAGGCGATGTCGCTGGGGTTGGTGGCGGGAAGTTTTGCCAGCCTCTCTGGTCAAAAGCAGAACTGCCGACTTACCGCGCGGGAGCAAATGCAGCTACGGAGGATTGATGCGCTTGCCCGGCACTCCGGCCCCTTGCCGTCGCTTCAGGATCTGGCCCGCGAGGCCGGGCTGAGCCTGTCCGGTTTGCGAAGGCTGATCCACACCGTCCACGGCTGCGCTCCGTTGACACATGTGAGGCGGCTTCGGCTGGAGATGGCGCGCAGCAGATTGGAGGCGGACCAGTCGAGCGTTGAAGAGGCGGCACGGCTGGCGGGCTACAGCTCCGCGGCCAATTTTGCCACTGCGTTTCGCAGGCATTTTGGCGTTGCCCCGTCGCAAGTGCGCCGCGCGCCACGTGCAGCAAGGTGACCGGGCTCAGAGCCCGGCCTTGGAATATGCGTGCTTAACGAGCTGCGCCGCGATCAGAAGATCGCGGAAGGCAGCCACGTGGCCAAGCTGGGGACCAGCCAGACAAGCAAGACCCCGACGGCCTGCAGCCCGATGAAGGGAATTACCCCCTGGTAGATATGGCGTGTGGTGATCTCGCTGGGCGCCGCGCCGCGCAGGTAGAACAGTGAAAAGCCGAAGGGCGGCGTCAGGAAGCTGGTCTGCAGGTTGATCGCGATCAGGATGCCCAGCCAGACCGGGTCATGCCCCATCAGGATCAGCGTCGGCGTCACCAGCGGCAGCACGATCACCGAGATCTCGACAAAATCGAGGAAGAACCCCAGCACGAAGATCAGCAGCATGCAGAACAGCAGCGCGCCGGTCGGGCCGCCGGGCATGTCGCCAAGGATATGCGCCACGCGTTCCTCTCCGCCAAGGCCGATGAATACCAGCGAGAACATGCCCGCGGCCAGGATGGTGGCAAAGATCATCGCCGTCATCGTGGTGGTGGAGGTCACCGCCTCGTGCAGAACCCGCTTCTTCAGCCCGCTGCGCAGCGCCATGAGGATGGCAATGGCTCCCAGCGCGGTCAGCAGCGCATAGAAGATGCCTGCGGCAAAGTCCGTGGTGCTGAGATCGCTGCGCTGCAGCCGTACCGGGTGCAGCCCGGACAGGATGCCCAGCAGGATCAGCGCCGCCGCGCCCAGCATGATGATCCGCGCAGGCCCGCCCGCCCGCAGCCCCGCCATCAGTAGCGCGCCGATGGCGCCCACCGATGCGGCTTCGGTCGGGGTGGCAATGCCGCCGAGGATGGCCCCGAGGACGGCAAAGATCAGCAGGATCGGCGGCACCACGGCGCCCAGAACCTGACCTCGGCTGGGTCGGGCCATCTCCGCCGGGGCGGCAGGCATGTCCTGCGGCCGCAGAAAGCCGCGTGCCAGAATGTACAGAAGATACAGCACCACCAGCACCAGTCCGGGGATCAGCGCCGCGGCAAAGAACTGCCCCACCGACAGCGCCTCGACCGAGAATTTTCCCTGCTCGTATTGTGCCTGCTGATAGGCGTTGGACATCACGTCGGCCAGAATGATCAGCAGGGTCGAGGGCGGGATGATCTGACCCAGGGTGCCCGCGGTGCAGACGATGCCGGATGCGACCCGCGGATCATAGCCTGCACGCAGCATCGCGGGCAGGGCGATCATGCCCATGGCCACCACCGTGGCCCCGACAATGCCCGTGGAGGCCGCCAGCAGCGCGCCCACCAGCACCACCGAGATGCCCAAGCCGCCTTTGAGCTGCCCGAACAGCCGCCCCATGGTGTCCAGCAGCTCCTCGGCGATGCGGCTCTTTTCGAGGATTGCGCCCATCAGCACGAACAGCGGAATGGCGATCAGCACCTCGTTGCTCATGAGGCCAAAGGCCCGCTGCCCCAGCGCCCCCAGTAGGGTGACGTCCATCACCCCCAGGAGCCAGCCGAGATAGGCAAACAGGATGGCGGTACCGGCAATGCTGAAGGCCACCGGAAAGCCCAGAAGGATCGCCGCCATCAGCGCGGCGAACATGATCACGTCGAGATATTCAGTCATTGGCGGGTCTTTCGGCAAACAGGCGGATCAGCAGGGCGGCGGATTGCAGCATGACTAGCACGCAGAACGCGGGGATCAGCGATTTCAGCAGGAACACGGCCTCGATCCCGCCCACGGCGATCGGGCCTTCGAGGATCTTCCAGGAGTTGCGCACCGAGGGCCAGGACCAGTAGAGCAGCGCCGCCATCGATGGCAGCAGCAGAAACAAGTGGCCGAAGATGTCGATCCGCCTCTGCGCGCTGGGGCTGAGGCCCGCATAGAACACGTCCACCCGCACATGTTTGTCGACCAGCAACGTATAGCCCGCCGCCAGCATGAACAGGGTGGCGTGCATGTACAGAACGCTTTCCTGCGCCGCGATCGAGTTCACCCCAAACACATAGCGTCCGACGACGATGGCAAACTGCGCCAGCACCATCATCAGCGCCAGCCAGCGGATCACCCGCGCCAGCTGCCGGTTGAGGCCATCCAGCCTGTCAGCGACCCAAAGCATTCTGCGTCCTCCCCATCAAAAAACCGGCGCCCGACAGGATCGGGCGCCGGTTCCAGTCAAGCGTATCAGTAACCCATCACCGCGGCGCGGGCGTTCATCTGTCCGTTGTCGGCAAAGGTCATGTACCCGCCGACGCTGTCGCGGTAGGCGATGAAGCTCTCGGTGATGCGGCGCACCAGCTCGTCCTCGTCCTCGCGCAGCTCTGCGATCACTTCCTTGGCGGCGACGCCCATCGCGTCGATGACATCTTGCGGGAACATCTTCACCTGTACGCCGTCCTCATCCACCATCTTCTTCAGCGCCAGCGCGTGTTTGGTGGTGTATTCGGTCCAGACCGGGTTGTAGAGGCTCTCGCAGGCCAGCGCCACGACCTGCTGCAGGTCTTCGGGCAGGGCGGCAAAGACATCGGCGTTGACGCCGCATTCCTCGGCCGAGGACGGCTCACCGACGCCGGGCCAGTAGTAGTTCTTGGCAACCTGGTAATAGCCAAGCGCGCTGTCGGTCCAGGGGCCGATGAACTCACCCGCGTCCAATGCGCCGGTCTGCAGGCCCTGGAACATCGCGGGGCCGCTGGTGGCCTCGGCGGCCATGCCCAGTTTGGATGCCATTTCCGACGCCAGACCGGTGGTGCGGAACTTCAGACCCTTCAGATCCTCGACCGAGTTGATCTCGTTCTTGAACCAGCCGCCCCACTGCGGGCCGGAGTTGCCGCACAGGAAGGGCTTGATGCCAAAACGGCCATACATTTCGTCGTACAGGGCCTGACCGCCGCCGTGATAGAGCCAGCCGAATTGCTCATCCGCGCGCAGGCCGAAGGGCTGCGAGCCGAACAGCAGGATGCCCTTGGACTTGGAGCCCCAGTAGGCGGGAACCGCGTGATACATCTCGGCGGTGCCTTCGGAGACGGCGTCGAACACGCCGCGGCCCGGGACCAGCTCGCCTGCGGCGAAGAGTTTTACCTCGATGCGACCGCCGGACAGGGTGGTGATCCGGTCTGCCAGCATCTGCGCCGCCACGCCGGGTCCGGGCAGGTTCTTGGGCCAGGCGGTGACCATTTTCCACTGCATCTTGTCCTGGGCGATGGCGGGGCTGGCCAGGGCCGTTGCCGCGGCACCCACGGCGCCGGCCTTCAAAAACTCACGTCTTTGCATCTCTGCAATCCTCCGTCTGTTGTTGCATCTGTTGCCGCGGGGGCTGGGCCGCGCAGAATCAGCCTTGTTTTGTCGGTGCTTTAGATTAATATGTAGCTACATAATAATGTCAATCACGGTTTATACGGTGTTGTTTCACCTGTGAACAAGTGACGACAAATTCCGCATTCGCGCCTATTTGTGATGCAGTTGGGAGAGAGGCATGACGGGCAAGCCACGCCATTCCTGGAGATCGATCCGCGACAGCATCCGCCAGATGATCCTGGATACGACCTATGGACCGGGCGACAAGTTGCCCCGAGACGAGGAATTCGCGGCGCGTTTCGGCTGCGCCCGCTCCACCGTCCATCGGGCAATGCGCGATCTGGCCGAAAGCGGTGTTGTCGAACGTCGCCGCAAGGGTGGCACCATGGTGCGGCGCGATCCCGTGACCCGGGCCACTTTGAACATTCCGATTACGCGCCTGGAGGTGGAGCAAAAAGGCTGCGCTTACCGGTATCAGCTGATCCGCAAGACAGTGCAGGACACGCCTCCGGCGATCATGGCCAATTTCGCACTGCCCGAGCCACGCCGGATGCTGCGCGTCGAATCCCTGCATCTATGCGACGAGGCCCCCTACATCTTCGAGGATCGCTGGATCTGCCTCGAAACCGTGCCAGAGATCGAGGCGGTTGATCTTGAAGTGGAAAATGCGAATGAGTGGCTGGTCCGCAATCGTCCTTACAGTCGATGCGACCTCCGGCTCTATGCGCGGCGAGGCACCGACGCAGATCGAAGTGTGCTGAACAGTGAAGTTGGGGACGCGCTATTCGTGATGGAGCGCACGACCTGGATTGACGAGGCCCCGATCACCAGCCTGCGCGCTGTGGCCCATCCTGGGTATCAGTTGTTTACCCAAGGGTAATTGCGTAGTTTCGTTAGCTCTCTATAGATGTGTGGTCATCTTGTAGCCGGGCGCGAAGAAGAGTTTTGCCAATGTCACCGGGGTTCCGCGCAACCAGGTGATGCGTTCGGCGGTAAAGATCGGATCCCCGATCGGCGCTTCGAGAAATTCGGACACGATCTGATCGGCTTTGGTCGCCATGACGCTGAGTTCGAGATTGGTGAAAGGTACCTTCTTGACCAGCCAATCGTTGGGACTGAACTCGGTGAAATCCGCGTCGAGAACTTCGGGGACGCTATCCGGGACGATCCAGCGGGTTTCATATTGATAAGGGGCGTTGTCGGCGTAATGCATGCAACGCACGTGCATCAGCTTCTGTTCGGGGCGCAGCTCCAGCCGCGCGGAAATCCACGCCGGAGCCGGGATGAGGCTGCGTTCGACCAGGGCATAACGATAGCTGGCGCCGGTCGCGGTGATCTCATCGCGCACCAGCGGGATCGAGAACTGCGCCTTGCGGATCGGCGCGTTCAGCACGCGGGTGCCGGCCTTGCGTTTGCGCTCAAGGTAGCCTTCCTCGGCCAGCTCTCTCAGCGCGCGATTGACCGTGGTGCGGGTGCTGGAGAATTCCTCGGCCAGTTCCGTTTCGCTAGGTAGCAGGCTGTCCGGCGCCCAAATCTGCGTTTCGATCCGGTCCAGAACGACCTTCTTGATGTCGCGATAGCTCATGTTCTGGCGCGGTGCGGCCATGCTGCCTCTCAGGGGGAATAATGTCGTTTAAGCTGGATAAATATACACATAACATCAGTGGTGCAAAGCACTGATGTGGTGGGCCGTTCAGTGGGTGTCAGAACCATTGCCCGGGTTCCATGAGACCGAGGTCCAGCAACTGGCGGGAATGCCATTCGAACGGTGCGGAATTGTGCCAGCGGAACGTGTCGATTTCGAAGGCGGAGCCCGGGTTGCGTTTGAGCGCCTTGGCTGTCCGGAAGGAACAGATCGCGGCCGTCAGGTTGTGGTGCCATGGGCAGGCATAGGTGTTGTATTCCTGCTCGTTGAAAGTGTGGTCCGGCAACAGCTGCAGTCCGGGCCGGGCCTTGAACAGGGCGATACGGTCGATCTTGCGGCTTTGGGCGGGAATGTGCTCCTCGAAGCGCCAGCGCACGCCGCCAAAGAAATCCAGCTGCCGCTCTCTGGGGTGGCCAGTCGCAGGGTCCTTTCGCGCCTGGGCGTAATATCCGGATTTGTCCAGGTAGGCGGCCTCCAGGGAAACGGCATTCGGGTGGGCCTCAAGATCGCCTGCGTAGAGGTCGACCACATAGGTCAGCATGGCATCGCGGCGTTCTTCGCTGTGGAAGGCCAGCATCTCGCCAACGCTGCGCGTTTCGCAGAACGGATAGAACAGGTACTCCGCGTTGTAGCAGTAATAAAGCCAGCAGCCCGGTTGCGCGGCGGCGATGACGGCGTTGACGGCGCGGGGAACCGCCTCTGCGCCGCGGCAGTCATAGGGCACCCTGTGAACCTTGGCGTTTACGTCCTGCGGCAGATCAAAGGCATCCGGCATCAGCGCGACGACGCTGTCAAAGCCGCACTGCAGGTGATGACGCAAGGTGGTCGCGATCTCGACCTCATCCTCGACGAATATCAGTGCGACCGGCCCCTTGGCCAAAAGCGGGCTGCTTTCCTTGAGGAATGCCTGCAGCGAAGAATACATCATGCCTGTCTGCCCTTTGCCTTTCTGGCCTTTGTGGACAAAATCGGGTAAATGGCAGCGCATTGCAAGCGGCGGCATTTGCCTGTATTGCAGGCCGCTGTTTACCCACCCTGGCTGGAAGGCTGACCCGCATGAGCGCTCCGAAGAAGCTGTTTATCAAGACCTATGGCTGTCAGATGAATGTCTACGACAGCGAACGCATGGCAGAGGCGCTGGGCGGTGAGGGCTACGTGGAGACCAAGTCGGCCGACGACGCCGACATGATCCTGCTCAACACCTGCCATATCCGGGAAAAAGCCGCGGAGAAGGTCTATTCCGAGCTCGGCCGCTTCAAGGGGTTGAAGGCCGAAAAGCCGGACCTGAAGATCGGCGTGGCAGGCTGCGTTGCCCAGGCCGAGGGTGAAGAAATCATGCGTCGCCAGCCATTGGTGGATCTGGTCGTCGGCCCGCAGAGCTATCATCGCCTGCCGGAGATGGAGGCCAAGGCGCGCGCGGGTGAAAAGGTTCTCGACACCGATTTTCCCGAGGAGGACAAGTTCGAGAAGCTGAAGAACCGTCCCAAGGCCAAGCGCGGCCCGACGGCCTTCCTGACGGTGCAGGAAGGCTGTGACAAGTTCTGTGCCTTCTGCGTGGTGCCCTATACCCGCGGTGCCGAGGTTTCGCGCCCGGCGGACCGCATCCTGCGCGAGGCGCAGGACCTGGTGGAACGGGGCGTGCGCGAAATCACCCTGCTGGGTCAGAATGTGAACGCCTACCACGGCGCCGGTCCCAACGGCGATCTGACGCTTGCCCAGTTGATCTGGGAACTGGACAGGATCGACGGGCTGGAGCGCATCCGTTTCACCACGTCTCACCCCAACGACATGCAGGATGATCTGATCGAGGCACACGGCACCTGTGCCAAGCTGATGCCCTACCTCCACCTGCCGGTGCAGGCAGGGTCGGACAAGATCCTCAAGCGCATGAACCGTAGCCACACCGCGGAAAGCTATATCCGCCTGATCGAACGCATCCGCGCGGCGCGGCCTGATATTCTTATCTCCGGTGACTTCATTGTCGGTTTCCCGGAGGAGACCGAGGAGGATTTCCAGGCCACCATGGACCTGGTGGAAGAGGTCAAATACGGCACCGCCTACTCCTTCAAGTATTCCACCCGTCCCGGCACCCCGGCGGCCGAGCGTCCGCAGGTCGATCCTGCCGCGGCTGATGATCGGTTGCAGCGCCTGCAGGCTTTGCTGACGCGGCAGCAGCGTGAGGTTCAGGACAGCATGGTTGGCCGAGAGGTGGGCGTGCTGTTTGAAAAGGCCGGGCGCTTCCCGGGGCAGATGGTCGGCAAGTCCGACTACCTGCATGCGGTTCATGTTGCCGATTGCGACCGGCAGATCGGTGATCTTGCGCGGGTCCGCATCGTGTCTTCCGGTGCCAATTCGCTTGCCGGAGAACTCATCGACTGATCCCGCCGCGACACGGGGCGCGAATCCCGTGTCGTTCGCGACCTTTGCCACTTGGTCAGGCTGAGACGTCCCTGATGCATTTTAGGGGCGCGGCGGAATTGCATCGCTTTGATGAACAATTCACCCTAAGAGCGCGCGAGTGTTTTGCAATCGCGCTCAATATATGCAGATTAATAAAAATTTTAGCAGGTAAACTGCATCAGATTCAGGTAGTTTTGCCTTTATGGCCTGATATTCGAGGTCAATATGCGGCGAATGCCCTGGGGCAACTTAGGTGAAGGAATTCTGGTTGTGTTGACATTCAAACTGAACAAGGCGCTTGCGCTGGCCGCCGCCGCGGCCGCCGCCATGAGCATCGCAGCCGCGCCTGCCAGCGCGCAGACCGGGCAGCGAACCATCAAGGGGGAGCGTTACGTTCCCACGATCTGGGTGGATCCTGATGGGTGCGAACATTGGGTCATGGATGACGGCGCCGAAGGGTATATGACTCCCCATGTCACCCCGGACGGCAAGCCGGTTTGTCGCCGTGGCAACATTTGTGGCGTGATGCCCACCGATCAGTTCTTTGCAACCGACAAACATCACATCAACGCCGCTGGCCGCCAGAGACTGGCGGAATTCTTCCAGCAGGCGCGATCGAATGGGGCCCGGGCCTTCGTCGTGGCAGGTCACACCGACAGCCGCGCCTCGGATGAATACAACATCCGTCTGTCGCAACGTCGCGCCCATGCCGTGGCGCAGGTCGGTCGCTCGGTCGGTGCCCGGATCGCCGATGTGCGGGCCTACGGCGAGCGTGACCCGCGCGTGCCCAACACCAGTGCCTCCAACATGGCGCAGAACCGTCGTGTCGAAATCTATTGCCTGCGCTGAGGAGACATACCCCATGCTGATGCGTAAACCCCTTTTGCTCCTCGCGGCTGCGGCCCTGATCCCAGCCTGTTCCGAAACCTTTGACAAGACCCGCGACCAGCATTTCGGCGATGGCTCCTCGAGCCACCTGTCGAACATGACCGCGGGTATCTGGGTGGACCCGCAGGGCTGTGAACACTGGATCATCGACGACGGCCTGGAAGGCTATGCTGACCTGCGCCGCACGCCGGATGGCCTGCCAGTTTGCAACAGCAACCTGCCGCGCAATGTGGCCACTGGCCCGTTCAAATCCGGCTCTACCTTGGCCGACGCGCTGTAACCAGCCCGGCTGCCGCCTGTCTTTCAGCCGCCCTCCGGGGCGGCTGTTTTGTTTCAGCGCGGTGAAATTCATGCGCCGGATCTTGCGCAACTTCCACTTCGCAGGCAGACTGAAGCTGTAACCCTGATAAAGGAGATCAGCTTGGCCATCGGTGCCCTGAATGACGCGCAAGACCAGACCGCCACCCACGAAGTGCTGCTGGAATTTCCCGACAACCGCTTGCTGATCGACCTGTGCGGCGAATACGACCGCAACTTGGCTGACATCGAACAGAAACTGGGCGTTCAGATCGTCCGCCGCGGCAACCAGTTGTCGGTGATGGGCGAGGATTCGGCACGCGAACAAGCCGCTGGGGTGCTGACCGCGCTTTATGACCGCCTGGAAACCGGCCGGAGCGTCGAAACTGGTGATATCGACCGCGAATTGCGGATGAGCCCCGAGGCAGACAGCGCGGAACCGGACGGCCAGTTGCAGATGTTCCGCGGCGGCCGGGTGGAAATCAAGACACGCAAGAAACTGGTGGAGCCGCGCACCGAGGCGCAAAAGGCCTATGTGCAGTCCCTGTTCGAGCATGAACTGGCGTTCGGCATCGGGCCTGCAGGAACGGGTAAGACCTATCTGGCCGTTGCCGTGGGCGTTTCCATGTTCATTACCGGCCACGTGGATCGCATCATCCTGTCCCGTCCAGCGGTCGAAGCCGGCGAAAAGCTTGGCTATCTGCCCGGCGATATGAAGGACAAGGTCGATCCCTACATGCAGCCGCTCTATGATGCGCTGAACGACTTTCTTCCCGGCAAGCAGCTGGCCAAGCTGATCGAGGAAAAACGCATCGAAATCGCGCCGCTTGCCTTCATGCGTGGCCGCACGCTGTCGAATGCCTTTGTGGTGCTGGACGAGGCACAGAATGCCACCACCATGCAGATGAAGATGTTCCTCACCCGTCTCGGTGAAGGCTCGCGCATGGTGATCACCGGCGACCGCAGTCAGGTTGATTTGCCCCGTGGCGTGCAGTCTGGTTTGGCGGATGCGGAACGGTTGTTGAAAACGATCCCCAAGATCAGCTTCAACTATTTCACTGCCCGTGATGTCGTGCGGCATCCGCTTGTGGCGGCGATCATCGAAGCCTATGACGCGGATGCAAAACCGGCATGAGGCCGGACGGGGCCGCGCGAGCGGTCCCCATTGACACGACTTGCCGGGACGCGTGCGCGACCGGTTTCCGCATTGGCAGGCACAAGATGACCCTTGAAATCAGCATCGAGGACAAGCGCTGGCAGGACGCCGGGCTGGAGCATATGGCGCAAGAGGTGATCGCCGTTGTGCTGTCCCATTTCGAACTGGACCCGGAGGTTTGCGAAGTCTCCCTGTTGGGTTGCGATGATGCGCGGATTGCCGAGCTGAACGTTGAATTTCGCGGCAAAGCCAAGCCGACCAATGTGCTTAGCTGGCCAGCCGAGGAGCTTGCGGCGGCGCAGGACGGGGGCGTGCCATCGCTTCCGGAGGCCGATTTTACCGGGGAAATTCCGCTAGGCGATATCGCCATTGCCTATGACACATGCGCCCGCGAAGCGCAGGAGGCGGGCAAGTCGCTGGCCGATCATGCTCGTCATCTGACCGTTCACGGATTGTTGCATCTCCTCGGGTATGATCACATTCGGGACCGTGATGCTGCATTAATGGAGGATATTGAGGTGGAGATACTTGGCAAAATGGGTATCGCGAACCCATATATCATAGATGAGGATACCCCCTGAACGGGGCTTTTGGATAGGACCGATGGGCGACATAGAAGGCAGTTCTAACGCGGCGCATGGCGCGCTGGACAATATCAACGGCAGGGCACCAGAGGCGCCTGCCCCCGCAAAACCAGGCTTTTGGGCGCGGCTTCTGGGACGCAGAAGCACACCCGAGCAGCCGGTGGAACTGGCCGAAAGCCCGCCACCTGCATCAGGCCCCGCGTCGCATGGCATGATGAACCTGCGCCGCATGAGGGTTGAAGATGTGGCGATTCCGGCCGCGGAGATCTCGGCGGTTCCGGTCACGATTTCCCAAGAAGACCTGGTTGACGTCTTCCGCCAAAGCGGTTGCACGCGCATCCCTGTGTATGAAGGCACGTTGGACACGCCTTTGGGCTTTGTGCATCTCAAGGATTTTTCGCTGACCCACGGGTTCAACTGCGACGCATCGGATTTCGATTTGTCGCAGATGTTGCGTCCGTTGCTCTTTGTGCCCCCCTCCATGCCCATCGGGGTTCTGCTGACCAAGATGCAGGCCGAGCGCCGCCACATGGCGCTGGTGATCGATGAATACGGTGGCGTGGACGGGTTGGTGACCATTGAAGACCTGATCGAACAGGTGGTCGGGGAGATCGAGGACGAGCACGACGCCGACGAGCTGCAAACCTGGTTCGAGGAAAAGCCCGGCTGCTACATCGCGCTGGCCCGGACCTCGCTGCCTGAGTTCGAAGCGGAAACCGGTCATTCGCTGACCAGCCATGACGATGTGGACGAGGAAGAGATCGACACGTTGGGTGGTCTGGTGTTCATGCTGTCGGGCCGTGTCCCCGCCCGCGGCGAGGTGATCGAGCATCCGGAGGGCGCCGAGTTCGAGGTCATGGATGCCGATCCGCGCCGCATCAAGCGGTTGCGGGTGCGGTTGCCGGACGCTGCCGCATGATCGCATTGAGGCTGCGGCCTGCCCGGCACGCGCGCAGCTTGCTGCCCGGGGCGCTCGCGCTGGGCAATGGTGCTTTGGCATCGCTGGCGCTGGCGCCGTGGCATTTGCTTGCGGTGCTGCCCCTCGCACTGGCCGTATCCGGCTGGCTGGTGCTGCGCGCCTCTTCGGCTCGCCATGCTGCGCTGATGGGGTGGTTGTTCGGCCTCGGGTATTTCGCCTTTGGCCTGTCGTGGATCGTCGAACCCTTTCAGATCGACCCGGAGCGCCACGCCTGGATGGCGCCGTTTGCATTGCTGTTCCTCGCGGCGGGCTTGGCGCTTTTCTGGGGGGCGGCATTCGGGTTGGCAGCGCGCTTCAGCGTCGGGACCTGGCGAATTGCGATGCTGGTCGTGCTGTGGTCGTTGGCAGAGATTGCCCGGGCCTATGTGCTGACCGGTTTCCCCTGGGCCGCCTTTGGGCAGTTCTGGCTGGACACACCGGTGGCCGACCTGTTGCCCTGGACCGGACCACAGGGAGTGGCGCTCGCGACGCTGGCGGCTTTTGTGCCCCTTGCACTCCTGGCGCAACGACGCCTGCTGGCGGCGTTGCTGCCTTTGGCACTGGTGGCGTGCGCCGCGTTTCTTGCCCCCCCACCACCTGAGCCGCGCTTTACGGAAACTGTCGTGCGAATCGTTCAGCCGAACGCGCCACAACATTTGAAATGGCATCCAGATTACCGTTGGGATTTCGTTCGCCGAGCCGTGGAATTTTCAGCCGTGACCCCGCGCCCGGATCTGATCGTCTGGCCGGAGACAGCCGTGCCGCTGCTTTTGAACCGGGCCGACGAGACCCTGAGGGCGATCACTGAGCGTGCGGCCGGGGTGCCGGTTCTCCTCGGCATCCAGCGCGAGGAGGCCGGAGCCTACTATAACTCCGCCGTCCTTCTGGATCAGACCGGCGCAGTCGTCGGCACCTACGACAAGGCGCATCTGGTGCCCTTTGGCGAATATGTGCCCTTTGGCGATTTCATGGCGCGGTTTGGTATCCATGGTTTTGCGTCGCAGGCCGGGGCGGGATATGCCGCCGGGCCCGGGGCCGAAGTGATGGATCTCCCCATCGGGCGAGCCGTGCCGCTGATCTGCTACGAGGCTGTTTTTCCTCAGGATGTCGGTGCCTCCGACGAGCGGCCACAGATGCTTGTGCAGCTCACCAATGACGCCTGGTTCGGCACCCGCTCTGGTCCCCATCAACACTTGGTACAGGCGCGGATGCGCGCTCTGGAGCAAGGGCTGCCCATGATCCGCGCCGCCAACACCGGGGTTTCGGCGATGATTGGCCCGGATGGGGCGCTGCTCGACAGTCTGCCGCTCGGCAAGGCGGGCAGCATCGATGCCCGGTTGCCGGAGCCTTTCGCGGCGACATTGTACAGCCGGACCGGAGACTGGCCGGTTCTACTGGTCTGCCTTATCGCGGCGGTGGGGATTGGATGGCGGATGCGGGCGCTTGCACTGTGGTCATAGCTGCTTAACGTAGATCGAATATAGATTGACCCCCGCGGTCGTGCCGCGTTATGCGGCTTGATACCTGCCACAACGGCTTCCTGGCGTGGCGGGCTGAACCCAATGGAGCACTCTTTCATGACCCGTATGAACTACACTTTCACTTCGGAATCGGTTTCCGAAGGCCACCCGGACAAGGTCTGTGACCGCATTTCAGACGCGGTGCTGGACGCGTTTCTGGCGGAAGAGCCCGAAGCACGCGTGGCAGCCGAGACCTTCGCCACCACCAATCGTGTTGTCATCGGGGGGGAAGTTGGCCTGTCCGACCAGGCCAAGCTGCATGATTACATGGGCAAGATCGATGAGATCGCCCGTGCCTGCATCAAGGACATCGGTTACGAGCAGGACAAGTTCCACCACGAAACCGTGGAAGTGACCAACCTGCTGCACGAGCAGTCCGCGCATATCGCACAGGGTGTGGATGCGGCAGCCGACAAGGATGAAGGTGCCGGCGATCAGGGCATCATGTTCGGCTTTGCGACCAACGAAACCGACGCGCTGATGCCCGCGCCCATTCAGTTCAGCCACGCGATTCTGCGCCGACTGGCAGAGGTCCGCAAAAATGGCACCGAGCCCGCACTGGGGCCGGATGCCAAGTCGCAGCTGTCCGTGGTCTATGAAAATGGCAAGCCGGTCGGCGTCAGCTCGCTGGTGCTGTCGACCCAACATCTGGACGAAAGCCTGACCTCCGCGGATATCCGCGCGATCGTGGAACCCTACATCCGCGAAACCCTGCCCGAGGGCTGGCTGACAGACGACACCGTCTGGCACGTGAACCCCACCGGCAAATTCGTGATCGGCGGCCCGGATGGCGACGCAGGCCTCACCGGTCGCAAGATCATCGTCGACACGTATGGTGGTGCCGCGCCGCATGGTGGCGGGGCGTTCTCCGGCAAGGATCCGACCAAGGTGGACCGCTCGGCCGCTTATGCCGCGCGCTATCTGGCCAAGAACGTGGTGGCCGCGGGCATGGCCGAGAAATGCACCATCCAGCTGTCCTACGCCATTGGCGTCTCCAAACCGCTGTCGATCTATGCCGACACCCACGGCACCGGCGAAGTCGCGCCCGCAGCCATCGAGAAGGCGATTGATCAGGTCATGGACCTCACCCCGCGCGGCATCCGCTCGCACCTGGGGCTGAACAAGCCGATCTACCAGCGCACCGCAGCCTATGGGCATTTTGGTCGCCAACCCGAGGCGGATGGTGGCTTCAGCTGGGAACGTACCGATCTGGCCGAAGCTCTGAAGAAGGCGGTGTGAACCGCCTGAAACGCACCCAAAATCAGCAGGAAGAGCGGTCCGCGCGGGCCGCTCTTTCTTTTTCGACGTCCTGCGGCAGTGGGCGAGCGCTTCGGACTGGAGCGTTTTTGAACTCTGCGCCATAGTACCACTAGGATTCTGCGAGCTTCGCTCTGAGAAAGGTCGCCTGGTATGTTCAAGAGTTTCGCTGTTTCGTGCCCCGCTCTGAGGGGCGTTATTTCGGTATGCGCTGCTGTTGCGCTTTGGCTGGGGTGCGGCGTGGCAACCCTGGCGGAAAACCTGCCCCAGAAGTTCGGTTTGGCCGATGGCACGCTGGTCTATGACACCGAAACGGGTGTCGTGGGCGAACCCGATGAAATATCGGAAGAAGATGTGGAGCGTATGCGCCGGATCCTGGCGGATCACCCGGAAATCACCCAGTTGCAGCTGAACAGTGCCGGCGGCAGTGTCGATGCGGGGGAAGCCTTGGCAGAACTGGTGCTGTCGCGTGGGTTGCACACGCTGGTTGACGGGATTTGCGTCAGTGCCTGTGTCGATGTCTTTCTGGCTGGCAACCAACGACGCATGACACCGGGATCTCGCATCGGGTTTCATCAACGCAGCTGGCCGCCTGAAGCGGTGCACAGTTTTTACCGGGCAGAGCGCAAGGCGGAGCGCTGGTCGACTCCCTTTGAATTTGGTTCGTGGATCTATTCTGACACCCAGCGCGAGATTCACGACTATCTCACCTACATGGTGATGCGCGGGGTCGACCCGGCGTTTGCGATTGAAACGCTGCGCACGCCTTCCCAGGCAGAGTGGTATCCCAGTCGCCTGCGCCTGACCGCAGCCGGTGTGCTGCGCGAGCTGCCCTCGAGCCAGTGAAACATCGCTAGACCCGTGGCGAGGGGGCTGGGAAGTGTGGGCGCGCGCACCGGGGCGGTTGTCCGGTAATGCCGGGTTGACCCGCGCGCCTGCTTGCGGCACAGCAGCGGCCAGCCCGTTGACAACACCCTGAACAGGAGGCCAGACGTATGTCCGGCGACCAGAAGCCCCGTCAAGATCAGCCCGCGCAAGCCCAGCCCGCCGCCACCAACGCGGCCGAGAAACACGCCAGTGGTGCGCCCTGGCGCAACTTCTATGGCCGCTTCAAGGGCAAGACGCTGAAGGACAGCCAGAAGCGCTATCTGGATGAGGATCTGGGCAAACTGAGCCCCGGTGCTGTGGGGTGGGACGAGAACCCGGACCGCACGCCGCTGGATTTGCAGGCGCTGTTCGGGGGCAAGGATGTCTGGCTGGAGGTCGGCTTTGGCGGCGGCGAACACCTGGTGCACCAGGCCGTCAGCAACCCGGATGTCGGCATCATCGGTGCCGAACCCTTCATCAACGGGGTGGCGATGCTGCTGGGCAAGATCCGCAGTGCCAAGGCGGACAATATCGCGGTCCATCCCGGCGATGCCCGCGATCTGATGGATGTTCTGCCCGCGCAGTCGATCTCGCGGGCGTTCCTGCTCTACCCGGATCCCTGGCCCAAGGCCCGTCACCACCGCCGCCGGTTCGTGACGCAAGAGCATCTGGAGCCGTTGGCCCGCTGCCTGAAACCCGGCGCGATCTTCCGCGTGGCCACCGACATTCCCGACTATGTCCGCCAGACGCTGGAGGAAGTGCCGAAGGCGGGGTTCGAGTGGCTGGCCGAAGGGCCCACCGACTGGCGCCAGCCTTGGGATGACTGGATCTCGACCCGATACGAGCAGAAAGCCCTGCGTGAAGGCCGCACACCGCATTACCTGACCTTCCGCCGCCTGGGCTGAGGCACCGCGCCGCGGTGGGCAATTGCGCTGGACCGGTTCCGGCCAATCCGCTACCGATAACGCAAACAAAACAGACGAACGACCGACAGACGAAGGAAGCCCCATGTCCGGACACGGCACGCCCATCCCGATGACCTCGCACCGCTCTGGCCCGCTCACCGGCGTGGCGGAGGTGCCCGGCGACAAGTCGATCTCGCACCGCTCGCTGATCCTGGGGGCCTTGTCGGTGGGCGAAACCAAGATCTCCGGACTGCTGGAAGGCGAGGACGTGCTGGACACCGCCAAGGCGATGCAGGCCTTTGGCGCCGAGGTGGTGAACCACGGCGGCGGCAACTGGTCGGTGTTCGGTGTCGGCGTCGGTGGATTTGCCGAGCCGGACAACGTGATCGACTGCGGCAACTCCGGCACCGGGGTGCGGCTGATCATGGGGGTGATGGCGACATCGCCCATCACCGCGACGTTCACCGGCGATGCCTCTTTGAACAAACGACCGATGGCGCGTGTGACCGATCCGCTGGCGTTGTTCGGCACCCAAGCCGTGGGGCGCAGCGGTGGTCGGCTGCCGATGACGATTGTCGGTGCCGCAGACCCGGTTCCAGTGCGCTACGAAGTGCCGGTGCCCTCGGCACAGGTGAAGTCGGCCGTCTTGTTCGCGGGGCTGAATGCGCCGGGCAAGACCGTGGTGATCGAAAAGGAGGCCACCCGCGACCATACCGAACGGATGTTGGCAGGGTTCGGGGCCGAGATCACCACCGAGGAAACCGAAGAGGGCCGCGTCATTACCCTGACCGGTCGCCCGGAGCTGACGCCGCAGGAGATCGCCGTGCCGCGCGATCCGTCCTCGGCAGCCTTCCCGGTGTGCGCCGCGCTGATCACCGAAGGATCGGACGTGCTGGTGCCGAACATCGGCCTCAATCCGACGCGTGCGGGACTGTATTACACCCTGCAGGACATGGGAGCC
Source organism: Leisingera sp. S2M4 (assembly GCF_055398055.1). Taxonomy (NCBI): domain Bacteria; kingdom Pseudomonadati; phylum Pseudomonadota; class Alphaproteobacteria; order Rhodobacterales; family Roseobacteraceae; genus Leisingera; species Leisingera sp. S2M4. Next base: position 1,866,179 of record NZ_AP040861.1, read on the forward strand.
GACCTGACCTTTGAAAACATGCGTGAAGAGGGCGGCGAGCCGGTTGCCGACCTGCGCGCCAAGTTTTCGCCGAACATGAAGGGCATCGAGGTTCCGCCGGAACGCGCGGCGTCGATGATCGACGAATACCCGGTCCTGTCGGTGGTGGCGGCCTTTGCCGAAGGCAAGACCATGATGGCGGGCGTCAAGGAGCTGCGCGTCAAGGAGAGCGACCGCATTGATGCGATGGCCAAGGGCCTGCGCGCCAATGGTGTCACCGTCGAAGAAGGCGAGGACTGGTGGGAAGTCACCGGCCTCGGTATCGACGGTGTGCCGGGCGGCGCCACCTGTGAAAGCTTCCTGGATCACCGCATTGCCATGTCCTTCATGGTGATGGGGATGGGGGCAAAGAACCCGGTGTCGGTCGATGACGGCAGCCCGATTGCGACATCTTTCCCGATTTTCGAAAGCTTGATGGGCAGCCTCGGAGCCAAGCTGGAGCGCACATGAGCGAGACGTTTACCATTGCCGTTGATGGGCCTGCTGCGGCGGGCAAGGGGACAATCTCCAAGGCGGTCGCGGCTCATTACGGGTTCGGCCACCTTGACACGGGTCTGCTGTATCGGGCGGTTGGCGCCAAGACCATGGAAGGTGTCCCGGCCGTCGAGGCCGCCCAGTCGCTGACACCGCAGGATCTGGCCCGCGAGGACCTGCGCGGCCCGGAAGTTGCACAGGCCGCTTCCAAGGTTGCCGTGATCGCCGAGGTGCGCGCGGCACTGGTCGATTTCCAACGTGCCTTTGCACGGCGGGCTGGCGGAGCTGTCCTTGACGGGCGCGACATCGGGACCGTTATCTGCCCCTATGCCCAGGTGAAACTGTTTGTCACCGCCAGCGCCGAAGTGCGCGCGCGGCGGCGTTTCCTGGAATTGACCGCGGCTGGCAAGGTCATCACCCTGGATGAGGTGCTGGCGGATGTGAAGGCGCGTGACGACCGGGACATGAACCGCGCGGAATCGCCGCTGCGGCCGGCCGATGATGCGGTCCTGATCGACACCAGCGATTTGAGCATCGAACAGGCGCTTGCCACGGCGCTCGCGGTGATCGAAGAGCGCAGGCATCCGTCCGGCTGACCGAGGCCCTGATTTCCGGCTGTCAGCCGCATTCCGCGGCAGGGACGGGTACCGCCGATGAAGCCACGTTGCAGGGCAGGCCGCGTGGTGATCCTTGTCTTTCCAACGTGTTTCTTCACTGTGGGCGTAACTAGAACTCGATTCGCGCCCGCAAGGATCCCTGAATGCCTGCCACCCGGTCAAAGCCCCGCAACGTCCTGTTCGTGATCATCGACCAGCTGCGCGCTGATTGTCTTTCGGGGGCGCTGGCCCAACACGTTGCACTGCCCAACATCCGTGAGTTCATGCAGGAAGCCGTGTCGTTCTCGCGGCACTTTTCGGTGACCAATCCCTGCGGGCCATCGCGGGCATCCATTCTCACCGGACAATATGCGATGAACCATCGGTCCGTGCGCAACGGAACACCGCTGCGCCACGACACCCCCAACATCGCCACCGAGATGCGCAAGTCCGGTTACCTGCCGATGCTCTTCGGCTACACCGATACTGCGCAGGATCCGCGCGTCTTCGATGCCAATGATCCGGCGCTGAGAACCTATGAATATCTGATGCATGGGTTCCATGAAATGACCGAGATGCGGATGGAGATGTCTTATCCTTGGCGGTCGCATCTGCTGCGCCGGGGATATGCCTTTGACGACTACTGGGACATCTACCGCCCGGTTTCGCCCGATGGCGGTGCACCGCGGTTGAACGATCCGGCGCTCTATGCGGCAGAAGACAGCGATACCGCATTCCTGACCGATTCCTTTCTGGGCAAGATGGCAGGCTACCACCAGGACAGCTGGTTTGCGCATCTAACCTATATACGTCCGCATCCGCCGCTCGTGGCTCCGGCTCCGTATAACGAGATGTATGACCCGGCCAGCTTGCCCCTGCCCGTCCGTCTGGAGACGGCGGGGCAGGAAGCCGCGATGCACCCGTTTTTCGGCCCGGCGCTGCAGGCAGGCACCGTGGCAAGCTTTGTCGAGGGGTTTCCGGATCTTGAGCCGACGGATGACGCGGTGCGCACGCTGCGGGCCGTTTACCTGGGATTGGCGACTGAGGTGGACCATCACATCGGGCGGGTTATCCAATTCCTGAAAGACAGTGGTCAGTACGACAACACGATGCTGGTGCTGACTGCAGACCACGGGGAAATGCTTGGTGATCGTCATGCCTGGGGCAAAATGTCGGTCTATGATGCGGCCTATCACACGCCGCTGATCATCCGGTTGCCGGACAATCAGGCCCACGCCGGGGCCGAGCTGACAGAGATCACCGAGTCGATCGACATCGCCCCGACCATTCTGGATTGGATCGGGCAGGACATTCCTGATGCGATGGATGGCCGGTCGCTGCTGCCGTTGCTGCGGGGGGAGCAGCCGGACGATTGGCGGCGGTATTCCTTCTCAGAACTGGATTTTTCAGATCCTGTGGCGCCGACCCGCTGGCAGCAGGACCTGGGAACCTCGGCCAGTGACAGCTGCCTTGGCATTTTGCGCGATGACAGGTTCACCCTCGTGGAATTTGCGGCCGACTTGCCGCCGCTGTTGTTCGATCGGGCCGGGCAGGGCGAGCTGGAGGACGTATCCCAGCGGCCCGAATATGCCGCGGATCTCGCTCGATTGACGCGGCAAATGCTGCGGCACCGCATGCAGAACGCGGATCACATGCTGTCCATGATGTCCGTAACGCCCGATGGGGTGAAGCGGCAGCCGCGTCACGCTCCCAAAACAGTCTGAACGGCGTGAGCGGCTGGGGGATTGAGGCCAGCCGTCTGGCCCGCCGGTGTCATTAGTTCGGCGCGCGCGCAAGACGTTACGTTTCTAACCTGTGGCAGCACATGGCGTTGTAACCTGTTGTTCGGTGCACAAGGCCGCCGCCGAGGCGTCCCATAACCGGTGGAGACAGCACCAGGCGGGTTGGTCTCCTTCGGTCGCCATAGTTGCAAATCATTCTCAATTTCATTGACAGTTGAGAATGATTTGCATTAACGATGCTTTCGAGAACACCAGAACACGGAGAATCGCATGTTCACTCATCTGCTCAAGACAGCGTCGGCGGTGGCTTTGGCGACCTTCGCTGCGAATGCTGCCATTGCCGGGGAAAAGATGAAGGTGGTGACAACCTTCACCGTTCTGGCCGACATGGCCGCCAATGTGGCAGGCGAGGCTGCGGAAGTCGTTTCAGTGACCAAGCCCGGGGCGGAAATTCACGGGTATGAGCCAACGCCGCGCGATATCGTGCGCGCCTCGGATGCGGATCTGATCCTTTGGAACGGCATGAACCTTGAGCTGTGGTTTGAACAGTTTCTGTCGAACCTTGAGGGGGTGCCTTCCGTTACCCTGACCGAAGGTATCGACCCGATCCCGATCGCTGCTGGATCATACGAAGGAAAGCCGAATCCGCATGCCTGGATGGGGCTCGACAATGCCTTGATCTACATCGACAACATCGTCGAGGCATTTGTCGAACACGATCCTGAGAACGCGGCAACCTACGTAAAGAACGCAGATGCCTACAAAGATCAGCTGCGGGCCACCATCGAACCGCTGCGCCGTGCCATCGCCGAAATCCCGGAGGAGAAACGCTGGCTGGTGACCTGTGAGGGCGCGTTCAGCTATTTGGCGCGGGATTTCGGAATGAAGGAATTGTACCTCTGGCCGATGAACGCGGATCAGGTGGGCACACCGCAACAGGTGCGCAGCGTCATCGACGGGGTGCGGGCCAATGACATCCCCGTGGTGTTCTGCGAAAGCACCGTCAACACGGCTCCGGCGCAGCAGGTCGCACGCGAAACTGGTGCCGCTTATGGGGGGGAGCTTTACGTTGACTCGCTGAGTGCGGCGGACGGTCCGGTGCCGACCTATCTTGATCTTCTCAAGGTCACCTCGCAGACTGTGGTCAAAGGTCTGACGGAGGTCACCAACTGACGTCAATTGCAGCATATTTTCACCCCGCGGAGCCGATCCGCGGGGTGTTTCATTTCACAAAGCACGATTTCTGTGTGTAACTCTGCGGGACTGCCGAATGTTAGACGCCAGCGAGAGCCTCAAGATGAACACCAGCGCCGCCGACAGCGGGATTTCCGCCAGCAATGTCACGGTCACCTACCGCAACGGTCATACCGCCTTGTGGAACGCCAGCTTTGACATTCCACGCGGCACCGTCACGGCGCTGGTCGGGGTCAACGGCGCGGGCAAATCGACCCTGTTCAAGGCGATCATGGGCTTTGTTCCCGCGGCCGAGGGCGAGATCCGCATTCTGGGCATGACGGTGAAGCAGGCGCTGCGGCAGAACCTGGTCGCCTATGTGCCCCAGTCCGAGGAGGTCGACTGGGCCTTCCCGGTGCTGGTCGAGGACGTGGTTATGATGGGCCGCTATGGCCACATGGGCTTCCTGCGCCGCCCCAAGGCGGCGGACCACGCGGCGGTCGATCAGGCGCTGGCCCGCGTCAACATGCAGGATTTCCGCCACCGCCAGATCGGCGAGCTGTCGGGCGGCCAGCGCAAGCGGGTGTTCCTGGCCCGCGCCCTGGCGCAGGACGGGCAGGTGATCCTGCTGGACGAGCCCTTCACCGGCGTCGATGTGAAAACCGAAGAGCAGATCATCGCCCTTTTGCGCGAACTGCGCGCCGAAGGCCGGGTGATGCTGGTCTCCACCCACAACCTCGGATCTGTGCCGGAATTCTGCGACCGCACCGTTCTGGTCAAGGGCACGGTGCTGGGCTTCGGCCCGACCGAGACCACATTCACCCGCGCGAACCTGGAACATGCCTTTGGCGGGGTGCTGCGCCATTTCACCCTCGGCGGCGACGCGCTGCACGAGGACGGCGACACCCGCAAGGTCACCATCCTGACCGACGACGAGCGCCCCTTCGTGCAGTACGGTGAGAAAACCCAGACCAGCAAGGGCCGTTCCAAGGCGAAGGGCAAGCCGTGATGGAGTATCTGTTGGAACCCTTTGCCTATGGCTACATGACCAATGCGATGTGGGTCTCTGCACTGGTCGGCGGGGTCTGCGCGTTTCTCTCCGCCTATCTGATGCTCAAGGGCTGGTCGCTGATCGGCGACGCGCTCTCGCATTCGGTGGTGCCGGGGGTGGCGGGCGCCTACATCCTGGGCCTGCCCTTTGCGCTGGGCGCCTTCATTGCGGGCGGACTGGCGGCGGGTGCGATGCTGTTCCTGTCAGAACGCTCGGGCCTCAAGGTGGATGTGATCATCGGGCTGATCTTCACCTCCTTCTTCGGTCTTGGCCTGTTCATCGTCTCGATCAGCCCGATGTCGGTGTCGGTGCAGACCATCACCATGGGCAATATCCTGGCGATCACGCCGGAGGACACGCTGCAGCTGGCGATCATCGGCTTTGTCTCGCTGGCGGTGCTGATGGCAAAATGGAAAGACCTGATGGTCACCTTCTTTGACGAGAACCACGCCCGTACCATCGGCCTGCGTCCGGGGCTGCTCAAGGCGGTGTTCTTTGTACTGCTGTCGGCCTCCGTCGTGGCGGCGATGCAGACCGTGGGCGCGTTTCTGGTGATCGCCATGGTGGTGACGCCCGGTGCCACCGCCTATCTGCTCTGCGACCGTTTTCCGCGGCTGATCCTGCTGTCGGTGCTGATCGGCGCGCTGACCAGTTTCCTTGGCGCCTATGCCAGCTATTTCCTCGACGGGGCCACTGGCGGCATCATCGTGACGCTACAGACGCTGATCTTCCTGGCGGTCTTTGTCCTTGCCCCGAAACACGGGCTGCTGGCGGCCCGGCGCAAGGCGCGCGAGGCGCTGCGGCGCGGTCCCGAAGCCCAGCAGGAGGGCGCATGATGGACTTGGAAACCCTGCTGATGCCGTTTCAGTTCGCCTTCATGCAGAACGCCTTTCTGATCTCGGTCATCGTTTCGGTGCCGACAGCGCTGCTGTCATGCTTTCTGGTGATGAAGGGCTGGGCGCTGATGGGCGATGCGGTCAGCCATGCGGTGCTGCCGGGGATCGTGCTGGCCTATATCGCGGGCCTTCCGCTGATACTGGGGGCTTTCGGCGCGGGCATGCTGTGTGCCGTTGCGACCGGGTTCCTGTCCGGCAATAGCCGCGTCAAGGAAGACACGGTGATGGGTGTGGTCTTTTCCGGAATGTTCGGGCTTGGCATCGTCCTTTATGTCTCGGTGGAGACCAACGCGCATCTGGATCACATCCTGTTTGGCAATATGCTGGGGGTCGAGCAGGATGAACTGTGGACCGCGCTGGTGATTTCGGTCGGCGTCGGGGCGCTATTGCTCCTGAAGTGGAAGGATTTGTTGTTGCACAGCTTTGATCCGGCCCAGGCGCGGGCGTCTGGCCTGCCGGTGACGCTCCTGCATTACGGCTTGCTGGCAGCGCTGTCGCTGACCATCGTCGCCACCTTGTCAGCGGCGGGGCTTATCCTCGCTATCGGTCTGCTGATCGCGCCGGGGGCAATTGCCTTTCTGGTGGTGCGGACGTTCCGCAGCATGTTGTGGGTTTCGGTGTTCGTCTGCATGGTTTCGATGGTGGCAGGCACCTACGCCAGCTTCTTCCTCGACAGCGCTCCGGCACCGACAATCGTGCTGATCCTGAGTGCGCTTTTCGTCATAGCCTTGATCCGGCGGTTGACCCTGACCCGCCGCCGGTCGATGCAGCGGGTCAAGGAAGCGACGAACACGCGCTGAGGCGGGGCCCTTTGGCGGCCCCGGACCTTTCGGCGAGGATCAGAGCCCGAGCGCGCTGAGGCCGGGATGGTCCTCAGGCCGCGGACCCAGCGGCCAGTGGAACAGTCGCTCATCCTCGGAGATTTTCAGATCGTTGATCGAGGCGAAGCGATGCGCCATGCGGCCCTTCGCGTCGAACTCCCAATTCTCGTTCCCATAGGATCGGAACCACTGGCCCGCAGCGTCTTGCCATTCATAGGCAAAGCGCACGGCAATTCGGTTGTCGGTAAAAGCCCAGAGTTCCTTGATCAGGCGGTAGTTGTGCTCGCGCTGCCATTTCGCGGTCAGAAAACGATGCACTTCCTCGCGACCTTGCGGGAATTCAGCCCGGTTTCTCCAATTTGTATCCAGCGTATAGGCAGGCGCAACGGTGTCGGCACAGCGGCTGTTCCAGGCATCCTCGGCCGCACGAACCTTGGCAATGGCCGTTTCGCGGGTGAAGGGCGGTAGCGGGGGGCGGGGGAGTTCAGTCATTTTGTGTACCGATCTGTTAACCATACTGAAGGTGTACCGATCTGTACGAAAACTGCAAGAGCAGAATCTCCCTGGCGTTGGAAAGTCAGGCGGCAGCTGCCGAGGACGCTGGAACAAAGGTTTTTGTCGACTTCTCGCAAAAGCGACTATGCTGGCGGCGGGAGGAAGGTTGATTTGGTTTTTGATACGCATCATGCCGCTCGGGTGATCGAAGTGGTTCGCCAGCCGGGAGCCGCGGCTCGATCTCGGTTGGCGGCCTCCTGGCGGCGCTCGTTGGATCACCACGGATTGAACCCCGATCAAAAACGCTGTGTGCGCAGAGTTGGCGCGCAGGAGCTGGCGGAGCGACGGGATCGCAGCGGTCCTATGATGCGGCTGGCCGCGTCAAAACTGGATGCCTTGTTTCAGCTTGTGGGCAGGTCGGGCTGTGGCGTGCTGCTCACCGATGCCGAGGGCGTTGTGCTGGATCAAAGGATCGCTGGTGGCGATGTCGCGATTTTTGATGCCTGGGGGCTGACGCCGGGGGCGGATTGGTCCGAAGCATCGGAAGGCACCAATGGCATCGGCACCTGCCTTACGGAGGGGCGTCGGGTGATCATCCACCGTGATCAGCATTTTCACGCTCGCAACTCCGGCATGAGCTGCATGGATGCGCCCATATTTGGTCCTGAGGGGGAGCTGATCGGCGCGCTGGACGTCTCTTCCGCGCGGGCGGATCAGACCGAAGCCTTCAATCGGCTGATCTCTGCGACGGTCACCCAGACCGCCCGCCAGATCGAGATGGACACTTTCCGGGCCGCCTTTCCCACAGCGCGGATTATCGTTGCTGACACCACCGACAGCGAATCTGCAATGTTGCTGGCGGTGGATCAGGACGATCTGGTGCTGGGCGCGACACGGGGCGCTCGCCGCGCCTTTGGTCTGCGTTCCTTTGGGCCAATCGCCACCATCCCGGCCTCGGATCTCTTCGGGCGGGAGGATGGGCCCTCGGGCTTTGAGAAGGCAGAACGGGCCGCGGTCATCCGGGCACTGTCCCGGGCAAACGGCAATGTTTCTGCGGCAGCTCGCAACCTCGGAATCGGCAGGGCAACGCTGTACCGGCGGATGAAGCGGCTTGGTATCGGCGGACGCCAGCGCTGACCTGTCTCAGTTCTGAGACAGGTGGCGACGGCAGCAGCCGTGGGCGGGCTGACTGCGCCGTCTGGGCTGCGCATCTTCTTTGGCATCCCGGTGGAGGACCGGGGCTGAAGGAGGAACCCATGAACGAACAGACGCAAATCGCGGGCGAGCATATTTCGCCATTCAAGACACGCTACGACAACTTCATCGGAGGCCAATTCGTGGCCCCGGTCAAAGGTCAGTACTTTGACAACATCACTCCGATTACCGGTGCCAAGGTCTGTGAAGTGGCGCGGTCCACGGCCGAGGATGTCGAGTTGGCGCTGGATGCCGCCCATGCCGCCAGGGAGGCCTGGGGCATGACCTCGGCTGCTGAACGCTCTAACTTGCTGTTGAAGATCGCGGATCGGATCGAGGAAAATCTGCAGCTGATCGCGACAGCGGAATCCTGGGACAATGGCAAGCCGATCCGTGAGACCACCGCCGCCGATATCCCGCTTGCGGTTGACCACTTCCGCTATTTTGCGGGCGTACTTCGCGGCCAGGAAGGCACGATGTCGCAAATCGATCACGACACCGTTGCCTATCATTTTCACGAACCATTGGGGGTGGTTGGCCAGATCATTCCCTGGAACTTTTCGATTTTGATGGCCGCGTGGAAGTTGGCCCCTGCATTGGCGGCGGGGAATTGCATCGTTCTGAAACCGGCCGAGCAGACCCCTGCTGCAATCATGGTTCTTGTCGAGGTCATTGCTGACCTGCTGCCGCCGGGAGTGTTGAACATCGTCAACGGTATGGGGCCGGAAGTCGGCGGTCCGCTGGCGAAATCACCGCGAATCGCCAAGATCGCCTTCACCGGATCGACCGAGACGGGCCGTGTCATCATGCAGGCGGCCACCGAAAACCTGATCCCGGTCACGCTGGAGCTGGGCGGCAAGTCGCCGAATATCTTCTTCTCGGATGTGATGGCCGAAGATGATGCCTTTCTCGACAAGGCGGTCGAAGGTTTCGTGCTGTTTGCCTTCAATCAGGGGGAGGTTTGCACCTGTCCCTCGCGCGCTTTGATTCAGGAAGACATCTATGAAGCCTTCATCGAACGCTGCATCGCGCGGGTCGAGGCGATCAAGCAGGGGGACCCCCGTGATATGGCCACGATGGTGGGGGCCCAGGCCAGCCAGGAACAGCAGGACAAGATCCTGTCGTATCTGACGATCGGGGTCGAAGAAGGGGCCGAGGTGGTGACCGGCGGTGGAGCAGCGCGGCTCAACGGTGATTTGTCCAACGGCTTCTACGTGCAGCCGACCATTCTGAAAGGCCACAACAAGATGCGCGTCTTTCAGGAAGAGATCTTCGGGCCGGTTGTCTCGGTGACGACCTTCAAGGACGAAGCAGAAGCGTTGGAAATAGCCAATGACACCATGTACGGCCTCGGCGCCGGCGTGTGGACGCGCGATGGCACGCGGGCCTATCGCTTTGGGCGCAACATAGAAGCGGGGCGGGTCTGGGTGAACAACTATCACGCCTATCCGGCGCATGCCGCCTTTGGTGGGTACAAGCAATCCGGTATCGGGCGGGAAACGCACAAGATGATGCTGGATCACTATCAGCAGACCAAGAACATGCTGGTGAGCTACAATCCGAATAAATTGGGCTTCTTTTGAGCCTGGCAGTCGTGTGCCGCGCAGCTTTTCCCGAAACGGGCTGTGAAAATTTCCGCGCGTAAATTATCATTGCTGGATGATCCCGGGCAAGGCCGCAGTCGGCCTTGCCTATTTCCGAAGTAATGAAGCGAGCGCGTGCATGGCAGCCAAGAAGATAAAAAACATGGAAGAGTTTGCGGCGCTTAGCGGCATCTCGCGGCCAACGCTCTCGAAATTCTTCAACGACCCGTCAAGCGTCAGAGCTTCGACGAGGCAGCGCATCGAAGCGGCGCTGGATCGTTATGACTATCGCCCCAATCTGTACGCAATCAATCAGAACCGCCGACTGACAAAGAACATCGGCATCGTCGTGCCGTATCTGGCCGACCCGTTCTTTGCCGAAATCGCCCGCAACATCGAGGCGCATATCCTCGGTATGGGCTATCGGCCGGTCTTGCTTGGCTCTCATGGCAATCCCGAGCAGGAGATCGAGAATCTGGAAAACCTGCGTCTGCTGAAACCGGCCGGGGTGTTGCTGGCCCCACTCGGGCGGACCTCGGATCACGACAGGATCGCTGCCTTCTGCCAGGACGTGCCGACGGTGCTGTTTGACGCAAGCGTTGGCACTGTCGGTGAGGCCTTCGTCGGGTCAAACAACGAGCAGAGCATTGGTCTGATTGTGGACTACCTCTGCCGCACCGGGGAACCGCCTGCCTTCTTTGAAATGAAGACCCCGGCAAACCCGAACGCTCACAAGCGCCGTCAGGCCTATATCAAGGCGATGGAGCGGTTGAACCACACGCCGCAGCTCATTCAGGCATCCGGGGCCGGTTGGGAATTCGAGCAAATCGGATTTCGCGAGGGCTCCCGTGTCGTGCGCGACCGCAAGCTGACGACCAATACGATCCTTTGCAGCAACGACCGTCTGGCCATCGGCTTTTTGTCGGCGGCGTATGAGGCTGGGGTTCGCGTTGGTCTGGGGGATGCCTGCACCATGCGAGTTGCCGGTCACGATGACCATCCGTTCTCCCGCTATACCTGCCCGACATTGACCACCGTCTCGCAGGACTACGAAGCCATCGCGCAGAAAAGTGCCGAAACCCTGATGGCCGTAATCGATGCCGACAGCCCTGCTGATTCGCGGCAGGAGACGCTTTTTGATGGCCGTCTCGTCATGCGGGGGTCGGCGTAAGGTGCTGTTTTGATGTGCTAGGCGTATAAACTTTACGCGCGTAAAGAAATAATTTGACGCTAGGTAGGGTTCGGCGCTAGCTTGGTAGGCAACATCTCAACAGGGAGGTAGAAGATGTTTGCTAGACATGCTTTGAGCGCTGCAACGGCGGTTTCGTTGCTCGCGGCGGGGGGAGCATCCGCCGAAACCATCACCATCGCCACCGTGAACAACGGCGACATGATCCGCATGCAGGGTCTGACCGATGATTTCACCGAAAAAACCGGCCATGAGGTCGAGTGGGTGACGCTGGAAGAAAACGTGCTGCGTCAGCGCGTGACCACCGACATTACGACCAAGGGCGGTCAGTTCGACGTCATGACGATCGGCATGTACGAGACCCCGATCTGGGGAAAGAACGGTTGGCTGGTGCCGCTGGACGATCTGCCGGCCGAATATGACGCCGACGACATCCTGCCCGCGATGCGGGGCGGTCTCAGCGTGGATGGTACGCTTTATGCCGCGCCGTTCTACGGCGAAAGTTCGATGATCATGTACCGCACCGATCTGATGGAGCAGGCGGGCCTTGAGATGCCCGAGGCACCGACGTGGGACTTCGTCGCCGAAGCCGCCCGCGCGATGACCGACAAGGATGCCGGCATCTACGGTATCTGTCTGCGCGGCAAGGCCGGTTGGGGCGAAAACATGGCCTTCCTGACCGCCACCGCCAATGCCTTCGGCGCCCGCTGGTTTGACGAAAACTGGCAGCCCCAGTTCGATCAGCCGGAGTGGAAGGAAACCCTGGAATTCTACGTGAACCTGATGAATGACGCGGGCCCTCCGGGCGCGTCGAACAACGGCTTCAACGAGAACCTGTCGCTGTTCCAGCAAGGCAAATGCGGCATGTGGATCGACGCTACCGTGGCGGCCTCCTTCGTGACCAACCCCGAGGATTCCACCGTGGCCGACAAGGTCGGCTTTGCGCTGGCGCCGGACACCGGCAAGGGCAAGCGCGGCAACTGGCTGTGGGCCTGGGCGCTGGCCATCCCGGCGGGGACCCAGAAAGAGGACGCCGCCAAGGAGTTCATCCAGTGGGCAACCTCCAAGGAGTACATCGAACTGGTGGCCGAGAACGAAGGCTGGGCGAATGTTCCGCCGGGTGCACGCAGCTCGCTGTACGAGAACCCGAACTACAAGGACATCCCTTTCGCCAAGATGACTCTGGAGAGCATCCTGTCGGCTGATCCGACCAACCCCACGGTCGATCCGGTGCCCTATGTCGGCGTGCAATTTGCCGCGATCCCGGAGTTTGCCGGCATCGCTGGCCAGGTTGGCCAGGAATTTGCAGCCGCATTGGCCGGTCAGCAGAGCGTCGACGAAGCCCTCGCCAAGGCGCAGGCACTGACCACCGACGAGATGGAAGCCGCAGGCTACTGATCCCGCGGATCAATCCCGGAGGGCGGCCACCGCGCCGCCCTCTGGCCCTAACAATCCCCCAGAGCGCATAATCGTCCAAGGCGGCCCGTTGCCGTCAACGGAGGAGGTACATCCAATGTCCACGCAACCCCAACAACCCGCGCAGGAAATGGCGCTCGGTGCGACGGTGCCCAATGCCGCCACCCAGCCCGCCGCCGCGGATCACCAGGCTGGCACAAGGCACGCGCGCACCGCGGCTCGGCTGATGATGGCCCCCGCTGTCATCCTGCTGCTGGGCTGGATGCTGGTTCCGCTGACGATGACGCTCTACTTCTCGTTCAAGAAGTTCCTGCCGCTGCGCGGCGGCGACCTGGGCTGGGTCGGCTTTGACAACTACGTCCGGTTCGTTTCCTCCAGCGCCTTCTGGCCCAGCGTGCAGGCGACGCTGGTGATTGTCGGCGGCGTTCTGGCGATCACCGTGGTGCTGGGCGTGCTGCTGGCGATCCTGCTCAATCAGCCGATGTGGGGCCGCGGCGTGGTCCGCATCTTGGTAATCGCGCCCTTCTTCGTGATGCCCACCGTCTCGGCGCTGGTCTGGAAGAACATGTTCATGGATCCGGTGAACGGCCTGCTGGCGCACGTCTGGCGCGCCTTCGGGGCCGAGCCGCTGGTCTGGCTGACCGAGGCCTCGACCCAGTCGATCATCCTGATCGTCAGCTGGCAGTGGCTGCCCTTTGCGACGCTGATCCTGCTGACCGCGATCCAGTCGCTGGACCGTGAGCAGCTGGAGGCCGCAGAGATGGACGGCGCGCCGCCGCTGAGCCGTTTTGCCTATATCACCCTGCCGCATCTGTCGCGCGCGATCACCGTGGTGGTGCTGATTCAGACCATCTTCCTGCTGTCGATCTTCGCCGAGATCTTTGTCACCACCCAGGGCGCCTTTGGCACCAAGACCCTGACCTACCTGATCTTCCAGCGGGTGCTGGAGAGCCAGAACATCGGGCTGGGATCCGCTGGCGGTGTCTACGCCATCATCCTCGCCAACATCGTTGCCATCTTCCTGATGCGCATCGTCGGCAAGAACCTGGACGCTTAAGGAGGCCCGCATGGCACGTGCAATCACACCGCAACGCAAAGCCCTGAACACCACCCTGGCCTGGGGCGTGGGCCTGCTGATCTTCTTTCCGATCCTGTGGACCATCCTGACCAGCTTCAAGACCGAAGCCCAGGCCATCTCCGATCCGCCGGTATTCCTGTTCTTCGACTGGACGCTGGAGAATTACTCGGTGGTGCAGGAGCGTTCCGACTACGGCCGGTTCCTGTGGAACTCGATCATCATCGCCGGCGGCTCCACCCTCCTGGGTATCCTGATCGCGGTGCCTGCCGCCTGGTCGATGGCCTTCGTGCCCTCGAAGCGGACCAAGGACATCCTGTTGTGGATGCTGTCCACCAAGATGCTGCCAGCGGTCGGCGTGCTGTACCCGATCTACCTGATCTTCATCAAAATGGGGCTGCTGGACACCAAGCTGGGACTGGTGATCGTGCTGATGCTCATCAACCTGCCGATCATCGTCTGGATGCTTTACACCTACTTCAAGGAGATCCCCGGCGAGATCCTGGAGGCCGCCCGGATGGACGGGGCCGGCCTGCGCGAAGAGGTGTTGTTTATCCTCACCCCCATGGCCATTCCCGGCATCGCATCAACCCTGCTGCTGAACGTGATCCTGGCCTGGAACGAAGCCTTCTGGACGCTCAACCTGACCGCGGCCAAGGCGGCCCCGCTGACGGCCTTCATCGCCAGCTACTCCAGCCCCGAGGGCCTGTTCTACGCCAAGCTCAGCGCGGCCTCGACCATGGCCATCGCCCCGATCCTGATCCTCGGCTGGTTCAGCCAGAAACAACTTGTCAGCGGCCTCACCTTCGGCGCTGTGAAATAAGGAGACACGCATATGGGACGCATCACTCTGGACAAAGTCTCCAAAAGCTTTGGCGACGTGCAGGTCATCCCGCCCCTGGACCTGACCATCGAAGATGGCGAGTTTACCGTCTTCGTCGGTCCCTCGGGCTGCGGCAAGTCCACGCTTCTGCGGCTGATCGCCGGGCTTGAGGATGTCACATCCGGCCAGATCCGCATCGACAAGCAGGACGCCACCCATGTGCCGCCGGCCAAGCGCGGCCTGGCCATGGTGTTCCAGTCCTACGCGCTGTATCCGCATATGTCGGTGCGCAAGAACATCGCCTTTCCGATGAAGATGGCGGGCATCCCGGCGGAGGAGCAGGAGCGCCGCATCGAGGCCGCGGCCCGCGCCCTGAACCTGACCGACTACCTTGACCGCCGCCCGGGCCAGCTGTCCGGCGGCCAGCGCCAACGGGTGGCGATTGGCCGGGCCATCGTGCGCGAACCCTCGGCCTTCCTGTTCGACGAGCCGCTGTCGAACCTCGACGCGGCGCTGCGGGTGGGGATGCGGCTGGAGATTTCCGAGCTGCATGAGCGGCTGGAGACCACGATGATCTATGTCACCCACGACCAGGTCGAGGCGATGACCATGGCCGACAAGATCGTGGTGCTGCAAGGCGGCGTGATCGAACAGGTCGGCTCGCCGCTGGAGCTGTACCACAGCCCGCGCAACAAATTCGTGGCCGGCTTCATCGGCTCGCCCAAGATGAACTTTATCGAAGGCGAGGAGGCGGCCAAACATGGCGCCCATACGATCGGGGTGCGCCCGGAGCATATCGAGGTCTCGGGCGAGTCGGGGACTTGGTCAGGAATTGTCAGTGTCTCGGAGCACCTGGGATCGGACACCTTCTTTCACGTCCATCAAACGGGGCTGGCGGACACCATCACGGTGCGTGCCGACGGCGAGGTGGGCTTTCGCCACGGCGACCGCATTTTCATGACCCCGCGGGCCGATGTGATCCACCGCTTCGGTGCGGATGGATTGCGGTTGGCATGACGTCGCGCTTCCGCCGCAAAAGGACAGGTGAAAAATGGAGAAGCTGATGGAACGGCATATGGCGAAACGCTCCCCGGTCAGGCTTTGTCAGGCGGCCTTGCAGACTCTGCCTGAGGGCATCTCGGGGCCGACATATGACCGTGCCGCCCTCACACCGGGGATCATCCATGTCGGGCTTGGCAACTTTCATCGCGCGCATCAGGCCTGGTACCTGCATCGGTTGATGCAGCAGGGGCTGGCGCAGGATTGGGCGATTCTCGGCGCTGGCGTGCGGCCCTATGATGCGGACATGCGGCAAAAGCTGCTGGCGCAGGACTGCCTCACCACTCTGATCGAGCTGTCGCCCGGGAGTGTTGCGGCGGAGGTGATCGGCCCGATGGTGGGTTACTTGCCGATCGAGGAAGGGAATGGCGCGTTGATCCGTGCCATGTGTGAACCGGCAATCCGCATCGTGTCCCTGACCGTCACCGAGGGCGGCTATTTTCTCGATCCGGATGGCGGCGGTTTGGACATCGGCCACCCCGATATACAACATGATGCGAACAACCCGCACCGCCCCCAGACGGTTTTCGGAGCCATCGTTGCAGCTTTGGCGGTCCGACGTGACAGTGGTGCAGGTCCGTTCACCGTGCAGAGTTGCGACAACCTGCGCGGAAACGGAATAGTCGCCCGTCAGGCCGTTGTTTCTCTGGCCCGGCTGTCCGACCCGGAGTTGGCGGAATGGATCGACCAGAGGTGCAGCTTTCCGAACTCCATGGTCGATTGCATCGTCCCCGCCACCGGCGCGGCGGAAATCGCCCTGGTACAGGAGTTGGGCATAGCGGACACAGCGCCGGTGACCCATGAAAACTACAGGCAATGGGTCATCGAGGATGATTTCTGTGCTGGGCGGCCCGATTGGGACAAGGCTGGCGCGGTGTTCACGCCTGCGGTTCATGACTACGAAGCGATGAAGATTCGCATCCTGAATGCAGGCCACCAAGTGCTTGCCAATGCCGGGGAGCTGCTGTCGGTGGAGACCATTGCCGATTGCATGGCGCATCCGCTGATTTCAGCCCTGTTCCGCAAGGTTCAGCACGAAGAAATTGTTCCCGGTGTTGCCGCGGTTCCCGAAATCACTCCGCAGGCTTACGTCGGCCTGATCGAGCAGCGGTTCTCGAACCCCGCGATTCGCGACACTGTCAGGCGGGTTGCCTTCGACGGTTCGGCCCGGCACCCGGGCTTCGTGCACCCGGCGCTACGGGATGCATTGGCGGCTGGCGGCCCGGTTGCGGGCCTCAGCCTGGTGGAGGCCCTGTGGGCGCGCATGTGTGCGGGTACGCGGGAGGATGGCAGCGAGATCGCTCCGAATGATCCTGATTGGGACAATCTGACCGCCGCGGCGTCAGATGCGAGGTCCCGCCCCATGGCGTGGCTGGAGCAACAACACATCTACGGCAACCTGATTGAAAATGACCTGTTCGTGTCAGAGTTCACGCGCTGGCTGACCATGATCTGGTCGCAAGGCAGTGAGGCCGCGTTGCGCAGCTATCTGGGCATTGAAGATAACAAATGGTCGTGACGACAAGCGCGGGGGCAGGGGGGGAAACCCGTGCCCCCGCGCTTCGCTCACAAAGCGTTGTTGCTGGTAATGATGATTCCCTGATTCGGTCCCGAATCAAATTTTCCGGATGGGACCGGCAGACTGTGATTCGCAGGTTGCGGTAATTTCCCAGTGCAGATCGGGCAGCTTGCCCTGGGGCGGGTAGCCTAGGGTGAGGCAAGCGCGCCATGCGCTGGCCTCTCGTCGGCGTCACTTCGTGCATACAAGTGCGGAAAACTGCGCTTCGACTGGCAAAAAACGCGATCCAACCCGTTCAAAACCCTGTTTTAGCGTGATCCTGTCGCTGCGGCAGACAGCTAAAAAGCCTTGCCCTTCAACAGGCTGGGCGGGTCATCATCATTTTGTGGGGAACCTGGTGCTGCTGGAGAGAATTGAACTCTCGACCTCTCCCTTACCAAGGGAGTGCTCTACCTCTGAGCTACAGCAGCGCCGGTGAGGGGGCTTTTAGGCATAAACGCGGAGGGGTGCAAGAGCATTCTGGACGGTTTTTTCGCACTAAGTTACAGAAGTCTTATGGCAGAGAAGAAAACACCCAAAAACGCTGGCTCCGCAGCCTCTCGCGAAGACCGGCTGAAGGCCGCGCTGAAGGCAAATATGGCACGACGAAAGGCACAGGCCAAAGCGCGGGCGGTGCAGCAGGACCCCAAAACAGGCAAAGACGGAGAACAGGGCTGATGGATTCGATTCTGGTAACAGGCGGCGGACCGCTGAACGGACAAATTCCGATCGCGGGCGCCAAGAATGCCTGTCTCACGCTGATGCCTGCAACCTTGCTGAGCGAGGAGCCGCTGACGTTGACCAACGCGCCGCGGCTGAGCGACATCAAGACGATGACGCTGCTGCTGCAGTCCCTGGGCGCCGAAGTGTCCAGTCTGCAGGACGGTCAGGTGCTGGCGATGTCGAGCCACGACCTGACCAGTCACGTCGCGGATTATGACATTGTGCGCAAAATGCGGGCGTCGAACCTGGTTCTGGGACCGATGCTGGCGCGGCTGGGACAGGCCGTGGTTTCGCTGCCGGGCGGCTGCGCCATCGGGGCCCGGCCAATGGACCTGCATATTCATGGTCTGGAGGCGCTGGGCGCCGAGATCGAACTGAAGGATGGTTATCTGCATGCCAAGGCGCCCAAAGGTCTGAAGGGCGCAGTGATCGAGCTGAGCTTCGCTTCGGTCGGGGCGACCGAAAACATCATGATGGCCGCGACTTTGGCCAAGGGCACAACCGTCATCAAGAATGCCGCGCGTGAACCCGAGATCGTCGATCTGGCCGACTGCCTGCGCAAGATGGGCGCCCAGATCGAGGGTGACGGCAGCCCGGACATCACCATCCAGGGCGTGGACCGGTTGCACGGCGCGACTCATCAGGTGGTGACGGACCGGATCGAACTCGGCACCTATATGCTGGCTCCGGCAATCTGCGGCGGCGAGGTGGAGCTGCTTGGCGGGCGCATCGATCTCGTCGGTGCGTTCTGCGAAAAACTCGACGCGGCGGGCATTCAGGTCACCGAAACCGACAAGGGGCTGAAGGTGAGCCGCCGCAATGGCCGGGTCAAGGCCGTGGACGTGGTGACGGAGCCCTTCCCAGGATTCCCCACTGACCTGCAGGCGCAGATGATGGCCCTGATGTGCACCGCCGAAGGCACGTCGGTGCTGGAGGAAAAAATCTTCGAGAACCGCTTCATGCATGCGCCGGAGCTGACCCGGATGGGGGCACGTATTGATGTGCACGGAGGCCATGCCACTGTCACCGGGGTAGAGCGGTTGAAGGGGGCGCCGGTCATGGCGACTGACCTGCGCGCCTCTGTTTCGCTGATTCTCGCCGGTCTTGCGGCCGAGGGCGAAACGGTCGTCAGCCGGGTCTATCACCTTGATCGGGGATACGAACATGTGGTGCGCAAACTCTCCGGTGTCGGCGCGCGCATCGAACGGGTCCGGGATCAGTGATGCAGGACGCAAGCTTTGAGGATGGTCGTGAAGTTCCCTTGAACCTCGGTGCATGGGACGCCGAGGATCTGAAGATCCTGTCGTCACTGGCCCAGGATGCGGTCTTTCCCATCACCGAGATGCGGTGGCGCAAGGCAAAGCGGCAGTTCGTATTGCTGGTGAACAGGTTCCGCTGGGAGGATCGCGAGGCGGCGGAGCGCCGGGGACGCGATTATGAGCGGGTTCAGTCGCTGATCGTGGTGGACAATGTTCTGGCGGTTGCCTCGCAAGGGGTAGACCGCAGTGACCGCGAACTGGTGCTGTCGCTCCTGTCGATTTCCTTTGAGCCCGCAGAGGATGGTGCAGGTCACGTGCTGCTGACGCTGGCCGGAGACGGTGCCATCCGCCTGTCTGTCGAGGCGCTTGAGGTTACTTTGCGAGATGTAACGCGCCCCTACCGGGCCCCGTCCGGTCAGGCACCTGATCACGGCACCTGAACCGGTTGCTTAATCCCGCCCCTGATGCCGCGGCAAAGCAACCTGCCGGGTGGCATATTTCTTGAGGCTGCCGGGTGATGCCGCTATGCGGGGCACAAAGGAGATCCCGATGCCGCAGTTTCTGAACACCGCTGATTCCGATTTCGAACAGGCCTTTGCCGCGCTTCTGGGGGCCAAGCGCGAGGACAGCCCGGATGTGGACGCCGTCGTTGCCGAAATCATCAAGGATGTCCGTACGCGGGGTGATGCCGCGCTTCTGGAGCTGACGGCGAAGTTCGATCGGATGCAGCTCAAGGCTGACCAGCTGCGCATATCCGAGGCCGAGGTGGACGCGGCCGTGGCGTCGGTGTCGGCCGAAGATCGCGCGGCGCTGGAGTTGGCCGCCGAGCGTATTCGCGCCTACCATGCACGGCAGATGCCGGAAGACGCGCAATGGACCGATGAGGCGGGGGCGACATTGGGCTGGCGCTGGTCGGCGGTCGCGGCGGCCGGGCTCTATGTGCCGGGCGGCCTGGCGTCTTATCCATCATCGGTTCTGATGAACGCAATTCCGGCCAAGGTGGCCGGGGTGTTGCGGCTGGCGATCACCGTACCGACGCCCGACGGGCTGATTAATCCGCTGGTACTGCTGGCGGCCCGCCTCTCCGGGGTGGATGAGATCTACCGCGTCGGCGGCGCACAGGCGGTGGCGGCGCTGGCCTATGGCACCGAAACCATTGCACCCGTGGACAAGATCACCGGCCCCGGCAACGCCTTTGTCGCCGCTGCCAAGCGGCGGGTCTTTGGCAAGGTTGGCATCGACATGATTGCCGGCCCCTCGGAGATCCTCGTGATCGCGGACAAGGACAACAACCCCGACTGGATCGCGCTCGACCTGATGAGCCAGGCCGAACACGACGAAAGCGCGCAGTCGATCCTGATCACCGATGATGCGGGATTCGGTCGTGCGGTGGCGGATGCTGTGGACAAGCGTCTCGAAACCCTGGAACGACGCGAGATCGCACGCGCATCCTGGCGTGACTTCGGCGCAGTGATTGTCGTGCGCGATCTGGACGAGGCGGCGGATCTGTCCAACCGCATCGCGCCGGAGCATCTGGAACTCTGCGTCGCCGACCCGCAGGGTTTGAGCGAGAAGACCGTTCATGCGGGGGCAATCTTCCTGGGGCAGTATACGCCGGAAGCGATTGGCGACTATGTCGGTGGGCCGAATCACGTGCTGCCGACGGCGCGTTCCGCGCGGTTCTCTTCGGGCCTGTCGGTAATGGATTTCCTGAAGCGCACAACGTTGAGCCAGATGACCCCGGACGCGCTGCGTGCCATCGGCCCGGCCGCCGCAGCGCTCGCCGCCAGTGAAAGCCTGGAGGCCCATGGGCTGTCGGTTACCGCGCGTCTGGATGCGCTCAATACGCAGAAAGGCTGAGGCGGATCGCCGCGGCAGCCTGCGCCTACAGTCGTGACCCTCAGTAGTGGGCGGTATAGCCACCGTCCACCGCCAGCACCTGCCCTGTCACATAGGAGGCGGCGGGGGACGCCAGGAACAGGATCGCCGGTGCCAGCTCTTCCGGCTCACCCCAGCGGCCGAGCGACGTTACCGTCTTCAGTCTGTCCGAAACCTCAGGATCAGCGGCGGCCGCCATGTTGGGCGCGGTTTTGAAGAAACCGGGCGCCACCGCATTGACCGTTATGCCGCTTGGCCCCAGCTCTGCCGCCAAGGCGCGTGTCATGCCGTTTATCCCGGCCTTGGCGGTGGTATAGGCCGCATCGCCTGCCTGCGCGATCAGACCGGCAATGGACGAGATGTTGATGATGCGCCCGTATCCGCGCGGTGCCATCTGCGCAGCCGCCAGCTGGCACAGGCGGAAGGGGGACAGCAGGTCCACGTCCCAGAGGGATTGCAGGTCCTCGCGGGTGAATTCCGGCAGGCTGCGGCGGTCACGCTGGCCGACGTTGTTGACCAGAATGTCGATACCGCCCTTGGTCTCAAGCTCGGCAAAGGCGGCGCAGGCGGCGGCTTCGTCGGCGATGTCCAGCACCAAGGGATGGGCGGTGCCCGGGAAATCCTCCATGGCCTTGGCGACGCGTGTGGCGCTACGCCCATTGATCCAGACCTCGGCTCCGGCTTGGGCAAGAAGGCGCGCTGCTGCCAGCCCCAGCCCGTCGGTAGAGCCGGTCACAAGCGCCCGCTGACCTTTCAGCGGCAGAGGATCCAGTCCAGTCATGCAAGCCTCTCCTTTGTTTCAGGCTGTGCGCAGTTGGTTGGGCTGTCAAGCACTGCCGCATTGCTACGCAGGCGGTCGTACGCTAGTCAGGTTGGGACGCCGTCGCGCATATAGAGATCAAAGCCATGAGCCGTATCAGTCACATCGAACTCGATGACCGCAACCTGCCGCCCCCGACCCCCGAGATCGATCAGGAGCGCAAGGTGGCGATCTATGATCTGATCGAGCAGAACAGCTTTGCGCTGCCCGGTCGCGAAGAACGTGGCATGCCCGATGGCCCCTACCATCTGGGCCTGGCCATCCGCGACAAGCGGCTGGTCTTTGACGTCAATACCGAGGCGGGCGAGAAGGCTGCCGAATTCCATCTGTCGCTGTCGCCGTTCCGGCAGGTGGTCAAGGATTACTACCAGATCTGCGAAAGCTATTTCACCGCGGTGAAGACCCTGCCGCCCAGCCAGATAGAGACGATCGACATGGCGCGTCGTGGCATCCACAACGAGGGCAGCCGCGTGTTGCAGGAACGCTTGGCGGGTAAAGCCGAGGTGGATACCGACACGGCGCGCCGCCTGTTCACCCTGATATGCGTTCTGCATTTCGGAGGCTGATGCGTGGAGGAGCTGCCACAGTCCATCCTGTTCTGTTGCGACCACAACTCGGTCCGCTCTCCGATGGCGGAGGGCATCATGAAGAAGTTTTACGGCACCGGCACATACGTACAGTCGGCTGGCGTGAAGAACGACATGGAAATTGATGGTTTCTGTATCGCCGTCTGCCAGGAGATGAACGTCGAACTTTCGCGCCACCGTTCGCGGTCTTTCGACGAGATGGAGCGCTGGGGCGACGACCTCTCCTCCTTCGACCTGGTGGTCGCGCTGTCGCCGGCCAGCCAGCGGCGGGCGCTGGAACTGACCCGTTTTTTTCACCTCGATGTCGAATATTGGCCAATTATGGACCCAACCGGACTGGGCGAGACGCGCGAAGCCAAGCTAGACAGTTATCGGCAAACACGGGACCAGATCATCCAGCACTTGAAAAGTCGCTGGGGCGAACCGACGGAGAGACTATGACAGAGACCATCGCGCGCTATTTCGACGCCTTCAATTCCGGCGATACCGCAGCCATGCTGGACTGCCTGGACGACGATATTGCCCATCACGTCAACGAGGGTAAGATCCGTCTGGGTAAGGAAAAATTCGCTGAATTCTGCGCCCATATGAGCCGCTGCTACAAGGAAGAGCTGACCGATATGGTGATCTTTTCCAGCCCCTGCGGCACCCGCGCGGCGGCGGAGTTCATCGTTAACGGTACCTACCTGGTGACCGACGAAGGCCTGCCGGAGGCCGAAGGCCAGACCTACCGCCTGCCCGGTGGGTCGTTTTTCGAGCTGAAGGACGGCAAGATCTCTCGCGTCACCACCTACTACAACCTTGCAGACTGGATTGCGCAAGTCTCCGGCAAGGGGGCTGCAGCCTGATGAGCTTGCGGATCGAGGCGTTGACCGGCGCGGCATTGGATGCCGCGCTGGAGGATGTCGCCCGCTTGCGCATCACGGTGTTCCGAGATTGGCCATACCTCTACGATGGCAATCTGGAATATGAGCGCAGCTATCTGCAAAGCTATCGAGACAGCGACAAGGCTGTCATCGTGGGGGCCTTTGACGGAGACACCCTGGTTGGGGTGGCAACCGGGACGCCGCTCAGCGACCATGCCGATGATTTTGCAGCCGCCTTCCGCGGGAGCGGCATTGATCTGGCGACGGTGTTCTACTGCGCCGAATCGGTGCTGCTGCCGGACTACCGCGGCCGCGGCGTGGGGCACGCATTCTTCGACCTTCGCGAGTCCCATGCGCGCAAACTGGGCTATTTGAAATCGGCCTTTTGCGCCGTGCAGCGCCCGGCGGATCATCCCTTGCGCCCCGCAGATTACAGGCCGCTGGATGCCTTCTGGCGCAAGCGCGGCTATGCTCCGCTGGAAAATGTCGCCGCACGTTTCTCCTGGAAGGACGTGGACCAGCCCACCGAGAGCTCAAAATCTCTGCAGTTCTGGATTCGGGACCTATAGTACCAGCCGGTTGGCTTGCGCTGGTCCCAGTCGCAGCGCCATGCT
Source organism: Leisingera sp. S2M4 (assembly GCF_055398055.1). Lineage (NCBI taxonomy): Bacteria > Pseudomonadati > Pseudomonadota > Alphaproteobacteria > Rhodobacterales > Roseobacteraceae > Leisingera > Leisingera sp. S2M4. The sequence goes on from NZ_AP040861.1 coordinate 1,890,110, forward strand.
GCGGCTCATGACGGCAACAGGAGACACTTGGATGAAAATCGCCACTTCTGCCTATCCGCTCGACTGGCTCGACAGCTGGGCGCAATACGAGGACAAGCTGGCCTCATGGGTGGCCGAGGCCGCTGGCAACGGGGCGGAGCTGTTGCTGTTTCCCGAATACGGCGCGATGGAGCTGTCGACGCTCGCAGGGGCCGAAACGGCCGCTGACCTGCAGGGCTCGATCCGCGCGGTTTCGGAACGGATGGAGGACGCCGCGGCGCTGCACCTCAAGCTGGCGGCCGAACACGGCGTGCATATTCTGGGCGCATCGGCGCCGGTGCTGGACGATGCCGGAAAGGTCGTGAACCGGGCGGAATTCTATACGCCGACGGGCGGGCGTGACCACCAGGACAAGCAAATCATGACCCGATTCGAGCGGGAGGACTGGGGTGTCGCTGGTGGCGGTCCGTTGAAGGTCTTTGAAACCGCGCTGGGCAAGATCGGCGTGCTGATCTGTTATGATAGCGAATTCCCTCTACTGGGACGGGCTTTGGCCGAAGTGGATGTGATTCTCGTGCCCTCCTGCACCGAGGCACTTGCGGGCTACTGGCGGGTGCGATTGGGGGCGATGTCACGGGCGCTGGAGTGCCAGTGCGTCACCGCGATGGCCTCTGTTGTGGGGACCAACACCTGGTCTGAAGCGGTGGATGTGAACACCGGCATGGGTGGCATTTTCGGCCCGCCCGACAATGGCTTCCCCGGCACCGGTGTTATTGCCGAGGGCACCATGGACCAGCCCGGCTGGACCTATGGTGAGGCCGATCTGGCCGCCATCGCCCAGATTCGGGCCGATGGCGGGGTTCTCAACCGCTTGCATTGGGACGAGCAGTTGCCACGCATCAAATCGGTCACAAAAGCGCTGTTATGCTGATTGAGGCCTTGAAATGCGGGGAAAATGCGCTCATTTAAGCGCACATCCCGCGTTCTGCGGGGTAACGCAACGATGGAGACAACATGGCCAAGGAAGATACGCTCGAATTTCCCGGTGTCGTGAAGGAACTCCTGCCTAATGCGACGTTTCGGGTCGAGCTGGAAAACGGCCATGAAATCATCGCACATACGGCAGGCAAGATGCGCAAGAACCGCATCCGTGTTCTGGCTGGCGACCGGGTCCAGGTGGAAATGACCCCCTATGACCTGACCAAGGGTCGGATCAACTATCGCTTCAAGTAAGCGTTCGATCTGCCAAAAGATGCAAAGCCCGGCCTCCTGCCGGGCTTTTGTTATTTTCGGTGGTTGTTTCGCTGCGATCTCCCGTCTCGGCTTTCGTCAGCGAGGGGTGGAGGGGCGAAAGAGCGAGCCACTCTTTAAAGCGGACGGCATTCACCTTAAGACAGGCGTAAATCGGCAAAGGGGCGACGGAATGGCATTTATCCTGGGATCGGGCAGTCCGCGGCGGCTGCAACTTCTGGCACAGCTGGGGGTTCATCCCGATGCGGTCTCACCGCCTGACATCGATGAAACCCCGCTGGATGGGGAATTGCCGCGGGCCTATTGTGCCCGCGTGACCCGGGAAAAGACCCGCGCAGTCGCGGCCGGTGCGGATGATGTCGTGCTCTGTGCCGATACGACTGTGGCCCTTGGGCGCCGCATCCTGGGCAAGCCGCGCGATGCGGGGGAGGCCGCCGAGTTTCTGCTGGCCTTGTCCGGCCGCCGCCACCGGGTCATCACGGCCGTAGCCGTTCGCCGGGGGGACCGGGTCTGGGCCAAGGACGTGGTCAGCCAGGTCAAGATGAAGCGCCTGTCAGACGACGAACTGAATGCCTATCTTGCCACTGGGGACTGGGAAGGCAAAGCGGGTGGCTATGCCATTCAGGGGCCCGCGGGGGCCTTCATCCCATGGATCAGCGGATCGTTCACCGGGATCGTGGGCTTGCCGCTGTCAGAAACCGCCAATCTTTTGCGCGCCGCTGGGCTGCCGCTGTATCAGGAGACTGCCGCATGAAGGGCCGTACCATTATCCTCGACCACATCCAGGACCGCGAAGCCGCGGCGCTGATGGTGGATGGCAAGCTGGAAGACTTCCTGGTCGAAAGCGACGCGCCCGCGCCCGGAACCATCTACCGCGCCCGCGCCGACCGGCCGGTCAAGGGGCAGGGCGGCATGTTCCTGACCACCCCGGACGGCCCGGCCTTTCTGCGCCAGGTCAAGGGCCTGTCGCCGGGGCAGATGATCCTGGTGCAGGTCACCGGCTATGCCGAGCCGGGCAAGGCCATCCCGGTGACGCAGAAGCTGCTGTTCAAAAGCCGCTATGCCATCGTGACGCCGGAGGCGCCGGGGCTGAACATCTCGCGCAGCATCCGCGACGAGGACGAGCGCGACCGCCTGCTGGAAGTCGCCCATGAGGAAATGGCCGAATCCGCCTACGGGCTGATCCTGCGGTCCGCCTGCGCCGGTGCGCCCAGCGAGGAGATCGCGGAGGACATTGCCGCCATGCTCTCGATGGCCACGCAAGTGATGGAGGATACCGGCGCCGAGACCGAGGTCCTGACCGAAGGGGATGGCCCGCATCTTCTTGCCTGGCGCGACTGGGTGGAGCCCGCCGACGTCGAGCGCGCGCCCGGAGGGTTCGAGCGGCTGGGCGTACTGGACGCGCTGGAGACCGCGCGCAGCATTCGCGAGCCATTGCCGGGCGGCGCGTTCCTGTTCATCGAGCCGACCCGCGCATTGGTGGCGGTAGATGTGAACACGGGATCGGATACCTCGATGGCGGCGGGGCTGAAGGCGAACATGTCCGCTGCCAAGGCGTTGCCGCGGGCCTTGCGCGTTCGGGGGCTGGGCGGTCAGATCGTGCTGGATCTGGCTCCCATGCCCAAGAAGGACCGTCGCAGCTTTGAGACGGCATTGCGCGCGGCCCTGCGTGCCGATCCGGAGGAAACCGTCCTGGTCGGCTGGACCAACCTTGGTCACTACGAGCTGCAGCGCAAGCGCGGCCGTATTGCATTGTCGGAGGTGCTGAAATGAGTTGCCCGATCTGCGGCGGCAAGACGGAGAAAGCCTACCGCCCGTTCTGTTCGCTTCGTTGCGCCGATATTGACCTAGGGAAATGGCTGAACGGGTCCTACGCGGTGCCGAGCCAAGATCCCGAAGATGTTGAAAAGGCTCTGGAAGAGGCTGATCGCCTCGGTGAGGTGCAAGAAAAATCCCCTGGAACGCGGCATTAGTGATTTTCTTTGAAAAAGCCTCTGGACACCGCCGCGTGCAGAGCATAGAAGGCCCACACCCAAGGTGAACAGCCTTCCCGTGCCCGGGTAGCTCAGGGGTAGAGCAGTGGATTGAAAATCCTCGTGTCGGTGGTTCGATTCCGCCCCCGGGCACCATTTATTCAGCTAACACATTTGCTTTTCTCCAGCTTTTTGCACCTGCAAGGAGCCGTAGACCATGTCGGCTGCGTTCACCTTCGTGAAGGATGGCGGTTTCTATTTCAGCTGCCGCATCCCCAAAGACCTGAAGGGGCGCTGCACCTCACTTCGGATCGCCTACTCATTGAGAACGCGGTTTGCGCGCATCGCCGAAGCTCGGGCCAAATGAGCCGCTGATCGGTTGGGGAAATGTTGGTGTCACACCCGCTCAAGGGATGTGGAGCTGCCGGGAAGGCATATGCTGAGAATGCGAATAGAGTGGCGCGCTGTGTCCAGCAAAGAAGCTCCCGAGATCTCCTCTTCATCTGTACTTATGTCCGAATCTGTTGGCGTCTGCCAGCGCCTGAAAGGGGTGTAGGGCTAGAGGAATCCCATCGCGAAGCGGAGCGCTCTTTCAGTTATGTCATCGACACCTGCGGTGGCAAACACCTCGATGCCTTCGTCAAGGCCGATGTCAACAAGTGCGGGGGTTCGCTCATCGAACATGAATTGGCTGGCAGCAGTTTAGCACGCGTGTTCGGGACCGTTCACCTAGTCACAAAGTTTGTGGCCAGCGAGCTTGGTTAGCCCCTGACAAATCCTTTGAGGGGGGGGCTGCTACGATCGGGAGACCGACGTAAGTGATCGTGACCCAATCCCAGCGGATGAACTCAAGATGATTCAGGATCAGTGTCGCTAGCTGGCTGATGATGACCTCCTTGCAGATATGTTAAAGGGAGATCGGTCTATACCTGTGTAATGGAAAAGAACCTAGGGTTGCCTAGGGGGCTCTCCAGAAACCCGTCGCTCGCTGCGAGAGGTTTCTGTGGTCTTTCTTCTGATGAGAAAATCCGCTTATGGAGTTGGGCGGTGTTCAGCGGTCGATCAATCTTGCGACACTGCACCACCTCGAAAGGGCTTCCGCAGAATGGTGACCACCCCATCGGAAGACATTCGCCAAAGATATTGTTGGGAGGGGTGGTAGCGGAGGAGGGACTTGAACCCCCGACACGCGGATTATGATTCCGCTGCTCTAACCAACTGAGCTACTCCGCCGCTCGCTGTGTGGTGGCGATTTACGGAATGGCGGGGGGCGGGTCAAGCGGAAAAATCCGAAAAATCCAAAACTCGGTAGAGTTTTTTGCATTCATCGGCAGGAGCGGGAAAATACCACGTCAGGCGCAGGTGGTGTGCCCCGTCAGGGCGGCTGCGGATCAGCCCTCAGCGACGTCCAGGGCCGCCAGCGGCGGGCGCGGCAGCTGGTCCAGCAGCTCGAACACCAGGGCGCGGCAATGCTCGCCGACCCAGTCGGATGGATGAAAGTATGGGGGCAGGTCAGGGTGTCGCAGGACCACACGCCGCCAGCGGTGCACGATCAAGGTGCGCAGGGTGCCCAGCTGTTCTGGGTTGAGAGTGCCCGGGGGGGGCGGCACAAGGGATAGGTCGCCGTGCAGCGTGGCGCAGGCCTGCCGCAGGTGCTCAGGGTAGAGACGCGTCTTGAGCCACTGCGGGACGGCAATGGACTTGACCTCCACCGCCAGAACCCCCTCCAGATTGCGGGGCATCGGCCCGTGGCCCAACGCCGTGCTGCGGTTTACGGGCACGTAGTTCGGCAGCAGCAGCACCTCGTCGAGGCCGTCCGGGTTGGCGCCGTCCTCGCAGATCAGCAGGTGCCAGTCCTGCGGCGCCGAGGCGGTGCGCTCATAGATCCGCGGGGTGACCGCGGCGGATTGGTTGCGACCGTATTCGGTGAGGTAGTGGATCGAGGCGCGGCCGGAGCGGGCGCTTTCGATCCAGCCGTCCTTGCGCAGGCGGTGCAGGGCGACGCGGATGGCCTCGGGCTTGATTCCCATCGGCGTGATGATCCGGGTCAGGGCGCTGCCGCTGATCTGCGCGCCCTTGTCCTGGGCCAGATCCCCGAACAGCGAAACGATCACCGACCAGACCCGCTGATTCTGCGGGTCGTTCAGCTGCTGGACCGCGCTTTCGAACCAGATGTCATTGCTGTCGCTCATAAGTTTCAACATAGATCGCCCGGACGGGTTATACCAGTCCGGGCGGTTTGCGGCCTTAGTAGGCGTTCATGGTCAGCAGCTCATATTCCGCGGCAATGTCGCCGTCCTGATTGGTCAGCGTCACATGCCAGCGCACTTCGCCGTATTCGTCGTTGCGCGGGGTCTTTTTCTTGACGCTCAGGCGCACCTGGATGCTGTCACCGGCCGAGACCGGTTTCATGAAACGCAGGTTGTCCAGTCCGGTGTTGGCCAGCACCGGGCCTTCGTCCGGCTGCACGAACATGCCCGCGGCGAAGGACAGCAGCAGGTAGCCGTGCGCGACCCGGCCCGGGAAGAAGGGGTTCCGCTTGGCGGCCTCTTCGTCCATGTGGGCATAGAAGGTGTCGCCGGTGAAATGGGCGAAGGTCTCGATGTCCTCCAGCGTGACGGTGCGCGGCGCGGTGTGCAGGGTTTCACCGATCGCCAGCTCGCCGAACCTGCGGGTGAAGGGGTGCGCCGGGCCTTTGATCTCGGTGCCGCCGGGGACCCATTTCTCACCGATGGCCGACAGGATGTCGGGCGAGCCCTGGATCGCGGTGCGCTGCATGTAGTGTTTGACACCGCGCACGCCGCCCATCTCCTCGCCACCGCCGGCGCGGCCCGGGCCGCCATGCACCATGTGCGGCAGCGGAGAGCCGTGGCCTGTCGATTCCTTCATCGAGTCGCGGTTGTTGAAGTAGAGTCGCCCATGGTAGGCGCCCGCCCCAATGGCGACCTCGCGCGCGACGGCCGGATCATGGGTGATGACCGAGGCCACCAGCGAGCCCTGGCCGCGGTTGGCCAGATCGATGGCGTGATCCAGATCGCGGTAGCCCATGATGGTGGAGACGGGTCCGAAGGCCTCTGTGTCATGCACGCGCTGCGCCTTGTCGGGGTCGGCGCAGTGGAACAGCATCGGCGGAACAAAGGCGCCTTTGTCGGCGTCGGCACCGTCGACGGAGAAGTTGTCCGGGTCGCCAAAAACGCGTTCAGCCTCCTGGCCGATGATCGCGGCCTTCTCCAGCACGTCGCGTTTCTGGCTGTTTGAGACCAGCGCGCCCATGCGGGTCGTTTCCAGGCGCGGGTCGCCGATTTGGGTTTTCGCAAGCCGCGCCGACAGCGCTTCGATCACCGCATCCACCTGGGCTTGCGGTGCGATGATGCGGCGGATGGCGGTGCACTTCTGGCCCGCCTTGGTGGTCATCTCGCGCTGCACTTCCTTCACGAACAGCTCGAACTCCGGCGTACCGGGCTGGGCGTCGGGGCCGAGGATCGAGGCGTTGAGGCTGTCCTGTTCGGCCACGAACCGCACCGAGTTCTCCAGGATCACAGGGTTTGCGCGCAGCTTCAGCGCGGTGTCGGCGGAGCCGGTGAAGCTGACCACGTCCTGCATGGTCAGATGGTCCAGCATGTCGCCCAGGCCGCCGGAGACCAGCTGTAGCGCGCCTTCGGGGAGGATGCCGCTGTCGAGCATCAGCTTCACTGCCAGCTCGGTTACGTAGCAGCTGTTGGTGGCCGGTTTCACGATGGCGGGAACACCGGCGAGCAGGGTGGGGGCAAGCTTCTCCAGCATGCCCCAGACCGGGAAGTTGAAGGCGTTGATATGCACCGCGACGCCGTGCAGCGGGGTGCAGATGTGCTGGCCCAGGAAAGTGCCGTTGCGGGAGAGCTGCTCGACATCGCCATCAAGATAGACATGCGCATCCGGCATCTCGCGGCGACCCTTGGAGGCGAAGACGAACATGGTGCCGATACCGCCGTCGATGTCGATCATGTGGTCGGACTGGGTGGCGCCGGTGTTGAACGACAGATCGTAAAGCGCCTGCTTGTGCTGGTTCAGGTGGCCTGCCAGCGCCTTCAGCATCCGGGCGCGGTCGTGGAAGGTCAGCTTGCGCAAGGCGGGGCCGCCCACGGTGCGGGCGTAGTCGAGCATTCCTTGCACGTCGAGCGCGTCATTGCCTGCGCTGGCGATCACCTCGCCGGTGATGGCGCTGGCGATGTTGCGGGCACCCGCGCCCGGTGCGACCCATTGACCCGCCGCAAAGCTGGAAATCTCAAGAAGGCTCATGATGCTGTCCTTTTCGTCAGGCCGACACAGGGTCGGCTGTCTGGAAACCGATGCTGAGATATATTGACCGTCCGGTCGGTTTATGCAAGGAATTTGTCAAAGGCACCGCTGACAAGGTGAGGGAGCGATGAGCGATACGATTCTGGTGGAGGATCACGGCACCTGGGTGGAGATCACCCTGAACCGTCCGGACCGGCTGAACAGTTTCAATGAGGAGATGCACAACACGTTGCGCGCAGCACTTGAGGCGGCGCGGGACGGCGGAGCCCGTGCGGTGCTGCTGACCGGTGCCGGGCGCGGCTTTTGCGCGGGCCAGGATCTGGGCGACCGCGACCCGCGCAAGATGGACGGGCCGCCGGACCTCGGCAAGACCGTGCGCAGCTTCTACGCGCCGCTGGTGCGGCTGATCCGCTCGCTGGATTTCCCGGTGATCTGCGCCGTCAACGGCGTGGCGGCGGGGGCCGGGGCCAATCTGGCACTGGCCTGCGACATGGTGCTGGCGGCGGAAAGCGCCAAGTTCATCCAGTCGTTCTCCAAGGTCGGCCTGATCCCCGACACTGGCGGCAGCTGGCATCTGCCCCGGCTGCTGGGCGAGGCCCGCGCCAAGGGGCTGGCGCTGACGGCCGAGCCGTTGCCTGCGAAGAAGGCCGAGGACTGGGGCCTGATCTGGAAGGCGCTGCCGGACGGCGAACTGATGGCCGAGGCCCGTGCCATGGCCGAGAAATTCGCAAATGGCCCGACGCTGGGTCTGGGTCTGACCAAGCAGTGCATTCAGGCGGCTGCGGTCAACACGTTGTCCGATCAGCTGGAACTGGAAGCGGATGCAATGAAGACCTGCGGCGAAAGCGCCGATTACGCCGAGGGCGTGGCCAGCTTCCTGGAAAAGCGCGCCCCTGAGTTCAAGGGCAGATGACCATGACCCCGAAAGAACGCGCCGAGAAGTCCGCCGCCGCCATGTGGGCGGATGACCATGCCTCCAAATGGGCGGGCATGGAGATCACCCATGTGGATGAGGCCGAAGCCACGCTGGAGCTGACGGTGGCGCAGCACCATTGCAACGGCCACGGCATCTGCCACGGCGGCGTGACCTTCATGCTGGCCGACAGCGCCTTTGCCTTTGCCTGCAACAGCCGCAATCAGGCAACGGTGGCGCAGCACAACGTGATCAGCTTCACCGCGCCCGGGCGGCTGGGCGACCGGCTGATCGCCACCGCGCGCGAGGTTTCGCTGACCGGGCGCAGCGGCATTTATGACGTGACAGTGACCAATCAGGACGGCCAGCAGATCGCGGAGTTCCGGGGCTTTTCCCGCGCGATCAAAGGCCAGTTGTTCGACGAATAAGGTGTGGAGGACGCCATGGAAGATCTGAGCCCCAAGAAAGGTGAACTGGACCCGATTGAGATTGCCTCGATCGACGAGATTCGTGCACTTCAGCTGCAGCGTCTGCAGTGGTCGCTGCGCCACGCCTATGACAACGTGCCGATGTACAAGCAGCGCTTCGATGACGCTGGCGTGCACCCAAACGATCTGCAGCAGCTGTCGGACCTGGCCAAGTTCCCCTTCACCTACAAGAACGACCTGCGGGACAACTACCCGTTCGGCCTGTTCGCGGTCCCGCGCGAGCAGATCCTCCGCCTGCATGCCTCCTCTGGCACCACGGGCAAGCCGACGGTGGTGGGCTACACCGCGAATGACATCTCGAACTGGGCCGACCTGGTGGCGCGCTCCCTGCGCGCGGCCGGTCTGCGCAAGGGCGACATGGTGCACAACGCCTATGGCTACGGGCTGTTCACCGGCGGTCTGGGCGCGCATTACGGGATCGAGCGTCTGGGTGCGACCGTGGTGCCGATGTCGGGCGGGCAGACCGAAAAACAGGTCGGGCTGATCACCGATTTCCGGCCCGACGGGATCATGGTGACCCCGTCCTACATGCTGAATATCCTCGAGCAGTTCCACAAGGCTGGACTGGACCCGCAAGACAGCTCGCTGAAGGTCGGCATCTTTGGCGCCGAGCCCTGGACCGACGCGATGCGCCGCGAGGTCGAGGAGGCGTTCGACATGCATGCGGTCGACATCTATGGCCTCTCCGAAATCATGGGGCCGGGTGTCGCCAACGAATGCGTCGAGACCAAGGACGGCCCGGTGATCTGGGAGGATCACTTCCTGCCCGAGATCATCGACCCCGAAACTGGTGAGGTGCTGCCGGACGGGGAGCTGGGCGAGCTGGTCTTCACCACGCTGACCAAGGAAGGCCTGCCGATGGTGCGCTACCGCACCCGGGACCTGACCCGGCTGCTGCCCGGCACCGCACGCAGCATGCGGCGGATGGAAAAGATCACCGGCCGCAGCGACGACATGATCATCCTGCGCGGCGTCAATGTCTTCCCCAGCCAGGTCGAGGAACAGCTGCTGGCCACCGGCGGCCTGGCACCCTATTACCAGATCGAACTGTACAAATCGGGTCGTATGGATGCGATGCGGGTGCATGTCGAGGCAACCCCGGATGCTGCTGACGAGCTGAGCCGCACAGCGGCGGCGCGGATGCTGACCAAGCGCATCAAGGACATGATCGGCGTGTCCAGCGAGGTCATCGTCGGCGATCCCGGATCGGTCGAGCGCAGCCAGGGCAAGGCCAAGCGCGTGATCGACAACCGCAACCCGACCTGAACAAAAGAGAGGTGAGCCTTGGCCCGCACGATCGCAAAAGACCATGACCAAAAACGCGCCCAGATCCTGAAATCCGCCGCCAAGGTGTTTGCGGTTTCAGGCTATGACCGCGCGTCGATGACCCAGCTGGCGCGAGAGTGCGGGATTTCCAAGGCCAACATCTACCACTACTACGACAGCAAGGAAGCGGTGCTGTTCGCGGTGCTGGACACCTATCTGCGGGATCTGCGGGACCGGGTCTGCACGATTGATCTGGATGGCTGCGGTCCCGAAGACCGCCTACGTCGCATCATCAACGAGATCCTGCTGGCCTACCAGGGCGCCGACCATGAGCACCAGGTGCAGATCGGTGCGATGGGAGCTCTGGCAGAGGAACAGCAGGAACATCTGCGCAGCTATCAACGCGAGTTGGTGCAATTTGTCAGCCAGGCCATCATGGCGGTTGCTCCCGATGCCTTTGACGGGGATGCGGCGCGGCTGCGGGGGACCACGATGTCGGTCTTTGGCATGCTCAACTGGTATTACATGTGGAATTCCGGCGCAGGTGCGGCCGCAAGGTCCCAGTATGCCGAGCTGGCAGCCGACCTCATCCTCAAGGGTATCAAGGGGCTGTAAGGTCGATGGTCGCAGCGCCGGATGGCGGCTGCGACCCCTTCCCCTTACTCCTCGCCTGCGCCTAGAAATCCTGCCAGCCGCCGGTGCCCGTCATGCGCGTCGGTTGTGGGGCAGCGGGCTTTTCAACTTCAACGGGGCGTATCTGCACGTGCGCCGTTGATCCCGCGTCTGCCGTGGTCCGGAAGCTGGCGACTTGCTCAGCCAATGCGCGGGCATCGTTGGCCAGACGCTGGCTGGCCGCGGTGGATTCCTCCACCATCGCGGCGTTATGCTGGGTCACGCCATCCAGTTCCCCCATACCACTGTTGATCTCTTCCAGGGTGACGGACTGTTCCTCGGCGCCGCGGGCGATATCAACGATGTGGTCGGAAATGGTCGAGACGCTCTCGACGATGGCCTTCAGCTCGTCGCCGGTGCGGCCAACAAGTTTTACGCCGTCCGCGACCTGTGCCGAGCTTTCGGTAATCAACTGCTTGATTTCACCGGCCGCGTCGGATGAGCGCTGGGCCAGCGCACGGACTTCCGATGCGACGACCGCGAAACCGCGCCCCGCCTCGCCGGCGCGCGCTGCTTCGACCCCGGCGTTCAGGGCGAGAAGGTTGGTTTGAAACGCAATGTCGTCAATGACGGAAATAATGGTGGAGATCTTGCCGGCGGAGGTTTCGATCTGATCCATGGCCCGAATTGCATCGGAAACCACCTGGCTGCTGGTTTCGGCTGTCTTGCGCGCACGGGTCACGATGGTCGCCACCTCCTTGGCGCCGTCGGCGGCGGCCTTGACCGTTGCCGTCAGCTCTTCCATCGCGGCGGCCGTCTGTTCCAGCGTTGCGGCCTGGGTTTCTGTCCGCTGGGAAAATTCGCCCGATGACTGGTTCAGCTCATCCGCCGTGGACGCCACGGTTGCGGCTACGGCTTTGACCGTGCCGACGGTTTCGTTCAGCTGCCGCAGCGCGGAATTGAAGGCCGCGCCCAACTCGGCAAGCTCGTCAACCTCCGACACGGGCACCTGGCAGCCCAGGTTTCCGGCGCTCAATTGGCGCAGCCCATCGGTGATGTCTTCGACCACCTGCTTGCGCTCTGCGGCGTCTGTGACATCGGTGGCATATTTCACAACCTTGCTGACGCTTCCGTCGGGCCCCAGGACCGGCGCATAGGTGGCCTGGATCCAGACCGTGCTGCGATCCTTGGCCACACGCTGAAACATGCCGGTAAAATGCTCACCCTCGGCCAGCCTTGACCAGAATTGCCCATATTCAGGCGAAGACGCATAACTCTTGGCGACAAACATGGAATGATGCTTGCCGGCAATTTCCTGCAGACTGTACCCCATGGTGCTGAGGAAATTGGAATTGGCCTGAAGGATAGTGCCGTCTGGTTTGAATTCGATGACCGCCTGAGTGCGATCGAGGGCATCCAGAACTGCCTTGGCCTCGTTCAGCTTCTGGGCCGTGCTCGGTGTCTTCCGTCGTAGGAACATTGGCGTTCTCCGCATGGGAAATTTGGTAACAAGGTAAAGTACAAACTGCGGCCACGCTGGACGGCCGATCTGGGTTAAGCATGCGGGGCAACCGTTTCCAGGTTGTTAAAAATAGAAATTCAATCAACCAAAGCGTGCTATTACCTTCGTGTGGTGATCGGTTTTGACGCAGCGCTCTGCCTGTTGCTTTGCGCGGGGAATAAATTTCCACCTTGTTTCAGGTGGCTGAATGAAAATACCCGCGCCTTTGATAGGCGCGGGTATTTATCTTTCGCTCCGAAAGTCGAGGCTGTTTTTAGATTTCGACGGGGGCAACCATGCCGACGATATCGTAAGTTTTGCGCAAAATCGGTGCGGTGATCGCGCGGGCGCGCTCTGCGCCCCGTGCCAGGATCCGGTCGATTTCGTCTTGCTCGTTCATCAGGCGGGCCATTTCCGTCGAGATCGGCGCCAGTTTTTCCACGGCTAGTTCCGCCAGCATCGGCTTGAATTCCGAGAACTGCTTTCCGCCCACCTCTGCCAGCACCTGGTCGACGCTTTGATCGCTCAGCGCGGCATAGATGTTGACCAGGTTGCGCGCCTCGGGGCGGTCCTCCAGCCCCTTGGCCTCTGAGGGCAGGGCATCGGGGTCGGTCTTGGCCTTGCGGATCTTCTTGGCCAGGGTGTCGGCATCATCGGTCATGTTGATGCGGCTGGCGTCGGAGGGATCCGATTTCGACATCTTCTTGGAGCCGTCGCGCAGGGACATCACGCGGGTCGCGGCGCCTTCGATCACCGGTTCGGTAATCGGGAAGAAATCGACGCCATAGTCGTGGTTGAACTTGGTGGCGATGTCGCGGGTCAGCTCCAGGTGCTGCTTCTGGTCCTCGCCCACCGGCACATGGGTGGCGTGGTAGACCAGGATGTCGGCCGCCATCAGCGACGGGTAGGCCAACAGCCCGAGGGAGGCGTTCTGGGCGTTCTTGCCTGCCTTGTCCTTGAACTGGGTCATGCGCTGCATCCAGCCCATGCGGGCGACGCAGTTGAAGACCCAGGCCAGCTGCGCGTGCTCGGGGACCTGGCTTTGATTGATCAGGATCGATTTTTCCGGATCAAGGCCCGCGGCGATGAAGCCCGCGCAAAGTTCGCGTGTGGACCGGCGCAGATCCGCGGGGTCCTGCCAGACGGTGATCGCGTGCAGGTCGACCATGCAATAGACGGTTTCCACGTCATTGGCCTGCCAGTCGACGAAACGTTTCAGCGCCCCCAGGTAATTGCCGAGGTGAAGGTTGCCCGAGGGTTGAATCCCCGAGAACACGCGCGGGGTGAAAGTGGTTTCGCTCATATGGGCGTAACTCCCGTCTGGAAATAGCAGCCCCGGTGGCTTACCCATGGGGCCAAGATACGTCAACAGGCGCGTCACGCGCAGGAGAGCAGATGAGCAGCCCGAACAATACCGCCCCCATCAACCCGCTGCCCGCCGCCGTGGTGGCACTGGTGATCGTGATCATGGGGGTTGAGGCGGTCTTCTCGCTCGGCGCGCGCGGCATCCTGGGCGGGCCCGAGGCGATTGGCTGGCGGCTTGAGGCGCTGAACGCCTATGCCTTCTCGCCCGAGATCTTCTGGTGGATGCAGGACAGCGGCCGTTGGCTGCCGGAGCATCTGCTGCGGTTCGTATCCTACGGCTTTGTGCATGGGGCCTTCACCCAGGCGCTGTTCGTCTGCGTCTTCGTGCTGGCGATGGGCAAGATGGTGGGAGAGGTCATGGGCGATCTGGCGATGGTGGTGATATTCCTGCTCTCCGGCGCCGGGGGCGCGCTGGGCTACGCGGTGCTGATCCCGGGCGGCGCCCCGCTGGTTGGCGGCTTCCCGGCGGTCTACGGGCTGATCGGGGCCTTCACCTTCCTGCTGTGGCGTTCGCTGGCGTCGGTCGGGGCCCAGCAGAGCCGGGCGTTCTCGCTGATCGCTTTCCTGATGGGGATCCAGCTGTTGTTCGGCTTGCTGTTCGGCGGTCAGAAGGACTGGGTTGCGGACCTGTCGGGCTTTGCCACCGGCTTTGGGCTGTCGTTCTTCCTCGCACCGGGCGGCTGGGCGCGGATCCGCGACCGCGTGCGCCGCGACTGAGGCCGCCGGAGCGCCGCGGCGGTGCTCCCGCCCGCTGTCAAAGCCCCTTGCGGGGCATTTCCAGCCGTTGGGCCGGGCCGCGCTGGCGCGCGGCAGAGGGGAAGATGCTGAGAGGCGCCTCAGGGGCAGGCCTGCCCTGAAGGCGCGGTCTCCAGTGTCTGTTCGCCACACCGCGCCTCAAGGGTGAACCGCGCCTGCAGCGCGGCCGCTGGCGCGGCCCTTGACCCGCGGTGCGGCGCAGGACGCGGTGCTAGGCCTGTTTGCGGCGGCTGAGGGCGGTGCGGAATTCCGACAGGCGGAAGGCCCCGAGGAGCTGGCCCACGGTGAAATAGAGTACGCCGCCCAGCACAACCAGGCCCAGCAGCGCAAGATAGCGCCAGTAGTCCAGCTGAAACAGCCAGCTGCCCCAGCTGGCGGCGGCGTAGAGCCCGCCGCCCATCACGGCAGACGCCACCAGGATGCGCCACGCGCGGCGACGGAAGCGGCTGTCGAACTGCGCCTCGGGCCCCATGCGGTGGGCGCCAAATGCCAGCAGCGCCACCATTGCCCAGCCCGCGGCGGATGCGGCCACAGCGGGCGCGATCCAGCCCAGCACCGGCTTCAGCCCAAAGGCCAGGCCCGCGTTTACCACCATCGCTACCAGCGCATAATGGAACGGGGTCCGGGTGTCCTCGCGGGCGAAATACAGCGGCTGCAGCACCTTTTGCAGCATGAAAGCGGGCAGGCCGGCACCGTAGACGGCAACCGCTAGCGCGATGGCGGCGACGTCCTCGGGTCCGGTGGCACCGCGCTCATACAGCACGGATACCAGCGGCAGCGGCACGGTCAGGAAAGCCACGGCGGAGGGCACTGCCAGCAGCAGCGAGAACTCGGCGGCGCGCGACAGGGCGTCCTGCGAGCCGGCCCTGTCGCCCGCGCGCAGGCGGCGCGACAGGGCGGGCAGCAGCACGATGCCGACGGCAATGCCAACCACCCCAAGCGGCAGCTGGTACAGCCGGTCGGCGATGAACAGCCAGCTGGCCGCCTTTTCGATATCCGAGGCCACGTACTGGCCGATTACGAGGTTGATCTGCGTGACGCCCATGGCCAGCGCCGCGGGCAGGGCCACAGCGGTGAGGCGGCGCATCTCCGGGGTCCAGCGCGGCAGACCGGGGCGCAGAACGATGCCTGCCCGCGCCGCCGCCGCCCAGACCAGCGCCAGCTGCGCGACGCCCGCCACCGGAATGGTCCAGACCAGCCAGGTGATCACCTCGCCGCCCAGGATGGCGGCCACGGCCATCGCAACGCAGGTAAAGACGTTCAGCAGCACCGGCGCGGCGGCGGCGGCGGCAAAGCGGCCGGTGGCGTTCAGCACGCCGGAGAACAGCGCCGCAAGCGACATGAACAGAATATAGGGAAAGACGATGTGGCCGTAGCCCACTGCCATGTCAAAACGTGCATCACCCACGAACCCCCCGGCTGTAAGCCAGACCAGGCCGGGCATGAACAGCATGCCAAGCCCCACCAGCGTCAGCACCGCCGCCGCCAGCAGGTTGAAGGCCTGCTGGGCGAAAGCGCGGGCGTCCTCGCCCGCCTCATAGCGTTTGGCGAAAGCGGGGACAAAGGCCGCGTTGAAGGCGCCTTCGGCAAAGAAGCGACGGAACAGGTTGGGCAGGCGGAAAGCCACGATGAAGGCATCCAGCACCGGCCCCGGCCCGATGAAGGCGGCAATGAGGATTTCGCGCGCAAAGCCCAGCACACGGCTGGCCAGCGTCCAGAACCCGACGGTCAGGAAGCCCGAAAGCAGTTTGATGGGTTTCATGTGTCCGCTCGTTTGGCCCCTTCGGAGATCGCTTCGCGCAGCTTCTTCTCCAACATGCGCTGTTTGGATGCCGTGTGGTACTTCAGGCCAAACATGTCCTTGACGTAGAAAGCATCCACGACCTGTTCGCCATAGGTCGCGATCACCGCATTGGCAACGTAGACATTGGCCGAAGCCAGCGCGCGGGCCAGGTCATAGAGCAGGCCGGGCCGGTCACGGGTGTCCACCTCGATGATGGTGTAGATCTCGGAGCCTTCGTTGTCGAAGGTGATGTGGGTCGGCACCTTGAAGGCCCGCTCGCGTTTCTTGATCTTGTCGCGCGACTTCAGTGCTTCTCCGGCGATGACCTCTCCCTTGAGGGTCTTTTCGATCATCTGTTTCATCCGGTGCAGGCGCGAGGGGTCGAAGGGGTGCCCGTCGGCGTCCTGGATCCAGAAGGCATCGGTGACATAACCGTCCTTGGTGGTGTAGGAGCGCGCGTCCACGACGTTGGCCCCGACCAGCGCCAGCGCTCCGGCGATGCGAGCGAAGATGCCGGGATGGTCCTCCATCACGAATGTGGCGCGGGTCGCATCACGATCCTCGTCCGGGTAGAGGCGGATCATCACCTCGTCCGGGCTGCCGCGACTGACGAACTCGCGCAGCATCTCGGCGAAATCCACATGCGCCGTGACATGCAGACCGTGCCAGTACGGTGGGTAGTGGCGGGCGGTTTCTTTCTTGAGGTCGGCCTTGGACCAGTCCGGCAGAGCCTTGCGCAGCGCCTTCTTGGCGGCGGCGCCGCGGTGCTCGCGATTCAGCGCTTCCATGCCCCCCTCAAGCGCAGCACGGGTCTGGCCGTAAAGCGCGCGCAGCAACGCCGCCTTCCAGTTGTTCCAGGTGTCCGGGCCGACGCCACGAATATCGCAGACGGTCAGCAACAGCAGCAGGTCCAGCCGCTTCACCGTCTGTACCGCCTTGGCAAAATCGCGCACCGTGCGCGGGTCGGCGATGTCGCGTTTCTGCGCCATGTCCGACATCAGCAGGTGATAGCGCACCAGCCATTCCACGGTTTCGCACTCCGAGGGCTTCAGCCCCAGCCGCGGTGCCACCTTGCGCGCGATCTGGGCTCCCAGAATGGAATGGTCCTGCGCCCGGCCCTTGCCGATATCGTGCAAGAGCATCGCCACCATCAGAACCTTGCGGTTGAGCCCCTTGCGCAGCACTTCCGACGACAGCGGCAGCTCCTCCTCCAGTTCGCCGCGCTCAATGGCGGCGAAGTTGGCGATCACCTGAATGGTGTGTTCGTCCACCGTGTAGGAGTGGTACATGTTGAACTGCATCATCGCCACGATCGGCTCGAATTCGGGCAGGAACGCGGACAGCACGCCCAGCTCGTTCATCCGGCGCAGCGCGCGTTCCGGGTTGCCGTGCTTCAGCAGCAGGTCAAGGAAGATCCGCCGGGCTTCCTTGTCGTTGCGCATCTCGTCGTCGATCAGGTGCAGGTTCGCGGTGACCAGCCGCATGGCGTCTGGATGGATCAGCATGCCGGTGCGCAGCGCCTCTTCAAACAGGCGCAGAAGGTTGACCTTGTCGGCCAGGAATTCCTCGGGATTGGCGACGTCCAGGCGGTTGCGCACCACGCGGTAACCCGGCTTGACGCGGCGGCGGCGGCGAAAGATCCGCTCCAGTAGCGGTTCGCTCTTCTGGTGGCTTTCCTCCAGCTTGGACAGGAAGATCCGGGTCAGATCCCCGACACGGGTCGCATGGCGGAAATACTCCTGCATGAAGATTTCCACGCCGCGCCGTCCGGCTTTGTCCTCGTACCCCATGCGCGCCGCGACTTCGACCTGCATGTCGAAGGTCAGTTGTTCGCTGGCGCGGCCGGTGGCCAGATGCAGATGCGCCCGCACCGCCCACAGGAAATTGGCGGCCTTGGCGAACAGTTCCATCTCCTCGGGGTGGAACAGGCCCAGTGGCACCAGGTCTTCCGCGTCCTGCACCTGGTAGAGGTACTTGGCGATCCAGAACAGGGACTGCAGATCCCGCAGCCCGCCCTTGCCCTCCTTGACGTTGGGCTCAACCATGTACCGCTGGCCCTGCTTCAGGTGACGCGCGTCGCGTTCGGCCAGCTTCGCTTCGACGAATTCGCGGGTGTCGCGGGAGAACAGCTCCGCCTTCAACCGCGCGTCCAGCTCCTCGGCGAGGGGCGCGTGGCCGGCCAGAAAGCGGTTTTCCAGCATGGCGGTGCGGATGGTGTAGTCTTCGCCGCCCAGACGCAGGCAATCCTTGATGGTGCGGCTGGAATGGCCGACCTTCAGGCGCAGGTCCCACAGGATATAGAGCATGGATTCGATCACGCTCTCGGCCCAGGCGGTGATCTTGTAGGGGGTCAGGAACAGCAGGTCGACGTCCGAGGCAGGTGCCATTTCCCCCCGCCCGTAGCCTCCCACGGCAATGACCGCGATCCGCTCGCCGCGGGTTGGCGTGGCCAGCGGGTGCAACAGGGTGCTGGCCACGAACATGGCAGTGGTCACCAGCCCATCGGTCAGAAAGGTGTAAGAGCGGGTCAGTTCGCGCGCCGAAAAGGGGGCCGCGGCAAAGGCGTCCGCAATCGCGGCGCGGCCGGACTTATTGGCCTCCCGCAGGATCTTCACGGCGGCGGTGCGCAGCTCCGTCGGCGGGACGTTTTCGGCCTCGGCGCGAATCTTCTGGCGCACCGCGACCGCGTCGAAGATATCCGCCGGATCGCAGATCAGCGGCCCCCGCGGGGCGGGGAAGCCGCTTTCGGTCTGCCCTGCGGTTACGAGGGCCGGATCAGAATCCGGCACCGGCGAAGCTGCTTGGGGCTGGGTCAATGACTACGACCTTCTGTTCCTGGATAGTGGCGACGGCCAACCCGCGCTCGTTGGTGCCGTCCGGGCGCAGCCGGAAGATGCCGCCAGCGCCCTGGAAGCCGGCGCCCTGGGTCAGCGCCGCTGTGGTCAACGCGTCGGATTTGCCTGCGGCCACCAGCGCCCCGATGGCGGCGATGCCGTCATAGGCAAGGCTGCCGATGGTGTGCGGAGCATTGCCGTAGGTCGCCTGATAGCGGGCGCTGAACTGCTGGACCTTGCTTTGGTCGGGCAGGGCAAACCAGCCACCCTGAACGCCCGGCAGCGACAGGGTTTGCGACGGGATGTCCCAACGGGTCAGACCGATATACTGCTTCTCGGCCGGGTCGACGCCCGCTTCCGGCATCAGCTGCGCCAGGAGCGGCAGGGCTCCGGCAGTGGTGGAGGTCAGGAACACCGCGTCCGCCTTGGCGGCCTCGCTGCGGATGGTCGGGATGGCGTTGATCACCCCCTGCTGAGACAGCTCATACCCGACGCTACCGGTGATCGTGGCACCGCTTTCTGCCGCGGCCTGCTGGATGGCGGTCCGCCCGGCCACGCCTGCGGCGTCATTGCCGCCGACGATCAGGATGTTGCGCTTGCCATTGCGGGCGGCGAATTTCGTCAGACGCCGCGCGGTGTTGTCAAAGGTCGGTCCCAGAATGAAGACATTGCCGCCAGCGATCGCCGTGTTGTTGGAGAAGGCCAGTACGTTCACGCCGCGCTGCCGCGCCGCGATCCCGGCGGCATTGGCCGCTTCTGCATAAACGGGGCCAAGGATGATCCGGGCCCCGTCATTCAGGGCTTGCTGCGCCGCGCTCGAGGCCACCTCGGGAGTGCCCGCGGTATCATAGACACGCAGGTCGATCTGCACGCCGTCGAGGTCTGCAATGGCAAGGCGCGCCGCGTTTTCCAGGCTCTTTGCCAGCACGCTGTCACCCTGCTGGGCAGATCCGCGCGGCACCAGCAGCGCGACCGGAACCGGCTTGGAGGTGTTGATGGTCGGGCCGCTGCCGATGGTTGCAGGGTCGCAGGCGGCCAGGGTCAGGGCGGACAGGGCTGCGGCGGCAGCAAGTGTTGCCTTGCGGGCCCGTTTGAAAACAGCAAACATAATGGCTTGAAACTCCGTTCTCCCGGCGCCAGAGCACCGTGTGAATTTAAGGACGGATCATAAACGACCAAAAAGGCGGGTCCAGCGTTGAATCATCTGAATGTCAAATTGGCTCCCGGGCTGTACTTTGTTGCCACGCCGATCGGCACCGCGCGCGACATCACTTTGCGGGCGCTGGACGTGCTGGCCTCGGCAGACGTGCTTGCGGCAGAGGATACGCGCTCTTTGCGCAAGCTGATGGAGATCCATGGCGTGCCGCTGGCGGGGCGGCGGATCATCGCCTATCACGACCACAGTGGCGGCGGTGCGCAGGCCAAGCTGCTGGAAGAGGTCGCCGCGGGCAAATCCGTGGCCTACGCCTCGGAGGCGGGGATGCCGCTGATCGCCGATCCCGGATTCGAGCTGAGCCGCGCCGCCGCCGAAGCCGGCCACATGGTCACCTGCGCGCCGGGACCCGTCGCCGCCGCCACCGCGCTGACGCTGGCGGGGCTGCCGACGGATGCGTTCTTCTTTGCCGGTTTCCTGCCGAATGCCTCGGCCGCGCGCAAGCGGCGGCTGGAGGAGCTGCGCGAGATCCCCGGCACGCTGATCTTTTATGAATCGCCGAAGCGGGTGGCCGCCTCGCTGGCGGATATGGCCGCCGTGCTGGGCAACCGCCCGGCGGCACTGTGCCGCGAGCTGACCAAGAAATTCGAGGAAGTCCTTCGCGCACCGCTGGCGGATCTGGCGGCGAACCTCGCCGAGCAGCCGGTGAAGGGTGAGATCGTGCTGCTGGTCGACCGCGCCCAGGCGGCCGAGGTCAGCGAGCGCGATCTGCAAAGCGATCTGCAGGCCGCGCTGCAGGACAATTCGGTCAAGGACGCCGCCGCCATCGTGGCGGAACTGCACGGGCTACCGCGGCGCAAGGTCTACCAGCTGGCGCTGCAGCAGGCCAAGGAGGGCTGAGCGGTGACGCGCGCCCGCCAGCAGCGCGGCGCTCGCGCCTACCATGCGGGCGAGGCGGCAGAGGACATCGTGGCGCGCCATTATGCAAACCTCGGCTACACCGTGGCAGAGCGCCGCTGGCGCGGGGCGGGCGGCGAAATTGACCTGATCCTCAAGGGGCCGGACGGGCTGGTTTTCGTCGAGGTGAAGCACAGCAGAACCAGCGCCGCCGCCGCCCTGCGGATCACGCCGCGGCAGATCGAACGCATTTATTCCAGCGCCGGGCAATATCTGGACACCCAGCCGCAGGGCCAGCTGACGCCGGTCCGGTTTGATGCCGCGCTTGTGAACGGCGACGGCGCGGTCGAGGTGATCGAAAACGCCTTTGGTATGGGGTGACGCATCGCTGCCCCATTGAACATGCGGCCCCGCTGGGCCATGTATCTGACCAGTTTACAAGGGATACTGCCAATGAAAATCGCCTTTCAGATGGACCCGGTCATGGGCGTGGACATCAACGCCGACAGCAGCTTCCGCCTGGCCGAGGAAGCCCAGGCGCGCGGTCATGAGCTGTTTTACTACGCCCCAGACCAGCTGGCCTATCAGGAAGGCCGCATCACCGCCCGCGGCCATGACATGACGGTGCAGCGGGTGGCGGGCGCCCCCGCGGTGCTGGGCGAAGAACGCGAGGTGGAT
The DNA here is from genome assembly GCF_055398055.1 of Leisingera sp. S2M4. Taxonomy (NCBI): domain Bacteria; kingdom Pseudomonadati; phylum Pseudomonadota; class Alphaproteobacteria; order Rhodobacterales; family Roseobacteraceae; genus Leisingera; species Leisingera sp. S2M4. The sequence goes on from NZ_AP040861.1 coordinate 1,911,837, forward strand.
CTGGCGGAGTTCGACGTGGTCTGGCTGCGGCAGGACCCGCCGTTCGACATGCACTACATCACCTCGACCCACCTTCTGGACATGCTGAAGGGCAAGGCGCTGGTGGTGAATGATCCCTTCTGGGTGCGCAACTACCCGGAAAAACTGCTGGTGCTGAACTTCCCCGACCTGACACCGCCGACCACCATCGCCCGCGATCTGCAAACCATCAAGGCGTTCAAGGAAAAGCACGGCGACGTGATCCTGAAGCCGCTCTATGGCAACGGCGGCGCGGGCGTGTTCCGACTCGATGCCAACGACCGCAATCTGACCTCGCTGCACGAGCTGTTCACCGGCTTCAGCCGCGAGCCGCTGATCGTGCAGAAATTCCTGCCCGACGTCAGCAATGGCGACAAGCGGGTGATCCTGGTCGACGGCGAGGCGGTCGGCGCGATCAACCGGGTGCCGGCAGCGGGCGAGACACGCTCCAACATGCATGTCGGCGGCCGCCCCGAAAAGATCGGGCTGAGCGAGCGGGATCTGGAGATCTGCGCCGCCATCGGCCCCCTGCTGCGGGAAAAGGGTCAGGTCTTCGTCGGCATCGACGTGATCGGCCACTACCTGACCGAGATCAACGTGACCTCGCCCACCGGCATTCAGGAGCTGGAGCGGTTCGACGGCGTCAACATCGCCGAGAAGGTCTGGCAGGCGATCGAAGCCAAGATCAGCTGATGAGCTGGCAGCGCCGGGCCATCAACGCGTGGATGCGTCATGGCATGAAACCGGTGCTGCGGCGCGCCAGCAGCCCTGAACTGGCGCGGCGCGTGTTCGAATTTGCCGCGCCGCGTCTCTACCCGGCGCTGCCCTTCACCCGCCTGCTGCCGCTGCGCGCGCCGGTGCCGATGACGCTGGTCAGCTGCGGCAGCCCGCGCGTGGGGCAGATCATCCTGTTTTTGCACGGCGGCGCCTATCTGGCGGGCAGCGCGCGGGCCTATCAGGGCATGCTGTCGCGGCTGTCCCAGGCCGCCGGTCTCGAGATTGCAGTGCCGGACTACCGGCTGCTGCAACAGGCCGCGTTCCCCGCCGCATATGAAGACGCCCTGCTGGCCTGGCAGCACCTGCGACGGCGCGGCTATGCGCCGGGCCGGATCCTGCTGGCCGGGGACAGTGCGGGCGGCGGGCTGGCGCTGGCACTGCTGGCGGGCCTTCTGGCAGAGGGAGAGCGCCCGGCCGGGCTGATCGCCTTTTCGCCTTGGTGCGACCTGACACTGTCGGGGGCCAGCCTGCGCGACAACCGGGCCTGCGATGTCATCATCCCGACGGGGCGGATGCCGGAGGTTGTGGAGCAATATCTGGCCGGGGCCGACCCGGCCGATCCGCGAGCCTCGCCCCTGTTTGCCGATTTCCCCGGCCCGCCGCCGGTGCTGATCCAGGTGTCCGACGGCGAGGTGCTGCGCTCAGACGCCGAGCGCATGGCGGCCCGGCTGCAGGCCGCCGGCAGCGCGGTGCAGCTCCGCCTGTGGCACGGGCTGCCGCATGTCTGGCAATTCATGGCAGGGCACCTGCCGGAGGGGCAGGCGGCGCTCGATGAAGCCGCGGTATTTGCCCGTGCGGCGCTGGACGGTAGCACGTAGTCACCGGGCTGCGGGCAGGCGGAAGCTCAGCGCCTCGGCGAAATGGTGGCGTTGCACGCGCTCTTCGCAGGCCAGATCGGCGATGGTGCGGGCCACGCGCAGCACCCGGTGATAGCCTCTTGCGCTGAGACCGAACCGCTCGGCAGCTCGGCTCAAGAGGTCGCGGCTGTCGGGGCCGGGGGCCGCGGCGTCTTCCAGCAGCTGCCCCTCAGCGTCGGCATTCTGCTCTATGCCGGAATGGTTTGCATAGCGAGCCTGCTGCAGCTCGCGGGCGCAAGCCACCCGCTGTGCGACCTCGGCCGAGCCTTCGGCACAGGGCGGCAGATCCAGATCCGCAATGTCGACGGGCGGCACATCCAGATGCAGGTCAAACCGGTCCAACAGCGGGCCAGAGATACGGCCAAGATAGTCTGCGCCGCACCCCGGCGCGCGGGCGCAGGCCCGGTTTGCATCGGCCAGGTAACCGCATTTGCAGGGATTGGCCGCGGCCACCAGCATGAAGCGACTGGGATATTTCACATGCGCATTGGCGCGCGCCACCATGACTTCGCCAGTTTCCAGCGGCTGGCGAAGGGTTTCCAGAACCGGGCGTGCGAATTCCGGCAGCTCATCCAGGAACAGAACCCCGTTATGGGCGAGGCTGATCTCGCCGGGCTGCGCCCGTCGTCCGCCGCCGACAATGGCCGCCATCGAGGCGGTGTGATGCGGTTCGCGGTACGGGCGGACGCGGCTGATGCCACCGTCCTTGATCAGCCCGGCCAAGGAGTGGATCATCGAGGTTTCCAGTGCCTCCCTTGGTGTCAGCGGCGGCAACAGAGAGGGCAGGCGCGCCGCCAGCATAGATTTGCCGGAGCCGGGTGGTCCGACCATCAGCAGGTGATGGCGCCCGGCGGCTGCGATTTCCAGCGCGCGCTTTGCCTGCTCCTGCCCCTTCACGTCGCGCAGATCCTTGGTTGCAGGGGCGTTGCCGGCCTCGCCCGGCGTGGCGGGTTCGATCAGGCGCTGGCCGGTGAAATGCTGAACGGCTTCGGCCAGCGTGGTGACGCCGAAAACCTGCGCCGCATCCACCCAGGCCGCCTCGGCGCCGGAACCTTTGGGGCATATCAGCATCCGTGCCTGTTCAGCCGCGGTGACGGCTGCGGGCAGGGCGCCCACCACCGGCATCAGCTGTCCGTCGAGTGACAGCTCGCCCAGGGCGATGGTGTCCTCGGCCTTTTCAGCAGGGATGATCCCGATCGCGGCGAGAAGCGCCAAGGCGATCGGCAGGTCGAAATGGCTGCCTTCCTTGGGCAGATCGGCAGGCGACAGGTTTACGGTGATCCGGCGCGAGGGCAGGGCGATCGACATCGCGGCAAAGGCGGCGCGGACCCGTTCGCGCGCCTCGCTCACTGCCTTGTCGGGCAGACCAACCACCGAAAAGGCCGGAAGCCCTGGCGCGACGGCGCATTGCACCTCGACCAGGCGTGCATCGACCCCCTGAAAGGCCACCGTGTAACAGCGTGTGGTCATCTCTCCCCGTCCCGTTCTGGTCGGAAAGAGGCTTGGCAATCATGGTTTCCGAATGGTTAACGCGGGGCGGGTCGCGCTGTGAATTCACGCAAAATTGGCGCTGGTCGCCCCGCCCCGGTACCCGTCAGTCCAGCGACCAGGCACGCTTTGGCAAATCCAGCGGGTAGGGCTCCGGGTCGTAGGTGACCTCCTGCGCCTGCTGTTGCCAGCTCTGAACCGTTGGGTCGGAGAGCAGCAGCTTGCAATAGGCGCGGGTTTCGGCGCTGACGGGCAAGTCATAGCCGATGATGCGGGCAGCGACCGGCGTGTAGAACGTATCAGCCAGAGAGTAGGCCCCGAACAAGTGACCCGTTGAGGCGCCGGACATGAGGCGGGCGTGGGCGAACAGCGTTTCGATTCGCGCGAGGTCGGTCCTGACCGCCTCGGATGGGGTAAAGCCCTCGTAAATGCCGCCCAGCTGCATCGGGCAGTCGCCGCGCAATGCGGAAAAACCGCAGGCCATTTCGGTCACCAGCCAGCGCGCAGTGGCGCGATGTGCCGGATCGGTCGGCCACAGCCCGGCCTCAGGGTGGCGTTCGGCCAGGGTTTCCGCGATAGCCAGGCTTTCGCCGACCACGGTGCCGTCCGGCAGTCGCAACACCGGCACCAGGCGCGCCGGGGCGAGATGCGCCAAATCCGCCGCCATGCGCCCGGAGTACAGCCCGACCATGTGGACGGTGTGGGGCAGATTGAATTTCTCGAGCATGAGCCAGCCGCGCAATGACCAGCTGGAATACATGCGGTCGCCAATATAGAGTTCATATGTCATAAGGCGAGGGTAGCCGCGGAAAATACATTCTCAAATGGAATGTTTGTGATGGAAATGATCACGGAATGTGATTGATCGTGTCGGCGATCCAGCCGTCCGGGCCGACAGACACCTGACTGACGGAAAGGTTGTCGATCTTGTGCCCAAAGGCCTCCAGCGCGGTGAGGCGTGCAGCGCGCTGGATCTGGCTGAGAATCTGTCCGAAATGACCCACCACGATCAGGTCGCTGCCCTCATGCGCGGCCACCAGCCGGTCGATCGCCGCATTCACGCGGGCACAGAGCTGGTTCCAGCTTTCGCCCCCCGGCGGCGTGCTGTCCCCCGGCGTATCCCAATAGGCGCGGATTCGGTCCGGGTCTTCGGCGTCGACCTCGGCCCAGCTGCGCAGCTCCCAGGCGCCAAAGTGGATTTCGCGCAGCCCCGGCAGATGCGGCAACCGCTGTCGGTTGCCTTGAATGGCATCCGCGGTGGCGACCGCCCGCGACAGGTCCGAAGACACCACCAGCGCGTCGGCGGGCAGATGCGCCGACAGGCGGGCCAGCGCGGCCGAATCGGAGAGATCCGCGGGCAGGTCTGACCAGCCGACCATACATTTGGCGTGAGTCGGCCCGTGCCGAACCAGGAACAGGCGGGTGGTCACAGGCTGCCTTTCAGCACCAGGGGCAGCCCGGCGGTGACTTGCACCACCCGGTCGGCGCGCGCGGCCAGAGCGATGTTCAGCCGCCCCTGAGCCTCCCGGAACCTCCGGGCCAGCGCGTTTTCGGGCACGATGCCCAGTCCGGTCTCGTTGGACACGATCACCAGATCTGCCGCGCAGGCGTCGATGGCGGACATCAGTTCCGACTCGGCGGCGGCAAGGTCGTGTTCGGCCAGCAAATGGTTGGTCAGCCACATGGTGGCGCAGTCCATCAGGCAGATTTGCCCGCATGTCAGCCCCGGCAAGACTCGCCCGGCTGTTTCCGGCTCCTCTACAGTGGTCCAGCCAGCCCCTCTTTGTGCGAGATGGCGGGACACTTTTTCGCGCATTTCGGCGTCAAAAATTTGTGCAGTTGCCCAGTAAACTCTGTCTTTTGTGCTGTTTACGCACAGGCCTTCGGCAAATGCCGACTTTCCTGAGGCCGCGCCCCCAAGAATTAAAGTTACATTTGCAGGCATTTTTTGCTAACCTGTATGTACGAAGCCGTTCCTGTGGGTAACTGCAGGGCCCGGTAAAGACAAGAGACCGCAGCGCCCGGGGTTCCAATGTTTCCAAACCGGGGAGGCTGCGCAGGGGCCAAATTACTTTTTTACGTTTCCCGTTTGGCCTGTGGATGTGGCGAAAGCTGCACCCGATGCGCTGTTGCTGTTGGCCCAAGGGCGATCCGGGCCCCCAATTGTTCCAAGTTAAGTCCCCAGACGGCAGTTTGTTAATTAGTTTCCGGGGGGAAATCTTATGGCACTAGATCACACACATGAAAACCCATTGCCGAAACAGGCCATGCGGGCAGAGCTGCTGGATGCAGAGACCGAGCTGCGCCTGGCCTATGCCTGGCGGGATGAACGGGACGTGCAATCGCTGCACCGCCTGATCAACGCCTATATGCGGTTGGCAATCTCCATGGCAGCAAAATTCAAACGCTATGGGGCGCCGATGAATGACCTGATCCAGGAAGCCGGGCTGGGTTTGATGAAGGCGGCCGACAAGTTCGACCCGGATCGCGGTGTGCGGTTCTCGACCTATGCGGTGTGGTGGATCAAGGCATCGATTCAGGATTACGTGATGCGCAACTGGTCCATGGTACGCACCGGCTCGACCTCTTCGCAAAAGTCGCTGTTCTTCAACATGCGCCGGGTTCAGGCGCAGCTGGAGCGCGAGGCCCGGGCGCAGGGGGCGCGGTTGGATCAGCACCAGCTGCACCAGAAGATTGCCACCGAGATCGGCGTGCCGCTGCGCGATGTGCAGATGATGGATGGGCGTCTTTCGGGGGCCGATTTCTCCCTCAACGCGGTACAGTCGACGGAGGATGAGGGGCGCGAATGGATCGACGCGCTTGAGGATGACACCACCCAGGCAGAAGAACTGGTTCAGCAGCGTCACGACCGCCGCCAGCTGCGCAAATGGCTGGTCGGTGCCTTGCAGGCTTTGAACGACCGCGAGCGGTTCATCATCACCGAGCGCAAACTGCGCGAACGGCCGCGCACGCTGGAAAGCCTGGGCACGGAACTGGGCCTGTCCAAGGAGCGCGTGCGCCAGCTTGAGGCCGGGGCGTTCCAGAAGATGCGCAAATGCCTTGAAAACAAGTCGCGCGAGGTTCACAGGCTCCTGTCCTGACCAGCCCGACGGGCCATAGCGTCTGGTGAAGCGCCGCCATTCGGTGGCGCTTTGCCGTTGGACCCGGGGCGCAAGTGATACACGCGCGCTGATGGCTGCCTTGGCCTCCTTCGTTGCGGGCGAACGTCGGCAATTCGGTCCGCCCGCGTCACGCGGCCCCGCTTGCGGGAAAAGCGTTTCACACTTCTGGCGCTGCGCAGTACAGTCGCCCTGAAGGTGGCAGAGGACCCGCAAATGCTGGCTAGCAAACATATTCTTCTGATTATCGGTGGCGGAATCGCGGCTTACAAATCGCTGGAGCTGATCCGGCGCCTGCAAGATCAGGGCGCCCGCGTGACCCCCGTCCTGACGAAAGCGGGCGCCGAGTTCGTCACGCCGCTGTCGGTTTCGGCCCTGGCAGGGACACCGGTGCATCAGGAATTGTTCGATCTGACCTCCGAAGCCGAGATGGGCCATATCCAGCTGTCACGCAGCGCCGACCTGCTGGTGGTGGCCCCCGCGACGGCGGATCTGATGGCCAAGATGGCGCAAGGCCTCGCCAATGATCTGGCCTCGACGCTGCTGCTGGCCACCGACACGCCGGTGCTGCTGGCGCCCGCCATGAACGTGCGCATGTGGGAACACCCCGCCACCCAGCGCAACATCGCCCAGCTGAAGGCGGATGGCGCGGGCTTTGTCGGTCCCAATGACGGCAGCATGGCCTGCGGTGAATTCGGCCCCGGCCGCATGGCCGAACCGGACGAGATCGTGGCCGCCATCACAGCTAAACTGTCCGACGGACCGCTGCGGGGCAAACGAATCGTGGTGACCTCCGGCCCCACGCATGAGCCGATCGACCCGGTGCGCTATATTGCCAACCGCTCCTCCGGGGCGCAGGGCACGGCACTGGCGCGGGCCTTGCGCGACCGCGGTGCCGAGGTGGTGTTCATCACCGGCCCCGCCGAGGTGCCACCGCCCGAGGGCGTGCAGGTGGTGCCGGTCCAGAGCGCGCGTGACATGGCCGCCGCGGTAGAGGCCGCCTTGCCCGCCGATGCCGGTGTCTTTGCCGCAGCGGTGGCGGATTGGCGGGTGGCCAGCGCCTCGGACCGCAAGCTGAAGAAATCCAAGGACGGTTTGCCGGTGCTGGAGTTCGCCGAAAATCCCGACATCCTGAAGGGTGTTGCCCAGATGACGTCGGGACGCCCGGCGCTGGTGGTGGGCTTTGCCGCCGAGACCAACGACGTGGTCGACAACGCCACCGCCAAGCGCAAGCGCAAGGGTTGCGACTGGATCGTCGCCAATGACGTCTCGCCCGCGACCGGCATCATGGGGGGCAGCGAAAACGCGGTGACGCTGATCTCGGAAGATGGCGCGGAAAGCTGGCCGCGGATGGGCAAGGACGAGGTCGCCGCGCGTCTCGCCGACCGGATCGCCGCGGCGCTGGCCGGGTGACATTGAGTATTTTCAGAAAGATGAAGGGGCAGCGGGGATGGTGACGATCCGTGTGATCCATGACGAGGGCGCGGACCGGGATGTGCCGCTGCCCTCTTATGAAACGGCGGGGGCGGCAGGCGCCGACATCCGCGCCAACCTGCCGGACCGCGGCTGCCTGCAGCTGGCGCCGGGGGAGCGGGCGCTGGTGCCGACCGGGCTGCGCATAGAAATCCCCGCTGGCTACGAGGTGCAGATCCGCCCACGCTCCGGCCTGGCGCTGAAGCATGGCATCACCCTGCCCAACACCCCCGGCACCATCGACAGCGATTACCGCGGCCCGCTGGGGGTCATCGTGATGAACGCAGGCCAGGAGCTGTTCGAGATCGCCCACGGCGACCGCATCGCCCAGATGGTGGTGGCGCCGGTGCTGCAGGCCCGCTTCGAGCTGGCCGATGCCCTCAGCAGTTCGGCGCGCGGCGCGGGCGGCTTTGGCTCCACCGGGAGAGGCTGATGCTGCGGATCCTGTTCCTTGCGGCGCTGATCTGGTGGGGCGGGCGGTTTCTGGGCTTGCCGCGCAACCTGCGGATTGCGGTTCTGGTGGTGCTGTTCGCCGCGGTGCTGGCGGTGCAGCTGACGCTGCCTGCCGGGCATCCCCTGCGCGAGGGCATCGGCGGCTCTGCCGGGGCCTGGCTGCTGCTGGGCGGTGTTGCGCTTTTGGCTGGTTTCTATGCCCGCATCGTTGCAGCCCTGAAATCGCGCGCCCAGCCGCAGGATACAGCCGCACCGCAGCCCGCGAGCCGTTTTTCCGACAGCGAGCTGGACCGCTATGCCCGCCATATCGTGCTGCGCGAGGTCGGCGGCGCGGGCCAGAAGAAGCTGAAACAGGCGCGGGTTCTGGTGATCGGTGCCGGCGGTCTGGGCGCGCCCGTGCTGCAGTACCTGGCCGCGGCCGGGGTGGGCACCATCGGGGTGATCGACGATGACGTGGTCGATAACGCCAACCTGCAGCGCCAGGTCATCCACCGGGACGAGGATATCGGCAAGCCCAAGGTTTTCTCGGCCGCGGCGGCGATGCGCGCGCAGAACCCTTATGTAGAGGTGCGCCCCGACAACCGCCGCCTGACCGATGACATCGCGGCGGATCTGTTCGCGGACTACGACCTGATCCTCGACGGCACCGACAATTTTGACACCCGCTATCTGGCCAACCGCCACGCCGTGGCGCTGGGCAAGCCGCTGATCTCCGGCGCGCTGTCGCAGTGGGAGGGGCAGATCAGCCTGTTCCATCCGGCCAAGGGCGGCCCCTGCTATCAGTGCATCTTTCCCGAAGCCCCGGCCGCGGGGCTGGCGCCCAGCTGTGCCGAGGCAGGGGTGATCGGCCCCTTGCCGGGGGTCATCGGCGCGATGATGGCACAGGAGGCGGTCAAGCAGATCACCGGTGCGGGCCAGGTGCTGCGCGGCGAGATGCTGATCTATGACGGGCTTTATGGCGAAACCCGCAAGATCCGCCTGTCCCCGCGCGCCGATTGCCCGGTTTGCGGCTCCGGCCACTAGGAAACCGGAAGCCCCCTGATTTGAACGAGGCCTTCTTCATCTCTGTGCTGTGCGGCGCGCTGTTCGGCGGCAGCGCGGAAACCGTGCATGAGTTTTCCTACCCCGGCGGCGCCGCGTCGATCCGCACCGATTGCGAGAACTCCCGGCGGGTGGTGGAGTTCGGTCTCGACAGGCGCAGCAGCCTCGACAGCATCCAGCAGGCGCTGTTTGCCGCCGAGATCACCGGCAAGGAGGCGGTGGTGGTGCTGATCGATACCGACGGCCGCTTTGGCCGCTATGAATGGCGTATTGCGCGCGCGGCCAATATCGCAGGCGTGCCGATCCGCATCATCCCGGCGGCGCTGGTTGCGGATAGCGACAGCGTGCCGGGGGCGGGCGGCTAGGGCCGATTGCAGCCGCCCGGCTTTGCCGCTAGCGTCGCGGACAAAGGAGATCCGTCCATGTCCAACCCGCTTTTGTCCAACTGGGACACACCGTTTGAAATCGCCCCCTTCGCCGAAATCTCGGACGAGGATTTTGCCCCTGCGCTGGAACAGGCACTGGCCGATCACGCGGCGCAGATCGAGCAGATCGCGACCAATTCCGAGCCGCCCAGCTTTGCCAATGTGATCGAAGCGCTGGAAACACCGTGCCGCGCGTTGGAGCAGGTTCTGGGCGTCTTTTTCACCGTGGCTGGCGCGGACAGCAATCCGCGGCGGGAGGAGCTGCAGCGGGAGTTCTCGCCGAAACTGGCGGCGCATTTTTCGGCCATCACCGCGAACAAGGCGCTGTATGCGCGGGTCAAGGCGGTCTGGGAGCAGCGCGACGCGCTGGATCTGACACCCGAGCAGCAGCGCGTGCTGATGCTGACCCATCGCGGCTTTGTGCGTGGCGGCGCGGCGCTGGAGGGGGCTGCCGATCTGCGGATGCAGGAAATCAAGGCACGGCTTGCGACCTTGGGCACCCAGTTCACCCAGAACCTGCTGGCAGATGAGCGCAGCTGGTTCCTGGAACTCTCGGAGGACGATCTGGAGGGGCTGCCCGCCTTTGTGGTGGACGCGGCCCGCGCGGCCGGTGCGGAGAAGGGCTGCGATGGCCCGGTGGTCACCCTGTCGCGTTCGCTGATTACGCCGTTCCTGCAGTTCTCGCCCCGCCGCGAGCTGCGCGAGAAGGCTTTCAGGGCCTGGGCCGCCCGCGGCGCCAATGGCGGCGACACCGACAACCTGGCGATCGCTGCCGAGATCCTGGCGCTGCGCCAGGAACGTGCGCGGCTGCTGGGCTATGACAGCTTTGCCGCCTACAAGCTGGAAACCGAGATGGCGGGCACGCCCGAGGCGGTTCGCAAGCTGCTGATGGACGTCTGGGGGCCCGCCAAGGCGCAGGCAGATGCCGATGCCGAGGTGCTGACGCAGATGATGCGGGCCGACGGCATCAACGGCGATCTGCAGCCCTGGGACTGGCGCTATTACGCCGCCAAGCGCCGCCAGGCCGAGCATGATCTGGATGAGGCCGCGCTGAAGCCCTATCTGCAGCTGGACCGGATGATCGAGGCGGCCTTTGCCTGCGCCAACCGACTGTTCGGGCTGGAGTTCGCACCGCTGGATGTGCCGCTGTACCACCCGGATTGCCGCGCCTGGGAGGTGACCCGCAACGGCGCGCATGTGGCGGTCTTCATCGGCGATTATTTCGCCCGCGGCTCCAAACGCTCCGGTGCCTGGTGTTCGGCGATGCGCCAGCAGGCCAAGTTCCCGGAAAAGCAGACGCCTGTGGTCATCAACGTCTGCAACTTTGCCAAGGGCGATCCGGCGCTGCTGTCCTGGGATGACGCCCGCACCCTGTTCCACGAATTCGGCCACGCGCTGCACCAGATGCTGTCGGACGTGACCTACGAGAGCATCTCGGGCACCTCGGTTGCGCGCGACTTTGTCGAGCTGCCGAGCCAGCTCTACGAACACTGGCTGGAAGTGCCCGAAGTGCTGCAGGAATTCGCCACCCATGCGGAAACCGGCGCGCCGATGCCGCAGGAGATGCTGGACAAGGTGCTGGGGGCCGCGAATTTCGACATGGGCTTCCAGACGGTGGAATATGTCGCCTCGGCGCTGGTGGATCTTGCCTTCCACGACGGTGCTGCCCCGGCAGACCCGATGGTGAAACAGGCCGAGGTTCTGGCCGAGATCGGCATGCCGGATGCCATTACCATGCGCCATGCCACGCCGCATTTCGCCCATGTCTTTGCGGGCGACGGCTACTCCTCGGGCTATTACAGCTACATGTGGTCCGAGGTGATGGACGCGGACGCCTTCGCAGCGTTCGAGGAGGCAGGCGGCGCCTTTGACCCCGAACGCGCCAAGGCGCTGGAGGAGCACATCCTGTCCACCGGCGGCTCGGCTGATCCGGCAGAGCTCTACACCGCGTTCCGCGGCCGCCTGCCGGGGGTCGAGGCGCTGCTGAAAGGGCGCGGGCTGGTCGCAGAATAGGCTCCGCCGCGCCTGCCCCTAGTAGCCGAGGCTGCGGTCGACCAGATGCAGCATCGGCTCACCTGCCTCGCAGCGGCGGATGTTTTCCGCAATCACCTCGGCGGCGGTGCTTTCGCGGGTCTCTGAGGCGATATGCGGCGTCACCGTCACGTTTGGATGCGCCCAGTAGGGGTGCTCCGGCGGCAGCGGCTCCACCCGGAAGACATCCAGCGTGGCGTGGCCGACCTGGCCGCTGTCCAGTGCTGCCAGCAGCGCGTCGTCATCGATCAGCGGCCCGCGCCCCGGATTGATGATGCGGGCGCCGCGGGGCAGCATCGCCAGCGTTTCGGCATTCAGGATGTTGGTCGTGGCGGGCGTGTCCGGCAGCAGAAGCACCACGATTTCCGCCTGCTCCAACGCCCGGCGCAGCCCATCTTCGCCTGCGTGGCAGGTGACGCCGTCCAGATGTTTCTGCGTGCGGCTCCATCCGGTTACCGCAAAGCCCAATGCCGCCAGCGTCTCGGCGACGGCGCGGCCGAGGGCGCCAAGGCCCAGAATGGTGACCTTGCGGTCGCGCGCCAGCGGTGGCACCTTCGGCTCCCACGTTCCGGTCTGGCCCTGGATATGCGCGTCCATCCCCAGGTGATAGCGCAGCGTGTGCCCGGCCACCCATTCGCGCATGCCCAGCTCCAGCCCGGCATCCACCATGCGGGTCAGCGGTGCGGTCAGGGTGGTGTTGGGCACGATCTTCTCGACCCCGGCCCAGAGGCTCAGCACCGCTTTCAGCCGGGTGAAGGGGGTGAAATCGCTGACGGGGCCGGTCGGCGCATAGATGATGTAGTCGACTTCCTGCGGGGCGAAGTCGCAGCCGAGGTTCACAGTCAGCCCAAGCGCATCAAAGGCGCGTTTCAACTCGGGCTCGTAGGCGGGCCAGCTGGCCGCACGGCCGGCAAAGAGAACGTTGACTGTCATGGGAACTCCGAAATTCAGCGTGTTGAATGGCGCGGCCGGTGGATGTGGGCGCTTTGCACGATGCCGAAGGCGCCCAGCAGCACCAGCATCGCCGAGCCGCCATAGGACACCATCGGCAGCGGCACGCCCACTACGGGCGCCAGCCCCATCACCATCGACATGTTGACCGCGAAGAACAAAAAGAAGTTGAGGCCGATGCCCATGATGACCAGCGACGAAAACCGGTCCTTGGTGGCAATAGCCGAGGCGATGCAAAACAGGATGATCAGCATGTAGATGAACAGCAGGGTCACGCCACCGATGAAGCCGAACTCCTCCGCCAGGGTGGTGAAGATGAAGTCGGTGTGTTTCTCCGGCAGGAAGTTCAGCCGCGACTGGGTGCCCTGCATGAAGCCGCGCCCGGACCAGCCGCCGGACCCCAGCGCGATCTTCGACTGGGTGATGTGATAACCGGCGCCCAGGGGATCCTGCGAGGGATCGAGGAAGGTGTCGATGCGGCGGAACTGGTAGTCCTTCAGCAGCTGCCAGTCGGTGCCGCGGCTTTGGAACACCGCGCTGACCAGCCCCACGCCCGAGGCAATGACGGCGACGAAATAGGCCCAGTGCACGCCTGCCAGAAACATCACCCCGCCGCCTGCCGCCATCAGCAGGATCGAGGTGCCAAGGTCCGGCTGTTTCAGCACCAGCGCCACCGGCAGCAGGATCAGCGCCACGGGGAGCATAACCCACAGGGGCCGCGAGGTTTTTTCCGGCGGCAGCCAGTCGTAATAGGCGGCCAGCAGCATCACCAGAGAGATCTTTGTGACCTCGGATGGCTGCAGCCGCATGAAGCCCAGATCAATCCAGCGCTGCGCCCCCATGCCGACGGAGCCGAACAGCTCCACCGCCACCAGAAGGGCGAGAGAGCCGAGATAGGCCAACACCGACACGTTGCGCCAGAACCAGATAGGGACCACGGCCACCACGAACAGCAACACCAGGCCCAGGGCAAAACGTTTGACCTGCGGTTCGACCCACGGCGTGAAGGAACCGCCGGCAACAGAGTAGAGCATCAGGAAACCGACGCAGGCCACCGTCACCAGCAGCAGCAGCAGACCCCAGTTCAGGTAGAGGATCTTGCGAAACCCGGAGGGCATCGATTTGGCGTGGTATTCCAGATAGCTCATGCCTTGCTGCTCCGGCTGCCCAGGGGGCGTTTGACGCGTTCGCGCTCCAATCGTTCCTGCTGTGCCTTGATGCGGCTGCGATCGGCCTTGGGGTAGGCTTCCAGCGGCGGGGTACCATCGTAGAGCGCCTGCAGCAGCACGTCGCGGGCGATCGGCGCCGCCGCCTTGGAGCCACCGCCGCCGTGTTCCACCACCACCGCAACCGCGTATTTCGGGTTGTCGTAGGGCGCGTAGCAGACATAGAGCGCGTGGTCGCGACGCTCCCACGGAAGGTCCTCGTTGCGGATCACCCCGGCGGCGCGTTCGGCGGCGGTGATGTTGCGCACCTGGCTGGTGCCACTCTTGCCGGCCATGCGGATACCGTCGCCGATGATGCGCGAGCGGTAGCCGGTGCCGCGGCGGTCGTTGCTGACCGAGTACATGCCCTTGCGCACGGTGCGCAGGTTGTTTTCCGCGACATCCAGCGGTTCGCCGGCGCCGCTGGGCTGCTCGACCCCGTCGATGGATTTCAACAGCCGCGGCGTGACACTGCGCCCGGTGGCGATACGCGCCGTCATCACCGCCAGTTGCAGGGGCGATGCCAGCATGAAGCCCTGACCGATCGACGCGTTCGCGGTATCCCCGATCAGCCAGTCCTTGCCATAGGAGCGCAGCTTCCATTCCTTGGTCGGGGTGATCCCCTGCGCGACCGCGGACATCGGCAGGTCATGTTTGACGCCGAGGCCGAACTTGTTGGCCATCGCCGAGATCTTGTCGATGCCGGTCTTGATCGCGATGTCGTAGTAGTAGACGTCGCAGGACCGTTTAAGCGAGTTGTTCAGGTCCACATGCCCGTGGCCGGCCCGCTTCCAACAGTGGAAACGACGTCCCGCGACGGTCAGATGGCCGGGGCACCAGACGGTTTCCTCCGGTCCCACCACGCCTTCTTCAAGCGCTGCAAGCGCGGTGATCATCTTGAAGGTGGAGCCGGGCGGATAGGTGCCCTGCACCGTCTTGTTGGACAGGGGGCGGTAATTGTCCTCGGTCAGCATGCGGTAATCGGCGACCGAAATGCCGCGCACGAAAAGGTTGGGATCAAAGCTGGGAGAGGAGCAAATGGCACGAATGTCGCCCTCCTCGCAGTCGATCACCACCGCGGCGGCACTTTCGCGACCGAGCCGTGCCTGCACGTAGTTCTGCAAGGCGGCATCGACGGTCAGCTGCATGTCCGCCCCCGAGATGCCCTCGCGGCGGTCCAACTCACGCATGACGCGGCCGGTTGCATTGACCTCGACCCGTTTCGCGCCGGCCTTGCCGCGCAGCATGTCTTCGCGCTTGGCCTCGAAGCCGACCTTGCCGATCTGGAAGCGGGGGATCATCAGCACCGGCTCGGGGTCGTCCATCTTGCTCAGGTCGTAATCCGAGACCGGTCCGACATAGCCCACCACATGGGCAAAATCCTCTTGCTGGGGATAGACCCGGGTCAAACCGACCTCGGGGGTCACGCCTGGCAGCGCCGGGGCGTTGACCGCGACCTTGGAAATGTCCTCCCAGCCGATCCGATCCGCAAGGGTGATCGGAAGAAACGGGGGCGAACGGCGCATCTCCGCGCGGGCGCGCTCCAGGTCCTCGGGGTCCAGCGGCAGCAGGTTCGACAGTTTGGCGATGACCGCCTCGACGTCGCCCGCGTCCTCCGGCACCAGGGTAATCCGGTAGGAGGGGGAGTTCTGGGCAATGATCTGCCCGTTGCGGTCAAAGATCTCTCCGCGGGCCGGGGGCAGCAGGCGGATGTTGATGCGGTTTTCTTCGGCCAGCAGGCGGAATTCATCGGCCTGATCCACCTGCAGAAACCGCATCCGGGCCGCCAGCCCGCCCGCAAAGGCCAGTTGAAGCCCGCCCAGGAACAGGGCCCGGCGGGTCATCTTGCCATGTGTGGCATCAAGATCCTTGGAGGAGCGTTTCATCGGCGGTGTACCAGGGTTTCGGCTTCGGCCGGAGACAATTTGCGTACGCCCAGAATAGTCTGGCTGAGCCAGACGACCAGAGGGTAGGCGAGAATGGTCATCACGACCTGAATCACGGTCAATCCCAGGGGGGCCTGCTCGACCGCGAACAGCGCCAGCGTCAGCCGGTTGAGGGCGGCAATCACCGTCAGCACCGCGGCGATGGCCAGCCAGTCGCTGACAAAGGTGCTTTCGCGGTGGGGGGCGGCACGGGCCTTCAGGACGCCACATCCCAACACCGCCAGCAGCGCCATCAAGCCGGGCGGGCGCAACAGCAGCAGGTCTTCCAACAGGATGACGAGGGCAATCGAAATCGGCGGCACGAATTCCGGCCGCCGCATCGACCAGGTCAGCGCGATCAGCAGCAACAGGTCCGGCGGCGCCCAGAAACGCGGCTCGGTATCCAGCGGCAGCAGGTGGAAGAACATGATCAGCACGGCCAGCGCCGGAAAGGCCGCGCGCATGGTCCAGATCCGGGCGGTCGAGGTGCTAGCCATTCTCCGCCCCGGCTGAAACACTCGCGTCGTCCCCGCCCAGATCCTGCGGACGGGGTTGCGGCATCGGATCGCCGGGTTTTGCGCCGACCAATGCGCCCGGCGTGTCGATGACCTCGGTGCCGTGATGGCGCAGCACCCGCAGGAACTCCAGTCGGCTGTAGTCGGCCGACAGCCGCACCCGCATGCGCCCGGAACGGTCCTTGGCGACCTGGCCAATCAACAACCCGGCCGGGAAAACCGATCCATCGCCCGAGGAGATGACCCGGTCACCAGGGCGCACCAGATCGGGGTTTTCCAGGAAGCTCAGCAAGGGGGCTGCGCTGTTGTCGCCGGTCACCAGGGCGGTCTGGCCCGAAGGCTGGATGGTGGCGGGAACCGCGCTGGCGGCATCCGTCAGCAGGATCACCCGCGCGGTGTTGCGACCGGTGCCGGAGATCCGCCCGACAAGCCCGATCCCGTCCATCGCGGCCCAACCATCATGAACGCCGTCGCGGCTGCCGACGTTCAGCAGAACCGACTGCCGAAAGGGGGAGCCGCTGTCCGCCATCACCACGCCGGTGATATAGGTCAGCTGCGGGTCCAGCCGCACGTTGTTGAGGTCCAGCAGCCGGGCGTTTTCCTGCTCCAGCTGCAAGGCGGCTTCCTTCCAGGCGCGCATCTGGCGCAGCTCGCTGCGCAATTCCCGGTTCTGTTCGGCCAGCCGCTGGTAACTCTGGAAGTCGCGCAGCAGGTTGATCGTGGCCGTCACCGGCACCATGGCCCAGTCCATGCTGGGCACGACCCGGTCGACCACCTGGGCGCGGAAGCGTTCCACCCGTGGACTGTCGATGCGCCAGACGATGAAAATGGCCGCCAGGCACAGGCACAGCACCACGGTCAGCAGGCGCCGCAGCGGGGTGGCGTAATCATCGCGCTGTGACTTGTCCTTTGCCACGTGTCTCCTTCCTGCCTGCAGGCCGATGCCCTGTCAGGTGCGGCCCGATGGCAGAGGTATCAGCTGTCGTAGTCGATCGCGTGGGCCAGCTGCTTTTCGTATTCCAGCGCCTTGCCGGTGCCAAGCGCCACGCAGTTGAGGCTTTCGTCGGCGATCGAGACCGCAAGGCCCGTCTGCTCGCGCAGGGCCAGATCCAGATCGCCCAGCAGCGCGCCGCCGCCGGTCAGCATCACGCCACGGTCGACGATGTCGGCAGCCAGATCCGGCGGGGTGGTCTCCAGCGCGGTCATCACCGCCTCGCAGATCTGCTGCACCGGCTCGGCCAGCGCCTCGGCCACCTGGGCCTGCGAGATCTCGATCTCCTTCGGCACACCGTTCAAGAGGTCACGGCCACGGATCTGCATCGACTGGCCGCGGCCGTCGTCGGGCATGCGGGCGGTGCCGATCGAGGTCTTGATGCGCTCGGCGGTCGCTTCACCAACCAGAAGGTTCTGCTGGCGGCGCAGGTAGGAGATGATCGCCTCGTCCATGCGGTCGCCGCCGACGCGGACCGAGCGGGCGTAGACGATGTCGCCCAGCGACAGAACCGCCACCTCGGTGGTGCCGCCGCCGATGTCGACGACCATGTTGCCGGTCGGATCGGTGATCGGCATGCCCGCCCCGATGGCGGCCGCGATCGGCTCGGCAATCAGGCCGGCGCGGCGCGCACCTGCCGACAGCACCGACTGGCGGATCGCGCGTTTTTCAACCGGGGTGGCGCCATGCGGCACGCAGACGATGATCTTGGGCTTGGAGAAGGTCGAGCGCTTGTGCACCTTGCGGATGAAGTGCTTGATCATCTCTTCGGCGGTGTCGAAGTCGGCAATCACGCCTTCGCGCATTGGCCGGATCGCCTCGATCGAGCCGGGGGTGCGGCCCAGCATCAGCTTGGCGTCTTCACCCACGGCCAGCACCTTCTTGACGCCGTCCTTGACGTGGTAGGCGACAACCGACGGCTCGGACAGGATCACGCCTCGGCCCTTCACGTAGACCAGCGTGTTGGCAGTGCCGAGGTCGATGGCCATGTCCGAAGAGAACAGACCGCCCAAGTTTCCGAAAAGCGCCATGTAGAAGGGATCCTGTGAGTGCTGCCAAATATTCCTTGGGCGACTCCGGGCGGAGCCGCCTGTTCCCACCTTATAAGCGGCACGGGTTGAGCGCGAAAGGGCGTATTATGGTGAAACAGCGCCTTTCCGCCAAGACCGGCCGCCAAAGGCTGTTTCAGCAGGCAAGGGGCGCAGCAGAGCCGCCGCGTCGCGATGCTGACCGGCAGCGGAGTACGGTGACGGGACGGCCGACAGGCCCCTGATCAGCCGGGGAAAATCCGCGCCATCTCGGACTTGAAATGGGCATAGGTCAGGCTGGCGCTGTTGCCGGCATACCCTTCGTAGTAGGATTTGCCGCTTGCCACCGGCAACCCGGCCCAGATCTTGGCAAGGTTCAGCATGAAGGTCTTGCGGGGCATCTCGGCTGCGAGGAAGGCGCTGTAGCCCGCTTCCTCGATCAGCTGATGCGCCAGCTGGTCCTGCAGTTCGGGCGAGAAGCGCGCCTGCGGTTTCACCCCCTGGTGGCGGACCAGCCGCCGCAGGGTTGCCGGAATGAACTGATAGCGACCGATGGCATGGGGCTGGCCGGGGGTGGCATCGATCCAGGCGTTGATTTCGGCAATCGTCATCTGGGTCGGCTTTTTGGGCGGCTTGCGTCTGGCACCGTATTGCACCGCGTCATACTGCGCCTTGCCGGCCTCGGCGCTGGCGATCAGGTCCAGCAGACGCTTGATGCTGGGCGGTGCCCGCAGGATCGGCGCGAACAGCCCGCCGCCGCTGCGGCCGCGGAACAGGCTGGAGGCCCCGGGGTTCAGGGACACCGCGCCGCGGCCGGTGTCCGCCCCGGGCAGCGTGTCCGGCAGCAGGCTGGCCACGGCCTGCGGCGCAGGCGCGGCAGCAGGTGCCGAGCCCGGCATCGGCGCCGAGGCCTTCTGCAGGAAGAACTGGTTGTTGATCAGCGAATAGCCCTGCGCGCTGACAACGGTCGGGCCGCACGTCAGCGCAGCCAGAAAGGTCAAAGCCAGGGCAAGGGCACTCGTTCTGAGGGGCATGGGAACCTGCGTTCTGCGGCATCACTACAGCGGGCAGTCTGCCGCAGCGGGGTTGAGATTCCGTTTACCCGCCGTACGCCGCCCCTTCCGCCGTCGTGCAATTTTCGCTACAGGAAACAGATGCTCTCGTATCAGCACATATACCACGCCGGAAACCTGGCCGATGTCCAGAAACACGCGCTGCTGGCCTGGATGCTGGCGTATCTCACCCGCAAGGACAAACCGCTGAGCTATATCGAGACCCACGCGGGCCGCGGGCTGTACCTGCTCGACGCGCTCGAAGCGGTCAAGACCGGCGAGGCAGAGCAGGGGATCACCCGCATTCTGGCAGGGCAGGCGCTGGCTGCGGATCATCCGCTGCATCACGCCATTTCCGAGACCCGCAAGCAGCACGGTGAGGCGGCCTATCCCGGCTCGCCGTTGATCGCGGCCTGGCTGCTACGCCCCGCTGACAGCCTGCATTTTGCCGAGCTTCACCCGCAGGAAAACGCCGCGCTGCGGGCGGCGCTGGCGCCTTGGCGGGCCAATGTGCATCAGCAGGACGGGTTCGAACTGGCCCAGTCTCTGGCGCCGCCAACACCCCGGCGGGGGCTGTTGCTGATCGATCCCAGCTACGAGATCAAGGCCGACTATGCCCGCATTCCGGGCATCATCGCCAAGCTGCACCGCAAGTGGAATGTCGGCATCATCGCCCTGTGGTACCCGATCCTGAAGGATGGCAGCCACAAGACGATGCTGACCGCGCTGGAGGCCCAGGAACTGCCCGGTGCCCTGCGCCACGAGGTGTCCTTTCCGCCGGTGCGCGAAGGCCACCGGATGGTCGGCAGCGGCATGTTCGTGGTCAATGCCCCCTTCGGCGCCGAGGAAGAGGCCGCACGGATATCGGCCCTGTTCATTGCCGCCGCCGGTCGCTGACGCGCCGCCTCTCTGCGGCAAAGGCACGCCGCCCTGTTAGGGGACATGAAAAAGGGCACCGCAGCGGGTGCCCTTTGTTGTGTTCGGATGTTGTGTGCGGAGCGGTGATTGGCTCAGCGCGGGGCTTATGCCAGATCCTTGTAGGAAATCTCACGCGCGTCAGCGCCTTCGCCCACCCGGCCACGGCGCACGATCACGCGGTTGAGCGCGTTCACATAGGCCTTGGCAGAGGCAACCACCGTATCGGTGTTGGCGCTTTCCCCGGTGGCGATGACGCCGTCTTCCTCCAGCCGCACGGACACGGTGGCCTGGGCATCGGTGCCCTCGGTGACCGCGTGCACCTGGTAAAGCTGCAGGCGCGCCGAGTTCGGATAGATCTTGCGGATCGCCTTGAAGGTGGCGTCCACCGGCCCGTCGCCCTCGGCGGTTTCGGTCACGTCGTTGCCGTCGATCTCCATCTCGACGGTGGCTTCGGCCGGGCCGCCGGTGCCGCAGACAACCTTCATCGACACCAGTTGCAGGTAGTCGTTCTCGGCGTCGCTGCCCGTGCGCATCAGCGCGATCAGGTCGTCGTCAAAGACTTCCTTCTTGCGGTCGGCCAGCTCCTTGAAGCGGACAAAGACGTCCTTCAGCTGATTGTCGCCCACCTCGTAGCCGAGGTGCTGCAGCTTGTCGCGCAATGCAGCGCGGCCGGAATGCTTGCCCAGCGGCAGCGAGGTGCCGGACAGGCCCACATCCTCGGGGCGCATGATCTCGAAGTTCTCGCGGTTCTTCAGCATGCCGTCCTGGTGGATACCGCTTTCATGGGCAAAGGCGTTCTTGCCGACGATCGCCTTGTTCGGTTGCACAACGAAGCCCGATACGGTCGAGACCCGGCGCGAGATATGCATGATCTTGGTGGTGTCGATATTGGTGTGCCAGGGCATGATGTCGTTGCGCGTCTTCAGCGCCATCACCACCTCTTCGAGCGCGGTGTTGCCCGCCCGTTCGCCAAGGCCGTTGATGGTGCATTCGATCTGCCGCGCACCACCTGCGACAGCGGCCAGCGCGTTGGCGGTCGCCATGCCGAGGTCATTGTGGCAGTGGGTGGCAAAGATCACCTCATCCGCGCCCGGCACGGTCTCGATCAGGCGCTTGATCAGGTCAGCGGATTCCATGGGCGCGGTGTAGCCGACGGTGTCGGGGATGTTGATGGTCGTGGCACCTGCCTTGATGGCGATCTCGATCACCCGGCAGAGATAGTCCCACTCGGTCCGGGTGGCGTCCATCGGCGACCACTGCACGTTGTCCACCAGGTTGCGCGCGTGGGTCACGGTCTCGTGGATCTTGTCGGCCATCTCGTCCATGGTCAGGTTCGGGATGGCGCGGTGCAGCGGCGAAGTGCCGATGAAGGTGTGGATACGCGGCTGCGCGGCCTTGCGCACGGCTTCGGCGCAGCGGTCGATGTCCTTGAAATTGGCCCGTGCCAACCCGCAGATCATCGCATTTTTCGAGCGTTCGGCAATCTCGCTTACGGCGGCAAAGTCGCCTTCTGAAGCGATCGGGAAACCGGCCTCGATGATGTCGACCCCCATGTCATCCAGAAGCTCGGCGATCTCCAGCTTCTCGTGGTGGGTCATGGTGGCACCGGGGCTTTGCTCACCGTCGCGCAGGGTGGTGTCGAAAATCAATACGCGGGATTTGTCGCCGGAAATCGCGGAGGGATGGGTCATGTTGGTATCTCTTGTCTCTGTCCTAGGCCCGGTTGCGGGCGGAATAGCCTTGTTTGGCGCGCATGCGGCAATCCTCTGAGCGGGCGCGCCGGAAGGGCACGCTCAGAGGCGGGCTAGGATCAGTAGGGCGCGCAGCGACGCACCGCGGAAAGCGGCATCGGCGTGGGGGATATCTGCGCAAAAGTTCATGGGAAGGATTTATACAGAGGCAATTCTAAATGAAAAGCCCATCGGTTCAGAAAATCGCGCCCTCCGCCCGCCCGCTTGCTTCGATGATTTTTTGCAGCCGGGCTATCTGCCGGGGGAGGTCCTCCGCCGTGCCCTGGCAGAAGCCGATCAGCAGCCCGTTCGTCCGGCGCTCCGGGTCATGCGGTGACAGCGGGCGCAGGGCAAAGCCCTCGCTGGCGGCGGTTTTGCAGATGTCCTTATCCGCAGGGCCTGCGGCCAGGTGAAAGGCGATCTGCATCCCCGCGTTGTGCCGCTCGAACCGTCCCAGCGCGGCGGGCCAGCGGGCCAGCGCATCCGCCGCCGCCGCGTAGCGCTCGGCATACAACCGGCGGGCGCGGCGGATGTGGCGGTCGTATTGGCCAGAGGCCATGAATTCCGCCAGCGGCCGCTGCGCGGTGATGGCGGCCCCGGCGCTGGGGTGCTGGAACAGGGCGCGGAAAGGCTCCACCAGCGCGGGTGGCAGAATCGCATAGCCCAGCCGCAGCGCATGCGAGAACGTCTTTGAAAATGTGCCGACGTAGATGCAGCGTCCGTCGCCATCCAGCGCCGCCATGGCCGGAACCGGCAGGCCGGCGTAACGAAACTCGCTGTCGAAATCATCCTCGATGATCCAGCCATCGCGCTCCCTGGCTGCCTGCAGGAAGGCCTGCCGCTGCGGCACTGGCAGGGTGCCGCCCAGGGGGAACTGGTGGGACGGGGTCAGCAGGGTGACCTTGGCCATCTGCCGCGGCACCTCGGCGCCGCGCGCACCGGCGCGCAGCCAGCGCACCGGCCAGCCACGGGCGCTGGCAAAACGCTGGGTCGGAATGAAACCGGGGGCCTCCAGCGCGATGTCCTCGCCCTGCACCAAGAAATCCATCGTCAGTTCCAGCGCCTCGCGCGCGCCGCTGGTCACCAGAACCTGTTCGCCGCTGCAGGTTATGCCGCGCCAGCGCCCCACATAGGCGGCGATCTCATGGCACAGCCGGGGGTCGCCGAACGGGTCTTCCAGGTGGCTGAGGCTGTGGGGATCGATGCGTGCCACACGTGAAACACACCGGGCCCAGGAACGCGCCGGGAAGACTGCCGGATCGGGCGCGCCGGGCAACAGCGCGCCGGGTTTCGGTGGCGGCGGCGGTGCGGTGGCCGCGGGCGGCACCTGTGGCGTCCGGATCGGCGCCACGTCGCAGACAAACAATCCCGCGCCGCGCCGCGCCTCGGCATAACCTTCGGCGACCAGCTGGTCATAAGCGGTGACAACGGTGGCGCGGGATACGCCCAGGTCCTGGGCAAGCGCCCGGCTGGACGGCAAACGGCTGCCGATCGCCAGCGCACCGCTGCTGATCTGCTGGCGCAGGGCGGTGACAATCTGGCGATAGCGCGGCTCCTTGCCGGGGGTGACGATCAGCTTGTCCAAATTGGCATGCTCATTTTTCTAAAAAGTGGACATTTATTATGGACCAGTTTGCGCATAGCCATCAGCCGGAGACAAGACGCAACACCCAGAACAAGAGGTCAGCCAATGAGCCAGCCCAAGACCAGCCGCCCCGATGACGCCGCCGAACTGAAGACCAACCGCAGCCGCCTGCGCCGCGCGCATGAGCGCGGGCTCTATGACCGCGAAACCGTCTACCGCGTGCTGGACGCAATGCCGCTGGGCCATATCGGCTACCAGATCGACGGCGCGCCCTCGGTGCTGCCGACGCTGCAATGGCGCGAAGGGGATCATGTCTACTGGCACGGCTCGGCCGCCAGCCGGGCGCTGCGCGCGATGGACGGGGCCGAGGTCTGCCTCACCGTGACCTGCATGGATGGCTACGTGCTGGCGCGCTCGGCGTTTCACCATTCGGTCAACTTCCGCTCGGCAATGCTGTTCGGCACGGCGGAACGGGTCACGGATGCGGATGCCAAGGCCGCCAGCCTGCAGGCGATGGTCGAGCATATCTTCCCCGGACGGTGGGAGACCCTGCGCCCGATGACCGAGCAGGAGGTGAAGGCAACGGCGCTGATGCGGATGCCGATCACGGAAGGCGCGGCCAAGATCCGCACCGGCCCGCCGAAGGATGACGAGGAAGACTACGCCCTGCCGATCTGGGCCGGCGTGGTGCCGATGGCGATGGAGCTGCAGGCGCCGGTCCCCGATCCGGCCAACCTTGAAGCTGTGGCGATGCCCGATCACCTCAGCCGTATCCGCATCGGCTGAGCCGTCGTGGCGTCAGCAGGGGCGAGATCACAGGTAAAGGCAAGAGCACGTGCAGAAGGCGCGCTCTTGCCCGCGTTGTGCGATCCTGTCGATCGTAAATGTTTTATTCGGTGTCGTTGACCAGGGCACCGTTCTCCCAGGTGCCTTCCGCCTGCTCGCCGCTGGAGTATTTCATCGTGCCGGGGCCCTGGCGCTTGCCGTTGACGAACTCGCCCTCGTAGACGTCACCATTGGCATATGTCGCCACGCCCTTGCCGAAGATCTTGCCGTCCTGCCAGCTGCCTTCATAGGTAAACCCGTCGGGCATCACGATCTTGCCCTGCCCGTGGCGCTGGCTGTTGGCGAACTCCCCGGTGTAGACCGATCCGTCCGCGTAGGTCACCTTGGCCTGGCCGTGGCGCTGGCCATCCTGCCAGCCCCCCTCGTAGCGGTAGCCATCGGCGTAGGTCATCACCCCGTGGCCGTGGTTCTTGGCGTTCTTGAACCCGCCCGTATAGGTGATGCCGCTGGGGTAGGTGGCGGTGCCTTCTCCCTCGATCACGCCCGCGACCCAGTCACCTTCGTAGGTGGAGCCATCGGGGTAGGTGATCTTGCCCTTGCCTTCGGGCAGGTCGTCGCGGAAGGCGCCCTCGTATACCGAGCCATCGGGGTAGGTCATCTTGCCGATGCCCTCGATCTGGCCGTGTGCCCATTCGCCGGTATAACTGTAGCCGTCCTTTTCGGTGATGGTGCCGGTGCCGTGGCGCTGGTCGTCCTCGAAGGAGCCGACGTACACGTCGCCGTTGGCATAGGTCATCTTGCCGTGTCCGTGGCGCCGGGTCTCTTTCAGCTCACCCTCGTACACATCGCCGTTGGGGTGGACCTGCCGCCCGGTGCCATTCATCTGGCTGTTGGACCATTCGCCCTCGTAGATCAGCCCGTCCGGGGTCTCCAGTCGGCCCTGGCCCTGCAACTGGCCGTCAACCACCTCGCCTTCGTAGACGGTCCCATCGGCATAGACGATCCTGGCGTTGCCTTCCTGTCGCCCCTCGACCCAATCGCCGTCGTAGCTGTAGCCATCGGGGGAGGTCATCACACCGCGCCCGTGGCGTTTGCCGTGGGCGAAGCTGCCCTCGTAGCGCACGCCGCTGGCATAGACGGACAGGCCGTCACCGTGGATCTGCCCCTCCTGCCAGCCGCCCTCGTAGGTGCTGCCGTCGGCGCGGGTCAGCTTGCCCTGCCCGTGGGGTTTGCCCTGTGCGAACTCACCTTCATAGACGGACCCGTCTGGAAAGCGTGCAACGCCCTGGCCGCGGACCTCGCCATCGACCCATTCGCCGGTGTATTCATAGCCGTTGGGCAGCTTGTAGGTGCCGGTGCCATGCTGCAATCCGTTGCGGAAGGTGCCCTCGTAGACGCCCCCGATCTCATCCTGCGTGGTGATGACCTCGCCCTCCTGGGCCAATGCCGGTGTAGCCAGCGCCAGGATGGTGGAAAACGCGAGTGCGGTGCCGAAACGGGTCATTCAAAACCTCTGCCTGCCCAGGGAAAACGGTGCTGCTGCCATTTTGGGTTGCTCGCCCGGAAACTAAGCTACCGCAACCCGGGCCGCAATGTCTTTTCCCCGGCGGCGGCCCGGGGCTCTTTTCCTTGGGCGGTAATCTGGATAGATGGCTGGGGTAAGGAACTTGCAGAAGGCCCAAGCAGCATGGCAGACCGTTTCCGCGTGACACTGGCGCAGCTGAATCCCACCGTCGGCGACCTGGCAGGCAATGCCGCCAAGGCCCGCGAAGCCTGGGAAGAGGGGCGCAAGGCGGGCGCCGACCTGGTGGCGCTGCCCGAGATGTTCATCACGGGGTACAACGCCCAGGACCTGGTGATGAAACCGGCCTTCCACACTGCCGCCATCGCCGCGGTGGAACAGCTGGCGGCAGACTGCGCCGACGGCCCCGCGTTGGCGATCGGCAGCCCATGGGTCGAAGGAACGGAACTGTTCAACGCCTATCTGATCCTGAAGGACGGCAAGATCGCCGCGCGCAACCTCAAGCACCATCTGCCGAACGAGACCGTCTTCGACGAGGTGCGGATCTTTGATGCCGGACCGCTGGGCGGCCCTTACTCGGTGAATGACACCCGCATCGGGTCTCCCATCTGCGAGGACGGCTGGCACGAGGACGTGGCGGAAACCATGGCGGAATCCGGTGCCGAGTTCCTGCTGATCCCCAACGGCTCACCCTACTACCGCGGCAAGCTGGAGGTGCGCTTCAATCACATGGTGGCGCGCGCGGTGGAGACGCAACTGCCGGTGATCTACCTCAACATGGTGGGCGGCCAGGATGACCAGGTGTTCGACGGCGGCTCCTTCGTGCTGAACCCGGGCGGCGCGCTGGCGCTGCAGATGCCGGTCTTCGACGAGGCCTACGCGCATCTGGATCTGGTGCGTACCGACGACGGCTGGCGCGCCATCGAAGGCGAAAAGGCGCATCTGCCGGATGCCTGGGAGCAGGACTATCGCGTGATGGTCGAATCCCTGCGCGACTACCTCGGCAAAAGCGGCTTCAGGAAAGTGCTGCTGGGCCTGTCCGGTGGGGTCGACTCGGCCATCGTGGCGGCGATTGCCGTGGATGCGATCGGCGCGGAGAATGTCCGCTGCGTGATGCTGCCTTCGGAATACACCAGCCAGGAATCCCTCGATGATGCCGAGGCCGTCGCCAAGGCGCTGGGCGTGCATTACGACTTTGTGCCGATTTCCGAGGCCCGCGCCGCGGTCACCAACACCCTTGCGCCGCTGTTTGCCGGTCGCGACGCCGACGTGACCGAAGAAAACATCCAGTCCCGCCTGCGCGGCCTGCTGCTGATGGCGATGTCCAACAAGTTCGGCGAGATGCTGCTGACGACCGGCAACAAGTCCGAGGTCGCGGTCGGCTATGCCACCATCTACGGCGACATGAATGGCGGCTACAACCCGATCAAGGATCTGTACAAGACCCGCGTGTTCGAGACCTGCCGCTGGCGCAACGCCAACCACCGCCCCTGGATGAAAGGCCCGGCGGGCGAGGTGATCCGCCCCAACGTGATCGACAAGCCGCCCACGGCGGAACTGCGCGAGGATCAGAAGGACAGCGACAGCCTGCCGGATTACCCGGAACTGGACGCCATCCTCGAGATCCTGGTCGACCGGGATGGTTCAATCGCTGATTGTGTTGCGGCAGGGTTTGATCGCGACGTGGCCAAGCGGATCGAGCATCTGCTTTACATCAGCGAATACAAACGCTTCCAGTCCGCACCGGGCGCGCGGCTGACGCCGCGGGCGTTCTGGCTGGACCGGCGCTATCCGATTGTGAACCGCTGGCGCGACCCCTCTTGACGCGGGTGTTAACCCTTTGGAGGGGCACCATTTTTGACCCGCGCCGGTCTGTTCCTGCGCGGGGGCGTTTCCGATAACGGTCTGATATGCGGCGGAAAAATCACAATGCGCCGGTTGACGTCAGGCTGCGTCATCCGGGCGCTGGACGCGTGTCTTCCCAGCGGGCATAGATGCCTTCATGCCCGGACCCCGACTGCCCCATTTCCAATCTGATCTGGCCCTGCCAAAATCTGTCGACGCCGTGGTGATCGGCGGTGGCATCATCGGTGCGGCCACCGCGCTGGAACTGGCAGAGCGCGGCCATTCGGTGCTGCTGTGCGAAAAGGGGCAGATTGCCGGAGAGCAAAGCTCGCGCAACTGGGGGTGGGTGCGGATCTCCTGTCGCGACCCGCGGGAAATCCCGCTGATGGCGCGCGCGCTGACCCTGTGGGAGGGGCTGAACGAACGCACCGGGCGGGATACCGGATATCACCGCTCGGGCATCCTGTTCACGGCCGAAAGCGCCAAGAAGGAAGCCCGGCTGGAGCGTTGGCTGCGCAACCTGGACGGTTTGGGGCAGCAGGCGCATATGGTGCGCGGCACCTCGCTTGCAGCTTTGGTGCCGGGGCATCCGGCCAGGGTCCGGGCCGGGCTCTACACGCCGCTGGACGGGCGGGCGGAACCGCAGTTCGCGACCCATGCCATCGCCGCGGCGGCGCAGGCGGCCGGTGCCAAGGTGATGACCGAATGCGCCGTGCGCAGCGTCGAGACCTCCGCCGGTCGCATCAGCGGGGTGATGACGGAACGCGGCCGCGTGGCCTGTTCGGCGGTGGTGGTGGCGGGCGGCGCCTGGTCGCGGCTGTTTCTGGGCAATGTCGGCATCGACCTACCGCAGCTCAAGGTGCTCAGCTCGGTGTTGCGGACCTCGGCGGTGCAGGGCGGACCAGCGCCGGCCCTCTATACCGACAAGCTGGGGCTGCGCAAACGGGCCGACGGGGGCTACACCATTGCCGATGCGCATGAAAACGTCGTGGACCTGGTGCCGGACAGTTTCCGGCTGGGCTGGAAATTCCTGCCCAGCTTGCGGCAGGAATGGCGCAGCCTGCGGTTCCGCCTGTCGCACCGCTGGCGCGAGGAGGCCGCGCAGGAGCGCCGCTGGCAGCCACATCAGACCACCCCGTTCGAACGCTGCCGGGTGCTCGATCCGGCCCCGTCGCAAACGGCCTTGAAACGCGGCTGGGCGGCGGCGCAGGCGGATTTCCCGGTTCTGCGCAGTGCCGATGTGGTGCAAAGCTGGGCCGGGATGATCGACGTCACCCCCGACGCGATCCCGGTGATCTCGCAGGCCGATGATCTGCCGGGGCTGTTTGTTGCCACCGGGTTTTCCGGCCATGGTTTCGGCATCGGCCCGGCGGCGGGCCAGCTGGCCGCGGATCTGGTCACCGGGGATGCGCCGGTTGTCGATCCGCATCCGTTCCGGCTGTCGCGGTTTTCCGACGGTACGCGCTACGGCCCGCAGCCCGGCTGCTGAGCACTGCAGTCGGCGGCGTCGCGTATGCAGTTGCGCCCGCCCGCCTTAGCGGCATAGACCGCCCGGTCGGCGGCGTTCAGCAGATCCTGCGGCGTGCTGCCATCCTCGGGGAAGCTGGCAACGCCCACAGACACGGTGACCCGCGGCAGCGTGCCTGCCCCGTAGCGCAGTTTCAGGTTCTCGACCGCCTGCCGCAATGCCTCTGCCGCGTGCAAGGCCTGCTCCTTGTCGGTGTCGGGCAGAAAGACCGAGAACTCCTCTCCGCCGAAGCGGCTGCAGATCTCGCCATGGGTGAACAACCCATGCAGCCCGTCGCCAATGGCCCGCAAAACGGTATCACCGGCATCGTGGCCATGGTTGTCGTTGAACGGCTTGAAGCGGTCGACATCAAAGCTGAGCACTGCAGCCTGTCCCATCTGCCGTTCTGCTATCATCAATCCACCGCGCAGGGCGTTCAGCAGGTGGCGTCGATTGTACAGACCGGTCAGCGGATCGCGGGTGGACTGGTCGTGCAATTCGTCGCGCAGTTTCACGTTCGCAATCGCCAGCGAAATATGCTCGCAGCATTGCAGGGCCAGCCGGTGACTGGCGTCGCGGCGCTCGGCGCTGTCATCGGGAGCGAACTTGACGTGCATCAGCCCCACCGTGTTGCCATGCGCGACGATCGGCACGCAGCCGTATTCCTCTGGCGTCTGGGGCAGTCTCTGATCCTGGACATGCGCGCAGGCAAACGAGATCCGGTCCTGACGGTATCGGTACTGTCGCCCGCGCCGCAGCGACCAGCAGCTGTCCGGCAGGATATGGTCGCGCATGGGGGTGCTGCCCCAGCTGCACACCCCGTCCAGAACATCGCGGGAATTGGCGTAGATATAGATTTCCCCGGCCGAGCCGGGCAGGATCTGGGCCATGAAGGTGGCGGTGATCTTGTACAGTTCTTCCAGCGACTTGCAGCTTTGCAACCACTCGTCCAGCTCCGACAGCAGCCGGGCTTCCTTGCGCCAGGCCTGTTCCGCCGCCAGCGCCCGCAAGGCCGTCAATTCAGCCTCCTCGGCCTTCTGCTTGGCCTTCGTCAGCTCCTCCGCATCGCGGCGATACTGGGTGACGTCCGTGTAGCTGGTGACATGGCCGCCGTCGGGCAGGCGGCGTGTCTCGATCGACAGGATGCGTCCCGATGCCATGCGGCGATCGGCGCTGAAGCGATCCTTGCCCGAGTGGAAATCGATCCGGGCCTGGGCTGCGCTGGCCGCGGTGACGTCCCCGCGTGCCACCGCCGCGGTGAAGAAGTCCTCCCGCGACAACCCGATGCGCAGGTCAGTCTCGTGCAATTCCAGAACCTCCAGCACGCGCTGGTTGAACAATTCGCAGCGGCCATCCGCGGACCAGACAACAATGCCTTGCGACAGCCGGTCAACAATATCGCGAAAACGGTCCAGCGAGGGCTGGACCGGGTCGGCGACATGCCGTGGCGCGTCCGGCGCAGAGGCGCCGGATGACTGTCGTTGAGTGAAGGTCGATTGATCGTTCACGGGCAACCCTGGGCTAACTGGCATTCAGTCGCCTCAGGGTAGCAAAGGCGGGTGTGTCCTTTCTAAATGGCACCCGGCGATCTGCTTGAAATTTGACTCAAGCGGTAGGGGTCTACCCCATCAGTTGATAGCTGACCGGCACGTAACGGAACCCGTCACCGCGGGTCTCGACGAAACCGGCGGCGGGGAAGGGCATGTGGTAGCCAATCATCGGCACCCGATCCGCGGCCAGCATGCGCAACACCTGCCGCCGCGACTGGGTGGCGGCGGGTTTGTCGGCGTCAAAGCTCACCGCCCAGTCCGGATTCGCAAAGCTCCAGACATAGTGGTTGGCCAGGTCCGCGGTCAGCATCAGTTGCCGCCCGCCGCTGTCCAGCATGAAGCACATGTGCCCGGGCGTGTGACCGTGGCTTGCCACGGCAGTGATGCCGGAGGCGACCCGGGCACCATCCTCGATGAAGGTGGTGCGTTCCGTCAGTGGCGTGACATTCTGCGCCACGAGATCGCCGACGCGGTGGCCGGGGTCCATCGCCGACCAGAAATTGTACTCGGTCGCCCCCATGACGTATCGGGCATTGGGGAAGGTCGGCGCACCACCCGTCATCAGCCCGCCGATATGGTCGGGATGCATGTGGGTAATCACCACCACGTCGATGGCCTCGGGTGTCACCCCCGCCGCTGCCAGGGCGCGCGGCAGCCCCCCCTGGCCGAGGCCGGTGTCAAACAGCACCAGCTCGCCGCCAGTTTCCACCAGCGTGGGCGTGAAATAGAATTGTGCGGCCTCAGACGAGATGAAGTTCTCCTCGGAAACCTTGCGGAACTCCTCTTCGCTGACATTGCCGCCAAAAATCTCCTTCGGGCCTTCGCGCAGGGCCGTGGCGTCCAGCAACGTGGTGACCGGCATCTCGCCCAAGGTGAAGGTGCGCGCGATCGGCATTGCGGCACCGGCGTCGTCTTGCGGCTCTGAGCCCGCCAGGACAGGTGTCGCGGCACCGGCGAGGGGGAGGGTGGCCGCGCCGGTCAGAGCCGCGCGCCGGGTCATTGAGACAGTCATGGCAGGTCCTCTCTTGTGGGTCGATCAGGCCTATCCTAGGCCAGTTGCCGTGCAATTCTTCAAACATTCGCGTGAACGGCGCGGCGGATGCGCCTCCGACGCCGGTCCCGGATTGTGATGCGCTCGGGCAAAAACGGGTGCGACCGCCTCCGGCTGCGTGCGGTCATCCTGACGGGCGGCGCACCACAGCCTGCCTGCGCTTCTGCGGTGCGGGGGGGGGGCCTTGCGTGAAACTGGACAATTGCCTGCCCATGTGACAAGCCAGCGGCAACAGGAGACATGTGATGACCACCACCCGTTTTGCCCCGTCGCCGACCGGCTATATCCACGTCGGCAACCTGCGCACCGCGCTGATGAACTACCTGATCGCCCGCAAGGCGGGCGGCACCTTCATCCTGCGCATCGACGACACCGACCCCGAGCGGTCGAAGGAAGAATACGTCGATGCCATCAAGGAAGACCTGGAATGGCTGGGTCTGACCTGGGACAAGGTGGAGCGCCAGTCCGAACGGCTGGATCGCTACCATGAGGCCGCGGACCGCCTGCGCGAGATCGGCCGCTTCTACGAGGCGTTCGAGACCCCGACCGAACTCGACCTGAAGCGCAAGAAACAGCTCAACATGGGCAAGCCGCCGGTCTATGACCGCGCCGCCCTGAACCTCTCCGACGATGAGAAGGCCGCCCTGCGCGCCGAGCGCGGCGACGGCGTCTGGCGCTTCAAGCTCGACCATGAGCGGATCGAATGGACCGACGGCATCCTCGGCGACATCTCGATCGATGCGGCCTCGGTCTCCGACCCGGTGCTGATCCGGGGCGACGGGCAGTTCCTGTACACGCTGGCGTCGGTCGTCGATGACACCGAGATGGGCGTGACCAACGTGGTGCGTGGCTCGGACCACGTGACCAACACTGCCACCCAGATCCAGATCATCGAGGCGCTCGGCGGCACCGTGCCGTCCTTTGCGCATCACTCGCTGCTGACCGGCCCGCAGGGCGAGGCGCTGTCCAAGCGTCTGGGCACCCTGGCGCTGCGTGACCTGCGCGAGGCGGGTGTGCAGCCGATGGCGCTGTTGTCGCTGATGGCGCGGCTGGGGTCGTCCGATCCGGTCGAGCTGCGCTCGGACATGGCCGAGCTGATCGAGGGCTTCGACATCACCCGCTTCGGCGCCGCGCCGACCAAGTTCGACGTCGAGGATCTCTACCCGCTGACCGCCCGCTACCTGCAGTCGCTGCCGCTCGAGGCGGTGCAGTCCCACGTGGACGCGCTGGGCGTGCCGGCAGAGAAACAGGCGGCCTTCTGGGACATGGCCAAGGAAAACATCACCACGCTGAAGGACCTGGCCGGCTGGTGGCAGCTGTGCCGCGACGGCGCCGAGCCGCTGGTGGCCGATGAGGACAAGGAGTTCATCGCCGAGGCCATGGCGATGCTGCCCGAAGGCCCCTATGACGCCGACAGCTGGGGCAAGTGGACGGCTGAGGTCAAGGCCGCGACCGGCCGCAAGGGCAAGGGCCTGTTCATGCCGCTGCGCAAGGCGGTGACCGGCATGGAGCGCGGCCCCGACATGTCGGCGCTGCTGGCGCTGATGGAAAAGGTTCGTGCCCGCGGCTGAGGAGGCCAAAAGCGTTGAAACAACCCGGGGCGGTGCCAGCAGGCGCCGCCCTTTTTCGTGCCGCTGAATGGTGCTGCGGAGATCTCCCGCCCGCCGCAGCTGCATCAGAGATGCCGCCGCTGCAGTTGGGCATGGCACCGCCTCCCCCGCGGGGGAGGCGGTGCCATGCCCAACGGTGAGGGCGCATGAGTTTCATGCGCGCAAACGGGCGGGAGCCTCTCGCAGCAGCTCCGGGGTGTGGCCGTGGGTCAGCCCCAACGGCCGTCGTGCACCTCCTCGCACATCTTTCTGGCGGCCTTGGCCATTGCCGGGTTGGGATGGCTGGCCAGCGCGTCCAGTGACTTTTCCATCCAGCGCATCACCGAGGGCGAGTCGCTGCCGCAGCGGGCGATTGGCGGGAAGGCGCAGTGCAGCAGGTGCCCGGCGGTGACCGGCGGCACGCTGACATGGGGATAGGTCGGCTTGCGGGTGTCGCTGGTCTCATCCGCGGGCATGTTCTCCCACAGCAGCCGCTCCAGTCGGCCCATCACCTCCACCGCGGTGCCGGGATCGTTGACGCCGGGCGACAACGCGCGTTGCGCGGTTTCCGCCAGCAGCAGCAGGCCGAATGACGGATCCTGATCGAAACTGCGCACGTCGCCGATGTCGATGGCAGCCGAGGCGGCCTTGCAGAACTCATTGTCGCCACCGGTTGCCCAGGCCACGGGCTGACCGCGCAGGATGTAGTCCCCCGGTGCCCGCGTCAGGGTGATCTCGACCCCGGTGTCCTTTGCCAGCTCGTTCAGCCGCGCGAGGCCGATGAAGCGGACAAACCCGCTTTTGGCGGCGGGGATCTCGACCGCGTCTTCCGGTCTGTCCGCATTTTCGGCGCAACGCCC
Source organism: Leisingera sp. S2M4 (assembly GCF_055398055.1). Taxonomy (NCBI): domain Bacteria; kingdom Pseudomonadati; phylum Pseudomonadota; class Alphaproteobacteria; order Rhodobacterales; family Roseobacteraceae; genus Leisingera; species Leisingera sp. S2M4. Next base: position 1,946,129 of record NZ_AP040861.1, read on the forward strand.
GCCGAGGCAGGGCTTGTCCAACCGGTCGCGCAGGCTGTCGCGGGTGCGGCGTTCGATCAGGCGCAGGGTGTGGTCCATGCTGCCAAGACTCGACAGGTGATCGATCCAGCGCAGGATGGCGCCGACGATCAGCACCACCACGATGACGGTCAGGCCAAAGACCACCAGCGCGCCCTCCGGCGTGAAATAGCGCGCGCGGAACAGGATCACCGCGGTGAGCGAATAGATGAAGCCGCTGACGAAGGTCGCCAGCACCCGGTGGGTGACCGTGTCCTCCAGCAGCAGCCGGTAGACCCGCGGCGTCGCCATCGAGGCGGCGGTGCGGTAGGCGCTGACCATGACGTTGAGCGAGAAGGTGGTCACCGCCAGCATGCCCGAGGCGAGGATCGTCAGCACCGGCAGCACCGCCTCGCGGCCGAAATCCTCGCTGACGCTGCCGGGCAGCAGCGGTTTTGCCAGGGGGGCAAGGAGCAGCGCCAGCAGCGAGGCCAGCGAAATCACGACAACCCTGAACCAGAGCTGCCTGGCAATCCGGCCCAGGTGCAAAAGCGCCTTTTCGATCATGCCTCCAACGCTATCCGCCGGGCGCCGGTTCTGTCGACCAGTTTGTCGAACAGGGCGCGCTCTGCCGCGGCGATCGGCTGGTGGCGCGGGTAGCGCGGCGCGGCGCGGTCGTCCAGAATGGGCGCATCCCAGCCGTCGGTGGTGGCGATGAAACCTTGCACGCCGGCCTCGCCGAACTGCTGCAGGTAGCCCTGCAGCACCACGTCCAGGTAGCTGAGCAGGATCGGGTGTTTCCGGGCCGCCTTGCGGTGGTGCGCGGCGGGCACCGCGTAGACCGACACGTCCGGCGCGCCGTCCAGATCATGGGTCACCCGGTCGGCGGCCGCCAGGCGCTCATAGGCGAATTCGCGCGCGTCCAGTGCCGCCCAGTCGGCCCCCGGCACCTGTGCGATCAGCCCGTCGATCTCGCTGGCGTCGCAGGGCACCGCCGACAGAATCGCAACGTCGCTCAGGTCGGTATGAACCCAGGCCCGCCGCCAGCCCCGCAGCCGCGCCGTCCGCGCGCCGCCATAGCTGTGCGTTGCGGTGTTCACCAGGCTGCCATAGCCAAAGAAATAGGGGGCCGTCATGCACTGTGCCTTTCTGCGCCTTGTCTGATTGATGTATGTCAAACCGGTTTTTGCGCCCCTATGCAATAACCGATGCAGCACAGCTGCGGGAGCCACCCATGCGCATCACCAAAAGGACCAACATCGCCGTCAGGCTGCTGATGTATTGCGCCGCCCATGCGGAGCGGCTGGTCACCAAGGCCGAGATCGCAGAGTGCTGCAATATCTCGGAGAACCACCTGGCGCAGGTCATCAACCAGCTCAGCCAGCTGGGCTATCTCAGCACCCAGCGTGGCCGCAACGGCGGGATGAGCCTGGCGCGATCGCCCGCGCAGATCCGCATCGGGGATGTGTTTCGCGACGTGGAGGGCAATCTGCCGATGGTCGAATGCTTCGCCGATGCCGACAACACCTGCCCGCTGACGGATGCCTGCCGACTGAAGACAGCCCTGGCCGATGCGGCGCAGGCGTTTTATGCGTCGCTCGATGACATCTCGCTGGAGGCGCTGGTCTGTGACAACCATGACCTGCTGCGGATCCTGCAACCGATGGCCTGCAGCGCCCGGTGACGGGGAAGCGCCTAATTCCGCCTGGCCTATTCGCGGGCGCGCAGGATGCGGGCGGGTTTCGCCGCCAGTGGGCGCAGCGCAAAGATCAGCCCGGCCAGCAGCGTTGTCAGCACCCCGCCGGAAATTACCAGGATCGCGTTGGGCCAGATCACCGCATAGGAGGTCTCGAACACATAGGCGTTGATCGCCCAGGCGCCGCCGATCCCCGCCGCCAGCGCCACCAGCCCGGCCGCCGCGCCCAGAAGGGCAGAGCGCAGCGCAAAGCTGGCCAGGATCTGCCGCCGCGGCGCGCCCAGCGTCTTCAGCAGGGCCGCCTCGTAGCGTCGCGCAGGCTCACCCGCGGCGGCGGTCCCCAGCAGCACCAGAAAGCCGGTCAGCAGCGTCGCCGCCGCGCCATAGGCGGTGGCGGCGGCCAGCTGTTTCAGGATGTCGGCAACCCGGTCCAGCGCATCGCGCACCCGGATCGCGGTGATATTGGGCATCTCGCGGGCCAGATCGCGCAGGATGGCGGCCTCGGCCTGTTCCTCGGCATAGACGGTGGCGATGAAACTGTGCGGCGCGCCCGCCAGCGCGGCCTCGTTCAGCACCATCACGAAGCCCATGCCCGCGGTCGAGAAGTCGACATTGCGCAGGCTGGTGATAGTGCCGGTGATGTCGCGGCCCAGGATGTTCAGCGTCAGCGTGTCGCCAAGGCTCAGCCCCAGCTCCTCGGCCTCTTCGGCGGCAAAGCTGATCTGCGGCGGCCCGCTGTAGTCCTCGGGCCACCATGTGCCGGCGGTGACGGTGGTGTTCGCGGGCTGGGCCGCGGCATAGGTGATGCCGCGGTCGCCGCGCACCACCCAGTGATCTCCGGCAACCTCGGTTGCGGGCTGGCCGTTGATCCGGGTCAGCACGCCGCGCAGCATCGGCGCGTTTTCCACCCGCGTCACCGCGGGGTCATTCTCGACCCGCGCCAGAAAGCCCGGCATCTGTTCGCGCTGGATGTCGACAAAGAAATAGCTGGGCGCCACATCGGGCAGGTTGCCCGCGATGGCGCGGCGCATGTTGCCGTCGATCTGGCCGATTGCCGCCAGCACCGTCAGCCCCAGCCCCAGCGCCAGCACCGCGGGTACCGCGCCGTCACGCGCGCTTCCGATGGAGGACAGCGCCCATCGCAGCGCAGGGTACCCGCGCGCAGGCTGGGCGCCGCGCCGCGCCAGGTAGCCGATGCCAAGCGCTGCGATCAGCAGCACCACCAGCGCCCCCATCAGCCCGCCCGCGGTCCACAGCGTCAGCTGCGCCGAGCCGCTGAACCAGGCTGCCAGCCCGACCAGCAGCCCCAGCGCCAGCGCGGTCGCCAGCAGGTAGCGTGGCGCAGGCAGGCGGGTGTGGCTGGCAAAGGCATCTCGGAACAGGGAGGCCGCGCGGATCCGCTCGGCCCGTGCCAGCGGCCACAGGGCAAAGACAAAGGCGGTCAGCAGGCCATAGAGTGCCGCCTCGGCCAGCGCCGAAGGGTAGATCGAAAACACCGCCGGGAACGGCAGCTGGGCGGCGATCAGCGGCCCCAGCAGGACAGGCCCCAGCCCGCCCAGCCCCAGCCCGATGGCAACGCCGAGCAGCGCCAGCGCGCCGATTTGCAGGAAATAGGTCAGAAAGATCACCTGCCGCTCGGCGCCGAGAGTGCGCAGAGTGGCGATGGTGCCGGTCTTGGTCGCAAGATAGGCGCGCACCGCCGCCGAGACCCCGACGCCGCCCACGGCCAGCCCGGACAGGCCGACCAGCACCAGGAACGCACCCAGGCGCTCCACGAAATTGGTGATCCCCGGCGCGCCGTTGCGCGCATCGCGCCAGCGCAGGCCGGTGCTTTCAAACCGCGCCTCGGCATCCGCCTGCAACGCGTCCAGATCATGCCCAGCGGGCAGGTCCATGCGGTACTTGGTGTCAAACAACGTGCCGGGCTGCAGCAGGCCGGAGGCGTCCAGATCGGCTGTCCGCACCATCGTGCGCGGTCCCAGCTCAAAGCCAGAGGCGGCGGCATCCGGCTCCAGCGCGATCAGCGCCGTCAGCCGGAACTCCTGCGTGCCGAGGCGGAAGCTGTCGCCCGGCGCCAGCCCCAGCCGGTCGGCCAGCACCCGGTCCATCACCGCGCCGGGCAGACCCTGTGCGCCGTCCAGCGCCGCTGCCAGCGGCATCGGCGGGGTCAGCTGCATCTCGCCCTTCAGCGGATAGAGGTCATCCACCGCCTTCACCTGCGTCAGCCCGCGTTCCTCGCCCACCACGGCCATGGAACGAAACTCGGCAATCTCGGAATAGCGCTCGGCGTTCTGCTCCAGCCAGGCGCGCTCGTCCTCGGTGGCAAACCGATAGGTGAAGTTCAGCTCGGCATCGCCGCCCAGAATGGTAGCGCCCTCGCGCGACAGGCCGGTCTCGATCGACGCGCGGATCGAGCCGATGGCGGCAATCACCGCCACCCCCAGCGCAAGACAGGCCAGAAAGATGCGAAATCCCTTCAGCCCGCCGCGCAGCTCACGCAGGGCAAAGCGCCAGGCAAGGCGCAGGCTGGCAGCGCTCATTCCGCCGCCTCGCGCGCAGCGGCCTCGTCGATGCGCCCGTCGCGCAGCCGCACCACCCGGTCGCAGCGCGCCGCCAGTTCCGGCGCATGGGTCACCATCACCAGCGTCGCGCCGTAGCGGTCGCGCAGCCCGAACAGCAGGTCCATCACCGCCGCGCCGTTGGCCTCGTCGAGGTTGCCGGTAGGCTCATCCGCCAGGAGGATCGCCGGCCGCGGCGCCAGGGCCCGCGCCAATGCGACACGCTGCTGCTCGCCGCCCGACATCTGCGCCGGGAAATGGTCCGCCCGATGGCCGAGTCCCACGGCCTCCAGCTCAGCCCGCGCGCGCTCAAAGGCGTCGCGCTCGCCCGCCAGCTCCAGCGGGGTGGCGACGTTTTCCAGCGCCGTCATCGTCGGGATCAGGTGAAAGCTCTGGAACACCACGCCCATGTTGTTGCGGCGGAACCGCGCCAGCGCGTCCTCGTCCATCGCGGTCAGGTCCTGTCCCAGCGCGCGGATCTGGCCGCCGGTGGCCTGCTCCAGCCCCCCCATCAGCATCAGGAGCGACGATTTGCCGGAACCGGACGGGCCGACCAGCCCCAGCGTCTCCCCCGGTTTGACCTCCAGCGAGATCCCATGCAGGATTTCCACCGGGCCGGTATTGCTATTCAGCGTCAAACACGCATCTAACAGATGGAGAACGGGGCTGTTGGTGTCTGTCATCGGGCCTGCCTGTTTGAAACCATCTATCGGATATGGAGTTTCTGCGGCGATGCGCAAGATACTGGCACTGTTATGTTTGATGCTGTTGTCCGGGGCCGCGTCGGCGGAGGCGCTGCGGATCACCGTTTTCGGCGATAGCCTGGTGCAGGGCTACGGGCTGCCGCAGGGCCAGGGTCTGGTGCCGCAGCTGGAGCGCTGGCTGAACGAGAACGGCGCCGAGGTGCAGCTGCAGAATGCGGGCGTGTCGGGCGACACCACCGCGGGCGGCGCGGCGCGGGTCGCATGGACCCTCTCGGACAAGCCCGACGGGCTGATCGTGCTGCTGGGCGGTAACGACATGCTGCGCGGCCTGCCCCCGGCCGAGACCCGTGCCAATCTGGCCAGCATTCTGCAGACGGCCAGCGACAGCGGTATCGAAACCCTGCTGGTCGGCATGGTCGCGCCGGGCAACTACGGGCCGGACTACAAGGCCGAGTTCGATTCGAACTACCCGGATCTGGCCCGCCGGTTCGATGCGCTGCTGCACCCTGACGCGTTTGCGGGCATTGCCGACAAGGTGGCGGGCGACATCGCGGCGGCGCAGGTCTATTTCCAGCCCGATGGCATTCACCCCAACGAGGAAGGCGTGGCGCTGAACGTGGCGGCGCTGGGGCCTGCCGCGCTGGAGCTGGTGGCGCGGATCCGAAACTGAAAACAGCCCCGGCGGGCGGGGCTGTCGAATGTCTGTTCTGGTGCCGTCAGGGCGGGCCGGTCAGGACACCAGCGCCAGATCCACTGCGGATTCACGGCCGTCACGTCCTTCGCGCAGCTCGTAGCTCACTTTCTGATTGTCAGCCAGGCCGGTCAGGCCAGAGCGTTCAACCGCGGAAATGTGGACAAAGATGTCCTTGCCGCCATCATCGGGTGCAATAAAGCCGTAGCCTTTGGTGGTGTTGAACCATTTGACGGTGCCAGTGGCCATCGTCTGTACTCCTAAGTCGTCTCAATTCTCTGCCCGCGCATGCGGCAGCTCGGCAATGTTTGCAAATGCTCATGACCATGCCTGTGGGGTACAGTGATGCCAGTTGCGTAACGTCGCCATGACACAATTGAGGATGACAGCCCCTTCGTGCAAGAAAAATACGGAGGCTCAGGCACAAACCGGCGCAAACCAGCACACTTGCGGCCGTCCGAAGGCGCCTGAGCGGCCTACAGAACCGTGACGACGGTCCCCAGCGGCACCCGGTTGTACAGGTCCACGACGTGCTCGTTCAGCATGCGGATGCACCCGTTGGAAACGGAATGGCCAATCGTCTGCGGCTGGTTGGTGCCGTGAATGCGGAAATAGGTGTCCACCCCGTTCTGATAGAGATACAGCGCCCGTGCCCCCAGTGGATTGTCCGGGCCGCCGGGCTGGATGTAGTCGTTGTCCACGAATTTCGCGTAGGCGCGCGGGTCGCGTTCGATCATCTCGGGGGTGGGGCGCCAGCTGGGCCATTCGCGCTTGCGCTCGATGACCGCCTGGCCGGTGAATTCCAGCCCGGCCTTGCCGACGCCGACGCCATAGCGGATCGCCTTGCGCGGAGCGGTCACGAAATACAGGTAGTAGGAGCGGGGCAGCACCAGGATCTGGCCCGGTTCGAACTGCTTCTTGATCCGCACCTCCTGCGGCACAGGGTCGAATGGCTCCGGGTCGCGGGTGCGGGCAAGCGCGGGCAGGGGAAGCAGCGCGGTGACGGCAGCGGCGGTGGTCAGCAAGTCGCGGCGAGAAAGCATGGTGAGGGTCCAGATCTTTTGTTGCCTGTGGCGGGTATCTTCCGGTGCCGGACGACATGGGTCAACCACCCCTCTCCGAGCCGGCTGCAGACCTGATGCCTCTCTGCCACCCGCGGGGTGGCTGCCGGTTGCCCGTGGCAAAGCCTCTTTCGGGGGGCGGCCGTGGGGGCGTATGTCTGCGGCAGATGACCGACGGAGGAGCTGCCATGGGCGCCAAGACGCTGACCTGCCTGAGCTGCGCGCAATTGAATCGCCTGCCCGCGGACAAACCCGCCACCGCGGCCAAGTGCGGCACTTGCGGCGCGGCGCTGTTGCCGCGCGGGCCGGTGGACGTGGGCCCGGCCGTGCTGCAGAAGGCGATCCGTCACGACGAGCTGCCCTTGCTGGTGGATTTCTGGGCACCCTGGTGTGGCCCCTGTCGCGCGATGGCGCCTGAATTTGCCAAGGCGGCAAAGACGCTGGCGGGCCAGGCCCGGCTGGTCAAGCTGAACACGCAGGATCACCAGTCCACCGGTGCCCGTTACCGGGTGCGCGGCATTCCCACTTTGGTTGCCTTTGCACGGGGCAAAGAGCAGAAGCGCCAGTCCGGGGCGCTGCGGCAGGGGCAGATTCTGGCGTGGTTCCGGGGGTAACACCCCGACGTCGCATCCCAGTGATCGCCGGACGGTTTGGCGCTCCACAGGTCAGGCGGGGTAGGTGCCGATACGGGGCAGGGACTGCCGGGCGGCGATAACAATCACCGCAGCAGGCGCGACAGATCGCGATATGGCAGGTCAGGCCGGGGCGATTTCACCGTGGGAAGCAAAGCGGCGCGGGGTCGGTCCGCCGGGGGTGTTCCGCAGCAGCACAGCAATCACGAGCAGGGTCACGACCGTGCCGGTCGCCGGATACATCAGCAAGCTCAGCCACAAGGGCATCCCGGCAGCGGTATAGCCGAGAATCGTGGCGAAGATCCCCGCGACCATTCCGATGATGATGCCTGCCCAAGCCATGATGCCTCCTGTTCACTGCACTGGCCGGGTCAGCATAACCCGGCGTCCGGTAGTGATCTCAAGGAAATCTTGCGCGAGATTTGGTTCAAATTTGGTTAATTTTGTGAATTGTGTCGCTGTCCGGTCGACCCGCGGTCGGCGGATGCCCGCCCCCTGGCCTGAAAAAACGTCAGCGGCTGGTGCCCCCGGCTGCGTGAATAAACAGGGAAGCCGCAAAGAAAGATGCGGCCCGCGAGGGGCCGCATCGACAGGCTTGGGTCAGCGCACGAACTTCTTGTGCTTCAGACGCTTGGGCTCCAGTGCGTCGGGACCGAGGCGGCGCTTCTTGTCCTCCTCGTAGTCCTCGAAGTTGCCCTCGAACCATTCGACATGGGCATCGCCCTCGAAGGCCAGGATGTGGGTACAGATCCGGTCGAGGAAGAAGCGGTCGTGCGAGATCACCACGGCGCAGCCGGCGAAATCGACCAGCGCGTCTTCCAGTGCGCGCAGGGTCTCGACGTCGAGGTCGTTGGTCGGTTCGTCGAGCAGCAGCACGTTGCCGCCTTCCTTCAGCAGCCGCGCCATGTGGACGCGGTTGCGCTCACCGCCGGACAGCAGCGAAAGCTTCTTCTGCTGGTCGCCACCCTTGAAGTTGAAGGACGAGCAATAGGCGCGGGAGTTGACTTGCGCGTCACCCAGTTCGATGATCTCGGCCCCGCCGGAGATCGCCTCCCACACGGTGTCATTGTCGTTCAGATCGTCACGCGACTGGTCGACGTAGGACAGCTTCACGGTGTCGCCGTACTCAACAGTGCCCTCGTCGGGCTGCTCTTGGCCGGTCAGCATCTTGAATAGGGTCGATTTACCGGCGCCGTTGGGGCCGATCACGCCAACGATGCCGCCTGGCGGCAGCGAGAAGGACAGGTTCTCGATCAGCTGCTTGTCGCCATAGTGCTTGGACAGGCCGTTCACCTCGATCACCTTGGAGCCGAGGCGCGGGCCGTTCGGGATCACGATCTGGGCGCGGCCGACCTTTTCGCGCTCGGACTGGCTGGCCAGCTCGTTGTAGGCCTGGATACGGGCCTTGGATTTCGCCTGGCGGGCTTTCTGGCCCTGGCGCATCCATTCCAGTTCGCGTTCCAGCGTCTTCTGCTTGGCCTTGTCCTCGCGGGCTTCCTGCTCCAGCCGCTTGGCCTTCTGCTCCAGCCAGCTGGAGTAGTTGCCCTCGTAGGGGATGCCGCGGCCGCGGTCGAGCTCGAGGATCCAGCCGGTGATGTCATCCAGGAAGTAACGGTCGTGGGTGACACACAGGATGGTGCCCTTGTAGTCGATCAGGTGCTGCTGAAGCCAGGCGATGGTTTCCGCATCGAGGTGGTTGGTCGGTTCGTCGAGCAGCAGCATGTCGGGCGCTTCGAGCAGCAGCTTGCACAGCGCCACGCGGCGGCGCTCACCACCCGACAGGTTGGCGGGCATCGCATCATCCGGCGGGCAGCGCAGCGCTTCCATCGACACGTCCACCTGGCTGTCCAGGTCCCAGAGGTTCTGGGCGTCGATCTCGTCCTGCAGCTTGGCCATCTCCTCGGCGGTCTCGTCCGAGTAGTTCATCGCCAGCTCGTTGTAGCGGTCGAGGATGTCCTTCTTGGCCTGCACGCCCAGCATGACGTTTTCGCGCACGGTCAGGTTTTCATCCAGCTGCGGCTCCTGCGGCAGGTAGCCGACCTTGGCGCCCTCGGCGGCCCAGGCCTCGCCGGTGTAGTCCTTGTCGAGACCGGCCATGATCTTCATCAGGGTCGACTTACCGGCGCCGTTGACGCCGACAACACCGATCTTCACGCCGGGCAGGAAGGACAGGTGAATGTTTTCAAAGCATTTCTTGCCACCGGGGTAGGTCTTGGAGACCCCCTGCATGTGGTAGACGTACTGGTAGGAAGCCATGTGATCGCTCCGTTAAGGGGGAAATTCGCTGGCGGGAGTGATAGCGGATGGGCGACGGCGGGGCAATGCGGGAAGCGGCGGCTTCGACGGGGCTGCGCCGCCGCCTCGGGCACCGTGGTGCCTGCCCTGGCAGCGCCGGCGACCCGTGCGCCGTTCGGTGCAGCGGCCAGTGTCCTTCGGGGCTGGTCCGCGGGGCAGGCGGGCATGTGATTGATCTCCCCTGCAAACTATGCGCATCAAGGCGGCGATGATTTGCAAGTTGCCGCATATCCAACCGGGCCAGAGCGTCGGGCTGTTGGGAGGGTCATTCGATCCGCCCCATCACGGCCACGCGGCGATTTCCCACGCGGCGCTGAGGCGGTTCGGGCTGGATCACCTGTTCTGGCTGGTGTCGCCGGGCAATCCGCTGAAACGCCGCCAGCCAGCATCGCTGGCGCGGCGGATCGCGGCCAGCCGGGCGCTGATGCAGCATCCGCGCATCCATATCAGCGGCATCGAGGCGGATCTTGGCACGCGCTATACCGCCCAGACCCTGCGCCATCTGCGTCGCCGCCATCCCGGTGTGCGCTTTGTCTGGCTGATGGGGGCGGACAACCTGGTGCATTTCCATCACTGGAAGGATTGGCGGCAGATCCTCGATACGGTGCCCGTCGGGGTGCTGGCGCGCCCCGGAGACCGGATCGCCGCGCGGCTGTCACCGGCGGCCCGGATCTACCGCCATGCGATGCTGAAGGGCGGGCAAAGCCATTTGCTGGCGCAGGCCACCAGCCCCGCGTGGTGTTTCGTGAACGTGCCGATGGTGGATGTCAGCTCCACCCAGCTGCGCGCCCGCGGCGCGTGGTCAGCGGCGCAGCAGGGCTGAGCCCAGCCCGGCAGACAGCACCACCGCCAGCCCGGCCCAGGTCCAGGCGTCGGGCAGCTGGTTGAACACCAACCAGCCCAGACCCACCGCGGCGACCAGCTGGAAATAGACCATCGGCGCCAGTTTCACCGCCTGCACCCGCGCATAGACATAAAGCAGCAGCAGGTTGCCCAACATCGAAAACGCCGCGCTTCCCACCGTCAGCGCCGCGGTGGAGGCGGAGAATTCCGGCAGGCTGGTCAGCCCCAGCGGCAGCAGCAGCAGCGCGCTCAGCGCCAATTGCGTCAGGCTCAGCTCCAGCGCGCTGCCGAGCCCGGCCAGCCAGCGCGAACTGGTCAGAAACGCACCGTAGAAACAGCCCGCCAGCACCGCCCACAACAGGTTGAGCGAGCCGCCAAAGCCCGGGCGCACCACCAGCAGAACGCCGATGAAGCCAACCGCCATCAGCGCGTTGCGCGTCATCGTCGCCGGTTCGCGCAGCAGCAGCACGGACAGAACGTAGCTCACCACCGGACCGATGAAGAAGGCGGCAAAGACATTGGCCAAAGGCTCGGTCGACAGCGCCATCTGGATCGAAAAGATGCCCCCGGTCAGCAAGGCGGCACGCAGCCACAGGCGCCAGTCGCGCAACAGCGCATAGGCCCGGCGCGGCACGAAGGGCAGGATCAGCAGCGCGCCGATGGAAAATCGCGACCAGGCGACAAAGGCGGGTGTGGCCAGGCCGCTGCCGGTCAGCAACTTCCCGCACAGATCCCCGGCCGGGATCATTGACATGGCCACAAACATGAGGATCACTGCCTGAAACATAGGCGCAAGCGGTAGCAGGAACTCTCATGGGGCAGAAGCCCTGATTTCTGCAGCGGCCTGTGGCAGAACGCAAAACGACATGAGCAGCCCCTGACCGTGAAACAGACCAAGATGACGTCTCGCCGGACATTCCTACTTTCGGGGCTCGCCGCCATGGCGGGCTCGGCCGCGCTGGCCAATGCGCCCACGGTTTCCTTGCGGCCGGTTTCGCGGCGCAACAGCATATTCGCACCGGGGGCCGAGGGGCTGAAGGCGCTGCTGGCGCAGGCCGACCTGCCGGGGGAAGTCGTCTGCGCCGTGGCGGATGTGAACAGCGGACGGCTGCTGGAGTCCCATGGCGCGGGCCAGGCCTTGCCTCCGGCCAGCGTCGCCAAGGTGATCACCGCGCTCTACGCGCTGGAGACATTGGGGGGCAGTCACCGGTTCGAGACCCGTATCCTGGCCACCGGCGGTGTCTCCAACGGCGTGGTTCTTGGCGATCTGATCCTCGCGGGCGGTGGCGATCCGATGCTCGACACAGATGACCTGGCGCAGCTGGCCGCGGCGCTGAAGGCCGCGGGCGTGCGCTCGGTGCGCGGCGATTTCCTGGTCTGGGATGCGGCATTGCCGACCATCCGCACCATTGATCCGGGACAGCCCGACCACCTCGGCTATTCGCCGGCGGTGTCCGGTATCGCGCTGAATTTCAACCGGGTGCATTTCGAATGGAAACGCGCCGCGGGCGGGGGCTGGGCGACCACGATGGATGCCCGCACCGAGAAGCACCGCCCCGAGGTCAGCATGGCGCGGATGCGGATCGCCACGCGGTCCACGCCGGTCTACACCTACGCGGAACAATCCGGCACTGACAATTGGACCGTCGCCTCCAAGGCGCTGGGCAAGGGCGGGTCGCGCTGGCTGCCGGTCCGCAATCCCGGGGCCTATGCCGGGGATGTGTTCCGGACCCTTGCCGGGGCGCATGGCATCCAGCTGGGCGCGGCGCGGCAGATCCGCACGCTGCCCGCGGCACAGCTGCTGGCGCAGCACCAGAGCCCGCCAATGGCAGAAATGCTGAAGGCGATGCTGAAGTATTCCAACAACCTGATGGCGGAAATGATCGGCATGTCGGCAACCGCGGCCCGCAGCGGTCGTCCCAGCTCGCTGAAGGAGTCGGCGACGGAGATGAGCCATTGGGCCACCGCCAGATACGACATGCCGGGCATCAGGCTGGTCGACCACTCGGGCCTTGGCGAGGAGTCCCGGATGACGCCGCTTGGGCTGCTGTCGGCGTTGATCGCGGCGGACCGGAGCGGGCAGTTGAAGCCGTTGCTGAAACCCTACGATCTGCGCGATGCCAAGGGCCGTCCGATCAAGGATCACCCGATCAAGGTGGCGGCCAAGACCGGCACCCTCAACTTTGTTTCCGGTCTCGGCGGTTTCATGACGGCGTCAGACGGAACGGAACTCGCTTTTGCGATCTTCAGCGCCGACGAGGCCACCCGGGCCAGCATCCCACGCGCTGAACGCGAGCGACCGCGGGGCGCGAAGGGATGGAACCGTCGCGCCAAGGCGCTGCAGCAACAGCTGATCGAGCGCTGGGGCGCCGTCTACGGCAGTTGATCTGCACGCCCCTGACCTGATGATTTTTCCAGCCCGCTACTTTTCCAACCCGTTACATCGGGACATCCGCCGGATGGGGCGCCATGCCCCATGCCTCCTGACGTCGCGAGCGACGTCGCGAGACGGTCTGGCGGTTGGTCAGACCGTGTGGCGGGCGCGTGCGCCGCGTTCGATCGCGGCGGCGTGCAGCCGGTCGATGTTCAGCTCGTAACGCACCTCGGCCAGGAACTGCAGCTCGGTCTCGCCCAGGATGCCGTCGGCGGCGGCCACGTCGCAGGCCAGCGCATAGGCAGTTTCGAACAGCCGCTCCGGCAGGTCGCCGCGAATGAGGCCGAACAGCGCCTCCAGCCCGTCTTCCTGTTCGAACAGATCCAGCACCGTCTGCGAGATCCGCGCCACCCGGTCGATGTCGTAATCGGCGAAGACCGGCAGCATGTTGACCGCCGACTGGATCTTGACCAGTTCCGCGGTGCGGATGTTCTCATCCGAGGCAGACACCGCCACCATCAGCGCCACCAGGCAGTCCTGCGGGGACATCGGGTGCGGGGTTTGCTCACTCATGGATGAAATCCTTGCTTGTTCAAATCGGGTTTTGCGCAGGATAGGTGGCCCCGACGCCCGGTTCAATAACCCGCTGCGGCAGTGCGGCATTTTTCGGCCGATGTCGCGTCGGGCCGCGCCGTGAAACCAAGCGGGCGCCGGGCTTGTGATGTTGACTCATGCTGCATCAGCACAATAGAGAGGCATGCCGGTCCGCGCCCCTGCGCCTGCCGGTGATCCCGAAACAACAGACGCCGTTGGAGAACATCATGTCTGATCTGCGCGAAGAAGCTCTCAAGAGCAAAGCCTGGCCGTTTGAAGAAGCCCGCCGGGTTCTCAAACGTTATGCCAAGGGCGCGCCGGAGAAGGGCTATGTGCTGTTCGAAACCGGCTATGGTCCCTCTGGTCTGCCCCATATCGGCACCTTTGGCGAGGTGGCCCGCACCACCATGATCAAGAAGGCGTTCGAGACCATCTCGGACATCCCGACCAAGCTGATCTGCTTTTCCGATGACCTCGACGGCATGCGCAAGGTGCCGGGCAACGTGCCCAACCCCGAAGCGCTGCAAGAGCATCTGCAAAAGCCGCTGACCGCGGTGCCCGACCCCTTTGGCGAATACGAAAGCTTCGGCCACCACAACAACGCCATGCTGCGCCGCTTCCTCGATACCTTCGGGTTCGAGTACGAGTTCTACTCGGCCAAGGAGTTCTATGAATCCGGCCAGTTCGACGAGATCCTCAAGCGCGCCGTCGAGAAATACGACGAGGTCATGGCGATCATGCTGAAGTCCCTGCGCGAGGAGCGGCGGCAGACCTATTCGATCTTCCTGCCGATCCATCCGGAAACCGGCCGCGTGCTCTACGTGCCGATGAAGAAGGTCTGCGCCGAAACCTACACCGTCACCTTCGACGACGAGGACGGCAAGGAATGGACCCTGCCGGTCACCGGCGGCAACGTGAAGCTGCAGTGGAAGCCGGACTTCGGCGCGCGCTGGGCGGCGCTGGGCGTCGACTTCGAGATGTATGGCAAGGACCACTCCACCAACACGCCGATCTATGACGGTATCTGCCGGGTGCTGGGCCACCGTCCGCCGGAGCATTTCACCTATGAGCTGTTCCTTGATGCCAATGGCCAGAAGATTTCCAAGACCTCCGGCAACGGCATCTCGATCGATGAATGGCTGACCTATGCCTCGACCGAGTCGCTGGCGTATTTCATGTACCAGAAGCCCAAGACCGCCAAGCGGATGCACTTCGACGTGATCCCCAAGGCGGTGGATGAATACCACCAGCAGCTGCGGGCCTATCACACCCAGGATCTGAAGGCGCAGCTGAACAACCCGGTCTGGCACATCCACGGCGGCGACGTTCCGCAGTCGGACATGGTGGTGCCGTTCTCGATGCTGCTGAACCTCGCCTCTGCCTCCAGCGCCGAGGACAAGGCGACGATGTGGGGTTTCATCAACAAATACGCCCCCGACGCCACCCCGGAGACCCATCCGGGCATGGATCAGGCGGCGGGCTTTGCGGTGGCCTATTTCAACGACTTCGTGAAACCGGCCAAGACCTACCGCCTGCCCACCGATCAGGAGCGTGCGGCGCTGTCCGATCTGGCCGACGCGCTGAAATCGCCCGAGGCCGCGCTGGCTGCGATCGCCAGGAAGAACGAGATCGTCGGCAACGACGATCCGCTGCCCGAGGCCAACTTCGCGGACGAGGAGTTCCTGCAGTCGGTGGTCTTCGCGATCGGCAAGATCCACGGGTTCGAGCCGCTGCGGGCCTGGTTCTCGGCGATCTACGAGGTGCTGCTGGGGGCCAGCCAGGGTCCGCGCTTTGGCGGGTTCATCGCGCTCTACGGCGTCGAGGACACCATCGCGCTGATCGACAAGGCGTTGGCCGGCGAGCTGGCCTGATCCGCCAGTCATCGGAAATGAAATCGCTTCAGGGGGCGCGGGTGACCGTGCCCCCTTTGTCATTCCTCATCCTGTTCGCGGCGCGAATTTATGATGGCTTCACGCGGGGGCGGCGAAAAAACTTTGTTGACGTAGCGTAATGTGCGCCTAGCTTGACTCCCACGGCATGGGAGAGCCGGGCGTGCAGGCCGTTTGTTCCGTTACGAGTGTTTTTTGGTACCGGCTCTCTCCATTGCCAGCGCAACCGCCGCCGCAACAGGCAGGTTGGCAAACGGTTAATCCTGTAATCTTCATTTGATTTCATGCGGTTGGGTGCGAGTTCCCGGCGCGCCATCCTTCGTTCTGAGGCGGGCAGCGTACGCTGTTCTTGCCGGATCTTAAGGCCGCTTGGGTAAAACCTGATCCCCGAACGCGACAGGCGTAGCAGGAAAGGGTTTCCCATGAACAAGGCGATTACCGATGGCGTGCAGCTGATGCCCCCCGCATTTGCAGAGGGGTTGGATGTGTGGTCCAGCGGCGACGGCACCCCCGGCTCCGACACCTATGACGGTGCGGCTAATGCCGTGCTGGTGGCGGCCGATGCCGATTTCGGCAGCTGTCTGGAATTGCAGAAGACGGCCAACACCCAGAAGCTGCGCTTCATGGGGCAGACGCCGCTGGAGCCGGGCTGCTACCTGCAGATCAAGGTGCGCATCAAGGCGGTCAGCGGCGCCCTGCCAACGGTGCGCATCGCGGGCTACGCGGCCTATGCCACTGGCAGCAACATTCCGGGGGCACCGCAGACCGCCTCGGAGGCGGCGCTGCAAACCTATGGGGACGTGGTCGAGATCACCGCGCTGGTCGGCAGCGGCTACCGCAGCGGCGTGCAGATGCCCTGGGGGCGGTTGGCGGCCTACGGGCATTTCGGCCTCGACCTGATCGGCGCAAATGGCGGCGTGGTGCGGATTGACGATATCGAGATCACCGACGCAACCCATGTCTTCCTGCGCAAAATGCTGAGCCTGGTGGATGTCACCGACTATGGCGCCGTCGGCAACGGCAGCACCGACTGCACCGAGGCCTTCGAGGCCGCCGACGCCGCTGCCGATGGCCGCAGCATCCTGGTGCCCGCCGGGGAATTCCACCTGGCCGACACCGTGTCGCTGAACAATCCGATACGCTTCGAGGGCACGGTGTCGATGCCCGACGACAAGATGCTGCTGATGACCAAGAACTTCGATTTTCCCAGCTATGCGGCGGCCTTCGGCGACGAGGAGCTGGGTTTCAAAAAGGCGTTTCAGGCGTTGATCAACAATGTCGACCATGAATCGCTGGACCTGAAGGGGCGCAAGATCAGCATCACCGCGCCGCTGGACATGGCGGCGGCGGTGCCCAACAAGAGCTCCTATGCCACCCGCCGCCTGATCCGCAACGGCCAGCTGGAGGCCGCCGACAGCACCGCCTGGGACACCGACGTGGTGACCTCGCAGGCGACCTACAGCAGCGCCGCGGATTCGCGCAAGCTGACCAATGTCGCCAATGTCGCCAACATCCCCGTCGGCGCGCTGGTCGAGGGTGCGGGCGTGGGTCGCGAGATCTATGTGAAATCGCGCAACGTCGGCGCGGGCGAGCTGACGTTGAACGCGCCGCTTTACGATGCCGAGGGCACCCAGGTCTTTACCTTCCGGGATTTCAAGTATCTGGTGGATTTCAGCGGCTTCAGCTCGCTCAGCAAGTTCTGCGTCGAGGGCATCGAGTTCCAGTGCAACGGCCGTTGCAGCGCCCTGCGGCTGGCGCCTTCGGGCTCGGTGTTTTCCATCGACAGCTGCTTCATCTCGCGCCCCAAGGATCGCGGCATCACCTCGATCGGGACTGGCTGCCAGGGGCTCCTGGTGGATAACTGCCAGTTCCTGTCGCACGAGGATCCGCTGGACGTGCCGGATCGTGTCAGCATCGGTCTCAACGTCAACAACAACGACGCCAAACTGCGCAGCAACCGCGCCACGCGGTTCCGCCATTTCGCGGTGCTGGCGGGCGGCAACAACACGGTGACCGGCAACCATTTCTTTCAGGGCGACAGCGTGCCCAACGGGGTGCGCACGGCCGGGCTGGTGCTGACCTCGAACAACTGCACCTCCACCGTGTCCGACAACTACATCGACAACTGCTTCATCGAATGGACCAACGAGCGCGATCCCTCGCCGGATTTCACGGGCGGGTTTTCCTTCAGCGCGCTGTCGATCAACGCCAATGTGTTCCTGTCCGGCGATGTGGCGCCCTGGTTCAGCTATATCGTGGTGAAACCCTACGGTAGTGGGCATTACCTCAACGGCGTATCGGTCACCGGCAACAAGTTCCGCTCTGTCAACGGCAACATCGACCGGGCCGAGCGGGTCGATACCAGCTTTTCCGATCTCGATCACGGGCGGGCCAAGAACGTGCTGTTCACCGGCAACATGTACCACAACGTCACCGTGCAATCGGCCAACCCGTTGCGGGTGCTGCATGACCAGTCCTCGGCCGCGTCCAGCTGGACGGTGCAGACGGCGGCTGAGCTGCCGTTCCAGGGGTATGCCCGCTATGTCGACAGCGTGATGCCGCAGCGCGCCCTGCGCAGTGCCAGCAACAGCATCCGCTATCTCGCCCCCTATGCGGATGTCGAGCAGGGGGCCGGGCGGGATCAGATCGTGTTGCGCTGGCCCGAGGCGGTGCGCGGCGAGGTGCAGGTCACGCTGCGCATGGACAGCTGATCCGGTGTCGCGAGGTGGCTGGCTCAGAATTTCTGCCACAGCCCCAGTTTCAGACCGAAACTGCTGCGCTTCTCGTGGCCAAGGGCCAGTCCGATCAGCAGTTCGCGGCGCTCGGGCAGCTGGTAGCGCAGCGATGGGGTCAAGGTGTAGCTGGGCTGGCCCCCTTGCGGCCAGGCGGTTTCCAGCTGGATCATCGGCGCGAAGGCTGCGCCGGTGTTCAGCCCGAGGGTCCCATCCAGTTTCCAAATGGGCTGCGTCCTGCTGTTGCGCAGCTCATAGCTGGCATCCACTACGATCCAGCCGCTGTGCCCCGCGCCGGTCTGAAAGCCGCGACCATAGGACAGCGTCGCTTTCTGCATCATGTGCCAGCGGCCCTCCACGCGGTTGCCGCCAAGGCCAAGCTCGGCGGCCACGCGGTGCGTGGAGCCCTGGTGCAGTGGCAGCCGCGCAAAGAGCACCGCGTGACCGGACAGGGCGCGGTTGCTGTTCAGGTCCACGCCCAGCGTCACCCCGGGCGTGAGGCCATAGGCGCCGTAAAAGCTCAACTCCGGTTCGGGGTCCGCCTGCCGGGTCCGGAAGGTCGCGCTGGCCGAGGTGAAGCCCGCTCCGACCGGCTCCAGCCAGGCGCCTGCCGCGGCGGGTGGCGCCAGCATCAGCGCCACTGCGGCGCCACGGGCGAGGCGGCAGGCTGCGCACCCGCTGCGGTGTGTCGAAGGGTCAGATCTGCGCCGCATGAATAAATCATAGGTTGATTTGATTTTTCCACAAATCATCTTTTGAGGGTCTTGGCGTAAAAAATCGTGCGCTTTTCGCGCAATCGGGCGTAGGCTGGAAGGGAGTCACCGGAGGAGCCAATGCCGCAAATCGCCAAAACCGCTGATATTCAGACCGTTATCACCACATTCGAGATGACGCCCGGCACCTGTCAGGACCTGCTGGAAGCACTGGAGGATGCCTATGCGGAATTCATCTCGAAGCAGCCCGGGTTCATTGCCGCCGGCCTGCACGTCAATGACGCGCAGACCCGCATCGCGAACTACTCGCAGTGGCGTCGCCGCGAGGATTTCATGGCGATGCTGCGCAGCCCCGAGATGCGCGCGCGCAACCGCAAGATCAACGAGTTGTGCCGCAGTTTCGAGCCGGTGATGTATGACGTCGCCGAGGTTTTCGGCGACGGCTAACGGGTGCTGTGAAGGGGCGGATCGGGCGTTTGGCCAAGGCGCGGCAGGGGCCGGGGGAACTTCTGGTTCCTGCCTCGCGTAGGTTTGGTGACGTCACCGCAGCCCGGGCAAAAACCCCAAGGAGGTCAGCCATGTATCACAACATTCTCGTCCCTATTTCCTTTGACCCCGAACGCGATGTGACCGGCCCGCTGAAGGTGGCGCGGCTGCTGTCGGCTCCGGGCGCGAGGGTGACGTTGCTGCATGTGATCGAGCAAGTGCCGAGCTATGCGATATCCTATATCCCCGCCGATTTCATGAAGGACACGCGCAAGGCGCTGAAGGCAGAGCTGGACGGGCTGGCGCAGACTCTCCCCAATGCACGGGGTGAGCTGATCGAGGGGCACTCCGGCCGCACCATTCTGGACTGGGCGGAGCAGAACGGCCCGGACCTGATCATCCTCGCCTCGCATCGCCCCTCGATGCAGGATTTTCTGTGGGGATCGACCTCGGGTCACGTGGTGCGGCACGCGTCCTGCGCGGTGCATGTGGTGCGCTGACGACCGCCGTGTGATCCGGCGGTGTGATCCGGGCGGCGTCCGGCCTCGTCCGGCCTCAGGGGGGGTGCCCAAATGGGGGATTTCCGCCGGTGAGCCGGATCCGCTTGGCGGCCTGCCTTGTGATGCCCGCCGCGCCTACCCACCTGTAACAGCAGGAGAGAGTGGAAACGCGAATGGAGGTGCAGATGCAATGTCCTGTTGATGGCAGCGAACTGGTGATGGCGGACCGCGCAGGGGTCGAGATCGACTACTGCCCAAAGTGCCGCGGGGTCTGGCTGGACCGGGGCGAGCTGGACAAGATCATCGAGCGCTCCACCCAGCCGGTGCAGGCCGTCCCGCCGCAGCCGCAACGCTATGATGACCGCGGCGGCGACTACGACCCGCGGTTTGGCGGTAAACCCTACAGGAAGAAAAAGAAGAACTTCCTCGAGGATCTGTTCGACTTCTGACGTAGATGCGGACGGCCCGTCGAGGGCCGTCACCGGCAACCGGTCAGTGCAGGGTGCTGAAGGAGCCGTGGCGGGCGTCCTTCATCAGCCGGTCGAAATCATTGCCTTTCATTTCCACCAGTGTCTTGTGGTCACCGGCCTCGAACCAGACGGTGTCCAGCCCGGTCAGGCTGTCGTCGATCACCGTCGGCACGTGATAGGCGGCGCCGACGCAGGGCGCGGCACCGGGATCGCAATCGTCGAAGACCTGGGTCAGTTCCTGCTCGGGGGCGAGCCCGAGGCGGCGTTTGACCAGGGACTGAAGAGCCCGGAGGTCGACGCTGTGGCTGGCGGGAATCACGGCCAGCATCGGGCCTTCCTCCATGTGGATCAGCACCGACTTGGCCAGGTGGTCACCGGGCACATGCGCGGCCTCGGCGCATTCCGATGCGGTGGCGGTATAGGGGTGGCGCACCGTCTCGAACGGCAGGCCGCGGGCCTCGAGGTGATGTTTCAGGCGTGAGGCGATCATGGCAGGATCCTCCGATTGCCGGAGCGCCCGCAGGGCCGCCTGGGAGACCCGTCGCACGGGGCCGCCTGACCGGGCTGTGCGCCCTGACCCGGCGGAGACGGGCGCAGCCGACGGCAGGCCGGGCGCCCAGATGGGTCTGGTCCCTCCACTGTGACGCAGGAGGGGTGAGTCGGGCAAGGGTCGTGGTCGCGGCGGTGGGCGCGGGCGGCCGCAGTGCGGACCGTCAGTGCGGATCGCGGATTTCGCCGGTGTCGAGCACGGGGGCCGCGTCGATTTCCTCGGCGTCGAGCATCGCGGCAACCCGTTCCAGCGCGGCGATCAGCCCGGCCTGTTCCCAGTCGGGCAGGGCGGAGAACTTGCGCACGAACTTCTGCTGGAGCGGATCCGGGGCCTCGGCAATGGTCTGGCGGCCCTTCTCGGTGATCAGGATGTTGGTCTGCCGCCGGTCGGTCTGCGAGCGTTCCCGCACGACCAGCTCCTTGCGCACCAGCTTGTCCACCACCGAGGTGACGGTGGCCTGGGTGATCCGCATCTGCTGCGAGATGACGGTGGCCGTGCAGTGCTCGCGATCGGCAACGATCTGCAGCACGCGGAACTGCGCGGCGGTCAGATTCACCGACTGCGCCAGCTCGCGGCCAAACAGTTCTGTTGCACGCAGGATGCGGCGGAGGGCGATCAGGCTGGTGTCCACGCGGTTCATGAGAGTCTTATTGGCAGATGCCAGGGCGCAAGGCAACATGTGCCGCGCCATATCGGTAGTTTGAATATCTAATGTGTATATGCTTGAGTTTATTTTGCAAACAGGAAAATATCACACCTGTTTTGCCATTTATGGATATTTTTTACTTTGATCTTGAAAGCATTCAGATTGCTCGCTACTTAGATAGCCAAAGCAATTTGGAGGTTCATAGCCCAATGGCAAAGACGTTGGAGTTGTTCCGCAAAGCCGCACCCGCCCTGAGGGCGCCCGTGGCCGAAGACGGCGCGGATATCTGGGAGCTGGTGCGTGCGTGCAAACCGCTTGATGAGAACTCGATGTACTGCAACCTGCTGCAGTGCGACCATTTCAGCGACACCTGCGTGGTGGCTGAACTGGACGGGGAAATCGTCGGCTGGATCTCCGCCTACCTGGTGCCCAATGACCCGGAAACCCTGTTTGTCTGGCAGGTGGCGGTGTCCCCGAAGGCCCGTGGCCTGGGGCTGGGCACGCAGATGCTGAATGCGCTTCTCAAGCGCAAGGCCTGCGCCGACGTGAAGCGGATGCAGACCACCATCACCGCCGATAACGACGCCTCCTGGGCGTTGTTCCGCAAGTTTGCCAAGGGCCACGAGGCGGCGATCGACTCGGAGGCCCATTTCAAGAAAGCGGAGCATTTCCGCGAACTTCACAACACCGAACACATGGTCACGATCGACCTGGGCGAGCGGATGCGCAAAGCGGCGTAACAGCCGTGGCCTGACTGCCGGCGTGCTGCCTGCGGCCCTCCGGGCTGCGGCGGCGCCTGCTCTCCCACCTTCTTTTCACCAATCCCAAAAGGATCTGAAATGCCGACTGACACGTCAGCCGAAATCTCTGTTTTCAAACGCCGCGAATCCGAGGCCCGCAGCTATTGCCGCGGCTTCGACACGGTGTTCACCTCTGCGCAAGGCTCGGAAATGACCGACGCCGACGGGCGCAGCTACATCGACTTCCTGGCGGGGTGCTCCTCGCTGAACTACGGCCACAACGACCCCGACATGAAGGCCGCGCTGATCGAGCATATCTCCGGGGACGGGCTGGCGCACGGGCTGGACCTGCACACCGACACCAAGGCCGACTTCCTGGCGGCCTTCGAGCGCCACATCCTGGAACCGCGCGGCATGGACCACAAGGTCATGTTCACCGGCCCGACCGGTGCCAACGCCGTCGAGGCGGCGATCAAGACCGCGCGCAAGGTGACCGGCCGCAACAACGTGGTGGCTTTCACCAACGGCTTTCACGGCGTCACCTTGGGCGCGCTGGCCGCGACCGGCAACGGCTATCACCGCGGCGGCGCGGGCACCACGCTGAACGGCGTGACCCGGATGCCGTTCGATGGTTACATGGCCGGCGGTTGCGACACGGCCGATTTCCTCGAGGCGATGCTGGCGGATGCCTCCAGCGGTATCGACGCACCGGCCGCGATCCTGTTGGAGACCGTGCAGGGCGAGGGCGGCCTGAACGCCGCCAGCGCCGAATGGGTGCAGCGCATCGCCAAGCTGGCCCGCGACCACGGCGCGCTGCTGATCATCGACGACATCCAGGCGGGCTGCGGCCGCACCGGCACCTTCTTCTCGTTCGAGGAGATGGGCGTCACCCCGGATATCGTGACGATGGCGAAATCGGTGTCGGGCTACGGCCTGCCGATGGCGCTGATGCTGGTGCGCCCGGAGCACGACGTGTTCGGCCCCGCCGAGCACAACGGCACCTTCCGCGGCAACACACATGCCTTTGTCACCGCCCGCGTGGCAATCGAGAAGTTCTGGGCCGACGGCGCCTTCCAGGCCGAACTGGTCGAAAAGGAAGCGCTGGTGCGCACGCGCCTGTCCGACCTGGCCGCCCTGGTTCCCGGCGCGCGGCTGAAGGGCCGCGGTCTGATGCAGGGCGTTGATGTCGGCTCTGGCGAGCTGGCGGGCGAGATCTGCGCCCGTGCCTTCGAGAAGGGGCTGATCATCGAGACCTCGGGCAACGAGGACCAGGTGGTCAAGGTGCTGGCACCGATCACCACCCCGGCAGAGACCTTCACCAAGGGCTTTGACATCCTGATGGAGGCCGCCCGCGAGGTGCTGGCCGACCAGAGCAAGAAAATCGCAGCGGAGTAACAGACCGATGATCGTGAGAGATTTCAACAAGATCGTGGAAAACGAAAAGTCCCGCGTGGTGTCCGACGCCCAGTGGACCTCGGTGCGGATGCTGCTGGCCGATGACGGTATGGGCTTTTCCTTCCACATCACCACGCTGGAGAGCGGCTCGGAGCACACCTTCGAGTACAAGAACCACTTCGAGAGCGTCTATTGCATGCAGGGCAAGGGCTCGATCACCGATCTGGCTACCGGGGAGACCCACGAGATCACCCCCGGCGTCATGTACGCGCTGAACGAGCACGACCGCCACATCCTGCGCGCCGAAGAGCAGCTGGTCATGGCCTGCGTGTTCAACCCCCCGGTGACGGGCAAGGAAGTGCACCGGGAAGACGGCTCCTACGCGCTGCTCGAAACCTGAATGGAGGCCCCGGGCAAGGCCCGGGGGACACATCCCGTGACATTACCTGACCATACTGTCGAAAAGATCGGCGGCACCTCGATGAGCCGCCTGTCGGAACTGACCGGCACGCTGATCATCGGCGACCGCAAGGGGGAGGATCTGTATCACCGGATCTTCGTCGTCTCCGCCTTTGGTGGCATCACCAACCTGCTGCTGGAGCACAAGAAAACCGGCGAGCCGGGGGTCTTTGCGCTGTTCAACAACGACGACAACGACCATTCCTGGCTGGATGCGCTGACCCGCGTCGCCACCGCCATGTGCGAAGCGCATGACGCGGTGCTGGACGAGTCCGCCGACCGCTCGCTGGCGGAGGATTTCGTGCGCGAGCGCATCGAGGGCGCACGCAGCGTGCTGTTCGACCTGCGCCGCCTGTGCTCCTACGGGCATTTCCGCCTGTCGGCGCATATGCAGATCGTGCGCGAGCTGCTGTCGGGTCTGGGCGAGGCGCATTCCGCGTTTGTCACCACGCTGCTGCTGCAGCGCAAGGGCGTGAACGCGCGTTTTGTCGACCTGTCCGGCTGGCGCGACGAGACCGAATGCACCCTGCAGGAACGCATCGCCGGCGCCATGGACGGCATCGATCTGACCCGCGAGCTGCCCATCGTCACCGGCTATGCGCAGTGCCGCGAGGGGCTGATGCAGGAATACGACCGCGGCTATTCCGAGGTCACCTTCTCGTCGCTGGCGGATTTCACCGGCGCGAAAGAGGCGATCATCCACAAGGAATTCCACCTGTCCTCGGCCGATCCCGGCCTGGTGGGCGAAGGGGCGGTGCGCAAGCTGGGGCACACCAACTATGACGTCGCCGACCAGCTGTCGAACATGGGGATGGAGGCGATCCATCCGAATGCCGCCAAGACCCTGCGCCAGGCGAATATCCCGCTGCGCGTCACCAATGCCTTTGACCCGGATGATCCGGGCACGCTGATCGATGACGCCCCGGCGGACACCCCGGCGGTGGAGATCGTCACCGGCCTGAACGTGGTGGCGCTGGAGCTGTTCGAGCAGGACATGGTCGGCGTCAAGGGTTATGACGCCAATGCGCTGGAGGCGCTGCGCCGCTTCAACGTGCGGATCGTGTCGAAGACCTCGAACGCGAACACCATCACCCATTATGTCGAGGCGCCGCTGAAATCGGTGCGCCGCGTGGTGGCGGAGCTGGAAAAGACCTATCCCTCGGCCGACATCAGCGTGCGCAGCATGGCGATCGTGTCGGCCATCGGCCGCGACCTGACCGGGCTGCATGCCTTCAGCAGCGGCCTGCAGGCGCTGGAGCGCGCGGGCATCGAGGTGATCGCCGCCCATCAGACCCCGCGCAACGTCGATATCCAGTTCGCGGTGGCCCGCGACGACGCCGACCGCGCGATCGAGGTGCTGCACGGCGCGCTGGTCGATACCGGTCTGGAACAGGTGGTGGACCAGGCCGCCTGAGCCCGCACTCGTTTCGTCCTTGCCCTGCCGTCCGGCGCATCCCGCGGCGGCAGGCGGCGGCCCGGCCGCGCCGTAAGCGCGGGGGCGGGGCGCGAGGCGACAAATCGCCCTTTGCATGATAGGCTGGCTTGCGGAGGTCGCGGCGCACGGACGCTGCGGCCCACCGAAGAATGAGGCAGCACGACTGCCGGATAGGTGCGGGGGCGCCGATGGCCGCGGAAAGACACATCGGGACGGGAAACGGCCGCGCCAGCGCGGCTGGTACCGTGGCTGACGGTTTTTCGGGTGCCCCGGCGGCGGACCAGGTCCGTGCCGCGGAAATTCTGGCCCCTGCGGCCTGCGCCCCGTCGCAGCTGTTCGACGGGATCGCCAATTGGCTGATCGAAGAGGGCCTGGGCGATGCCGCTTTCGGCGACATTCTTGGAGGGCTCGGTCGGCGGCTGCTGGCCGGAGGCGTGCCCGTTCACCGCATCAGCACCGGCGGGCTGTTCCTGCATCCGGTTTTTGGTGCGATTGACACCGCCTGGGACTCGCAGTCCGACCGGGTCACGGAAACGGTGCAGCCGCGCAGCAAGTTCGATTCGGCGGAGTTCCGGAACTCGCCCTTTTTCCAGGCCGCGTTGCACGGGATCAGATACCAGCGCTTCCGTCTCGACCAGGCGGCGGACCCGGGGGAATACCCTCTGCTGAAACAGCTGCGCGCGTCCAATGTGACCGATTACCTGGTGTTCTACCGCGATTTCGGGCGCCGCGACCTCAGCCTGTGGAACGGGCTGCCGCAGGGGATGGAGGGCGCGCTCGGTTCCTTTGCGACCCGCCGCACCAGCGGCTTTCACGACCGGGAGATTGCGCATCTGTTCAATCTGTCCACCGTGCTCAGCATGGTCATCAAAAGCAAATCGCGCCACATGCTGACGGGCACCCTGCTGCAGACCTATCTCGGCGCGCATTCGAGCCGGCGGGTGCTGCAGGGGCTGATCGAACGCGGCAGCGGCAGGAAGATCGACTGCGTGATCTGGCTGTCCGATCTGCGCCAGTCGACCCGGCTTGCCGAAACCCTGAGCATGGATGACTACCTGTCGCTGCTCAACACCTACTTCGATTGCACCGCCGGGGCGGTGCTGGATCACGGAGGCGAGGTGCTGAAGTTCATCGGCGACGCCGTGCTGGCTATTTTCCCGTTTGAGGACAGCCAGAGGCCAGCCGAGGACATGTGCCGCGCGGCCCTCTGCGCGGCGCGGGAGGCGCATGCGCGCACCTCTGGCGAAAACCGCGCGCGGCGGCAGAACGGGCAGAGCGAGATCAGATTCGGCGTCGCGCTGCATGCGGGAACGCTGATGTACGGCAACGTCGGGACTGATCGGCGGCTCGATTTCACTGTCATCGGCCCCGCGGCGAACGAGGTGGCCCGTCTGGAAAGCTTTTGCAAGACCGAGCAGAGCGACATTGTGGTCTCCACTCGATTTGCGGATCTCTATCCGGGCGATCTTGAAGACATTCCCGCCCGGCAGATCCGCACAGACCCCGCAGTCAAACCCGCGGGCTGATGCGTCTTGCCAACTGAATGGAGCCTGGCGATCCCTGAAGGACTCGAACCCTCAACCTGCTGATTAGAAGTCAGCTGCTCTATCCAGTTGAGCTAAGGGACCGCTTGCAGCCTGTTATGCCATGCGCGTTGCGGGGGTCAAGCGGTGCCGCGCAGGTCGAGGTGCATAAAGACGGACCACGGATCAGGCGCATAGTCGCCAAAAGCCGCGCATTCGCGAAACCCCATCGAGCCGTAGAGACTGCGAGATGGCAGGAAATCCGCGGTGGAGCCGGTCTCGAGATAGATGTCGGTGCCGCCTTCGGCGCGGGCAAGGTCGAGAAGATGGGTCAGCATCGCCCGTCCGGCACCGCTGCCGCGGGCCTCGGCGGCGGTGTGCATCGACTTCAGCTCGAAACTGGCGACATCCAGCCGTTTCAGTGCGCCCATCGCCACAGCCTCGGTGCCCCGGTAGAGCAGGAAGAACCGCACATCCGGGCCTTCCAGTCCGCTGGCGTCAAGCGCGTGGCAGCTGTCTTCAGGCGATTGCGCCGCCATCTGCGACAGGTGTCGCCGGATCAGCGCCGCGGCGGCGGGATCGGACGGGCTGGCCCGGCGGATCTCGAAACCGTTCATCGTGGGTGTCTGGGGCAAGGTGGCGCCAATCTTCTGCGTTTTCCATTGATTTTCAATAATAAATCCTATCGCAAATGGGGGCTTGAAACAAGCCGCAGCGCGAGCGGACCAGGATCGGGCATGAAGCCGCCGGTGGCCTTGGGGGCGGCGGTATCAACCGGCATGCCCCCCTTCAGCCAGGAAACCACGCCAGCACAGGCCGCTAGCCTTGACCGAAACTGGCGCGGCCGGTGGCAGCGTGATGTAGGGGGCGGCGCTGCGGCCGCGCGCAATCCTTTACCGTTGGGCGAAAAGCTGGCTAACCTTTGGTCTGAAGCGGCTCGCGGAGGAGAAGACGCCCACATGTATCAGTCCACAGCAGGCCTCTCCAATGCACCGCTGTGCCGGGCAGACCCGAGGCCCCGCGCCGTGGAGTCTTTCGCGCGCGACATCGAAACCGTTTGTGGCCGGTTTGCGATCGAACCCGTTGCCGCGGCGCGCGGGCAGGTGGACGGAGATGTCTCGACGATGCGCGTGTCACGATTTGAGACGGCGATCGTATCCCTCGACGCCCAAAGGGTTTTTCGCGACCGGCGGATGATCCGTTCCGACCCGGGCGAGCATCTGTTCCTGTTGATCCAGGACAAGGGGCGGTGCCGGATCCACCAGAACGATGAAACCGTGCTCCTGACTCCGGGCGACATGTATCTGGTGGATAGCTCGCGCAGTTCCGAGTTCTTCTACGACGGCATGCATTCACGGCAGATTTCGATCCATCTGCCGCGCGAGGAAATGCTGCACCGATTCGGTGACGTATGCCTTGGCGGGATCGGGATTGACCGCTCCGATCCCCTGTTCCTGTCGATGCGCGCGGTGCTGGCAAAGATTTTCACCGAGGACAGCGCGGCCGTGGCCCCCAGCCTGGGCGACGCCTTCCTGAGCCTGCTGGGCGCCTATTTCCACTGTGTTGAACACCAGGAGGCCAAGAGCAGCGCCGCCGCCAACTCGGTCCTGTCGCGCGCGCTGGCGGTCATTGATCGCAACGCCAATGATCCTGCTTTTGGCCCGCAGGAGCTTGCGGATCAGTTGCAGGTCTCGCCGCGGACGTTGCAGCGGCACTTTGGCCAGATTGGCGAGACGGCCAGCAAACGCATTCTATCCGTCCGTCTCGAGTCCGCGCGGGCGCGGTTGAATGCGCTCGGCGACGGATCGGGCACCCAGACCATCGCGGCAGTGGCCTATGATTGCGGCTTCAACGATCTCTCTTATTTCTACCGGGCTTTCCGCGAAAGATTTGGCGCGTCTCCGGGGGATGTCCGGAAGAACGTGGCGCTCTGAGCCATAACCTCTGGCGTTCCCGTCCAAGATTCGACCGCGCGGTCAGTTATTCTGCCTCCTGAGGAGCCGCCTGCAACAGCGCAGGCTCTGATCACCAGGGAGGACTAAGATGATCGAATTCGATCTGACCATAGGCGGCGCGCCTGTGAAGACCGCGCGCCGTTTCGAGGTCATGAACCCGGCAACCGGCACCGCCGCCGGATTGGCGCCGAATGCCGGACTGGCCGAGCTGGACGCGGCCGTTGCCGCGGCAAAGACGGCCTTCAGGGACTGGTCGCGCAAACCCGATGCCGAGTTGCAGGCCATGTGCGAAGCCGTCGCCGCCAAGATCGGGGAGCATGCCGAAGAGCTGGCGCAGATCATCACCACCGAGCAGGGCAAGCCCCTGAACGGGCTTGGATCGCGCTGGGAAATGGGAGGGGCGGCGGCCTGGGCTGGTTACACGGCTGGCCTGTCGCTGCAGGTCAAGGTGTTGCAGGACAATGCCGAGGGCCGGGTCGAGCTGCGTCGCAAGCCGCTGGGGGTCGTTGGCTCCATCACGCCGTGGAACTTCCCGGTGATGATCGCCATCTGGCACATCATGCCGGCCCTGCGCACCGGCAACACCGTTGTCATCAAACCCTCCCCCAATACGCCGCTGTCGACCCTGCGGCTGGTGCAGATCATCAACGAGGTGCTGCCGGCCGGTGTTGTCAACGTGGTGACCGGCGACGATCAGGCCGAGAACCTCGGCGCTGCGATGTCCGCGCATCCGAACATCCGCAAGGTCGTCTTCACGGGCTCTTGCGCCACCGGACAGAAGGTCATGGCATCCGCGGCGCAGACCATGAAACGGCTGACGCTGGAACTGGGCGGCAATGATGCCGGCATCGTCCTGCCGGATGCGGACCCGCAGGCGATCGCCGAGGGGTTGTTCTGGGGCGCGTTCATCAACAATGGCCAGACCTGCGCGGCGATGAAGCGGCTGTACGTGCATGAAAGCATTCATGATGCGGTGTGCGCGGCGCTGGTGGAATTTGCCCGCAACATTCCGGTTGGCGATGGTCGCGACGAGACTTCCATCCTCGGCCCGGTGCAGAACCGCATGCAGTTCGACAAGGTGAGCCGCCTGGTCGCCGATGCGAAGGAGCGCGGCACCGTGCTGTTGGGGGGCGCGCCGGGCGCGGGGCTGTTCTTTCCGCCGACCATCATCTCGGGCCTGAAAAACGGCGATCCGCTGGTCGATGAAGAGCAGTTCGGACCGGCGCTGCCGGTGATCAGCTACAGCGATGTCGACGCGGCGATTGCCGCTGCCAATGACAGTCCCAACGGGTTGGGCGGATCGGTCTGGTCCTCGGACCCGGAGGCCGCGAAGGCGGTGGCCCTGCAGCTGGAATGCGGCTCGGTCTGGATCAACAAGCATGGTGCCATCCAGCCGAATGCGCCGTTCGGCGGCGTGAAATCCTCGGGGCTCGGGGTCGAGTTCGCAGAGGAAGGCCTGGCCGAATACACCGACATTCAGACGGTTTTCAGCTGAACAATAATTCAAACAGGAGAGGCAACATGTCGTTCAACAAGACTATTGCATCCAGCGCCCTGGCGGCGCTTCTCGCCGGTGGCGCGCTGGCGCATCCGCTGGATGGGCTGACCGGCGAAGAATATCAGAAGATCAATCAAATCCTGAAGGAGAGCGGCACCGTCACCGAGGAGACGCTGTTCCCGCTCATCGAGTTGAAAGAGCCGCCCAAGGCGGAGGTTCTTGCGTGGAATGAGGGGGATGCGCTGGACCGCAAGGCGACGGTGCAATTCACCACAGAGGATGGCTTCAGCGAAGCGGTCGTGAACATCACCCAGGGCGTGGTCGAGAGCAATGCCGCCATCACCGGATCCGGCCAGCCGATGGTTCTCTTTGCGGAGTTCATCGGCGCATTGGAAGGGGCGCTCGGCCACCCGGACATGGCCGAAGCGCTGTCCGCGCGCGGGCTCACCCCCGAGGATGCCTTTTGCCTGCCGCTGACCGCCGGGAACTTCCTGACGCCCGAGTTCGACGGCTCGCGCCTGATGAAGGTGCCCTGCTACCAGAACCCGACCGGCTCCAATTTCTACGCCAAGCCCCTCGAAGGTCTGTTCGCGGTCTACGACATCGGCAAGCAGGAGGTTGTCGAGGTGGTCGACACCGGGGTTGTTCCGGTGCCACAGGACGCCTGGGGCTACACCGAGGCGGAAGTCGCGGAACGCCTGCCGCTGCGCCCGGAAAGCAACCCGGCCAAGCTCGTTCAGGAGGGCGATCCGAACTTCAAGATCACTGGCAGCCACGTGGAATGGGATATCTGGCGTTTCAACTACCGGATCGACAAGCGCCCCGGGCTGGTGCTTTCCAACCTGGACGTGAACGACCAGGGCAACTGGCGCTCGGTGATCTACCAAACCCACCTGTCCGAAGTCTTCGTGCCCTATATGGACCCGACCGAAGGCTGGTACTGGCGCACCTACATGGACAGCGGCGAATACGGCTTTGGCCTGTTCCTGACCCCGCTGCGGGCCGGCGTGGACTGTCCCGAATACGCCACCTTCCTGCCTGCCCTGATTGCCGATGACGCGGGCAACCCGCTGGAAATCCCGGACGCCATCTGCATCTTCGAGCGGAACATTGGCGACCCGGCCTGGCGGCATTTCGAGATCTTCGCCCAGACCCCGGAGGAATTCGTGCCGACCGAGGGGCGGCCGGAAACCGAACTGGTGGTGCGCACCGCGTCGGAGGTCGGCAACTATGACTACCTCATCGACTACCGCCTGAAGCAGGACGGGCAGATCTTCATCAAGATCGGAGCCACCGGCCTGGATGCTGTTAAAGGCGTGGCCTCGACCTCGATGAACGACGCCACCGCGGCCGAGGACACCCGGTATGGGACCCTGATCGCGCCCAACCTGGTTGCGGCCAATCACGACCACTACTTCAACTTCCGCATCGATTTCGACATTGACCAGCCGATCAACCAGGTCGGAACAATGGAGATCGTCCCCGCCGAAGTGCCCGAAGACAGCCCGCGCCGGTCAATGTGGACGTGGAAACACGTGATGCCGGACAGCGAAATGGACGCCCGCTACCGGTTCAGCTCGATGAAACCCAAGCATGTCCATATCTCCAACCCGCAGCGCGAAGGCTACCTGGGCCAGACACCGGGCTGGATGATCCATCACGGCTCGCTTGCCTATGGTCCCTTCGATTTTGAGAACGACCCGCCGATGAAGCGCAACGCCTATATCGAGTATTCCTCCTGGACCACGGTCTACGATCCCGAGCAGCGGTATGCCGGTGGCAAATACGCGGTGCAGAGCGACGGGTCCGATACGCTGGCGGAGTGGGTGAAGGAAGACAAGTCGCTGATGGGGCAGGATATTGTCTCGTGGTTCACGGCCGGGTTCCATCATATTCCGCGGATGGAGGACTGGCCGGTGATGTCGACCGAATGGAAGACGGTGCATATCATGCCGTTCAACTTCTTCGCTCACAATCCGGCGCTCACGCTGCGGAACTGAGGCATCACGAAACGTGAAGGAAGGGCGGCACCCGGTGCTGCCCTTTCCCGTATGTGCATCCGCGGCGTTCGTCAGGCCATGGATTGCCCGATCTGCACTGCACAGCAAAAAGGGCACCCGCTGGGCGCCCTTGCGTGTCATTCCGACATCCCTGACCGATCCTGCGCCGACCGTGATCTTTGGCCCATCCGGCCGCAGGTCGATGCCGGGGGTGTGCCCCTCAGTGCGTCCAGGGACCGCGGCGCGAGGTGGCGAAGTTGTCGCCATAGCCGCCGGGGCGGATGTTGGGCTTGCGTGTCTTCGGCTCGATCACCTGGGCGTCGATCCCGTGATCGGCGGCATATTCCAGCGCCGCCTCCTTGGTGTCAAAGCGCAGCCGCACCTGGCTTTGCGTGTCGGAGGAGGAGGTCCAGCCCATCAGCGGGTCGACTTCGCGGGCCGAGGTGGGGGCAAATTCCAGAACCCATTTCCGCGTCTTGGCCATGCCCGAGGTCATGGCATTGCGTGCTGGCCGGTAGATCCGCGCTTGCATGGGCTGTCTCCTGATGATCTGCAACGGTGAGTCCTGATGTCCGCGCATTTATGCGCTGGAAGCCGCCCTGCGGCAAGGTGGCAAATGCCGCGGTTTGGCGGGATTTGCAGCGGCGCCACAGCTGTTTGCCGGGGTTTTCTTCACTTGGCCCTTGAACCGGAACAAAAACAGACCAAAATCTGCGCCAGCCCCACGGAGACACCTGATGCCCTATGCCCATTCCGACAAGTCGATGCCGATGATGACCCAGCGCGCGCCGCAGCAGCGGCCCAAGCTGGAGGGCGGCAAGCGCTTCGTGATGCACACCTCTTTTGAACCGGCGGGCGACCAGCCCACCGCGATCCGCGAACTGTCGCAGGGCGTGCTGGAGGGCGAGCGCAACCAGGTGCTCTTGGGGGCCACCGGTACCGGCAAGACCTTCACCATGGCCAAGGTGATCGAGGAAACCCAGCGCCCGGCGATCATCCTTGCCCCCAACAAGACGCTGGCGGCGCAGCTTTATGGCGAGTTCAAGGGTTTCTTCCCGGACAACGCGGTGGAATACTTTGTCTCCTTCTACGACTACTACCAGCCCGAAGCCTATGTGCCGCGCTCGGATACTTTCATCGAGAAGGAAAGCCAGATCAACGAACAGATCGACCGGATGCGCCACTCGGCCACCCGGGCGCTCTTGGAACGTGACGACGTGATCATCATCGCCTCGGTGTCCTGCATCTATGGCATCGGCTCGGTCGAGACCTACTCGGCGATGACGCAGGACCTGAAGGCGGGGGAGATGTACGACCAGCGCCAGATCATGGCGGATCTGGTTGCCCAGCAATACAAGCGCAACGACCAGGCGTTCCAGCGCGGCTCCTTCCGGGTGCGTGGCGATACGCTGGAGATCTTCCCGGCCCACCTTGAGGACCGGGCGTGGAAACTGTCGTTCTTCGGCGAGGAGCTGGAGACGATCACCGAGTTCGACCCGCTCACGGGGGAGAAGACCGGCAGCTTCGACCAGATCCGCGTCTATGCGAATTCGCACTACGTGACGCCCAAGCCGACCCTGCGGCAGGCGATCATCTCGATCAAGGAGGAGCTGAAACAGCGGCTCGAGCAGCTGACCGCGGAAGGCAAGCTGCTGGAGGCGCAGCGGCTGGAGCAGCGCTGCAACTTCGACATCGAGATGCTGGAAGCGACCGGCCATTGCAACGGGATCGAGAACTACTCGCGCTACCTGACGGGACGGGCCCCGGGGGAGCCGCCGCCGACCCTGTTCGAGTTCATCCCCGACAATGCCATTGTTTTTGCGGATGAATCCCATGTCTCCGTGCCGCAGATCGGCGGCATGTACAAGGGCGACCACCGGCGCAAGTTCACCCTGGCGGAGCACGGCTTCCGCCTGCCCAGCTGCATGGACAACCGGCCGCTGAAGTTCGAGGAATGGGACGCGATGCGGCCGCAGTCGGTCTTTGTCTCGGCGACCCCGGCGGATTGGGAGCTGGAGCAGGCAGGCGGCGTGTTCACTGAACAGGTGATCCGGCCCACCGGGCTTCTGGATCCGGAGGTGGAGATCCGCCCGGTCGAGATGCAGGTGGATGATCTGCTGGACGAGATCCGCAAGGTCTCCGCCAACGGCTTCCGCACGCTGGTCACCACGCTGACCAAGCGCATGGCCGAGGATCTGACGGAATACCTGCACGAGCAGGGCATCAAGGTGCGCTACATGCACTCCGACATCGACACGCTGGAGCGGATCGAGATCCTGCGCGACCTGCGTCTTGGGGCCTTTGACGTGCTGATCGGCATCAACCTGCTGCGCGAGGGGCTCGACATTCCCGAATGTGGGCTTGTCGCCATTCTGGATGCCGACAAGGAAGGCTTCCTGCGCTCGGAAACCTCGCTGATCCAGACCATCGGCCGCGCGGCGCGGAACGCCGAGGGGCGGGTCATCATGTATGCCGATCGCATCACGGGGTCGATGGAGCGTGCGATCAACGAAACCAACCGGCGCCGCGAAAAGCAGATCGCCTACAACCTTGAGCACGGCATCACGCCGGAAACGGTGAAGAAGAACGTCGAGGACGTCCTCGCGGGCCTGTACGAAGGCGATGTCGACATGAACCGCGTCACCGCGACCGTCGACAAGCCGATGCATGGTGCCAACCTGGAGGCGCATCTGGCGGGGCTGCGCGAGGAGATGCGCAAGGCGGCCGAGAACCTGGAATTCGAGGAAGCCGCCCGCCTGCGCGACGAAATCAAGCGGCTGGAGGCGGTGGACCTCGCCATCTCCGACGACCCCTTGGCGCGGCAATCCGCGATCGAGGCCGCCTCGGACGCGGCGGTCAAGTCGCGCGGCCGTTCCACGGCGGGCAAGGCGGGCACCCGCGCCTACCGCGGTAAATCGCAGAAGAAGTATTCCTAGGCGATCCGGGGCGCCGTCCGCGGCGTCCTTCCCGGTTCAGACCCGGTTTCGACCGGCGGCGCGAGGCACGAAAAAAACCGGGCAGGTGGTGTCACCTGCCCGGTTTTCGTTTGTCCGCTTGGCGGGCGGCGCATCGGGGCGCCGCCGCGCGGGATCAGAAGTGGACCGAGCGGGTGGTGCCCGGAATTTCCAGCGGCGGAGCGAATTTGGTCAGGTCGATCCCTTCGACCGCCTCCTTGTACTCCTCCAGCGTGGGCGTGCGGCCGAGCACCGCCGACAGCACCACGACCGGGGTCGAGGCCAGCAGGCTCTCGCCTTTCTTCTCGGGGCTGTCTTCCACCACGCGGCCCTGGAACAGGCGGGTGGAGGTCGCCAGAACGGTGTCGCCCTTGGCGGCCTTTTCCTGGTTGCCCATGCACAGGTTACAGCCCGGACGTTCGAGATAGAGGATGTTCTCGTACTCGGTACGCGCCTTGCTCTTGGGCATGAAGTCATCGAATTCAAAGCCGGAGTAGCGCTGCAGGATTTCCCAGTCGCCCTCTTCCTTCATCTCGTCGATGATGTTGTAGGTCGGCGCGGCCACGACCAGCGGTGCCTTGAACTCGACCTTGCCGTTGGCCTTTTCGAGGTTCTTCAGCATCTGGGCGACGATCTTGATGTCGCCCTTGTGGACCATGCAGGAGCCGACGAAGCCCAGGTCGACCTTCTTTTCCGCCTTGTAGTAGGAAATCGGGCGGATGGTGTCGTGGGTGTAGCGCTTGGAGACATCGGCGTTGTTGACGTCCGGGTCGGCGATCATCGGCTCGTTGATCTTGTCGAGGTCGACCACCACTTCGGCGAAATACTTGGCGTTGTCGTCGGGCGCCAGCGCGGGCTTCTCACCCGAGCGGATCTCGGCGATGCGCTTGTCGGCCAGGCCGATCAGGCGGTGCAGCATGCCGTTTTCATGCTCCATGCCCTTGTCGATCATGATCTGGATGCGGTGCTTGGCCAGCTCCAGGCTTTCGATCAGTGTTTCATCGTTGGAAATGCAGATCGAGGCCTTGGCCTTCATCTCCGCGGTCCAGTCGGTGAAGGTGAAGGCCTGGTCGGCCAGCAGGGTGCCGATGTGCACCTCGATGATGCGGCCCTGGAAGACGTTGTCGCTGTGCTGTTCCAGCATCTGCAGCTGGGTGGCATGCACCACGTCGCGGAAGTCCATGTGGTCGGCCATCTTGCCCTTGAAGGTCACCTTGACCGATTCCGGGATCGGCATCGACGCCTCGCCGGTCGCCAGCGCCAGCGCCACGGTGCCGGAGTCGGCGCCGAAGGCCACGCCCTTGGACATGCGGGTGTGGCTGTCGCCACCGATGATGATGGCCCAGTCGTCCACGGTGATGTCGTTCAGCACCTTGTGGATCACGTCGGTCATCGCGTGATACTTGCCCTTGGGGTCACGGGCGGTGACCAGGCCGAAATCATTCATGAATTTCATCAGCCGCGGCGTGTTTGCCTGCGCCTTCTGGTCCCAGACCGAGGCGGTGTGGCAGCCGGACTGATAGGCGCCGTCGACGGTCGGCGACAGCACGGTGGCGGCCATTGCTTCCAGTTCCTGGGCGGTCATCAGGCCGGTGGTGTCCTGCGAGCCAACGATGTTGACCTTGACGCGCACGTCGGAGCCTGCGTGCAGAACCTTGCCCGGGGTGGTGCCGCGGGCGTTCTGGTTGAAGATCTTCTCGACCGCGGTCAGGCCCTGACCCTCGTGGCTGACTTCCTTGGACGGCGCGAAGGCCGACTTCAGCTCGATGCCGAGGGTTTCGCAGGCGAATGTCTGCAGCTTTTTGCCAAAGACGATGGCGTAGGAGCCACCCGCCTTCATGAACTCCATCTTCTGCGGCGTGAAGGCGCCTGCCACGTCGACGAGTTCCTTGGTGCCGTCTTCGTTGTACAGCTTCTTGGTCTTGGTGTTGATGGTCAGGACGGTGCCGGTTTCGACCGAGTATTTCTGCTCGAGGATCGGGTTGCCGTCGTTGTTCAGGATCGGCGCGCCATCCTCGCCGGTCTTCTTGACCCAGTTCTTCAGGTCAAGGCCGATGCCGCCGGTCACGCCGACGGTGGTCAGGAAGATGGGGGAAATACCGTTGGTGCCCGCGACGATCGGCGCGTAGTTCACGAAGGGCACATAGGGGCTGGCCTGCTTGCCGGTCCACAGCGCCACGTTGTTGACGCCGGACATCCGCGACGAGCCAACGCCCATGGTGCCTTTCTCGGCGACCAGCATCACGCGCTTGTCGGGGTGCTGCAGCTTCAGCGCCTCGATTTCCTGCTGCGCCTTCTCGGAAATCATGCACTTGCCGTGCAGTTCGCGGTCCGAGCGCGAATGCGCCTGGTTGCCGGGCGACAGGAGGTCGGTGGAAATATCGCCTTCACCGGCGATATAGGTGACCACTTTGATCTCTTCCTCGATGTCGGGCAGCTTGGTGAAGAACTCCGCCTCGGCGTAGCTTTCCAGGATCTCGCGGGCGATCGGGTTGCCTGCCTTGAAGGCTGCTTCCAGGCGGTCGGTGTCAGCCTCGTAGAGGAAGACCTGGGTCTTCAGAACATCGGCGGCCTGCTTGGCAATCTCCTGATCCTCGCCCAGGGCCAGGTCCAGCAGCACCCGAACCGAGGGGCCGCCCTTCATGTGCGACAGCAGTTCAAAAGCGAACTCGACGGAAATCTCGGCGACCTCTTCCTTGCCCAGGATGATGTCCTTGAGGAAGGCGGCCTTGACACCGGCCGCGCCGGTGGTGCCGGGCAGGGTGTTGTAGATGAAGAACTTCAGGCAGTCGTCGCGGTGCTCGCTGTTCTGGTCTTTGATCTGGGCAACCAGTTCCTCCAGCAGTGCGCCATCGTCGATGGGCTTGGGGCTCAGCCCCTGTTCCTTGCGCGTTTCGATCTCGTTCAAATAATCTGTATAGAGGCTCATGGCTATCCCGGCGAGTAAGCGTTAGATGAAGCTTGAGCCCCGGACCGCAGACGGGCTGACAGGTCCGGGAAGCTGATTGTATGCGGCTGTATACCATGGTGGACCGGGTTGCAAGCCATCCTGCAGTGGCAAGATGCCTCAGCGTCGGCCGCCGACCTGCGGAGAGGCTGGCTACGTCCGGCCCTGTTCGGACCGGTTCCGCCCGCCTTAGCAGGTGGCGATGAACAGGGACTGAACGAATGCGACCAGTTCCGGGCGCGGCACGCTATTGGGGCGCCCGTGACGTGCGACCTTTACGAAACCGGTTCAGCTTCTCATAAATATGCGCAGCAGGCGGGGCACATGGCCCGGTCGTCCCATCAAAGAACGACAGGCATGACAAAGGCAGACTTGGCACGGCTTACCGACCCGCTGGCGCAGGCCAGCATCCTGATCGTCGATGACGAGCCGGGCATGCGCAATTTCCTGGTCAAGACCCTGCGCCCCCTGTGCCAGCGCGTGGACGAGGCCGAGAACACCGAAGCCGCCCGTGCCTGCCTCGATGCGCAGCAGTATGACGTGATGATACTCGACAACATCATGCCGGGGCAGAAGGGGCTGGACTGGCTGGCCGAGCAGCGCAGCGCGGGCGGGTTCACCGACACCATCCTGATCACCGCTTATGCCGACCTGCAGACGGCGATCGATGCGCTGCGCGCCGGGGCCTCGGACTTCGTGCTCAAGCCGTTCCGCTCCAACCAGATCCTGAACGCGCTGCGCCGCTGCATCGAAACCGCCCGGCTGAAACGGGAAAACATGCTGCTGCGCCGCGAGCTGGAGACCGTCGGCCTCGGGCGGCGGCGGCGGCGGGAGTTGATCGGCGAGTCGGCGGCGATCGGCCGCGTGCGCGATCTGCTGGGCCGGGTGCAGGGGCTGATGACGCCGGTGCTGATCACCGGCGCCTCCGGCACCGGCAAGGAAGTCGCGGCCCGGCATCTGCACGCGCATTCCCCCCGCGCCGACGGGCCGTTCGTTCCGGTGCAATGCGGCGCCATCCCCGCCGACATGATCGAGTATGAGCTGTTCGGCCACGCGCCGGGCGCGGTGCCCGGCGCGCCTGCGGGCCGCGAGGGGCTGCTCGCCTCGGCGCAGGGCGGCACCGTGTTCTTTGACGAGATCAGCGAGCTCAGCCCCAACGCCCAGACCGCGCTTTTGCGGGTGCTGGAGGACGGTCGCATCCGCCCGCTCGGGACCGAGCGGCTGGTGCAGCTGGACGTGCGCTTCGCGATGAGCTCCAGCCGTTCTCTGACCGATGCGGTGGCGCAGGGGCGCTTCCGCGAGGATCTGCTGTTCCGCATCAACGTGGTCGAGATCGAAATGCCGCCGCTGTGCGAGCGCGACACCGATGTGCTGGAGCTGGCGGAGCTGTTCCTGGGCGAGCTGGCGGCCCAGATGCAGCTGCCGCCGCTGGAGCTGACCGCGCCGGTCAAATCGGCCCTGCTGCGCCACGGCTGGCCGGGCAACATCCGCGAGCTGCGCAATTTCATCGAACGCTCGCTGATCTTCGGCAGCTTCCCGCTGGACACGCTGGCGCCCGCGCCGCCGCCCTCCGGCATCACTCCGCTGGAGGAAGTCGAGCGCCGCGAGATCCTGCAGGCGCTGGAGGCGCTGGGTGGCAACCGCAGCGAGGCGGCGCGGCAGCTGGGGGTCTCGCGCAAGACCATCGACCGCAAATGCGCCGCCTGGGGGCTCTAGGCCGATGCAGATGCTGCGGTCCGTCCGGGTGCGCTTGCTGGTCATCGCGCTGCTGCCGATGCTGGTGCTGTTGCCCTTGCTGCTGGGCGGCACCATGTGGCGCTGGTCGGACAAGGTCGACGGGCTGCTGGTCAGCAAGGTCACCGGCGATCTGACCATCGCCGACCAGTATCTGGCCCGGCTGGTCGACACCTCGGGCGAGCAGCT
The DNA here is from genome assembly GCF_055398055.1 of Leisingera sp. S2M4. NCBI lineage: Bacteria > Pseudomonadati > Pseudomonadota > Alphaproteobacteria > Rhodobacterales > Roseobacteraceae > Leisingera > Leisingera sp. S2M4. The sequence goes on from NZ_AP040861.1 coordinate 1,986,389, forward strand.
GGACGCGGTCGCCCAGTCGGTGCGTTTCCGCACCGCGCTGGCCTCCGGGCAGGCGCAGGAGTTTCTGGAGCAGGAGCGGCTCCGGCTGGGGCTGGATTTCCTGTACCTGGCCGGGCCGGAGGGCCGCGCGGGCTTTGATCCGGCGGACTGGCCGGTGCTGCGCCGCGCTTTGGACGGGCAGTGGCACAGCGCGGTGGACATCTTTGCAGCCCCCCAGCTCGACGCGCTGGCGCCGGGCCTTGCCGCCCGCGCCGCCATCCCGCTGGTGCCGACCGAGGCCGCGGTGCCGACGGACCGCACGGCAGAGACCCGCGGCATGGTGATCCACTCCGCCGCGCCGGTGACCCTGCCGGACGGGCAGCTGCGGCTGCTGGCGGGCGGCAAGCTGCTGAACCGCAACCTCGACTTCATCGACACCATCAACGCGCTGGTCTACCGCGAGCAGGGCCTGCCCGAGGGCAGCCAGGGCACCGCCACGCTGTTCCTTGAGGACGTCCGGATCTCGACCAATGTGCGCCTGTTCGAAAACGTCCGGGCGCTGGGCACGCGGGTTTCCGCCGCGGTGCGCGCGCAGGTGCTGGGGCAGGGGCAGATCTGGCTCGACCGCGCCTTCGTGGTCAATGACTGGTACATCTCCGCCTATGAGCCGATCCTCGACAGCCGGGGGGAGCGCGTTGGCATGCTCTATGTCGGATTTCTGGAAACCCCCTTCCGCCAGGCCCGGCATGAGCTGGTGCTGAGCCTGACCGCCGCCTTCCTGCTGATCGCGGCGCTTTCGGTGCCGATCTTCCTGCGCTGGGCGGGCCGCATCTTCCGGCCGCTGGAGGCGATGACCCGCACCATCGCGCGGGTGGAGCAGGGCGATCTGACCGCCCGCAATGCCCAGCCCCGTGATGGCGGCGAGATCGCCCAGGTGGCGGCGCATCTGGATGACCTGCTGGACCAGCTGCAGGAGCGCGACCGCCAGCTGCGCCACTGGGGCGAGAGCCTGGAAGCCAAGGTGGAGGAGCGCACGCGCGACCTGCGCGAGGCCAACCGGCGGCTGGAGCAGACCACCGAGCGGCTGGTGATCTCGGAAAAGCTGGCGGCGGTGGGCGAAATCACCGCCTCGGTCGCGCATGAGATCAACAACCCGGTGGCGGTGATCCAGGGCAATCTGGACGTTGCGCGGATGACGCTGGGCGAGCACGCCAAACCGGTCGAGGAGGAGTTCCGGCTGATCGACGATCAGGTCTACCGGATCGGGGTGATCGTGTCGAAACTGCTGCAATTTGCCCGCCCCGAGGAATATTCCGGTGCCTCGGCGCTGATCTCCCCGGCAAAGGTCATGGCCGACTGCCTGGTGCTGACCCGCCACCAGATCGAACAGGCAATGGTCGAGGTCGAAACCGATCTGCCCAGCCAGCGGCAGGTGCGGATGTCGCGGACCGAGCTGCAGCAGGTTCTGGTCAACCTCATCCGCAACGCGGTGCAGGCGATGCCCGGCGGCGGCACCCTGCGGCTGGAGGCCCGCGACGCGGAAGGCGGCGGCGTGCTGATGGCGGTCGAGGACAGCGGCACCGGCATTCCCAAGGATGTGCTGGGGCGGATCTTCGATCCCTTCTTCACCACCAAACAGGCGCGCGGCACCGGGCTGGGCCTGTCGATCAGCCAGCAATTGCTGAGTCGGGCCGGCGGCCAGATCACCGTGCGCTCGGAGCCGGGACAGGGCAGCCGCTTCGAAATTTTTCTGCCAGAGCCCGAACAGGGCTGATCCGGACATTTTGACGCAAATTCGGCGAGGCGGCTGATCCGCGGCGGGACAGAATGTCCCGATCGGGGCTATTCCGCGTCCCCTCTGTCGGACGGATTGTCACGATAAGCCATTGTTATCACTAAATTATTTATTGACATGTTGGGGCCTTCCCCGCCTTTGTCAAGCGTCAGCACGCTGTCGCATGTCGTCCCTGAAATGCCGCTTTGGGAGAGCGCGGGGCACGGCAGCGGCGGCTGCAAGCACTAGGGAGGACACGACATGAGCAACCCATCACCCGGCGGGCTGGGCATTCTGCACAAACGCCACATCATCGCCGAACCCGGCTTCAACCGCTGGCGCGTGCCGCCGGCTTCCATCGCCATCCACCTGTGCATCGGCTCGGTCTACGCCTGGTCGGTGTTCAACCCGCCGCTGACCCGCGAGCTGGGCGTTGTCGCCTCCAGCGCCGATGACTGGAGCCTCGGCTCGGTGGTCTGGATCTTCTCGGTCGCGATCGTCTGTCTCGGCCTCGCGGCCGCTTTTGCGGGCAAGTGGCTCGAGGAAGTCGGCCCCCGCATGGTCGGCGTCGTGGCGGCGATCCTCTGGGGCGGCGGCTTCATCGTCGGCTCCTTCGGCATCTCCAGCCATCAGCTGTGGCTGGTCTACCTCGGCTACGGGGTGCTGGGCGGCTGCGGGCTGGGCCTTGGCTATGTCTCGCCGGTGTCGACGCTGATCCGCTGGTTCCCGGACCGCCGCGGCATGGCCACCGGCATGGCGATCATGGGCTTTGGCGGCGGCGCGATGATCGCGGCCCCGGTCAAGGGCTGGCTGCTGGACCTGTTTTCCACCGCGCCGACCTACCTGGGCGCGCAGGATGCGGTGCAGACCGTGGTCGAAGGCGGCCGGGTCTTTGCCGAAACCGCGCAGGGCAAGGTCGAGGTGGTGATCGCCAGCGCCGCGCAGGCGGCTCCCTTCGGCGGCGAAGCGGGCGCCTATGTGGTCGGCACCGGCAGCACCGGTGCAGCGCAGACCTTCATGACGCTGGGCATCGTCTATTTCGTGGTGATGATCCTGGCCGCCTTCCAGTACCGGGTTCCGGCCAAGGACTGGGCCCCTGAAGGCTGGGCGCCAAAGCCCGCGGCCTCGGGACTGGTGACGCAGAACAACGTGCATATCGACCAGGCGCTGAAGACGCCGCAGTTCTGGCAGCTGTGGGTGATGCTGTGCTTCAACGTGACCGCCGGCATCGGCGTGATCGGCGTCGCCAAGACCATGATGTCCGAGATCTTCGGCTCGGTCATGCCTTTGGTGGCGACCGCGGCCTTTGCCTCGACCTACGTGCTGATGATTTCGGTCTTCAACATGGTCGGGCGGTTCTTCTGGGCCTCGACCTCGGACTACATCGGGCGCAAGGCGACCTACATGTGCTTCTTCGTGCTGGGCACGGCGCTGTACCTGTCGATCCCCTATTTCGCCTCTGCGGCGGCGGCCAACCCCTCGCTGCTGTATCTCGGCGGCTTCTACCTTGCGACGATGCTGATCTTCTCGATGTATGGCGGCGGCTTTGCCACCATCCCGGCCTATCTGGCGGATATGTTCGGCACCATGCATGTGGGCGGCATCCACGGCCGCCTGCTGACCGCCTGGTCGACCGCGGGCGTGTTGGGGCCGCTGGCCATCACCTCGCTGCGGCAGATGTCGGTGAACAGCGCGGTGCAGGACCTGGTGGCCAAGATCGACCCCGCCGCCTTTGCCGAGAAGTTCGGCGCCCCGGTGACGCAGCTGGACCAGCTGGTGGCGGCCAAGACCGTGACCATCGCCAAGCTGATGGAGATCGCCCCCGCGGGCACCGTCGATCCGACGCCGAGCCTCTACAACACCACCATGTACTGCATGGCGGCGCTGCTGGTGGTGGCCTTCTTTGCCAACCTGTTCATGCGGCCTGTGAAGGCGCATCACCATCACGATGAGCCGGAGCTGCAGGCGGTTCCGGGCGAGTAACAGGGTCTATGCAAGCAAGAAAGGCCGGGGCGCAGTCCAGCGCCCCGGCCTCGTTCCATGGACGGGCTGCGGCGGCCCCCGTCAGATATGCAGCGCGTGACCCAAGGCGCGCAGGCAGGCTTCCTGCAGACCTTCGGACTGGGTCGGGTGCGCGTGGATGGTGGATCCGATGTCCTCAAGGCAGGCGCCCATTTCGATGGCCAGCGAGAAGGCCGCCGACATCTCGGAAATCCCGGCACCGACTGCCTGAATACCCAGCACCGCGTGATCCGCCTCGCGCCAGACGACGCGGATGAAGCCATCCTCGCGCTCGGTGGTCATGGCGCGGCCATTGGCGGCAAAGGGGAAGTCGGTTGCCTTGGTGCCTTCGACCTCGCCCGGCAGCGCACCGCAGGTGACGATCTCGGGGTCGGTGAAGCAGACCGCGGGGATCGCGCGCTTGTCCCATTCGACCGCGTGGCCCGCGACATGTTCGGCAACCATCTCGCCCTGCGCCATGGCGCGATGGGCCAGCATCGGCTCGCCGGTCACGTCGCCGATGGCGTAGATCCCGCGCATCGAAGTCTGGCAGGTCTTGTCGATGCGAACGAACGGCCCGTTCAGGGTCAGCGCCAGCTCATCAATGCCGATGCCGACCGTGCGGGGGCGACGGCCGACGGTGACCAGCACCTTCTCCGCCGCGACCTCGCCCGCGCTGGTTGCCAGCACGCCGTCCGCATGGCCACTGGCCTTGGCGCCGATCAGCACGGTGACGCCCAGCTCTTCCAGCCGCTTGGCCACCGGGCGGGTCAGCGCCTTGTCGTAGGCGGGCAGGATGCTGCCCTCGGCCTCGACGATGGTGACCTTGGTGCCGAGCTTGGCAAAGACCGTGCCCAGTTCCAGCCCGATATAGCCGGCACCGACCACGGCGAGGGTTTTGGGCACCTCCGTCAGCGCCAGCGCCGCGGTGGAGGACAGGATGTCGCCGCCAAAGGGCAGGAAGGGCAGCTCCACGGGGGCCGAGCCGGAGGCAATCACGATGCGCTCGGCGCGGATTCGGGTCTCGGTCTCGCCGTTGCGCACCAGCACCGTCTTGCCATCCAGGAAGCGGGCGCGGCCCTCGACCAGCTTGGCGCCGGCCTTGCGCATCAGCCCGGCCACGCCGCCGGTCAGCCGCTGCACGATGCCGTCTTTCCACGCTACCGTCTTGCCCAGATCGATCTGCGGCGCGCCTGCGGTGATGCCCAGCGGGCCGCTGCCCGCATGGGCGATCTTGTGGAATTCATCGGCCGCGTGGATCAGCGCCTTGGAGGGGATGCAGCCCACGTTCAGGCAGGTGCCGCCTGGGGCGGCCTCGTCCACCACGATGGTGTCGATGCCCAGCTGGCCTGCGCGGATGGCGCAGACATAGCCGCCGGGCCCGGCACCGATGATCAGCAGTTTACATTTCAGATCAGTCATTCAGCCCTCGACAAACAGCATTGCCGGAGATTCCAGCAGGGTTTTCAGTTTCTGCACGAACACCGCGGCATCCCAGCCATCGACAACGCGGTGGTCGAAGGAGCAGGACAGGTTCATCATCTTGCGCGGCTGGAACTGCTGGCCGTCCCAGACGGGGCGGATCTGCATCTTGTTGACGCCGACGATCGCCACCTCCGGGTGGTTGATGATCGGGGTGGTGGCAATCGCCCCCAACGCCCCGAGCGAGGTGATGGTGATGGTGCCGCCCGACAGCTCCTCGCGCTTGATGGAGCCTTCGCGCGCCGCCTCGGCCAGGCGGGCCAGTTCACCGGCGTTGTCCCAAAGGCTGCCCGCCTCGGCGTGGTGCACGACCGGCACGTTCAGCCCCTGCGGCGTCTGGGTGGCAATGCCGATGTGCACGCCGCCGTGGCGGTGGATCACCCCGGCCTCGTCGTCAAAACGCGCGTTCAGGCCGGGTTGCTCGCGCACCGCCTCGACGATTGCGCGCATCAGGAAGGGCAGCAGCGTCAGCTTGGGGCGGTCGCCCGCGTGCTTCTTGTTCAGCGCCGCGCGCAGGTCTTCCAGCGCGCCCATCTCGACCTCTTCGACGATGGTGATATGCGGGATCTGCCGTTTCGACAGCGCCATCTTCTCGGCGATCTTGCGGCGCATGCCGATGACGCGGATTTCCTCGACGCCGGTATTGCGGCCGCGTTTGACGCTGCCCTGCTGGATGCCGCCCGAGGCGATCCAGTTGTCGAGATCCTCGTGGCTGATGCGCCCGCCGGGGCCGGTGCCCGGCACGTGGCGCAGATCCACCCCTTCCGAGCGCGCCCGCGCCCGCACCGAGGGTGCCGCCAGCGGCTTGGCGCCTTCCGGGCGCGGCAGCCGGTGGCCGGGTTTCTTGGCCGCAGGGGCGGCAAGCGGGGCCGGGGCTGCGGGTGCGGCAGCGGGTTTGTCCTCCGGCTCCGGGGCTGCCTCGGCCTCTTCCGGGTCGGCGGGTTTGGCGGCGGCAGGTTTGGCGGCCTGCGCCGCCGCGGCGGCATCGGCGCTTTCGTTGCCGTCGCCATCGACCTCGATGCGGATCAGCACCGAGCCGATCGCCATCATCTCGCCGATCTCGCCGCCCAGCTCCAGCACCTTGCCCGCCACGGCCGAGGGCACCTCGACCGCGGCCTTGTCCGTCATCACCGCCGCCAGAACGTCATCCTCGCGCACGAAGTCGCCGGGCTTCACGTGCCATTCGGTCAGCTCGGCCTCGGCAATGCCTTCCCCCACATCGGGGAGGCGCATGGCATAAACACCCATCGTGTCAGCCCTCCATCACTTTTTTCAATGCCTCGCCCACCCGGTCCGGGCCGGGGAAATAGTCCCACTCCTGCGCGTGCGGATAGGGCGTGTCCCAGCCGGTTACGCGGATCATCGGTGCCTCGAGGTGGTAGAAACAGGCCTCTTGCACCTGGCTCATCAGTTCTGCGCCAAAGCCGGAGGTGCGGGTGGCCTCATGCACGATCACGCAGCGGCCGGTCTTCTCGACCGAGGCGGTGATGGTGTCCAGATCCAGCGGAAGCAGGGTGCGAAGGTCGATCACCTCGGCATCAACGCCGGTGGCCTCGGCGGCGGCTTCGGCCACGTAAACCATCGTGCCATAGGCCAGAACCGTCACATCCGACCCCTCGCGGGCGATGCTGGCCTTGCCCAGCGGTACGGTCTCGTTGCCCTCCGGCACCTCGCCCTTGGGGTGTTTCTTCCAGCTGGTGACGGGGCGGTCGTGGTAGCCGTCAAACGGCCCGTTATAAAGCCGCTTGGGTTCGAGGAAGATCACCGGGTCGGGATCCTCGATCGAGGCCAGCAGCAGCCCCTTGGCGTCGCGCGGGTTGGAGGGCACCACCACCTTCAGACCGGAGACATGGGTGAACAGCGCCTCCGGGCTCTGGCTGTGGGTCTGGCCGCCGAAGATGCCGCCGCCGGTGGGCATGCGGATCACGATCGGGCAGGTGAAATCGGCGTTGGAGCGGTGCCGCAGCCGCGCCGCCTCGGATACGATCTGGTCATAGGCGGGATAGACGTAATCGGCGAACTGGATTTCGATCACCGGCTTCAGCCCGTAGGCGGCCATGCCGATGGCGGTGCCGACGATGCCGGATTCGTTGATCGGCGTGTCAAAGCAGCGCGATTTGCCGTATTTCGCCTGCAAGCCCGCCGTGCAGCGGAACACGCCGCCGAAAAATCCGACGTCCTCGCCAAAGACGACGACCCGGTCGTCCGCTGCCATGGCGACGTCATGGGCCTCGCGGATGGCTTCGATCATGGTCATGCTGGCCATCTCAGTACCCCGCTTCCTGGCGCTGCCGGATCAGATGCGGCGGCATGGTTTCATATACACCCTCGAACATGTCGCGCGGGCTGGGGGCCTGGCCGTCGCCCAGGGTGCCGATGGCCTCGGCCTGTTTCTGGGTGGCGATCACCGTGTCCATCACCTCGGCTTCGGCCTGCTTGTGGCGCTCCTCGCTCCATTCCCCGATGGTGATGAGGTGCTTTTTCAGCCGCTCGATCGGATCGCCCAGCGGCCAGGCGGCGGCTTCGTTCTTGTCGCGGTAGGCAGAGGGGTCATCGCTGGTGGAATGGCCGCCGGCGCGGTAGGTTACATGTTCGATTAGGGTTGGCCCCAGCCCGCGCCGCGCGCGCTCAGCCGCCCATTTCGCCACCGCATGCACGGCCAGGTAGTCATTGCCATCCACCCGGATCGAGGCGATGCCAAAACCGTGGCCGCGCGCCGCAAAGGTGCCGACGCCCCCGCGGGCAATGCCCTGGAAGGTCGAGATGGCCCACTGGTTGTTGACGATGTTCAGAACCACCGGCGCGTCATAGGTCGAGGCAAACACCATGGCGGAGTGGAAATCGCTCTCCGCGGTGGAGCCGTCGCCGATCCAGCCGGTTGCGATCTTGGTATCGCCGGAAATGGCCGAGGCCATCGCCCAGCCAACCGACTGCACGAACTGGGTGCCGAGGTTGCCGGAGATCGAGAAGAACCCGTGCTCCTTGGAGGAATACATGATCGGCAGCTGGCGGCCGTGCAGCGGATCTTCGGCGTTGGAGTAGATCTGATTCATCATCGTCAGCATCGGATAGCCGCCGGCGATCAGCAGCCCCGCCTGCCGGTAGGTGGGAAAGTTCATGTCCCCAGGCTGCAAGGCGCGCGAGAAGGCGCAGGCGACGGCTTCCTCGCCCAGATGCTGCATGTAGAAGCTGGTCTTGCCCTGGCGCTGGGCGATCAGCATCCGCGCATCAAAGGCGCGCAGGGTTAGCATGTGGCGCAGGCCCTCGCGGAGTTCGTCGGGTGTCAGCGCCCCGGCCCAGTCGCCCACTGCCTCGCCGTCCTTGTTCAGCACCCGCACGATGGAAAAAGCCATTTCGCGGATTTCGTCGGGTTCTACATCGACCGGCGGGCGCTTCACGGCGCCTGCGCGCGGGATCTCGAAATCGGAGAAGTCAGGCGTGTCGCCCGGACGGCAGCCCGGTTCTGGCACATTCAGCGATAGCGGCGGAAAGTCATCACTCATGCGGATCCTCTTTGGTCTGGATGCATCCGGGGCGGGCGTGCGGCGGACCGCGCGCACCTGCGCCGTTCCCACCAGATTAGCAAACCCTGCTGGTTGAAAAATCTCGAATCCGGGGGTAAGACAGCAAAAATAGAGTGAAATCCGCTATAAAGGCGAAAATTTGTGGCTGAAAACACTACTGATCAAGTGGACCGGGAGATACTTCGCGCCCTGCGCGACGATGGGCGTATGCCATTGGTGCAGTTGGCGGCGCGGGTTGGCCTGTCGCAGACCCCCTGCAAGCGGCGCCTGCAGCGGCTGGAGGAAAGCGGGCTGATTTCCGGCTACATGGCGCGCATCGACCGCAAGGCGGCGGGCTTTGGCATCACCGCCTTTGTCTCGGTCGAACTGGAGCGCCAGGACGGTGACGAGATCGCGGAATTCCAGAAGAAAGTCAGCCGCTTCGACGAGGTGATCACCGGCACATTGATGACCGGGGCACAGGACTTCCTGCTGGAGATCGTGGTCGGAAGCCTGGAGGAATTCGAGACCTTCCTGCAGACCAAGCTGCTCAGGATTTCCGGCATTCGCGCCGTGCGCTCGCGCTTTGCGCTGCGCAAGTTCATCGACCGCGCCCGCATCCCCTGACGCGGCCCATGGGCCGGGCAGCCCCGGGGTCAGGTGTCGGTTGGTGTCAGCAGCTTGCCGTACATTTCCAACAGGAAGCTTTCGGCCTCGGCGTAGCGGTTCTGCGCCTTGGCGGGGGCGATTTCCTCGATCTGGACATCGAAATCGGCATAGTGCTGCGTCGTCGCCCAGATCGAGAACAGCAGGTGGTGCGGGTCGGTGGTGTTGATCCGTCCGTCGCGCATCCAGTCCTCCAGCACCATGATCTTGGCGTTGTACAGCTCTTTCAGCGGGCCGAAGATCTCGCTGTGGGACTGCGGCAGGCCGCTCAGCACCTCGTTGGCGAAGAACTTGCTTTCCTTGGGGAAATTCTTGGAGATTTCCAGCTTGCGGCGGATGTATTGGCGGATCTCGTCGATCGGGTCGCCATGCGGGCTCAGCATGTTCAGGGGCGCCATCCACAACTGCAGCGTGCGCGACAGCAATTCGCGGCGGATCGCGTCCTTGCTCTCGAAGTAATACAGCAGGTTGGGCGTCGTCAGCCCGGCGTTCTTGGCGATCAGGTTGATCGACGCGCCGGACGACCCGTGCTGGGCAAATACCTCCAGCGCAGAAGCGAGGATCTGTTCGGTCTTTTTCCGCTGGATCCGAGTCTTGGGCTTTTCAGCTGCCATGCGCGCCATGCAAAATCCGCCAGTTTCAAAAAATCAGTGTGGCGCCCTATTGGCACAAGTCAAATCCCAGTGCCAGCGGTTGCGCCGGGAAGGCGGGCGATATCACTAAACTATCATCTTTGCCGGTGTCCCGGGGCCGGTAAAAGCGGCGGGCAGTGGGGGCTGCCCGCCGGATGCCCCTGCCCGGCGGGGATCTGTCCGGGCAGGAGGGAGAGACTTCAGCGGAAAGCGGGGATGATCTTTTCGCCGTAGTCAGCGATGATCTTTTCCTCGTCGCCGCTGTCCAGGTAGATGTTGAACTGGGTGGTGCCGGCATCGGCCAGATCGCGGATCTTGGCGATATGCTCATCCGGGGTGCCCAGCACGCAGAAGCTTTTCACGATGTCTTCGGTGATGAAGTCCAGGTAGGGGTTATCGCTCTGGCCGTGCTTGGAGTAGTCGTAGCCTTTGCGGTTCTTGATATAGTCGGTCAGGCTGGTCGGCACGTGATCGCCATCGGTGCCGTATTTCTCCACGATGTCAGCGACATGGTTGCCGACCATGGCGGGGAACCACTTGGTCTTCTCGATGCCTTCCTCAATCGGGCCGGTGTGCGCGGGCGCGGCCGCCATCACGCGGTAGTTCGACATGTCGCGGCCTTCCGCTTCGCCGCCGGCCTTGGCCTGATCTGCCAGCCATTTGACGATCTTGGGTTCCGCGATCTGCAGCACCACGCCGTCGCCGACCTTGCCCGCCGAGGCCAGCGCCTTGGGGCCGTAGGCGCCGATCCAGACCGGCAGCTCATAGCCCTGGGCCCAGGGGAATTTCACCGGCTCGGGGCATTCGCCGTACTGCACTTCCTCGCCGCGGATCAGCGATTTCACCACATGGGTAAATTCTTCCATCCGCTTGATGGTCGAGGGCTTTTTGCCCATCACCCGCACGGCGCTGTCGCCGCGGCCGAGGCCGATGTCGAAGCGGCCGTTCGACTGTTTTGCCAGCGAGCCGAACAGCGAGGCCGCCACCGACCACTCGCGCGAGTTCGGGTTGGTCACCAGCGGGCCAAAGCGCATCTTCTTGGTGTGTTCCATGCACATCGCCATGGCGACGAAGCTTTCGCGCCACAGGATGTGGCTGTCGTAGAACCAGCAGTAGGTGAAGCCTGCGTTCTCGGCCTGGCGGACCAGGGCGCGGGCGCGGTCGGGCTCAACGAAGCCTTTGAAGCAAATACCGAATTCCATTTGTGTTTTCTCCCTGTTGGAATCTTAGTGTTCGGGCGGGCAGATGCGGATACCAGCGTGGGTAAAGGGCACTGCCTTGGAAATGTTCTGGCGGATCAGGATCGGGGTGATCGCCTCGATGCAGCGGGCGGCCTCGGCGTCGCCGGCGTTGTAGGCCTCGACGTCCAGCGCGCGGACCAGCTCGATCACCTTCTTGCGGGCGGGCAGGCTGTTGCCGCAGACCAGGATGTCGCAGTTGATCGGCCAGTCGAGGTTGTTCAGCGTGGTGGCCGAGACATTGTGCAGCGCGCCGATCACCGGGATGTCACCGCCCAGCAGCGCCTGCGCAGCCTCGGTGGCGGAGCCTTCGGGCGGCATGTCCACCTTCTTGGGGTCGCCCTCTTTCAGCGGTACCACGATGTCGACCAGGATCTTGCCGGCCAGATGCGGCTTCAGCGCCGTGAGCGTGGCATTATGGGCCGAGAACGGCACCGCGAGGATCACCATTTCATCGGCGGCCTTGGTGGCGGCCTCGTTGTCCAGCCCCTCGATCTTCGCGGCGCCTTCGGGCAGCTTGGCCATCAGGTCGGCGGCGATGCCTGCACTGCGCGCGCCATCGCGCGACCCCAGCGCCACGGCGATCCCGGCGCGGGCAAAGCGCAGCGCCAGACCCTGGCCCTGCGGCCCGGTGCCGCCAATGATTGCGATTTTCATCTGAACATATCCTCCTGTTTTTTCCGTATTATGTCGGCGCCACGGCTGTCGGTCGGCTGCCACTCCAGCCCCCGCAGCAGCACCGCCGGTGTTTTTCCGTTCTTGCGCACCACCAGCCCCGAGGCGGCGGCGATCTCATCCGCCAGCGCCGGTTCGGTGACCATCAGGGGGCGGCCCCAGGCGTCGAGGTTGCCCTGTTCCTGAATGGTGGCAGGCACTTTCGACAGGCCGATCGCGACGTTGATCTGGCCCAGCCGCCAGGGGCGGCCGAAGGTGTCGGTCATCACCACGCCGGTCTGCACGCCAAAGCGGTCTGCAAAGGCCTGCTGAATGCGGGCGCAGCTGGCGTCCGGGTCGGCGGGCAGCACCATGGCGGCGTCCTCCTCGCCGAAATTGGATTCATCCACAGCGGCATTGGCCGAGATGAACCCCAGCCGGTGCTCGCAGATCATCGTGCCGCTGACCTGATCGGGGCGGCGGAAGGCGCGCACCACGCGGGTGCTTTCGCGCAGCACGATCTCGACCTTGCGGGGATCCTTGTTCAGCTCCTCGCCGTATTTGATCGCTTCAGCCGAGGGCGTGACCGTGGACAGCGGAATGATGCAGCCCTCGGCCTTGGAGAAGACCTTTTGCGCGATGCACAGGATGTCGCCCTGCTGCGGTACCAGCCCGGCCTGTTCCATGCAGTCGCCCAGCACCGCAGCCAGATCGTCGCCGTTCTGGATGTCGGGGATGCCGGGAATGGCGGTGAGGGAAACGGACAGGCTCATCGCGCGGCCTCCTGCATCAGCAGCTGCGGCTGATGCGCCAGCAGATGCTGAAGGTCATCTGCGGTGTCGACATCCGCCCGCAGGCTGGCCAGCGGCAGCATCACCGGACACAGGCCGGCGGCCTCGGCCGCCTGCCGGTGGGCAACCACGGATTTCACTCCGTAGGCAAAGCGGAACGGGCAGGGCAGCGGCGCCAATAGGGCGTTGGTGCCCAGATCCTCGGCCGGGCACAGCACCATCTGGCCGCCGCTCAGATCATGCGCCAGCAGCCGGGCCAGCTCAGTCGGTTTGGGGGCCGCGAGATCACCGGGCAGGACGCAGATCGCGCCGTAGCCGCGGCCCGCAGCCCAATCCGCCGCCGTCTCCAGCGCCTCCGACAGGCCGCGGGGGGCGCCCTCGTCGATCAGGATCAGCCCCATGGCACGGGCCAGCCGGGTGATCTTCGGGCTGGAGGTCACGACCGCGATCTCCACCCCGCCGCCGGGCAGCAGTGCCAGCGCCTCCTGCGCACGGGCCACCGTGGCGCGGAACAGGGTCAGCGCCAGCGTTGCGCGCCGCTCGGGGCTCAGCGTCGGGTCCAGCCGGGTCTTGGCGCGGGCGGGATCCTTCATCGGGATCACCACCAGCCGCTTGTCGCTGCGGGCCGCGGTGCTCATGCCACGGCCTCCGCCGCTGCGGGGGCCAGGCACAGGTCGACCACCTCGCGCGCCAGCCGGGCCTTGTCGGCCTTGTCCTTCATCAGGATATGGGCGCAGATCGGCGTCATGCCATGGGCGCGGATCTCATCGCCCAGACCCTCGTCCTGATGGTCGATCACCAAGGTCTGCGCGACACCGGCATAACGTTCGGCGACGCCCGCCGCATCCGCGCGCAGCCCCAGAGCCGCCATCATCCGGTCGGCCGGTCCCTTGACCACCTTGCCCTCGATGAAGGGGCTGACCGCCACCTTGAAGGCGGGCGCGGCGCGCACCGCGTCCCGGATGCCCGGGGTCTCCAGCAGCGGTGCGATGCTGACCAGCGGGTTCGAGGGCGCGATCACGATCAGATCCGCCCCGGCAATCGCCGCCAGCGCCTCTGGCGTGGGGCGGGCCTGTTCGATGCCGTCAAAGGCCAGCTCGCGCACTTCGGGCGCGCAGCGTTCGCGCACGAAATATTCCTGAAAGCTGAGCCAGCCCGCATCGGTCCGCACCCGGGTCTGCACCCGGTCGTCCGTGGGCAGCAGGATCTCTGCCGCGACCCCAAAGGCGCGTGCCACGTCGCGGGCGATCACGCTGGGCCGCTCGCCGCGCAGCCGCCGCATGGTGCGGTGGATGTGCAGGCCAAAGTCGCGGTCGCCCAGCGACATCCAGGTGTCATTGCCGAGCCTTGTCAGCGTGTCCAGCGCCCGGTGGCTTTCATCCGCCACGCCCCAGCCCTGGTTGCGGTCGATCACATCCGCCAGGCTGTAGGTCAGCGTGTCGATATCGGGCGAGACCCACAGCCCGTGAAATTCGTCGTCATCGGCGACATTGCCGATCACCGACAGCTCCACATCCGGCAGCGCCGCCAGCCCCTCGGCCATCTTGGCCCCGCCGACGCCGCCCGCCAGCAGGGTGACCTTATGCTTCGCCGCGCCGCTCATTCCGCTGCCTCCAGCGCGTTGCGTTCGGGGAACATATCAAGGAAATCCAGCGGGTTGCGGCCCTGACGGTCCACCAGCGGTGCCAGCTCCTCCGGGTCGTGGTCATCATAGATGTCGCGGATTTCATAGATGGTGTTGCGGCGCACCGGCACCCGGCCCGCAGCGCGGATGATCTGGGTCAGTTCGCGCGCCGTGATCTCCTGCCCGTGGTCCGAGCCGGCCGCCCGCGAAATGCTCTCGTTCATCAGCGTGCCGCCCAGATCGTTGACGCCGCGTGACAGCATCTGCTGTGCGCGGGCCGCGCCCAGCTTGGTCCAGCTGACCTGGATGTTGTCGATCCAGCCGTGCAGCATGATTCGCGAGACCGCATGCATCAGGTCCACCTCCAGCGCGGTCGGGCCGGGGCGCACCTTGTCCGGGTTCTTGGCCCATAGCGGCGATTCCGTGTGCACGAAGGACAGCGGCACCAACTCGGTAAAGCCACCGGTGTCCTTCTGGATGTCGCGCAGCAGCCGGATGTGGGCGGCCCAATGCTCGGGCGCGTCGATGTGGCCGTACATGATGGTGGCGGTGGTCGGGATACCGACCTCATGCGCGGCGCGGATGATCTCGACCCATTTCTCGGCGCTCAGCTTGTTCTTGGTGAGCTGCATCCGCACTTCGGTATCAAGGATCTCCGCCGCGGTGCCCGGCATCGAGCCGAGGCCCGCCTCCTTCAGATCCGCCAGAAAATCGTGGTAGGACATCTTGGTCTTGGACGCGCCATACCAGATCTCAAACGGCGAGAAGGCGTGGATGTGCATGTCCGGGAGTGCGGCCTTGATGGCGCGCACGATGTCCCGGTAATAGGTGCCTTCCATCTTGGGGTGCAGCCCGCCCTGAATGCAGACCTCGGTCGCGCCGCGGTCCCAGGCCTGCTGGGCGCGCTCGACGATCTGCTCAGGCTCCAGCCACTCGGCGTTCTTGTCCTTGGATCGCTTGGCAAAGCCGCAGAAACGGCAGCCCATGTAGCAGATGTTGGTGAAGTTGATGTTGCGGTTCACCACAAAGGAGACGTGGTCGCCATTGGCGCGGCGGCGCAGCTCGTCCGCGGTGGCATAGACTGCCTCGGCATCGGCGCCACTGGTGCGGAACAGCTCGACGCCTTCCGCCTCGGACACCTCGCCGCCTTCCAGCGCCATTTCCAGGATGGAGCGGATAGGGGCGGAGGCCCCGGCGACGGCCGCGGGCAGAGCGGCAGGCGGGGCGGCAAACTTCTCGGATGCGGGCTGAAGGGTCATGCTGTCTCTCCGATGTGGCGTTGATCGCGGGCCAGCCCGCCAGCCCCGGCCATGCCTGCGGCACGGGCCAGAATGGCGGGGTTGATGAAGTCCTGATCGCGGGTCAGGTAGCGGGGGTAGACGGTCAGCCGCTCGCGCAGCTCGAACCCGGCCTGGGTGCTGGACTGCGCCAGCGCGCGGATCTCCGGCCATTCATGCTGGGGATTGATGAAGTCGATGGTCACGGGGGAAATCCCACCCCAGTCGTTGATGCCCGCTTCCAGGTAGGCGATGTGGCGCGCGCTGAGGTTCGGGGGCGCCTGCAGGCTGATCTCCGGCGCCAGGATGATCCGCGCCGCCGCGATGGTGCGCAGCATGTCCTCCAGCGAGGGCTCCGGGTGGTTGGCCATCTCGATATCCGGCTTGCGCTGGAAGTTCTGGATGATGACCTCTTGTATATGGCCGTGGCGGGCGTGCGCCGCGTTGATCGCATGCAGCGCCTGGATCCGCTCGGCAAAGCTCTCGCCGATGCCGATCAACAGGCCAGTGGTAAAGGGCACCTGTTTCTGCCCCGCCCGCTCCAGCGTGCGCAGCCGCTGCACCGGCACCTTGTCGGGGCAGGCGTAATGCGGCTGGCCCTTGCGGGTCAGGCGGCGGCTGACGGTTTCCAGCATCATCCCCATCGAGGCCGAGACCGGCCGCAGCACGTCGATCTCGTCGTCGGTCAGCGTGCCCGCGTTCACATGCGGCAGCAGGCTGGTTTCCTCCAGCACCAGCTCGCACATGTCGCGCAGGTAGTCGGTGAGGCGGGAATATCCCAGCCGTTCCAGCCCCTTGCGCGCCTTCTCATAACGCAGCTCCGGCTTCTCGCCGAGGCTGAACAGCAGCTCCTTGCAGCCCTCGCGCTCGCCCTTCCTGGCGGTCGCCAGCACCTGCTCCGGCGTCATGATGTTGGCCTCCGGCGAATCCGGGTGCTTGACGAAGGTGCAGTAGCCGCAGGTGTCGCGGCACATGTTGGTCAGCGGCACGAAGGCCTTGCGCGAATAGGTGACCGTGCGCCCCCAGTGGGTGTCGCGGATCCGGGCGGCACGCCGCATCAAGGCATGCAGATCTCCGGTCTCCGCCCAGGCCGTGCCTGTGCTGAGCATTTCAGTGTTCATGGGGTCCTCCCTGTGGCTCTCAGACTGTGGAGGAGGGCCTCAGCTGTCAAATATTTTTTTATCACTAGATCAAAAAAAATACCGCAAACAGCAAATTCGCCTATCTACTTGGCTGTTTTTAAACTGCAAAAAATATGATCTCCAAAAAATATTGACTACTAAGTAAAACGCTCAAATACTTTCCGGCAAACGCGGCGTCCCGGTCCCGCTGGGAACACCGTGCAACGGGAGGACATCAAAGTGCTTATTGGAACGCCGAAGGAAACGGCGAATGGAGAGGCGCGCGTTGCGCTGACGCCGGACTCTGCGCGTCAGCTGCAGAAGCTGGGTTACACTTGCGCGATTGAGACCGGGGCCGGGGCGGCGGCGGGGTTTTCGGATGCCGCCTATGCCGAGGCGGGCGTCGAGATCGTCAAGACCGCGGCGCAGCTGTGGAAGACGGCCGACATCATCGCCAAGGTGCGCCAGCCCAATGAGACCGAGCTGAAGCGGCTGACCAGGGGCAAGACGCTGATCTCCTTCTTCAATCCCGCCGGGAATGGAGAGGGGATGGAGGCCGCCAAAGCCAAGGGCGCCAATGTCATCGCGATGGAAATGGTGCCGCGGATCAGCCGCGCGCAGAAGATGGACGCGCTGTCCTCGATGGCCAATATCGCGGGCTACCGCGCGGTGATCGAGGCGGGCAACAACTTCGGCCGCTTCTTCACCGGCCAGATCACCGCCGCGGGCAAGGTGCCGCCGGCCAAGGTGCTGGTGGTGGGCGCGGGTGTTGCGGGCCTTGCCGCGATCGGCACCGCGACCTCGCTTGGCGCGGTCACTTACGCCTTTGACGTGCGTCCCGAGGTGGCCGAACAGGTGGAATCGATGGGCGCGGAATTCGTCTATCTCGATTTCGAGGAAGAGCAGCAGGACGGGGCCGCCACCGGCGGCTATGCCTCTGTATCCAGCCCGGAATTCCGCGAAGCGCAGCTCGCCAAGTTCCGCGAGCTGGCGCCGGAGATGGACATCGTCATCACCACCGCGCTGATCCCCAACCGCGAAGCGCCCGAACTGTGGACCGAGGACATGGTCGCGGCGATGAAGCCGGGCTCGGTGATCGTGGATCTCGCGGCCGAGAAGGGCGGCAACTGCAAGCTGACCGTCGCGGACGAGAAGATCGTCACGGACAACGGCGTCACCATCATCGGCTACACCGATTTCCCCAGCCGCATGGCGGCGCAGGCCTCGTCGCTCTATGCGACCAACATCCGCCACATGATGAGTGATCTGACGCCGGGCAAGGACGGGCAGATCGTGCATGACATGGAGGATGACGTGATCCGCGGCGCCACCGTGGCGTATCAGGGCGAGATCACCTTCCCGCCGCCGCCGCCCAAGGTGCAGGCGATCGCGGCGCAGAAGAAGCCCGAGGTGAAGGAGCCGACGCCGGAGGAAAAACGCGCCGCCGAAGTGGCCGCCTTCAAGGCGCAGACCAAGGCGCAGGTGACCATGCTGGCAGGCGGCGGCGCGCTCTTGCTGCTGGTCGGGCTGTTTGCGCCGGTCAGCTTCATGCAGCATTTCATCGTCTTTGCGCTGGCCTGTTTCGTGGGCTTCCAGGTGATCTGGGGCGTTGCGCATTCCCTGCACACGCCGCTGATGGCGGTGACCAACGCGATCTCCTCGATCATCATCCTCGGCGCGCTGATGCAGATCGGCTCGGGCAGCTGGCTGGTGATCCTGCTGGCGGCGCTCAGCGTCTTCATGGCCGGGATCAACATCTTCGGCGGCTTCCTCGTCACCCGGCGCATGCTCGCCATGTTCCAGAAATCCTAAGGAGGCCGGACACATGGATTACGGTTTCACCACCGCCGCCTATGTCGTTGCGGCTGTTCTGTTCATCCTGTCGCTGGGCGGCCTGTCGAACCAGGAAAGCGCCAAGCGCGCGGTCTGGTACGGCATCGCGGGCATGGCGCTGGCGGTCTTTGCCACCCTCATCGGCCCCGGCTCGGGCCTGTGGTTGCTGTCGCTCTTGCTGATCGCGGGCGGCGGCATCATCGGCATGTATGTCGCCAAGAAGGTGCAGATGACCGAGATGCCGCAGCTGGTGGCGGCGATGCACTCGCTGGTCGGCCTCGCCGCGGTTTTCGTCGGCTTCATCGCCCATTTCGAGATCGGCAATGTGGCGGCCGCCGCGGCGGCGGGCACGGCGGACGAGCTCGGCACCTTTGCCAAGCTCATCGCCAAGAAGACCCCGGCCGAGATCGCCTTTTTGCGGGTTGAGCTGTTCCTCGGCATCTTCATCGGCGCCATCACCTTCACCGGTTCGGTCATCGCCTTTGGCAAGCTGGCGGGCAAGGTCACCTCGGCGGCCACCAAGCTGCCGGGCGGTCACGCGCTGAACGCCGGTGCCGCGGCGCTCTCCTTCATCTGCCTGATCTGGTACTTCAACGCGGGCACCTTCCTGCCGCTCTTGCTGATGACGCTGGCAGCCCTCTTCATCGGTTACCACCTGATCATGGGCATCGGCGGCGCCGACATGCCGGTGGTGGTGTCGATGCTGAACAGCTACTCGGGGTGGGCCGCGGCGGCGATCGGCTTCTCGCTGGGCAATGACCTCTTGATCGTGGTCGGCGCGCTGGTCGGCTCCTCGGGTGCGATCCTCAGCTACATCATGTGCAAGGCGATGAACCGGTCGTTCGTCTCGGTGATCCTTGGCGGCTTTGGCGGCAGCACCGGCCCGCAGATGGAGGTCGAGGGCGAGCAGGTCGCGATCGACGCCGAGGGCGTGGCGCAGGCGCTGGAGGAAGCGGACAGCGTCATCATCATCCCCGGCTACGGCATGGCGGTGGCGCAGGCGCAGCAGAACGTCGCCGAGCTGACCCGCCGCCTGCGGGCGAAAGGCAAGGAGGTGCGCTTCGCCATCCACCCGGTCGCAGGCCGCCTGCCGGGCCACATGAACGTTCTCCTGGCCGAGGCCAAGGTGCCTTACGACATCGTGATGGAGATGGACGAGATCAACGACGACTTCCCGCAGACGGATGTGGCGATCGTCATTGGCTCCAACGACATCGTAAACCCGGCGGCGCAGGAAGACCCGAACTCGCCCATTGCCGGCATGCCGGTTCTGGAGTGCTGGAAGGCGAAACAGGTGATCGTCTCCAAGCGTGGCCAGGGCACCGGCTACTCCGGCATCGAGAACCCGCTGTTCTTCAAGGAGAACACCCGGATGTTCTACGGCGATGCAAAACAGAGCCTCGACACGCTGCTGACCGCCGTCAGCTGACCCCTCATCAAGACAAAGGAACCCGACATGGACACCAACCCCAAGCGTGCCAATGCCATGGACGCCTATTGGATGCCCTTCACCGCCAACCGGCATTTCAAGCAGAACCCGCGCATGATCGCAGGCGCGGAAGGCATGTATTACACCACCACCGAGGGCAAGAAGGTGCTGGATGGCACCGCGGGCCTGTGGTGCGTGAACGCAGGCCACGCCGCGCCGCGCATCACCGAGGCGGTGACGAACCAGATGACCGAGCTGGACTATGCGCCGGCCTTTCAGATGGGCCACCCAAAGGCGTTTGAGCTGGCCAACCGGCTGGCAGAACTGGCACCGGGTGATCTGAACCACGTGTTCTTCACCAACTCCGGCTCGGAATCGGTGGAGACCGCGCTGAAGATCGCGCTGGCCTATCACAAGGCCAGGGGCAATGCCTCCCGCACCCGGCTGATCGGCCGCGAGAAGGGCTACCACGGGGTGAACTTCGGCGGTATCGCGGTGGGCGGCATCGTCAACAACCGCCGCCACTTCGGCAGCCTGCTGACCGGCGTTGACCACCTGCGTCACACCCATGACCTTGAGCGCAACGCCTACAGCCAGGGCGAGGCCGAGCATGGCGTCGAGCTGGCCGAGGATCTGGTGCCCCTGATCGAGCTGCACGGCGCCGAAACCATCGCCGCGGTGATCGTCGAGCCGATGGCAGGCTCCGCCGGGGTGATCCTGCCGCCCAAGGGCTATCTGAAACGGCTGCGCGAGATCACCCGTGAGCATGGCATCCTGCTGATCTTTGACGAGGTGATCACCGCCTATGGCCGTCTCGGCAAGGCTTTTGGCGCCGATTACTACGGTGTCGAGCCGGACATGATCACCACCGCCAAGGGCCTCACCAATGGCGTCATCCCGATGGGCGCGGTGATGATCAGCAGCGAGATCCACGACGCCTTCATGACCGGCCCCGACCACATGATCGAGCTGTTCCACGGCTACACCTACTCGGGCAACCCGGTGGCCTGTGCCGCCGCACTTGCCGCGCTCGACACCTACCGCGAGGAGGAGCTGTTCGAGCGCGCCGCCTCGCTGGAGGGCTATTGGGCCGAGGCGATGTTCAGCCTGAAGGGCTTGCCGCACGTAAAGGACATCCGCTGCGCGGGCCTGGTCGGCGCGGTGGAGCTGGAGCCGGTGGCGGACATGCCCACCAAGCGCGCCTTGGACGTCTACCTCAGAGCTTGGGACAAGGGGGCGCATCTGCGCACCACCGGCGACATCATCGCCATGTCGCCGCCGCTGATCATCGAAAAGCAGGAAATCGACGAGCTGGTCGGCATCCTCGCCGAATCGCTCATCGCCTAAAAACCTGCCCCTGCCGTGCGGCCCTTGGGCGCGCGGGGCAGGGGCGAACAGGGAGAAAGACATGAAAGACGTGCAAAGCAACGCCCGCATCAACGGCAGCCGCCTGTGGGATTCGCTGATGGAAATGGCACAGGTCGGTCCCGGCCTGCGCGGCGGCTGCAACCGCCAGACGCTGACCGACGAAGACAAGCAGGGCCGCGACCTGTTCAAGCGCTGGTGCGAAGAGGCCGGGATGACCGTCGGTGTGGACAGCATGGGCAACATGTTTGCCCGCCTTGAAGGCGCGGAACCCGATCTGGATCCGGTGATGATGGGCAGCCATCTGGACACCCAACCGACGGGTGGCAAATACGACGGCGTGCTGGGCGTGCTGGCGGGGCTTGAGGTCGTGCGCTCGATCCGCGATCTGGGCATCACCCCGCGCCGCCCCATCGTGGTGGTGAACTGGACCAACGAGGAGGGCACCCGCTTTGCGCCCGCGATGCTGTCCTCCGGCGTTTTTGCCGGTGTGCACACGCAGGACTGGGCCTACGCGCGCGAAGATGCCGAGGGCAAAAAATTCGGCGAGGAGCTGGCACGCATCGGTTACGTGGGTGATGAGCCCGTGGGGCAGCGCAAGATGCACGCGATGTTCGAGCTGCACATCGAGCAGGGCCCGATTCTGGAGGCCGAAGGCAAGGACATCGGCGTCGTCACCCACGGCCAGGGTCTGAACTGGCTGCAGGTGACGCTGACCGGGCAGGAGGCGCACACCGGCTCGACCCCGATGCCGATGCGTCGCAACGCAGGTCTGGGCGCCGCGCGGATCACCGATCTGGTGCACGAAATCGCGATGAGCCACCAGCCCGATGCGGTCGGCGCCGTGGGCCACTGCGACTATTATCCCAACAGCCGCAACATCGTGCCGGGCAAGGTGGTCTTCACCATCGACTTCCGTTCGCCCAGCTTTGACACGCAAGCGGACATGGAACGCCGCCTGCGCGAAGGTGCCGCGAAGATCGCCGAGGAGCTGGAACTGGGGCTCGAGATCGAGCAGGTCGGCCATTTCGACCCTGTCACCTTTGACGAGGGCTGCGTCGCCGCCGTGCGCCGGGCCGCGGAAAAGCTCGGCTATTCGCACCGCAACATCATCTCCGGCGCGGGCCATGATGCCTGCTGGATCAACAAGGTGGCCCCGACCGCCATGGTGATGTGCCCCTGCGTTGACGGGCTCAGCCACAACGAAGACGAGGAAATCAGCCGCGAATGGGCGGCGGCGGGCACCGACGTGCTGCTGCACGCCGTTCTTGAAACCGCAGAAATCGTGGAGTGACAGCCATGACACAACGAACCGTGATCAAGGGCGGCACCATCGTCGCCGCCGACCGCAGCTATGAGGCCGATGTCGCCATCGAGGATGGCAAGATCGTCCAGATCGGCGCAGGCCTGAGCGGCGACAAGGTGCTCGACGCCGCCGGCTGCTACGTCATGCCCGGCGGCATCGACCCGCATGTGCACCTGGAAATGCCCTTCATGGGCACCCATTCGGCGGATGATTTCGAATCCGGCACCCGTGCGGGCCTTGCGGGCGGCACCACCATGGTGGTGGACTTCTGCCTGCCCAGCCCCGGGCAGTCGATGCTGGAGGCGCTGGAGGCCTGGCACGCCAAGTCGAAACGCGCCTGCGCCGACTATTCCTTCCACATGGCGGTGACCTGGTGGAGCGAGCAGGTCTTCAACGAGATGCAGCAGGTGGTCGACCTCGGCATCAACTCCTTCAAGCATTTCATGGCCTACAAGGGGGCCTTGATGGTGGAGGACGACGAGCTGTTCGACAGCTTCCGCCGCTGCGCCGCGCTTGGCGCGCTGCCGATGGTGCATGCGGAAAACGGCGACGTGGTGGCCACCATGCAGCAGAAGCTGCTGGCCGACGGCATCCGCGGGCCGGAAGGCCACGGGTTGTCGCGCCCGCCGGAGGTCGAGGGCGAAGCCACCAACCGCGCCATCATGATCGCCGACATGGCGGGCGTGCCGCTCTATGTGGTGCATACCTCCTGCGAGCAGGCGCATGAGGCGATCCGCCGGGCGCGCCAGAAGGGCATGCGCGTCTTTGGCGAGCCGCTGATCCAGCACCTGGTGCTGGATGAGAGCGAATACCGCAACCCGAACTGGGACCATGCCGCGCAGCGGGTAATGTCGCCGCCGTTCCGTGACAAATCCCATCAGGACAGTCTCTGGGCCGGTCTTCAGGCGGGCTCCTTGCAGGTGGTTGCCACCGACCACTGCGCCTTCACCGTGGAGCAGAAACGCACCGGCATCGACGATTTCACCAAGATCCCCAACGGCACCGGCGGTCTGGAAGACCGCATGCCGGTGTTGTGGACCGAAGGCGTCAACACCGGCCGCCTGACCCCGAACGAGTTCGTCGCGGTCACCTCCACCAACATCGCCAAGATCCTCAACATCTACCCGCAGAAGGGCGCGATCGTGGAGGGCTCCGACGCCGATCTGGTGGTCTGGGATCCCAAGAAATCCAAGACCATCTCGCCCGAGACCCAGCAGTCGGTGGTGGAATACAACGTCTTTGCGGGCCGCGAGGTCACCGGCTTGCCGCGCTACACCCTCAGCCGGGGTGAGGTCGCGGTGGACGATGGCAAGGTCTGCGCCACACCGGGCCACGGGCGCTTTGTCGAACGTGCCCCCTTCCCGGAGGTGAACAAGGCGCTGTCGAAATGGAAAGAGCTGACCGCCCCGCGGCAAGTCCAGCGCTCGGCGGAAAACATGCCCGCCTGCGTCTGATCGAGGTTCCCCGGTGCAAGCCGGGGAATTTTCACATCTGGCGGACCCCGCGACAACAAGAAGGGGCCGTCGCAAGCCAAATAACAGGGAGAACTGATAATGGCTGATATAACAAGCGGATACACCGCACCCGGCGCCCAATCGGCGCAGCAGGTTGATCTGGCTGGGATCGACCCGGAGCTGTACAACGAGGACCAGCTGCCCACCACCGCAGAGCAGCGGACCTGGGACTGGCTGGCGATTGCCGCGCTCTGGGTCGGCATGGTGGTCTGCATTCCGACCTACCTCCTGGCCTCCTACCTGATCGGCTCGGGCATGAGCTGGGATCAGGCGGTGCTGACCATCCTGGCCGCCAATGCCATCGTGCTGATCCCGATGGTGCTGGTCGGCCACGCGGGCACCAAATACGGCATCCCCTTCCCGGTGCTCTTGCGCTCCTCCTTCGGCCCCACCGGCGCCAAGATCCCCGCCGTGGCCCGCGGCATCGTCGCCTGCGGCTGGTTCGGCATCCAGACCTGGGTCGGCGGCTCGGCGATCTTCGTGATCCTCAATACCCTCACCGGCGGCGCGCTGGCGGGAGAGCCGCTGGCCATCCTCGGCATCAGCGCGGGTGAGTTCATCTGTTTCCTCGCCTTCTGGGGTCTGCACCTCTACTTCATCAAGAACGGCACCGAGTCGATCCGCTGGCTGGAAACCTACGCGGCCCCGTTCCTGCTGGCGATGGGTCTGGCGCTGCTGGGCTGGGCCTATGTCAACGCGGGCGGCTTCGGCGAGATGCTGTCGACCCCCAGCGCCTTTGATCCCGGCCAGCCGCAGGAAGGCCAGTTCTGGAAAGTGTTCTGGCCCAGCCTGACCGGCATGATCGGCTTCTGGGCGACGCTGGCGCTGAACATCCCCGACTTCACCCGCCACGCACGCAGCCAGAAGGACCAGTTCCTCGGCCAGATGGTCGGCCTGCCGATCCCGATGGCGCTGTTTGCCTTCATCGCCTCCGCCGTGACCTCGGCCACCGTGGTGATCTTCGGCGAGGCGATCTGGGACCCGATCCAGCTCTCCGAGAAGATGGGCGGCCTGTCGGTGATCATCGCGCTGTTCGCGCTGATCGTGGCAACGCTGACCACCAACCTCGCGGCCAATGTGGTGGCGCCGGCACATGGTTTCGCCAACCTCGCGCCCAGCAAGATCAACCTCAAGCGCGGCGGCTACATCACCGCGGGCATCGGCATCGCCATGTTCCCCTGGGTGCTGGTCAACCACATCGTCGGCTGGCTGATCGCCTATTCGGCGCTGCTGGGGCCGATCGCGGGCGTGATGCTGGCGGACTACTACCTGCTGCGCAAGACCAAGCTGGAAGTCGCTGACCTGTTCAAGATGGACGGCATCTATTCCGGCAAGAACGGCACCAACTGGGCCGGTGTCTGGGCGCTGGTGATCGGCATCCTGCCGAACCTGCCGGGCTTCCTTGCCGGTGTCGGCCTCACCGCGGGCACTTCGGATTTCTTTGCCACGATCTACACCTATGCGTGGTTCGTGGGCCTCTTCGTGGCTGGTGCCGCCTACCTGGTGCTGTCGAAGATCCTCAACAAGTAACACCAAGGCCGGGGCTGCCATCGGCGGCCCCGGTGCTTTCTTTTCGGCGCGCCCGGCCTCAGCTGCCGACGGTGATGCCGATCTTGCCCATGTGGGACTTCTCCAGAAAGGCTTCCTGTGCCACGCGCAGATCGCGCAGGGCAAAGACCTCCGCCACCAGCGGGCGGATCTCGCCTGCCTCGATATAGCGGATCAGGTCGGTGAACACCTCCGGTGCCTGCCGGGTGCTGCCGATCAGGGTCAGATCCTTCAAATACAGCGTGCGCAGGTCCAGCTCGACGATCGGCCCGGCAATCGCGCCCGAGGTGACATAGCGGCCCCGCGGCGCCAGCGCCTCCAGCAACTCCGGCCAGCGCGGTCCGCCGACGAGATCCAGCACGACATCGAAACCGTCCTGCGGCAGCGCCGCGTCGCGCGCCAGCACTGCGTCGGCCCCCAATGCGGCCAGGGCCTCGGCCTTGGCCGGGCTGGTCACGGCGGTGACATGCGCGCCACGGCGCTTGGCCAGCTGCACCGCGGCCGAGCCGACCCCGCCGGAGGCGCCGGTGATCAGCACCCGTTCTGCGCCCAGTGCGGCACGCTGGATCATGCCTTCGGCGGTGGAGAAAGCGCAGGGGAACGAGGCCAGCTCGACATCCGACAGCGCGCTGTCGATGCGCAGCGCTTGGTCCGAGGCCGCCACGGCATAGGCTGCAAAAGCGCCGTCGCATTCCGAACCAAAGGTTGCCAGCGCATTCGCCTCCGCCCCGGCAGGGTGGAACATCGGCCGCACCAGCACCCGCTCGCCCAGCCGGGACGCGGGCACATCCGCGCCCAGGGCGACGATCTCGCCGCAGCAGTCCGCCCCCTGGATGCGCGGAAAGCTGAGCGCCCCGGACCAGCCGCCATCGGCATCGGAGGCGCCGCCATAGCCTTCCGTCGCGGCAGAGCCGGTGTCGCCGCGCACCGCCTTGGAATACCAGCCCGTGCGGGTGTTCACGTCTGTGTTGTTCACCGCCGAGGCGCCAACCCGGATCAGCACCTCGCCCGGGCCGGGGCGCGGCACCGGCACATCCTCGCGCCACTGCAGCTTGTCCAGTCCGCCATGGCCGGTCAGCACCATGGCGCTCATCGTTTGGGGCAGGGTCATCGCATCGCTCTCCAGTGTAGAATGGTTGCTCTACTTGCATGGGTAGAGGGATCATTCTACATCTGTCAACCATGGCAGAGATGATCGAGAGAATATCCGCAGGGCTTGAGCGCGCATTTGCCGCCCGCGGGTTTGCGTCACCCAGCGTCGAGGAGCTGCGCGATGCGGCGGGCGTCAGCCTGCGTACGCTGTACAAATACACGCCCTCGCGCGCAGACATGGTGCTGGCCGCGCTGGAGCATAGGCACCGGCGCTACATGGCGCGGATCTTTACCGAGTTGCCGGAGGCGCAGAGTGGGGCGCTGGATACCCTGTTGGCCCGGGTTGGTGGCTGGATGGCCGAGGAGGCCGCCCACGGCTGCCTGTTCCACGCCGCAGTGGCCGCCGATCCCGACAGCGCCCGGCTGCGCGCGCTGCTCCAGCGCCACAAGGCCGAGGTCGCGGAGCGTGCGGCCAGCGCCTGCGGGCTGCCGGGGCGCGAGGCGGAGCTTTTGCTGCTGATCGAGGGGCTCACCCAGTCCTGGCCGCTGCATGGCGCGCAGGCGGTTGCGGCGGCGCAGCGGCTGGGTCGCGCGCTGATTCAGGCGCCGCAATAGCAAGGTCGCAACAGGCTGCGGCGCGGCCGCGGCCAGGATGCACAATCGGTGCACAAACGGCTGGCGCAGCTGTTCCCGGAGCGGGTGCGCTGGTGTCTATCGTCTTGATAATGAAGGGTGTTTGGTGGAGCCTAGCGGGATCGAACCGCTGACCTCCTGCATGCCATGCAGGCGCTCTCCCAGCTGAGCTAAGGCCCCAAACCTGTCCGCTTCCGTGTCCGTTCCGTTTCCGGTGTGGTCCGTCTTGCGGTGTGAGCGTCGTTTACGGGACAGCGGCGCGGGCTGCAAGAGAAAAAATGCGCCGGGGTCCAATTTTTTTCAGCTTCCGCTGAAAGCTGTCCGGGAGAGCGGTAACTCCCCCGAACGGCGAGCGTTTTCAGGAGTCATCCTCGGGTGTCGACACGTCTGCGATCTCGTCCAGAGAGACGTTGTCCTCGTCATCGTCGTCATCCAGGACATCATCGCCCAGGTCCACGTCGACCGCGTCGTCATCATCCAGAACGACGTCATCGGCATCCGCCGATTCCTTGGCCTTCAGGGTTGCCGCGTCCTCGGCATCCGCTTCGATCATCCGGGTCTTGCCGGTGTCCACCTCGACGACCTCGCCCGTGTAGGGGCTGATGATCGGGTCCTTGTTCAGGTCATAAAAGCGTTTGCCAGTGGTGGGGCAGACGCGCTTTACACCCCATTCTTCCTTGGGCATGTGGATCCCCTTGATTTACTGGTGAGTCGTATCGACGATTCCGGTGCCTTGCCATATGAGGGTGGCACTGTCAAAGCCTTTGCCGGAAAGGGGCATCTGCATGGCCGAATATCACCTGTCCGGGACACCGCCGGTGCCCCTGACCCTGCGCCGCTCCGGGCGGGCAAGGCGGATCAGCCTGCGGATCTCCTCGTTGGACGGGCGGGTGACGCTGACCCTGCCTGCGCATTTGCCGGACCACGCCGGTCTCGCCTTTGCCGAGGAAAAGGCCGACTGGATCCGCAGCCACCTCGCCCGGCACCCGGCCGCGGTGCTGGTGGGGCTTGGCGCGGTGCTGCCAATCGACGGGCAGGACAGGGTGGTGGAGCGGGCCGAGGGCCGCCGCATCGTGCTGGACGCGGGCCGGGTCGCGGTGCCGGGCACCAACCCGGGACCACCGCTGCAACGCTACCTCAAGGAGCTGGCCCGCAACCGCCTGGCGGAAGCATCGGATTTCTACGCCGCCCGGCTGGGGCGTGGCTACAGCCGCCTGACCCTGCGCGACACCCGCTCCCGCTGGGGGTCCTGCACCGCGGACGGTGCGCTGATGTATTCCTGGCGGCTGATCCTGGCGCCACCGGCGGTGCTGCGCTATGTCGCCGCCCATGAGGTGGCGCATCTGCAGGAGATGAACCACTCGCAGGACTTCTGGGCGGTGGTCGAACGGCTCTATGGCCGCTACCACGAGCCCCGCGCCTGGCTGCGCGAAAACGGCGCCAGCCTGCATCGCTATCGCTTCGATGCCACGGCCGAGGCCGCGCCGCCCGCTTGACGTGGCGCAATTTTGTGATCACATGGACGCATGACCTTGTCCAATCGCCCGTCTCCGGATGTCGCGGCCGTCGCCACGGTTGCCACCACCGCCCCCGTTGCCGCCGCGGCCCCCGCCCATGATAGGGTCTACCGCGCGCTGCGCACCCGTATCATGCACGGCGAAATCGCGCCCGGCGCGGCACTGACCCTGCGCGGCATCGGCCGCGACTACGAGGTCTCGATGACGCCTGCCCGCGAGGCCGTGCGCAGGCTGGCGGCCGAAGGTGCCCTGTTCCTGTCCTCTTCGGGCCGGGTGTCGACGCCGGAGCTGACCAACGAGCGGATCGAGGAGCTGGCCGCCCTGCGCGCCCTGATCGAGGTCGAACTGGCCAGCCGGGCGCTGCCGCGTGCGCATATGGCGTTGATCGACCGCTTGCAGCACATCAACAGCAATGTCGCCGAAATGGTCAGCAAGCGGGACGCGGTGGGCTATATCCGCACCAACCTCGAATTTCACCGCACCCTTTACCTGCGGGCGCAGGCGCCGGCCATGCTGGCGATGGCGGAGACCGTCTGGCTGCAGCTCGGGCCGACCATGCGGGCGCTGTACGGCCGGTTGCGGCGCACCGATCCGCCGCCGCACCACCGCCATATCATCGCGGCACTCAAGGCCGGGGATGAGCCGGGCCTGCGGTTGGCGGTGCGCTCGGACGTGACCCAGGGGTTGCGCCTGCTGGCCGGCTGACCTGGCGCTGGTCAGATGACCCGGTCCAGCGCGCCCTGCAGGGTCTCGGTGGTCGGGTCCGTTGCCTTGGGCACGATGCGGTAGCAGGCGTTGACGAGGCAGAACAGCGCAAAGCCCAACAGCCCGAGGCATAGCAGCGTGACCAGAACCCGGCCATACGCCTTGGTGCTGAGCCAGTCGAAGGCGCTGCCCATGCCCCCGGCCGGTGCGCCGGAGGACGACAGCGCCGCCTGCAGGATCAGCACGCCGATGATCGCGATGACCACGCCATGGGCGGCGATCCCCGCTTTCAGCAGGGTGTTCATATGCACCGTCGTGGGAACAGCGCGCAGGTGGGCGCGATAGGTCTCGCGCCAGGCCTTCTGCAGATAGTAGCCCGCGGCGCCGAGCGTCAGCAGCCCAGCCACGAAGACGGCGATGCGACCGCCCGGCTGCGCCAGCAGCGTGGCAAGGCCGCTGCCCTGACCGCCTCCGCCATCGCCGAAACCCAGCAGGACGGCAACCGCCAGACCGCCAAGACCAAGATGCACCAGCCCGGTGGTGAACATGCTGACGCGCGCGACCAGCCCCTTGGCGCCGTTGCCATAGGCCTCCAGATCCCAGATGCTGTCGACCGCCCGCCACAGCGCATAGGCAAACAGCCCAAGCGCAATCAGGACGACGATCGCGGTGCCCCAGCCGCCCTGCAGCCATTCCAGGGCTTCGGCCGTTCCCTTGGCCTCGCCGCCCTGCCAGATCGAGTAGAGCGAGACCCCGGCGACCGCGAGATAGACCAGCGCCCGCCCGGCATAGCCCGCGCGCATGACCGGCACCGCCCAGGCGAAATCCTCCGCGTTCACGGCCTCAAGGCGCTGGCGGCGGGCATGGCTTTGCGAAGTATCGGGTAACATGGCGGGGTCTCCGGGGCACGCGGGCTGAGCGGCGCTCATGATACCAATGCGCGAGACGCGGGATGGTTCCGCGACAGCCGTTCAGGCCCGCTCAGCCGGATGCCTTCAGCCCACGCCCCACCAGCGCAGCGTCTGCCTGAAATGGTGCTGGATGGCGGCCGTCGCGGCCTCGCCGTCGCGGGCCTCCAGCGCATCGATGATGGCCAGATGCTCGGTCATTGCCGAGGCGATCCGGTCCTGCAGAAACGGGCGTGCATTCTGGATGATGGCAATCCGCATCCGGTTGGCTGCGTAGGCAGCGGTCAGCTGCGCGTTGTCCAGCCCGGCGGCGAGGTAGTCGTGCAGCGACAGGTCCACCGCGATGGCATCGCCGCCGGGATGCGCGCCCGGCGCTTGCGCAGCACTGTCGAGGAAGCTTTGATGGCGTTCGCGCAGGGCGGCCAGACCGTCCAGAGACTCGCTGGAAATGCGTCGGCGTGCGCCCTCCTGGTCCAGGACCATGCGAAAATCGAGGCATTCTCGAATGGTTTCGGGGCGCGCTTCCATCACCTGGATGCCGCGCTTGGGCAGGGTGGTCACCAGCCCCAGGGAGCTGGCGTGCTTGACCGCCTCGCGCACCGCCGAGAGCGGCAGTTCCAACATGGTAACCAGTTGGGACATCGACAGAAACTGGCCGTCGCGCAGGGTGCCGTTTCGCAGTGCCTGCCACAGGGCTTCCTGCGCCTTGGCGGCCAATAGCTGAACATCTTTGGTTTGGGTCATCGGTGGTCCCTAGGCCGCATTGCCTGCGGATTCAATAAGGTGCTTTCTGGAATTCCTTACGGACTTCTACCTAAAATACAGTCTAGCATGTTAGTTGCAAGAGCAGTTTCAGGGACGCTGGCAGCAGGCAGAACCGCCAGCCGCAGAACTGCAGCAGGGAGACTGAAATGACGACAACAGACAATATGCCAATGGCGCACGGCGGGACGCTCGATCCCGAGGGCAACGCGCTCAACCCCGTCGAACCACAGGAAAAGACCTGGGGCTGGTTCGCCATCTTCAACATCTGGGCCAACGACGTGCAGTCGCTGTTCGGCTATTCGCTGGTGGCCTCGCTGTTCATCTCCTACGGGGTGGGCGGCTGGACCGCCTTTGCGGCGCTGATCTTCTCCGGCCTCTTCGTGATGTGGATGGTCAACCTCTCCGGCGCGCCGGGCGAGAAATACGGCATCCCCTATCCGGTGCTGGCCCGCGCCAGCCTCGGCACCCAGGGGGCCAAGCTGCCCGCGGTGCTGCGGGCCACGGTGGCGGTGTTCTGGTACGGGGTGCAGGTCTATTTCGCCTCCACCGCGCTGGCGCTGCTGATCCGCTCGCTCACCGGCATCTCGGGCGGTGCCGAGATCCTTGGCCTGACCGGCATCGACTGGCTGTCCTTCGTGATCGTCTGGGGCTTCCACATCGTCATCTTCTGGCGCGGCATGGCCTGGGTTGAAACCTTCCTCAACATCGCCGGTCCCTTCGTCTACGTGGTGATGATCGGCCTTG
Source organism: Leisingera sp. S2M4 (assembly GCF_055398055.1). Classification (NCBI taxonomy): domain Bacteria; kingdom Pseudomonadati; phylum Pseudomonadota; class Alphaproteobacteria; order Rhodobacterales; family Roseobacteraceae; genus Leisingera; species Leisingera sp. S2M4. Next base: position 2,018,490 of record NZ_AP040861.1, read on the forward strand.
TGATCGTGCTGTGGCAGCGCTCCGACGGGCAGCTTCTGACCGCCACCGCCACCATCTTTGCCAACCCCGAGGGCACCTTCTGGAGCGAGCTCCGCGGCTTCATCGCCATCGTCGGCACCATGGTCGCCTATTTCGCGGCGGTGATGATCAACTTCAGCGACTTCTCGCGCTATTCCCGCAGCCGCGAGTCGATGGTGATGGGCAATCTCGCCGGGCTGCCGTTCAACATGATCCTGTTCTCGGCGCTGGCCCTGTTGACCACCGGCGGTGCTGCCGTGGTCTTTGGCGAGGAGATCATCAACCCGACCGAGATCGTCGAGCGCACCGACAGCGTGCTGTTGGGCGTGATCGCCGCGATCACCTTCTTTGCCGCCACCGTCGGCATCAACCTGGTGGCCAACTTCATCCCCGCGGTGAACGGCATCGCCAACCTGTCGCCCGAGAAGATCAGCTTCCGCAAGGCGGGTCTCATCACCTCGCTGTTCGCCCTGGTGATCGGCGGTTTCTGGAACAGCTTCATCAGCCAGTTCGGCATCAGCGGCTTCGTCAACACTTTGGGCGCAACGCTGGCACCGATCTTTGGCATCATGATCGTCGATTACTACCTGCACCGCAACCAGCAGCTCGAGCTGGCCGACCTCTACGACATGAAAGGCGGCGCCTACCATTATGACAACGGCTGGAACGGCGCCGCGGTCAAGGCCTTCGGACTGGCGGCGATCTTCTCGGTGGCCACCGTCTGGGTGCCGTGGTTCGCCTTCCTGTCCGGCTACAACTGGGTGATCGGTGCGGTTCTCGGTGGGGTGGTCTACCACCTGATGGCCAAGGGGCGCAGCGCGGGCTGATCGCGCCGCTCATCACGGCAACAAAAAACCCGGCGCCAGCGCCGGGTTTTCCTGTTGTCTGCGGGGCAGGTGGCTCAGGCCGCCAGCCCTTTCGAGCCGATGTCGAGGAACTTCTTGCGACGGTCGCGGATCAGCTCCTCGGCGCTCTTGCCGTCCAGCTCTTCCAGCATCTCGGAGATTGCCTTGGCAACCGCGTTCATCGCGGCCTTGGGGTCGCGGTGCGCGCCGCCCAGCGGCTCGGGGATGATGCGGTCGTTGACGCCCAGCTTGTTCAGATCCTGCGCCGTCAGACGCAGCGCCTCGGCGGCTTCGCGCATCTTCTCGGCATCCTTCCACAGGATCGAGGCGCAGCCTTCGGGGCTGATCACCGAATAGATCGAATGCTCCAGCATCGCCACGCGGTTCGCCGTGGCAAAGGCCACCGCGCCGCCGGAGCCGCCCTCGCCGATGATCACCGAGATCAGCGGCACGCCGATCTTCAGGCACATCTCGGTCGAGCGCGCGATCGCCTCGGACTGGCCACGCTCCTCGGCGCCCTTGCCGGGGTAGGCGCCGGCGGTGTCCACCAGGGTGATCACCGGCAGGCCGAAGCGCCCGGCCATCTCCATCAGCCGCACCGCTTTGCGATAGCCCTCGGGGCGCGCCATGCCGAAGTTGCGCTCGATCCGGGACTTGGTGTCGCTGCCCTTCTCGTGGCCGATCACCATCACCGGCTGGTCGTTGAACCGGGCCAGCCCGCCCATCACCGCCAGGTCGTCGGCAAAGTTGCGGTCACCGGCCAGCGGCGTGAACTCGGTGAACAGCGCCTCGATGTAATCCTTGCAATGGGGGCGTTCGGGATGCCGCGCCACCTGGCATTTGCGCCAGGGGGTCAGGTCCTTGTACAGGTCCTTCAGCAGCTGGGCTGCCTTGGCATCCAGCGCCGCGGCCTCGTCGGCCACATCCATTTCTTCATTCGCGCGCGCCAGCGCCCGCAGCTCCTCCGCCTTGCCTTCGATTTCGGCCAGCGGTTTTTCGAATTCCAGATACTGGGTCATGGTGCCTCTGCTCTGACGGTTTGCAGCTATATGGCCTTAGCGGCGGCAAGATGCAACTCGGCAAGCGGCGGCGTGTTCCACGGCGGCCGTCATGCCTGCTGCAGCAGGATCCACACCAGCGAGGCAACCAGCACCGCGGCCATCGTCCAGTTGAATGCCCGCAGTTGCGCCGGTCGGCGCAGCAGCCGCCGCAGCTGCTGGCCCAGCATGGTCCAGGTCGAGGCCGAAAAGCAGCCGATCAGCAGATAGGTTCCGGCCACCCACAGGATCGCGCTCAGGTCGCGGCTGGCGGCATAGAGCGTGATCGCCCCCAGCGCCATCGCCCAGGCCTTGGGGTTCACCCACTGGAAGGCGCAGGCCTGCACGAAGCTCAGCGGGCGGCCCTGCGCCGCGCTGTCCTCGGGCGGGGCGGCATTGGCGATCTTCCAGGCCAGCCACAGCATGTAGACCACCGACAGCGCCGTCATGATCGTGGTCAGCGGCGGGAAGGCCTCGAACAGCTGCATCACGCCGAGCCCGACGGGCACGATCATCAGCGGAAAGCCGATGGCCACCCCCAGCAGATGCGGGATCGAGCGCTGAAAGCCAAAATTCGCGCCCGAGGCCATCAGCATCAGGTTGTTGGGGCCGGGGGTGAAGACGGTGCCAAAGGCAAAGGCGGCCAGGGCCAGGAAGAGTTCGTAAGTCATGTGCGCAAGATTGCGCGAAATATGCCAAATGAAATTGCGTTTTGCGTCGCCTTGGCGGTAGTTTTGCAATCAATGGCGAAAAATGACCGAATAAACCAGCGGATATTGCAGGAACTGACCCGTGATGGCCGCATCAGCAACCTCGACCTGGCCGAGCGCGTGGGCCTGTCGCCGTCGGCCTGCCTGCGCCGGGTGCAGGAGCTGGAGCGCAGCGGCATCATCACCGGTTACCGCGCGGTGCTGGACCGCCAGCAGATGGGGCTGGGCTTTGTAACCTATATCGGCGTCGGGCTGGGCGAGCACACCAAGGAGGCGCAGGAGGCTTTCGAGCGCGCCATGCAGGCCGCGCCCGAGGTGGTGGAATGTCACAACATCACCGGCACCATCGAATACCTGTTGCGCGTCGAATGCGCCGACCTGCCCAGCTACAAGCGGTTCCACACCGATATCCTCGGCACCTCGCCCTATGTCACCGCGATCACCACCTATGTTGTGATGGGCTCGCCCAAGGATCTGCGCGCGTGACCCGGCGGCGAGGGCGGGATTTTGAGTATTTAAGGGAAAGATGAAGGGCGGAACGGCGCGTTTCATCTTTCCCCAAATACTCATTGCGCGGCATCGCCATCTTGCGCGGCGCCGGTGTTGCGCGTCTTGCGTACGCCGCTGTCACCATATCCTAAGGTGCATCAGGCACTCTGCTGCCTGATCGCGATTTCCCGTCGGGCCTGACACCCCCGGCACTCCTGGAACCGGATCCGCTTTTGCGGGCCGTGCAGAGACAACGTTTAGCACGCGGGCGGATACGCCCGTCCACCTCCGCCTGTTTGGCGGCGCCGCCAGCTTTAATTTTCTCTGGCCATGAGCGTTTGGGCGTTCAGCGCAGAAAGACAGATCAGCGCAGGGCGGTCCCGCCGCCTCCCGGCAGCCAGCCAGGAAAGAAGGGCGCCCGCCACTGCGGGACGCCCCTGTTGGCGTGGCAAGGCCGTCTGTCAGCTCTCGGCGATCAGCTCCGCCTGGGCCACGATCACCTCGGCCTGCTTGATCGAGGCGATGTCGACCAGCCGCCCCTTGTAGACGGTGGCACCGGCCCCGCTGGCCTTGGCCGCCTCCATCGCGGCGAGGATCTCGCGCGCCTCGGCCACGGCGGCGGCGGAGGGTGTGAACACCTCGTTGGCGAGGCTGATCTGGCTGGGGTGGATCGCCCATTTGCCGACCATGCCCAGCGTCGCCGAGCGTTTGGCCTGCGCGATATAGCCCTCGGCATCCGAGAAATCGCCAAACGGCCCGTCCACCGGCAGGATGCCATGGGTGCGGCAGGCGGCGACGATCGCGGCCTGCGCCCAGTGCCAGGGGTCGGACCAGTGTTTCTGCCCCTCGCGCAGCATGTAGTAGTTCTCCTGGGTGCCGCCGATGCCGGTGGTCTGCATCCCCATGGAGGCGGCAAAATCCGCCGCCCCCAGGCTCATCGCCTGCAGGCGGGGCGAGGAGGCGGCAATCGCCTCCACATGGGCGATGCCCGCCGCCGATTCGATGATCACCTCGAAGGAGACTGGCTTGGTGCGGCCCTTGGCGCGCTCGATCGCGGTGACCAGCGCGTCCACCGCATAGACGTCCTCGGCGCAGCCCACCTTGGGGATCATGATCTGGTCGAGCCGGTCGCCCGCCTGCTCCAGGATGTCCACCACGTCGCGGTACCAATAGGGGGTGTCCAGCCCGTTGATCCGCACCGACAGGTATTTCTTGCCCCAGTCCACCGTATTGATCGCTTCGATCACGTTGGCGCGGGCCTGTTCCTTGTCCGAAGGCGCCACCGAATCCTCGAGGTCGAGGTTGATCACATCCGCGTCCGAGGCCGCCATTTTCGGAAACAGCAGGGACTTGGAGCCGGGGCCGAACAGCTGGCAGCGGTTGGGGCGGGCCGGGGCGGCAGGCTGGATGCGAAAGCTCATGGCGGCATGTCTCCGGGTAATGAAATTGCTTGTTGCTCAGTGCTTGGGTTATTAAATTGCGCATCGTCACGCAAGGAAATTTTGCACCTGCGGCAAGGAACGCCGCGTTGCGGCATTCCGGCGGGCGCGGCGGCCTGATGGATGATTGCGCGATCCCGGTGATCGGGCAAGCGGAAGGCGGCTTTGCCGTCCGGATGCGGGAGGATCTTCGAATGATTGCGCTAAATGAAGGAGGAAATCACCGTATCGGAATAATCTTTCGCGATTATGAGAGGAATTTGCATGGCAAACCGGACAGACTGGCGCGGAAGAACGAGATCAAAGACCAAGAAGGAAGCGCGCGATGATCGAGACCCCCTATCTGCTGTTCCTGGGCGACGCGCCTGACATGCTGGCCGCCAAGGTTGCCATCGGCATCCGCGACTGGCGCCCCGAGCATGCGGTCGGCCAGATTTCCCTGCCCGGCTGCGGCGCCGATCTGGGCCTGACCGAGATGACCCTGGCCGAGGCCAAGGAAGCCGGTGCCAAGACGCTGGTGATCGGCGTGGCCAACCGCGGCGGCGTGATCTCTCCGGCCTGGAAGGAAGTGCTGATCGCGGCGCTGGAAATGGGCTTTGACATCGCCTCTGGCCTGCACAACCTGCTGCGCGACGAGGGCGACCTGGTCGCCGCGGCGCAGACCTATGGCGGCACCCTGCATGACGTGCGCGTGCCCACCGTCGGCTACCCGATCGCCAACGGCAAGAAGCGTCGCGGCAAGCGCTGCCTCGCCGTGGGCACCGATTGCTCGGCGGGCAAGATGTACACCGCGATGGCGATGGACGCCGAGATGCAGAAGCGTGGCATGAAGTCGACCTTCCGCGCCACCGGCCAGACCGGCATCCTGATCACCGGCCACGGCGTGCCGCTGGACGCGGTCGTGGCGGACTTCATGGCGGGCTCGATCGAGTATCTGACCCCGGACAACGATGACGACCACTGGGACCTGATCGAGGGGCAGGGCTCCCTGTTCCACGTCTCCTACTCGGGTGTGACCATGGCGCTGATCCACGGCGGCCAGCCGGATGCGCTGATCCTGTGCCACGAGCCGACCCGCACCCATATGCGCGGCCTGCCGGAGTATGACGTGCCCTCGCTGGAAGAGCTGCGCGACCTCGCGCTGCCGCTGGCGCAGCGTGCCAACCCCGCCTGCAAGGTGGTCGGTATTTCCGTCAACACCCAGCATCTGTCCGAGGAAGAAGCCAGCAAATACCTGGCCGAGACCGAAAAGAGAATGGGGCTGCCGGCGGTGGATCCCTATCGCCACGGCGCAGGCCGCCTGGTGGACGCGCTGGACGCGATCTGATCTAACCACCCCGCCGGAGGCTTTCAGGCGCGCCCTGGGGAGCCTCCGGCGGGAGTATTTTTTGAAAGATGAAAAGGCGGGATGCCTGTCCGGGCCGGCGGTGTGCCGGTCTGGTGCGGCAGCGGCCTGCCACAGGGAAAGGGACAGGCCATGCAGGTTTCCGTCACCCGCGACGTATTCAAACTGGCGCAGGTGTTCACCATCTCGCGCGGCTCGCGCACCGAGGCCAAGGTGCTGACCGTGCGGATCGAAAAGGACGGTGTCACCGGCTGGGGCGAATGTGTGCCCTATGCCCGCTACAACGAGACGCTGGAGAGCGTGACCGCCGAGATCGAAGGCCTGCCCGCCGAGTTCACCCGGCAGGAGCTGCAATCCTTGCTGCCTGCCGGTGCCGCCCGCAACGCCGTCGACTGCGCGCTGTGGGACCTGGAGGCGAAACAGGCCGGAAAGCGCGTCTGGGAGCTGGCGGGCCTGCCGGAGCCGAAGCCGGAGATCACCGCCTATACGCTGTCGCTCGACACGCCGGAGAAAATGCAGCAGCAGGCGGCGGAGAACGCCCATCGGCCCTTGTTGAAAATCAAGCTCGGCACCCCCGATGACATGCCGCGGCTGGAGGCGGTGCGGGCAGGCGCGCCGGACGCCAAGATCATCATCGACGCCAACGAGGGCTGGTCGGCCGCGGTCTATGCGGACCTTGCGCCGCATCTGGTGCGCCTTGGTGTCGAACTGGTCGAACAGCCGCTGCCCGCGGGCGAGGATGAGGCCCTCATCGGCATGGAACGCCCGGTGCCGGTCTGCGCCGACGAGAGCTGCCATGACCGCGACAGCTTGGCGAAGCTCAAGGGCAAATACGATGTCGTCAACATCAAGCTGGACAAGACCGGCGGGTTGACCGAGGCGCTGAAATTGCGCGATCAGGCGCTGGCCGAGGGCTACCAGGTGATGGTTGGCTGCATGGTCGGCTCGTCCCTGGCGATGGCGCCCGCGACGCTGGTGGCACAGGGTGCGGCGGTAACGGATCTTGACGGGCCGCTGCTTCTGGCCGAAGACCGCGAGGAACCATTGAAGTTTGACGCCGACGGGGTCCACCCCCCGAAAGCTGCCCTGTGGGGGTGAGGAGAAAAAGATGACCCGTACCGTTTATGTGAATGGCGAATACCTGCCGGAAGACGAAGCCAAGATCTCTGTCTTCGACCGCGGCTTCCTGTTTGCCGATGCCGTTTACGAGGTGACCTCGGTGCTGGACGGCAAGCTGATCGACTTCGAGGGCCACGCGGTGCGGCTGCAGCGCTCGCTGGATGAGCTGGAGATGGCCAGCCCCTGCAACAAGGACGAGCTGTTGGAGATCCACCGCAAGCTGGTGGAGCTGAACGGCATCGAGGAAGGGCTGGTCTACCTGCAGGTCAGCCGCGGCTCTGACGGTGACCGCGATTTCGTGTTCCCCTCCGAGGACACCCCGCCCAGCCTGGTGCTGTTCACCCAGAACAAGCCCGGCCTGGCCGACAGCCCGGCGGCGAAAAAAGGCGCCAAGGTGATCTCGATCGAGGACATCCGCTGGGGCCGCCGTGACATCAAGACGGTGCAGCTGCTGTATCCGTCGATGGGCAAGATGATGGCCAAGAAGGCGGGTTGCGACGATGCCTGGCTGGTCGAGGACGGCTATGTGACCGAGGGCACCTCGAACAACGCCTATTTCGTCAAGGACGGTGTGATCGTGACCCGGCCGCTGTCCAACGACATCCTGCACGGCATCACCCGCAGGGCGGTCCTGCGCCTGGCCGAGGAAGCCCAGATGCAGATCGAGGAACGCCTGTTCACCATCGAGGAAGCCAAGGCGGCGGATGAGGCCTTCACCACCTCGGCCTCGGCCTTTGTGATGCCGGTGGTGGAGATCGACGGTGTGGCGCTGGGCGACGGCACCCCGGGTCCGGTGGCCAGGCGCCTGCGCGAGATCTACCTGGAAGAAAGCCGCAAGACCGCGATCTGACGCGGGTTGCTGTTGAACCGCAAAAGCCGCCCCACGGGGCGGCTTTTTTGGTGTCAGGTTGGCCGTGCGGGCCTCACGTCTTGTCGGCGACGTTTTCCTTGAAGGCCACCTCGAAGGCTGCCTGCGTCTCGGCACTGGCCTCGGTCTGGTGCTTGGCCTTCCACTCGGCCATCGGCATGCCATAGAAGATCTCGCGGGCCTCGTCCTTGCCCATTTCGATGCCGCGCGCGTTGGCGGCCTCCTGGTACCAGCGGCTCAGGCAGTTGCGGCAAAAGCCGGCCAGGTTCATCAGGTCGATGTTCTGCACTTCCGGGCGGTCCTGCATCAGGTGTTGCTGCAGGCGGCGGAAGGCGGCGGCCTGGAGTTCGATTTCGGTCTGCTTGTCCATCGCGGGCTCTCCGGGTTTGCGGGTGTCTTGGGCTGGCCTAGCAGCGGCGGGCGCGGCGGGCAATGGCCGAGCCGGGCGCGAGGGCAGGGCGGAACGGTCGCTCAGATCAGCTGCAGGGCCAGCCACGGGGGCAGCGCGGTCGCCAGGATCACGATCTTGTAGCTGCCCAGCCAGCGGTAGATCGCCAGTCGCACAGCCTCCGGCGCCAGGCCGAACATCCGCCCGTGCAGCCCGCAGATCCGGTCACGCAGCGCCAGCACCAGCAGCGCCGACAGGGTGAACAGGCCCAGGTGCAGCAGGGTCAGCCAGCCGAAGAAGGCCGAAAGCGTCTCATGGGTCATCGCGGCTCCTTTCTGCGGCAGCCCGGTCCTTTGGATATTGGGTGCCGGGCCTGCCTGTGCAACCTGCGCCGGTCCGCGGCGGGGAAAATCCCGCTGGCAACTGAAAAATGCCAAACTGTCATCCGCCTGATATGTTTTGCCGCAACCTGTTCGCAGCAGTTGCGCGACGCGGGGAATTGGGAGATAAGCACCTCAGCGCTGTTTGCGTTAACATATGCAGCCCCGAAGGAGATCCGCCCCATGAAACGTTCGCGCAGTGTCAAGATTGTCGCCACCCTCGGGCCGGCATCGGAGACCTATGACACCATCCGGGCGCTGCATGAGGCGGGGGCGGACGTGTTCCGCCTGAACATGTCGCACGGCAGCCACGAAGAAATCGCCGAAAAGCACCGCATCATCCGCCAGGTGGAGCAGGAACTGGACAGCCCGATCGCCATCCTCGCCGACCTGCAGGGGCCGAAGCTGCGTGTCGGCGTCTTTGCCAATGGCGCCGAGGAACTGGAGGAGGGCGCCGCGTTCCGGCTCGACCTCGACGAGGCGGCGGGCGATGCAACCCGCGTCTGCCTGCCCCACCCCGAGATCTTCCAGGCGCTGGAGCCGGGTGCGCATCTGCTGGTCAACGACGGCAAGATCCGGCTCAAGGTTGCCGACTGCGGCCCGGATTTTGCCGATTGCACCGTTGTCACCGGCGGCACCATCTCCAACCGCAAGGGTGTGAACGTGCCCGACGTGGTGCTGCCGCTGGCCGCGCTGTCGGAAAAGGACCGCGCCGATCTTGAGTTTGTCTGTGATCTCGGCGTCGACTGGCTGGCGCTGTCCTTCGTGCAGCGCGCCAAGGACGTGTTCGAGGCCCGCCAGCTGGCCGATGGCCGCGCCGCGGTGCTGTCGAAGATCGAAAAGCCGCAGGCGGTCGAGGACTTTGATGCGATCCTGGACGCCTCCGATGGCATCATGGTGGCGCGTGGCGACCTCGGGGTCGAACTGCCGGTCGCCGCGGTGCCGCCGATCCAGAAGCGCCTGGTGCGCAAGTGCCGCGCCGCCGCCAAGCCGGTGATCGTGGCCACCCAGATGCTGGAAAGCATGATCGAGAGCCCGATGCCCACCCGCGCTGAGGTCTCCGACGTGGCCACCGCCATCTACGAGGGCGCCGATGCGGTGATGCTGAGCGCCGAAAGCGCGGCAGGCCAGTATCCGATCGAGGCGGTGCAGACCATGAACAAGGTCGCGATCGAGGTCGAGGCCGACCCGACTTATGCCCAGATCATCGCCGCCTCGCGCACCGCCAAGGGCACCACCGTCGCCGATGGCATCGTCGCCGCCGCGCGCGAGATCGCGGAGAAGACCGAGATCAAGGCGATCTGCTGCTTCACCCAGTCCGGCACCACCGCGCTGCTGACCGCGCGCGAGCGCCCCGGCGTGCCGATCATCGCCATGACCCCGGTCAGCACCACCGCGCGGCGGCTGTGTCTCAGCTGGGGCTGCACCTGCGTGATGACGCCGGAGCTGGACCGCTTCAAAGGGGCGGTGGTCAGCGCCGCGCGGGCCGCGCGGGCCAATGGCTTTGCCGGTGAGACCGATCAGATCGTGGTCACCGCGGGCGTGCCTTTCAACGTGCCCGGCACCACCAACATCCTGCGCATCGCGCCCTGCGACGAGCGGTTGATTTACAGCACCGACCCGGAATAACATTTCCCTTACGTCAATGTGAACGTGAGGGGTGCCGGGGGATGGAGACGGATCTGCCGCTGGTCGCGGGTCTGGTCATCGGGGCACTGTCGGTGCCGTCTGTGCTGTCGGCCGTCAGCGAACGCCGCCCGCCGCGCGTGTCGCTGCTGTCGATCCTCGTCGCCATCGCGCTGGTCACCTACGCGGTGATGTTCAAACCCGGCGGATACCGTGTCGCGGATGTGCCAGAGGTGTTTTTCCGGGTGCTGGGGCAGCTTTTCTAGAGAATCCGCTTGCCCCGCCGCGCCGCTTTGCGTATTGGGCAGCCCTGTTCCGCGCGGCCGGCCATCGTGGCATGCCGAGTCGCGCGCCTAGCGAACCTGCATTGAAGGAGACGGAAATGCCCAAGATGAAGACAAAGTCGAGCGCCAAAAAGCGCTTCAAGATTACCGCCAGCGGTAAGGTGAAGGCGGGTCAGGCCGGCAAACGCCACGGCATGATCAAGCGCACCACCAAGTTCATCCGCGACGCCCGCGGCACCACCACCCTGTCGGCCCCCGACGCCAAGATCGTCAAGGGCTTCATGCCCTACGACCGCTAAGAGGAGATTGAGATATGTCCCGCGTTAAAGGTGGTACCACGACTCACGCCCGTCACAAGAAGGTCATCAAGGCAGCCAAAGGTTACTACGGCCGCCGCAAGAACACCTTCAAGGTTGCCCGTCAGGCCGTCGACAAGGCGAACCAGTACGCAACCCGCGACCGCAAGAACCGCAAGCGCAATTTCCGCGCGCTGTGGATCCAGCGGATCAACGCTGCCGTCCGTTCGCACGACGAGGCACTGACCTACTCCCGCTTCATCAACGGCCTGAACCTGGCCGGCATCGAAGTGGACCGCAAGGTTCTGGCCGACCTGGCCGTGCACGAGCCCGAAGCTTTCGGTGCGATCGTGCGCCAGGCACAGGACGCGCTGGCCGCCTGAGCCGCCAGCCACGTCTGAACATCTTCAAGGCCGCTCCATCCGGGGCGGCCTTTTTGCGCCGAACGGCCGCTTTGCGGGTTCATTTGGTTGCCAAGCCGGGCAAAGCCACCCATAGTCGCGCGATTGCTGACTTGGCTGGAGGCCGAAGATGAAAGCGACCCCTCACCCGCAGCAGGAAGACCGCCTTCTTGCCCTTCGTTCCTATGATGTCCTGGACACCGAGCGGGAGAGGGACTTCGATGAAATCGTCGAACTTGCCGCCGCGCTGTGCGGAACCGCGATTTCGGTGGTTAACCTGATCGATGCCGAACGGCAGTGGTTCAAGGCCGAGACCGGGCTGGGCGTGCGTGAGACGCCGCTGGAGACATCGATCTGCTCGCATGTGATCCTCGAGGAGGATTTCGTCGAGATCAACGACACGCTGACCGACCCGCGCATGTGCGACAACCCCCTGTGCCTGGCGGAGCCGGGGCTGCGGTTCTATGCGGGCGCGCTGCTGAAGACGGCCGAGGGGCTGCCGCTGGGCACGCTCTGCGTGCTCGACTACCAGCCGAGGGAGCTGAGCGAGGTCCAGCGCAACGCGATCAAGGTGCTGGCGCGGCAGGTGATGGCCCAGCTGGAGCTGCGCAAGTCGCTGCGCGCCGAAGCCGTGCTGCGCAAGGAGGCCGATCACCGGGTCAAGAACTCGCTGATGTCGCTGTCCGCCTTCGCGCGGCTGCAGCAGCGCAGCTACCACGCGCCCCAGGCGCAATCGGCGCTGGCCAAGGTCATCGCGCGCATCGACGCGATGAGCCGGGTGCATGAGCTGCTGTACAAACACGCCGAGCAGGGGCGCCTGTGTCTCAAGCCCTACCTCGAAGAGGTCTGTGCCCATACCGCCGAACTGGCGCCGCCGCAGGTGGCGCTGACGGTGGAGGCCTGCCCGGTGCGGGTCAGCGCGCCCCAGGCGGTGGCGGTGGGCACTTTCGTCAACGAGTTCATTGCCAATTCCTACAAGCACGCCTTCCCCGACAACCGTCCCGGCGCGCTGCGCATTGCGCTGGACCTGCTCGAAGAGGGCCGGGTGCGGCTGCTGTGCGCCGATGACGGGGTCGGCATGCCGGCCGATTTCGGCCAGGAGGGCACTGGTCTTGGCATCAAGATCGCCGAGGTGGTGAAGATGGAACTGCAGGGCGAGCTGTCCTACGGCACCGAGGGGCCGGGGGTCACCGCGACGCTGCTGTTCCCGGTCTGAGGTGGCCAAGGCCGCCCGGACCCTCGCCGGACCCTGACAGGACACCGGGCGGAACCCGAGCGGCAGCCTCTGCGTTGATCCCGTGACCGTGCCGCAAGGTCAGCCCGGGACAAACGCAGGAGGACGCCGTGACCGCCACCACCCCCTCAGAGGCCAGAACGGAAACCACCGCCACCACCGCGAAGCTCTACCGCATGGACATGCCGGGGCATCTTTGTCCCTACGGGCTGAAATCAAAGGCCCTGCTGCGATGGCAGGGCCATGAGGTCGAGGATCACCTGCTGACCACCCGCGAGGAAGTCGACCGCTTCAAGCAGGAAGCCGGGGTCGACACCACGCCGCAGACCTACATCGGCGGGACCCGGATCGGCGGCTATGATGCGCTGCGGAGCCATTTCGGCCTGCCGTTGCGCGCCGAGGGGGAGACCACCTACACGCCGGTCATCGCGCTGTTCGCAATGGCGCTGGGGATCGCGCTGGCGGCGCAATGGGCGGCCTTTGGCAGCCTCGCGGCGGGGCGCAGCCTGATCTGGTTCGTTGCGATCTCCATGTGTCTCCTGGCACTGCAGAAGCTGCGCGACGTGGAGAGCTTCTCCACGATGTTCCTGAACTACGACCTGCTGGCGCGCCGCTTTGTGCCCTATGCCTATTTCTACCCCTTCGCCGAGGGGCTGGCCGGTCTGCTGATGCTGGCGGGGATCATGACCTGGCTGGCGGCACCGCTGGCGCTGGTGATCGGCTCCATCGGCGCGGTGTCGGTGCTGAAGGCGGTCTACATCGACCGGCGCGAGCTGAAATGCGCCTGCATGGGCGGCAGCAGCGAGGTGCCGCTGGGCTTCGTCTCGCTCAGCGAGAACCTGATGATGGCGGCGATGGGCGCCTGGATGCTGCTGGGCTGACCCCTCCCTGATCCTGTCCGTCACCGCCTGCGGCGCAGCGGGGTGACACATGCGGTGCCATTGCCCCCGCGCCCCTTGCTTTCGCCCGCCCTTGTGGTAGCAGGGCACAAGCAGAATTCGAGGGGCCGTGATGGACGATCTTAAAGCCAAATATCTGGGTCAGATTGCAGAGGCCGCCGACGAGTCGGCGCTGGAGGCGATCCGCCTTGCCGCTGTCGGCAAGAAGGGCGAAGTGGCGCTGAAGATGCGCGAACTGGGCAAGATGACGCCCGAGGAACGCCAGGTCGCAGGCCCGGCGCTGAACGCGCTGAAGGATGAGATCAACTCGGCGCTGGCGGCCAAGAAGGCGGCGCTGGAAGATGCCGCGCTGGATGCGCGCCTGCGCACCGAATGGCTGGACGTGACCCTGCCCAGCCGCCCGCAGCGCCAGGGCAGCCTGCACCCGATCAGCCAGGTCCAGGAAGAGATCACCGCGATCTTTGCCGAACTGGGCTTCTCGGTCGCCGAAGGGCCGCGGATCGACACCGACTGGTACAACTTCGACGCGCTGAACATCCCCGGCCACCACCCTGCGCGGGCCGAGATGGACACCTTCTACATGCACCGCGCCGAGGGCGACGATCGCCCGCCGCATGTGCTGCGCACCCACACCTCGCCGGTGCAGATCCGCGCGATGGAGAAGATGGGCGCGCCCCTGCGCATCATCTGCCCGGGCGGCGTCTACCGCGCCGATTACGACCAGACCCACACGCCGATGTTCCACCAGGTCGAGGGCCTCGCGCTCGACAAGGACATCTCGATGGCGAACCTTAAGTGGGTGCTGGAGGAGTTCGTCAAATCCTTCTTCGAGGTGGACGACGTCGAGCTGCGTTTCCGCGCCTCGCACTTCCCCTTCACCGAGCCGTCGGCCGAGGTCGACATCCGCTGCTCCTGGCAGGACGGCACGCTGAAGATCGGCGAGGGCGACGACTGGATGGAGATCCTCGGCTCCGGCATGGTGCACCCCAAAGTGATCGCCGCGGGCGGCATCGACCCCGAGGTCTACCAGGGCTTTGCCTTCGGCATCGGCATCGATCGTCTGGCGATGCTGAAATACGGCATCCCGGACCTGCGCGCCTTCTTTGACAGCGACCTGCGCTGGCTGCGCCACTACGGCTTCCGCAGCCTCGACGTGCCGGCGCTGCATGGCGGGCTCAGCAGGTGATCCGCCGGGAGTGATCGATGCTATTTGACCGGGACCATCAAAGCGGCTCTGCCGCGAAACGGCGCAAATACGCGGCCTACGAGATCGTCTACACGATCATCGATTTTTCTGCCGCCTTGTGCTTCGTTGTGGGGTCGGTCTTCTTTTTCGACGAAAGCCTGAAAACGGCAGGCACCTGGCTGTTCCTGTTCGGCTCCATTCTGTTTGCCGCCAAGCCCACGCTCCGCCTGGTGCGGGATCTGCGGCTGGCGGCGATGGGGGACGACGAGGATCTGGCCCAGAGGTTCAAGGACTAAACACATGAAATTCACGCTTTCCTGGCTGAAAGACCACCTCGACACCGACGCCAGCGTCGAGGAAATCACCGAAGCCCTGACCGATCTGGGCCTTGAGGTCGAAGAGGTCGTGAACCCGGCCGAGCGGCTGAAGGATTTTACCCTCGGCTATGTGAAACATGCCGAGAAACACCCCGATGCCGACAAGCTGCGGGTCTGCAAGGTGGACACCGACGAGGGCGAGATGCAGATCATCTGCGGCGCCCCCAACGCGCGCGAGGGCATCACCGTGGTGGTCTGCAAGCCGGGCATGTATGTCCCCGGTCTCGACATCACCATCGGCGTCGGCAAGATCCGCGGCGTCGAGAGCTTCGGCATGATGGCCTCCGAGCGCGAGCTGGAGCTGTCGGACGAGCACGACGGCATCATCGAACTGCCCTCGGGCAACGTCGGTGACCGTTTCGTCGACTGGCTGGCGGAAAACGATCCGGCCAAGGTCGACCCGGTGATCGAGATCGCCATCACCCCCAACCGCCCCGATGCGCTGGGCGTGCATGGCATCGCCCGCGATCTCGCGGCGCGCGGTCTCGGCACGCTGAAAACCACCAGCTATGAATCCATCCAGGGCGATTTCGCCAGCCCGATCAAGGTGACCATCGACGAGGACACGCTCGACGGCTGCCCGCTGTTCACCGGCCGGGTGATCCGCGGCGTCAAGAACGGCCCCAGCCCGCAGTGGCTGCAGGACCGGCTGAAGGCGATTGGCCTGCGCCCGATCTCGGCCCTGGTGGACATCACCAACTTCTTCACCTTCGACCAGAACCGGCCGCTGCACGTGTTTGACGCTGCCAAGGTCGAGGGCGACCTGCGTGTGCACCGCGCCCAGGGCGGCGAGGTGCTGAAGGCGCTGGACGAGAAGGAATACACCTTTGAAGCCGGGCAGATGGTGATCTCTGATGCCAACGGCCCGGAAAGCATCGGCGGCATCATGGGCGGCGAGGCGACCGGCTGCACCGAGGAGACCGTGGACGTCTTCCTCGAGAGCGCCTTCTGGGATCACGTGCAGATCGCCACCACCGGCCGCGCGCTGAAGATCAACTCCGATGCCCGCTACCGCTTCGAGCGCGGCGTGGACCCGGAGTACACCATCGAGGGCCTGCACCGCGCCACCAAGATGATCCTCGAGCTTTGCGGTGGTGAGCCGTCCGAGATGGTGATCGCGGGCGACGTGCCGGACCATTCGCGCGCCTACAAGCTGGACGCGGGCCGGGTGCAGTCGCTGGTGGGCATGGACATTCCCGAAAGCGATCAGCGCCAGACGCTGACCCGTCTCGGCTTCCGCCTCGAGGGCAACATGGCGCATGTGCCGAGCTGGCGTCCCGACGTGCAGGGCGAGGCCGACCTGGTGGAAGAGGTCGCGCGCATTGCCTCGCTGACCAAGCTGAAGGGCAAGCCGCTGCCGCGGCTGACCGACGGCATCCCCAAGCCGGTGATGACGCCGCAGCAGCGCCGCCAGCAGATGGCGCGCCGCACCTGCGCCAGCCTCGGCTACAACGAGGTGGTGAGCTACACCTTCATCGACAAGGCCTCGGCGACACTGTTCGGCGGCGGTGATGACGCCACCATGCTGGCCAACCCGATCTCGTCGGAGATGTCGCACATGCGCCCGGCGCTGCTGCCCGGCCTGTTGCAGGCCGCGGCCCGCAACCAGGCGCGCGGCATCATGGACCTGGCGCTGTTCGAGGCCGGTCCTGCCTTCCACGGCGGAGAGCCGGGCGAGCAGCACAACCTGATCTCCGGCCTGCTGGTGGGCCGCACCGGTCCCAAGGATGTGCACGGCGCCTCGCGCGCGGTGGACGTCTATGACGCCAAGGCCGATATCGAGGCGGTGCTGGCCGCCATCGGCGCGCCCGCCAAGGTGCAGATCCTGCGCGGCGCCGACAGCTGGTGGCACCCGGGCCGCCACGGCAAGATCTGCCTCGGCCCGAAAAAGGTGCTGGGCGTCTTTGGCGAGCTGCACCCCAAGGTGCTGAAGGAAATGGGCATCAAGGGCGCCGCGGTGGCCTTCACCATCTGGCCGGACGAGGTGCCGCTGCCGCGCAAATCCGGTGCGGCACGCCCGGCGCTGGCGATCAGCGACCTGCAGGCGGTGGAGCGTGACTTTGCCTTTGTCGTCGATGCCGATGTCGAGGCGCTGACGCTGGTCAACGCGGCGGCCGGTGCCGACAAGGCGCTGATCGAAGACGTGCGCGTCTTTGACGAATTCATCGGCGGCTCCTTGGGCGAGGGCAAGAAGTCCCTGGCCCTGACCGTGCGCCTGCAGCCGACCGACAAGACGCTGAAGGAAAAGGACATCGAAGCGGTGAGCGAGAAGATCATCGCCAAGGTGACCAAGGCCACCGGCGGCACCCTGCGCGGCTGAGGCCGCGTCCGGGGCCGTTGGTGACAGTCCCGGGATCTGCAGTTTCTGCATGGGCAGCGCTCCTTTCCGGGCGCTGCCCTTTTCATGTTCGCCGGGCAGTCTCATGCGGGCGGTGGACGCGCCGGGCGGCTTGGGGGATACTCCGGCCTGCTGTCGGGGCCGGAGCAGAGTGCCCGGACGGCAGGACACAGGATTATGTCACCCGGGCATGCGGGGCGGTCGATCTGTCGGCGCGCGCCTGCCGGGGGCCGCGAAAAGGAATGAACCATGGCATTGAACGTCTACCTCTCGGGCGAGATTCACACCGACTGGCGGGAGCAGATCATCGAGGGCGCCAAGGGGCTGGAGGTCAGCTTTGCTGCGCCGGTGACCGATCATGACGCCAGCGATGATTGCGGCGTCGCGATCCTCGGTGCCGAGGAGAACAAGTACTGGCACGACCACAAGGGGGCGATGGTGAACGCGATCCGCACCCGCAAGGGGATCGAGGACGCGGATGTCGTGGTGGTGCGCTTCGGCGACAAATACAAGCAGTGGAACGCCGCCTTTGATGCGGGCTATGCGGCGGCGCTCGGCAAGTCGATCATCGTGCTGAGCCCGCCGGAGCATCAGCACGCTCTGAAGGAAGTCCATGCCGCCGCCCTGGCCGTGGCCGAGGAGCCGCGCCAGGTGGTTGAGATCCTGGCCTATGTGCTGACCGGAAAACTGCCTGCATGAGCCCCCGGAACCCGCCGGTTCTGGAAAGCGAACGGCTGATCCTGCGCCCGCATGTGGCGCAGGATTTCGACGCGGTGGCCCGGCTTTGGGCCGACCCGGAGGTGGTGCGGTTCATCTCTGGCACGCCGGCCACACGCGAAGAAAGCTGGGCGCGGCTGCTGCGCTATATGGGCCATTGGCAGGCGCTTGGCTTTGGCTATTGGGCGGTGACGCTGCGCGATGGCGGCGACTTTGTCGGCGAGGTCGGCTTTGCCAATTTCCGCCGCGACATGCAGCCGGGCCTGGACGACGTGCCGGAGGCGGGCTGGGTGCTGTCCCCGGCCGTGCATGGGCGCGGCATCGCCAGCGAGGCAGTGGCCTGCATGCACCGCTGGGCCGAGCAGCACACCGACTGGAGCGAGACCGCCTGCATCTTCGATCCGGCCCATGAGGTGTCGCAGAAGGTGGCGCGACGGCTGGGTTACACCCCGCGCCCCGAGGCGCGCTACAAGGGGGGCACGGTTCTCGTGATGGCGCGCCCGATCGCGCGGTAGGCGGACCCCCGGCACCTTGGCCGCGCGGGCAGGTGGCAACCCTTCGTTAAGTCGGCTCGTGTAAACAACTGGCGCTGAACAACTTTCATTCTGGGATGGTGCCTGTGGCCGCAGGCATCGCAAAGCGCGTATGACCAACCGCCGAAGACCCGCCTGGCAGATCACCCCGTTGATCGAGGACGGTGGCCTGTTCAAACGGGAAGTCCGCGATGTCGCGGTGGAGCTGGTGCCAGTGTTCTGGCGCAACAATCGCAATGATCTTCTGGTGACGGGGCTGGTGCCGCCGGGCACCGAGATCGAAGTTGTCTTTGCCGGCCGGCGCACGCGGGAGGCGGTGTCGCTGGTCGATCGCATGAAACATCTGCGCCGACAGGGGCTGCGCTGTGCCGACAGCGGGCATGAGGCGCTGAACGCGGTGCGCCAGCTGCGTCTGGCGGTGCAGATCCGCGGCACCTGGCGGCTGCGGTTCGAGCGGGACGACAGCGGCTGGGAGGCAAAGAAATACCAGCTGATTGCCGCGCAATGGGCGTTTCACGACCTCGACGGCTTTCGTGTCGTGGCGGGCTGCCCGCCGGCCGAACCGGAACCGGCGCAGCGGTTGCAGGAGCGCGCCCGCGCCGAGCGGGCCCGGCTTGCCGCCCGCCGCAGCCGGGCCGCCGCCCCGCGCGACGGCGTCTGAACGCCGCGCGGCGGGGCTGCGCCTGCGCCGCCGGGGCGGCACGGGCCTTGGTCATGGTCGCGGTGACGCTACCGGGACGGGGCGGGGTCAGCCCTCTTTCTGGATTTCCACGCTGTGCGGGTAGGGAATGGAGATGCCCCGGGCGTCAAAGGCTTCCTTCACGCCCTGGGTGAGGGCGAATTTCAGCTCCCAGAAATCTTCGGACTTGCACCAGACGCGGGTGGTCAGATCCACCGAGCTGTCGCCGAGGTTGGTGACCCGGACCCAGGGGGCGGGATCCTGCAGCACGCGCGCATCGGCGTTGACCTGTTCGAGGATGATCGCCTTGGCCTCGTCGGCGTTGTCGCCGTAGTCGATGCCGAAGACGAGCTCGACGCGGCGGGTGGGGTGATGCGAGAAATTCTTGATGATCGCGCCCCAGGCCTGACCGTTGGGCACGATGATCTGCACGTTGTCGGCGGTGGCCAGTTCCGTGACGAAGAGGTTCAGATCCTTCACCGTGCCGGAGGTGCCGCCGATGTCGACAAACTGGCCGATCCGGTAGGGGCGGAACAGGATCAGCATGAAGCCGGCCGCCAGATCGCTGAGCGTGCCTTGCAGCGCGAGGCCGATGGCCAGGGTGGCGGCGCCCAGCATGGCGACCAGGCTGGTGGCTTCGATGCCGAAGATGTTCAGGACCGCAACCAGCACCACCGCCAGCAGCACCCAGCGGACCGCGCTGGCCGCGAAATTGCCCAGGGTCGGGTCGATCTGCGGGGTGTTGTTGATCCGGTTGCGCACCGCGGTGCTGATCCAGCCGGTGGCGATCCAGCCGAGGACCAGCACCACCAGTGCCTTCACCCCGCTCACCAGCAGGGGCCAATAGGCGCCTGCCTGTTCCATCATCTGTTCCATCTTCACTGTCCTGAATGGTTTTTCTCTGTGCGGCGAATGTTTCGGAAAGCGCCGGCTGTGGCAATAGCGCGCAGGGGGGAAAGATCGTCGTGGCGCGGCTCAACCACAGGTGGCCCCGACGCCGCTGTGCCCAATCGGCAACGTGCTGGCCCCCATGACGCGCGTAAGGCGGTGCTTTCCTGTTGCGCCGGGTGGGCCGACGGCCAGTATCGCTGAGGGGCGACCGTCAGGGAGGGATGACAGCATGGGGAAGGCCAACCCGCTCGAGGGGCAGTATGACTACATCATCGTGGGGGGTGGCACCGCCGGCTGCGTGCTGGCCAACCGGCTGAGCGCCAACCCCGCCAACCGGGTGCTGCTGCTGGAGGCCGGCGGGTCGGACAATTACCACTGGGTGCATATCCCGGTCGGCTATCTCTACTGCATCGGCAATCCGCGCACCGACTGGATGATGAAGACCGCCGCCGAGCCGGGGCTGAACGGGCGCAGCCTGGTCTATCCGCGCGGCAAGGTGCTGGGCGGCTGCAGCTCGGTCAACGGGATGATATACATGCGCGGGCAGTCCACCGACTACGACCAGTGGCGGCAGCTGGGCAATCCCGGCTGGTCGTGGCAGGACGTGCTGCCCTATTTCCTGAAGTCCGAGGACCACCATGGCGGCGCCAGTGCGCTGCACGGGGCAGGCGGCGAGTGGAAGGTCGCAAAACAGAAGCTGCAGTGGGACATCCTGCGCGCGGTGCAGGAGGGCGCGAAGGAGTTCGGCATCCTGCCGCGCGCGGATTTCAACGATGGCAGCAACGAGGGCTCGGGCTTTTTCGAGGTGAACCAGAAGAACGGCGTACGCTGGAACACCGCCAAGGCCTTTCTGCGCCCGGCGATGAAGCGGGCGAACCTGCGGGTGCTGACCCATGCCGAGACCGCGCGGCTGACGCTCGAGGGTCGCCGCGCCACCGGGGTCGAATTCTATCGCGGCGGCCAGCTGCACCGGGTTGAGGCGCGGCGCGAGGTGCTGCTGGCGGCGGGGGCGATCAACTCGCCCAAGCTGCTGGAGCTGTCGGGCATCGGCAATCCGGAACTGTTGCAGCGGCTGGGCATCTCCGTCTGTCACGCGCTGCCTGCGGTGGGCGAGAACCTGCAGGACCATTTGCAGCTGCGCACCGTGTTCAAGGTGCGGGGCGCCAAGACGCTGAACACGCTGGCAAACTCCTGGACCGGCAAGCTGCGCATCGCGGCGCAATACGCCTGGAACCAGAGCGGGCCGATGTCGATGGCGCCAAGCCAGTTCGGCATGTTCACCAAGTCGGACCCCTCGCTGGAGATGCCGAACCTCGAATACCACGTGCAGCCCCTGTCCACCGACAAGCTGGGTGATCCGCTGCACCGGTTTCCGGCGATCACCGTCTCTGTCTGCAACCTGCGCCCGGAAAGCACCGGCAGCAGCCATGTCACCACCGCCGATTTGGCGCAGCAGCCGGAGATCCGGCTGGGCTACCTGTCGGCGCAGGCCGACAAGCGCGTGGCCGTGGCCTCGATCCGGCAGGCGCGGCAGATCATGACGGCCCGCGCGCTGGCGCCCTATGCGCCGGAGGAGATCCTGCCCGGCCCCGCGGCGCAAAGCGATGCGGAGCTGCTGGAGCAGGCGGGCAATATCGGCACCACCATCTTTCACCCGGTCGGCACCTGCCGCATGGGCAGCGACGCGGCGGCGGTGGTGGATCCGCAGCTGCGGGTCAACGGCATCGAGGGGCTGCGCGTCGTGGATGCCTCGATCATGCCGCGGATCGTGTCCGGCAACACCGCCTCGCCGGTGGTGATGATTGCAGAAAAGGCCGCCGACATGATCCTGCGCCCGGCCCAGGCAGGCTAGCCGCCGCCGCAAGGGCGTTTCAGTCCAGGAAGAACAGCAGTGTCATCCCGAGGCCAATGACGGTGACGAAGTGGCGCAGCAGGTCGGTGCGGTGAATGCGACGGCTGAGGCGGGCGCCGAGGTAGCCGCCGACGGTTGCGCTGATTGCCATGATCAGGGCGGGCTCCCAGGCGATCAGCCCGGCGCTGATAAACATCGCCGCCGAGGCCAGTGAAACCACCGCCGACAGCAGGCTCTTGAGCCCGTTCATGCCGTGCAGGTTGACGTAGCCGATGAACCCGAAGGTGGCGAGCAGCATGATGCCGAGGCCGCCGTTGAAATATCCTCCGTAGATCGACACCGCGGTGAGTGCGGCCGCCGAGGCGACGGCGCCGACCTGGCCCGCCCCGTGGCGACGGGCAAGGCGCAGCAGGCGGGGGCCGAAGGCAAACATCAGCGTGGCCAGCAGCAGCAGCCAGGGCACCACCCACAGGAAGGTCTCGCCGGGCGTCACGATCAGCAAGACAGCTCCCAGCAGGCTTCCGAGCGCGCCGATCAGCGCGATGGCGCGCAACGACAGGCGGCCCTCGGCGCGCATGTCGTGGCGAAAGCCCCAGGCGCTGCTGAGGTACCCGGGCAGCGCGGTCAGCGTGGCGGTGGCATTGGCCGCAACGGGCGGCACCCCGATGTGGATCAGGGCGGGCAGGCTGAGGAAGGTGCCGCCACCCGCCACGGCGTTGAGCATGCCCGCGGCCAGCCCGGCGGCGGCCAGCAGCAGGGTTTCGGCGACGCTCATGTGCGGCGCCTGGATCTTTCCGCACCGCCGGGCTGGCCTGCGGACAGCGGCAGGCGGGCGCGCAGGCGCTGCATCAGGCTGCGGCGGTCGGGGTATTCCAGCACCACCGCCGCGGTGGCCTCCAGCGCGTGGCGGGCGGCGCGGGCGGCTTCGAGATCGCGGAACACCTGCGCCTCGGTGTCGGCGGCGGGCCCATCGGTGCCTGCGCGGCGGGTGCTCTGGTGGGGTTCAGTCATGGCGCTCTCCTGGTCGGTCTCCTGGATTCTTGGAGAGCGCCTTTGTGCTGCGCCGTGGATTGGTCTGCAAATTGGCCTGCTATATTTTCGGCGAGAGGGATGCGCGGGGCCGCACGAAAATGGCCCCGCCGACAGGGCAGGGCCATTTCGTTTCGATCCAAAAAATGCGGTGGGGCGCAGGCCGCCCCTTAGGCCAGGTCGATGTCCTCCACCTCGGGGTCGCTGTCGGCGCCGATCTCCGCGCTGCCGTCGTCCTCGAGGCTGAGCGCCGCCATCAGGTCTTCGCCGGAGGTCTCTGCCATGTCCATCAGCGCCTCGTCATAGGCGGCCAGCACGTCGTCGGCGTCCTCAAAGCCGCCTTCGGGGGCGTCGAGGCGGAACAGCTCCTGCGGGTTGCCGTCCGGGTCGGTGCCGTAGAACACCACGGATTCCAGCGCGGCGGGGTCGCCGCCGACCTCGTCCGAGAGGTAGAAGGACAGGTAGTTCTCGAAGGTCGCCTCGGTGCCCTCGGGCAGCGCCAGGTTGTTGTAGGGGTTGGGGTCGGGTTCCTCGTCCAGAATGTAGGCGCCGCTGATCGGAAAACCGGTGTCGGAGAATTCTTCGCCGAAGAACACCTTTTCATAGGTGGGCTCTTCCGGCTCCTCGGGTTCCTGCGGGTCACCGCTGACGGCCTTGATCGAGCCTTCTTCGGTGGTGGTCGAGGTGGCGCGGATGCCGAAGATGCTGATGTCGTCCAGGCTGGCGGCGTCCAGTTCCACCGTCATGGTGTCGCCGGTCTGCAGGTAGGTTTCCTTGTCCTCGCCCTCGGGGCCGAGACCGGGCCTGCTGAGCTCGGTGGCCGCGTCCCATTGCACCTTTTCGCCGTCCAGGCTGGCGCCGTTCATGTTCAGCGGACCTTTCAGCGATTCGCTGGAGCCGGAAAAATCCTCGTCGCCGAAATAGATCGCGTTTACGTCCATCGCGCCTTCGCCGACGGTGATGTCGGCATAAAAGGCACCCGCTTCCTCGTAGACGGTGACGGAGTAGGCGAGGCCTTCTGCTTCGTATGTAAAGACTTTTGTGTTCTCAGGCACTGTGTTTGATCCCCCATGGCCGGTAATCGCTGCGCGCGCCGCCTAAGGCCGACCTCCGTGGGGCGGGCACATCGCAATATGGGCACAATTTTAACAAACTTTGTGACGGTTCGGCACGTGATGTGCGGAAACAATCGGCGGCGATTGTTGCGACCTCGGAGCGGTGGCCCGAAACGGGAAAGCCCCGCCTGAGGGGCGGGGCTTGGGAGGGGTTGGAAGGGGCGGTGCGTTACTGCTTGAGCGCCAGTTTCGGCGACAGAACGTCGATCCCCAGGGCTTCACCCACGGCGTAGTAGGTCAGCTGGCCCGCATGCACGTTGAGGCCGTTCAGCAGGTGCGGATCGTCCTCGCAGGCCTGACGCCAGCCCTTGTTGGCCAGGTTCAGCAGGAACGGCAGGGTGGCGTTCCCCAGCGCCTGGGTCGAGGTGCGGGCAACCGCCCCCGGCATGTTGGCGACGCAGTAGTGCATGATGCCGTCGACCTCGTAGATCGGCTCGGCATGGGTGGTCGCCTTGGAGGTCTCGAAGCAGCCGCCCTGGTCGATGGCCACGTCCACCAGCACCGCGCCGGGCTTCATGTCCGACAGCTGCGCGCGGGAGACCAGTTTCGGCGCCGCCGCACCCGGGATCAGAACCGCGCCGATCACCATGTCGGCTTCGCGCACCAGCTCGGCGGTGGCGCCGGCGGTGGAGTACTGGTTCTTGAAGGTGCCGCCAAAGACGTCGTCCAGGTACTTCAGGCGGTTCAGCGAGCGGTCCAGCACGGTCACATCCGCGCCCATGCCCGCGGCGATCTTGGCCGCGTGGGTGCCGACGACACCGCCGCCGATCACCACCACCTTGGCCGGGGCCACGCCGGGCACGCCGCCCATCAGCACGCCACGACCGCCGTTGGCCTTTTGCAGCGTCCAGGCGCCAACCTGCGGTGCCAGGCGGCCAGCCACTTCGGACATCGGCGCCAGCAGCGGCAGGCCGCCGCGGTCGTCGGTGACGGTTTCATAGGCAATCGCGGTGCAGCCCGATTCCAGCAGGTCCTTGGTCTGCTCCGGGTCCGGTGCCAGGTGCAGGTAGGTGAACAGCAGTTGACCTTCGCGCAGCATCTTGCGCTCAACCGCCTGGGGTTCCTTGACCTTGACGATCATGTCCGCGGTGGCAAAGATTTCTGCGGCGGTGTCGAGGATCACCGCCCCGGCCGCGGCATAATCCTCGTCGGTGAAGCCAGCGCCAAGGCCGGCGCCTTTCTGGATAACGACCTCATGGCCGTTGTGCACGGCTTCGCGAGCGGCGTCCGGGGTCATGCCGACGCGAAACTCCTGCGGTTTGATCTCGGTTGGGCAGCCGATCTTCATGGGATTTCCTCCGTAAATTGTGGAGGACATTTTGCCGCAGTTCCGACAAAATGTGCTGCTTTTTTAAGCGAAATAAAAACATGCCAATCGAAGATTCTTTGGTTATACTGCCGGTCTGACGCAAGGATCTTCGACATATGGCGCTAGACGAAACAGATCGTCGCATACTTTCGGTTTTGCAAAAGCAGGGACGGATCTCCAACGCCGACCTGTCGGAACGGGTAAACCTGTCGGCCTCGGCCTGCCACCGGCGGGTGCAGCGGCTGGAGGCGGAGGGCTACATTCGCGAGTATGTCGCGCTTTTGGATGCGCGCAAGATGAACGTGCCGACCACGGTGTTCGTCGAGATCACCCTGTCGGGGCAGGCGGATGAGCTGCTGGACGCCTTCGAGAAGGCCGTGGCGCTGACCCCGGATGTGCTGGAGTGCCACCTGATGGCGGGCACGGCGGATTACATTCTGAAGGTGGTGGCGGAAAACACCGATGATTTCGCCCGCATCCACCGCCAGCATCTGTCGCGCCTGCCCGGGGTGGCGCAGATGCAATCGAGCTTTGCCCTGCGGACGGTGTTCAAAACAACGGCACTTCCGGTCTGATCCGCCGGGATGCGGGGCCCGGGCGCAGGGGCGTCGCGCTTTTGCGCTTGAACCCGGTCGGGATTTCCGCTGTCCTTGGGTCAGCCCCGCCGGACGCCCCGGACCCTGCGCCAAGCAGGGGAATCGTCCCGCGCCCGGCACTGCGACATCAAACCGTTACATGCCGTCCCTAAGGGCGGTGTCTGCATGACCTGACAAGGAAGGAGTCCTGCCTGTGACCCGCGAATTTGAAACCGCTTCCCTCGACTGGCTGGAAGCGGAGCTGCAGGACACGCTGGATGAGGACATCGAGATCGAGTTCGCAGAACCGATGCTGTCGCGCGAGATCCGCAAGATCTACCGCGAACAGCACCCGGAAATGCTGGACCGGAAGGTCTATTTCCGCAACCTTCTGCGGCTTCAGGCCGAGCTGATCAAGGTGCAGGACTGGGTGCAGCATACCGGCGCCAAGGTCTGCATCCTGTTCGAGGGCCGCGATGCGGCGGGCAAGGGCGGCGTGATCAAACGCATCACCCAGCGCCTGAATCCGCGGGTTGCGCGGGTGGTGGCGCTGCCCGCACCCAGCCGCCGCGAACAGAGCCAGTGGTATTTCCAGCGCTACGTGCCGCATCTGCCGGCCGCGGGGGAGATCGTGCTGTTCGACCGCTCCTGGTACAACCGCGCCGGGGTCGAGCGGGTGATGGGATTTGCCAGCGACGACCAGGTGGAACAGTTCTTTCAGGACGTTCCCGAATTCGAGCGGATGCTGGTGCGCTCGGGCATCATCCTGCTGAAATACTGGTTCTCGATCACCGACGAAGAGCAGCAGCTGCGCTTCATGATGCGGATCCACGACCCGATGAAACAGTGGAAGCTGTCGCCGATGGACCTGGAGAGCCGGATCCGCTGGGAACAGTACACCAAGGCCAAGGAGGAGATGTTTGCGCGCACCAACATCCCCGAGGCCCCCTGGTTCATTGTCGAGGGCAACGACAAGAAGCGCGAACGGCTGAACTGCATCGAGCACCTGCTGACCAAGATACCTTACGAGGAGGTGCCGAGCGAGAAGGTCGAGCTGCCGGACCGTGAGTACAACCCGGACTACGAGCGCCGGGTGCTGCCGGACGAACTGTACGTGCCCAAGGTCTACTGAGACCGGCTGCACGCAAAGGTAAACGGGCGCGCCACGATGGCGCGCCCGTTTCGGATCCGGTCCCCGGCCCGGATAAGAACAGCCCGGATCAGAACAGGAAGTCGTCGGCCTGCAGGCTCTGGGTGGTGATCCCCGACAGCAGCATCGTGTCGCCATCCGCATCGGTAATCTGCAGCCCGCCCGAGGTCTGGGCGACATGGTTGGCAATCAGGTCGGCGTAGTCGGTGATTCCGTCCGCTGCGCCGAGGTGGATGCGCTCGCCCGCGGCGCTGGCGTCGAAATCCTTGACCGTGTCGTCGCCGCGACCAAAGATGAAGGTGTCGCCGCCGCCACCGCCGTGAAGCAGGTCGTTGCCGCCGCCGCCGTCCAGCGTGTCGCGCCCCTTGCCGCCCCAGAGCCGGTCATTGCCGTTGCCACCGTCGAGACTGTCCCGGCCGCCGCCGCCGCGCAGGCGATCCAGACCGCCGCCGCCCTGCAGCTCGTCACTGCCCTGGTTGCCGGAGAGGGTATCGCGACCGCTGCCCCCGGAGAGCGCATCGTCGCCGCCGCGCCCGGTCAGCAGGTCGCGGCCGTCGCCTCCGCCCAGATCGTCGCTGCCGGAACTGCCGTTCAGCGTGTCATTGCCGGCCAGGCCTTGCAGGCTCCCGGCGCTGCTCAGGCTGAGGCTGTCGTCACCCTCGGTGGCGACGTTGGCGTCGGGCCTGTTGTCGGCGCTGGCCGTCGGGGCCGCGTTGTCCAACTCCACCGGGGCGCTGGTGCGGGCAAAGTTCTGGGTCACCATCACCGCGTCCCAGCCATCGAAGTTGCCCTGTTCGATGCCGATGCCGACAAGCTCGACATCGGGGCTGAGGATATTGGCCCGGTGGCCGGGGCTGTTCATCAGGGAGTTGTGCAGGTCGGCCACATCGTCTGCCAGACCGGGGGCGCCGCGGGTGCTTTGCCAGGCGATGTTCTCGGCCCAGGTCCAGGAGCCGGAGAATTGAAACCCGGCGGATTCCATGCGTTGCCCGGCGCTGGAGCCGCCCGCACCGGTGTGGGAAAAGACATCCTGTTGCAGCATCCAGCTGCTGTGGTCCTCGGCCGAATCGTTGAGGCGCAGTTCCAGCTGCACCGGGTTCAGCCCGCGGGACGTGCGCTCGGCGTTGATGAGGTCGAGCATCTGCCGCTCAAGTTCGCTTGCCTGTGACATCAGGGTCGTGCTCCGAAAGAAAAAAGGGCCGTCTAGGCGGCGGTCTTCCATCGGTTAACGGAATTTTAAGGCGCGAAAAGGGCGGGGCTGTGACAGGGTTAATAGCGGCAGGCCTCTGCCATCGGGGTGCGCGCGCTACGCGGAAAACCGCGCGCAATCCGCACGGGGCAACCGTTGACGGCACGCTTTTGCCGACCCCGGCAGAACGCAGCGGATCGCTGCCGGTGTGACGCTTCCTCGCGGTTCCGGCCTGCGCGGCAGCTCCGCCGGTCCGGGGTGACGGCGGCGCGGGGTGTTTGGGGGCTGTCGTTCGGTTCAGCCGCGGGTGGAGGAGGGAAGGGGAGGAAGGCCGGACGCCGGCTTGGGGGAGAGCAGGCGCCCGGTATTTCAAGGTCCCGGACAGGCTGTGCCTTGCGTGCAGGCGGCAAGGCGGGCGCAAAAATTGGTGGGGGCGCGCCAGACCCGGGACACTTCAAGCCGGGTGTTCCAGTCCCGGCAGGCGAGGGTGCGATAAGGGAAACGCATCAGGCTAACCCCGCCGTATCTCCTTATTAGCATATGCTAAACAAGAAATACACCCTAAAGATGAGTTTGCTGGAATTTTCACGCTTTAACAGTATTTCGGCGGGCGCGCGCGGCATTGACTCGGGCCGGATACGACAAACCCCCGAGGCGGGGCCGCGGGGGTCGTCTTATCATCGAATGGCTGACACAAAGGCCAACCTAGTGCTGTCCGAAGCTGGAGAGCAAGGTGTGCTTAGAGCAGACCTTCGCGCTGGGCTTTCTTGCGTGCCAGTTTACGGGCACGGCGGATCGCTTCAGCTTTCTCACGCGCTTTTTTCTCGGACGGTTTCTCGAAATGCTGCTTGAGCTTCATTTCACGGAAAACGCCCTCGCGCTGGAGCTTCTTCTTCAGGGCACGAAGCGCCTGATCGACGTTGTTGTCGCGAACACTAACCTGCATGTGGTTTTCACCACCTTTCTAAGTTGGAGTTGCAAGGAATTGCAGGAAGCCGCCGTATAGCAAAGTGTCGCGATATTGTCTAGTAGGGTGTGAGGACGCTGCCAGCGGGAGGGTGAGATGAGCCAAGACCACGATCACGCACAGGATCACGCCGAGGGAGACCTCAAGGAAAAACTGCTGGATGCGGCGCTGTTGCACGTGCCGTTCGATGGCTGGTCCGAGGCCACCTTCCGCGCCGCCTGCCGGGATGCGGAGGTGCCGGAGGTGCTGGCCCATGCGGTCTGCCCGCGCGGCGGCGTGGACCTAGCGCTGGCCTATCATGCGCGCGGCGATTCGGCGATGCTGGCCCGGCTTGCGACGGAGGATCTGTCGGGGCTGCGGTTTCGCGACAAGGTGATCGCGGCGGTGCGCTTCCGGTTGGAGGCGGTGGACGACAAGGAGGCGGTGCGGCGTGGCACCACGCTGCTGACGCTGCCGCAATATGCGCCGGATGGGGTCAAGGCGATCTGGGGCACCTGTGATCTGATCTGGGAAGCGCTGGGCGACGGCTCGGACGATCTCAACTGGTACACCAAGCGCGCGTCGCTGGCCGGGGTCTATTCGGCCACGGTGCTCTACTGGCTGGGCGACGACAGCCCCGGCCACCAGGCGACCTGGGATTTCCTGGAGCGGCGGATCGAGAACGTGATGGATTTCGAAAAGCTGAAGGCGGGCCTGCAGAAGAATCCGTTGCTGAAGCCGCTGCTGGCCGGGCCGAACTGGCTGGCCGAGCAGATCAAGCCGCCCAAGGGGCGCGATGATCTGCCGGGGTCGGTCAACCCGCGCCGCTGAGGGGGCTCCTGCGCCTGTCTTTGCGGTTTGCGCTGCCAACCCCGGATGCTAGGCAGGGGGCAGGATCAGCAGGAGGCAGCCCGATGACACAGATGATGCGCGCAGTGGAAATCACCAAACCCGGCGGGCCGGAGGTCTTGCAGCTGTGCGAGCGCCCGGTGCCGCAGCCGCGCCACGGCGAGGTGGTGATCAAGGTGGCCTATGCCGGGGTGAACCGCCCCGATGCGCTGCAGCGGGCCGGGGCCTATGATCCGCCCAAGGGTGCCAGCGATCTGCCGGGGCTGGAGGCCGCAGGCGAGGTGGTCGCCGTCGGCGCCGGCGCCGAAGGGGTCGCGGTGGGCGACCAGGTCTGCGCGCTGTTGCCGGGCGGCGGCTATGCGGAATTCGTGGCCACCCCGGCGGCGCATTGCCTGCCGGTGCCCGCGGGGCTGGATCTGAAACAGGCGGCCTGCCTGCCGGAGACCTTCTTTACCGTCTGGTCCAATGTCTTCGGGCGTGGTGGGCTGCAGGCGGGGGAGCGGTTCCTGGTGCATGGCGGCTCCTCCGGGATCGGTACGACGGCGATCCAGCTGGCGCGCGAATTCGGCGCGCGGGTCTTTGCCACCGCCGGGTCCGCAGCCAAATGCCAGGCCTGCCTTGCGTTGGGGGCGGAGCGGGCCATCAACTACCGCGAGGAGGATTTCGTCGAGGTGATGCGCGCGGAGGGCGGCGCCGATCTGGTGCTGGACATGGTCGGCGGCGACTATATCCCGCGCAACATCAAGGCGATGGCGGATGACGGGCGGCTGGTGCAGATCGCCTTTCTGCAGGGGCCCAAGGTGGCGCTGAACTTTGCCCAGATGATGACCCGGCGGCTGACGCTGACCGGCTCGACCCTGCGCCCGCAAAGCGATCTGGCCAAGGCGCGGATCGCGCAGGATCTGCGTCAGAAGGTCTGGCCGTTGCTGGCGGCGGGCCGGGTGGCGCCGGTGATGGACAGCGAGTTCGCGCTGGCAGAGGCCGATGCGGCGCATGCGCGGATGGAGGCCTCGGGGCATATCGGCAAGATCGTCCTGAAGGTCGGCTGAGGCACGTGATCAGGCAGGCAGGGGCGGCCGGTGGCTCGCCCCTGCACGCATGTTGCCGGCGGGATGCGCCTGCAGGTGGCCGTGGCGGTTATTTCACCGCGCGACGGTAGAGATGCCAGGTGGCATGCCCCAGCACCGGGACCACCACGATCAGACCTGTCAGCAGCGGGATCGCGCCGATTGCCAGCGCGGTGCCGACCAGGATGCCCCAGGCCAGGCAGACCACGGGGTTCCTGCGCAGCACCCGCATCGAGGTCGCGACGGCCACGGGCAGACCGACATGGCGGTCCAGCAGCAGCGGGAAGGACACCAGGCTCATCGCCAGCGCGGCGAGGGCGAACACCGCGCCAACCAGCCCGCCGCCGATCGCCATGATCCACCCCTCGCGGGTGGTCAGAACGGCATTGGCGAAACTGGCGATCGAGGCCGGTGGTTCCGGCCCAAGCGTGCGGCTGTAGATCATGTCCGCGGCCACCAGCCACAGGATAAACAGGGCCGCCAGATACAGCCCCAGCACCACGATCGCGCCAAAGGCGGGGGAGCGTACCACCGCCAGCGCATCGATCCAGCGCGGTTCCAACCCGGCCTCGCGGCGGGCCGACATTTCATAAAGCCCCACCGCCGCCACCGGACCGACCAGGGCAAAGCCCAGGATCACCGGGACGATCAACGGCAGCAGGTTCAGTGACAGCCCCATCGCGATCAGCAGCACCCCGATGACCGGGTAGATCAGCACCAGGAACATCGCATCGCTGCGGCAGGCGGCAAAGTCCTCGAAGCCGCGGCGCAGCGCATATCCGAGATCGCTGAATGTCAGCCGGTTCACCTCGGGCAGGCTGTGAACGCCTGTGCTGCCCAGTTCCTCGACGGTGCGACCGAGATGCGTGCCCGTGGTTTCCGCGCCTTGCAGAAGCCAGCTGAGCGGGTTTCCGATTGTCTTAGCCATGGCTGTACCTCCTCGCTGACCAGACGGACGTGCCGTGGGAGGCGGAGCCAGCGACGGCACGCAGGAGTAATACTAGCACGAAATCGGGAAAAATCCGCTGCCGGGGCCATTTTGGGCCCCGCGCTGCGTCGCTCTACACGATTTTTGGGTCCCGCCTCTAGCGGATGGGCGCGAACCGGGCGTTTTCCAGGGTGCAATCGCGGATCACGTCGCGTCCGCAGGGCACCGGCTCCAGCGATTTGGACAGGCAGATACGGGCTTCCTGAATGGCGCCGTCGCGGCAGGTGATGGTCACGCTGTCACGGGTCAGCGCGGGGTTGGCCTGCAGGAAGGCTTCCTCGACCAGCGAGGCCGGGAGGGTCACCGGTTTGGTCAGCTTGCGGAAGATGGCAGGGCGGGTGATGCGGTTGTAGGCCTCGCGCATCAGGGCGTAATAGGCCTGCGCGCTCAGTCCGGCGCAGGTGCCGTGTTTCTTCCACTGGTGCCAGGCGAGACCGGGGCTGCCCATGATGTCGGCCATGTCACGGCTCATGGCGCGGCTGGGAGGGGCGACGGCGGTGCGGCAGTAGCTGGGCCAGCCGCGGTGGAATTGCGGCCACAACCCGTGCAGGGTCCAGCCATGATCGTGGCGCGGATGACACTGGTCGGCCTTGCGGGCGTCGCCCTCCTGGGCGCACCAGTTCGGAGACCAGCTGAGCGCCAGCACGTAGTAGTCGAACTCGCCCGCGGGTTCGCCCTCGGCGGCGACAGGGGCCGCAAGGCAGGCAAGCAGGGCAATCAGCCCGCAAAACAACTTCGGCATTGGCCTCTTTCCTTATGCGTCGATGCCGACTATATAGGGCTGAAGTTCCCCGACAACGGAAACCTGCCCCGCCAGCCGGGGACGCCATTTCAGGCGGCGGGAGAGATGTATCCGGGGATCAGGTGTTATAAGGAGATGAGCACATGGCAAAACCGTTGATGGCCAAGGCAACCGCCGTGTGGCTGGTGGACAATACCACGATCAGCTTCAAGCAGATCGCCGATTTCGTCGGCATGCACGAGCTGGAGATCCAGGGCATCGCCGACGGCGAAGTTGCAGTGGGCGTCAAGGGCTTTGACCCGATCGCCAACAACCAGCTGACCCAGGAAGAGATCGACAAGGCCGAAAACAACCCGCTGCACAAGCTGAAGCTCAAGTTCAACCCGGCAGCCGCCGGTGAGGAAAAGCGCCGTGGCCCGCGCTACACGCCGCTGTCCAAGCGTCAGGACCGTCCGAACTCGATCCTGTGGCTGGTCAAGTTCCACCCGGAACTGAGCGACGGTCAGATTGCCAAGCTGGTGGGCACCACCAAGCCGACGATCCAGTCGATCCGCGAGCGCACCCACTGGAACATCGCCAACATGCAGCCGATCGACCCGGTGGCGCTGGGCCTGTGCAAACAGTCCGAGCTGGACGCCGCGGTGCAGAAGGCAGCGGCCAAGAAGGCGGCCGAAGGCGGCGTGATGAGCGACGACGAGCGCCGCAAGCTGGTCTCCACCGAGCAGTCGCTGGAGATGGAAGCGGAGCCGAAGATCCCGACCGCGATCGAAGGGCTGGAGACATTCACACTCGGTGGCGGCTCTGCCGACGAAGAGGAGAAGCCGGAGGCCGACATCCTCGACGCGGACAGCTTCTTCAACCTGCCGTCGGATGGCGATGCCGACGAGGACGAGGACGAAGATTCCCGCAGCTGAGCGCTGCGGCACGTGGCTGGGGCTGGCTGAGCCCCGTTGCGTCGCTGAAGTATCCTTAAAATGCCACGGATCCGCCCGTTCGGACCCGTGGCATTTTTTGTTAGTCTGACAGGGCAGCGCGGCCGACGGCGCGTTTGCGATCCCTGCGGGGGCGACCGTGGTCTCGTCGCGGTCGGGCCGGTGTCAGGGGTATTGTGTTGACTGTATCGCCAGCCGGGCACGCGTGATCGGCCCTGGGGCTGGCAGGAGTGCGAGTGATGAGTGAAGCAATGGTTGCGGCGCCGGGTGGCGGCGCGGAACCGGACCCCTGGGCGCTGCTGGGCGGCAGGGCGTATTGCGAGGCGCTGGTCGAGCAGCTGTCGCGGCAGTTCGGCGCCGACTTCGTGGCCATCGGCGACCGCCGGATCGGCGCGGTCGACCGGGTGCGGTGCCTGGTCAGCCGCTTTGATGGGCTGCCGGTGGATGATCTGGACATGGAGTGCGAAGCGACCGCGGCGGGAGAGGTGCTGCGGCAGGGGCGCGTTCAGGTGACGGCGGACGGCGTCCGGGCCCGTTTCCCGCGGGATGAGATTTGCGCCGAGGAAGGGATCCAGAGCTATGTCGGCGTGGCGCTGTGCCGCGCAGATGGTGAGGCCATGGGCCTGATTCAGGCGGCGTGGCGGCGCGCGGTCCCTGCCGACCTCTGTCAACAGGTGGCGGCCCTGATGGACGCCCATCGGCCACGGCTGGCCGCAGAAGTGGCCGCGATGCAGGTCGAGGCCGCGCTGGCGGCCTTGGCCGTCGGTTGCGACGGGGCGGGCACGGCGGAGACCTTTGGCTGGCTGGCGGAGCAGCTCCAGCGGGCCTTCAATGCGCGCGCGGCCTTCATCGCGGAGCGGCGGGAGGAGACGACCGACAGCTATCGCGTTCTGGCCTGCTGCGCCGGGGGGCTGCGGCTGCCGGTGGCGGCGGATGCGGTGGTGTCCTTTGCGGGCGCGCCTTGCGCCAGCCTGCGTGACCAGCCGGAAGCCCACGCGGCCCGCGATGTGCTGGAGGCGGGCGATTGGCAGGTCTCCTTTGCCGCGGGCGGCGCGGAGGAGATATGCGCATTGCAGAGCTATCTCGGCTTCGCGATCCGGGACGCTGAAGGCCAGATGATCGGCCATTTCGCCCTGCTGCATGACCGGAAGCTGGAGCGCGCGGGTCTCGACAATCGGCTGATCGAGGTCTTCCTGGCCCGCATCGGGCGGGACCTGCGCCGCCGCCGCGATGACCGGCGCCGCAACGAGGAGGAGCGGGCCGCGCCGGTTGCGCCCGAGGCGCGCAGCTTTGATCAGCTTGCAGGCACGGTCGCCCATGAATTCAACAACGTCCTGGCGGCCATGCAGGGGCGCACCGAGCTGGCCCTGGCCTGCCTCGGCGGCGGTCATCCGGCAGAGCGCCACGTTGAAGTGGTGGCCGAGGGGGTGCAGGCGGCGACCGGCCTTGTGCGCCAGCTGCTGTGCGCCGGGCGCGAGGGCGGGGATGCGCCGCCTGAGATCGCGCCCGAGACCGCGACTGAGACCGCGCCGGATCCAGCCGCCCGGGACGCAGCGCCGCCGCCGTCGATGGCGGACCGGCGGCGCATCCTGGTGGTGGACGACGAAGAAACCGTACGCCGGGCGGTGGCTGGGCTGCTGAAGCTGCGCGGGTGCGACGTTTCCCTGGCGGATGGCTGCGACGCGGCGCTGGCGCTTCAGGGAAGCGGCGGGCCGTTCGACGGGGCGGTGATCGACATGAACATGCCCGGGCGGGGCGGCTGGGAAACCCTGTCGCAGCTGCGCGCCGCGCAGCCGGGGCTGAGTGCGGTGATGATGAGCGGTTTTGCCATTAGCGCCGCCGATGCGGGTTTTCCGGCGCTGGCGGATGTGCAGGTGCTGGACAAGCCCTTCACCAAGGAACATCTCTACCAGGCGGTGCTTGGCTGACTGGCGAGGCGGCCGTCGGAATGGCTGGGGTCAGATTTCCTTGCGGGCGCGCAGGGCCGCGGAGATGGTGCCGTCGTCGAGGTAGTCCAGCTCGCCGCCGATCGGCACGCCCTGCGCCAGCGAGGTCAGCTTGACCTTCCCCTGCAGCTGGTCGGCGATGTAATGGGCGGTGGTCTGCCCGTCGATGGTGGCGTTCAGCGCCAGGATCACCTCGGTGATGCCTTCGGTGGACACCCGGTCGATCAGCCGCGGAATGCGCAAATCCTCGGGCCCGACCGCGTCCAGCGCCGACAGGGTGCCGCCGAGCACGTGGTAGCGGCCCTTGAACACCAGCGCGCGCTCCATCGCCCAGAGGTCGGAGACATCCTCAACCACGCAAAGTTCGCCGTTGGCGCGCTCCTCATCGGTGCAGAGCGGGCAGATCTCGGCGGTGCCGATGTTGCCGCAGTTGAGACATTCGCGCGCGGTGGCGGCGACTTCGGCCATGGTTTCGGCCAGCGGCGCCAGCAGCAGGCCGCGCTTGCGGATCAGGTGCAGAACCGCGCGGCGTGCCGAACGCGGCCCGAGGCCCGGCAGTTTGGCCATCAGGGCAATCAGGTCTTCGATGTCGCTGGTCGAGTTGCGGATCATGTGCGCGGGCCTTTGTTCTGCCTCTCATATAGGCTGATGCCGCGGGGGGAGCGCAAGGGCACGGCGGCAAAATGTTCGGCTTTTGTTTGCGCCGTGGGCGGGCCGCGGTCACGGAAAAGGCGGCCCCGTCGGGACCGCCCTTTGCAGAGGTATGGCGCCGTGTTCAAAACGGCAGCTTGATGTCCTTGGGCAGGCCCATGCTTTCGGTCAGCTTGGCCATTTCTTCCTTGGCCTTCTCCGCGGCCTTAGCCTGGGCGTCCTTTATCGCGGCCAGGATCAGGTCCTCGACCACTTCCTTGTCGTCGCCGTTGAAGATCGAGGGGTCGATGTCCAGCCCCTTGAGGTCGCCCTTGGCAGAGGCCGTGGCCTTGACCAGACCCGCGCCGGCCTCGCCGGTGACCATGAGGTTATGCAGCTCTTCCTGCATCTCGGTCATCTTGGTTTGCAGTTCTTGAGCCGATTTCATCATCTTGGCCATGTCGCCAAGACCGCCGAGGCCTTTGAGCATGTGATCTCTCCTGAGAATTCCGGTTTGCCCCGCTAGATACGGGGGCAGGGGCCATGAAACAAGGGGCAGCTTCGCCGCGCTGCCGCGGTCAGCCCTCCTCGAAGGGGTCCCACTCGTCCTCGACCTCGGGCAAGGCTTCGGCGGCCACTTCGGCGGCAAGCTCCTCGGGGGTGCGGATGCGGGTGATCTTGGCCTTCGGGAAGCTTTCCAGCACCGCCTGCACCAGCGGGTGTTCGCTGGCCTTGGCGCGCAGGGCGTTTTCGGCGGCATTCTCGCGCTCGCTGATGGTTTCGCCGCCGCCCTCGCTGACGATCGAGAAGAACCAGTTGTAATGGGTCCAGGCCTTCAGCTGCTCGCTGAGGCGCTTGGTCAGGTCGCGCGGTGCATCCTCGGTGAGCTGGAAGGTGATGCGCCCGGGCTGATAGGCCACCAGCCGCACGTAGCTTTTGACATACTCCAGCAGCAGGCCGTCGCGGCGGCTGCGGATCAGCTCGACGACATGTTCAAACGTCGGATAGCGGGCCAGAGCGGCATCAACCTGTGGCGCCAAAGCGGCCATGGTGCCGCCACCGCCATGGGCCATCGGCCCGCTGCCGGGGCCGCCCGGACCGGGCTCCGGCTGGCCATAGCCGACCGGGGCGCCCGAGGCCGGTGCCCCCGGGGCGCTGCCCATGCCACCCATACCGGCCATCGCGCCACCGCCGGGGCCATTTGGCGGCAGGGGCGGCGGGGTTGCGTCCTTCAGCTTGCGCACCAGTTCCTCTGGGGTGGGCAGGTCGGCCACATGGGTCATGCGGATCACCGCCATCTCGGCGGCCATCATCGCGTTGGGGGCGGCGGCCACTTCCTCCAGCGCCTTCAGCAGCAATTGCCACATCCGGCTGAGCACCCGCATGTGCAGGGTTTCGGCCATCGCCAGGCCGCGGGCGCGCTCGTCCGGGCTGACGGTGGGGTCCTCGGCGGCGTCGGGGGTGATCTTGACGACCGAAACCCAGTGGGTGATCTCGGCCAGGTCGCGCAGCACCGCCAGGGGATCGGCGCCTTCGGCATATTGCGCGCTGAGCTCGGTGAGGGCACCTGCGGCGTCGCCGCGCAGGATCATGTCCATCAGGTCCAGCACCCGGCCGCGGTCGGCCAGGCCCAGCATGGCGCGGACCTGATCGGCGGTGGTCTCGCCCGCCCCGTGGGAGATCGCCTGGTCCAAGAGCGAGGTCGCATCGCGGGCCGAGCCTTCGGCGGCGCGGGTGATCAGCGCCAGCGCGTCATCGGCAATCTCGGCCCCTTCGGCGGTGGCGATCCGGCGCAACAGTGAGATCATCACCTCCGGCTCGATGCGGCGCAGATCAAAGCGCTGGCAGCGCGACAGAACGGTGACCGGCACCTTGCGGATCTCGGTGGTGGCGAAGATGAACTTCACATGCGCCGGCGGCTCCTCCAGCGTCTTCAACAGGGCGTTGAAAGCGGAGGTCGACAGCATGTGGACCTCGTCGATGATGTAGATCTTGTAGCGCGCGGAGGCGGCGCGGTACTGCACCGAGTCGATGATCTCGCGGATGTCGCCGACGCCGGTGCGGGAGGCGGCGTCCATCTCCATTACGTCGACGTGGCGGCCTTCCATGATCGCCACGCAATGTTCGCACTTGCCGCAGGGGTCGGTGGTCGGGCCGCCGGTGCCGTCGACGCCGATGCAGTTCATGCCCTTGGCGATGATCCGCGCGGTGGTGGTCTTCCCGGTGCCGCGGATGCCGGTCATGATGAAGGCTTGGGCGATGCGGTCGGCGGCAAAGGCGTTCTTCAGCGTGCGGACCATGGCGTCCTGGCCGACCAGGTCGGCAAAGGTCTCGGGCCGGTATTTGCGCGCCAGTACCTGGTATTGGGATGGGCCGCTTTCGCTGGGGGTGTCGCTCATGGTGTCTCGTGCCGGATTCGGATTGGTTATGCCGCGTATCGCGCAGGGTATTGGAGCGCGCCCGGTTCGTCCACCGCAGAAGGGCGGCGCGGGGCGGCGGAAAAACCTTTTGGGATTTGCGGCTGGCGCGGCTAGACTCGGTGGTAAGGCCCGGGTGGGATCGGGCGGGGCGCGCGCAGGCAGGGAGGCGCCATGCATTCTGACAAAACCTCTGGCGTGGCGGAGCAGCCGACGCCCGCGCCGATGGCGGCTCACGACCCCGTCAATCTGACCCTTCACGCCCTGTCGGTTGGCGGCGGTCTGCTGGCCCTGT
Organism: Leisingera sp. S2M4; assembly: GCF_055398055.1. NCBI lineage: Bacteria > Pseudomonadati > Pseudomonadota > Alphaproteobacteria > Rhodobacterales > Roseobacteraceae > Leisingera > Leisingera sp. S2M4. The sequence continues at coordinate 2,057,620 of NZ_AP040861.1, forward strand.
GCAAGTTGCCGGGGAGCGGTGGCGATTATGTCGGTGATCTCGCCCAGATCAACGCGTGGAAGCCGGGGCTGGTGATCTCGATGACAACGGAGGCGGAGCAAGTCGCCGCGGGCGGTGTGCGCCTGGGCGCGGATCTGCAAAGCATGGCCTGTCGCTGGATCCACTTGCCGGTGGCGGACTTCGACACCCCGTCGAGGCGGGTGGCCTTGAAATGGCCGACCGCCAGCCGCAAGGCGCGGCGCGCGCTGGCCGGAGGCGGTCGGGTGCTGGTACATTGCAAGGGCGGCTGCGGGCGCTCTGGCATGGCGGTGCTGCGGCTGATGATCGAAGCCGGCGAGCTGCCGGCGCAGGCGCTGGCGCGGCTGCGCAGCTTGCGCCCCTGCGCGGTGGAGACCCAGGCCCAGATGGAATGGGCCTACGCCGGTCGCATGCGGCTGCGGCGCCCCAGCTGAAGACATGCAGCAGCCGGGGCCGGACCGCCAACGGCGCAGGTCGCGAGCGCGGTAGCGGGGGCCGGGAGGCGTCAGCCGAGCGGAACCTGCGTTGCGGCTTGTGCGTGGGCGGGGTTCGGGATCGCCTCGATCAGGGCGCAGGGGCGCGCCGTTGCCGCGGTGGCAGCAAAGCCACTGTCGCCGGCGCCGAACATGGCATCCGCAAAACGGTCGAGCCCGGCCCGCGGGGTCTGGGCCTCGACACCGCAGTAGATGCGGATCCTGTCATGGCTGGCGGCGAATTGCGCCGGGCAGGACTTGGGGCAGCCGTCCAGCACGGTGTTGCCGGTGATTTCAAAATCCTCCTGCGTCAGCGGACGCGCCTGCGTCAACGCCGCCGCTAACCGGGTGATCATGCGTTCCGCTGCCGGGCAGGGACGGCCCAGGTCGGGACAGTCGGTGGCCGTGTAGCCGTGGGTCTGGTCGCTCCAAATCATCAATGCGCCCTCCGCGCGTGGCGGGGCAGAGGGGCAGGGGGAGAAGCGGTGCCAGTCCGCCCGTCGCCGGGCAACCGCAGCCGTCAGACCCTGCCCGGACGCCCCGTCCGGGTTCGAGTTTCACATGTGATGGCAGGTCTCCTGACTTGCGGGTCGATGCTGATCCGGTCCTTCCCGGCCCGAGGGCCAGTGGATTGTCCGGGGTCGCTCGCCGCTTACAGTTGCGGGGGCAGTTGCGGACTTGTCCGGCCCGAGGCCGGACGCACCGCATTCCCTTTTCATCCCGGCCACGATCCGTCGCGGCGCGGGAACCATCCCCTTAGCGGTAGCGGCTGCGGACCCGGCGCGTCAATCGCAAATCCGCATCCGCCGCCGGAGGAACGGAGCGTAAGGCGACCGCGCGGCGGCCGCAGGTCTGCCTGCAATGGACTTGCCAATGGGGCGCCAGCCGGGGCTGTCGGGCGATGCGATCAGGCGGTGCTCTTCAGCCGCGCCTCGGTCAGGCCCGCGTAATCGGCCAGGCGCAGTTTGAAGCGACGGTTGAGGTTGTTGCGCGCCAGTTTCAGAGACTGCAGCAGCAACCGTCCGGTCAGGGTGCTTGCCTCCAGTTTCAGCCGGACCGAGAGGCGGGTGCGCTGGGGGGACAGGGGCACCAGCTCCACCTCCATGCGGCCATCCAGACCGCTGCCACCGCCGGTGATGGTCATGCCGGTCACCGGCGAATAGTCGGCCAGGACCAGCCGGGCCTCACGCTGCTTGCCGCGGAAGGCAAAATTCAGATCCCAGGTCAGCCCCGCCTCGGGGTGGGCAGGATCGCCGGTGCGCTGCACCTCGATGCTGCGGCGCAGGGCGGAGCGTTCCATCAGTTCAAAGTCGGAGATCGCCCCAAAAACGTCCGCAATAGGTGCTTCGATATCTTCGTTGCCTTTGAATTCCATGCTCGCCTGCCTGTCCCGAATGTCTGATGTGCGTGCCTGTTGTACCCCGTGCGGTGACAGGGGGGAGCGTGCCTCTCGCGCTGGACACAAATATGCGCTCTAGTCCAGCGTGTCCGCAAGCCAGTTCTTGAGCAGAAAATGCGCAATTGCGCCCTTTCGGGCCGGTTTGATCAACGGGTGTTCGCCAGCAAAGGCCGTCATCATCTCCTGGCGGCTGACCCAGAGCGCGTCTTCGATCTCGGCCGGGTCGATGGTGATGTCGCGGCTCAGCGCGGTGCCGGCGCAGCCGAACATCAGCGACATCGGAAAGGCCCAGGGCTGGGAGGCAAGGTAGCTGACCGCGCCGACCTCCACGCCGGTCTCCTCCAGCACCTCGCGCCGGACGGCGGCTTCCAGCGTCTCGCCCGGTTCGACAAAACCGGCCAGCAGCGAATACATCCCCTCGGGCCAGCCGGGCGAGCGGCCAAGGAGCACGCTGTCGCCATGGGTGATGAGCATGATGACCACCGGATCGGTGCGCGGGAAATGCGGCGCCTTGCAGGCAGGGCAGAGGCGTTGCCAGCCCGCCTGCGCGATGACGCTGGGCGCGCCGCAGCAGGCGCAGAACCCGTGGCTGCGGTGCCAGGCCAGAAGCGCCTTTGCCGTGGCGGCCATTTCGGCTTCCAGCGGCGTGAGCATGGTCATGATGCGGCGCAGTTCGGCAAAGACGTGGCCCTGCGGCAGTTCCGGGTGTTGCTGTTCGCTGGCGTCGCTGAAGGCCTCGAGCGACGCTGCGTCCAGATCCGCGGGCTGCCAGTCGCCGAGGTCGCAGGCAAAGCGCGGTGCACCCTGCGGTGTCAGGCCAAGGAACAGGGCCGTGTCGCGCAGGGGGGCGACAAGCGGGTGATCGGGGGCCGTCAGGGCAAGCCCCTGTGGCGGAGCCTCTGCCTGTGGGCGCCGGGTCAGCGGTTTGCCGCGCCACAGCAGCAGCACGGCTGCATCGGCTGCGCGCCAGGCTGCGTCCAGCGCTACAGCGTCGGTGCGCAGATGGGCGGCGCGGTTCAGCGCACCGCCACCGAAAGTCACCTGTTCTGCATGTTTCATGGCGGTCTCCCGAGGCATCTTGCGGTTTCCTTGCCAGCCCGGTTGGCCGGGAGCCAGCCATGTTGCGCGATCCGGGCTTGCCTGTCACTGCAACGCAACACCGCCCGATCGGAGCAAGGCGCTCGCGGGGCAAAAAGGCAGGGTGCAAAATGTCTTTGGCGGCAGAGCATGTCACGGCGGCGCTCAGAAAAATGTCGCAGCACTCAAAAGGTGCCTTTGCAAATCGTTAAAACGCTGATTCAAATGGGGCGGAGAAACACGCGGTAAAGCGTAGCCTACAGAAGCGGACCCTAAGTGCCGACACGGGAGCAGACATGACGGTTGCGGTGGACAAGCCCCCCGCCCGGACCTCCGGGCGGCTGCGCGTGCTCGCCACGACGGATCTGCACTGTCACCTGCTGGGGCACGACTATTATGCCGACCGCGCCGATCCGGCCGTCGGGCTGTCGCGCGTGGCCAGCCTGATCGCCGAGGAGCGCGCCGAAGCCGCGGCACGCGGCGAGGCCTGTTTGCTGGTCGACAATGGCGACGGTTTCCAGGGCGCGCCGCTCGGCGATATCGAGCCGGGCAGCACCCGACCGCATCCGCTGGCGGTGGCCTTTGACGTGCTGGGGTATGACGCGGTCGGGCTGGGCAACCACGACTTTGATATCGGGCTGGAGCGGCTGTCGCGGGTGTTGGCAGACGTGCGCTGCCCGGTGCTGTGTTCGAACCTGCGGGCGGCCCGGCCCGGGCTGCACCTGCCTTTTGGAGAGGCGGCGATCCTGGAGCGGCAACTGGACAGCTGTCCCGATCTGCCGCCTGTGCGCATCGGGTTGCTGTCGGTGCTGCCGCCACAGACGCTGGTCTGGGGTGGTCGCGGGCTGCAGGGGCAGCTGCGCGCCACCGGGATCGTCGATACCGCGGCCGAGCAGGCCTGGCGCCTGAAGACGGAAGGCTGCGATGTGGTGCTGGCGCTGGCCCATACCGGGCTTGGCGATGACGGCGGCGCGCTTTCGGCGGCGGGCGGCGGCGACAGCACGGAAAATGCGCTGGAGCAGCTGGCGGCCTTGCCGCCGATCGATGCGCTGGTGGGCGGTCATACCCATCTGACGCTGCCGGATCCGGCGCATCCGCTGGACAAGCCCGTGGTGATGCCCGGCGCCCATGGCTCGCACCTGGGCGTGCTTGACCTCGACCTGCGGTACGGGGACGGGGGCTGGCGGCTGGTCTCGGGACAGGCGCGGTTGCGGCCGGTGGCCTGCAAGGGCAATGCCGGCGCGATCCAGTCGCTGGCCGCGGAATCCCCCGAGCTGGTGGCGGCGTTGTCGCAGGACCATCAGCGCACCCAGGAGCGCATGCGGCAGCCTGCCGGTTCCTCGGACGTGGCGATGCATTCCTATTTCACCTTCTTTGCGCCGGACCGCGGTCTGGCGCTGGTCGCGGCGGCGCAGGCGGCGGCGGTTCGGCCGCTGCTGGCGCAAAGTGCCGCGGGAGAGCTGCCGCTGCTGTCAGCGGTGGCGCCCTGCAAGTTCGGCGGTCGCGCCGGGCCGCAGTTCTACACCGATATTTCCGCCGGGGACCTGAGCGCCCGCAATATCGCCGATTTGCAGATCTTCCCCAATGAGTTGCGCGTGGTGACCGTGAGCGGCGGCCAGTTGCTGGACTGGTTGGAGATGTCGGCGGGGCTGTTCAACCGGCTGACACCCGGGCGCAGTGGCCAGCTGCTGGCGGATCCGGCCCGCGCGGGGCACAATTTCGACGTGATGTTCGGATTGCAGTACCGCATCGACCCGTCGCAACCGCCCCGGTTCTCGGCCACCGGAGAGCGCATCAACCCGCAGGCCCGGCGCATTCGCGAGCTGCGGTGGCGCGGCCATCCGGTGGATCCCGAACAGAAGTTCGCGGTTGCCGCCAACAGCTACCGGGTGCGGGGCGGCGGCAGTTTCCGGATGTTGCACGAGGCCGAGGAGCTGTCCCTGCCGCCGCTGCTGATCCGGGACGCGGTGCGTGATTACCTGCAGGGACGGCTGAAGACCGACCCGCTGGAGGCCGCGCCTTACCCGTGGAAGCTGGCGTCCCTGCCGGGTGCGCGCGCGGTTGCGGTGACCGGTCCGGGCGCGGCGCGCCACCTGGCAGAACTGCCTGCCGGTCTGGCGGTGCCACGGGGGTTCAATGAGCAGGGATTCTGGGAACTGGAGCTGCATCTCTAGTCCTGTCTGGCGGGTGTGCAGCTGCCCTTGTCATTCCGGATTATGCCCCTTATATCGGGATTCGAGAGGTTGGCGCGGGCAAGCGCCTCGCCAACCTGGTCAGGTCCGGAAGGAAGCAGCCACAACGAGCCCCGCTTGGGTCGATGTCCAGCCTCTCACTTTAACTCCCCCCCCCCACACACGCACTCGAAAATTATCCGCCCGACATGGGCGTGCGACAGTCATTTCGGTGTGCCAGAGCGGCCGCGTCGCTAGAACGGCGGTATGGCCTGCACGAGGTTGCTGCCCGCGCGGACGCAGGCAGGGAGGCTGACTTGACCGGTGTTTGAAGCCGTGGCGCGACCGGGGGCGACTGCCGAAATCGTGGCGTCAGAACCGGCCGTGGTTGGCCGGGTAGACGCCCAGAACCTCGACGTTGGTGGTGAAATACTTCAGCTCATCCATCGCCAGCTGCACATTGGGATCTTCGGGGTGGCCTTCGATATCGGCATAGAACTGGGTCGCCGTGAAGGAGCCGTCGACCATATAGCTTTCCAGCTTGGTCATGTTGATGCCGTTGGTGGCAAAGCCGCCCATCGCCTTGTAGAGCGCGGCGGGAATGTTGCGTACCTGGAACACGAAGCTGGTGATCATGCTGTGGGTACCGCGACGGCGGTAATCCGGTTCCGGCGCCATGATCAGGAAGCGGGTCGTGTTGTCGCCATTGTCCTCGATGTGGCGCGCCAGCACCTCCAGACCGTAGATTTCGCCGGCCAGTTCGCTGGCCAGGGCCGCCACGTGCTTGTCGCCGGCCTCGGCCACGTCACGGGCCGCGCGGGCGTTGTCGGGGCTGACCCGGCCCTGGATGCCGTGTTCGCGCAGGAAGGTGCCGCATTGCGGCAGCAGCACCAGGTGCGATTTCGCCTCGCGGATGTCTTCCAGCTTGGCCCCCGGCACGCCCAGCACGTTGATGTGCACCCGCACGAAGGCCTCGTCGATGATGTGCAGCCCGCTGTGGGGCAGCAGGCGGTGAATGTCGGCCACCCGCCCGTAGGTCGAGTTCTCGACCGGCAGCATCGCCTGTTCCGCCTCGCCGCTCTTGACCGCTGCGATGGCGTCTTCAAAGGTGCGGCAGGGCAGCACCTCCATGTCGTGGCGCGCGTTGCGGCAGGCCTCGTGGCTGTAGGAGCCCAGCTCCCCCTGAATGGCGATCTTGCGGGTCATGGGTGTGTTTCCGGTGCAAAACTTCAGCAAATGGGCGTTTCGTCGCGCTGTCTATACCTTGCCACTGGCGAGGGGAAGCCTTAGACACCCCCCCAGACAGCTAAATGGACCCGCGATTCATGTTTGACACAATGACCCTTACCAAAGCGACCGCAGGTTTCTGTGGCGCGTTCCTGGTATTCCTCCTGGGCAAATGGGCCGCAGAAGAACTGTATCACGTGGACAGCCACGGAGAGGCTGCCTACGTGATCGAAGTCGCCTCCGCCGATGACGCGGCCAGCGACGAGCCGGAGGTCAGCTTTGACGAGCTGATGGCCTCGGCTGATGTCGCCAAAGGCGCAAAAGTATTCAAGAAGTGCTCGGCTTGCCACAAGCTGGAAGATGGCGCTAACGCCACGGGTCCCTATCTGTATGGGGTTGTTGGCCGTGATATCGCCTCGGTTTCCGGTTTCGGCTATTCGGGTGCTCTGACCGCCCTGGCGGACAAGGACTGGACGCCGGAAGAGCTGGATGCCTTCCTGGCCAAGCCGTCGGCCTATGCTTCCGGCACCACCATGTCGTTCTCCGGGCTGAAGAAACAGTCGGATCGGGTGAACCTGATCGCCTATCTGGACAGCCTCGACGACTGATCCGTCGCTGTCCCAGCTATCCGAAAAAGCCGCTGCCCCGGGCAGCGGCTTTTTTGCCGTTTGGGCAAGTGTTTGCCGTGTGGCCGAGCGCTGGGCGGGGATTGTCCTGATTGTGACGGATGGTGATGGAAATCCTCCAATCTCAACTTGAAAGTGACCGCGGGCGGACATTAGCTTGGGATGGCAGAAAACTCCGGCGGCAGGCACCGGGCAACAGGAGGTCAAGGCAGATGAAAACGGCTCAGGCTGTGGCGCGGGCAGGCGTGAAGGAACGGGCGTATCCGATGCAGACCGCAGTGATGTTCGCGCAGATGTTGGCGCTGTCGCTGATCCTGGCGCTGACGGCGACGTTGGCGCAGGCAGAGGGCACGCCCGAGGCGGAGGCCGCTGACAAGGTCATCACCAGCCACGGGTATTCCTATTTCGGCAATCTCGACTACCCGGCCGATTTCGAGCATTTTGCCTATGTGAACCCGGATGCGCCCAAAGGGGGCGAGATTTCGCTCGGGGCGTCGGGCACCTTCGATTCGCTCAACCCCTATTCCCGCAAAGGTCGCGCCGGGGCGCTGACCACGATCCAGTATGACAGCCTGCTGGTCAGTTCCGACGACTCCATCGGCCAGTACTACGGCCTGCTGGCCGAGAGCCTGGAGTATGACGAGGGCCGCAACTACGTGATTTTCCACATGCGCCCCGAGGCACGGTTCTGGGATGGCACGCCGGTGACGGCCCATGACGTTGTCTACAGCCACAAGCTGTTCATCACCCAGGGGTTGCCGTCCTATGCGCAGGCGGTGGGCCATATGGTGACCAGCGCCGAGGTGCTCGACGACCTGACGGTGAAATTCACCTTCCACCCCGATGTCAGCCGCCGCAGCCTGATCGAGACCGTCGGCAATACCACCGTGTTCTCCAAGGCGTGGTTCGAGGAAGACCCGGAAAACCGCCGCCTGGATGAGCCGCGCCTGGAGGTGCCGGTGGGCTCGGGCCCCTACAAGCTGGAGAGCTTCGACGTCAACCGTCGCATCGTCTACACCCGCCGCGATGACTATTGGGCCAAGGATCTGCCGGTGAACCGCGGCCGCTACAACTATGACCGCATCCGGGTGGAGTATTTCGCGGACCAGACCGCCGCGTTCGAGGCCTTCAAGGCGGGCGAATACACCTTCCGCCAGGAAACCGACGCCAAGCGCTGGGCCTCGGGCTATGACTTTCCGAAGCTGGCGGCGGGCAGCGTGGTGATGGATGAAATCCCGGATGGCAGCCCGCCATCGCCCTCGGGGTTCGTGTTCAACCTGGCCAAGCCGCAGTTTGCCGACAAATCCGTGCGCAAGGCACTGGCGCTGGCGTTCAACTTTGAATGGGTGAATGAATCGCTGCTGTTCGGTCTCAGCACGCAGCGCGACTCCTTTGTCGAAGGCACCCACCTGGAGGCCACCGGCGTGCCCGAAGGCGCGGAACTGGCGTTCCTGCAGAGCCTGGGGGACGTGGTGCCGGCAGAGGTGCTGGAAAATGAAGTGGTCACCACCCATACCTCGAAGCCGGATCGGCTGAACGACCGCCGCAACCTGCGCAAGGCCTCGCAGATGCTGGACGAGGCTGGCTGGCCTGTGGGCGATGGTGCCTTGCGGCGCAATGCGCAGGGGCGGACGCTGAAGGTGAACATCCCTTATCCGTCCAACATGACGGGATCCGTCGCCACCATGATCGAAACCTATGTTCAGAACCTGCAGGCCATCGGCGTCGATGCCTCGGCGGAGAAGGTCGATCCGGCGCAGTTCACGCTGCGCAGCCGGGAACGGGATTACGACATGGTCTATACCGACCGGTATGGCGCGTTTCTGACCACCGGTGGCGGTCTGACGCAGATGTATGGCTCCAAGGAGGCGGAGTTCAGCCTGTTCAACCCCGCGGGCCTCGCCAGCCCGCTGGTGGACGCAATCCTCGAGGGGTCCTTCGACACCACCAATCAGGAAGAGCAGGACGCGGCGCTGATGGCGCTGGACCGCGCCTTGCGCTACGAGTTCTTCGTGATCCCCGACGGGTATGTCGCGGAATATTGGACCGCTTACTACGACATGTATGCCTATCCCGAGACGCTGCCGCCCTTCACTTTGGGCTACCTGGACCTGTGGTGGGTGGACCCCGAACGCGAAGCGGCGCTGAAGGCGTCCGGCGCGCTGAGGTAACTCCCCGACATGGCAGCCTATATTCTTCGACGCCTGCTTTTGGTGATCCCGACGCTGTTCGGCATCATGGTGGTGAATTTCGTGCTGGTGCAATTCGTGCCCGGCGGCCCGATCGAGCAGATCATCGCCCAGCAGCAGGGCGCCGGTGACGTGTTCGAGGGCTTTGCCGGTGGCAGCGGCGCCGAGATCGAATCCGGCGGCGCCACGGATCGCTACGCGGGCGCCCAGGGCCTGCCGCCCGAGTTCATCGAGGAGCTGGAACGCGAATTCGGGTTCGACAAGCCGCCGCTGGAGCGGTTCATCAACATGATGTGGAACTACGTACAGTTCGATTTCGGCGAGAGCTATTTTCGCAAGATCGGCGTGACCGAGCTGGTGCTGGAAAAGATGCCGGTATCGATCTCGCTTGGCCTGTGGTCGACGCTGATCGCCTATCTGATCTCGATCCCGATGGGCATTCGCAAGGCGCTGACGGATGGCTCGCGGTTCGACACCTGGACCAGCGGCGTGATCATCGCGGCCTATGCGATCCCGTCGTTCCTGTTTGCAATCATGCTCCTGGTGCTGTTTGCCGGTGGCTCCTACTGGCAGATCTTCCCGTTGCGCGGGCTGACCTCGGACAATTGGGAGGATCTGAGCCTGTTGGGCAAGGTGGCCGATTATTTCTGGCACATCGCGCTGCCGGTGCTGGCCTCGACCATCGGTGCCTTTGCGACGCTGACGCTGCTGACCAAGAACTCTTTCCTTGATGAGATCAAGAAGCAGTATGTGATGACCGCCCGCGCCAAGGGGCTGAGCGAGAACCGGGTGCTGTACGGCCATGTGTTCCGCAACGCGATGCTGATCGTGATCGCGGGTTTTCCGTCGGTGTTCATCGGTATCTTCTTTTCCGGTTCGCTGATCATCGAGACGATCTTCTCGCTCGACGGTCTGGGGCGGCTGGGGTTCGAGGCCGCGGTGGCGCGGGATTACCCGGTGATCTTCGGCACGCTGTTCATCTTTGGCCTGATGAGCCTGGTGGTCGGGATCATTTCGGACCTGATGTATGTGCTGGTCGATCCGCGCATCGACTTTGAAAAGCGGGAGGGCTGAGCCATGGCACTTTCCCCCCTGAACCAGCGCCGCTGGAACAATTTCCGCAAGAACAAGCGCGCCTACTGGTCGCTGATCATCTTCTCGGTGCTGTTCACGCTGTCGCTGTTCGCCGATTTCCTGGCCAATGAAAAACCGATCCTCGCCAGCTACCGCGGCGAGCTGTACACGCCGATCTTCAAGTTCTACCCGGAGACCGAATTCGGCGGCGATTTCCAGACCGAGGCGCCCTACCGCGACCCGGAGGTGGAATGCCTGATCCGCTCCGGCGGCATCGAGGATTGCTTTGACGATCCCGAGGGCATCCTGGAGCAGATCGATGCGGGCACCTATCAGGCCGAAGGGTTCTACGAAGGCTGGACGCTGTGGCCGCCGATCCCCTACAGCTACAACACCTCCGTCGACCGCCCCGGCGCGGCGCCCCTGCCGCCCAACAGCCAGAACTGGCTGGGCACCGACGATACCAAGCGCGACGTGCTGGCGCGGGTGATCCACGGCTTCCGCCTGTCGATCCTGTTCACCCTGATCGTGACCGGCGCGGCGACGGTTCTGGGCATCATCGCAGGTGCGGTGCAGGGCTATTTCGGCGGCTGGCTCGACCTGATCTTCCAGCGCGCGATCGAGATCTGGAGCGCGACGCCGACGCTCTATGTCATCATCATCATGTTCGCGGTGCTGGGGCGCAGTTTCTGGCTCCTGGTGTTCCTGATGGTGCTGTTCGGCTGGACCGCGCTGGTGGGCGTGGTGCGGGCCGAGTTCCTGCGCGCGCGCAACCTGGAATACGTGCGCGCGGCCAAGGCGCTGGGGGTCGGCAACATGACGATCATGTTCCGCCACATGCTGCCCAATGCGATGGTGGCGACGCTGACCATGATGCCCTTCATCGTCACTGGCACGATCTCGTCTTTGGCGGGGCTGGATTTCCTCGGCTTCGGGCTGCCGTCCTCGGCGCCGTCGCTGGGCGAGATGACGTTGCAGGCCAAGCAGAACCTGCAGGCGCCCTGGCTGGCCTTCACCGCGTTCTTTACCTTCGCAATCATGCTGTCGCTGCTGGTGTTCATCTTTGAGGGCGTGCGCGATGCCTTCGACCCGCGGAAGACGTTTTCATGAGGGTAATTTTGGAGACAAACGCGAGGGCTGTGCCTGCCTGGGCGGGCGCAAATGCGCCTGCCGAGGGGCAGGCAGGCGCAGCCCGGGCCGCAAACGTCCCGGGCGGAAACTGGGTTACCGGAGACGCAGAATAAATGACCACGACAAACGCTCCCCTTCTGAACGTCCAAAACCTCCGCGTCTCCTTCCGTCAGGACGGCAAGCTGACGGAGGCCGTGCGCGGCGTCTCCTTTTCCGTCGGCCGCGGCGAGACCGTGGCGCTGGTGGGCGAGTCGGGCTCCGGCAAATCGGTTTCGGCGCTGTCCACCGTGTCGCTGCTGGGTGACAGCGCGATAGTCGAGGGCTCGGTCACCTACGACGGGCAGGAGATGGTCGGCGCGGATGAAAAGCACCTGATGCAGGTGCGCGGCAATGACATCAGCTTCATCTTTCAGGAGCCGATGACCTCGCTCAACCCTCTGCACACGATTGAGCGCCAGCTGGCGGAATCACTGGCGCTGCACCAGGGGCTGGCAGGCAAGGCGGCGCGGGCGCGGATTCTGGAGCTGCTGGACAAGGTCGGCATCCGCGATGCGGAAAACCGGCTCAGCGCCTATCCGCACCAGCTGTCCGGCGGCCAGCGGCAGCGGGTGATGATTGCCATGGCGCTGGCCAACAAGCCCGACATCCTGATCGCGGATGAGCCGACAACGGCGCTGGACGTGACCATTCAGGCGCAGATCCTCGACCTGCTGGCGGAGCTGAAGAAAAGCGAGGGCATGGGGCTGTTGTTCATCACCCATGATCTGGCCATCGTGCGCCGCATTGCCGACCGGGTCTGCGTGATGAAGAATGGCGAGATCGTCGAGGAAGGCCCGGCAGCGGAGATCTTTGCCGCGCCCAAACATCCGTATACGCAGAAACTGCTGGCGGCGGAGCCTTCGGGCCAGCCGAAACCGGTGGCACCGGACGCGGAGGAGCTGGTCTCGGCCCGCGACCTCAAGGTCTGGTTCCCGATCCAGCGCGGGCTGCTGAAACGCACCGTGGGGCACGTCAAGGCGGTGAACCCGATGTCGCTGCGGGTGCGCGCGGGCGAGACCCTGGGCATCGTCGGCGAGAGTGGTTCGGGCAAGACCACGCTGGCGCTGGCGATCATGCGGCTGATCGCGTCCGAGGGCGCGGTGACCTTCTGCGGCCAGGACCTGCGCAAATGGTCCACCCGCGAGCTGCGCCGCCTGCGCAAGGACATGCAGATCGTGTTCCAGGACCCCTTCGGCTCGCTCAGTCCGCGGATGACCTGCGCGCAGATCATTGCCGAGGGGCTGGCCATCCACAAGGTGGACCAGCACCGCAAGCCGCGCGAGCTGGTGGCGGAGGTGATGCGCGAGGTCGGCCTCGACCCGGCGGCGATGGACCGCTACCCGCATGAATTCTCCGGCGGCCAGCGCCAGCGCATCGCGATTGCCCGCGCCATGGTGCTGCGCCCCAAGCTGGTGGTGCTGGACGAGCCCACCTCGGCGCTGGACATGACGGTGCAGGTGCAGATCGTCGAGCTGCTGCGCGATTTGCAGGCGCGGCACGGGCTGGGCTACCTGTTCATCAGCCATGACCTCAACGTGGTGCGGGCGATGTCGCACAGCGTGGTGGTGATGAACCAGGGCGACGTGGTCGAGGCAGGGCCGGCGGCGGAGCTGTTTGCCAACCCGAAGGCCGAGTACACCCGCAAGCTGCTGGCCGCGGCCGGGGGCTGAGGGGGGCTGAGCCGCGCCGCCAGGTCAGCTGCGGCAGCAGGGCGCAGCGGGCGACCGGCATTAATCCGGGCCGCCCCGATTGAGCTTTGTGGCTGCTTCCACTAGGTTGTGGCCGACAGGCCAAGGCCTGCCTTGACCCAGATCAAACGGGATCCTCTCATGAATGCGCCTGTCCTGTCCCAGTCCAGATGCGCCGACTGCCCGATCCGTCACCGTGCCGTTTGCGCCCGCTGCGACGCTGATGAGCTGGAGCAGTTGGACGCCATCAAGTACTACCGCAGCTATGAAGCCGGCCAGCCGGTCATTTGGTCCGGCGACCAGATGAGCTTCGTTGGCTCGGTCGTCACCGGTATCGCCTCGCTGACGCAGACGATGGAAGATGGGCGGACCCAGATGGTCGGGCTGCTGCTGCCGAGTGATTTCGTTGGCCGTCCGGGACGCGATGGCGCCGCCTATGACGTGGTCGCCACCACCGACCTCGTGATGTGCTGTTTCCGCAAGAAGCCCTTTGAGGATCTGATGGAGCGCACCCCGCATATTGCCCACCGGCTGCTGGAGATGACCCTGGACGAGCTGGATGCCGCGCGGGAGTGGATGCTGGTGCTGGGCCGCAAGACCGCCCGGGAGAAGATTGCCAGCCTGCTGGCCATCATCGCTCGCCGCAACGCGGCGTTGACGCCGGGGGGCGACACCGACACCGCCGAGTTCGATCTGCCGCTGACCCGCGAGGCGATGGCCGATTATCTCGGCCTGACGCTGGAGACGGTCAGCCGTCAGATGTCGGCGCTGAAGCGCGACGGTGTTATCCAGTTGGCGGGCAAACGCCATGTCACGGTGCCGGACATGACGCGCCTGCTGGACGAGGCAGGCACCGACAGCGAAGACTGATCCCGGATGCCGCCAGGGCGGCCGCATCGGGCTGTGACAGCGCCCTCGCCGCCGGGCCTTGTGGTCACGGTTGCGCGGTTTGCGACCGTGATGGGCTGACCGCAGCGAGGGCCTGTGCTCTACTGCCACTTGTGCAACGCTGAGGAGGCCGCAATGGAGTTTGGAAGTCTTATCGGGATGTTGATCGTCGGCGCGCTGGCCGGTTGGCTGTCGGGCAAGATCATGCAGGGGCGCGGGTTCGGCCTGCTGGGCAATATCATCGTCGGCGTGGTTGGCGCGTTTCTGGCCGGTGTCATCTTTCCCGCCCTTGGCTTTGCCGCGGGGGGCGGTTTCTTCTGGTCGCTGGTCCATGCCACGATCGGCGCCGTGATCCTGCTGTTCCTGATCGGTCTGATCCGCAAGGCCAGCTAACCCTGAAGGCGCCCCGTGACAGGGCGCCTTGCTGACCGGCTGGATGCCAAGCGGGATTGAAACCGCCGTGGCGGTCAGTGCGCCATCAGCACCGGCACGCGCGCCTGCTCGAGCATGTTGCGGGTCGCGCCCCCCAGGATCGCCTCGCGAAAGCGCGAGTGCCCGTAAGCGCCCATGACGATGAGGTCGGCGGCGGTGTCGGCGGCGTGGCGGTTCAGCACATCGGACACCCGTGGCAGGGTCTTGCTGAGCACGTCGATTTCGCAGGTGACGCCGTGGCGGGCCAGCATCTGCGCCAGCAGGCCGCCGGGGTCCGACCGCTCGCTGCTGTGCTGGGGCGGGTCGATCACCGCGAGGCGGACGAGATCGGCCTGCCGCAGGAAGGGCAGCGCATGGCGCACGGCTGTCATCGCTTCGAGGCTTTCGTTCCAGGCCACCACGACGGTTCCGGGCTGCCGCAGCGGTGCCTGCGCATCCGGCACCACCAGGACCGGGGCGCGGCCTTCGAACAGGGCGGCCTCGACGATGGGTTCGGCCTCGGCGCGTTTGCCTTCCCCGTAGGGCTGGCCGAGCACGACCAGATCCGAGAACCGGGCCCGGCGCGCCACATGGCGGCCAAGGTCCGCCATTTGAGCGACGCCCGTGTCGGTGGAAAAGGGCACGGCCGCGGCCTCCAGCGTGGTTATCGCCATGGCTTCGAGCGCCTTGGCCTCTTCGCTGGCGCGGGCCAGGCTTTCCTGCAACACCAGCGCATTGGCCCCGGCATAGTAATAGCCGGTCTGGGTGCGATCAACGCCCAGGCACAGCGCCTCTGCGTGGCCTCCAAAGGCGTCGGCCAGCGCGGCCGTTTGGGCCAGCGGTGCCGACGCGCTTTCGGCGGCGGACAAGACGGTTAACACGGATTTGTAGGCCATTTCGCACATCTCCTGACGGGCCGACGCCAGCCGCTGCGAGGGGCCGGGCGCGACATTTCACTGCACCTGTACAAGTGTCACATGTCGCCTTCTGACGTCTTGATGCAGATCAAGGCGGCAAGGATGCGCCTGCGGCATCAAGGGCACGGTCAAAACATGCCTCCGGGGCGCAAGATTCGCGGAGTGCAGGCAAAGGGACGCAAGATGTCTAATTATATCAAGCTGATAGCGCTTGGGTTGGTCACGCTGTTTGCGATGATCGGCACCAACTACGCGCGCGATCTGGCCTATCAGGTGCATGCGGTCATTGTGATGATCGTGGCTGGAGGGCTGTTTCTTTACACGCTGCGCCAGACCGGAGAACCGGTCCCCGCGACGGCGGCGCATCCGCAAAACGAGTACTTTGACAGCGTGATCCGCGCTGGCACGATCGCCACCGCCTTCTGGGGCGTGGTGGGCTTCCTGGTCGGCACCTTCATCGCCTTCCAGCTGGCTTTTCCTTCCCTGAACTTCGAGTGGGCCGAGGGGCTGGCGAACTTCGGCCGCCTGCGGCCGCTGCACACTTCGGCAGTGATCTTTGCCTTCGGGGGCAACGCGCTGATCGCCACCTCGTTCTACGTCGTGCAGCGCACCTGCGCGGCGCGGCTGTGGGGCGGTAACCTGGCGTGGTTCGTGTTCTGGGGCTACCAGCTGTTCATCGTGCTGGCGGCGACCGGCTACCTGTTCGGCTCCACCCAGTCCAAGGAATACGCCGAACCGGAATGGCACGTTGACCTGTGGCTGACCATCGTCTGGGTCGCCTATCTCGCGGTCTTTCTGGGCACGGTCATCAAGCGCAAGGAGCCGCATATCTATGTGGCGAACTGGTTCTACCTAGCCTTTATCGTCACCGTTGCCATGCTGCATGTGGTCAACAACATGACCATTCCGGTGTCGATCTGGGGCTCCAAGTCGGTGATCGTCTGGCCGGGCGTGCAGGATGCGATGATCCAGTGGTGGTATGGCCACAACGCCGTGGGCTTCTTCCTGACCGCGGGCTTCCTGGGCATGATGTATTACTTCATTCCAAAGCAGGCCGAGCGTCCCGTCTTCTCCTACAAGCTGTCGATCATCCACTTCTGGGCCTTGATCTTCCTTTATATCTGGGCCGGCCCGCACCACCTGCACTATACCGCGCTGCCGGACTGGGCCTCGACGCTGGGCATGGTGATGTCGGTGATCCTGTGGATGCCCAGCTGGGGTGGCATGATCAACGGGCTGATGACCCTGTCGGGCGCCTGGGACAAGCTGCGCACCGATCCGGTGATCCGCATGATGGTGATCTCTGTCGGCTTCTACGGCATGTCCACCTTTGAAGGGCCGATGATGTCGATCCGCGCGGTGAACTCGCTGTCGCATTACACCGACTGGACCATCGGCCACGTGCATTCCGGTGCGCTCGGCTGGAACGGCATGATCACCTTTGGTGCGCTGTACTACCTGGTGCCGGTGCTGTGGAAGCGGGAACGCCTGTATTCGCTGTCGCTGGTCAGCTGGCACTTCTGGCTCGCCACCATCGGCATCGTGCTCTACGCCGCGTCGATGTGGGTCACCGGCATCATGGAAGGCCTGATGTGGCGCGAAGTGGACGCCAACGGCTTCCTGGTGAACTCCTTTGCCGACACCGTCGCCGCGAAATTCCCGATGTATGTGGTGCGCGGTCTGGGCGGGGTCATGTTCCTCGCGGGCGCAATCATCATGTGCTACAACCTCTGGATGACTGTCCGGAAGGCACCGGCCAAAGAGGCCAGCCTGACGGCACCGGTCCCGGCTGAATAAGGAGCCAGGAAACCATGTCTATTCTCGACAAACACAAGATCCTCGAGACCAATGCGACCCTGCTTCTGGTGTGCAGTTTCCTGGTCGTCACGATCGGCGGGCTGGTGCAGATCACGCCGCTGTTCTACCTGGAAAACACCATCGAGAAGGTGGAGGGCATGCGCCCTTACACCCCGCTCGAGCTGGCGGGCCGGGAGGTTTACATCCGCGAGGGCTGCTATGTCTGCCACAGCCAGATGATCCGCCCGATGCGCGACGAGGTCGAACGCTATGGCCACTATTCTCTGGCGGCGGAGTCGATGTATGACCGGCCGTTCCAGTGGGGCTCCAAGCGCACCGGGCCGGACCTTGCCCGTGTTGGCGGACGCTACTCGGACGAGTGGCACGCCGACCACCTGCGCGACCCGCAGGCGGTGGTGCCGGAGTCGGTGATGCCGAAATACGGTTTCCTCGAGGAGACGCGTATCGATGGCAAATACATCGGCGAGGTGATGGCGACCAACGCCATGCTGGGCACCCCGTACACCGAGGAGATGATCGCGCAGGCGCAGGCCGACTTCCGCGCCCAGGCCGATCCTGACAGTGACTATGACGGGCTGCTCGAACGCTATGGCGAGGACATCAACGTGCGCAACTTTGACGGCCGACCGGGGGTTTCCGAGGCCGATGCGCTGATCGCCTATCTGCAGATGCTGGGCACGCTGGTCGATTTCTCGACCTTCACCCCGGACGCAAGCCGGTAAAGGGGGCGGAGATGGAGTTCTATACGCTGCTGAGGCAATTCGCAGACAGCTGGATGATGCTGTTCCTGCTGAGCTTTTTCATCGGGGTGGTGATCTGGGCGTTCCGGCCCGGCAGCACCAGGGTCTACCGCGACACCGCCAATATTCCGTTCCGGCATGACGACGCGCCAGCGCCCGCCGGTCCGGCTGACGCCGCTGCCAAGAAGGAGGCAAAGGCATGAGCAAGAAAGCACAGAAATTCGACGGCGATCCAAATACCACCGGCCACGAGTGGGACGGGATCGAGGAATTCGACAACCCGATGCCGCGCTGGTGGCTGTGGACCTTCTATGCCACCATCATCTGGGGGCTGCTCTACACCGTGGCCTATCCGGCCTGGCCGCTGATCAATGGCGCCACGGCGGGGGTGCTGGGCTGGTCGACGCGCGCAGATGTCGCCGCCGAAATCACCGCGGTCGAGGAAGCCAACGCGCCGATGAATGCGCGGCTGGAAGCGGCCGATCTGACGGCCATCGCCAGCGACAGCGAGCTGGGGCCCTATGCGGTCTCCGCCGGTTCTGCTGTCTTCAAGACCTGGTGCGCGCAGTGTCACGGCTCGGGCGCGGCGGGGGCCAAGGGCTATCCGAACCTGCTTGATGACGACTGGCTGTGGGGCGGGTCCATGGAGGAGATCCATGTGACCGTTGCCCATGGTATCCGGAACGAGGACAGCGACGAGGCGCGCTATTCAGAGATGCCCGCCTTCGGCCGCGACGAGCTGCTGGCGAAGGAAGAGATCTCGCAGGTGGTCAATTTCGTCATGTCGCTGTCGGGGGAGCCGCAGGATGTATCCGAGGTTGCTGCCGGGGCAGAAGTCTTTGCGGAGAATTGTGCCTCCTGTCATGGGGCTGACGGCACTGGCGACCGCAGCCAGGGCGCGCCGAACCTGGCGGATGCGATCTGGCTCTATGGTGGCGACTACGCGACCCTGACCGAGACCGTGGCAAATTCGCGCTATGGCGTGATGCCGGCCTGGAACACCCGGCTGACCGAGGCGCAGATCCGCGCGGTGTCGGCCTATGTGCATCAGCTGGGCGGCGGCGAGTAGGTTGGTCACCGCAATCGTGACAGAAAGGGCCATCCCGCGCGGGTGGCCCTTTTTCGTGCTGCCCTTGGTGGGCTGAAGCGATCCGCGGATCACCCCATGGAGGTCGCGGTCCCGCGCAGATGTGCGCGTCGGCTGTCGCTCCAGGTGCTCCAGGCGCTGATCCCGCCCCACAGAGCCACGTAGAAGGCGCCGGTGGCCAAAACCAACTCGCCTGGGAAGGGGCCGATGTCGGCACGGTTGACGGCCTGTTCCAGCGAGGTCACGGCGGTGGGATGCACCGCGATCTTGCCGGCATAGGCAAGGGTCTGGATCAGCAGGATCCAGAAGTAGTTGCGCCGGATCCGCCGCCCGATCGCCGTCATCTGGCTGACGTGGTATTCTGGCCGCAGGTAGTCCCGGGCCAAAACGGCCTGCCAGTTTTCTTCCAGATGCAGGTCGCCTTCGGTCAGCATCGGGGCATAGAAATGCGTCTCCATCCAGCGGGCACGGGCGCGAAATACGTTGAAATAGCGGTAGCGGCGGGCTTCCAGCATCAGGAAGAAGATGATCAGCACCCCGACCAGGATCAGTGGAAGCGGCGAGGCTTCGGGCGAGGAAAAGGAGATCGACAGCGCCACCCCCAGCGTCACCACCGCCCAGTTGGTGGTGGTGTCCAGCCGGGTGCGCCAGATCGTGCTGCGGTAGATTTCGCCCCGGTAGAGATGCGCCAGTGCGCCCACCTCTGCCGCGCTCAGCGGTGCGCGGTGGGTGTCCGGATGCGGTGCCGTTTTACTTGTGCCCATGATTTGAGCGTAGGTGCCTTGCCCGGGCAGGGCAAGTTTTTACCCGGTTCGGGCAGGCGGTTTGATCAGGATCAAATCGCGCGGGCAGCCGGGGCGGTAAAGGTGATCGAGACACCTGATTGCCGCCCCTCCATCCCCCTTCAGGGGTGGCATGTGATCCCGCCCGGCAGACGTGCAGGCCCGGCGGGCGCTGCGCCGGCTTTCCGATCTGTTCGCGCGTTTCTGGGAAAGCCGGCGCTTTTTGCGTTTGCCGCGTGGGGTTTGGAGGGCGCGGCGGCAGTGCGGGACCTGTCGTTACCGGCTTTGGTCTGGGGGGGCGTGATGCGGGTCGCGGTGAAGAGGCTCTGGGCAAGAATACCGATCATGTGTGGGCCCTCCTTGGGCAAGTGGCTGGGTCTTTCGACCCTTGTATCCTTGCGCGGGGGCGCGATTCCTGCCAGTTAAGAAAAATCAGTATCTGTAAGTTTGGCTTACATATGGATTGGAAGGTCATGCCGCCTATGGCGGGGCTGCGCGCGTTCTGCGCCTTTGCCGAAAGCGGCAATCTGGTGCAGGCGGGACAGGCGTTGAATGTCAGCCACGCTGCCATCAGCCAGCAGTTGCGGGCGCTGGAAGCGCATCTGGGGGTCGCGCTGGTGGATCGCTCCGGGCGGTCTCTGGCGTTGACCGCGGAAGGTGAGCATCTGGCGCGCGCGCTTTTGCTGGGCTTTGGCGCGATGCAGGCGGCGGTGCAGGAGTTGACCGGTGCGAGCGCCGCGCGGCCCCTGCATGTGACCTGCACCCCCAGTTTCGCGGCGCAATGGCTGGTGCCGCGATTGCCGGGCTTTCAGGGCGAACACCCCGAGGTCGAGCTGATGCTGGACCCGACCGGCACGCTGGTCGAACTGAAGCCGGGCGGCGTCGAGATCGCGTTGCGATACGGTGATGGCCAGTGGCCGGGGCTGGAGGCGGAGTTGCTGCTGGTCTCTCCGATGGTGGTGGTGGCGGCGCCGCAGCTGCTGGCGGGGCGTCGGGTCGACACTGCGGCGGATCTGCTGGATCTGCCTTGGCTCGAAGAGCTGGGCACCAATGAGGCAAGTCGGTGGTTCCGCTCGCAAGGGGTCGAGGACAGTCTGCGTGGCCCACGCACCCGGTTGCCCGGCAACCTGCTGATGCAGGCCGTTCGGGCCGGGCAGGGGGTGGCGGTCAGCGTGCAGAACTTCGTCGAGGAAGACCTCGCCGAGGGGCGCCTGCTGGCCCTGTTCACCGAAGCGGAGGGCAGCGGCTATCACATCGTCACGCGCCCCGGTGTTCTGCGCCCCGAGGCCCGCGCCTTCATCGCGTGGTTGCGGCGCGAACGGGGGCGGGCGCAATAGCCGCAGGTCCGGGGGAGGCGCTGCGGCATCGTGCCTCTGGCGGCGGGTTGCGCACAGGCATAGGTGGCGGATTGCCTGCGGGACATCAGGTTCGGCGCGAAAACATGATTGTGTGATGCCTTTTTTGATCCACGTCAAAGTTGCCGCTCGCCGCATCTGGGACAAGGGCGCAAGACAGCCATAATCCGGAGTGAGTCCGTGAGCGATTCAGAACCCGCCCCCAGCCTGTATGCCGCACGTGAGCCGATCTTTCCGCGGCGCGTCTCCGGCAAGTTTCGGAACCTGAAGTGGTACATCATGGCGGTGACGCTGGGTATCTACTACCTGACGCCCTGGATCCGCTGGGACCGCGGCCCCAGCCTGCCGGACCAGGCGGTGTTGCTGGATCTGGCCGGGCGGCGGTTCTACTTCTTCTGGATCGAGATCTGGCCGCATGAGTTCTATTTCGTCGCCGGTCTTCTGATCATGGCGGGGCTGGGGCTGTTCCTGTTCACCTCGGCGCTGGGGCGAGTCTGGTGCGGTTATGCCTGCCCGCAGACGGTCTGGACCGACCTGTTCATCCTGGTGGAACGCTGGATCGAGGGCGACCGCAATGCCCGGCTGCGGCTGCATCGCCAGCAGGGCTGGGATCTGCGCAAGGCGCGGCTGCGTCTGACCAAATGGGTGGCGTGGCTGCTGATCGGCCTTGCGACGGGCGGCGCCTGGGTCTTCTACTTTGCCGATGCGCCGACCTTGCTGCGCGATCTGGTGACGCTGAATGCGCACCCCGTGGCCTATACGACGATGGCGATCCTGACCTTGACCACGTTCCTCTTTGGCGGCTTCGCGCGCGAGCAGATCTGTATCTACGCCTGCCCCTGGCCGCGCATCCAGGCGGCCATGATGGACGAGGACACCTTAACCGTCGGCTACCGCGACTGGCGCGGTGAGCCGCGCGGCAAGCTGAAGAAGGCACCCGCCGCCGCAGTTCCGGAGCCGCAGGGTGACTGCATTGACTGCATGGCCTGCGTCAACGTCTGCCCGATGGGTATCGACATCCGCGACGGCCAGCAGATGGAATGCATCACCTGCGCGCTGTGCATCGACGCCTGTGACGACGTGATGGCAAAGATCGGCAAACCACGCGGGCTGATCGACTACATGGCGCTGTCCGATGAGGCCGAGGAGCGCGCAGGAAAGCCGCCCAGGAAAGTCTGGACGCATATCCTGCGGCCGCGCACGGTCATGTACACGGCCCTGTGGGGGCTGGTCGGGCTGGGGTTGCTGTTTGCCCTGTTCATCCGCTCCGACGTCGAACTGACAGTGGCGCCGGTGCGCAACCCGACGTTTGTCACCCTGTCGGACGGTTCGATCCGCAATACCTACGACGTGCGACTGCGCAACAAGCACGGCGAGGCGCGGCCCTTCGCGCTGTCGATCAAGGGCGGCGAGGGCATGAGGATCGCGCTGGAGGGCGTGGACGGCACCATCGTCGAGGTGCCCGCCGATACCGCGCTGCTGCAACGGGTTTACATCGTCGCCCCGTCACAGGCGCCTGCCTCTGCTGCGGCAACGAGCCCGGTGCGGATCTGGGTCGAGGATCGCGACAGCGGGGAGCGGGCCTACAAGGATACCACTTTCAACGGACGGGGGAACTGAGCCATGGTGAAGCGAACACGGGAATTCACCGGGAAACATGCGCTGATGGTGTTCTGCGGCGCCTTTGCGGTGATCATTGGCGTCAATATTGCGCTGGCGGTAAACGCGGTACAGACCTTTCCGGGGCTGGAGGTGAAGAACTCCTACGTGGCCAGCCAGCAGTTCGACCAGCGCCGCAGCGCGCAGGAGGCGCTGGGCTGGTCGGTCTATGCATCGGCTGCGGGCGACGCGGTGCGGCTGGAGATCACCGATGCAGATGGCCAGCCGGTCGAGGTGGCCAAGCTGACCGCGACGCTGGGCCGGGCGACACATGTGCAGGATGACCAGCAGCCGCAGTTCACCTTTGACGGCACCGCCTATGTGGCCGCGGCCGATCTGGGGCCGGGTAACTGGAACATCCGCATGGTGGCGCGGGCCAGGAACGGTACCGAGTTCACCCAGCGGGTGATCCTGCATGTGAAGGGCTAGGGCCATGACCGTCCAACCCCGTCCCTCGCTCGCCGCCTGCCCGGCCTGCGTTGCCGCCCCGCAGGTCCCCGTCGAGGCCCCCCCGACCGAGGCCCGTCTGGCGCTGTCCCTGCCGGGCATTCATTGCCAGGCCTGCATTTCGACGGTGGAGCGCGCGCTGAACGCCCACCCAGCCGTGCATTCGGCGCGGGTGAACCTGACCCTGAAGCGCGCCCTGATCGAGGCCGAGCCCGAGTTGCGCGCGGCCGACCTGATCCCGGTGCTGGCGAAGGTCGGGCATGAGGCGCATGAGTTGGATCTCGCCGCGCTTGCCACCACCGGAAGCGACCGGGCAGGGCGCGATCTGCTGATGCGGCTGGCGGTGGCCTTCTTTGCCTCGATGAACGTGATGCTGCTGTCGATTTCAGTCTGGTCCGGGGCATCGGACGCGACCCGTGATCTGTTCCACTGGATCTCTGCCGCGATTACCTTTCCGGCGGTCATCTTCTCGGCGCAGCCGTTTTTCGTGAACGCCTGGAGTGCCTTGCGGGTGGGGCGGCTGAACATGGACGTGCCGATCGTACTCGCCCTGGTGCTGGCGCTGGTGACCTCGCTGTGGGAGACGGCGCTGTCGGGTGAGCACGCCTATTTCGACGCGGCGCTGACGCTGACCTTCTTTCTGCTGGCCGGGCGCTATCTGGATTACCGCACCCGCGCGGTGGCGCGCTCTGCGGCGGAGGAACTGGCGGCGCTGGAGGTGCCCCGCGCGCTTCGACTTGGCGATGGCGGCGCGCAGGAGGTGCCCGTGGCGGAACTGGCGGTCGGCGATCTGATCCTGGTGCGCCCGGGCGGGCGGATGCCGGTGGATGGCGAAATCATCGACGGCCAGTCGGAGCTGGACCGCTCCTTGCTGACGGGCGAGACGCTGCCGGTCTATGCCGCCCCGGGTCTTGCGGTGTCGGCGGGCGAGGTGAACCTGACCGGCCCGCTGACCATCCGCGCGACGGCGGTGGGAGAGGACACCTCACTGCACCGGATGGCGGATCTGGTGGCCATCGCCGAGTCGGGCCGCTCTCGCTATACCTCGCTGGCGGACAGCGCGGCCAAGCTCTATGCGCCCGGCGTTCATATCCTGTCGGCGCTGGCCTTTGTCGGCTGGTACCTCTGGACCTTTGACATCCGCATGGCGCTGAACATCGCCGCGGCGGTGCTGATCATCACCTGTCCCTGCGCGCTGGGGCTGGCGGTGCCTGCGGTGACCACCGCGGCCTCGGGGCGGCTGTTCAAACGCGGCATGCTGATCAAACACGCCACCGCGCTGGAGCGGCTGGCGGAGGTCGATACCGTGGTCTTTGACAAGACCGGTACGCTGACGGCGGGCACGCCGCAGCTGACCAACCTGCAGGAACATGCCACGGAAGATCTTGCGGTTGCGCTGGCATTGGCCGAGGCCTCGGCGCATCCGCTGTCGGTGGCGCTGGCCCGTGCGGCGCGGGACGCGGGCATTGCTGCGGCCGATGTGCAACAGATTGCCGAGGTGCCCGGCCATGGCACCGAGGGGATGTATCGGGGGCGGGTGGTGCGCTTGGGACGCGCGGCCTGGGTCGGTGCCGTGCAGGGCCGTCAGACGGCGGCCTGGCTGGATGTCGGCACCGGAGAGGCAAAACCGTTTCTGTTCACCGATGCGCTGCGCCCCGGCGCGGCGGAGGCGGTGGCCGCCCTGCGCGCAGCAGGCAAGGAGGTGCTGCTGATCTCGGGCGATACCGTCGGGGCGGTCGAGGAGCTGGCCGCGCGTCTGGGGATTTCCAAATGGGTTGCCGAGGCCCTGCCGGACGAAAAATCCGCCCGCGTGCAAAAGCTGACGAACCGCGGGCACAAGGTGCTGATGGTGGGTGATGGGTTGAATGACACCGCGGCGCTGGCGGCGGCGCATGTGTCGATCTCGCCCGCCTCGGCGCTGGATGCGGCGCGGGTGGCCTCGGATATCGTCCTGTTGGGGCAGGATCTGACGCCCATCGCCGAGGCCTGCAGCGTGGCGCAGAAGGCGACCCGCCGCATCCGCGAAAATTTCCGCATTGCCACGCTGTACAACGTGGTCGCCGTGCCGCTGGCGGTTGCCGGACTTGCGACGCCCCTGATCGCGGCCCTGGCCATGTCCACGTCTTCGATAACGGTGTCGCTGAACGCCCTGCGCCTACGCTAGGCGCGGCCAAGCAGGAGCTGAGCCTCATATGAGTGTGCTTGCCTATCTGATCCCGATTTCGCTGTTTCTCGGCTCGGTGGGGTTGATCGCCTTTGTCTATACGGTGCGCAGCAACCAGTATGATGACCCTGAAGGGGACTCGCGCCGGATCCTGAACGACGACTGGGACGACAAGCCTCGCCCGGACTGACCGCGCCCCGCCCAGGCCTTTCGGCAGCGCCCCCTTGTGAGAGGCCAGTCAGTGTCGGCGGGCGGTTCGCCGCGGTGGCGCGGAGACCGGGAGCGACCGGCCTCTCGCCAATGATCCGCTCAGGACTTTTCTTGCTGGGCTGCCTCTGCCAGCGCGTCGCGCAGTTCGTCCTCATTGCGATAGCCGATCAGGATTCCCACCTGTGCCTCTCCCAGGCTTGCATTCCGGCTCGCGATCACCGCATCGGAAATCGTGGTGCGCTGAGAGGTTCGCCGGGTCCAGTCGAAGAACAACCTCTCCATCCGCGCGATTTCGTCAGCGTGGGACGGATCGGCCCCAAGATCCTTCAGTTCGTCAGGATCGGTTTCGAGATCAAAGAGCATCGGCCGGAACCCTTCGGCAAAGATGTATTTCCACCGACCGTCGAACAGCATGGTCAGCTTGGCATCCTTGACCGCGACGCCGAGACGCTTGCGGACATCGCGCATCGAATAGTCGTATTCCGAAACCGCGACCTCGCGGACCTTCTCGGCCTGTCCATGCAGGATCGGAGAAAGCGACCGCCCCTCTATGATGTGGGGCACCTGTTCGCCGCCGAAATAGTCGAGGATAGTGGGCACCACGTCGATCGCTTCGACAAGCGCCGCGGAGCGCAGGCCGCGGGTGGCGTCGGCCTGCGGGCGGGGATCGACCACGATCAACGGGATGCGGGCGGATGCATCGTGGAACAGCTCCTTCTCGCCCATCCAGTGATCGCCGAGGTAGTCGCCGTGGTCGGAGGTGAAGACGATCATCGTGTCGTCGGTCAGGCGCTGCTCATCGAGGAAGGCCATCAGTCGCCCGATCTGGTCGTCGAGTTGCTTGATCAGCCCCATATAGGCGGTCAGGACGCGGGTGCGCGTGCCCTCGTCGGTGAAGGCACGGGAGACGCGCTCTTCCATGAAAGCGCCGAAAACCGGGTGCGGAGCAGCGCGCTCTGCTTCGTCGCGCACCGGTGGCAGATGCGTTTCGGGGCCGAACATGTCGTGGTAGGGCGCTGGCACGATATAGGGCCAATGCGGCTTGATGTAGCTCAGGTGCAGGCACCAGGGCGTGTCACCTGCCTCGCGGATGAAATCCATCGCCCGGCTGGTGGTGTAGGGGGTTTCACTGTCCTCTTCGGCGACGCGGGCCGGTTTGTCGGCATGGTCGAGGAACCAGCCGCTGAGAATGTTGCCGTCGGCATCCTCGGCGCTGTTGGCGACGCTTTGCCAAGGGTTTTCATCGGGCCAGCCGCGCTGTTTCATGTGCTGGTCATAGGCCGGGTTCCGGGGGTAGCGCGGGCCATCCGGGTGCAGCCCGTCGTCGCGCTCGTAGGGCTCAAAGCCGCATTCCGCAACACGCACCCCGATTTCGCTGTCGGGGGCCAGGCCCAGCCGCCGCATGCCTTCGACATCCGCGGTCATGTGGGTCTTGCCGACAAGCGCAGTGCGCACACCCAGCGGGCGCAGGTGGTCGCCCAGCGTCATTTCCCCCACTTTCAGCGGAATGTTGTTCCAGGTGGACCCGTGCGAGCTGACATAGCGTCCGGTGTAAAACGACATGCGCGACGGCCCGCAGATCGGTGATTGCACATAGGCCCGGTCGAACAGCACGCCCTTTTCGGCGAGTCGGTCGATATTCGGGGTGGGCAGGTGGGGATGACCGGTGCAGGACAGATAGTCCCAGCGCAGCTGGTCGCACATGATGAAGAGAACGTTTCGAGGCATGGTGACAGCTCACTTTCAGGCAGGCGAGGCGCGCAGCGCGCGCGCCCTGGGACGTTGGGGTCAGGCGCGGGCAATCTAGGGGATGGTCACACCCAGCTCCTCAAGCACACGGCGTGCCCGATCGGTGTTCCGACACCGGGGGCAGCGCCAACGTTGCGCCTTGCTGAAAAGGTATTGAACAGGTTCACTGTTGTCGAATAGGTGTTTCATCAGGTGGAACGCAGCATGATGAAACTGAACCGCTCGATTGACAGGGGGCTGACCGTGCTGGAGACGGTCCAGCGCTGCGGCACCTGCTCTCTGGCGGAACTGGCCGACCGCACCTCATTACCCAAGGCAACCCTGCTGAGGATCTGCGCCACGCTGGAGGCGCGCCGCTGGTTGGCCCGCCGCAGCAGTGACGGCAGATACCAGGTTGGCTCGGCCTTCCCGCAGGAAGAGCGGGCCGAGGGATACGCGGATTTGATGGTGGCTGTCGGCAAGGAAGAAGTGCTGGCGGTCAGTCGGGACACCGGGCTGGCCGTCGATCTGGCCGTGGCCGTTGGTGGCGGCAGGATCGAGATCGTCGACACCTCACGGAACTTCAATATGCATGGGGTGCACCCCGACACGGTGGGCTATCGCCCGTCGCCGGTTCTCTCTGCGCTGGGCACGGCCTATCTGTCCGCGCTGTCGGGGGAGGACCGGGTGGTTGCCCTGCGGGAGCTGTTCGGGCGCCTGCCCCGCGAGGACGCGGAGGCCTTTCCCCGCCTTGCGCAAATCCTTGGCCAGATTGCCGAGCGGGGTTATGCAGTGCGCCCATCCGGATATTGGGGGCGCGCAGTCGATTACGGCGCGCTGCCGGCTGCAATCGCGGTGCCGGTCATTGCCGGGGGCACGGCCATTGGGGCGATGAACCTGGTGTGGAATGCCAGTGACTACAGCGTCGAGGAGGTGGCAGACAAACACCTGGCCCGGCTGAAACTGGCCGCGCAACGGATCGGCGCAGCCTTTGCGAGCGTTGGGTAAGGTTTGCACCGCAGGGGAATGCGAGTGCCGCGCCGATCTGACGGCTAGTACAGCCCGGCCTCGCGTGCGGCCAGCGCCGCCTGCGTGCGGTTGGTAACCTCCAGCTTTCGGTAAAGCGTTTTCATGTGCAGCTTCACCGTGGGTTCGGAAATCTCCAGATCCCGGGCAATTTCCTTGTTGGACTTGCCCTCGGTCAGGCCTTTCAGAACCTGACGCTCGCGCGGGGAGAGCTTTTCCGCCAGAGGATGGATTTCCTCGGTTTCCGTCGCAGTCATGAAATCGATGGGGGCATATTGCTCTCCCATGGCCATGAACTTGACCGCGTTGATCATCGATTTCGCGGACAGGGTCTTGGGAACGAATCCTGCCGCCCCGGCCTCCAGCGCCTGCTCGGCGATCTGGCGGGTTGCGGTGCCGGACATCAGGGCGACCCGTTGCCCATCCTTCAGCTCCATGGCCCGCTTCAATCCGTTCAGCCCGTCCATGCCGGGCATGTTGAGGTCCAGAAGCACAAGGTCGAAAGGGTCCTCGGTCTCGATCAGTTTGCAAGCCTGGTCCAGATCCGCAGCGGTTCTGGTGGTGATGGATCCCTGGCCTTCAAGGAACAGGACAAGTGTATCGCGCAACAGGTCGTGATCGTCGGCAATCAGTACTCTCATCTCAAGCTCCTTGCTCTCGCCCTACAAGACGTAACCGGTGTTTGCGGCGCTTGCACGGCAAAATTGGCACGTATTCGTCACAGCTTGGCGGGAAATCGGCGGCACGGCAAGCGGGGTATCGGACAGCGGGGCGCGGCTGTGCCTATTCGAAAGGATAGGGGGGTATCCGTCTAACCTTTTGGCCCTGTCCTGCCCACGTGCGATACGTGGGACAGCTCAACCAAGGAAGGTCATGACATGCTTCGCCGCGCGCTCCAGACGATTGCCATTTCCATGTTGGCCATGCTGCCCTTTGCGGCCGCCAGCCAGGCAGACCCCGCCGGGGAGGTGCTGTTGACCGTAACCGGCCCGATGGCAGACCAGGCGGAGGCCGAGGCGGTGCAGTTTGACCTTGAGATGCTGCAAGAGCTGGGCACCGTCGAATTCGAAACCTCCACCATCTGGACGCAGGGGGTGCAGACTTTCGAGGGGGTGCCGCTGAGTGCGTTGGTCGAGAACCTGGGGATGTCCGGCACCACGCTGAGAGCGACCGCGATCAATGATTATGCGGTCGATATTCCGATCAGCGATGCGGTCGAAGACGGGCCGATCATCGCGTATAAGCTCAACGGTGAGGAAATGTCAGTGCGCGACAAGGGGCCGCTGTGGATTGTTTACCCTTACGACAGCAAAAAGGAATATCAATCAGAAGTGGTTTATTCCCGCAGCATCTGGCAGCTGGACCGGATCGAGGTGATCGAATAGCGACACGCGGGGGTGCGGCATCGGTGCCCCTGGCTACCTGCACTTGAGGAAGATGGCGATGGTCGGCAAAATGCGCAGCATGCTCGGGTTACGGCTCGCAGTCCTGCTCGTGGCCGCCGTAGTGGGGCTGGTGGCAATTGCGCTGCTGGCCTTCAACGTTTCGCGTGATCTGCGACAGCTGAGCTCGGCCAGTTCGGACAATATCCAGTGGACATTGTCGCAGACCGAGGTCGAATTTCTTCACTTCCGGCTGGCCCTGGCGCAGGTGCAGACGAACGAAGTGCCCGATATCCGCAGTCTGCGGCGCAAATTCGATGTGTTCTACAGCCGGATCCGGACGCTGGGACAGGCGTCAATCTATCACGAGCTGCGTCAGGTGGAGGAGTTTGCCCGGCACCTGGCGACGGTCGGTGACTATCTGGATCGCGCGGTTCCGATCATCGACAGCGATATCACTGCATTTCAGGCCGCACTGCCTGCGTTGCGGGCCGAGACGACGGCCATCCGCCCGAGCGTTCGGCGGTTGTCGGTCTCGGGGCTGAATTTCTTTGCCGAGGATTCCGATTTTCGTCGCAACGCCCTGTCGAACACGTTGAAGCAACTGGCCTGGGCCATTGCCGTGCTGGTTGCGGCGCTGGTGGTTCTGGTGTGCTACCTTGCGGTTCTGAACGCGCAGAACGTTCGGCGGCGGACGCAGGCGATCGAAGCCAGTGAGCGGATGAATATCGTCACCGGCACGTCGCTGGACGCGGTGATCGTTGCCGACACCTGGGGGCGAATTCTGGATTTCAACGCCGCCGCCGAGCAGATATTCGGCCATTCCGCCGATGCGGCGATCGGTCAGGACCTCGGGAAGCTGATCGTCCCGGAGCAGTACCGGGCCGCGCATGAGGCAGGGATGGCACGGCTTCGGGAGCGTGGGGAGAAACGCGTTGTTGGCAGTGGCCGTTTCAAACTGGAAGCCCTGCGCGCGAACGGGGACGTGTTTCCGGTCGAACTGGCGATTCAGTCGGCCGACACCAAGGACGGGGAGATTTTCATTGCCTTCCTGCGGGACATTTCCAGCCAGGTGCAGGCCGAGGCGGAGCTGGTGCTGGCGCGCGACAGGGCGATGGCGGGCGAAAAGGCGAAAACCGATTTCCTGGCGACAATGAGCCACGAGATCCGCACGCCGCTGAACGGGCTTCTGGGCAACCTTTCGCTGCTTGAGGACACGCCGCTGAGCGACAAGCAGGCGCGCTACGTTCGGAACATGCAGATCTCGGGCAAGTTGCTGAAAAACCATGTGTCCGACGTGTTGGACATTACCAAATTCGATGCCGGAAAACTCCTGCTGCACCCGGCGGACATGAACGTCAGCACGCTTTTGCAGGACATTGTCGACAGCCAAGGCGGCGCCGCCGCGGGGCACGGAACCAGTCTGGACTGGGCATGGGAGGGGGCGCCGGTGCATTGGATCCATGCAGACCGGGACCGTTTGCAGCACATCCTGATGAATATCGTGGGCAATGCCGTCAAATTCACGAAGAACGGCAGTATCCGGATCACGGCCAAGGCGGACCCCGGCCCGGATGACACCATGAACCTGCGGATCTCGGTGCGCGATACCGGCATTGGCATCGACCCGGAGCTGCTGCCACGGATCTTTGACGACTTCACCACCGGTGACACCTCCTATGATCGGGACGTGGGCGGCACCGGCCTTGGGCTGGGCATTGCGCAGCGGTTCATCAAGGCGCTGGGCGGCAGTATCTCCGTCGACAGCAATCCGGGCGCTGGCAGTGTCTTCCACATCGATCTGCCGGTCCAACCCATCGCGGAACCCATCGCGGACCGGCATGCGCAGTCTTCTGGCCACGGCGCGCGGAAGGCCCATGTCCTGCTGGTGGAGGACAATGAGATCAACCGGGTGGTGGCGCGCGAAATGTTGATGGCGCAGGGCCACTCGGTGACCGAGGCCCACAACGGGCGGGAGGCGGTGGACCTTGCGGAAGATACCGCGTTCGACATCATCCTCATGGATATCAGCATGCCGGTGATGGATGGGCGCAGCGCCGCAAGGGCGATCCGCGCAGGGACCGGGGCTTCGTCGCAGGCGCCGATCATCGCGGTGACTGCAAACGCCATGGCTTCGGAACAGGAGGCCTTCATGGCCGACGGGATGAACGGGGTTCTGACCAAACCGCTGACGCGGGACGGTCTGTTACAGCTGGTGGCCGATCATGTACCGGCATCTCCGCAAGACGCTGCGCCGGAAAGCCCGCGCTCCCAGTACCTTGATGATCTTGCCGAAGCCGTCGGGAGTGAGGCGCTGCAAACCTTGCTGAACCGATTCACAACGGAGCTGGATGCCTTTCTGGAGAACCTTGACGCCGGGCAGGATCCGGTTGCCGCGGAAACCGCGGTGGAGGCCCATCGGATCGCCGGAAGCGCCGCGACCTTCGGGCTTGCGGAGGTGCGCGAAGCGCTGGTGGGCCTGGAACAGGCCGCGCAGGAGCAGGATGTGGCGGCGGCAGAGGCGGCCATCCGGTCCCTGCGGGAGATCTGGGTCAGTGGCAAGCCGACGCTCAGCCTTACCTGACGCAGCTGGCCAGTGATTGGGGCGGCCGGCGTCGCCCGACATGCCGGATGGTTTGAGGGCCGGGCTTGGTTCCAAGGCGCGTGTTCCGGGCGGCTCAGTCGAGAAACAGCCCGAAATAGTCCTGCGCCTCGGACAGTTTGCGGACGCGTTGCCCGGCCGCTTCGCCCAGTTCCGTGCTGACATCCTGTAGCAGCAGGTTCAGCCCTGTGGTGATGCCCTGGGGCATGGCCAGAAAGAAATGAGTCTCGGCGGGATAGCGCAGCACATAGGGGGTGATGCCGCTGGCCCAATCGCAGAATTCATCCGCGAGGATCACGACCTCGATGCCGCGCTCCTTGGCCAGCTGTGCAAGCTGCGGACCATGGGCGCCGTAGCGGTAGATGTCCATGATGATGAGAACAACCCGTTCGCCCGGCTCTGGCAGAAGCCCGGCATAGACGCCGTCGATGCCATCCACGATGTGAACCCGGTCGCGCAGGTACGACAGGCGGCGACAGAACCCGTCGGCCAGATAGTACATGGTCTGAAAACCCGTCACATGCACCGCGTCGCAGGTGCCGACGAGTGCCACGATCTCCTGCCAAAGAGGCGTGCTTCTGAACTTGAAAGCCGCCTCGATCGAGGCGCGGCCCAGTTCGATGTAGCGGGCATCATCCGAGGTCTGGCGCTGCGAAAAACTGTCCTGGAAGCGTTGGTCGACGCGGTCATTCCCGGGGCCATAGCTACTGCGGATCGCCTTGCTGCGTGCATCCGCGGTGTCGTCGAAACCGAGTTTTCGGAAGAAGCGGGTCAGCGTCATGGGGCTGAGGTCCAGCTTTTTCGCGATATCGGCGTTCTTTTCCACGATCACCGCATCGGGCCGGGCCAGAAAGTAGGCCGCGATGCGCCGTTCCTTTTGGGTCAGCTTTGATTCCGCGGCAGCGATAGCGGCGGCCAAGAGGTCTCGGTCTTGCGGCATTTTACGCTCCCATCTCTGCTGTCATACGCGGCGCAGTTTCTAATTATTGAACACAATCAAAATAGTTATGCAAAATGTTAGTCCAAAATCTATAACATCGCAAATGTTTACTTGATAACAAAATCGGCTTTCGCTATCAGATTCGCCAGTGTGCTGCGGTGTCTCGTCTGACCCAAGGGGGCTCTCGCGGGGGACCTGGTCTGCGCGATTTTTCCGCCGTGGCCTGCACCAAGAAAACGCTTATTCAACGGGAAGGATCGCTTCATGAAAAACAAGATTTTGGCCGCCGCCGCGCTGCTGATGTCCACTGCCCTGGCCGTGCAGGCAGAGCCGATCAAGCTGGGCTACAACGGTGCTCCGGACGCAAAGAAGAACGCGGTGCATTACTTCGCGGAAACGCTGGAAGCGATCGTCGAGGAAAAGACCGACATCGAGATCGAGCTTTATCCAAATTCGCAGCTGGGCAGCGAACAGGAGCGGATGGAAAATACCCTGGCGACACCATCGCTGAACGTGGCGAGCTTTGCCGGTCTGTCGCCGGTGGTGCCGGAGAGCTTTGTCTCCAACACGCCCTTCATGTTTACCTCGCCCGAGGAAGCGCGCCGTTTCTTTGACGAAGGCAAATACTGGTCCATGGTCGAGGATGCCTTCCGCGAGCGCACCGGCGGCTCGGAAATTCTCGCCGTGGTCGAAGAGGGCGGTTTCCTGGCCTTCACCAGCACCGACAAGCCGATCCATTCGCCTGCGGATTTCGAGGGCATGAAGTTCCGCGCGATGGATCCCTCGCAGGTGGCCCTGTACGAGGCGATGGGCGCGTCCGGCACCCCGATCCCGTGGACCGAGGTCTATTCCGCGCTGCAGACCGGCGTGGTCGAAGGCCAGATGAACCCGCCGCTGTACATCATCCTCGGCTCGCTGAACGAGGTGCAGAAATACATGACGCGGGCAAACGTGCAGTATTCCATGCAGTTCCTGGTGGCCAACGGCGAATGGCTGGCCTCCCTGTCCGACGAGGACCGCAAGGTGCTGGAGGAGGCCGTGGCCGAAGCCAACGCCAAGACCCGCGAAAAGGTTCAGTCCTCGGTTGAGGAGCGCGTGACCTGGCTGGCGGAGAATGGCATGGAGGTCATCACCCCGACCGCCGAGCAGATGGCCGAATTCCAGAAGATCGGCCAGCCCAGCTTCATCGAATGGCTGGGCACCCAGAGCATCGACCAGAGCTTCATTGACGCGGCCTTTGCCGATCTGGGCAAGTCCGATCTGCTCAAGTAATGCTTGCGCTTGTGCAAAAATGGCTGGCACGCCTCACCATGGGCGTGTCGGCTTTGCTGATCGCCTGGGTGGCGCTGTTCATCCTCTACGGCGTGGGCGCGCGCTACATCTTGGGTTCGTCGCCGATCTGGTTTGATGAGCTGGCCCGCTACAGCATCATCGCGGCGGCGATGATCGGGGTTGGCGCGGTCTGGGTCGAAGGCGCCCATATGCGGGTGTCGGTTGTCGAGGACCGCGCGCCCGCGGCGCTGCGCCGGGCCATCATCCTGTACCAGTGGCTGTTGACGCTGGGCCTGACCGGGGCGATGGCCTGGTTCTCCTATGAATATGTGGGCAAGGTCGGGTTCTTCAAAACCCAAGGCCTGCAAATCTCGCGCTCGGTGCCGGTGGCCATCCTGCCGGTGGGCTTCGGCCTCTTGTTCCTGATGGTGCTGTTGCACGGCCCCAGGGCGCTGCGCGCACAGACGGTCGAGGATGACGAATGATCTCTGTTATGCTGGCGGTGATGCTGATCAACGTGGTGATCGGCCTGCCGCTGTTCCTCAGCCTCATGGCCACCGCCGTTGTGGGCTTTGCCTTCGTCGGCTTTGATCAGATGAGCCGGATCATGCCGCAGCAGGCGTTCGGCGGCATCGACGCCTTTTCGCTGATGGCGATCCCGCTGTTCATTCTGGCGGGCAACCTGATGAACAATGGCCAGATGACACCGCGGTTGCTGCGGCTGGCTGACCGGCTGGTGGGCCACCTGCGCGGCGGGCTGGGCCATGTGAACGTGGTGGCCAGCGTCTTCTTCGCAGGCATCAATGGCTCTGCTGTGGCGGATACCTCGGCGCTGGGGACGCTCCTGGTGCCGGGCATGCGCAAGGCGGGCTTTCCGGGGCCCTATGCCGCCGGGCTGACCGCCGCCAGTTCACTGATCGGGCCGATCATTCCGCCGTCGATTTTCATGATCCTCTATGCCAGCCAGACCGGCACCTCTGTCGGCAGCCTGTTCCTCGGTGGCATCCTGCCGGGGCTGGCGCTGGGTGTGGCCTTCATGGGGATGAATGTCGTTTATGCGCGCGCCTATGGCGTGACCAAGAACGCCGCCCGTGCGCGCCTGATGGAGATCGCCTGCGCCGCCTATGCGGCGCTGCCCGCGCTGATCGCCCCGGTCATCATCGTCGCCGGGATCGTATTCGGCGTGGTGACGCCCACGGAATCCGGTGCGCTGACGGTGGCCTATGTGCTGCTCTGGGGGCTGGCGACCGGCAACCTGAACCTGGCCAGCTTGTGGGCCTCGCTGCGCGACACTGCGGTGCTGACCTCGGCGGTGTTTGTCATCATCGCGATCTCGTCGATCATCTCCTGGCAGCTGGCCTATGCCGATGCGCCAGAGGCCTTTGCCGATCTGCTGGCGCCCTTTGCGCATAGCCCGGCGCTGACGCTGGTCGCGATCTCGCTGGTGACCTTCGTGACCGGCATGTTCATGGAGGAGGTCTCCGCCCTGATGTTGCTGACGCCGATCTTTCTGCCGGTGGCACAGGCGACCGGGATCGACCCGGTGCATCTGGGGATCGTCATCACCCTGAACATCACCATCGCGCTGATCACCCCGCCGATGGGCGCCTGCGTCTTTGTCGCCTCGGCCGTGGGCAAGGTTGATATCGCGCGGTTGTTCGTGGCGATCTGGCCGTTCATCGCGGTGGCGCTTGGCGTGCTGCTGATCATCATCCTGGTGCCGGGCATGACCACCTGGCTGCCTTCGGTTCTGAACTGACATGAGTGCAAAGCAGCAAGAGGCGCTGGACTGGAGCGCGGCGGCGCAGATCGTGCCGGGGACCAGTGAAGAGCCGCTGGTCCCGGCGTCTCCCTGCCCGCATTGGATCACCTGGCCGGTCTACTACAAACAGGGGCTGGCCGGTGCCTTGCCCGAGGTCTGGCTGCGGCAGGGGGTCTATGATCGGCTGCTCCTCGCCGCCCGGGCGCTGCCCGGGGATGTGCAGCTGGTGCTGCTGGACGGCTGGCGCCCGAAGTCGGTGCAGATGCAATTGTTCGAGGACATCCGCCAGCAGGTGGCGCTGGACAACCCCGGCCTTGAGGCTGCGGAGGTCGAGCGCATCACCCTGCAGTTCGCGGCGCGGCCCTCGGATGACCGGCAAAGCCCCAGCCCGCATATTACCGGCGGTTCCGTGGATGTTACGCTGGCGGACCGCGAGGGGCGGATGCTGGACATGGGCAGTCGGTTCGACGAACCCAGCGAACGCAGCTGGACCGCCGCGGATGTCGGTGCGGCACAGCGGCAGCGTCGGCGCATGCTGGCAGAGGCGATGGGGCAGGCGGGCTTTACCAACCTGCCCAGCGAATGGTGGCATTTCGATTACGGCAACTGGGTCTGGGCCTGGTACAGCGACCAGCCTGCCGCCCTTTATGGTCCGGCGTCACTGGCCTGATGGCCTGACCGTCCGGCTTTTGGTCTGCAGAGTTTTACGGGCGCCTGCATTGTTGCGGGCGCCCGTTCTTTTGGTCCCGTCTCAGATCCACAAACCGGAGAAGATAACCGCCAGACCTGCAGCGCAGAAGCCGATCGTCGGCAGCGGTTTGCGCGCGCCAATCAGCCCGGTGGAAACCAGGGTCAGCCCGACGGCCATCCGCACAAGGTCGCTCAGCGCCGCCAGTGGCGCGGTTGCAAGGTTCAGAAGGTCCGGATTGGCGACCATCCCCAGCGGGATCAGGTACAGGCCGACCCCCAGCGACATCGCCGTCAGCGCTACTTTCAGCCAGCTCTCGCCGATCATGCCCGCCGCGATGAAGACCGCGCCGCAGACCGGCGGGGTGATGGTGGACAGAAGCGCGAACCAGAACACGAAGAGATGCGCCTGCAGCGGCTCCAGCCCCAGCTGGGTCAGCGCAGGACCGGCAACCGACACGCAGATCACATAAGCCGCGGTGGTCGGCACCTCCATGCCCAGCACCAGGCAGGCAATGGCGGTCAGGATCAGCGAGGGCCACAGCAGCCCGCCGGAGCCCTGGATGATCAGCGAGGTGATCTTGACCCCCAGACCGGTGATCGACAGAACTCCGATGATGATCGAGGCGCAGAGGATGATGGCCGCAATCATCGAGACCTGCCGCGCCGCGTTCAGCAGCGCATTCGCGGCGCGCTCGGCGATCTGCTGCTTGTCGAATGTCAGCTGGCCGTTGAACAGCAGCAGGCCCGCACCCGCGATCACCGCCAGCGCGGCGGCGTATTCGGGGGTGAAGCCGACGCCGAACATCGCCCAGAGCAGCACGCTGAAGGGCACCAGGAAGAACAGCGAGGTCACGATCACGTCGCGGCGCTTGGGGCGGTCCTCCTCGGGCACGCCTTTCAGGTCGAACCGGCGGTTGTAGGCGTTGATGCCGACCCAGACGGCGAGGAAATACAGGAGGGCAGGCAGGAACGCCGCCGCCATGATGGAGGTGTAGGGTACGCCCGTCAGCTCCACCATCACGAAGGCACCGGCCCCCATCAGCGGCGGCATGATCTGCCCGCCGGAGGAGGCCACCGCCTCTACCGCTGCCGCAAGGCGCTTGGGGTAGCCCAGCCGTGTCATCGCGGGCATGGTGATCGCCCCGGTCGAGGCCACATTGGCCGAGGCCGAGCCGGAGATCGAGCCGAACAGTGCAGAAGAAATCACCGACACCTTGGCCGCACCGCCCTTGAGCCGCCCGGCGGCCGCGCCCGCGACATTCATGAAACCCTGTCCGGCCTCGCCCGCGTTCAGCACCGCGCCGAAGATCACGAAGATCGACACGACGCCCACGGAAACCCCGGTGAGCGAGCCCCAGATGCCGCCCTCGGCAATGGTCAGCGTGCCGAGGAAGCTTTGCAAGGGCGTGCCTGAATGGCCGAATTCGCCGGGGATATGCTGGCCGAACAGCCCGTAGAGCAGCGCCAGAGCCGCCACCACCGGCAGCGGCCAGCCGATGGCGCGGCGGGCGGTTTCCAGCACCACCGCCAGCAGTACCAGCGCGATCACTTCTTGCTGGCGTCCTTCAAGAAACCCGTACTGATCCCCCAGCGCATCCGCGTTCATGGCCACCCAGATCGCCGCGGAACAGCCCAGCACCGCAAGTACAATGCCGGACCACAGCTGCCCGCGGTGCGTGACCCCGTACACCAGCGCGAAGGGCAGGATGAAGGCCATATGCAGCGGACGGCTGACAAGATTCGGCACGATGCCTGCAAAGACCAGCGCCAGGTGGTAGCCGACAAGGGCCGCCGCCAGCAGCAGCCAGAAACCGCCCGCGAGGCGGTGTTTGGAAAGGAGTGTCATCGGGGGGAATTCCAGAAATGAATTGGCCCCGCCCGGCCCTTGGAGGGCTCAGCGGGCGGGGCCGGTTCAGGTTGCGGCTTACTTCTGGGCGTCGCTCAGCGCGATGCCGACCTCTTCGTAATAGCGGATGGCGCCGGGGTGCAGCTTGGTGCTGATATGCGTCATCAGCTCAGGTGTGACACCGTTCCACCAAGGCGAGACATCGGCCATCTTTGCCTTCTGCTCCCAGAAGGTGCGGGTCAGCGCATAGGCCGTGTCGGCGTCCATCTTGGTGGTGGTGAAGGCGGCCACCGGCAGCGAGGTGGTGGTGATGTCCTCATCCTGTCCGGCGTAGGTACCCGCCGGGATCACCAGCGTTGCGCGTTTGGTTTCGGCGATCTCTTCCGCACTCAGCGACAGCACGGTAACGGGCGTGGAGGCGGCGGCCTCGACAACGTTCGGCGCCGGGAAGGAGCCAGCGGTCACAAAGGCGTCGATCTGGCCGTTTTTCAGCGCCGCGACCGCGTTGGACAGTTCCGCCTCTGCGATCTTGACCGAGTCCGCCAGTCCGAAGAGCGACAGGTATTTCTCGCCTTCGCGTGCGCCGAAGGAGCCCTTGCCCAGCAGGATCGTCTTGCCTTCCAGATCCTTCAGGGTGCCGGTGCCATCTTGGCCCGCCATCACGAAATGCATCGTCAGCGAGGGGATCGGGAACAGGGCGCGGATCTCGTCGAACTGCGGCGCGCTGCGGTCCTTGAACGGGCCCTTGCCCTCCTGCGCGAGGCCGATCAGCGCGGGCGGCGTTGTGAACACATAATCACCGCCGCGGGCGCGTACTTCCATCACGTTCTGGGTCGAGCCCTGGCTTTCCTCGACGGTGACGATGATATCGCCGTTGGTGCCGGCTTTCATCGCTTCGGCCAGCTCCACACCCATCTGATAATAGGAAGAGCCACTCTTGGCGGATTTATAGGTGACGCGCGTTTCCGCCGCGGCGCCCTGGGCCATCAGCAGGCCCGCGGCCAGCGCGGCGCCGACAATGCGTTGAAACTTGGACATGGTGGTTCTCTCCCTTGCAGATCCGGTGACTTCCTTGCTGCTGTAAATGACGCCGCGCGGCTCCCCGCGTCAACCGCAAGAGCGCTGTGGAGGCTGGCAAATCTCCCCCTTTACAGGGGGCACTCACGGGTGCGCAGGGCGGCAGGTGTTTTTGTGCGCGATGCGCGCGAATGGCGGGCCGGAAGGGCGCGTTGCCAACCAAAAAATGGGGCCGCGTGCGGCCCCATCTATCTGGTTTCGCCTCTGCCGAGGACTGAGGGGTCAGGCCACCCGGTTTACAGAAGCCTGCAGCAGCTGGCTGGTGTAGTCGTGTTGGGTGCGGCCTGCGCGCATGTCCTCGATGCTGATGATCTCGACGATCTCGCCGTTGCGCATCACCGCCGCCTGATCGCACATATGCGCAACCACGGCGAGGTCGTGCGACACCATCACATAGGTCAGCCCGTGTTCGGCGCGCAGATCGCTGAGCAGGTTCAGGATCTCGGCCTGCACCGACACGTCCAGAGCTGAGGTGGGTTCATCCAGCAGCAGGATCTTCGGCTCCGACGCCAGTGCGCGCGCGATGGCCACCCGCTGGCGCTGGCCGCCGGACAGCTGGTGCGGATAGCGGAAGCGGAACGCCGGGCCGAGGCCCACGTCCTGCAACAGCCGTTCGATCCGGCTGTTGATGTCGCTGAACCCGTGGAGTTGCAGCGTCTCGGTCAGCACCTGATCCACCGACTGGCGCGGATGCAGCGAGGCATAGGGATCCTGGAACACCATCTGCACGGTCTTGTAGAAAGTCCGGTCGCGTTTGTGGCCCAGTTCCTTTCCCGCGACGCTCATGTGGCCCTCCCATTGCGGGGCGAGGCCGGTCAGCGCCTTAAGGATGGTCGACTTGCCAGAGCCGCTTTCCCCCACGAGGCCAAAGCTTGCGCCCTTGTCGACCGTGAAGCTGGCGGATTTCACCGCCTGGAACAGGTCGTGGTGGTCGCCGAAATAGACGCTGAGGTCGTTGATCTCCAAAGCTGCCGTCATGTGCTGGCCTCCACGCTGGGGGCGTCGCGCCAGGCCGGGTCTCGGTTCAGCACCTCGAGCCGTTTGCGCGGCGCATCAAATTGCGGCAGGGAGCCGAGCAGCCCCTGCGTGTAGGGGTGCCTGGCTTCATGCAGCTTGTCCGCATCGCAGACCTCGACCACGCGGCCGGCATACATGATCAGCACCCGGTCGCAGAACTGCGACACCAGGTTCAGGTCGTGGCTGATGAAGATCAGCCCCATGCCGCGGTCCTTGACCAGCTTGTCCATGATCGACAGCACCTGCCCCTGTACGGACACGTCCAGCGCCGAGGTGGGCTCATCCGCGATCAGGATTTCCGGGTTCGGGATCAGCATCATGGCGATCATGATCCGCTGGCCCATGCCGCCGGACATCTCGTGCGGGTAGGCTTTCATCACCCGCTCGGGGTCGCGGATCGATACCGCCTCCAGCATCTCCAGCGCCTTGGCGCGGGCCGCGGCCTTGCTGGCGCGGTTGTGCAGGCGGTATGCCTCGATGATCTGGTCGCCGATGGTCATCACCGGGTTGAGCGAGAACTTGGGGTCCTGCATCACCATCGAGATCTGCTTGCCGCGTACCTTTCGCATCTGCCGCTCGGACAGATCCAGCAGGTTCTGCCCGTGCAGCGAGATGTGATCGGCCTCGATCAGGCCGGGCTTGCGGATCAGTTGCAGGATGGCGCGGCCGGTCATGGATTTGCCGGAGCCGCTTTCGCCGACGATGCCCAGCCGCTCCTTGCCGAGCGAGAAGCTGACCCCGCGCACGGCGTCGAAAATGCCGTTGCGGGTGGGGAATTTCACC
Organism: Leisingera sp. S2M4; assembly: GCF_055398055.1. Taxonomy (NCBI): domain Bacteria; kingdom Pseudomonadati; phylum Pseudomonadota; class Alphaproteobacteria; order Rhodobacterales; family Roseobacteraceae; genus Leisingera; species Leisingera sp. S2M4. The sequence continues at coordinate 2,099,335 of NZ_AP040861.1, forward strand.
CAGAGGTTCTTTACGTCCAGAAGCGTGCTCATGAGGTGCTGTCCTTCGGATCCAGCACGTCGCGCAGCCCGTCACCCAACAGGTTGAAGGCCAGCGAAACGGCAAAGATGGCAAGGCCGGGCATGGTGGCCACCCACCAATGGTCCAGGATGAAACGGCGCCCCTCGGAGATCATCGCACCCCATTCCGGGCTGGGCGGCTGTGCGCCAAGGCCAAGGAAGCCAAGCCCCGCGGCGGCGAGGATGATGCCCGCCATGTCCAGTGTCACCCGCACGATCAGCGAGGAGATACAGAGGGGCCAGATGTGCTTGATGATGATGCGCAGCGGTCCCGCGCCCTGCAGTCGGATGGCGCTGATGTAGTCCGACGAACGGATGGTCAGCGTCTCGGCCCGCGCCATGCGCGCATAGGGCGGCCAGGCGGTCAGGCTGATCGCCAGCACCGCGTTTTCAATCCCGGCCCCCAGTGCGGCGACAAAGGCCAGCGCCAGCACCAGCCGCGGGAAGGCGAGGAAAATGTCGGTGATGCGCATCAGCACCATATCGGTCACCCCGCCGGCATAGCCGGAAATGGTCCCCACCAGCAGCCCGGCCACCGGCGCGATCAGCGCGACCAGCGCGACGATGTAAAGGGTGATCCGCGCGCCATGGATCAGACGGCTGAGGATATCCCGCCCCAGCGAGTCGGTGCCAAGAACATGCCCCTCGGTGCCCAGCGGCTGCAGCCGATTGCCAAGATCCTGAACAAAGGGATCGTGCGGCGCAATCCAGGGCGCAAGCAGGGCGATCAGCACCAGCGCCAGGATGATGGCAAGACCAGCCATCGCCATGTGGTTGGATTTCAGTGAGAGCCAGCCCTTGTAGATGGCGGCCCAGCGGGCCTGGCGGCGCGACGTCGGGGTCTCCGACGTGAGCCAGGCGTGCAGTGACGTAGATTGACTGCTCATTTGGACCTCGGGTCGAAGATTTTATAGAGAAGATCGGAAAAGACGTTGAGGCAGATGAACACGAGGCCCACCACAACCGTGCCGCCCAGCACCGCGTTCATGTCCGCAGACAGAAGCGCCGTGGTGATATAGCTGCCGATCCCCGGCCAGGAGAAGATGATCTCTGTCAGCACCGAGCCTTCGAGCAGGTTGGCATAGGACAGCGCGATGACAGTGATCAGCTGCACCCGGATGTTCCTGAATGCATGGGTCCAGATCACCGCCCATTCGCTCATGCCCTTGACGCGGGCGGTGGTGACATATTCCGCCGACAGCTGCTCCAGCATGAACGACCGCGTCATCCGGCTGATATAGGCAAGGCTGTAATAGCCCAGCAGCGAGGCGGGCAGGATGATGTGGGAAAACGCATCCCAGAAGGCGCCCCAGTCGCCAGCGATGAGCGAATCCAGCAGGATCATGCCGGTGACGGAGGGGATCATGTCCTCGTAGAAGATGCCCTGCCGACCCGGTCCGCCGACCCAGCCCAGAATGCCGTAGAACACCAGCAGGCCCATCAGCCCGAGCCAGAAGATCGGCATCGAGTAGCCCACCAGTGCCACAACGCGGGCGATCTGGTCGATCCAGGAACCGCGGCGCACCGCTGCCATCACGCCCAGCGGCACCCCCAGCACGCAGCCAAGGAAGATGCCGATGGTGGCCAGTTCAAAGGTCGCGGGAAAGACGCGGGCGATGTCTTCGGCCACCGGTCGCGCGGTCAGCAGCGAGGTTCCGAATTCGCCGCGCAGCACATCCGCGACATAATAGAAAAATTGCACGATCAGCGGCTTGTCGAGGCCCAGCTCGAGGAAGACCGCCTCATATTGCTCCTGGCTCGCGCGTTCGCCGACCACGGCCAGCACCGGGTCGATCGGCATCACCCGCCCGATCAGGAAGGTGACGAACAGAAGACCCAGCATGGTAATCGAAACGGAGAAGAGGGAGACAATCAGCCCTCGCACCCAGTGGGGAAGAGGCAGCCGGGGCTGCCTCTTCACAAAGTTGCGTTGCATTTGCATCTTACTTGGTCACGTCCCAGTAAGCGGCGGCGGTGATCGCACCACCGAGGTTGAGGCCCTCGACATTCTCGGCAATGCCGACCTGCTCCACCTTTTGGAACATGATGGCAAAGGGCGAGGTCTCGCGGAATTCGGTCTGGATTTCCTGATAGAGCTTCGCGCGAGTCTCGGTATCGCCCTCAACGACGGCGGCGGCGGTCTTTTCGGTCAGACCACCGGTGTCCCAGCTGTTGCGCCAGGCCAGAAGTCCGGTGGCGTTGGCCTCGTCGGAGTTGTCCGGGTTATAGGCGAAAGTGCCGGCGTTGGTCTGTGGATCGGGGTAGTCCGGCCCCCAGGCGCCAAGGTAGATGTCCAGCTCGCGGGCGCGGTATTTTCCAAGGATCTGTTTGCCGGTGCCGACTTCCAGGTTCACCTTGATGCCCGCCTGGCCGAAGGTGTTCTGCAGCGACTGGGCGATCTCCAGCCGCTCCTGCGCTTCGCGCACGCCGATGGTCAGCTCCATGCCGTCCACGCCTGCCTCTTCCAGCAGCGCCTTGGCCTTGTCCAGATCCAGCGAGAAGGGGTTTTCATCCACGGCGCCGAGGTAGGTCTTGGGCAGGAAATTCTGGTGCTTCACATAAGCGCCCTTGAGGAAGCTGTTTTCCATCCCGTCATAGTCGATCAGGTACTTCAGCGCCTGGCGCACCTGCGGCTTGGACAGATCGGGGTGCTTCTGGTTGGCAGAGATATACATCAGGCGACCGCGCATCTCTTCGAGGATCTCGACACCTTCGGCGGCGCGCACGCCCTCGACGTCAGAGGGGTTCAGGTCACGGGCCACGTCGATGTCGCCACGTTCCAGCATCAGGCGCTGGGTGGCGGATTCCTGTACGTGCCGCACGATCACCCGCTTCATCGCCGGCGCACCGTCGTAATAGTCCTCGTTGGCGGTCAGGGTGACGCTTTCCTTGGGCTTCCAGCTGGCCAGGCTGTAGGGGCCTGAACCGGCCGAGTTGGTGGCGAGCCAGGCATTGCCCATGTCGCCATCGACCTCGTGCTCCATCACCAGTTTCTCGTCGACGATGGCGCCGATGGTGGCGGTCAGGCAGTTCAGCACGAAAGAGGTCGCGTAGCGTTTGTCGGTGGTGATCGACACGGTATTGCCATCGACCACGATGGTTTCATCCACGTTTTCCGGGGTGAAGCCAAACTGGGTGATGATGAAGGACGGGGTCTTGTTCAGCAGCACCGCGCGCTTCAGCGAAAACGCGACGTCCTCGGCGCGCACCGGGTTGCCGGAGTGGAACTTGACGCCCTCGCGCATGGTGAAGGTGATGGTGCGGCCATCCTCGGAGACGGTCCAGCTTTCGGCCAGATCGGGCTGGAAGCCCGCGTCCAGATCGGCCGGGTCAAAATTGACCAGCTTGCCGTAGATGTTGCGGATCACGTCGGCACCTGCAAATTCAAAGCTTTGCGCGGGATCCAGGGTGGTTATGTCGTCGATGCGGTTGGCGATCACCAGCATGTTGTCCGGCGTCGCAGCCAGTGCAGGCATCGCGGTCACGCCCAGGGCAAGCCCCAGTGCGGCGGATCCGAGCAAGCGGTTGAATGCGTTCATTTCAATACTCCCTGTTTTGGTTATCTTGTTGGTTCGTTGTTGTGCCTGCCGACTCGCGGCAAATGCCCGCCCAGGGGCGGGTTAGCTCCAAGTCTTGTCCAGAACCCGCAGCCAATTCTCGTGGCAAAGCTTGGCCATCAGCGCATCGTCGTACCCATGCGTCCGCATCGCCTGCCGCAATTTTGGCAGCCCCGCGACGGTGCCGATTTCGGCGGGCACGGTGGCCCCATCGAAATCGGACCCCATGCCGACCCGGTCCTCCCCCAGCACGTCCATCAGGTAATCGAGATGCCGGATCATCTGCTCGATCGGCGTGTCGGCCTCCATTCGTCCGTCCTGACGCAGGAAGGCCACCGCGAAGTTCAGCCCGACCATGCCATCGCTGTCGCGGATCGCGTGCAGCTGGCGGTCGGTCAGGTTGCGGCTGTGCGGGCAGAGGGCATGGGCGTTGGAATGGGTGGCCACCAGCGGCGCATCGCTGTGTTCGGCAACGTTCCAGAAGCCTGCCTCGTTCAGATGTGACAGGTCCACCATGATCTTCATCTGGTTGCAGGCCTTGACCAGTCGGATGCCATCCTCGGTCAGCCCTGGCCCGGTGTCGCCGGTCGACGGATAGCGGAACGGCACCCCGTGGCCAAAGATCGTCGGGCGGCTCCAGACCGGGCCGAGCGAGCGCAACCCGGCGGCGTAAAGCACCTCCAGCATGTCGAAATCGCGGTCAATCGCTTCGGCCCCCTCCATGTGCATGACGGCGGCGAGGGTGCCTTTGGCCATCGCGGTGCGGATTGCATCGGTGCTGCAGCAGATGCGAAGCGCGCCGCTGCGATCCAGCCGGTGCAGGATTGCGGCCTGCGAGAGCGCGGCCCGTGTGGCGGCTGACAGCTCGACCATCGGGGGCAGCGGCAGGTCATAGGTTTCGGACATCATTTCTGAATCGTCCAGCGCCTTGTCCGGGCTGGGGACGTAGATCGCGAAGAACCCGCCGCCAAATCCGCCCGCCCGTGCTTTCACCAGATCGATCTGGTTGCCGCCGTCACCAAGAAACCCGTCTGTTTCGCCGGAGACGTCCCCGTTGTGAATGCGCAGCAGAAGATCATTGTGCCCGTCGAAAATCAGGGGAGCTTGCATCAAATCTATCCATTCCATTCAAACTGTCGGTCGCGCCCTCGGACCGCTGCGGCCCGGTAAAGCGAACAGTCATTCTCTAATTGCGACATAAAGTCTTACGCAGATCGGCAAACGGAGCAAGAGAGAGATGAAACTTGTTAAGTATCGTGAGGGGCTACGGACCAGCGCGAAACGATTTGCCTTGCTCCGGCGCAATTCGACACAGGAGCCCCGTGTCTGATGTCATCAGGGGGGCGGGCGGGTGGCCTTCGCAACAGCCTGTGACGAGGCGAGGTATGCAAATTTACCCGTGTGAACCCAATATCCGGGCAGGTTGTGACCGGTGCGTGATCGCACGCCTATCGCTAACGGCCTGCCGGACGTCAGATCCTGCAATTTGCTTGTTTTTCGGTGCGAGAGAATAAATGCGAATTTTGGTGTCTTTTGGGCTTGCGACTCCCTCGCGCTGCGCGTAAACCCCGCCGCAGTGGACCGATAGCTCAGCTGGATAGAGTACTTGACTACGAATCAAGGGGTCGGGGGTTCGAATCCTCCTCGGTCCGCCACTACCTCCCCTCCGAAAATTTAGTGACAGATGCACGCCACGTGCCGTTCGGTGCTCCGGGCATGCGCGTTTGTTGCGCTTTGCAGTGATGCCTTCTGCTGCCGGAAGGGCAGGGGCCTAGGGCTTGGCCACCGCTGGATTTCGTCACATGTGGGATTGACGGTGGGGTAAGCGACTGCTCACGCAGGGATATTTGACTACTGCATAGCTCCAATGCCTGCGCTGCATACCCTATGCGATATCGGCATTTCACATAATTTCTTCTGCGCAGTAGCGTGCCGTCATAATCACAGGGAGTATGCCTAATGACGAAACTTGTCAGAAGCCTGGCGGCCGCGGTCGCTGTGGCGGCGATGGTACCTATGGCTTATGCCGAGACCACCGTTCGCGTTGCCTATGACGCGGACCCGGTCTCGCTTGACCCGCACGAGCAGCTGTCTGGCGGTACATTGCAGATGTCGCACATGGTGTTTGATCCGCTGGTGCGCTGGACGCAGGATCTGCAGTTCGAGGCGCGCCTGGCCGAGAGCTGGGAGCAGATCGACGAAACCACCATGCGCTTCAAGCTGCGCGAGGGTGTGACGTTCCACAGCGGCAACACGCTGACGGCCAAAGACGTTGACTGGACCTTTGACCGCCTGAAGCGCAGCGACGACTTCAAGGGTATTTTCGCCCCGTTCACCGACGTGGAAGTCGTTGATGATCTGACTTTCGATCTCAAGACCTCGGAACCCTATCCGCTGGTCCTGCATACCGCGACCTACATCTTCCCGATGGACAGCGCCTTCTACACCGGCACCAGCGAAGACGGCAAAGACAAGTCCGAGCTGGTCAAACATGGCGACAGCTTTGCGTCGCGCAACGTTTCCGGCACCGGTCCGTTCGTGGTTACCGAGCGGGAACAGGGCGTGCGCGTCGTGTTCGAGCGTTTTGACGGTTACTGGGACGCGGATGCGGGGAACGTCGACAAGATCGTGCTGACCCCGATCAAGGAAGACCCGACCCGCGTGGCGGCCCTGCTGTCCGGCGACGTCGACTTCATCGCGCCGGTTCCGCCGACCGACCTCAAGCGGGTTGAAGGGGCCGATGGCGTCGAGCTGATCACCATGCCCGGTACGCGCATCATCACCTTCCAGATGAACCAGGAACGGGTCGAAGCCTTCAAGGACGCGCGCGTGCGCAAGGCGATCGACTACGCCGTCAACAATGCCGGCATCGTTGACCGCATCATGCGTGGCTTCGGAACCGTGGCAGGTCAGGCCAGCCCGGATGGCTACCTGGGCTACAACGAAGCCTATGCACCGCGCTACGACCTCGAAAAAGCCAAGGCCCTGATGGCCGAGGCAGGTTATGCCGACGGCTTCTCCATCACCATGATGGCGCCAAACAACCGCTACGTGAACGACGACAAGATCGCGCAGGCGGTGGCCTCGATGCTGGCGCAGATCAACATCAAGGTTGACCTGCAGACCATGCCCAAGGCGCAATACTGGCCCACGTTCGACGAGCGCGCGGCGGACATGATGATGATCGGCTGGCACGCGGACACCGAGGATTCGGCCAACTTCCACCAGTTCCTGACCGCCTGCCCGGACAAGGAAACCGGCAACGGCCAGTACAACTCGGGCAACTACTGCAACGAAGAAGCTGATGCGCTGATGAACCAGGCGAACGCGGAAACCGATCCGGACAAGCGCGCCGAGCTGCTGCAGAAGCTGGAAGGCATCCTGTACGACGAGGCCGCCTTCATCCCGCTGCACTGGCAGAACCTGGCCTGGGGCGCGAAGTCCGGCATGAACGCGGCAGAGATCGTGAACGCGCTGAACTTCCCCTACTTCGGCGACCTGGTCGTCGAGACCGGCAGCTAAGCCAGCCCTGCAAAAGACACACCGGGGCGGCGCCGCTGCCGCCCCGGCCACCCAGCCAGAAGAACTGCAGCCACCGGGCTGCGCATGCGGGAGCCGTGCCAGATGGCGCATCCTGCGTGCTGAACAAATTCTACAAAGGTCAGGAAGATGTTTGCCTATCTCGCCAAGCGAGTGATTCAGGCGATTGCCGTGATGTTCGTCATCTCGCTGATCGCCTTTGCCATCCAGGGCAACCTGGGCGACCCGCTGCGTGAGCTGGTCGGCCAGTCCGTCTCTGAGGAAGTGCGCCAGCAGCTGCGCGATGAGTTGGGGCTGAATGACAGCTTCGTGACCCAATACCTGCGCTTTGCCGGCAACGCCCTGCAGGGCGACCTCGGCACCTCGTATTTCTTCAAGGAACCGGCCCTGGACGTGATCCTGAAGAAACTGCCCGCCACGCTGGAGCTGGTGTTCGGCGCGACGCTGATCATCATCGGCTTCTCGGTGCCGCTCGGCGTCTATACCGCGATCAAGCCGGACACGATCATCAGCCGCATCATCATGGGCCTGTCGATCGTCGGCATTTCGATCCCGGTGTTCCTGACCGCGATCCTGATGATCTTTGTGTTCTCGGTCGAATACGGCTGGCTGCCGTCCTACGGGCGCGGCGATACCGTGCATGTCTGGGGCTATTGGGAGACCAATTTTGCCACCGCTGACGGCTGGACCCATATCATCCTGCCCTCCTTTGCGCTGGCGTCGATCATGCTGCCGCTGTTCGTCCGCCTGATCCGGGCCGAGATGATGGAAGTGCTGCAGTCGGAATACGTGAAATACGCCAAGGCCAAGGGCATCAAGCCGTGGCGGATCTACTTCGTGCACGCGCTGAAGAACACGCTGCTGCCGGTGATCACCGTGGGCGGCGTGCAGATCGGCACCATGGTGGCCTACACCATCCTGACCGAGACCGTGTTCCAGTGGCCGGGCATGGGCTTCATGTTCCTTGAGGCGGTGAACCGCGTCGATACCCCGTTGATCGTGGCCTACCTGATCGTCGTCGGCTTCATCTTTGTGGTCACCAACACCGTGGTCGACCTGATCTATGGCCTGGTCAACCCGACCGTGAACATCGCGAGGATGGGCGCATGAGCGAGACAGTGATCCCCAACGACCGCCCGTCGCGCTGGTCGCGGATGTGGAACTCCAACATGGGTTACAGCTTCCGCCGCAACCCGGTGGCGGTGGTCAGCATGATCGTCTTCCTGATGATCGCCTTCGCGGCCTTCCTGGCGCCGGTGATTGCACCTTATGATCCCTATGATCCCGCCAACATCGACATCATGAACTCGGAATACCCGCCGATCTGGGTGGATGGCGCGCTGCCGGAGTTCATGCTGGGCACCGACGACCAGGGCCGCGATCTGTGGTCCACCATCCTGTATGGCACGCGGCTGTCATTGCTGATTGGCATCTGCGCGGTTGCGCTTCAGGCCTTCCTCGGTATCTCGATTGGTCTGATTGCGGGCTACGTGGGGGGGCGCCTCGACAGCCTGCTGATGCGGCTGGCCGACATTCAGCTGTCCTTCTCGACGCTGATGGTGGCGATCATCTTTCTGGCAGTGACGCAGGCGATGTTCGGGTCGGATACCTTCAATCGCTACGCGGTGGTGTTCCTGATCGCGGTGATCGGCGTCGCCGAATGGCCGCAGTACGCCCGCACCGTGCGTGCAACCGTGCTGGCGGAGAAGAAGAAGGAATATGTCGACAGCGCCCGGGTGCTGGGCTTTGGCCCGCTGCGCATCATGGTGCGGCACATCCTGCCAAACTCGCTGTCGCCGATTTTCGTGATCTCCACCGTGCAGGTCGCCAATGCGATCATCTCCGAGGCATCGCTGTCCTTCCTTGGCCTTGGCATGCCGCCGAGCCAACCGTCGCTGGGCTCGCTGATCTCCTCGGGCTTTGACTATATCTTCTCGGGCAGCTGGTGGATCACTGCCATTCCCGGCGTGGTGCTGGTGGTGCTGGTCCTTGTCATCAACCTGCTGGGCGACTGGATGCGCGATGTCCTGAACCCGAAACTTTACAAGGGGTGACGTGATGAGCCTTCTTTCCGTACGTGACCTGACCGTGAAATTCGCCATGCGCGACCAGACGGTGACCGCGCTGAATGGCATCTCCTTTGACCTTGCCAAGGGCGAGCGCCTGGGCATCGTCGGCGAAAGCGGCGCGGGCAAGTCGATCACCGGCTTTTCGCTGATGAACCTGCTTAGCCGCCCCGGCTATATCGACAGCGGCAAGATCGAGTTCGAGGGCGAGGATGTCGTCAAGATGTCCGACAAACGCCTGCGCGATCTGCGCGGAAACCGCATGGCGATGATCTTTCAGGACCCGATGGTGACGCTGAACCCGGTGCTGACCATCGGCCAGCAGATGATCGAGACCCTCATGGCGCACCGCAAGCTCAGCCGTGAAGAGGCGCGTCAGATCGCCATCGTCAAGCTGCGCGAGGTCTATATCCCGTCGCCGGAGGAACGTCTGGAGCAATACCCGCACGAACTGTCGGGCGGCATGCGCCAGCGGATCATCATCGCGATTGCGCTGCTGCTTGATCCGCAGCTGATCATCGCGGATGAACCGACGACGGCGCTGGATGTGACCATTCAGGCCGATATCATGGAGCTGCTGCTGGAACTGTGCCAGTCCAACCAGGTGGGGCTGATCCTGATCACCCACGACCTCGGCGTGGTCAGCCAGATGACCGAGCGCACGCTCGTGATGTATGCCGGCCGCATCATCGAACAGGGCCGCACCCGCGAGATCATCAACGATCCGCAGCACCCTTATACGCAAGGGTTGATCAACGCGCTGCCGCAGCAGACGGTGCCGGGTCAGCGGCTGAAGCAGATCCCCGGCAACATGCCGGGGCTGGCCAGCATCCCCACCGGCTGCGCCTTCCACCCGCGCTGCAAATACGCCACCGATCTGTGCCGCAGCCAGATCCCCGAGGTGGTGCAATACGGCGACCTCAAGGTCGCCTGCCACGAGGTGCAGCGCCTGCAAGCAGATGAAGACCGCCAGGAGGTTCGCGCATGACGGCCGCCAAGACAGAGACCCCGCTGTTGGACATCCGCAACCTCGAGAAACGGTTCGACCTGGACCATGGACTGCTGGAGACGCTGAAGTTCCGCAAGGGAAAATTCGTCCGCGAGACCCGCTCGGTTCACGCGGTCAACAACATCTCGCTGCAGGCCCGCAAGGGCGAGGCGCTGTGCGTGGTGGGCGAATCCGGCTGCGGCAAGTCCACCGTGGCGCGGCTGGTGGCCGGCCTGCTGACCCCGACCGCGGGGGAAATCCACTATGACGGCCAACGCATCGACAACCTGTCGCGCGCGGGCATCCAGCCCCTGCGCAAGAAGATCCAGATGATCTTCCAGAACCCCTATGCCTCGCTCAACCCGCGCATGACCATCCGGCAGGCGCTGGAAGAGCCGGTGCGCCACCACAACCCCAACGCCTCGGCGGCGGAAGTGCGCGACAAGGTGACCGAGGTGATGCTGTCGGTGGGTGTCGACCCCAGCTGGGCCAAGCGCTACCCGCATGAATTCTCCGGCGGCCAGCGCCAGCGGATCGCAATCGCGCGCGCGCTGACGGTGGACCCGGAGTTCATCATCGCGGATGAGCCGATCAGCGCGCTGGACGTGTCGATCCAGGCGCAGGTGCTGAACCTGATGCTGGAGGCCAAGGAAAGCCGCGGCCTCACCTATCTGTTCATCACCCACGACCTCAGCGTGGTGGAGCATTTCGGCACCCGCGTTGCGGTGCTTTACCTCGGGTCGGTCTGCGAGGTTGCCGACACGGCGACCCTGTTCTCCAATCCCAAACACCCTTATACTCGGGCGTTGCTGTCCGCGGTGCCGCAGCTGAAGGACGACCGGCCGAACCATATCCGCCTCAAGGGCGAGATCCCGACGCCGATCAACCTGCCCAAGGGTTGCCCGTTCCAAAGCCGCTGCGCCTTTGCGGATGCACGTTGTAAAAGTGAAAAGCCCAACGCCATTCACCAGCCCGACGGCAGCATGGTCGCATGCCATGCCGTCGAGGAAAACAGGCTGGACGAGATGGCGGCCGGTTAAGACGGGACGCCCAGTTGGACATCATCTGGCTCAGAGATTTTGAGGCTTTGGTCGCGTGCAAGAATTTCTCGCGCGCGGCCGAAGAGCGCAATGTAAGCCAGCCTGCCTTCTCACGCCGGATCCGGGCGCTGGAGAATGAAATCGGCGTGCGGCTGATCAACCGCGAGACCCTGCCGCTGACCCTGACCCCGGCGGGGGAGGTGTTCCTGTCGCAGTCGCGCATCATGCTGCGCACCTACGAGGAAACCATCGAGCGCTGTCAGACCATCGATGCGGCAAGCGAAAACGTGATCCGATTTGCCGCCTCGCAGTCGCTGTACATGACGCACTACAAGACCCTGATCGCGCCGCTGGTCAGCGAGGATGGGCTGGAGACGGATCTGAACTCGACGTCCTGGGCGGCGGATCAGTTCGTCAGCGCGCTGCAACAGGGCTATTGCGACGTGATCCTGACCTACTGGCATCCATCGATGGACTTCCTCGGCCCGCTCGAAGTTGCCAATTTCGAATATCTGACGCTGTCCACCGACCGGTTTGTCCCCGTGTCCCGCACGCTGCCGGACGGCACCCCGGAATTCAATTTCTCGGCGTCGGGCAAGGACGCTGTGCCGTTGCTCTCTTATGGCGCCGTGTCGGCGTTGCGGTCGGTTCAGGAGTTTGCCTTGGAACAGCTGCTTCCGCGGCAAAAGGTCTTCGTGGTCAATCAGAACGCGCTGGCGAACAGTGTAAAGGCGATGATCGAAGAGGGCTTTGGCATGGGGTGGCTCCCGCTGAGCCTGTGCCGCCGCGAAATCGGCACCGGCCGTTTTGCGGTGGTTGATGATCGGCTGTCCACGGACCTTGAAATCCGGCTCTACCGCGATCCGCGCAGCACCAAGTCGACGCTGGACGTCCTGTGGAAACAGCTGCGTCAGGCGGCAGTGGACGCCGCCTGACGGCCCTTGCACAAATGCGATGAGTCGGGGCCTGTCGAACATCCTTAAACTCCGCGACATTTCTACCCAGGATTGATCTGGAGTAATTTAGCCAAATCTGGCATTGCTGAGTGAAGCAGTGGTTCGTGCTGCCAAGGCGGGCACGCCTTTCACCCGCTCCCGTGGGGCGTTTGCAAGGATGGAGCTGAATGCATTATCTCAAGCAAGAGTTGTATGATCTGGTCAAACGCGAGGACACGATCTTCGAGTTCCTGCAACTCGGTTCGCTTGACGGCTTGTGGTACTGGGACCTGGAAAACCCCGAGAACGAGTGGATGAGCCCCGAGTTCTGGCGCCTGTTTGGCATCGATCCGGCCACCCGGGAGCACCGGGCAGAGGAGTGGCAGGACCTGATCCACCCGGACGACCTTGCCCTCGCGTTGGACAATTTCAACAAACATCTGGCAGACCCGGATCACCCCTATGACCAGATCGTGCGCTATCGCCATGCCGAGGGCCATATGGTCACGGTTCGCTGCCGCGGTCTGGCGATCCGCGACGAGACCGGCAAACCCGTGCGGATGCTTGGTGCCCATAACGATCTGACACAGTTGCGGGCCAGCGAGGCCAGCGAGGCCCGGTTTGCCGAGTTGAATGCGATGCTCGCGTCCGAGGTGGTGCGGGCGAATACGGCGGTGGAGGCCCGGACCGCCTTCCTGGCAACCATGAGCCATGAAATCCGCACGCCGCTGAACGTGATTCTCGGGCTGTTCCACCTGATCAAGACTGACGAAAGCGCCTCGGACAAGACGCGGGAGCGGGCGGATGTCGGTCATCGGGCGGCGGAACTGCTGCTGTCGCAACTCGTCAACGTGCTGGAGGCTGCGCGTCTCGACTCCGATGCGCTGAAGTGGAACCCTCGCCCGACCATGGTCGCGGATCTGGCACGGCAATGGCGCGAGATGCTGACCGCAAATGTCAGTCGATACGGCAAACCGCTGGAAACCACGGTGGACGTGGTCGCAGGGGTTCCGACGCAGCTGGTCGTGGATCATGGGAAGGTGTCGCAGATCGTCAACAATCTTGCCGACAACGCGGTGAAATTTTCCGATCAGGGGCGGGTTTGTATCCGCGTGCAATATGAAGCGGGCGACCGTCTGCCGATCCGTGTCACCGTGCTGGACACTGGTCTGGGCATCGCCGTCGACGACCGCGAGCGTGTGTTCGAGCGCTTCACCCAGTTGGAAACAGCCCGTGTTCAGCATCGGGGTGGCTCCGGACTGGGGCTGTCCATCTGTCGCGAACTGGCGGCGCTGATGGGGGGCAGCCTGGAGATACGCGATGATCCAACGGGGGAGTTCAACCTCGCGGTCAGCCTGTTGCTGCCGGAGCCCGACAGGGCGCCGCCCACCGCCTGACGAGGCGCGTCAGCGTTTCAGCCAGCTCGCGGCCGAAATGGTGCCAAGCGCATTCCGTGAAAACAAAAAAGGCGCCCGAAGGCGCCTTGTTTTATTGGTCGGAGCGAGAGGATTCGAACCTCCGGCCCCTGCCTCCCGAAGACAGTGCTCTACCAGGCTGAGCTACGCTCCGACCGTGGAGGGCGAAATAGCTCAGGGCGGGCGATTTGACAAGGGTGATTTGACAGAAAGATGCCGATTTCGGCAAAAGATTTCGCCGCGCGCCATCAGGGAAGTGGGCCAACGCAAAAGCCCCGCACCGGCGACCGGGCGGGGCTTTCATGAGGTTGTGATTAGCTCTCTGATATCAGAGGCTTGCGTCCAGCGCTGCGACGATTGCGTCACCCATCTGGCTGGTGGAGACCGGCTCCACGCCTTCTTCTCCCAGAAGGTCGGCCGTGCGCACGCCGTCGGCCAGGACCTTTTCGACCGCGGCTTCGAGACGCGCGGCCTCATCGCCCAGATCGAAGCTGTAGCGCAGCGCCATGGCAAAGCTCAGGATGCAGGCAATCGGGTTGGCCTTGCCCTGGCCCGCGATGTCGGGCGCAGAGCCGTGCACCGGCTCGTACAGCGCTTTCGGACGGCCGTTGGCCATCGGCGCGCCAAGCGAGGCGGAGGGCAGCATGCCGAGCGAGCCGGTCAGCATCGCGGCGCAGTCGGACAGGATGTCGCCGAACAGGTTGTCGGTCAGGATCACGTCGAACTGCTTGGGCGCGCGCACCAGCTGCATGGCGCCGTTGTCGGCATACATGTGCGACAGCTCGACTTCCGGGTATTCCTGGCCGACGCGGGTCACCACCTCGCGCCACAGGATGCCGGATTCCATCACGTTGGCCTTCTCCATCGAGCAGAGTTTCTTGTTGCGGCGCATTGCCAGCTCAAAGGCCGAGCGCGCGGCGCGCTCGATCTCGCTCTCGGTGTAGCGCTGGGTGTTGATGCCGACGCGCTCGTTGCCTTCCTCGAAGATGCCGCGCGGCTCGCCGAAGTACACGCCCGAAGTCAGTTCGCGCACGATGACGATGTCGAGCCCGGCAACTACGTCTTTTTTCAGGGAGGAGAAATCCGCCAGCGCGTCAAAGCACTGTGCCGGGCGCAGGTTGGAGTAGAGGTCCATTTCCTTGCGCAGGCGCAGGAGGCCGCGCTCGGGCTTTACCGAGAAGTCCAGCGCGTCATACTTCGGGCCGCCGACGGCGCCCAGCAGAACCGCATCCACTTCCTGTGCCTTGGCCATCGTTTCGTCTGCCAGCGGCACCCCGTGTTTGTCGTAAGCTGCACCACCGACCAGGTCTTCGCTGACGTCGAACTCCACGCCGCGCTTGTCGCCGAACCAGGAGATGACCTTACGGACTTCGGTCATGACTTCGGGACCGATCCCGTCGCCGGGCAGAATCAGAATAGATGGGTTGGGCATGGATATCCTCCTAAAATCAGCTGTCACGGGCGTAGCGGCAGCGGGGGGCGGGGT
Organism: Leisingera sp. S2M4; assembly: GCF_055398055.1. Lineage (NCBI taxonomy): Bacteria > Pseudomonadati > Pseudomonadota > Alphaproteobacteria > Rhodobacterales > Roseobacteraceae > Leisingera > Leisingera sp. S2M4. The sequence continues at coordinate 2,114,421 of NZ_AP040861.1, forward strand.
CAAGAATATGGGGCTTGGGGATTGGCCTTTGCGCGATTTTCAGGCGGCAGGCCCGCCGGGCAGCATTCAGGGCAGGGTGATGTCGGTCCAGACCAGCCGGTGACGGCTGGCGCGGTGTGCCGCGTCCTGTGCGTCGTGTGGCCAGTCGACACCGGAGCCGGTGATACGCAGTCCGGCCGATGGCAGCACGTAGCTCACCCGCATCTTCCCGACGCTGGCCCAGTCCACGGTCGCTGTGCCCGCCTCGGCGCTTTCGGGTACCGGATCCTGCAGGCGCGGGTCGCTCAGCAGGTCACGGATCGCGGAGCGTCTTCCCGCGCCGCGGTCCGGGTCCAGGTTGGCATCGCCAACGATCACGAAGGGGGCGGGCGGCACCGGCCCCAACTCTCCATTCAGAAGCAGTTGCCAGAGGCGGATCTCGTCGTGGTTCCGCCTGCCGTTGCGGTCTTCGGGGCCATCAAAAACCGGAGGTGTCGCGTGAAAGCCCAGCACATGCAGCCGCGTGCCGTCCGGCAGCATGAGCGGCACAACCCAATGTCCGGTGTCCGACAGCCGCTGAACCTGCTGCGCGTCGCGACTGGGGTAGGGGGTTCCATCGGGGTGATGCGGCAGCTGTGCCTGGGGCAGTTCGCGCCACAAAAGATCCGACAAGTCGCGCACCGCCGTCACATCAATCGGCAGTTTCGACAGAAGTGCCATGCCGCCTTGTCCGCGGAAGCGGCCATAGCCCTGGTTGTCCCGCGGTTCGCCGCGTTTTCCGTCGCCGTCCAGATCCAGCGGTTGAGCGGGGGGGCGACCGGCATTGGGTTGCAGGGACAAAAGATGGGGGTAATCCGTGCCAGCCTCGGACAGGCGGCGGCGCAGTGCCTGCACGGCTCGGTTCTCCAGATCCCAGTCGATGCCTTGCAACAGCAACACATCGGCATTGTTCGCGGAGATGACGTCGATCACTGCGGCGATTTGGGGATCCTCGCCGCGGTCGATATCCCGCAGCAGCAAACCGGGGCCGTCGCGGGAAAGCTCGGTGTTGAAAGTTGCGATGCGCAGCTGTTGGGCAAGGCCCGGTGCGGCGGCCAGGAGCAGAACCAGTACCGCCGCCACCGCCTTCATGCGGTTTGCAGCGCGTCTTCTTCGGCCTCGTCCCGGCAGGCGGCCTGGCGCTTCTGGGCGATCAGACCGGCGATCCTCAGCATTGCCATGCCGCGCATCACCATGGACGCCGGTACCAGCGCCCAGCCGCCCGCGATCCAGATCAGCATCTGGGGCGAGGTCAACAGGGCGGGACCGACCCAACCGGCTGTCATCTGCACCGCAGCAGGCAGGGCAAAGGGCAGCAGAACGCCGCCGATGATGTTGATCCGCCCATCCCGTTGCAGCCGCTGCACCACGTCGCCGCCCGTGGTGGGGTCGAACAGGGGCAGATTGACCCAGACATTGAACGGGCCGTTGCCGATCGGCCAGTGACCGAAGCGGATGACCAGGGCAAAGATGCCTGTTGCCGTTGCGGCCAGCGTCGCCGCCAGCGCCGCCGCGTTCCGCACCATCACAACCGTGTCGAGGGGTACCTGTCGTGGCAGCATCAGCATCGTCAGCTGCACCGGGGAATAGGCAAAATCCAGCTGCCCGCCGAGCCAATGGGCAAGCTGCTGAACCAGCGCGGTCAGGCCGGTCGGGGCCAAAGGATGGGCCAGCAGCAGGCTGAGCCCGCCGATGACGGCGACTGCCATGGCAAACCGCAGCCGGTTTATGGGAGGCGCGTTCCGGAATTCCACGAAGCTGGGGAAATGGGCGGCATATTCCGTCACGACCAGCGCCGCCGCGAGCAAGGCGATAAAGAGGGTGATTTCCGGAGACGTGGTAACGCTGGCAGGCAGGATCAGTGCCGGCGTGGCAAACAGCAGTGCCACCATTGATCCGCGGAGAACCGCGCCTGTGATACGTGCAATCACCGTTTTCATCCCTTCAAACCGGAACGGGTATTTGTACCTCTGTGTCCGGCTGTGAAGCTCCCGGTCCAACTTGCCGGGGGCTCTGCCTCATTTTTGCCCCAATCTGCCGTTTGGCGGCTTTCCGCTCAAGAGGCGGACGGGATGGAGGGCGCAGGTTGGTGTCAGCACTGGTGCGAGATTGCATCAATATCCAGCGTCAGCACCGCGGCTGCGTCGGCTATGATACTAGATAGTGTGGATGGTCGGGCTTCCGCCACAATGGGCCAGATGCCGGGGCGCGGCGACCGAATTGTGTCAGAACTGCGGCAGAATCAACTGCGATGGCGGGCAGCCGCCCCGATCAACAGGGCGGCCACCTCTATTCTCAGACCCAGGGACGCGCTTGCGACGCCTGTTCTTCGAAGGTCTTGATTGCGTCGGCCTTCTCCATCGTGAGACCGATATCGTCGAGGCCATTCAGCAGGCAGTGCTTCTTGAAGGGGTCGACGTCAAACGTGATGACCACGCCGTCCGAGGTGGTGATCTCCTGTGCTTCGAGGTCCACGGTCATGCGGGCGTTGGCGCCTTTTTCGGCGTCGGCCATCAGGATGTCGACCTGTTCCTGCGGCAGCACGATCGGCAGGATGCCGTTCTTGAAACTGTTGTTGAAGAAGATGTCGGCAAAGGAGGTGGACACGATGCACTTGATGCCGAAATCTGCGATCGCCCAGGGCGCGTGCTCGCGCGAGGAGCCGCAGCCGAAGTTGTCGCCCGCGATCAGGATCTCCGCGTTGCGGTACTGCGGCTTGTTCAGGACGAAATCCTCGATCTCGGTGCCGTCGCGGTTATAGCGCATCTCGTCGAACAGGTGCTTGCCAAAGCCGGTGCGCTGAATAGACTTCAGGAACACCTTGGGGATGATCATGTCGGTGTCGATGTTCACCAGCGGCATGGGCGCGGCGATGCCGTGAAGTTTCTGGAACTTTTCCATTACTCGTTTCCTTGTTTCTGGTGCTTCAATCCGCTGAGGTCAAAACCGATTTCCTGTGCGAAGCGGTAAATGAAGCTGTGTTTTTCGGGCCGGTGCGCCTTGTGATAGCGGCGCACCATGGAGGCATAGAGGTGGATGGCCAGGGTATTCTGCGTCAGCCAGCCGTCTTCCTGGCAATGGCCGCTGAAGAAGACGTCCGTCAGTACGCCGCGGATCGGGTAGAACACGTCCGGCTGGCGGACGTGCTGCACCTCGCCGGTCAGGTTCAGCGTATGATCCAGCGCCCGTGGCCCCAGCGAAGGGCGTTGCAGCTCAAAGGCCTTGAGCAGCCGCTTGCCGGGCGGGGCGGCCTCCACTTCCTTGCGGATCTTGCGGGGCAGCCATGGCGGCACGAACTCGGGATCCTCGAACCAGTCCAGCAGATGGTTCAGCGTCGCCGATCCCTTGGGCAATCGCAGCACCGCGCCGTTGATCGACCGCGTGGGCTCATACCCCACGTGGTAGTCCGCGTCCGGCAGCGGCCGGTAGCAGAGCATGTCGGTGTCGATCCAGATCATCTCTGTCTGCTTCAGCAGATAGAGCCGGAACAGATCCGACAGCATCGAGGCAGGCGCCTCTCCATGGCCCGCGGCAGCGGCATCCCAGATCTCTGGCGCCGGACAGGTGCGGACACCTGCCGGAACCGGCGGCGGGGAAGGGGCGGTGTGGAACAGGACAACCTCGTGGCCGCGCTGCACGAAACTGGCCAGAGACAGTTCGTGCAGCCAGTTGAGGCGATCCCCGATCCACAGGCTGGCTACCGCAGGAAGAGAGGTGCTGGACGCCATGGTCTGGCCTCTCCTGCTCAGATCAGCTCACGTACGTCCGTCAGCTTGCCGGTGAGAGCTGCTGCGGCTGCCATTGCCGGGCTGACCAGGTGGGTGCGCCCCTTGTAGCCCTGACGGCCCTCGAAGTTGCGGTTCGAAGTGGCCGCGCAGCGCTCGCCGGGGGCCAGCTGGTCGGGGTTCATCGCGAGGCACATGGAGCAGCCCGCGAGGCGCCATTCGAAGCCGGCGGCCTCAAAAATCTCGGCCAGGCCTTCTTCCTCGGCCTGCGCCCGCACCAGGCCGGAGCCGGGAACGATCATGGCGCGCATGCCGTCCTTGATCTTCTTGCCCTTCACCACTTCGGCCACGGCCCGCAGGTCTTCGATGCGACCGTTGGTGCAGGAGCCGATGAACACGGTGTCGATCTCGATGTCGGTCAGCTTCTGGCCCGGGGTCAGACCCATGTATTCGATCGAGCGGCGCGCCGCCTCGACCTTGCCACCGGTGAAGTCCTCGGGGTTCGGCACCACGCCGGTGATCGGCAGAACGTCCTCGGGGCTGGTGCCCCAGGTCACGACCGGCTCGATGTCTTCGCCCTTCAGGGTGACGACCTTGTCGAAATGGGCCCCTTCGTCGGTGTAGAGCGTCTTCCACCAGTTCAGCGCGGCTTCCCACTGCGCGCCCTTCGGCGCGTGCGGGCGGCCCTTGACGTATTCAAAGGTGGTCTCGTCCGGGGCGATCAGGCCCGCGCGGGCGCCGCCTTCGATTGCCATGTTGCAGACGGTCATGCGGCCTTCCATCGACATGTTGCGGATCACTTCGCCGCAGTATTCGATGACATAGCCGGTGCCGCCGGCGGTGCCGGTGGCGCCGATCACGGCCAGCGTCACGTCCTTGGCGGTGACGCCCGGCTTCAGCTTGCCGGTGATCTCCACCTTCATGTTCTTGGACTTCTTCTGGATCAGCGTCTGGGTGGCCAGCACGTGCTCCACCTCGGAGGTGCCGATGCCATGCGCCAGCGCGCCGAAGGCGCCGTGGGTGGCGGTGTGGCTGTCGCCGCAGACCACGGTCATACCGGGCAGGGTCCAGCCCTGTTCGGGGCCGACGATGTGCACGATGCCCTGGCGGATGTCATCCACCGGGTAGTAGTGCACGCCGAACTCCTTGGCATTCCGGTCGAGCGCTTCGACCTGAATGCGGCTTTCCTCGTTCTCGATGCCTTTGGCGCGGTCGAGCGTGGTGGGGACGTTGTGGTCCGGCACCGCGATGGTCTTGTCCGGGGCATGCACCTTGCGGCCGGCCATGCGCAGACCCTCGAAGGCCTGCGGGCTGGTCACCTCATGGACCAGGTGGCGGTCGATATAGAGCAGGCAGGTGCCGTCCTCTGCTTCATGCGCGACATGCGCATCCCAGATCTTGTCATAGAGTGTTTTGGGGGACATGGGTCCACTCCCGTAATGTATTGGGTATGCTGGCTGTTGGGCTGGGCAAACGCCTTATAGGCGCGCCAGGACCGTGCGGGCGGCGCCAAAGAACCGTTCGCGTAGCCGGGCGCGGTCTTGCAGTTCAATCTTTTGGGCCAATACGAGGGTCATGGCTGTCAGATACATCCGCGCGGGCCGGCAATCAAGATTCGTTCTCTCTGACGCCCGTTCGGCGGTTCCGTTCCATCGCGGCCTGTCCCCGTCTTTTCTTGATCCCGACCGGTCACAACGGCAGACTGTCTGAAAAGGGGAGGCATGATGGAGCCCGAGGAGCAGGTCCAACCCAAGGATGCCCTGGCAGAGGGGGCCGCAGAGGCGATTGCGCTTGGTCAGCAGCTGTGGACCTTCGCCATCGACACGATCGAGCACCTGCTGCGGCCGTGGAATGCCTACCAGATCGGTATCGCGGTGGGGCTTTTTGTCCTCGCCACACTGGTCGCGCGCCCGCTGAGTGCTGCGTTCCACAACTGGCTGCGCAGCCGCGAAGGCTGGCCGCGCTGGCGGATGCGGGCAGGGCTGGTGCTGCACAAGCGGATCCGCGGCATCGTTTTCGTGGTGCTGATCTGGCTGGTGGTGCTGATCATGCAGGAGGTCACCTGGCCCAGTCGCTCGCGGTTGCTGACGGTGATCGCCAACCTGTCCCTGGCCTGGCTGATCGTGTCTTTCGCCACCCGGCTTGTGGCCAATCCACTGCTGCGGAATCTGGTCAAATACGGCGCCTGGATCTGGATCACCTTGCGCATCCTCGGGGTCACGGAGGAGGCGACTGCCCTGCTGGATGGCGTCGCCATCGATTTCGGAGACCTGAGGATCTCGCTGTATCTGGTGGTGCAGGCGGCGGTGATCCTGGGGGTCATGCTGACGCTGGCACGGGTGATTTCCTCGGTGGCGGCGAACCGCATCCGTGGCAACCCCGATATTTCGCCATCCATGCAGGTTCTGGGGGCCAAGCTGGCGCAGATCCTGCTGTTCGGTGCGGCGTTCTTCATCGGGCTGAAGGCGATCGGTATCGACCTGACCGGGTTGGCGGTGCTGTCAGGGGCCATCGGCGTGGGGCTTGGCTTTGGCCTTCAGAAGGTGGTCTCGAACCTGGTGTCGGGCCTGATCATCCTGTTGGACAAGTCGATCAAGCCCGGCGACGTGATCTCGCTGGGCGACACCTTCGGCTGGATCAACGCTTTGGGCGCGCGCTATGTCTCCGTGGTCACCCGCGATGGGCGCGAATACCTGATTCCGAACGAGGATCTGATCACCTCGCAAGTGGTGAACTGGTCGCATTCCAACAAGTTTGTGCGGCTCGACCTGCATTTCGGCACCGGCTACGGCGATGATCCGCACCGGGTGCGCAACATCGCGATCGAGGCCGCGCTCGGAGTGGACCGGGTGCTGCAGGCGGGCAACCGCCGCCCGGTGTGCCACATCACCGGCTTCGGCGACAGCAGCGTCGACTACGTGCTGCGCTTCTGGATCGACGATCCCACCGGCGGGCTGACGAATATTCGCGGCAATGTCTACCTGGCGCTGTGGGACGCCTTCCAGGCTGAGGGCATTTCCATCCCCTTCCCGCAGCGCGAGGTGCGGATGCTGAACGACGAACTTCCGGTCAGGGTTGCGCCTGCGGGCAAGGAGGGATAAAGCACATGGCTTGCATCACAGGTGGGGGATTCATTGAAATTTTACCCACTGGTTGCTACATTATTAATAGGCCCGGCGCCGGGGCTTGGCGGCGCGTTGTAAGGAGGACTATGTCCTGTCACCCGTACCTCAAGCGGCGGATGCCGCTGTTTCTGGGGCAGCCGTGATGGCCGCCCAGTCCCAGCCCACCAGCGAACAGCTGCTGGAGCGGATTCTCTCCTCACTCAGCGATGACAAAGCCGAAGATGTTGTGCAGATCGACCTGCGCGGCAAGACTTCGATCGGGGATTACATGGTGCTGGCCTCGGGCCGCTCCACCCGTCAGGTCGCGGCCATGGCTGAAAAACTGACCGACCGGCTCAAGCAAGAGTACCGGATTGTCAGCAAGGTCGAAGGCAAGGATGCCGGCGACTGGGTTCTGATCGACACCGGCGATGTCATCGTGCATATCTTCCGCCCGGAAGTGCGCGAGTTCTATCAGCTGGAAAAGATGTGGATGCCCGCAGGCACTGCCGCCGCCGCTCAGACCGGCGACGACTGAGCCGGGGCACTTGCCTCTGATTGCGGCCCGCGCAAAGGGTGCGGGCCATATGGTGTGGAGCCTCTATGCGTCTGCATATCTGTGCGGTTGGCCGCCTGCGCGCTGGCCCCGAAAAATCCCTGATCGATGATTACCTTACCCGGTTCGACCGGACCGGCCGCGCCCTTGGCCTGGGCCCGGCCCGTGTGGTTGAAGTCGAGGACAAGAAGAACGGCGGCATGGCGGCCGAGGCGGCGCTGTTGCGCAAGGCCTTGCCGCGCGGCGCGGTGATCTGCACCCTGGATGAGCGTGGCAAGGTGATTTCCTCCCCGGATTTTGCCGACAGGCTGGCCGGTTGGCGCGACAGCGGGCGGCAGGATCTGGCGCTGATCATTGGCGGTGCAGACGGCATCGATCCCGGCCTGCGCGCCGAGGCCGATTTCTCGATCTCCTTTGGCAAGATGGTCTGGCCGCATATGCTGGTTCGGGTCATGCTTGCCGAACAGGTCTACCGTGCCGCGACAATCCTGAGCGGCAGCCCGTACCATCGGGTGTGACGCCACCCCGATCGCGTCGTTTCGACCTTTTTCACACTACGTGCCAGCGGCCTAGGGCAGGTTGAGCGGATAAGTCACCTGCGCCCAGCCGTCGATCAGGCAGCGGGCCTGAATCTTTACCTGAGTGGTCTGGGCCGGGATCTGAATGTTGCTCAGTGAACGGGTGAAGGGTTGTTCGCGCACGTGCGGATGGGCCAGCACCCGCAGGCCCAGTTCATTGCCATCCATGTCAAGCACGCGCCAGCCATCGGCATAATGGTCCCAGCCAGTGTCGGGATGGGACAGGGTCACGCTGATTGTCCAGCCTTCTGCCGATGCGCGCGCGCTTGCGTCCTCAATCACCGGGGGGTCCGCCTTGGCGGCAGGGGGCGCCAGAAAGAGCGGGCAAACGGCAAGGGTGGCGAGTCGCAGGAGCATGGCGCCAGTCTGACACTGGCTCAGCGCATTGGTATAGTCACGATGCCGTGTCACCCTTGCTTTCGGGCGGGGTGCGCAAAAGGATGCTACGCGATTGCGAGGCAAACTCGCGCCGGTACAACACTGCCATGGTGATGAGCGCCGCGGCTGCCAGCGCGGCTGCACCGGCCAGCCAGGCCACGGCTGCCAGCGCAAAATAGGTGGCCCGCATGCCGCGATTGAAACTGCGCGCGGCGGTGATGTTGATCTCGGCGGCCTGTGCCGCCCGCGGATAGGCCTGCGGATCCGCCCGGTCGTTCGGCACCGCCGCCATCAGCACCGCGCAATAGCCGAACAGACGGTGTGACCAGACAAACTTCAGGAAGGCGTTGGAAAGGAACAGGACCACCAGCAGCACCTTGATCTCCCAGACGAAAGCGGGGGCGCTGTCCTGCATCAGGTCTTCGGCCACCCCTGCCAGCTGCTCTGTATTGCCGATCAGCGCCAGCCCGCCGCCGATGGCGATCATCGCGGCAGAGGCGAAAAAGGCGGTGGCCTGGCGCAGGTTGCCCACCAGCTGGGCGTCAAAGATCCGCGGGTCGCGTTCGACCATGCGTTTCATCCAGTCGCGCCGGAAATCCGCCATCAGCCACGACACCGAAGGTCGCCCCTTGGGCGGGTTTTCGATCCGCCAGCCGATCCACAGCCAGCCGCAGACCAGCAGCGCCAGCGCGGCCAGGTCAAAGAGTGAAAAAAGTGTCAAACGGTCGATCCAGGTCATGGGCGCACCCTAGCGCGGCAATCCGCCACTTGCCAGATGGGGTAAATTGGTAATATTAATTGACCAAAGAGGAGAGCCCCATGCAGATGCCATCCCCGAACCCCGCCATTCTGGCCCGCAAGGACGCGCTTGTGGCGCGGTTGGCAGAGGTGCTGCCTGCCGATGCGATCATCCAGGATGAGGCCGAGACCCGCGTCTACGAATGTGATGCGCTGACGGCCTACAAGTGCCCGCCGTTGCTGGCGGTGCTGCCGCGCAGCACTCGGGAGGTTTCGGACGTGCTGCGCATCTGCCACGAAGAGGGGGTGCCGGTGGTGCCGCGCGGGGCAGGCACCTCGCTGGCGGGTGGGGCCTTGCCGACGGCCGACTGCGTGATCCTCGGCGTTGCCCGCATGAACGAGGTGCTGGAGACGGACTATGACAACCGGTTCATCCGGGTCCAGGCGGGCCGCACCAACCTCAGCGTGTCCGGCGCCGTTGAGGAAGAGGGGTTCTTCTACGCCCCGGACCCGTCCTCGCAGCTGGCTTGTGCGATTTCTGGCAATATTGCGATGAACTCCGGCGGGGCACATTGTCTGAAATACGGCGTGACCACCAATAACCTGCTCGGTGTGACCATGGTGATGATGGACGGCTCGGTGGTCGAGATCGGCGGTGCGCATCTTGATGCAGGCGGTCTCGATTTGCTGGGCGTGATCTGTGGCAGCGAAGGGCAGCTGGGTGTGGTCACCGAAGCAACCCTGCGCATCCTGCACAAGCCCGAGGGCGCGCGGCCGGTTCTGATCGCGTTTGACAGCAACGAAGTGGCCGGAGCCTGTGTCAGCGATATCATCAAGGCGGGTGTCCTGCCGGTTGCGATCGAATTCATGGACCGCCCCTGCATCGAGGCTTGCGAGGCCTTTGCGAAGGCAGGCTACCCGATGTGCGAGGCGCTTCTGGTGATCGAGGTGGAGGGCAGCGCGGCGGAGATCGACCACCAGCTGGCGCTGATCGCGGAGATCGCTCGCGCGCACAACCCGGTGGAGCTGCGCGAAGCCCGCGATGCCGATGAGGCCGCCCGCATCTGGCTGGGCCGCAAGTCGGCCTTTGGGGCGATGGGGCAGATCAACGATTACATGTGCCTCGACGGCACGATCCCGGTTTCGGCCTTGCCGACGGTGCTGCGCCGGATTGGAGAGTTGAGCAAGGAGTTCGGGCTGGATGTGGCCAACGTCTTTCATGCAGGCGACGGCAACATGCACCCGTTGATCCTCTTTGACGCCAACAAACCGGGTGATCTGGAAACCTGCGAGGCCTTTGGTGCCGAGATCCTGAAGCTTTGTGTCGAAGTGGGCGGCTGCCTGACCGGTGAGCACGGTGTCGGTATCGAGAAACGCGACCTGATGCTGCATCAGTACAGCGCTGCCGATCTGGAGGCGCAGCTGAGGGTCAAGGACGTGTTCGATCCGAAGTGGTTGCTGAACCCGGCCAAGGTCTTCCCCCTGTCGGTGACCGAAAGCCGTCGCGGCGTGGTGATGTCCGCTGCATAATTGGGGCTTTGCCCCAAACCCCAGAGTATTTGGACAAAGATGAAGATGATGACACCAGAGACAGAGGCGGAGCTGGCCGAAGCCATCGCCAACGCCGAGGGTCCTTTGACCATTCAGGGCGGCGGCAGCCGCGGGCTGGCGGTGGCGGGCGATGTGCTCAGCACCCAAGGGCTGACCGGCGTGGAGCTGTATGAGCCGGGCGCGCTGACGCTCGTGGTGCGGGCGGGAACGCCGGTGGCCGAGGTCGAGGCGCTGCTTTCTGCGGAGAACCAGCAACTGGCGTTTGAGCCGATGGATCATCGTGGTCTTCTGGGCACGGCCGGTGCGCCGACGATTGGCGGGGTGATTGCCGCGAATGTGTCAGGTCCGCGCCGCATTCAGGCGGGGGCTGCACGGGACCATCTTCTGGGGGTGCGGTTTGTCGACGGAAGCGGGCAGGTCCTCAAGAACGGCGGCCGGGTGATGAAGAATGTCACCGGTTATGACCTGGTCAAACTGATGTGTGGTGCCCATGGCACGCTGGGGATGCTGAGCGAGGTGTCCCTGAAGGTGCTGCCGCGGCCCGAAGCTGTCGTCACCGTGGCTGTCGAGGGCGGCGATCTGTCGTCTGCCGTGGCGGCCATGTCGGCAGCCTTGGGGTCGCCCTATGATGTGACCGGGGCGGCCTATGATCCCGATCGGTCGGTCGCTTACGTGCGCGTCGAAGGCTTTTCCTCCTCGGCGGCCTACCGGGCCGAACGGCTGGTGGCGGAACTGGGCCGGTTCGGCTCGACAAGGCTGGCGGAGGACAGCGAGGCAGTGTGGCAGGGCATCCGTGACGTTGCGGCGTTCCACGGGCGCGCGGGCGATGTCTGGCGGATTTCGGTCAAACCGTCGGATGCCGTGGCGCTGGCCCCGCAGTTGCAGGCCGAGGCGCTGCAGTTCGATTGGGGCGGCGGGCTGATCTGGGCGCTGGTGCCGGAAGGCACCGATCTGCGTGCCTGCATCACCGTGCCGGGCCATGCAACGCTGGTGCGCGCCAGCGCCGAGACCCGCGCCCGGCTCGGGGTCTTCCAGCCGCAGTCCGGGCCGCTGGCGGCGCTGTCGGCGGGACTGCGGCAGCAGTTCGATCCGCGCGGCATTCTGAACTCAGGCCTGATGGGGTAGGACATGCAGACCACTTTCACCGAAGAACAACTGCAGGATCCCGGCATCGCGCGGTCCAATGAAATCCTGCGCTCCTGCGTGCATTGCGGGTTCTGCACCGCCACATGCCCCACCTACCAGGTGCTGGGGGATGAGCTGGACAGCCCGCGCGGCCGGATCTACCTGATCAAGGACATGCTGGAAAACGAGCGGGTGCCGGACGCCAAGACCGTCAAGCACATCGACCGCTGCCTGTCTTGCCTTGCCTGCATGACCACCTGCCCCTCGGGTGTGCATTACATGCATCTGGTGGATCACGCCCGCGCCTATATCGAGAAGCATTACGACCGCCCCTGGAGCGACCGCGCCCTGCGCTGGCTGCTGGCGCGAATCCTGCCCTATCCGACCCGCTTCCGGCTGGCGCTTCTGGGGGCAAAGCTGGCGCGGCCCCTGCGCGGGCTGATGCCGGATGCGCGGCTGCGGGCGATGCTGGACATGGCGCCGAAACAGATCCCTCCGGTCAGCCGCAATGACGATCCGCAAAGCTTTGCCGCCGCCGCACCGCGCCGGAAACGGGTCGCGCTGATGACCGGCTGTGCCCAGAAGGCGCTGAACACCGACATCAATGACGCCACCATCCGCCTGCTGACCCGGCTGGGCTGCGAGGTTGTGGTGGCCGAGGGCGCAGGCTGCTGCGGGGCGCTGACCCACCACATGGGGCGCGAAGAAGAAAGTCACGCGACAGCGGCGAAAAACATCCGCGCCTGGACCGCCGAGATGGACGGGCAGGGGCTGGACGCCATCGTCATCAACACCTCCGGCTGCGGCACCACGGTCAAGGACTATGGCCATATGTTCCGCAACGACGCGCTGGCGGCGGATGCCACGCGGGTGTCGGGGATTGCCATGGATATTTCCGAGCTGCTGATGCAGCTGGAACTGCCGGAGGGCACGGAGAAGGGGCTGACTGTGGCCTATCACGCGGCCTGCTCGCTGCAACACGGCCAGCAGATCAAGACCCACCCCAAAACGCTGCTGAAGCGCGCCGGTTTCACGGTGGTGGAGCCTGCTGACAGTCACCTGTGCTGCGGCTCGGCGGGCACCTACAACCTGATGCAGCCGGAAATCTCGGGCCAGCTGAAGGCGCGCAAGGTGAAGACGCTGGAGGCAAAGCAGCCCGACCTGATCGCCGCGGGCAATATCGGCTGCATGATGCAGATCGGCTCCGGCACGCAGCTGCCGATTGTCCACACGGTCGAGCTGCTGGACTGGGCCACCGGCGGGCCGCAACCACCCGCGTTGACAGCGCCCGGCAAGATCGTGCCGGAGGTGCCGATCCTGCGCTGAACAAATGAAAAGAATCCCCTCATACGGGGCTGCCTTTGTCCGCCGCTTGCCGTAATTTCGCCTGAAGAGACAGGTAATCTCCCGGTTGGTGGACAAGAGGAGACGCGAGTGAGGCAGTGGGTTCTGGCGGGTCTGGCAGCGGTGCTGCCAGCCGTGTCTTTGGCGCAGGACAGCCGTCTGCAGCGGATGGATACGCTGGATGCAGGCCGCAAGTGGGAAGCCGTCGGGCGGCTGGACGTCAATGGCGAAGGTTTTTGCACTGGCGCGCTGATCGCGCCCGATCTGGTGCTCACGGCGGCGCATTGCCTTTACGACAGCCGCACCAAGGAACGGATCGACCCCTCGACGATCGAATTTCTCGCAGGGTGGCGCAACGGTCGCGCCTCGGCGTACCGCTCGGTGCGCCGGGCGGTCGAGCATCCTTCCTACGTGTTCGACGGTGCCCTTTCGACGGATCGCGTGCGCAATGACCTGGCACTGCTGCAATTGCAACGCCCGATTCGAAACACCACCGTCACCCCTTTCGAAACCGATGCCCGCCCGCGCAAGGGGGCCCGGATCGGCGTGGTGTCCTATGCCCACGACCGCTCGGAAGCGCCCTCCCTGCAGGAGGTCTGCGCGGTGATGGCGCGGCAGGAGGGGGTGCTGGTGATGTCCTGTGATGTGGACTTTGGCTCCTCCGGGGCGCCGGTGTTTTCCTTTGACGGGGATAAGCCGCGGATCGTTTCGGTGGTGTCGGCCAAGGCCGAGGTCAGTGGCAAGCGGGTCTCGCTTGGCTCTGCGCTGGCGGAGGAGCTGGCCCTGTTGCAGGCACAGCTGACCGGCGTTGCCACTAGCAGCCGCATGCCGCCCGGCGTCGGTCGGGTACGGGTCGGTGAGGGGCGTGGCACCTCCGGCGCCAAGTTCATCCGGCAATGAGCTGGCGGGGGCTGATGCTGGCGCTTGTCGCCTGCGGCGTCAGCGCGGCAGCGATGGCCCAGGACACCGGCCTGCGGCGATTGACAGACCGCGAGGACGTGTTGGGCTGGGAAGCCGTGGGGCGGCTGGAGCTGAAGGGGCAGGGGTTTTGCACCGGGACCCTGATTGCGCCGGAACTGGTGCTGACCGCGGCGCATTGCGTTTATGGGCGCGACGGGATGCTGCGACCGGCAGAGCAGATCATCTTTCGCGCCGGGCTGCGCGACGGTGTGGCCATTGCCGAGCGGCAGGCGTTGCAGATCGCCGCGCATCCGGGTTTTGACCCACACCGTCGGTTGGACATGAACAACATTCGCCACGATGTTGCGTTGATCCGTCTGGCGCAGCCCATTCACAGCCACGAGGCCGATGCCTTTGCGCTGCACGCGGCGCGAGATTATGGCCAGGACATATCCGTTACCTCCTATGGCATGGGGCGGGCCGAAGCGCCGTCACGGCAGCGTCACTGCAACCTTCTAGGGGAGCAGAACGACGTGATGGTGATCGATTGCAACGTGACCTTCGGGTCTTCTGGTGCGCCGGTGTTCTCGCAGGTGGGCGGGCGGGGACGCATCCTGGCGCTGGTTTCGGGCGGCGGCAGCTACAATGGCCGAAAGGTTGCCTTTGGCATGAAGCTGCCAGAGCGCGTCGCGGAATTGAAGGCGCAGCTGCGCCGCAATCCGGTGGCGCCGCCAGGCCCACGGATCAAGCGTATCCGGGTCGGCAATGGAAGCTCATCCGCGGGCGGGGCAAAATTTGTCCGCCCCGAAGGCTGACATCCCTCTTGAACCCCTCTTCTGCTTTCCTATCTCAGCATTGTCGGGGCCGCCGCTGATCGGGGCCCGGACGTGACCCGCCTGTCCCAAAAGGGAAGGCACCCTTGAAATCGCTCAACTTATGAGGATGACACATGCGTACCTTCGATTTTACCCCGCTGCACCGGGCCACCATCGGCTTTGACCAGATCGCAAATCTGATGGACCGCGCCTTGAGCGCCGATTCCACCCAGTCCAGCTACCCGCCCTACAACATCGAAAAGACCGATGCCGACAGCTATCGCATTTCGGTGGCCGTTGCCGGTTTCTCCGAAGACGACCTGAGCGTCGAGGTCAAGGAAAACGCGCTGGTTGTTTCGGCCAAGAAGGCTGACACGGACGACGAAGAGCGGACGTTCCTGCACCGTGGCATTGCCACCCGTGCCTTCGAGCGTCGCTTCACCCTTGCCGACCACGTGCGGGTGACAGGCGCCACCCATGAAAACGGCATGCTGCATATCGACCTGTATCGCGAGGTGCCCGAAGCACTGAAACCGCGGCGGATCGAAATTGCCTCGTCCCGCACCAAGCATCCCGAGATCGAGGCCAAATCGGTCAACTGATCCGGTCGATGCATCACGGAAAAGCCCGCCAGAGATGGCGGGCTTTGTTGCTTTTGGCGGTTCCTGCGCGGGCTTAGCTGGGCTGGCCCGCCGTGCCGATGGAAAAGAACATGGTCTCGCCCGAGCTGTCATCGACGCCGTCATTGTCGGTGGAGACATAGATCTCGCCCGAGGGCAGAATCGCCAGGCCTTCGACCTTGTCCAGCACGTAGCCGCCGGTGGATTTCAGATCCGGCAGCAGATCGCGCACCAGCTCCTTGGTGACCACGGGCAGCTCGCCGCCCAGCGGTGCGGGCACCATCTCCGACAGTGGAATGCGGTAGACCTTCTTGGTCACGGCGCGCATGTCATGCTGGTTGTCGCGTTCCACCACATAGGCATAGCCGTCATGGGCGGCGATTTCCGACAGGCCGACCCAGCCGGTCTGCGGCTCTGCCTTCTGGTAATGCACTGCGCTCCATTCCTTGGTGTCGAGGTTATAAGCCACCAGTTTGACGTGGTTCTTCGGATCATCCTTCCATTCGCGCTGGACGGCCATCCACAGGGTGTTGCCGACCTTGGTGATGCCCTCAAAGCCAAAGCGCCGCTCCACCGCCTGCAGCTCCGGCGGCAGGGCGATTTCGCCCGATTTCGCCTTGATCAGGCCGTTTGCGTCCACGTGGTAGATCGCATGCGGGACAAGCCGGTCGCTGCGCCCCTCCGAGGCCACGTAGAAACCGCCTTCGCCATCAAGGGTGATGCCTTCCAGATCCAGTTTCTGCGCCGGGTTGCCGTCGGCGCGGTGGATGCGGATCACGTCGACAATGCGGGCCGGGGTCTGGCTGGGATCAATTTTGAAGATCGAGGGCTGAAAGCCGTAGAAGCTGTCGTTCACCGCCCAGATCATGCCGTCCTGATCGGCCACCATGCCGGAGATCGCGCCCCAGCCGATCAGCTCGTCCGCGCCGGCGGAGGTCAGATGCGGATAGGCGGCCGGTGCGTTTTGCAGCTCGAACAGGCTGACATGCGCCCGCGCGCCGCCGTCCTCGATCAGGTCTTTTTCATTGGCCGAAACCAGCAGGTTGCGCTCCGGGATCACCGCGTAGCCTTCAGGGCCAACACCCGAGGGGAGCAGCTGCTTTAGCACCGGTGCGGCGGGATCGCTCACGTCATAGACGCCGACGACCGAGGCACGCTCGGCGCCGACAAACACATAGGGCGTGCCGTCAAACTTGCCGAAGGTGACCGATTCCGGCTCCACGCCCTTGGCGTCCGAGCGTTTGTCCGGGTAATGGCCGATCTGCACGATGGCATGTTCAAAGCTGGTGCCGCTGTCGTAGACCACGGTGCCGTCCTTGCGGAAGATCGTCCAGCCGCGCGAGCCGCCCTGGTAGTCGCCTTCATTGGCGGTGGCGAAATGGTCGTCATCGATCCAGGCAACCGCATCGGGCTCGCGCAGGCGGCCCTTCTGGCTCTCGTCAAAGATCAGCGCGCCGCGTTCGTCCGTGGCGTCGATGCCCTCTAGGTCCACCGCCCCGGCGGAGAAATGGCTGACGACGCTGCCATCGCGCGCGACCACGACGATGTGGTTGTTCTCCTGCAGGGTGACGACCGTCTCCCCAAGGCCGTTGATCGAGACATATTCCGGCTCCGGGTCGGAACCGGCAATCTCGGCCAGTCCGGTCAGGCCGACCACCTTCATCGACGCGCAGTCGAGGCTGTCCTCGGCCAGCTCCAGCATCACCAGATTGCCCGCAGGCATCTGCGGGATCTGGCCGCCGTTCAGATCTTCGTCGCGCTCATTCTCGATCGCCACGGCGATAAAGCTGCCGTCCGGCGCCTGTGCCACGCTGTCCGGCTGACCGCCCAGATCGCAGGAGGCCAGCGTGTCGCCGCTGGCGATGTCGATGGCCATCAGCATTCCCGACGGCGCGGTATAGCTTTCCGATGTGTTCACCCCGACAAATGCGGTCTGGCCCTTGATGGCAACCGAGGTCGGCTCTCCCGGCAGGGCGATGTTGCCCAGCGGCTTGGGATTGGCGGGATCGGTGATGTCGATGCGGCCCAGTGCCTTCAGCGGGCTGTCGGTATAGGCCAGCGTCAGCCCGTCCGCGGTGGCGGCGATGATCTCGGGCGAGGTCTCGCGGCTGGTGTCTTCGCCAGCGGCCATGTTGGCGACCACGGGGAAAGAGGCGATACGGTTGAAATTCATCTCGGCCAAGGCCTGACCGGCGCTCAGGGCGAGGGCGGAGGTCAGGCAGATCATGCGCAGCGGCATCGGGTGTCTCCCAGTCAAAATTGATGGGCGGAACAGACCCGCTGCGCGTCACAGGCGCATGACGGCGGCGTTGCGGTTTTATGACAGCGGGGGCGGTGCCGTGGCCCGCCCCCCCGTGCAAGCGCGGTCAGACCGACATGCAGATGTATTTCATCTCCAGGTAGTCCTCGATGCCGTGGTGGCTGCCTTCGCGGCCGAGGCCCGACTGTTTCACGCCGCCAAACGGCGCCAACTCGGTCGAGATGATGCCGGTGTTGACCCCGACGATCCCGTATTCCAGCGCTTCCGCCACCTTGTAGACACGGCTCAGATCCTTGGCATAGAAGTACGACGCAAGGCCGAAGATGGTGTCATTGGCCATCGCGATCACCTCGTCCTCGTCCTCGAACTTGAACAGGGGTGCCATCGGGCCGAAGGTCTCATCGGTGGCAAAGACCATGTCGGTGGTCGCGCCGGTGATGATCGTGGGCTCAAAGAAGGTGCCGCCCAACTCGGACGGGTTGCCGCCGAGGATTACCTCTGCGCCCTTTTCCTTGGCATCGGCAATATGGGCCTGCACCTTTTCCACGGCTTTCTGGTTGATCAGCGGGCCGAATTGCACGCCCTCTTTCAGCCCGTCGCCAACGGTCATCTTCTCAACCGCGGCCTTCAGCTTGGCGGCGAATTCGTCATAGACCCCGGCCTGCACGTAGATCCGGTTGGCGCAGACGCAGGTCTGGCCGTTGTTGCGGAACTTGCACATGATCGCGCCCTCGACCGCGGCGTCCAGATCGGCATCGTCAAACACGATGAAAGGCGCGTTGCCGCCCAGCTCCATCGAGCATTTCATGACAGTGTCCGCCGCCTGCCGCATCAGGATGCGGCCGACCTCGGTGGAGCCGGTAAAGGTCAGCTTGCGCACCGCGCTGTTCTCGCAGAATTCCTTGCCGATTTCCGACGCGTTGGAGGAGGGCACAACGTTGAACACGCCTGCGGGAATGCCCGCACGGTCCGCCAAGACCGCCAGCGCGGTGGCTGACAGCGGTGTCAGCTCCGCCGGGCGCGCCACAAAGGAACAGCCCGCCGCCAGCGCCGGGCCCGCCTTGCGGGTGATCATCGCGTTGGGGAAGTTCCAGGGCGTGATCGAGGCGGCGACGCCGATGGGCTGCTTCAGCACGGTGATGCGCTTGTCACGCTGGTGGCCGGGGATGGTCTCGCCGTAGACGCGCTTGGCCTCTTCGGCGAAGAATTCGATGAAAGAGGCGCCATAGGCGATTTCGCCGCGCGCCTCGGCCAGCGGCTTGCCCATCTCGGCGGTCAGGATCACCGCCAGGTCTTCCTGGTTCTCCATCATCAGGTCAAACCACTTGCGCAGCACGCCCGCGCGCTCCTTGCCGGTCCATTTGGCCCAGTCCTTCTGCGCGGCTTCGGCCTGGGCGATGGCGCCGGCCACCGCGGCGCGGTCCAGATCGGCCACCTGCGCGATCACGTCGCCGCGGGCGGGATTTGTCACGTCAAAGGTGCTGCCGCCCTCGACGAACTTGCCGCCGACATAGGCGCGGGTTTCCAGCAGGCTGGGATCGTTCAGCAGGGATTTCAGGTCAGTGGTTGCGTCAAGCATGGCAGGCCTCCCGGGTTTCTGTGTCGCTGGAATGCAAATCAGCTGCGCCCAGTTATGTCCAGAGGGAACCATAAGTCCAGAATTTGATCAAATGATGGGCGCGCGAAAACCATGCGGAATTTGACACGGGCTGTGCGACACTGTCAGGTAGCCGCAAATAAAAACTTCAGGGGAGACCGGGCATGGAATTGGATGATGCCTATGCCAATGGCGCGTATATCGAAAATGCGGCGGACTACCCGCCGCGCTGGGCGGCGTCGGCCGAGGATTTCCGCAACAGTCTGCATGAACGGGCCCGGCTGGACATAGCCTATGGCGAAGGCGAGCGGCACAAGTTCGACTTGTTCCTGCCCGAGGGGACGCCGAAGGGGCTGTTCATCTTTGTGCATGGTGGCTATTGGCTGGCCTTCGACAAAAGCAGCTGGTCGCATCTGGCCCGCGGCGCGCTGAAGCACGGCTGGGCGGTGGCGATGCCGTCCTATGACCTGTGCCCTTCGGTGCGGATTGCCGACATAACCCGCCAGATTGCTGCCGCAGTGACCCGCATCGCGGCTGAGGTCGAGGGGCCGATCGCCCTGGCCGGGCATTCCGCCGGCGGCCATCTGGTGGCGCGGATGCTGGACAAGACGCTGCTGCCAGCGGAGGTGGGCACGCGGATCAAGACGGTAATCCCGATTTCGCCGCTGTCCGACCTGCGCCCCCTGCTGCGCACCTCGATGAACCAGAAGTTCAAGATGGATTCCGCCGCGGCGATCGCGGAAA
The DNA here is from genome assembly GCF_055398055.1 of Leisingera sp. S2M4. Classification (NCBI taxonomy): domain Bacteria; kingdom Pseudomonadati; phylum Pseudomonadota; class Alphaproteobacteria; order Rhodobacterales; family Roseobacteraceae; genus Leisingera; species Leisingera sp. S2M4. Next base: position 2,134,474 of record NZ_AP040861.1, read on the forward strand.
GCCCGGTGGAGATGCAGGACCGCTACCCGGCGGAGGTCACCGTCTGGGTCGGTGGCGAGGAACGGCCTGCGTTTCTGGACCAGGCGATCTGGCTGGTTGAGGCCTGGGACGCGGATCACGTCATCGCCTTTGGCAAGCATCATTTCAACGTGATCGAGCCGCTGGCGGACCCCGAAAGCGATCTGGTGGCGCTGATCGTGAACTGAGCCGCCCCTTCCGCCCGTCAGACCGGACGGCACGCGCCACTCCCTCGCATGGGGGAGGGCGCTTTTCGTTTCTCGGCGCAGACTGCGGCGCGGTCCTTGGCGACGATCTGCAGAAGCCGTCCGTCTTTTTTCTTGCCAGCCACGCGATTTCGCCCCATCTTCGCGGCATGGGCCGGGCGATGGCGTCGCCGCATGGGATTCATGGTGCCCTGACATTCCAAAAACTGTCCTGAACGCCGGGACCTTTCTTGTAAGAAGGAAGGGTCTGATATGACTTCACGTCCTGACATGTACCGTTTTCACAATGGCGAAAAGGCGCCGTTGCAGTTTTCCGTTTCGGAGTATGAGGCGCGCATCGCGGGCCTGCGCAAGATCATGGCGGACGCTGGGGTGACGGCTGCGGTCTTCACCTCGATGCACAATATCTCCTATTACTCGGGCTTCACCTACTGCGCGTTTGGCCGCCCCTACGGCCTGGTGGTGACCGAGACCGAGGCAGTGACGATCAGTGCCGGCATTGATGCGGGCCAGCCCTGGCGGCGGTCGTTCTGCGACAACATCACCTATACCGACTGGCAGCGCGACAATTTCTGGCGTGCGATCAAATCGGTCAGCGGTGAAAATGCCGTCGTCGGATACGAGAGCGATCACCTGACGCTGCTGCAAAAGGACAAGCTGGAGAGCTTCCTGAAACCTTCGAGACTGGTTGACCTCTACCTGCCGACGATGGAGCAGCGGATGCGCAAGTCGGCGGCCGAGATCGAGCTGATTCGCGCCGGTGCCGCGGTGGCCGACGTCGGCGGTTTTGCGATCCGTGATGCGGTCAGGGAAGGCGTGCGCGAGATCGACGTGGCGATGGCCGGGCGCGACGCGATGGAACTGGAAATCGCCAAACGCTTCCCCGATGCGGAATACCGCGACACCTGGGTCTGGTTCCAGTCCGGTATCAACACCGATGGGGCGCACAACCCGGTGACGAGTCGCCGCCTGCAGCGCGGCGATATCCTGTCACTGAACACCTTCCCGATGATCTCGGGCTACTACACCGCCCTGGAGCGGACCATGTTCGTCGGCGAAGTCGACGATGCCAGCCTCGAGATCTGGGAGGCCAATGTGGCGGCGCATGAATATGGCATATCGCTGCTGCAGCCGGGCGCCAGCTGTGCCGAGATCACCCACAAGATCAACGCCTTCTTCGAAGAGCGCGACCTGCTGCAGTACCGCACCTTCGGCTATGGCCACTCCTTTGGCGTGCTGTCGCATTACTATGGGCGCGAGGCTGGGTTGGAGCTGCGCGAGGACATCGACACGGTGCTGGAGCCGGGCATGGTGATCTCGATGGAGCCGATGCTGACACTGGCGGAAGGGCAGCCTGGGGCCGGTGGCTATCGGGAGCACGACATCCTGCTGATTCAGGAAGACGGCAACGAGAACATCACCAAGTATCCCTACGGCCCGGCGTTCAACGTGGTGGGGTGATGGCTGCGTACGGTCAAGGGCAGGGGGACGCGTCCCCCTGCGGCTGCGCGAAAATGCACTTAGTGGTAGGGTTGCACCGGGGGTGTGACCGTCTCGCCTGAAGGCAGCCAAACGGGGGCCTCCGGCGCTGCGGGCGTTGGATGCGGCTGGCGGGTGAGCCATGCATGGTTCATGCGCATTGCCGTGGTCTGCGCATTTGCGATTTCCGGATGCACCGAAAGGCTGAGATTCGCGGCGTCATGCTGCGCGGTGACCGTAACGCGGTCGCCTGGGAGGGCCTGACGCGGCTGGTCCAGCAGGAACGTCGTGCGCCCCCAATGGCCGTCTGAGGTGAGGCCATTGTCCACCGCAATGCCCGCGGCCAGCTGCATTTCAAAACTGACCAGCACCGCCTGCAGCGTACCGCCGAGGTCGCAGGCCAGCTCGCGGGTGATGCGACCGGGATCGATGGTCGGGCGGGTGAAATCAAAGCGGAACAGGTCGCAGTCTGGCCCGAGCGCCCGCATGCCGCTGGCGGCAAAGTCGCCCGGTGTGATCTGAGCCACCCGCGCAAACTGGTGAAACGCGCTGAGGTCGAACCCCTCGGCCTGCGCCGGGCGCCATTGGTTCATCAGCCCGTCGCATTGCACCAGGCGAGCGCGGAGCGTGCCATGTTCCGGCACCGCGCGAGCCCCCGGCTTGGCCAGGGCCGCCATCGCGTGGGTCAACGTGGCCAGCGCGCCTTCGCCCAGCAGGACGGTGTCCACGATCTCCGAGATCACCACGTCGGCGGGTTCTGGCATATCTTCGCCGATGACGATGTCATGGGACCACTTCGAGATGACGGTAACCCGGTCGGCAAGGCCATTGTCGGCGATCACCCGCCGTGCCGCTTCGGCAATCAGCGGCTGTTGTTCGCAGGTATAGACATGTTTCGCGCCGGCGCGCGCGGCCAGCATCGCGGTCAGCCCGGCCCCGCAGCCAATGTCCAGAACGATGTCGCCGGGCCGCACTTTGGCGGCGATTGCCTCGGCATAGGCGCGATTGCGGGCGGTGTCGGCGAGCATCGGGAAATGCCACCGCGGCACGAAGGTCTGGTGCAGGCGCTCGCGCAGCACCTGCGCCTCGTGGTGGTGTGGGTCCTGCTGCAACGCCCGCGACAGCAGGCAGGCGGTGCGGATGCCGCCATCGGCCAGGGATTCGGACTTGGCCAGGGTGACAAAGCCTTCGGCCTCCGGCGCTGCCTGAGGCTGGGATGTGCGGTCGGAGACGGGAGATTGGCGGTCAGGCAATTTTTAGTTTTCCTCATTTGAAGCAAATGCTGCTGATTGGACTATTCACCGGACGGCTCTAAGAATTGGTAAAGGACAGGCCAGCGCGCAGGCGGTGTTCGGGACGTTGCGCCGGAGCGGGTCTTGGGGCATATGTGCCCATAGGCCGAAAGTCTGCTTCCTGCTTGTCACTGGCCGCACCGTGCCCTGCGCCCGGCAGGAAATGCTCGGCGAGCAAGAGAGAGCCACCGCCATGTATGACGCCCAGGAAAAAAAGAAATCGGAGTTCGCGCTGATCCAGCTGATGCCGAACATGATGACCATCGGTGCCATTTGCGCCGGTCTGACGGCGATCCGCTTTGCGATCTTCGGCAGTTTCATGCCAGCGGTGCTGATGATCATTCTGGCCGCGCTTCTGGACGGTCTGGACGGGCGGCTGGCCCGCGCGCTGCGCAGCCAGAGCAAGATGGGCGCGGAGCTGGATTCGCTGGCGGATTTCCTCAATTTCGGGGTGGCGACGCCGATGGTCATCTACCTGTGGGCGTTGCAGGACGTGCGCGGCGCAGGATGGATCTCGGTGCTGGTGTTCTCGGTCTGCTGCGTGGTGCGCCTGGCCCGGTTCAATGTCAGCGCCAAGTCCGAGGAGGAAGCCAAGGTGCGCAGTGGCTTCTTCGAGGGCATCCCGTCCCCGGCCGGTGCGCTGCTGGCGCTGCTGCCGATGTTCATTTCTTTTGCCTTCGACGGGGAAATGGTCCTGCCGGGGCTGCTGATCTGCCTGAACATGGTGGTGATCGGTCTGTTGATGATCAGCCACATTCCGACCTGGTCGCCCAAGGCCATGAAAATTTCGCGCGAACATGTCAAATATCTGCTGGTGGGCTTCGCGTTCATGGCTGCGGCCTTGCTGACCTATGCGTGGACCGTGCTGGTGGTTCTGTGTCTTGGGTATGTTGCCATCGTGATTTGGGGGCTGATCTTTCAGTCGCGCGAATGACAATTTTTCGAGGAGGTACTTTTGGATATCAAGGCTGTCGAGGAATCCTACGCGCGCTGGGCGCCGGTATATGACAGAACATTCGGCGCGGTGACCCGCGCTGGTCGTCGGCGCGCAGTGCAGTTCATCAACGCGCGCGAAGGCAATGTGCTGGAGGTCGGCGTCGGTACCGGACTGTCGCTGCAACATTATGCGCCGCATCTGAAGGTCACCGGCATCGATTTCAGCCATGACATGCTGAAAAAAGCCGAGGCAAAGGTACAGGAGATGAACCTGAGCCACGTCGAGGTGCTGCGCCAGATGGACGCGCGCCAACTGGATTTCCCGGACAATGCCTTCGACACGGTTGCAGCAATGCACGTGCTGTCGGTGGTGCCGGAGCCGGAACAGGTCATGCGCGAGATCGCCCGCGTTCTGAAGCCCGGTGGCAAACTGGTTGTCACCAACCATTTCAAGAGCGGCAAGGGGGTGCGTGCATCGCTGGAGCGGCTGTCCGCCCCGCTGGCCAATGTGATCGGCTGGCATTCCGATTTCGAGCTGGAAACCATCCTGAAGGACGACCGGCTGCGCATCGAGCAGCAGGAAAGCTTGCCGCCGTTGGGCATGATGACCTTTCTGGTGCTGGAAAAGCATCAGAATAACTGACCTCTCGTCGCCGCCCCAGCCTGTCGGTTGCGGGCGGCGAGCTTCGTCTCTGTCCTCGAAAAGCTCCAGGAGATTTTGCCGAAGGGCGGTTCGTGGCGCCGAAGATTGGGCGGGGAGGGGATGTAAGTCGCGTTCACATGCCCATATCATTATATGGCATCTTGGCATGATGGGACGGGCATATGAGCGTTACCCGGTTTGAACGGACACGGCTGTCCCCGGGCGGGCCGACGCGCGCGCCCGCGTCGGGGCACTGTGATGCCTGCACGCTGGGAGGCTTTTGAATGTTCGGTTTTCTGCGCCTGATCCTGATTCTGCTGGTGGTTCTGACCCTGGTCTACGGGGCGGTGTCACTCTACTCCCGCGAAGCGCGGCGGGCGAAGCTGAAGCGTCGCTGGAAAGACAAGGGGTTGACCGGAGACCGCGCGGCCTTCATCCAGCGGGGGCTGAAACAATACGACCGGTCCTTTCGCCGCCGACTGATCCTGCTGGTTTACATCGTTCCGCTGGGGGCGCTGGCGCTCCTGATCTACGTCATTAACTTCATGTGAGGCTCCTCCCATGCGTTTCATCAAATGGGCATTTCTGATCACCTTCTGGGGGCTGTTTGGCGCCTTCCTGCATTATACCTTGCCGCAGTATGATGTGGTGCGCATAGTCAACACCTACGAGGAACGTCAGGAGCTGAACGACTGGACACGCATTTTCTGGTCCAGCCCGGATGATCGCTCGGCGCAGCTGATCAATCGCGATGTGCAGTTCATCCAGGGCGTGCGGCCGAATGGCCGCGCCATCGTCTACCGCAACGAGGATACCGGCTGGAACTGGCCGCCGTATTTCAAGTTCGACACCGCCAACCTTTACACCGACGCCAACGACAGCATTTCGACCAAGGCCAACCCGGAATGGGTGGCGGTGCTGCATTATGGTTGGCGCAACGAATTCCTGTCGGCCTTTCCCAATGCGGTCTCGATCAAACCGGTGGCCGGTCCGGATGATAAGCCAACCAATTGGTTCACAATCATCTTCCTTGTGTTCCTGGCGGCGTTTCTCTGGGCGATATGGGTGCGCTGGCGGCGCTTCCGCCGGGCGCGCATCGATCCGATGCTCGAGAGCGCAGAGGACAGCCTGTATGCCGCGGGCGATGCTTTTGCCGAGCGGCGCGGTCGGTTCCGGCGCTGGCTGCAAAGCTGGAGATCAAATTGACCAAGGGCCGCCGTCGAGGCGGCCCTTTTTGCTTTCCGGGCCGGGAATGCAACGCGCCGTGCAGTCGGGATTCGCCACAGGTCAGGCGGCGGTCCCCTTGGCCAGATACAGGTCCTGACGCATTTCGAACGCGTCGCACGTTTTGCGGCATTGGACAGGTTTGTCCGCGCCAAGGGTTCTGGCATGCATGTCTTTTTCCGGTTTTTGCGGGTCGGTTTTGGTTCCGCTGGATAGTCGCAAATCGGGCAGTTTCCGCTTCAGCAAGGTGCCGTCCTTCGGGGCGGAAAATTGGGAAGCTGGTGGAACAACGACACTGCCTGCGCAACGAAGACCCTGTTTGGGGCATGGCTGAAAGCCGCTGAAGGAGCCTTCAGACAGCTGCCATGCGCCATCGGTCGAAACGCTGCGGGCCGTCCGACCACCTGCCTTGCCAGAAACGTCAACCGCGGATGCGGCAGGACGGTTGCGGGCGTGTGGCCAGCAATCTCTCCAGTCGTGCCCGCACCCAAGCCAACCCGCCGCGGGGCCGCGGCGAAGGAGAGAGACAGATGCTTCAGGACAGCGAAATTCTGGCCAAGCTGATGGCCCGGCAGGAAAATCATTCCCTGGAACAGGCGTTCTACACCGATCCGGGTGTTCTGGATCTGGACATGCGGCAGATTTTCTACCGCGAGTGGCTGTTTGCCATCCCCGCCTGTGAAGTCCCGAAACCCGGAAATTACGTCACCCACCAGGTCGGCAGCTACAACGTTATCATCGTGCGCGGCACCGACGGCGAGGTGCGGGCCTTCCACAACTCCTGCCGCCACCGCGGTTCGGTGGTCTGCAAGGCCAAGAAGGGCAATTCGCCGAAACTGGTCTGCCCCTACCACCAGTGGACCTATGAACTGGACGGCTCACTGCTGTGGGCGCGCGACATGGGGCCGGATTTCGACGCCTCCAAGCACGGGCTGAAGCCGGTGCATTGCCGCGACCTCGCAGGGCTGATCTACATCTGTCTCGCGGATGAGGCTCCGGATTTCGACGCCTTCGCCGACGTGGCCCGCCCCTATCTGGAGCCGCACGACCTGGCCAATGCCAAGATCGCCCATGAAAGCGCGATCATCGAGAACGGCAACTGGAAGCTGGTCTGGGAAAACAACCGCGAGTGCTATCACTGCGGTGGCAACCACCCGTCGCTGTGTCGCACCTTCCCCGAAGATCCTTCGGTCACCGGGGTGGAGGGCGGCGAGACCCCGCCGCATCTGCAAAAGCATTTCGACCGGATCGAGGCCGCAGGCTGCCCGGCGCAGTTCCGCATCGATGCGCGCGGCCAGCACCGGCTGGCACGGATGCCGCTGAACGAGGGCGCCGAGAGCTACACCATGGACGGCAAAGCCGCCGTCGCCAAGCCGCTGGGCCGGGTGCCCTTTGCCGACGCAGGCACGCTGTTGAAATTCCACTACCCGACCACCTGGAACCACTTCCTGCCAGATCACTCCATCGTCTTCCGCGTCACCCCGATCAGCCCGACGCAAACCGAGGTCAGCACCAAGTGGCTGGTCCACAAGGATGCGGTGGAAGGTCAGGACTATGACCTGAAGCGGTTGACCGAGGTCTGGATCGCCACCAATGACGAGGACCGCATCGTGGTCGAGGACAACCAGCGTGGCATCAACTCGCCCGCGTACCAGCCTGGCCCGTATTCCAAGGTACAGGAAAGCGGCGTGATCCAGTTCTCCAACTGGTATGCCGAGCATCTGACCCGCGCCCTGACCGGGCGCCATCTGGTGGCGGCGGAGTAAACCGATGGGATTGCAGGCCAACTTCGAGACCCTCGATGAAACCCTCGCGTGGAAGGACGACGAGATGCTGGAATGCGTCTCGGTGGTGCCGGAAGCGCCGAACACCGCGACCTTCAGCTTCCGCGCGCCCTCTGGCGCGTGGTTCAAGTACCAGCCCGGCCAGTTCCTGACGCTGGAACTGCCGGTGCCGGGAGAAACCGTCTGGCGGACGTATACGATCAGCTCGTCGCCGTCGCGGCCGCTGTCGATCTCGGTCACCGTGAAGGCGCAGGCAAACAGCATCGGCACTCGCTGGATGCTGGACCATCTGCGCCCCGGCATGAAGCTGCGTGCCTCTGGTCCGGCGGGGGTCTTCACCCTGCCCAAACGCCCCAGCGGCAAGTTCCTGTTCATCTCGGCCGGCTCCGGCATCACCCCCAGCCTGTCGATGACACAGTACCTGTTTGACCGTGGCCAGTCGCCCGACATCTGCTTTATCAACTGTGCCAAGCGCCCGAGCGAGATCATCGCGCGCCAACAGTTGGAGAGCATGGCCTCGCGGGTGCCGGGCATCAAGCTGCACTTCGTGGTCGAGGAGGACGACCCCTACCAGGTCTGGACCGGGTATCGCGGGCAGCTGAACCAGATCATGCTGGGCCTCATCGCGCAGGACTACCTGGAGCGCGAGGTCTATTGCTGCGGGCCGGAACCTTTCATGCAGGCTGTGCGCGACATGTTGAACGGCCTCGGCTTCGACATGGAAAACTACAACCAGGAAAGCTTTGGCGCGCCGGTGGAAACCGCTGCGGATGCGCCTGAACTGGACGATGTGGTGCCGGAGGAAACCGCCGCCGCAGAGATCCTGTTTGCCGCTTCCGGCGTCACCTCTGCCTGCACCGAGACCGATACGGTTCTTGCCGTGGCCAAGGCGTCCGGCCTCAACATCCCCTCCGGCTGCACCTTTGGCATCTGCGGCACCTGCAAGGTCAAGAAGACCGCGGGCGATGTGCATATGGTGCACAATGGCGGCATCTCGGAGGAAGACGTGGAGGCAGGCTATATCCTCGCGTGCTGCTCCAACCCCATCGGCCGCGTCGAAGTGGACATCTGAGCTGAGCGGCGCGCATCCAAGCGGTTGCGCGCCGTCGACTTGTCCTGGCCTGTGGCTGTCAGATGCCGATCAGTCGCAGAACAGGTGATCGACGCGAAGTATCTCTGTCGCCTGTTCCTGCGGAACACTCAGAAACCGGGCAAGCTGGGCAGCGTTCTGCTCTGTCGTCGCATTCTCGTTCAATTGCGAAAGATGATCGAACCCGGCGTCGCGGATGCTGTCGGCCTCGTACGTAATGTCGTTGCGGATGGTCGGCAGCAGAGTGTTCAACGCGGTTTTCGGCGTGCGCTCACCGGCAAGCCCGACCCGTTGCGCATGGCCGACCAGATAGTCGTCGCTGAAATTGCACTCGATATGCAGGAAACGGGTGGTGCAGCGGTCGGAATGGAAGTCGTGCATCAACTCGATCGCCGAAGGGTCGAGGCAGATCAGCAACCTGTCTGACTGGTAGTAGTCATACAGCATGCGCAGCAGGGCCCGACGGTGGCGTGTGCGCTTGAACAACGCGGCTTCGATGCCGCCCAGGTCCGGCAGCGGCGTGTGTTCCTCGTGAAACAGGTAGTCGATGGCGGGGATGTTCGTCGCGTGGCGGATTTGCTCCAGCAGACGCTTGGCGACATGCCATTTCTTGCAGGTCACGACCAGCAATTCGCGCTCGCGACCCAGGCTGCTTTCGGTCTCCCAGAACCGGGGCGCAAACCTGCGCCCGGCGCGGCCCCGCTGGGTGAGGAATTTGTAGAGGTTGCTTCCCTCGTTGGAAATCTGGAAGTCCACGTCCTCGGCCGCATAAAGCCGCCCCAGGCGCGATTTCAACTCGCGGGCTTCCGGGCTGATCTTGCGGGCAAAGAGGAAATCCTGGCTAAGCAGCAGATCATAGTGGTCGTTGTAGAAATTCACCGGCATGCCGTAGTCGGTGAACATCAGAAAGGTAAGCGTCCGCGTCTCGATCTCGGCTTCCGGGATCAGGTGGCGCACCAGGGTCTGGAAAAACGTCTCGTCCGGGATCCAGGTGGTGCGAAAGAAGCGCAGCACATCTTCGCGCTGCCGAATGAACTTCAGAAGGGTTTCGACGGTTCTGCGGCGCAGGCACCACCATTGGCTACCGATCTGTACCTGGATGTCGGCTGGCAGTCGGCGTTGCAACCCCAGCCGCTTTTGAACCTCGTGGCACAGGTAGAACAGACGCTTGTGTTTGCGCTCGTTGAAATAATGGCGGTAGATCAGCCGGTCTTCCTTCATGCCGGTCTTGATCCAGTCGCTTTCGAAGAAATCGAAACTCTCGATGAAGTCGCAGTCGTGGCTGTCCAGAAAATGGTGGGCGTATTCGGCGGTTTTGATCGGCATGCAGTCGCCCGACAGCATGTAGAAATGCGTGGCGCGCGGGAAGGCGGCAACAGCACTGCGGAGGGAGTGTAGCGTGGCTTCGACCAGGGACCACTCGCCCCAGCCGCATTTGACCCGCCGATTGGCGAAGGTCACGTTGGGGTTGTCGTCCAGGGCTGCGCGGATCTGTTGATAGTCCTGCGCCGCGGCGCGGCCGTCAAAATGGATGGCCACGCAGTCGCCGACGGCCGTCAGCCGTTCCGCCTGCTGAATGATGGCCTCCGGGTCTTTATGGCACAGCAGGATGTACGCGATTTTTGCCATACTCGTGACGGTCCGCCTTGTCTTGCCTGATTGTATCTCTTGATACGCATGCAATCCCTGCGAATAAACCAGATAGTTCCGGTTTTCGTAAACTTGTGCCATTACTGGGGCCGATGACAGTGCAACAGAGAGAAGACAGTACATGGGGTTCCCGGGCACCTGGATGACGGAAAGTGAGAGCGTGGTGTATCGGGTGGTGCCAAAATGCGCCTGCTCGACGATCGGGCAGATCCTCTACTACTCGGACCATGGCAGGTTCTACGACGGCGACATTCACGACTCGACGACCGGGTTGCACAAATGGGCGCAGGAGCACAGCCAGGAGCCGATCACCCGGAACGTGCAGGCGCAACGGTCTTATGCCTTCACCTGCGTGCGCAACCCCTACACCCGTATCCTGTCGTCGTTTTTCGACAAGATCTGCGGCATCCAGCGCAACGGCAAACGCTATCGGGGCAACCTGGTTCCAAAGCTGGCCTATGACTATGGCATTGAAGTCGGCGGCGAGGATGGCAGGCAGGAGTTCGACCAGATCGCCAGCTTCCGTCGGTTCCTGCTGTTCGCGCGCGACACTATCCGCTGGCGCCGCCCGATGGACCCTGACATCCATTGGTCGGCCATGTCGGGACATGTCTCGACCTTTATCCTGAACGGCGGCCGGTACAACAAGATCTTCTGGACAGAGGCGTTCAATGACGGGATGCAGCAGGTGCTCGACGCCGTCGACACGCCGCATCCGGTAAACCTGGACGCGATCCCCCGCTTCAACGAAAGCGAAGGCCACGGCCCCAAGCGCGCGCACGCCGTAGAGGACTATTTCGACGACCTGTCGATGCACCTGGTCTATGAGATCTACAAGCGCGATTTCGAGCTGTTCAAATATGATTTCGAAAACCCGGCCAACAAGATGCCGGTCGGAGAGATTGACCTCGACGAGGTCCACGCCAAACTGGGGGAGTAGGCGGATCGGCGCCAGGGAGAGCTCCCGCGCCTTTGCGCAGCATCAAAGATGCAGCGTAAAGCCTTGGGCCGGGCGCCGCTGGCGCGGCGCGGGCGGGTGCCTCATCTGGCAGAGCAGTTTCTCCTTTCCTGAAATACTCCCGCCGGAGGCGCGCCGTGCCTCGGCACGGCGCCAAGCCCAACGCCGCGTGGCGTGCTGGCGCCAGCCAGCGGGCCGACGCGGGGGCGGGAGAGCCGCGCAGATGAAGGAAGTTTGCTGAGAAGCGGTTCAGGGGCAGGTACGCGCCTGGTCCATTGTATGGCGCCTGAAACCGCCTCAAGGGCAAGCGGCTGCGCCGCCGCGCCCTGCGCGGCCCTTGACCCGGTTTCAGGCTCGGGCGCTACAAGAAAACCCGCCGCGTGAGGGCGGCGGGTTTGGCATTTTTCTGGGCGTGTCCGGCCTCAGTCCTCGTCGGGCAGCGCGCGTACGGCCCCCTTGGCGGCGGAGGTGGCCAGCATGGCGTAGGCTTTCAGCGCCTTGGAGACCTTGCGCTTGCGCGGCTCGGCGGGTTTCCAGCCCTTGGCGTCCTGCTCCTCGCGCCGCGCCGCCAGCTCCTCGTCGGAGACCGCGAGGTGGATGGTGCGGTTCGGGATGTCGATCTCGATGGTGTCGCCGTTGCGCACCAGGCCGATTTCGCCGCCCTCGGCCGCCTCGGGCGAGACATGGCCGATCGACAGGCCCGAGGTGCCGCCGGAGAAGCGCCCGTCGGTCAGCAGCGCGCAGGCTTTGCCCAGCCCCTTCGACTTCAGGTAGGAGGTCGGATACAGCATCTCCTGCATGCCCGGACCGCCGCGCGGGCCTTCGTAGCGGATTACCACCACGTCGCCTTCCTTGACCTTGCCGGTCAGGATGTCGTTCACCGCCTGGTCCTGGCTCTCGCAGACATAGGCCGAGCCGGTGAACTTCAGGATGTTTTCGTCCACGCCCGCGGTCTTCACGATGCAGCCGTCCCGGGCAATGTTGCCGAACAGCACCGCAAGGCCGCCGTCCTGGCTGAAGGCGTGTTCCTTGGCGCGGATCACGCCGTTCTCGCGGTCGGTGTCCAGCTCCTTGTAGCGGTTGGCCTGGCTGAACGCCTGCGTGGTGCGCACGCCGCCGGGGGCGGCCTTGAACAGCTCCAGCGCCTTGGGGTTGTCGGTCACCTTGATGTCCCATTTGGCGATCGCTTCGCCGATGGTCGGGGTGTGCACGGTGTGGCAGTCCTCGTGCAGGAGGCCCGCACGGCTCAGCTCGCCGAGAATCGAGAAGATGCCGCCCGCGCGGTGCACGTCTTCCATGTGAACGTTGTGGATGTTCGGCGCCACCTTGCACAGGCAGGGCACGCGGCGGCTCAGCCGGTCCATGTCGGCCATGGTAAAGTTGACTTCGCCCTCGTTGGCAATCGCCAAGAGGTGCAGAACCGTGTTGGTGGAGCCGCCCATGGCGATATCCAGGCTCATCGCGTTCTCGAAGGCCTCAAACGTGGCGATCTCGCGCGGCAGGAAGCCTTTTTCCTCGTCCTGGTAGTGGCGCTTGGTGATCTCGACGATCTTGCGGCCCGCTTCAAGGAACAGCTCCTTGCGGTCGGCGTGGGTGGCCAGCGTCGAGCCGTTGCCCGGCAGCGCCAGACCCAGCGCCTCGGCCAGGCAGTTCATCGAGTTGGCGGTGAACATGCCCGAGCACGACCCGCAGGTGGGGCAGGCGTTTTCCTCGATGTGCTTCACCTGCTCGTCGGTGAACTTGTCGTCCGCGGCGGCAACCATCGCGTCGACCAGGTCGATCTTCTTCATGTCGAGATCGGCGATGTCGATCTTGCCCGCTTCCATCGGCCCACCGGAGACGAAGATCGCCGGGATGTTCAGCCGCATCGCGGCCATCAGCATGCCGGGCGTGATCTTGTCGCAGTTGGAGATGCAGACCATCGCGTCCGCACAATGCGCGTTGACCATGTATTCGACGCTGTCGGCGATCACCTCGCGCGAGGGCAGCGAGTAGAGCATGCCGTCATGGCCCATGGCGATGCCGTCATCCACCGCGATGGTGTTGAACTCCTTGGCGACGCCGCCGGCGGCTTCGACCTCGCGGGCGACCATCTGGCCGAGGTCCTTGAGGTGGACGTGGCCGGGCACGAACTGGGTGAAGGAGTTGACGATGGCGATGATCGGCTTGCCGAAATCATCGTCCTTCATGCCGGTTGCGCGCCACAGTCCGCGCGCGCCCGCCATATTGCGGCCATGGGTGGAGGTTCTGGATCGGTACATCGGCATGGTAGCGCTTCCCTTTGAATTTGGCCCTAGGGACACGATTTGCGCAATAAAGGCAACCGGCCAGGGGTGGGTTGGGTAATTTATGGCGCATTTTGCGCCGGATTTGGAGGGTCTGATGGTTTCTCTTCAGGGTGATTTTGGCGGCTCAGGCCCGTGCTGGCGCAGGGACGGGGCGGCGTAGCCAGTGATTCACCGCCAGCCCCAGCAGCAACGCCCAGAGTGGCGCGCCGATACCGGCAAAGCTGATGCCGGACACCGTGACCATGAAGGTCACCAGCGCGGCCTCGCGCCCGTTCGGCGCTGCCAGCGCTGCGGAGAGGCTGTTGCCGATGGTCGACAGCAGGGCCAGCCCGGCGACCGTCGCCACCAGCGCCGCGGGCGCGATCAGGAACAGGCTGATGACGGTGGCACCGCCCAGCCCGACCAGACTGTAGACCAGCCCTGTCATCACCCCGGCCAGATAGCGCGTGCGCGGGTTTTCATCCGCCTCGGGTCCGGCGCAGATCGCGGCGGTGATGGCGGCAAGGTTGAAGGCAAAGCCCCCGAACGGTGCCAGCAGCAGCGAAGCCAGACCGGTCACGGTCAGGCAGGCCGAGACCGGCGGCTGGTAGCCCGCGGCCCGCAGCGCCACGACGCCGGGCATGTTCTGCGAGGACATGGTGACGATATACAGCGGCAGCCCGATGCCGATCAGCACCGGCAGTGAAAAGGCGGGCATCACGAACTCGGGACGCGCCAGCGTCAGGTCCAGCGCCTCCAGGCTGCCAAAGCTGTCGGTGGCGGCGCAGTACAGTACGCCCGCGGCCAGAACGGCGGGGATGCAGTAGCGGGCAAACAGGCGGCGGCCTGCCAGAAAGGTCAGACCCATCACCGCCACCAGCGCCGTGTCGGTCTGCAGCGCGGTAAAGGCCGAGAGGCCGAACTGGAACAGGATGCCCGCCAGCATCGCGCTGGCCAGGCTGTCGGGGATCAGCCGCGACAGGGCGGCGAACCAGCCGGTCACCCCGGTCAGCACCAGCAGCGCGGCGCACAGCAGGAACGCGCCCACGGCCTGCTCCATCGGCACCCCGGGCAGGCTGACCGCCAGCAGCGCCGCGCCCGGTGTCGACCAGGCCGTCAGGATCGGCATCCGGGAGAGCAGCGACAGGATCAGGCAGGTGATCCCCATGCCCAGCCCCAGCGCCAGCATCCAGCTGTTGGCCTGCGCCTGGCTGGCGCCCGCCGCCTCGATCGCCTGGAAAATGATCGCGACAGATCCGGTATACCCCACCAGCACCGCCACCGCGCCGGAGACAAGATGCGAGAGTTTCAGATCCTTGAGCATGTGGGTTTTCCTTGGCTGCCGGGTGGCATAGGGTGGCCGTGCGTTATAGCGCACACTGGCACACGTGCGTTATAGCGCACAAGCGTTTTCTGGCGGCGGCGGTTGGGGGCAGGCAAGGACCATGAGTGACGACAGCATTACCCTGAATTTGCGGGATATTCGCACGGCAGCGGGGCTGAGCCTGTCAAAGGCGGCCGAGGTGACGGGCGTCAGCAAGGCGATGCTGGGCCAGATCGAGCGCGGCGAATCGAGCCCGACCATCGCCACCCTGTGGAAGATCGCCAAGGGGTTTCACCTGCCGCTGACCGCGCTGATCGGCCAGGCGACCCGGCCCGCGGGCGAGGGCGACGGGGTCTACGAGACGGTGCAGTTCCCCGGCAGCATCGCGGTCAAGATGGTGTTCCCCTTCGATCCCTTGCTGGGGGCCGAGACCTTCCAGGTGACGCTGAAGCCGGGCCAGTGCCACCAGTCGCAGCCCCATGATGCCGGCGTCACCGAAGAGGTGTTCGTGCTGCAAGGCCGGATGGAGCTGCTGCGCGATGGCGCCTGGGTGGCGCTGGACACCGGTCAGGGGCTGCGCTTTGCCGCCGACCAGCCGCATGGCTACCGCAGCGGAACCAGCGGCGCGGTGTTTCTGAACATGCACCACTACCGTCAGGCGGGTTTGCCGCAGCCGGGCTGACATCGCTTCACTTGTGAATTTTCTGCGCGGGGCCTACCAATCGGTGCAGACATTCAGTTGAAGTGATTTTTGCGGAAAGGTCTTGCATGGATACGCTGCGCGGAAGCCTGTTGATGGTGCTGGCGATGGGGGCCTTTGCGCTGGAGGACATGTTCCTCAAATCCGCCGCCGCCGCGTTGCCGGTGGGGCAGATCCTGATCCTGTTCGGCCTGGGCGGCATGGCAGTCTTTGCCGCGATGGCGCGTGCGCAGGGGCACCGCCCGTGGCACCCGGCCTTCGGCACGCGCCCGATGCTTCTGCGCTCGGTTGCGGAGGTGGTCGGGCGGCTGTGCTTCACGCTGGCGATCGCGCTGACGCCCTTGTCCTCGGCTTCTGCCATCCTGCAGGCAACGCCGCTGGTGGTGGCAGCCGGGGCGGTGGTGTTCTTTGGCGAGACCGTGGGCTGGCGGCGCTGGCTGGCAATCGGCCTCGGCTTTGTCGGCGTGCTCCTGATTCTGCGGCCGGGTCTCAGCGGGTTTGAGCCCGCCTCGCTGTTTGCGGTGGCTGGCACGCTGGGCTTTGCCGGGCGCGACCTGGCCACCCGGGCCGCCCCGCAGGACATGCGCAACAGCCAGCTGGGGTTCCTCGGCTTTGCCATGCTGGTGGTGGCGGGCGCGCTGGCGCTGGGCTGGACCGGCGGCGCGGTCTGGCCGGAGCCGCGCCAGTGGCTGCAGCTGGCCGCCGCCACGGTGATCGGCGTGATTGCCTATAACGCGCTGTCGGGCGCGATGCGGGCGGGCGAGATCGCGGTGATCGCACCGTTCCGCTACACCCGGCTGGTCTTTGCCATGGTGCTGGGCGTGCTGGTATTCGGCGAGCGCCCGGACCTGCTGACCCTGATCGGCAGCGCGGTGATCGTCGGCAGCGGCGTGTTCACCCTGCTGCGCAGCGCCAAGGCGTGACGGGCCATCTTGCGCCTGCCGCCCGCCCGCCTTACATCTGCCTCCCATGGCCAAGAAAAAACAGACATCAGACCCGAACTACAAGGTGATCGCCGAAAGCCGTCGCGCGCGCTTCGATTACGCGATCGAGGACGATATCGAATGCGGCATCGTGCTCGAAGGGTCCGAGGTCAAGGCGCTGCGCGGCAATGGCACCAATATCGCCGACAGCTATGCAGCCGTCGAAGATGGCGAGCTGTGGCTGGTGAACGCCTACATCCCGCCCTATGAGCAGGCCAAGGTGTTCAAGCACGAGGAGCGCCGCCGCCGCAAGCTGCTGGTGTCGCGCAAAGAGCTGTCCGATCTGTGGAACCTGACCCAGCGCAAGGGGATGACCCTTGTCCCGCTGGTGATGTACTTCAACCACAAGGGACGCGCGAAGGTGAAACTGGGCATCGCCAAGGGCAAGAAGCTGCACGACAAACGCGAAACTCAGGCCAAGCGTGACTGGGGGCGTCAGAAACAGCGGCTGCTGAAGGACGCCCGATAACACAGGCCAGAGCGGCATCATCGCTGTCCCCGACCCGTTGTCCAGCAGCTGCTGATGGCCTCTGGCTAACGGGTGCGGCCTTGGCAGTCTTGCGGCGCTTTATTGGGGGCTTGCAAATCCTGACAATATGAGTCAGATACTACTCGCCCAGCAGATACCCTCGTGGATCAAGCCCGGTTCCTCCCTGCGGCACTCGCGCCGCTGTTCTCTTGGTGACTGGATCTGCTGATGACTGTTTCTGTATTTGATGCTGCCCCGCAGCGCGCTGACTCCCCGTCTGTTTCGGCACAGGATGCCGCTTCGCTGCCCGCGCCGGTTGCGTCGCTGGGGGTCGATGAGTTTGAGCAGGGGCTCCTGCCAGTGCTGCGCCATTTTCTGCTGGCGCATGCTGATCCTCGGCAGCAGGCATGGCAAAGCGCCTATACGATTGCGGCTGAACGCTGGGGAGAGACCCTGGGGTTGGCGGCTGCCCATATGGCGATGAAACTGCTGCGGGCCGTGCTGGAGTGCCGGGACGGGCAGTTCGCCTGCATCAGCCCCTTTGATCTGGAGAACCGTGCCTGCGTCACGGCGGATGAGGCGGCGTTGCTGCGGATGCTGCATTACATGCGCCGGGACGAGACCCCGCCGGCGCGGGACGCGGTGGTTGAGGTGACTCAGGGCCAGATGGACCCGCATGTGATTCGTGCAGGCCTGGCCCTGGCGCACCGCTTTGCCGTGGGACGGCCGGGCAGGCGACCGCAGGCCCCAAGGCTGCAGGTGGTCGGATGAGCCGCGTGGTTTAGAACTGCGCTCCGAAATGGGCGCGGATCTGCTCCTGCCCAAGCAGGCGCTTGGGCTTGCCGTGGCCGGTTCCGGTCACCAGGATGCGCAGGCTGTCCATCTCGACGACCGGCGCCAGGGTTTCTCTCGGCAATCCGACAGCGCGCAGAATGGCCAGGTTCTTCAGACCGGTCAGGGGCGACAGGTCGCTCACGGCGGTGCCGGACAGGCAAAAATCCCGAAGCTCCGCCAGATGCTCCACCCCGGAGAGGTCGCCCAGCGTGCTTTGGGTTACCGACAGTTTCCGGATGCCACTGCCCGCCAGCGGTTCAAGACTGCTGATCGGTGTGCCCGTCAGGTCCAGCTTGCGCAGAGAATGCAACCCTGACAGCGGCGCCAGATCCTGCACCTCCGTTCGGTTCAGCGCCAGTTCCCGCAGGCTTGTCGCTCCGGCCAGCGGGCCGAGATCCGCAACCGGCGTGTCGGACAGGATCACGGTGCGCAGCGCCGGTTTGTTGGCCAGCCCGTCCAGCGACTGCAACCGGGTGCCCTCGGCGCGCAGCATCTCGAGGCGTGTTGACCCCGCCAGCGCAGCCAGGCTGGTCACCGGAGAGTTCGAGATCCAGGCGACCCGCAGGTTCGCCGCCGCCAGCGGCGACAGGTCGGTGATCTCGGTGTTGAACGCCAGGAAGACCTCCAGCGTGTCGAGGCCGGTCAACGGTGACAGGTCGGTGACACCGGAATCCGCGATGTTCAGGCTCTGCAATTGGCGCAGGTCGCGGGCGAATTCCAGGTCGGTTACCGCGTCGATCCCCCAGACAGACAGGTGTTCCAGGGAGGTCAACCTGGCAAGGGGCGTGAAATCCGGCGCGGAGACGGAATCAAGACTGAGGCGTTTCAGCTTGGGCAATTGCAGCAGCGGTGACAGATCCACCGCATGGATGCCGACAAGGGCCAGCTTTTCCAGGTTCGGCAACGCGGCCAGCGGAGTGAGATCAACGGGCATCTCGTAATGCAGCTCGGCGATCAGGGTCAGATCTTGCAGGTTCTGCAGGGCTGGCAGCGCGTTCAGGCTTGGGGTCTGCGGGCCGATGCGCAGTTGCTGGGTATGCGCGTCATCCGGAATACATTCCTGGCCGACCGGCGCGCATGTGTCGTCGGCAAAGGCGGCGCTGGCCAGCGAAAGCGCCGCTGCGAGGATCGCAAGTAAGATGCGTAAGTTTATCATCAATGACGCCTGTAGTCTGGCCTTGGAAAAATGCCGGTATTTGAGCAGGGGTGCGATCATTCGCCGCCAGCACCCTCGCAACAAACTCGTAACAGACCGTAAAAATCGCGGATGGCTTGCACCGATGGGCTGGCGGCTGTACGCATGGCGCCAGCGCTGACAGGGAGACGCTTCGATGCTGGATGATCCGAAAACGCTTGTGTCCACGGGCTGGCTGGCTGCTCATCTGAAGGACCCGGATCTGCGGATCCTGGACGCCTCATGGTATCTGCCGCAGGAAGGGCGCGACCCGCGGGCGGAATACGAGGCCGCGCATATCCCCGGCGCGCGTTTCTTTGATATCGAAGAGATTTCCGACCACCGCTCGGACCTGCCGCACATGATGCCGCCGGTTGAGAAGTTCATGTCGCGGCTGCGCGCCATGGGCGTCGGCGACGGCCACCAGGTGGTGATCTACGACGGCAAGGGGTTGTTCTCCGCGGCCCGCGTCTGGTGGATGTTCCGCCTGATGGGGCAGACCAATGTCGCGGTGCTGGATGGCGGCCTGCCGAAATGGCAGGCCGAAGGGCACCCGGTCGAGGATCTGCCGCCGGTGATCCGGGACCGCCACATGACGGTGCGGGTGCAGAACCAGCTGGTGCGCGATGTGACCCAGGTCTCCGCCGCATCCAAGCTGGGCGATCACGAGATCATCGATGCGCGCTCCGCCGAGCGGTTCCGCGGCGACAAGCCCGAGCCCCGCGAAGGTTTGCGCGCCGGGCATATTCCCGGCTCCAAGAACGTCCCCTTCACGACCCTGCTGAACGCGGATGGCACCATGAAGGATGCCGACGGCATCCGCGCGGCCTTCGCCGCTGCCGGGGTCGACCTGAACAAACCTGCCATCACCACCTGCGGATCGGGTGTCACAGCCGCCGTCCTCAGCCTTGCCATGGAGCGGATCGGCAAGACCGATCACGCGCTTTATGATGGCTCCTGGGCGGAATGGGGTGCCTTCCCGACCCTTCCCGTTGCAACCGGAGAGAACTGATGTTCGAGACCCTCAAACCCCAGCCAGCTGACAAGATTCTGGCGCTGATGCAGATGTACCGCGACGATCCGCGCGCCGAGAAGGTCGACCTAGGTGTCGGCGTCTACAAGAATGCCGAGGGCGTCACCCCGGTGATGCGCGCCATCAAGGCGGCCGAACACAAGCTGTGGGAAGAGCAGACCACCAAGGCCTATACCGGCCTGGCGGGCGATCCGGCCTATGCGGACGCAATGATCGGGCTGATCCTCGGCGATGCGGTCGCGCGCGAAAACATCGCTGCCGCTGCCACGCCCGGCGGCACCGGCGCGGTGCGCCAGGCCTTCGAGATGATCCGCATGGCCAACCCCAAGGCGCGCGTCTTCGTCTCGGATCCGACCTGGCCGAACCACATCTCGATCCTGAAATACGTTGGCATCGAGACCGTCACCTACCGTTACTTCGACCGCGAAACCCGCGGCGTGGACTTCGACGGCATGATCGAGGACCTGAAGGGCGCCGAGAAGGGCGACGTGGTGCTGCTGCACGGCTGCTGTCACAACCCGACCGGCGCCAACCTGAACGAGACCCAGTGGAAAGAGGTCATCGCGCTTCTGAACGAACGCGGCCTGATCCCGATGATCGACATTGCCTACCAGGGCTTTGGCGACGGTCTGGAAGAAGACGCCAAGGGCGTGCGCATGGTCGCCGCGGGCTGCCCCGAGGTGCTGATCGCAGCCAGCTGCTCGAAGAACTTCGGCATCTACCGCGAGCGCACCGGCCTGCTGATGGCGGTGAGCCAGGACAAGGGCGCGCAGGCGCTGAACCAGGGCACGCTGGCCTTTCTGAACCGGCAGAACTATTCCTTCCCGCCGGACCACGGTGCGCGCCTGGTGACCATGATCCTGAACGACGAGGCACTGCGCGCCGATTGGGCCGCGGAGCTGGAGGAAACCCGTCTGGGCATGCTGGCCCTGCGCCAGCAACTGGCCGATGAACTGCAGCGCCTGACCGGTTCGGACCGCTTCGGCTTCATCGCCCAGCACCGCGGCATGTTCTCGCTTCTGGGCACCACGCCCGAACTGGTCGAGAAGATGCGCGTCGACAGCGGCATCTACATGGTTGGCGACAGCCGCCTGAACATTGCCGGTCTGAACACCAAGACGGTTCCCGTGCTTGCCAAGGCGATCGTCGACGCGGGCGTTTAAGCTTCAGGCCGCCAACGAAGGGTCGCGCCTTATGGCGCGGCCCGCGTGGAGGCTGGATTATCCGGCGGGGCGGATTACTTCCAGTTCACATCCTGCCGATCAATTAAGTTGAATAGTATTTGGTTGGGTCCGGCATAGATTTCGGCGATTTTCTGCGAGATGTTCTCGTCCGGGACGTATTTTTTCAGCGGTGGCCCCCTCAGAATTTTTGAGGCGAACCGCGCGCCCCGTTTGAACGATTTCACATTCGGAAACGGATTGAGGTAGTTCAGATAGGCTTGGGAGACCCGTATGGGGTCAAAGGAATTAATTTCCTTCTCGGGATTCATCTCCGGATGTCCGGGATCAATGTCCAAAAACCGGCATATGTCTTCCAAAGTCTTATCTGCGGCGCCTTTGATGTCGGTTTCGGTAATAATCACCTTCAGAAGGCTTCGATCAAATAACTGATAATAGGCCTCAAGGTGTTTTGCATATAGCCCCATGTCTATCAGGCCGTATTTCTCACCTAGATGCGCCTTGCGGCCGAAGACGACATCTTCCAAATCCCAATACGGTGAAAACTGGCCGCTTCTGCGGTAATGATTAAAGGCCGAAACCAAGCGGTCTACCGGGTCGCGTAGCACAAAGATCAGCTTTACGTCCGGCAGCAGGCGATGAATGGCCTTATGTATATTCGGAAGATGAGTGCCAAAGCGGCTTTCGTGCGGGGCTGGCGTAATCCACATATAGTTGGGAGTTTTCTCGCCAATCGCGCGCCGCCCTCTCCCTGGGTCGAACTTCCGGCAGTACCAGCCAAAGCCGCGAGCGAAATTTTCTTTGATATTGAAAAAATGCAGCTCGCTCCGGGGCAGGTAGGTATCGGGGTGGCGTTTGAGTGCATTCACCAGCCAGGAAGTCGCAGACTTTGGAGCACCGGCAATGATAAAATTGGGTTTCATATTCGAGCCTCCACGACCCGCTGCGGGATCTGCCCTCGCCGGAATTGCCTATTGGCAGTCGGCAGCGAGGCCGGATGATCCGTTCCTCAAAAAAACTGCCGTGCCTTCGGGCATTCGAGGGAACGGCTGTAGCTAACGTGTAAACCAAGGTCATCGCGCCTCTGGCCCAAAGAAGTAATGCGGAGCGGCTCCGTGGCAAGAAACCGACTTCCGGCTTCGAACTCCGCCCTTAATACGCCAAAAACGTGCGCCCGATCCGTGGTGGATGATGCGACTTGGGCCGCTGAGTAAGTGTCTACGTCCAAAGCGAAACGCGGCGCCTGAAGCAGGCGCCGCGCTTTTGTTTCAAGGGCTGAAAAGTCAGCTCGGAGAGAACTCGGGGTAGGCTTCCATGCCCAGCTCCGCCATGTCCAGACCGTTGACCTCGTCTTCCTCGTCGACCCGGATGCCGAGGGTGGCCCGCAGGATCAGCCAGACGACGGTGGAGGCGACGACGGTGAACACGCCGATGGTCACGATGCCGGTCAGCTGGGTCATCAGCGAGGCGTCGGGGTTGGACAGCACAACCGCGATGGTGCCCCAGATGCCGCAGATCAGGTGGACCGGGATCGCGCCGACCACGTCGTCGATCTTCAGCTTGTCGAGGAAGGGCACCGCGAAGACCACGATGATGCCGCCGATTGCGCCGATCAGGGTGGCCATGCCCAGGCTCGGGGTCAGCGGCTCTGCGGTGATCGACACGAGGCCGGCCAGCGCGCCGTTCAGGATCATGGTCAGGTCAGGCTTGCGGAACAGCACCTGGGTCAGCACCAGCGCTGCCACGGCACCGCCTGCGGCTGCGGCGTTGGTGTTGGAGAAGATGCGGCTGATGTCCGCCACGTCACCGACCGTGCCCATCGCCAGCTGCGAGCCGCCGTTGAAGCCGAACCAGCCCATCCACAGGATGAAAGTGCCCAGGGTCGCCAGCGCCAGGTTGGAGCCGGGCATCGGTACGGTTTTGCCGTCCTTGTACTTGCCGATGCGCGGGCCGAGGATCAGCGCGCCGGTCAGAGCCGCCCAGCCGCCCACGGAATGCACCACGGAGGAACCGGCGAAGTCCAGGAAGCCCATCTGGTCGAGGAAGCCGCCGCCCCATTTCCAGCTGGCCTGCAGCGGGTAGATCACGGCGGTCAGGATCACGGTGAAGATCAGGAAGGGCCACAGCTTGATGCGCTCGGCCAGGGTGCCCGACACGATCGAGGCGGTGGCCGCACAGAACATCAGCTGGAAGAAGAAGTCCGAGCCGGTGGCGGCATAGGAATAGTCATCCGCCGCATCGGCGGTGATGCCGACCGCTTCCAGAACACCGGGGCCAAAGACGCCGGACAGAACCCCGTCCATCGCCCAGTTGCCCAGCGGATACATCAGGTTGTAGCCGATCAGCCAGTAGAACACGGCCGCCAGCGAGAACAGCGCCATGTTCTTGGTCAGCTGCATGGTCACGTTCTTCGAGCGCACCAGACCTGCTTCCAGCATCGCAAAACCGGCGGCCATCCAGAACACCAGGCAGCCCCCGATCAGGAACAGCAGCGAGTTCAGGATGAACACCGTGTCGGTCGCGGGGTTCACGCCGGCCACCGGGCCGTCCTGGGCCAGCGCCAGGCCCGGCAGGGCTGCCAGCGCCAGCACCGCAAGGGGGAGTTTCAGGTTCTTCATAAGTCTTTCCTCCATGGCGGGCGCCTTACAGCGCCTCGAGGTTGGTTTCGCCGGTGCGCACCCGCACAGCCTGTTCGACATCCAGCACGAAAATCTTGCCGTCACCGATCTTGCCGGTGCGGGCGGTTTCGGCGATGGCGCTGACGGCGGGCTCGGCCAGCTCGTCCGGGACCACCAGCTCCAGTTTCACCTTGGGCACGAAGTTCACTTCGTATTCGGCCCCGCGGTAGATTTCTGTATGCCCGGCTTGCGCGCCGAAGCCCTTGATTTCATTCACCATCAATCCGCTGACGCCCAGTCCAGTCAGTGCCTCTCGGACCTCGTCCAGCTTGAAGGGCTTGATGGCGGCTATGATCATTTTCATCTCAGTACCCCTTGGGTTGCCCAGTTTCCGTCCAATGTTTGCCCTCAGGCGCTGTCCGTTGCGGGGCAGCTGTCAGGCGCGTTTGCATCTGCAGAAAAGACGCTGGGCCGAGTCGTGCCTATAAATTGGGAGCAGGTTTCCGCGTGCAGCGCGCCGGGCGCACAAAAATTTTGCGCCTTTTGGGGCAGTCGCCTAAAAACCGGACATCTGGAAAAGCAGGTTTGCGGGCTTCTGGCCCCTCTACATTCCCATGGCGCCGGGGTATTGTCGGCGCAAACGGGTAAACCGGGCAGGACTTCGAGATGGCACAAGGAAACGGGCGCAAGCCCTTGGTGGCAGACAAGCGCAATTATGCAGGTGGCAAGCGCAAGCCTGCCGCCGCCAAGACGTCCGGGCGCAAGCCGGCGACGGGCAAGCGCCGTGGAGGCTTCAGTCTGCTGGGCTTGTTCCGGCCCAGGAAACCGGCCCCCAGACCGGTGCGGAAAAAGCGCGGCCCCCTCGGCCTGCTTCTGGCGCCCTTCGTCTGGGCGTTCCGGCTGCTCTGGGGCTTCACCTGGCGCATTGGCATGGTGGCCTGCTTGCTGGTGGCGGTCGCAGTGGCGTTCCAATACGCAAGATTGCCCGAGGTCTCGGCCTATCTTGACGGGCGCGCGCGGGGATCGGTCACCTTGCTGGACCGCAATGGCGAAGTCTTCGCCTGGCGGGGGGACCAGTTCGGCGGCGTGGTGCGTGCCGACACCGTCTCGCCGCATCTGAAGAACGCCATCGTCGCGACCGAGGACAAGCGCTTCTACCAGCATTTCGGGATTTCGCCGCGCGGCATCGCCAGCGCCATCCGCATCAACCTGCGCGAAGGGCGGGGGCCGCTGTCGGGGCATGGCGGCTCGACCATCACCCAGCAGACCGCCAAACTCCTGTGCCTGGGGCGGATCTATGACCCTGCGGAATGGGAGAACGAGCGCGCCTACGAGGCCGACTGCCGCAAGAGTTCGCTGTGGCGCAAGGGCACCGAAGCGATCTTCGCGCTGGCGATGGAGCTGAAATACTCCAAGGATGATATCCTCTCGATCTACATGAACCGCGCCTACATGGGCGGCGGGGCCTATGGCGCCGAGGCGGCCGCGCAGCGCTACTTCGGCAAGTCCGCGAACCAGCTGAACCCGGCCGAGGGCGCGATGCTGGCGGGTCTGCTGACTGCGCCCTCGACGCTGGCGCCGACCAATGATCTCAAGCGTTCGCAGGATCGGGCCGCGACGGTGCTGCGGCTGATGCAGGAGCAGGGCTACCTGACGACGGCCGAGATGACGCGGTTTCAGAACAACCCGGCCGGGCTGAGCGAGGCAGCGGCAGCGCGGGCCGGGGGCTACTTTGCGGATTGGGTGATGGACAGCATTCCCGATTTCCTTGGCGATCAGACCACCGAGGACGTCGTGATCCGCTCGACCCTGGATCAGCGACTGCAACGTGCCGCCGAGGAGGCGCTGAAATACGTCTTTGAGAACAAGGTCCGCGAAGGCTCCAAGGCGCAGGCCGCGATCGTGGTGATGAGTGCCGACGGCGCCGTGCGCGCGCTGGTCGGTGGACGAAAGACGCGGGTGTCGGGCGTGTTCAACCGCGCGACCCAGGCCAAGCGGCAGACCGGGTCGGCCTTCAAACCCTTCGTCTATGCCACCGCGCTGGAACTTGGATACTCGCCCTATGACCGGGTGCTTGATGCACGATACTGCATGAACATTCCCGGATCAGGCCAATGGTGCCCGGAGAACTATACACGCAAGTTCTATGGCGAGGTCACCCTGGCGCGGGCGTTGCGCGATTCCCTGAACGTGCCTGCGGTCAAGCTCTCGGAGGCGGTGGGCCGCGACAAGGTGAGCCGCGTGGCGCGCGATTTCGGCATCGACAGTGATCTCGCGGCGGGACCTGCGCTGGCGCTCGGCGCGTCCGAAAGCACCCTTCTGGAGATGACCGGCGCCTATGCGGGCATCCTCAACGGCGGTTCTTCGGTGACGCCCTACGGGGTGAATGAGCTGCGGCTGGTTGCCGACAGCGAGGCGCTGATGGGCGCCAGCGGCGGCATCGGGGAGCGGGTGGTCCGCACCGAAGCGGCGCAGCAGCTGGTCTGGATGATGGAGAAGGTCATCTCCGAAGGCACCGGGCGACGGGCGCAAATCCCCGGCTGGCAGGCCGCGGGCAAGTCCGGCACGACATCGGCAGCAAAGGACGCCTGGTTCATCGGCTTCACCGCGGATTACGTGGCCGGCGTCTGGATGGGCTACGATGACAACACGCCGCTGACGGGGGTGACGGGCGGCGGCCTGCCTGCCGAAATCTGGCGGGAAACCATGGTGCGGGTCCACGAGGGGCTGGAGCCAAAGCCGCTGCCGATGCTGGAGCCTGCACCGATCGCCCCGCCGCCGCAGCCCACCCGACGAGAGCGTCGCAAGCGCCAGGTGCCCAACCTGGGCCAGGAGCTGGGGCGTGCCGTGGACAATATCCTGCGCGACATTCTGGGCAACTGACGGCCTGTCCCAATCTGTGCCGACAATTGGCGCAGAAAGGGGCGTGCTCCCGCCCGGCTCGGCGCCCCCTGCGGGGCGCTTGCGCCGGTTGGGCCCGGCGCCGCACCGGGGGTGCGGCGCGCGTCGCACTCCTTGGCGGCCCTGTTCAAGACGTCGGATCACGGGCGCATGTCGCATCATTGGTGCCATGGCGCAGGGCGGACGAGCTGGACGGTAAACGGCGCGCGCGAAACGCGAAAAAAGGCTCCCTTTTCAGGGAGCCTTTTCTGTGTGTCCAGTCACGGGGCTCGGCGGCTGTTCGGATTTGACGGCGAGCCCGGTGTCTATTCGTTTCTCGACCGGCCTCAGCCCTGGCGTTCCAGTTCCGCGATCAGCGCGTTGATGTCGCCGCCCTTGCTGTCCAGAATCGCGCCGATCTCGGTGCGTTCGGTCAGCAGGAGGTTCACACCCTCGATGAACATGTTGAAGAACAGGTCCTTGCCCGACCGGTCCGACACGAGGAACGTCACTTCGAACGGCGACTGGCCCTTGAGGTAGGCGATGGTGCTGACCTCATACCACTTCTTCACCTTCTTGACGCCGGTGACTTCCAGCTTGCCGCCAATGAACTCCCGGAACCGCTTGCCGTACTTGCGCGCGATGTAGCCCTGGAACGCCTTGGAAAACGCACGTTTCTGGGCCGCGCTGGCCCGGCGACCATCCACGCCCAGGGCGTAGGCGGCGATGTAGGAGGTGTCGCTGTAACGCGAGAAGATGCGCTCGAACTCGCGGAACATGGCGGTCTCGCCCTTGCCGGATTCGATCACCCGGTTGATGTCGCCCACCAGGTTGTTGATCAGCGTGCTTGCCCGGCTCTCGGTCAGCGCCCAAAGCGCCCCGGGGGCGGAGACGACTGCGGCGGCGCCAGCGGCAAGCGAAGACAGGAAAGTACGGCGGTTCATCATTCAGAATCCTTCAGTATCCAGTTCGAACGGGTCGATTTCCTTGATCTCCGCTCCGTCACCCAGCTCGAACCGGCGATTTTGCAGGTAGATCAGGCGCGATTGCGCATAGCTGTCGGCGCTCTCGTAGAGAATCGAATCGATGGTGTCGGAATAATTGCCACGATCCCCCATCCGCCGCACGATCTCAGCGTAGATGCTGATGTTCTTGGCGGTATTCTGCTCGACATAGCCCAAGGGGTTCAGAACGAAGTCCACTGCGATCCCCGCGGCATCGCGGCTGGTCGACGGGCCAAGCAGCGGCAATTCCACATATGCGCCTTCACCCACGCCCCAGGCGTGCAGCGTTTCGCCGAAATCGGTGTCAACTTCCGGCACGTTGAAATCCGATGCCGGATCGCCCAGCCCGCCAATCCCGAAGATGGTGTTGACGACAAAACGCGTCAGCGCGGCGCCGGTGGATTTCAAATCGCCCTGCAGCAGGGCGTTGACGGCCTGCCCCGGCATCGACAGATTTTCCGCGAACAGGCCGAAACTTGTGACCATATCCGGCGGAACGATCGAGACGTAGCCCTTCGAGGCGGGGCGGAACACCAGCCGGTCAACGCCGCGGTTGAAGCCGTGAACCGCGCGGTTGGTATTCTCGTAGGGGTCAAAAACTTCGCCTGCGCTGCGGGCCACCGGATCCTGTGTGGCACAGCCTGCAGCCAGCGCCGCCAACACAAACACCGCCGGGATTTTTAGTAGTCGCAACATGAAAGGCATTCGGATAAGGGTCCACTTGATAAGGGGGCGGCGGATCAAAAGCGACGTAAGAGCTTTCCGGCCGTTTTCCAGTCTGATTACATTTTTTTACCTGCCTTGGGCCAGAACTGCTACAAATCAGCCCTGAGCCGAGGCCACGGAACCACTATTGCAGTCTGATCATGAATAAAAGCATTTATAGGAACGGCTACGAAGAG
Source organism: Leisingera sp. S2M4 (assembly GCF_055398055.1). Classification (NCBI taxonomy): domain Bacteria; kingdom Pseudomonadati; phylum Pseudomonadota; class Alphaproteobacteria; order Rhodobacterales; family Roseobacteraceae; genus Leisingera; species Leisingera sp. S2M4. Next base: position 2,163,123 of record NZ_AP040861.1, read on the forward strand.
CTGCGCGCGGTGCGGCGGCAAAGCCGCGGACTCTACTGGTCCGTCGGAATTTTCAGCTTCTTCGTGAACCTGCTGATGCTCACCGGGCCCTTGTACATGATGCAGGTCTACGACCGGGTTCTGGGGAGCCGGTCCGAGGCGACCTTGCTGGCGCTGTCGCTGCTCGTGGTGTTCCTCTATGGCATGATGGGGCTGCTGGATTATTCCCGCGGCCGCATCATGGCGCGGATCGGGGCGCGGTTCCAGGCTGCGCTGGATCGGCGGGTGTTCGATGCGATGATCCGACGTTCCGCGGTGGCGCAGGATCCGGCCGCGCAGACCGGCCTCAGCGACCTTGAATCTGTGCAACGGCTGATCGCGTCACCGGTGCTCGGGGCGGCCTTCGACCTGCCGTGGACACCGGTTTTTCTGGCGGGCATTGCGCTGTTTCACCCCTGGTTGGGACTGCTGGCGCTGGCCGGCGGCGCGGTGCTGGTGCTGATCGCGGTGCTGAACCAGATCTTCACCCGCGTGCCGATGCAAAAGGCCAACATGACCGGCCACAAGGCCAACCTCATGTCCGAGGAAATCCGCACCGAGGCGGAGATGATCCAGTCGATGGGGATGCGTGGCGCGTCCTTCTCTCGTTGGAAACAGGCCCGCGATGCGGCGCTGGCGGACAGTGTCGCTGCCAATGACACCGGCGGCGGTTTCACCACGCTGACCAAAACGCTGCGCCTGTTCCTGCAATCGGCGATGCTGGGATTGGGCGCCTACCTGGTGCTGCAGAACGAGGTGACGCCCGGGGCGATGATCGCGGGCTCGATCCTGATGGGCCGCGCCCTGGCTCCGATCGAACTGGGGCTGGGTCAATGGGGCATGGTTCAGCGCGCCCTGAAGGGCTGGCACAGCCTGGCCGAGTTGTTGGACAAGGTGCCGGAGGAGGCTGACCGTACCGCGTTGCCAAAGCCAAAGGCGCTTCTGGAGGTGCAGGGGCTGGCCGTGGTGCCGCCGGGCGGCAACACGCCTTTGCTGCGAAACGTCAACTTCCGGGTGCAGCCCGGCCAGGCGATCGGGGTGATCGGCCCGTCCGGTGCCGGCAAATCGACCCTGGCGCGGGCGCTGACCGGGGTCTGGCGGCCAGCCGCCGGGTCGGTGCGGCTCGACGGGGCATCACTGGACCAATATGCGCCGGACGTGCTGGGCGGCCACATCGGCTACCTGCCGCAGCGCATCCAGGTCTTCGACGGCACCATCGCCCAGAACATCGCCCGTCTCCAGCAGGAGCCCGATGCCGAGAAGGTGGTTGCCGCCGCGCGCAAGGCCGCCGCTCACGAGATGATCCTGAAGCTGCCCGAGGGCTATGACACCAAGGTCACAGCCTCCGGCGGGCGGCTGTCGGGGGGGCAGATGCAGCGGGTCGGCCTTGCACGCGCGCTGTATGATGACCCGGTGATCGTGATCCTGGATGAGCCGAACTCCAACCTCGATAACGAGGGCTCGATCGCGCTCAACCAGGCGATCAAGCAGATCAAGGCCGAGGGCCGCTCGGTCCTGATCATGGCGCACCGTCCGGCTGCCATTCAGGAATGTGACATGCTGCTGGTCATCGACAAGGGCACACAGACCGCCTTTGGCCCCAAGGACAAGGTCCTGCAGGAAATGGTCGCCAACCATCAGAATATCCGCCAGGCCACCGGTGCCGGAGGTGTGCGATGAGCGCTGCAAACCAATGGACCGCGCGGCGGCCGATGATCCTCGGGGTGCTGACCTTGCTGGTGCTGGTCGGCGGTTTCGGCACCTGGTCGGTAATGTCCTCCATTTCCGGTGCGGTGGTGGCCTCGGGACGTCTTGAGGTCGACCGCAACCGTCAGGTGGTGCAGCACCTGGATGGCGGCATCGTCGCCGAGATCCTGGTCGACGAGGGCGACACCGTTGCCGAGGGCGATACGCTGATCCGGCTCGACGCGACCGAGCTGATGTCGCAGCTGGTGATCACCGAAGGCCAGCTGTTCGAGCTGATGGCGCGCCGTGGCAGGCTGGAGGCCGAGCGGGACGAGGCGGACGCCATAACCTTTGACCCGGAGCTGCTGGAGGCGGCCGAACGCCAGCCGGATGTGAAGGATCTGGTCGAAGGCCAGCGTCGGCTGTTCCAGGCCCGCAAGGACACCACCGCGCGCGAGATCGAGCAGCTGGAAAAACGTCGCGGTCAGATCGAAGAGCAGATCCGCGGTATCCAGGCGCAGCAGAAATCGATGCAGGTGCAGCTGGAGCTGATCGAGGAAGAGCTGAGCAACCAGCAGTCGCTTCTGGATCGCGGCCTCGCGCAGGCGACGACCGTGCTGAACCTGCGGCGTACCCAGGCCAATCTGGACGGCCAGCTGGGGGAGTTGGTCGCTGCCGAAGCGCAGGCCGAGGGCCGCGTCACCGAGATCGACATCGAGATCCTCAAGCTGGCCACTGGGCGGCGCGAGGAGGCCATCAGCCGTTTGCGTGATCTGCGTTACCAGGAGCTGGAGCTGGCCGAAACGCGCCGCTCACTGCGCCAGCGTCTGGCACGGCTCGACATCACGGCGCCGGTTTCGGGCGTGGTTTACGGGCTGCAGGTGCAGACGCCGCGCTCGGTGATCCGCCCGGCCGATCCGGTGCTCTACCTCGTGCCGCAGGACCGCCCGCTGGTGATCGCAGCGCAGGTGGCGCCCACCGACATCGATCAGCTGTACACCGGCCAGCAGGTGACCCTGCGGTTCTCGGCGCTGGACCAGCGCACCACGCCGGAGCTCTTTGGTGAGGTCACACAGGTCTCGGCGGATGCGTTCGAGGATCCTTCGAGCGGTCTGTCCTACTACCGGGCCGAGATCGAATTGAACCCCGGTGAGCAGGGACGGCTGCCAGCCGGTACGGTGCTGCTTCCGGGGATGCCGGTGGAAAGCTACATCCGCACCGCCGACCGCTCGCCGCTGGCCTATCTGGTCAAGCCGCTGGCCGATTATTTCAACAAGGCCTTCCGCGAAAGCTGATGTTGCCCCAGTGCGATGGGGCGTCGGCGCACCTTTTCGTGCGCCGCAAGCGGGCAGGGGCTCGGAGCGGGCGGATGGCGCAATGCCACGCCGCCGCTACGCATTTGCTCTTTCCGATTTCGCGGCGGGCGAGTAGCGTCCGACCAGAACTGAACTGGAGGAATGCCACCATGAGCATCGAAGCAAAGCTGAAAGACCTGGGCGTGACCCTGCCCGACGCACCCGCCCCGGCGGCAAACTACGTGCCCTATGTGGTCAGCGGTGACATGGTCTACATCTCTGGCCAGATCTCTGCGGATGAAAACGGCCTGATCACCGGCACCCTTGGCGCGGACATGGACGTCGAGGCAGGCCAGGCTGCGGCCAAGCGCTGCGCCATTGCCCTGCTGGCCCAGCTGAAGGCAGCCTGCGACGGCGATCTGGAGCGCCTTGTGCGGGTCGTCAAACTGGGCGCCTTCGTCAATTCGACCGCCGATTTCACCCAGCAGCCGCAGGTCGTGAACGGCGCGTCCGATTTCCTCGTCGAGGTGCTGGGCGACATCGGGCGTCACGCGCGTTCGGCCGTCAGCTGCCCGTCTTTGCCGCTGGGCGTGGCGGTGGAGATCGACGGCGTATTCCAGATCCGATGACACCGGCCCTGCCAGCCGAGTTCCTGGCCGTGCCGCTGGCGCATCGTGCCCTGCATGATGCCTCGGCGGGGCGGCCCGAGAACAGCCGCGCGGCGATCCGCGCGGCGTTGACCGCGGGGTATGGCATAGAGATCGACCTGCAGCTGTCCGCCGACGGCTGTGCCATGGTGTTTCACGATGATGATCTTGACCGTCTCGCGCAGGCCCGAGGCCCGGTCCGGGCCCAGAGCCGCGACCAGCTGCGCGCCACGTCGTTGAAAGGTGGCGACGGTGAGGGCATCCCGGATCTGGCCGAGGTGCTGGCGATGGTGGCGGGACAAGTTCCGCTGTTGATCGAGCTGAAGGATCAGCATGGCCAGATGGGGCCGGGGGACGGTCGGTTGGAGAAGGCCGCCGCGGCCGCGCTGGACGGGTATCAAGGGCCGGTGGCGCTGATGTCCTTCAACCCCCATTCAGTGGCGGCGATGGCGCAACTGTCGCCAAGGCTTGCGCGGGGACTGGTCACCAGCGCCTACGTGCCGCAAGACTGGCCCGAGCTGCCGGAGGCGACCTGCGACCATCTGCGCGGCATTCCGGATTTTGACCGCAGCCACAGTGCCTTTATCAGTCACGAGGCAAGCGATCTGGCGCGCCCGCTGGTGCAGCGCATGCGCAGCGAGGGGGTGCCGGTCTTGTGCTGGACGGTGACTTCGGCGGCGCAGGGGGCCGCGGTGCAGGCGCTCGCTGACAACGTGACCTTTGAAGGATACCTGCCGCCGCTAACATCTTGATTAAGCAGGGGCACACCCCACATCATGGAAGCGGTGCGGAGGAAATCCATGGATCACGCTCAGATCAAGATTCAGCTGCTGCCATCTTTGACGCAGATCCCGGCGGCAGAGTGGGACGCCTGCGCGTGCCCCGAGGTTGCGCAAGGGGGGCGGGCGCGCGATCCCTTCACCACCCATCGGTTCCTGCTGGCGCTTGAGCAAAGCGGTTCGGTGGGGCCGGGGACGGGCTGGCAGCCGCAGTATCTGACCGCCTACAAGGACGCGCAGCTGATCGCCTGCGCGCCGCTTTATGCCAAGGGGCACAGCCAGGGCGAATACGTCTTCGACCACAACTGGGCGCATGCCTATGAGCAGGCCGGCGGGCATTATTACCCCAAGCTGCAGATGGCAGTGCCGTTCACACCGGTCACCGGACGGCGATTCCTGGTGCGCCCCGGCTTTGACGGCGTCGGCCACTCGGCCCTGTTGCAAGGCGCGGTGCAGCTCGCCTCGCAGAACAACCTGTCGTCCCTGCACATAACCTTCTGCACCGAGGACGAGGCCCGGCTGGGCGAGGAAATGGGCCTGATGCGGCGCAGCAGCCAGCAGTTTCACTGGCAGAACGAGGGCTATTCCGATTTCGAGGGCTTCATGCGGGCGCTGTCGTCGCGCAAGCGCAAGAACATCCGCAAGGAACGCATGCAGGCGCAGTGTTTCGGGGGCGAGATCAATGTCTATCAGGGCGATCGCCTGCAACCCGCGCATTGGGATGCCTTCTGGGAGTTCTACCAGGACACCGGCGCCCGCAAGTGGGGCTCGCCCTACCTGACGCGGTCCTTCTTCGACCTGCTGCATCGCACCATGGCCGATGACGTGGCACTGGTTCTGGCTGAGCGCAACGGCCGCCCGGTGGCAGGTGCCTTGAATTTCATCGGCCGCGACACTCTTTTCGGCCGCTATTGGGGCTGCACGGAACATCACCCCTGCCTGCACTTCGAATTGTGCTACTATCAAGCCATCGAACTGGCGCTTGCCCTTGGGCTGCAACGTGTCGAGGCCGGCGCGCAGGGGGAACACAAACTGGCGCGCGGGTACCTGCCGCGCCAGACCCATAGTCTGCACTGGATCGCAGATCCGGGCTTTGCCGAGGCGGTTGGCCGCTACCTGGAGGCCGAACGCGCGGCGGTCGACGAGGAAATCGAAATCCTCACCGAATATGGCCCGTTCCGCAAAGCGCAAGTAGAGGAAAAAGAATGACCGAAAAACTCTCCGACGCCACCCGCGGCCCGCTGCTGCAGCCGCTGTTCGCCACCGGCTGGAAGATGGTCGAGGGGCGCGATGCGATCACCAAGACCTACAAGTTCACCAATTTCGCCGATGCCTTCGGCTGGATGACCCGCGCCGCGATCTGGGCGGAAAAATGGAACCACCACCCGGAGTGGAGCAATGTCTATAACCAGGTGACAGTGGTGCTGACCACCCATGATGTCGACGGCATCAGCGCCCAGGACGCCAAGCTGGCGCGCAAGATGGACGGGCTGTTCGGCGAACCTCAGGACTGAGCCGCGACAAGTATCGCGGCGTCATCGCGCCAGTTGAGCCCGTTGAAACAAGGCAAGGCGCGTGGTTCGCAAAATGGGTCAGCAGGACTGCCCCAATGTTTCCCGCGCGAAACATTGGGGCATGGCTTCTGACCTGATTTTTAACAGAAAATTAAGCACCGGCAGCGATCCGGGCAGGACCGCCGCCGCAGGTTTGCGGGCGGGTCAGCCCATCGCGTCCAGCAGGCCTTCACCCGCTGACAGTTCGCACTGGCCGGGGTTCTCTTCCTTGTTGAGGATCTTGACCTCGCCGTCTTCCACCAGCATCGCGTAGCGCAGCGAGCGGCCGACCAGACCGGCCGCGGGGGCGTCAAAGCGCATGCCCAGGGCCTCGGTCAGTTTGCATTCGGCGTCCGACAGCATGGTGATACCTGCCTCGGTTGCGCCGGTATTGTCGCCCCAGATCGACATCACGAAGGGGTCATTGCCGGCCAGGCAGATGATCTCGTCCACGCCCTTTTCGGCGAATTTGTCCTTGGTGCGGATGAAGCTGGGCACATGCGCCGAGTGGCAGGTGCTGGTGAAGGCGCCGGGGACAGCGAAGATCACCACTTTGCGCCCTTTCAGCTTGTCGGCCAGTTGGACCTGCTCGGGGCCGTCCGCTCCGATCCGCGTCAGGGTGGCGTCTGGCATCTGGTCTCCAACAGAAATCATGGCAGGTTCCTCTTTCTCATGATTGCGTTTCGGTTGCCCCATTCGGTAGGGTCCGCCCAAAGCGTGACTGGAACTAATGCGAGAGGCAAGCGGAGATGTCCCATATCGTCGTGATCGGAGCCGGGCAGGCGGGGTCTTCGCTGGTGGCGAAGCTGCGTAAGGATGGATTTGACGGTGACATAACGCTGATCGGTGCCGAGGACGTGCTGCCCTATCAGCGCCCGCCGCTGTCCAAGGCGTATCTTCTGGGCGAGATGGAGCTGGAGCGTCTGTTCCTGCGACCGGCGAGCTTTTACGCCGACAACAACATCACCCTGAAGCTCGGCCAGCGTGTCACCGGCATCGACACCGCGGCCAAAACCGTGTCGCTGGGGGATGAGGTGGTCGGATATGACCAGCTGGCGCTGACCACGGGCTCGGACCCGCGTCGCCTGCCGGCCGCGATCGGCGGCGATCTGGAGGGCGTGCATGTGGTGCGCGGTCTGGGCGATGTGGACGCGATGGCACCGCAGGTCCGCGAGGGGGCCCGGGCGCTGATCGTCGGAGGCGGCTACATCGGGCTGGAGGCGGCCGCGGTCTGTGCCAAACGCGGCGTCAAGGTGACGCTGGTGGAAATGGCTGACCGTATCTTGCAACGTGTCGCCGCGCCGGAAACCTCCGATTATTTCCGCGCGCTGCACAGCGGCCATGGGGTCGATATCCGCGAGGCCACCGGGCTGGAGCGGCTGGAAGGCGAGGGCGGCAAGGTCACGCGCGCCGTGCTCAGCGGTGGCGAGGTGCTGGAGGTGGATTTTGTCGTCGTCGGCGTCGGCATTACCCCGTCCACGCAGCTGGCGGAGCTGGCCGGGCTGGACCTGGACAACGGCATCAAGGTTGACGCGCAGGGACGGACCTCGGACGCATCGATCTGGGCCGCGGGCGACTGTGCCTCCTTTCCGTATCGTGGTCGGCGGATCCGGCTGGAAAGCGTGCCCAACGCCATCGACCAGGCCGAGGTGGTGGCGCAGAACATGCTGGGGGCGGCCAGGGACTATGTTGCGCAGCCCTGGTTCTGGTCGGATCAATACGACGTGAAGCTGCAGATCGCCGGGCTGAACACCGGGTATGACACGGTGGTGACCCGCCAGGGCGCGGGGCTGCAGCGATCGTTCTGGTATTACGCCGACGGGCAGCTGGTGGCGGTGGACGCGATGAATGATCCGCGAGCCTATATGGTGGCCAAGCGCCTGATCGACATGGGCAAGACCGCCGACAAGGGGGTGGTGGCAGATCCGGCGGCGGATCTGAAATCACTGCTGAAAGCGTGAGGATCATCGCAGGCGAATTCCGCGGCCGGGCGCTGGCGGCGGTGGGCAAGGGGGACGCGGGCGCGCATCTGCGCCCCACGACCGACCGGGTGCGCGAAAGCCTGTTCAACGTGCTGATGCACACCGGTGCCATTCCCGGCGCGCGGGTGCTGGATCTGTTCGCGGGCACCGGTGCCCTGGGGCTGGAGGCACTGTCGCGCGGCGCGGCCGAGGTGCTGTTCGTCGATGACGGCCGGGTGTCGGGCGGGCTGATCCGCAAGAATATCGGCCTGTGCCGGGCGGAAGACCGTTGCACGCTGGCGCGCCGCGATGCGCTGAAGCTGGGGCAGAACCCGGATGCGCCTTTCGACCTCGTGTTCCTCGATCCGCCTTACGGCAAGGGCCTGGGGCAGAAAGCGCTGACCGCCGCCGTGGCCGGTGGCTGGATTGCGCCGGAGGCGCTGGTTGTCTGGGAGGAAAACACCCCGATGGCGGCTCCCGAGGGGTTCACGCTGCAGGACAGTCGCAAATATGGCGACACCCATATCACGCTGATGTGGCGCGAAGCGGCCGAGTGACCGCGGCGCGCAAGGAGTAAACCGCATGCCACCGACCTTTCCGACACCCAAGCTGGTGATCTTTGACTGCGACGGCGTGCTGGTCGACAGCGAGCGCCTTACCAGCCAGGTGCTGGTGGACAACCTGGCCGCCCACGGGCTGAGGCTGTCTGTGGAACAGGCGATGGCCCAGTTCGTCGGGGGCACCATGGCGGGGGTGATGCAGAAGGCACGTGCGATGGGCGCCGATCTGCCGTCGGATTGGGTGGACGAAATCTACGCTGAAACCTACGCGCGACTTGCACAGGGGGTGCCGCTGGTCTCCGGCATCCCAGAGCTGTTGGCGCGGCTGGATCAGGCGCAGATCCCCTGCTGCGTTGCCTCCAACGGCAGCGAGGAGAAGATGCGCATTACCCTGGGCCAGAACGGGCTGTGGGAGCGGTTTCACCCGCAGGCGATGTTTTCGGCGCATGCGCTGGGCGTGGCCAAGCCGGAGCCGGGGCTGTTCCTGGCGGCAGCCAGCCATTTCGGCGTGCAGGCCCGCGATTGTCTGGTGATCGAGGACAGCGCCAGCGGTGTCACCGCGGCCCTGCGCGCGGGCATGCGCTGCCTTGCCTATGCGCCCCATGGCGATGGCGCCCGCCTCGCGGAACTGGGAGGCGAGCTGGTCCGTGACATGGCCGAGGTGCCCGCACGGTTGTCGATCTGACAGGGATCATCTGGCCCTGGCCGCAAGGGGGCTTAAGGGGCCTAGGGGGGCGGGGTGGCCCGCCCGCCGTACCGGGGCAGCCTATCCGTAGGTCGGGTGGAACTTGCCCGCGGGCGACAGGGTAAAGATGTCGGCCCCGTCGGCGGTGATGCCGATGGAATGTTCGAACTGCGCCGACAGCGACTTGTCACGGGTGACCGCGGTCCAGTCGTCGGCCAGGATCTTGGTCTCGGGGCGGCCGAGGTTGATCATCGGCTCGATGGTGAAGAACATGCCTTCCTCGAGCACCGGGCCGGTTCCGGGACGGCCGTAGTGCAACACGTTGGGCGGGGCGTGAAACACCTGGCCCAGCCCGTGGCCGCAGAAATCACGCACCACGCTCATCCGTTGGCTTTCGGCATAGGATTGGATCGCATGGCCGATGTCACCGAAGGTGTTGCCGGGCTTGGCGGTCTCGATCCCCTTCATCAGCGAATCATGGGTGACCTGGATCAGCCGTTCCGCCTTGCGGCTGAGCTTGCCCGCCACATACATGCGCGAGGTGTCCCCGAACCAGCCGTCCACGATCACGGTGACGTCGATGTTCAGGATGTCGCCATCCTTGAGCTTCTTGTCGCCGGGGATGCCGTGACACACCACGTGGTTCACCGAGATGCAGCTGGCGTGCTGGTAGCCCTTGTAGCCGATGGTGGCAGATTTCGCGCCTGCGTCCTCGACCATCTGGGTGATGATGCGGTCGATCTCACCGGTGGTCTGGCCGGGGAACACATGTGCGGCGATGTCATCCAGAATGCGCGCGGCGAGGGCCCCGGCCTTGTGCATGCCGGCAAAATCGCCGGGCTCGTGAATGCGGATGCCGTCCTTTGTCGTGCGGCCGTCTTTCGATCTCATCGGGCGGAGCTCCATCGGATGTCGTTGCCCAAGCTATGTAAGGGGTTCGCGCCCAAAGGGCCAGAGGGGGCAGCCGGGAACTTTTCCGCGTGGTGCCGAGTTGGGTCCGAGTACATTTTTGCAAACAACACGGAGGGGCAAGACGGCATGGATGGGATCAACGACCTGATGCAGACGGAGATTTACGGGGGCAAGGCGCTGGCGGATCTGGTGACGCTGGAGTTCCTTGCCGAGGTGCTGGGCAGCGCTGTTGCCGCAGTCATCATCCTGATCGCGGGGTTCATCGTCGCGGGCTGGGTGAAGCGCCGGATCGTCGCCGTGGGGGACGCCCATGCCAAGTTCGACGTGACCCTTTTCCACTTCCTCGGCAACCTTGCGCGCTACGCGGTCCTGGGGTTTGCGCTGCTGTTCGTGCTGAACACCTTCGGGGTCAAGACCACCTCGATCATCGCCGCCATCGGCGCCGCCGGGCTTGCGATCGGTCTGGCCATGCAGGGTGCTTTGTCAAACGTGGCGGCCGGGGTGATGATCATCCTGTTTCGCCCCTTCAATCTGGGCGATTTCATCGAGGTCGACGGCCAGATGGGCACGGTCAAGGACATCAACCTCAACAACACGGTTCTGGCCAGCCTTGGCAATCTCAAGGTGATCATTCCCAACTCCGAGGTCTGGGGCAACACGATCACCAACTACTCCTCCTTTCCGACCCGCCGCGCCGAGTGGACCTTCGGCGTCGGCTATGGCGCCGATCTGGCGCTGGCAGAGCGGGTGATCCGCGACACCATCATGGGCGACAGCCGCTCGCACAGCGACCCGGAGCCGTTCATCCAGGTGAACGAGCTCAACAGCAGCTCGGTGGATTTCCTCGTGCGGGTCTGGGTCGATGCCGCGGACTACTTCCAGTACCAGGCGGACATGAAGCGGAAGGTGAAAGAGGCGCTGGACGCGGCCGGGGTCGATATTCCTTTCCCGACCCGGACCATCGTGCATGCGGATCAGGCCGGTATCGACGAGGAAGCCAGCGAAGCCGCCTGAGCACACCAGCCCGACGGGCTGACCTCAGCCCACGGCAGCGATGGGCTGGCCGACCTCGACGCCTGTTGGCGAGATCGTGGTGCCCAGCACCAGCCGTTCCACCCCGGCGGCCTGCGCGGCGTCAAAGGCCGCCGCGTAGGCGGGATCAATGTCGGCCGCCAGCTGGAAGCGATCGCAGTCGGTGCGCTGCACCAGATAGAGCATCACCGCGCGGTGGCCCTCGGCCACCATCCGGGCCAGTTCGCCCAGATGTTTGGTGCCACGGGCGGTGACGCTGTCGGGGAACTCCGCAAGGCCCGGCTGGCGTGACAGGGTGACGCTTTTGACCTCGACATAGCAGTCGGGCAGGCCGGGCTGAGTCAGCAGGAAGTCGATGCGGCTCTTCTCGCCGTATTTCACCTCGGCCCGGATGGCTTCATAGTCCGCCAGCCCGGCAACCTGTCCGGCCTCCAGCGCGGCGCGCAGGGCGCGGTTGGGCACCGAGGTGTCGACGCCGGTGAAATGGCCCCCCGCGTGTTCGACCAGTCGCCAGCCGAATTTCAGCTTCTTCTTCGGATCGTCGTTGGGCTCCAGCCAGATCCGCATGCCGGGTTCGGCCAGCCCCATCATGCTGCCGGGGTTGGCACAATGGGCGGTCACCTCGCGCCCGTCCTCCAGGCGGCAATCGGCAAGAAATCGTTTGTAGCGGCGGATCAGCACCGCGGGGATCAGAGGGGTTTCAAAGCGCATGGCTTCGGGCCTATACCTGCCATGACGCGGTATCAAGGGAGTACGATCATGCCCAATCCAACAGCAGCCATGCTGGTCATCGGGGACGAGATCCTGTCGGGCCGCACGCGCGATGCGAACATGCATTACCTGGCCGGAGAGCTGACCAAGCACGGGATCGACCTGAAGGAGGTGCGCATCGTCAGTGATGACGCTCCGGCGATCGTGGCGGCGGTACGGGCGCTGTCGGCGGCTTATGATCACGTGTTCACCAGCGGCGGCATCGGGCCGACCCATGACGACATCACCGCCGATTGCATCGCCGAGGCGTTTGACGCGCATCTGGATGTGCGCGCGGATGCCCGTGCGATCCTGCAGGCGCATTATGACACCCAGGGGCTGGAGCTGAACGAGGCCCGGCTGCGGATGGCGCGCATTCCCGAGGGGGCGGCGCTGATCGACAACCCGGTCTCGGCCGCGCCGGGGTTCACCCTGGGCAATGTGCATGTGATGGCCGGCGTGCCGATGATCTTCCAGGCGATGGTGGCCAGCGTGATGCCGACGCTGACCGGCGGCCAGCCGATGTTGTCCCAGACCCTGCGGGTGCAGCGCGGCGAGGGCGAGATTGCCGCGCCATTGCGCCAGCTGGCCGAGACCTATGATGATCTGACGGTGGGCTGCTATCCGTTCCAGAAGGACGGCGTCTTTGGTGCCAACATCGTGATCCGTGGCCATGACGGGGCGCGGATCGATGCGGCGATGACCGATCTCGCCCGGGAGCTGGGGCAGTGACAACCGATCCGCGCTATTACGCGGTGACCGAAGCGACCTGGCCGCCTGCCGCAACGTGGCAGCTGGGCTCCGTCACCCTGCGCAAGGGGCTCGGTGGTGGTAGCCGGGTCTCGGCAGCGACGGTGGACGGGGCGGCTTCAGAGGCCGATATCGCAGCCGCCGAAGCCGAGATGCGGGCCATGGGGCAGGCGTGCCTTTTCATGATCCGCGACGGCCAGACGGCGCTGGATGCGCAGCTCGCCGCGCGCGGCTACACGGTGAAGGATCCGGTGAACCTCTGGGTTTGCCCGGTGACGCAGCTGACCGACAGGCCGGTGCCGCCGGTCACTGCCTTCTGCGTCTGGGAGCCCCTGGCGATCCAGCGCGAGATCTGGGCCCAGGGTGGCATTGGCCCGGAGCGGCTGGCGGTGATGGAGCGGGTTGCGGGGCCGAAGACGGCGCTCCTGGCGCGGCATCGCGACAAGCCGGCGGGCGCCGGTTTCGCGGCCATCCACGACGGCGTTGCGATGGTGCATGCGCTGGAGATCCTGCCGCATCAGCGCCGTGCGGGCATGGGGGCGTGGATGATGCGCCAGGCGGCGTTCTGGGCGTTGGAAAACGGTGCCACTGAAATGGCGGTCTTGTGTACGAAACGTAACGCGGGGGCAAACGGGCTTTATGCTTCCCTCGGCATGGCGCTTTCGGGAGAGTATCACTACCGGATTTTGCAGGAAGGTGATTGAACGATGACGAACCAGACCCAGCCTACAGCTCTCGATCTGCCAATGGTGGACCCGCTGCCGCCCGAAACGCAGCGCTACTTCGATATCTGCGTGGAAAAGCTGGGCTTCGTGCCCAATGTGCTGAAGGCAAACGCCTTCGACATCGACAAGCTGAATGCCTTTACCGCGATGTACAACGACCTGATGCTGGCCGACAGCGGTCTCAGCAAGCTGGAGCGGGAGATGATCGCGGTGGTGGTGTCCTCGATCAACCGCTGCTTCTACTGCCTGGTCGCCCATGGGGCGGCGGTACGGCAACTGTCGGGCGATCCGGCACTGGGCGAAATGCTGGTGATGAATTACCGCGTCGCGCCACTGGAGCCGCGACAGCGGGCGATGCTGGACTTCGCCGCCAAGATGACCACTGCGAGCGCCGAGATCGAAGAGGCGGACCGGCAAGGTCTGCGGGACGTGGGCTTCAGCGACCGTGACATCTGGGACATTGCCAATGTGGCAGGGTTCTTCAACATGTCCAACCGCGTTGCCAGCGCCACGGCCATGGTTCCCAACCCGGAGTATCACGGCCAGTGTCGCTGAGGCGCCTGTGGTGTCTGCACGTGGCGGGCCTGCGCTGGCTCGCCCATGTCTGCGTGCTGGTGGCGATCGCCCCTGCACGGTTGGCCGCCGCCGAGTTGATGCTGCCCGCAGAGGCCGAAGCGCTGTCTCAGCGCGACACGGCTCTGGGAGTGTACCAGCTGCCCACGGGCCCCGAGCGCGCGGACGAAGTGCCCTCGCAGGCCTTTGAAGGGCGGATCAGTCGCCGGACCTGGCGCCTGCCGCCCGCGGGCAGCGCGCTGGAGGTGCTGGTGCCCCTGCGGGCGCAGCTGGTGGAACAGGGCTACGAGGTGCACCTTGACTGTGCGGCACGCGACTGTGGCGGTTTCGACTTTCGCTTCGGGATCGAAGTGGTTCCGGCACCGGACATGATGGTCGACATCTCGACCTATCACTTCCTGTCCGCCAGCCGAGGGGACGAGGCGGTGTCGCTGCTGGCGTCGCCGGCAGGGGGGGTGACCTTCTTGCAGATCATCACCGTGCAACCGCCCGAAGCGGCTGCTGCGGTGACGGTCTCGAAACCTGCGGCCCTGCCGGCGGTGCCGGGGCCGTCGCTGGTGGACCTGGCGAAGACGCTGGAAGTGCGCGGCCACGTGGTGCTGACGGACCTGGAGTTCGAAAGCGGATCCACCCGCCTGCAGGAGGGCGCGTTTCCCAGTCTGCGCGCGCTCGCCGCCTTCCTGGGCGACAATCCGCAATACCGCCTGCTGCTGGTTGGCCACACCGACACGGTCGGATCGTTGCAGCAGAACATCGGCATTTCCGAGCGCCGGGCGCAGGCGGTCAAGGATTACCTGACGCAGAGATTGGAGGCGGATGGCTCCCGGATCGATGTCGCCGGAGCCGGGTTCCTGGCGCCGATTGCCAGCAATCTGACGGCCGAGGGGCGTCTGGCCAACCGGCGGGTCGAAGCGGTGTTGCTGACGGAGTGATCCGGGGCTTGCCCCCTTATGTTGCGCATACTCGACCGACAGCGGTTCGATCCGCTTGACGCCTGAAGGGGGCAAAGGTGCGCAGGCTCTGTCTGGCACAAAAAAGCCCCCGCAGCGGATGCGGGGGCAGGTCTTCGAGGGATGTCTTGGTCCGGTGTGAGCCCGGGGAGGTCAGGTCTTCCAGTCCGAGGGGTCGCGGTCAGCAAAGGCCGCCACCAGGAAATCGATGAAGGCGCGGACCTTGGGCTGGGTGAATTTGCCCGGCGGGTAGACCGCATAGATGCCTTGGGTTTCCACCGGCAGGCTGGGCATCACGTCTTCAACCAGCCCTTCGGCCATGGCCGAAGCGTAGAGGTAGCTCGGCAGATAGGCGATGCCGAGGCCGGAAATCGCCGCATTTAGCAGCGACTGGCCGTCATTCACCGACAGCCAGCCGGAGGTGCGCACCTGGCGCTTTTCTCCCGAGGGGGCGGTGATCTTCCAGACGTTGCCGCTGGACTGGCTGGAATAATGCAGCAGCTTGTGGGCGTTCAGCTCGTCGATCTTCTGCGGGCGGCCGAATTTCTCCAGATAGGCGGGGGAGGCGATCATCCGCTTGGTGGTCTCGGTCAGCTTGCGGGCGCGCAGGGAGCTGTCCTCCAGCTCGCCGATGCGTACCGCCATATCAAAGCCTTCGGAAATCAGCTCGACGTAGCGGTTGTTCAGCACCATGTTGACGGTGATGTCCGGAAAGTCGCGCAGGAAATCCGACAGCACCGGCGACAGGTGGTTGACGCCGAAATCGGTGGCGACCGAAATTCGCAAGAGGCCGGAGGGCGCCGACTGCATCGAGGTGACCAGCGCATCCGCTTCGCCCGCATCGTTCAGGACGCGGCGGGCGCGGTCGTAGTAGGCAAGGCCGATCTCGGTCGGCGACACCCGGCGGGTGGTGCGGTTCAGCAGCCGCGCGCCAAGGCGGGCCTCAAGGCTGGAGACATGTTTGGAGACGGCGGATTTGGAGATCCCCATCTTGCGCGCCGCGTCGGTGAACCCGCCCTGGTCCACCACATTGGCAAAGGCCTCCATTTCGGTCAGTCGATCCATGATCCGGCGTCCTCATCATCCTCGGGTTGAGGTGAACTTGCCGGTGAAATCGGGCAAGATCGGGGCGCAGGTGGGATAATTGCGGGGTTTTGATGGGATCGTTTGCGCTGTGGAAACGGCCAGCTTGCGCTGCGATCACGAAGACTTCGATGCAGGGCGAAGCATTTGACCCTGTGCAGCTGCTAGTTCTGGGCCTGCAACAACCCCGGAGAACCGCCCTATGCTGACCTGTGTCATCCGCTATCACATCGACCCGACCAAACGGTCAGAATTCGAACAATACGCCCGCAACTGGGGGCAGGCGATCCCGCGCTGCGGTGCGGATCTGGTTGGCTATTACGCCCCGCATGAAGGCTCGTCGACGCTGGCCTACGGGATATACAATGTCGCCAGCCTGGCGGACTATGAAGCCTACCGCGCGCGGCTGGCGGCGGATCCGCTGGGGCGGGAGAATTATGAATTTGCACAGCGCGAGCGGTTTCTGCTGCGCGAGGACCGGACTTGGCTGCGGCGTATCCCGGGCTCGCAGGGGACAAGGGAAAGGGAGCGGCATGATCGCAGTCATTTTTGAAGTGGAGATCGCCGAGGGCGAGAAGGACAGCTATCTGGCGGCGGCCGCCGCGTTGCGGCCCCTGTTGGACGAAGTCGACGGCTTTGTGTCGATTGAGCGGTTCCAGAGCCTTGCCAATCCGGAGAAGCTGCTGTCGCTGTCCTTCTGGCGTGACGAGGAAGCGGTGGCGCGCTGGCGACAGATGTCGGAGCATCGCTCTGCGCAGGTGCAGGGGCGATCAGGGATCTTTGCCGACTACCGCCTGCGGGTGGCAGGGGTCATCCGTGACTACGGTTTGCAGGACCGGACGCAGGCGCCGCAGGACAGCCGCGCCGTTCACGGGGGGGCTGGAACGGAAGGCGTCACAGAAGCCTGAGCCAGCGCATCACCAGCAGCATGCCCGCGCCCAATCCCAGCAGGCTGAGGCAGAGGATGGGGAAGGCCAACGGCGATTCCGCGCCCGGGATACCGGCGAGGTTCACGCCGAACAGGCCGGTCAGGAACCCGAGCGGCAGGAACAGCGCCGCCACCACCGACAGCGCATAGCTGTTGCGGCCCATCTGCCGCGCCAGTTCGGCATCGGTGTGGTCCCGCAGCACGGCGAGCCGCCCGGTCAGCGATTGCAGCGTTTCCGCCGACAGGGTGAACAGGTTCACCGCTTCGCGCAGATGCAGCTGTTCGTCTTCCGAGAACAGCTGCTCTCCGGTTTCCTGCAGGTTCAGCAGGGCTTCGCGCTGCGGTTCCAGGTAGCGGTACAGCTTCAACACGTTGCGACGCGGTGCCTTGAGCGCCTCGGCGGCGGGCAGGGTGCCGTCCTCGGTCATTTCCTCCAGCGCTTCGGTTGCGGCGCTGAGTTCCAGCACGACGTCGCGGGTGTGCAGCGCCAGACCGTTGATAAGACGGTAGAGGAATTCGCCCGGCGCTTTCGGGCCGTGGCCGGTGCTGCATTCAGCGCGGATCGCATCCAGCGCGAAGGTCTTGCGCAGGCGCACGGTGACGATGGTGCGGCTGGTTGCCCAGATCCTGAGCGACAGCATCTCGGCGGCCTTGGCGCCGGGGTTGCGGTTCACCGTGCGCAGGTTCAGGATCAGCCCGTCTTCGAACATGTCACAGCGGGGGCGGGTTTCGCTCTGCAGCAGCGCCTGTCCGGGAATGCTGGGAAGCTGCGCTGCGCACCAGTCGGTCAACTCCGGGTCCGCAAGATCGAAATGCAGCCAGCGGTAGCGTCCCGGCCCGGTCACGCTGGTTTCCGCCGCGGGGCGGGCAGTGCCATCGGCCCAGAGGTCGTAAGCGGAAATCGGCATGGCGCGGCCTCGTTTGCTACCGTTTTACCATGGGTAGCGCGGATGCGCCCATGCCGCCAGTTTCATTGAAGAAATTCGGCGTGGTTTGTCCCGCTAAAACTGCACGAGGGAGGGCGCGGGCGAATAGTTGGTGAGGTTTGCGCCTGCCCGGGGTGTCCCGGCAGTGCGGGGGGCTGGCTCGCTCCTGTGGTAGGGCAGGAAGATACGCGGCTTCCGGGTCTTCCGACCCAGAAGCCGCGCGTGCATCATTGGCACAGCGCTGTGTCAGCCCTGGCTGCGCTGATGCGTGCCTTCCTCGATCTCTTCGGTGATCTTGGAGACGAAGGCCTTCAGGTCGTCGGGCTGGCGGCTGGTGACGATGCCCTGATCCGCCACGACCTCGACATCCTGCCAGTTCGCCCCGGCATTGATGATGTCGGTCTTGATCGAATGATAGGAGGTCATGTCACGGCCCTTGGCGATCCCGGCCTCGGCCAGGACCCAGGGGGCGTGGCAGACCGCGGCGATCACTTTGCCGCTCTCGTAAAAGGCTTTGACGAGGTTGAGGACGTCCTCCTCGACCCGCAGCAGGTCGGGGTTGATCTGGCCGCCCGGGATGACCAGAGCATCGTAATCCTCGGCCTTGGCATCGGCGATTTTCAGATCGGCCTCTGCCTCGCGGCCCCAGTCGCTGCCTTCCCAGCCCTTGATCGCCTTGCCGTCGAGCGTCGCGACATGGACCTCGGCGCCCTTGACGCGCAGCTGGTCCCGCGGAAATTCCAGTTCCGACTGCTCGAAACCGTGGGTGGCGATGATCAGGATTTTTGCGTCTGCGATTTTGGGCATATCAGAGTCCTCTTCTTGCCAGGATTTACGTACCGCCCCTGAGGACGGCCTCGCAGAAGCAATGCGCCACGGCCCGGATTGGTTCCGAGCCGCGGGCGAAGCAGAAGAGGAATGACTGGTGACAGGCGGCGCTTCAGAGCGCCGCGGCCAGCCGTGTGCCCTGGTTGATGGCGCGTTTGGCGTCCAGTTCGGCCGCCACGTCAGCACCGCCGATGACATGGGCGGTGATGCCCCGTTCGGCCAGCTGATCGGCCAGCGAGCGCTCGGACACCTGGCCTGCGCACAGCACGATGGTGTCGGCTGGCACCAGCGTCGGGTTTTCGCGCGCCTCGCCAAAGCTGACATGCAGACCCGCATCGTCAATCTTCTCGTAGTTCACGCCGCCGATGAATTCGACGTTTTTCATCTTCAGCGTGGCGCGGTGGATCCAGCCGGTGGTCTTGCCCAGACGTTTGCCGTGGCGTTCCGCCTTGCGTTGCAGCAGGGTGACATGCCGGGCCGGGGGCGCGGGCTGCGGGCCTTCGGGCGCGAGGCCTGCGCGGTGCTCTGCCGGGTCGGTGACGCCCCACTCCTTCATCCAGGCGGGCAGGTCGGTGGCCGGGCTGTGGCCCTCCTCCAGCAGGAATTCGGACACGTCAAAGCCGATGCCGCCGGCGCCGATCACCGCCACGCGCTGACCGACCGGTTTCTTGTGACGCAGCACGTCGATGTAGCTCAGCACATTGTCGCGGTCCTGGCCGGGGATCGCGGGATCGCGGGGGAGAACACCGGTGGCGATCACCACTTCGTCAAAGCCGACAAGATCATCCGCTCCAACCTCGCGTCCAAGCTTCAGCGTGATGCCTGCATCGGCCACCATGGTGCGGTACCAGTCCACCAACCCCCAGAACTCCTCCTTGCCGGGCACCTGTTTGGCCATGTTGAGCTGGCCGCCGATCTCGTCGGCGCGGTCGAACAGGGTGACGACATGGCCGCGCTGCGCGGCGGTCAATGCCGTCGACAGCCCGGCGGGACCGGCGCCGACGATGGCCACGGTCTTGGGCGATGCCGCCGGTTCGATCACCAGCTCGGTCTCGTGGCAGGCACGCGGGTTGACCAGGCAGGAGGTCAGCTTGCCGCTGAAGGTGTGATCGAGGCAGGCCTGGTTGCAGGCGATGCAGGGGGCAATGTGGCTGGCCTCACCGGCGGCGGCCTTGGCGACGAAATCCGCATCCGCCAGCATCGGGCGCGCCATCGACACCATGTCGGCGCAGCCCTCGGCCAGCACCTGTTCGGCGACTTCGGGCGTGTTGATGCGGTTGGAGGTGATGACCGGGATGCCGACCTTGCCCATCAGCTTTTTCGTCACCCAGGCAAAGGCCGCGCGGGGCACCGAGGTGGCGATGGTGGGGATGCGGGCCTCGTGCCAGCCGATGCCGGTGTTGAGGATGGTGGCGCCGGCCTTCTCGACCTCCTGCGCCAGCTGCACGACCTCTTCATAGGTCGAACCCTCGGGCACCAGGTCGATCATCGACAGCCGGTAGATGAGGATGAAATCGCGGCCCACGGCCTCGCGCGTGCGGCGCACCACCTCAAGCGGCAGGCGCATGCGGTTTTCGTAGGAGCCGCCCCAGCGGTCGGTCCGCTTGTTGGTGCGGGTGACCAGGAACTGGTTGAGGAAATAGCCCTCGGACCCCATGATCTCGACCCCGTCGTAGCCTGCCTCTTGTGCAAGCCGGGCGGCGTTGACGATGTCGCTGATCTGTTTCTCGATCCCGTCTTCGTCCAGCTCGATCGGGGCAAAGGGCGAGATCGGCGATTTCAGCGGGCTGGGGCCGACGCATTTCGGCCCATAGGCGTAGCGGCCCGCGTGCAGGATCTGCATCGCGATCTTGCCACCCGCATCATGCACCCGGTCAGTGACGATCCGGTGGTTGGCCACGTCCTTGTCGCTGGTCATCATCGCGGCGCCGGGCAGGACCGAACCTTCGAGGTTGGGGCCGATTCCGCCGGTCACCATCAGCGCCACGCCACCGCGGGCGCGGGCGGCGTAGAATTCGGCCACCCTGTTCCAGTCGCCGGTTTCCTCCAGCCCCGTGTGCATCGACCCCATCAGCACGCGGTTCTTCAGCGTCGTAAAGCCGAGATCCAGCGGCGCGAGCATGTTCGGGTACGCAGTCATTTGAACTCTCCCTGGCAGTTGTCGCAAGGATCGTGAACCGGGCCGCCATTGTCACGAGGAAACGCGGCGTCACCCTCTTGCGTGCCGCGGCGGCAATCGGTCTAAAGGGATGGCTGCAACGCCAAGGAGAGCCTGATGACGCCCGAAGAAATTGCCAAACTGCCCTATCGTGCGAATGTGGGCGTCATGCTGATCAACGCCGAGGGCGCGGTCTTCGTGGGGCAGCGCCGAGACCGGTTCAAGGATGCCTGGCAGATGCCGCAGGGCGGGATCGACGCGGGCGAGGACCCGCGCGCCGCAGCCCTGCGCGAGCTGGAAGAGGAAACCGGTGTCTCGCCGGAACTGGTGGAGATCGTTGCCGAATCGGACGGCTGGCTGCCCTATGATCTGCCGCATGACGTGGTGCCCAAGTTCTGGGGGGGCAAGTACCGCGGCCAGCAGCAGAAATGGTATCTCATGCGGTTCCTAGGCACGGACGATCAGGTCAACATCGAGACCGACCACCCTGAGTTCTCGGCCTGGTGCTGGCAGCCGGTCGACAGCCTGGTGGAGAAGATCGTGCCCTTCAAGCGCGAGGTCTATGCCCGGGTGGTCGAGGAGTTCAGGGAGTATCTGTGAGATGCCTGTTTTCAAGGAACTGTTCGGAAGCTCTGCCCGTCTTGCGGGGCTGCGCGTTCTGTCCGCGGCCTGCGGCGCGGTCGTGGCGGCCACACCCGCAGCGGCGCTGAGCTGCCTGCCCTGGGGGCCGGCGGATGCCTATCTGGAAGCGGCCAACTCCAGCAGCGCCTACAATGTCATCGCCGGAGAGCTGCGCTTTGACGAGACGCAGCTGCCGCGCTCGCACTCCGAAAACCCCGAAGACATGCCGGAGCTGAGCCGCATCCCGGCACAGATCTCGGGTAAGCTGCTGGACGGGAAATACTTCTCTCAGCGTGTGTCTGTCCCGGCGGTGCTGGAGGTGGAATGCGCCGGCCCGTGGTGCGCGGGGGCGCGGTCGGGCGTGGATTACGTGCTGTTCGCCGAGCAGCGCGGAGGCGAACTTGTGGTTCGCCTCGGCGCCTGTGGTGGTTTTGCCTTTGACGACACCCCCGAGGTGCGCCGCACCGTGTTGGAGTGCCATCGCGGCGGCAGCTGCGCGCCGCTGGCGCCGCGCTGACGAGCCGGGTTAGCGAGCCGTGGCGGCCTGCCGCCGCAGCCGCACCCTGCCTTGCCCGAGCCACAGGCTGAACAGGGCAAGGCTGGCGCCCAGCATCTGGTTCGCGGTCAGGGTTTCATTCAGCAACAGCCACCCGAGCACGACAGCGGACAGCGGGCTGAACACCCCCAGCAGCGAAACCTGTGCAGGGTCGAGCCGCGCCAATCCCCGGAACCACAGGATATAGGTCAGCGCGCCGCCGATCAGGCTCATGTAGGCGAGGCCCGCGATATTGGCCGCGGTGAACTGCGGCACGTCGGGCACCATCCACAAGGTAACGGGAACCAGCAGCAGTCCGCCCGCGGTCAGCTGCCATGCGGTGAAGGTCAGCGGCGGCACCGGTGGTTGCCACTTGCGGCTCAGCACCACGCCCGCCGCCATCGACAGCGCACCGCCGAGGCCCGCCAGCACGCCGATGGTATCCAGCCGTGCGGCCGGGGTCAGCACCAGCAGGGCAACACCTGCGATGCTCAGCAGCGCGGCGGTGACGGCGGCGGCGCGGACCGGGGTGTTCAGCAGCAGCGTCGACAGGAATACCACGAGCAGCGGCTGCACCGCGCCCAGCGTGGCCGCAACCCCGCCCGGCAGCCGATAGGCCGACAAGAACAGCAGCCCCCAGAAGAGCGAGAAATTCAGCGCTCCCAGCAGCAGCAGCCGTGGAATCCAGTGAACCGGTGGCAGCTCGCGCACGAGCAGCAGCAGCAACAGCCCCGCAGGCAGGGCCCGCAGCAGGGCCACCACCAGCGGCGAGTGCCCCGGCAGCAGCGTGGTGGTCACGATATAACTGCTGCCCCAGATCGCGGGGGCCAGGGCAGTCAGGCAAAGCGTTCGGACGGACATGGGACTCTCCTTATCTTGATGTCGAGATACCATATATTGTCTTGACGTCAAGATTAACCTCGCTACACCGGAGCCATGGATCATGTAGATGTCATTACCCAGCAGTGGGAACAGGAGCGGCCGGACCTAGACGTGACGGCCATGGGCGTGATTGGCCGGGTCGCACGGTTGCAGCTGGCCTATCAGCGCGAGATGCAGAAGACCTGGGCCGAGTTCGGGTTGAACGCGGCCAAGTTCGACGTGCTGGCAACGCTGCGCCGCGCGGGCGCCCCTTATGCGTTGTCGCCGGGGGCGTTGCTGGAGGCAACCATGGTGGCCTCTGGCACGATGACCAACCGGATCGACCGGTTGGCCGCGGACGGGCTGGTAAAGCGCGAGGTGAACCCGGAGGACAGCCGCAGCTTCCTGATCGGGCTTACCGAGAAAGGTTTTGCACTGATCGACGAGGCGGTTACCGCGCATGTGCAGACGCAGGCGCGCCTGCTGGCCGGATTGTCCGCCGAAGACGTCGCAGCGCTGCAGACCTTGCTGGGCAAGGCACTGAAGGCTGCGGACAGCTGACACAGGCCCGCGGTTGCGCCTGGCCCTGTGCAGCGGTCGAAAAGACGCGCCGCGTTGGGAGAGCTGATGGCGGCGAACGCCGCCAGCCGGGGCCGCCCTGGCGGTCCCGGCTGCGCCCAACGGGCGCGGCGGCACCGTCAGGTGATGTTGCGACGGGCGGGAGGCCCACCTGCGGAGACGGGCGCGGGCCGATCAGACCAGACCGGCGTCCTCCAGCAGGGCCAGCACATTTGTTTCCGGGCGCGGGCCGATGTGGCGGATCACCTCGCCTGCGCAGATGCACCCCATCCGCGCCGAGATCTCGATGTCCCGGCCCGTGGCGAGGCCGAACAGGAAGCCGGCTGCGAACTGGTCGCCTGCGCCGGTCGCGTCCACCGGAACGATGGTTTCCACCGGGACGTCGACCCGCTGGTTATCCTGCACCACGGTCACCCCGTCGCCGCCGCGGGTGCAGACCATCAGGTCGCAGATCTCCGCAGTTCTGGCCATGGCCTGTTCCAGATCCTCGGTCTCGAACAGAGCGCAGATCTCGTCCTGGTTGCCGATGACAAAGTCGAGATCATTGCCGATCAGATTCAGGAAATCCTCCCGATGGCGTTCGACACAGAACGGGTCGGAGATCGACAGGCCGACGCGCCCGCCGCTTTGGCGGCAGATGCGGGCGGCTTCCATGAAGGCGGTCTTCCCCTTGTCCCGGTCGAAAAGGTAGCCCTCGAGGAACATGATCTGAGCCGCGCTTGCGGTCTCTTCCGGCACGTCGGCAGAACTCAGCTCGGAGGAAGTGCCGAGATAGGTGTTCAGTGAGCGCTCGCCATCGGGCGAGACGAAGATCATGGAGCGCGAGGTGGGCAGCTCGTCGCCCTCGACCGGCGGGTTCACGAAGGCGACGCCCTCGTTGTTCATCGCATCGGCATAGAATTTGCCAAGGGTGTCGTCGCGCACCCGGCCGATAAAGGCCGCGTCCAGCCCCAGCGCACCGGCGCCTGCGATGGTGTTGGCCACCGAGCCGCCGGGGGTCATCACCCGGTTGCCCATCGCGGCATAGAGCTCCTCGCAGCGATCGCGCTCGATCAGCTGCATGATGCCCTTTTCGATACCCTGTTCGGACAGGAAGGTGTCTTCGCATTGTGAAATCACGTCGACCACGGCATTGCCGATGCCAACCAGATGATAGGTCTTGGTCATTGTCTCTCCTTGGGGAATGCGCCCGGCTGCGGGGCGTCCAGGTCTGGATCAGAGGGGCGGCAGGCCGGGGGCGGCGGTTGCCGGGACGATACGGAGGGCGACTGCGCGGCTCACAGGTTCTTGTCCTCGTACTGGCACAGGTCGCGGATCAGGCAGGTGCCGCAGAGGGGCTTGCGGGCCTTGCAGTGGTACCGACCGTGCAGGATCAGCCAGTGGTGCGCGTGCTGCTGAAAATCGGCCGGGATGTTGTCCTCGATGGCGCGTTCCACCGCGTCCACATCCTTGCCCGGCGCAATCCCCGAGCGGTTGCCGACCCGGAAGATATGGGTGTCCACTGCCTGCGCCGGTTGCTTCCACCACATGTTCAGCACGACATTGGCGGTCTTGCGGCCGACCCCCGGCAGCGACTGCAGCGCGGCGCGGGAATTGGGCACCTCGCCGCCGTATTCCTCCACCAGGATGCGCGACAGCTTGATGACGTTCTTGGCCTTGTTGCGGTAGAGACCGATGGTCTTGATATGCTCGATCAGGCGTTCTTCGCCCAAATCCAGCATCTTCTGCGGGGTGTCGGCGATCTTGAACAGCTCGCGGGTCGCCTTGTTGACGCCGGCGTCGGTGGCCTGCGCCGACAGCGCCACCGCCACCACCAGCGTATAGGCGTTGACGTGCTCCAGCTCGCCCTTGGGTTCGGGCTCGGCCGCCTGAAAGCGGGTGAAGATCTCGCGCAGGGTATGGTAATCGAGTTGCTTGGCCATGACGCGCCTTATGTACCGTCGAGAGATTAAAGCGCAATTGAAATTGCGCCGTGGGCGTCCTCCCTCCGGGCGGAGCGTTGCGTCGCCCGGGTCTTTTCGCAAGTTCCGGGTCGCAGGTCGGCGCGCATCGCATTAGCCTGTGGGTTGAAGACAGCAGGTGGCGGAAATGACAGTCGAGACGCAGGAAACTTCTTACCATTATGGCGTCATGCGCCGTGCGATCGCGTTGATCGACGCGGGCGGCGAGGATCTGACGCTGGAGCAACTGGCCGCCCGCATGGACATGAGCGCCAGTCATTTCCAGCGCGTGTTCTCGGCCTGGGTCGGGGTGTCGCCCAAGCGATACCAGCAATACCTGCGGCTGGGGCACGCCAAGAGCCTTTTGCGCGAACGTTTCACCACGCTGGAGGCGGCGCATGCAGTGGGCCTGTCGGGATCGGGGCGGCTGCACGATCTGTTTCTGCGCTGGGAGGCAATGAGCCCCGGAGAATATGCCCGCAAGGGGCAGGGGTTGCGCATCTTCTGGGGGTGGTTCGACAGCCCCTTTGGGGCGGCGTTGGCGATGGGGACGACCAAGGGCATCTGCGGGCTGGCCTTTGCGGCGGAGACCGGCGCGGAGGCCGCCATGCGAGATATGTGCGCCCGTTGGCCGTTGGCAGATTTTGTCGAGGATACGACGCGGCTGCGGCCGCAGGTCGACGCCATCTTTGCCCAGCGGGGAGAGGCGGCGCTGCATATGATCGGCGCTCCCTTGCAGATCAAGGTCTGGGAGGCGCTGCTGCGCATCCCGTCAGGCCACGTGACCACCTATTCCGAGCTGGCCCGGGCGATCGGGGCACCGCGAGCGGTGCGGGCAGTGGGCACGGCGGTGGGGCGCAATCCGGTCAGCTGGCTGATTCCCTGCCACCGGGCCTTGCGCAAGTCGGGCGAATTGGGCGGCTATCACTGGGGGCTGCCGGTGAAACGCGCGATGCTGGCCTTTGAAGCCGCGCAGGATGACGCCACCCCGCGCGCGCCCAATGCGGCGCAGACAGGCCTGCACACCGGCAACTGAGCCATGGCCGCACCGGGCCATGAGGCAGCTTTCAGCGGTATTTCGCCAATCTCTGACAACCTGTCCTTGAGCTTGACGCTCGGCGCCCCGATATTCGGCGGGACAGCCGGACCTGGGGGTCTGGTGCGTGCAATACAAGAAGGCAGTTTGATTATGCAGATGAAACTCACCTCGGCCGGCCTTGTGACGGCTGCCTTGACCCTTGCGGCCTGTACCGATCCCGCCACCGTGGCGACGCCCGGAAGCAACACCCAGCAGGGCGCGATCCTGGGGGGCATCATCGGCGCTGGTGTGGGTGCGCTGACCAATGATTCCGATCCGGGTCTCGGGGCATTGACCGGCGCCGTGGTCGGGGCCACTGCGGGCGGGGTGATCGGCAACCAGCTCGACAAGCAGGAGCGCGAGCTGCGCCAGACACTCGCCAATGACGAGATCACCATCGTCAATACGGGCGACCGGCTGATCCTGTCGTTCCCGAATGACCTGACCTTTGCCACCGACAGCGCCGCGATTTCGCCTGCGGTGCAGGGTGATCTGCGCAAGGTCGCCAACAGCCTGGTGCGCTACCCCAACAGCCTGGTGCAGGTGATTGGCCACACCGACAGCGATGGTGCCGCCAGCTACAACCAGGATCTGTCGGTGCGCCGGGCGAATGCGGTGGCCGATCAGATCCAGGCCGGCGGCGTGCCCTATAGCCGTCTGAGCATCATCGGTCGGGGGGAGGAGCAGCCGGTGGCGTCGAACCTGACACCCGAGGGCAAGGCCCGTAACCGCCGCGTCGAAGTGGTGGTGATTCCGCAGAGCAGCTGATCGAAAAGCAGGCTTTCACACGTCTTATGCAGCGGCCTGTCCCACCGGGGCGGGCCGTTGTTGCATCGAGGTCAGCGAGTGCCGCGGGGACTGCTGCCCCGCGCCTGCGGAATTATGCACATGCGCTGCGCGGCGGCAGCTCTTTCAGCCGGGGCCGGAGTGCATAGATGATGGGTGAAGACCAGAAACCAACGTCAGGAACATCCGATGGCAGATCCCGTCTTGCTCACTATCTCCGGCTCGCTGCGCCAGGAGGCCACCAATCGCAAGCTTCTGGCCGAAGCCGCGCGTCTGTTCGGCCCGGCCACCGTTGTCGAGGCGGAGCTGAGGTTGCCGCTGTACGATGGCGATGACGAGGCTGCCGACGGAATCCCGGCGGCGGTTCAGACCTTGTCGGACCAGATTGCGGCGGCGGATGCGGTGCTGATCTCCACGCCGGAATACAACAAGGGGCCCTCGGGCGTTCTCAAGAATGCGCTGGATTGGGTGAGCCGGACCAAGGGCAATCCCTGGGCAGGCAAGCCGGTGGCGGTGATGTCCGCGGCCGCTGGGCGGGCCGGCGGCGAGCAGGCGCAGGCGCTGCTGCGCAGTCTCCTGGTGCCCTTTCAGCCACGCGTGATCGCCGGGCCTGCGGTGCATCTGGCCAACTCCCGAAACGAGTTCGACGATGCCGGGCGGCTCATCAGTGAACGCTATCAGGAGACGCTGGCGATGCTGATGCAGAACCTGCGTGCCGAATTGGCCGACTAAGGCCGCGCGGGGCCATTCAGAGGTTGTCTTCGACGCGGAACCCCTGGGGAATGTTGTCGGTCTCCTCGAGCAGCAGGTCCGCCATCACCTCGGCCGTCTTTGGCGCCATGCCAAAGCCGATCTTGA
The DNA here is from genome assembly GCF_055398055.1 of Leisingera sp. S2M4. Lineage (NCBI taxonomy): Bacteria > Pseudomonadati > Pseudomonadota > Alphaproteobacteria > Rhodobacterales > Roseobacteraceae > Leisingera > Leisingera sp. S2M4. The sequence goes on from NZ_AP040861.1 coordinate 2,191,180, forward strand.
AGCCGCCGTTGGCGATGTAGTGGTCCTCTCGTCCCGGCCAGGCCCCCAGCATCGGCGCGCGGGACCTGGCGCGTGGGCGCACCCCGGCCCAGCGTTCGATGACCTCGGCGCCATGCAGCACCGGTACCGCCGCACAGGCGCGCTCGATCACGTCGTCAAGCTGCATGTCGGTGGCCTGGCCATCCGTGAACTCCCGCTCGGAGGTGGAGCCGATCGCAAGGGTGCCATCGGCATGCGGGATGATGTGCAGCCCGTCCGCATAAAGCTGCGGCACCGCGCCTTCGTGAAAGCGCAGCAGCGCCGCCTGACCCTTGACGCCGCTGCCCACGGTCTTGCCGAAACGCTCATTCAGCTCCAGCAGCCCTGCGTGGCCCTTGGCATGGACGACCTTGCCCTGATCCGGGGCCTCGGCCACCACGGTGATGTCGCGCACCGCCAGGGCGGCCACCAGCGCCGAACAGGCGCGGCGCGGATGCATCCGGGCGCTGAGGGTGTCATGGACCACCATGCCGGTGGCGCTGGGCGGCACCCAGGGGCCGAGATCGGCGGCAGGCACCACGCGCCATTCGGCCGCGTCCTTCCAGAGTTGTGCGGCGCTGGCTTCGCGCTGGCGGGCGAGCTCCAGCGCGCGCGCGTCGTTCAAGGGCTGCAATCGCCCGGTGCGGCCATAGCCCGCGCTGACGCCGCCTTCGGCCTCTACCGTCTCCCAGAACGCCTGCGCCATCAGCAGGCTTTCCAACTGGAATTGCTTCTTGGGGTTCCAGTTCTCGGGGACATGCGGTGCGAGCGCGCCGACCAGGCCGCCGCTGGCCCCCGCACCGGGGCCAAAGGGGTCGATGACCTGCACCCTGGCGCCGCGCCGGGCGCAGGTCCAGGCGATAGACAGACCGAAGATCCCCGCGCCGCGCACCGTTACATCTGCCATTGCCATTTGCGGATCCTTTCGCCAGTGTCGCGCCGTTCGGCTTACCTTTAGGGGATTATACCATGGCAGACCAGCAGGCCCGTCTCAGCTGGCGGGAAGGCGTCATTCCGGTGTCGGATCAATTCGATGATCCCTATTTCTCGATCCAGAACGGGCTGGCGGAAACCGAACACGTATTCCTGGCGGGCAATGACCTGCCGCGACGCTTTGCGCCAGGGTTCCACATTGCCGAGCTGGGGTTCGGCACCGGGCTGAACATGCTGGCGGCCTGGCGCGCCTGGGAGGAAACCGGCCAGACGGGGGCGCTGCGGTTCACCAGTTTCGAGGCCTTTCCGATGGGACCCGAGGACATGGCCCGCGCCCTGGAGGCTTTCCCGGCGGTGGCGCCTTGGGCCGAGCGGTTCCTGGCCGCCTGGTCGGGCCATGGCGCATGCGATCTCGGCACTCTGCATCTGGAGGTGGTAGAAGGCGACGCCCGCATGTCGCTGCCAAGCTGGACGGCGCGCGCCGATGCCTGGTTTCTGGACGGGTTCTCGCCGGCCAAGAACCCCGAGCTGTGGGAACCGGCCCTGATGGCAGAAGTGGCGGCTCATACCGCGGAGGGCGGCACGGCGGCGACCTATACCGCGGCCGGTTTCGTGCGCCGCGGGCTGGAGGCCGCCGGATTCGAAGTAACCCGCATTCCCGGTTTCGGGCGCAAACGGCATATGACACAGGCGGTAAAGAGATGACCCAAGCAGCACCCGCGCAGGGCAGCGCCGGACTGGCCCCAACCCGTGGACCCCAGACCAACAACGTGCCGCTGGGCATTTTCCTGATGATTAGCGCCACGGTGGTGTTCGCCCTGCAGGACGGGATCTCGCGTCACCTCGCGGGCACCTACAACACCTACATGGTGGTGATGATCCGCTACTGGTTTTTCGCGGCCTTCGTCGTATTCCTGGCCGCCCGGGCGCCCGGGGGCATTCGCAAGGCTGCGCAGACGCGCCAGCCGTGGTTGCAGATCTTCCGCGGGGTCTTGCTGGCGGCGGAGATCTGCGTCGCGGTCTATGGTTTCACCAAGCTGGGGCTGGTCGAGAGCCAGGCTGTCTTCATCTGCTACCCGCTGCTGGTGGCCGCTCTGAGCGGGCCGTTGCTGGGGGAAAATGTCGGCTGGCGGCGCTGGGCGGCGATCGGCGTCGGACTGGCCGGGGTGCTGATCATCCTGCAACCGGGCGCCGGAGTGTTCGATCCCTTGGCGGTGATCCCCTTTGTTTCGGCGCTGATGTTCGCGGTCTATGGATTGCTGACGCGCTATGTCGCGCGTGAGGACAGCACGGCCACCAGTTTCTTCTGGACCGGGATTTCCGGCATGGTGGTGATGACCGCCGTAGGGGTGTGGTTCTGGCAGCCGATGAACCAGGCGGACTGGGGCTGGATGGCGCTGCTGTGCATCACCGGGGCCTCGGGGCACTGGCTGCTCATCAAGTGTTACGAGATGGCCGAGGCCAGCGCGGTTCAGCCCTTTGCCTATTTCCACCTGATCTGGACGGCGATCCTGGGGGTGACGATCTTCAGCGAAGTGATCCGCACCAATGTCGCCATCGGTGCGGGGATCATCATCGCCGCGGGTCTGTTCACCCTATGGCGCGAACGCGTGAAGGGTTGACCCCGACAGTTCCTGCGAGAAGGGGATGGGCAGCGGCGTCTTGCCCAGCCGCGCGCGGTAGACCGGCAGGCTTTCGGTCACCCGCATCACGTAGTTGCGGGTTTCATTGAACGGGATGTGTTCGATCCAGTCGATGATGTCCGGCTCGCCGTCGCGCGGGTCGCCATAGCGCTCCATCCAGGCCTTGGGACGGTGCGGCCCGGCGTTGTAGCCGGCCGCCATCATCACCACGTTGCCGCGGAAATCTCCGGCCAGCCCGGCGAGATACGTGGCACCCAGGCGGGCGTTGTATTTCCAGTCGGCGGTCAGCAGCGATGTCTTGTGGTTGGCGAGAATGCCCAGTTCCCCGGCCACCAGCTCGGCGGTGGCGGGCATCACCTGCATCAGCCCGCGCGCCCCGGCATGGCTGACGACATAGGGATCGAACTCGCTTTCGCGACGGGCGATGGCGAGGGTCATTTCCTCGGCCATCGGCAGGGCGTGTTTGGCCACGGGGTGCAGCGGGTAATAGGCGCCCTGCAGCTCCACCCCGTCCTGGGCGGCGCGTTTGGCGATCATCACGGCCAGGTGCGGTTCGTTCAGATCCACCGCCATCTGCCCCAGCTGCCGTGCCTGAACGGGCGTCAGCCCTTCGGTGAGGTGGGTCAGGAAACGCTCGGCCAACGCCAGATCCCCCGCCTGCAACAGCATCAATCCGGCCTTGGTCACCGAAGACCCCATGAAGGCCGCGCTACGCCAATCGGGCAGCTCGGGCGGGTTGGCGAGCGCCGGGTCGAAGGGACGGCCCAGCTTTTCCGCGGCCAACAGGCCATAGAAGGAGGTCTGGAAGTCGGCGGCCTTGGCGTAGGCTTCATGGGCCTTGTCGACCTCGCCCATCGCGGCATAGGCACGCCCCAGCCAGTAGCCGCCGCGCCCGATCGAGATCGGCGTCTCGACGGAGTCGAGGAACCGGTTGAAGTGGTAGGCTGCGAGCTCCGGGTCGCGCAGCATCTGCAGCGCGATATAGCCGGCCAGCCATTCGCAGTCGGAATAGCCATAGCCTTCCTCGGGGGTGGCAAAGTGGTAGGCCGCCAGCTGATAGGCGTCCTCGTATTTCTTGTCGCGCATCAGCTGGCGGGCAAAGTCGCGGCGGCGGCGCAGCCACTTGTCGGGCTCGCCGAGAGCGTCGGCGCTGGTGCTGCGATCCATCATCATGGCGATGGCGCTGTCTTGCATCCGCTTGCGATCGCGCCAGACAAAGCGGTCATAGGCGAGGCCCGCGGCGTCTTGCAGCTCGTCCGGCACGGCCGCGATCTTGGCGTCCACCCCCGGTGTGCGCTCCTGCAAGGCGATGCGGGCCTCGGCCAGTTTGCGCTGGGGCTCCGGCACCAGCGCCAGCATTCGCTTGGCGCTGACCCGGTGTTCCTCCCAGAGCAGCTTGTCCAGCCGGGCGCTGTGGTGGGGTTTGAGCAGCGCGGAAAAGTCGCGCAGATACTCGGCCTGGATGGCGCTACCCATGGCCATGGTGCGCCAGGCGAGCACGATCTCGGCTTCGCCTTCCCCCCGCCGTCCCGCAGCGATCAGTGCCCGCGCAAAGCTCAGCGCGCCTTCGGGGGTCTGCGGGCGGCGGCCGTCATAGAAGGCCAGCACCTCGGCGCGGGGCAGGGCGGCCACCGTGTCCTCGTTCTGGCGGCGCAGGTAGGCGAGGCCGGGCCAGTCCGGACGCCGCTTGAGGAACGACACGACATCCGCGGCGGAGCCCATCTTGGCGCGCAGGCGGTGCCATTCGATGATGTCCCAGCCGACGCTCTGCGGCTGCCCGGCGGCCCGCGCCGCCTCGGTCCATTTCTCGGCCCGCATCAGTGACAGGGCTTCCTTGAGATCATCGGCGGTGGCCCGGCTTCCGGGCAGTATGGCTGCGATGAGCAGAATAAAGACCAGGATGCGTGTCATCTCTTGCATTTTCCAGCTGTCCGGGGATACAGGCTTGAACGTTACTCATCGGCGGGCCGGTCGCAACTGAAAACCCCGGCATCGCCTGTCTTGACGGCGGCAGATTGCCGCCAGCACCGCAGCAAAGGGAGCGTGCCCATGTTCAAAGGCTCTATGCCAGCACTCGTCACCCCGTTTTCGAACGGCGAGCTGGATCTGGATGCGCTCAAACGCTTGGTCGAGTGGCAAATTGCCGAAGGGTCCAATGCGCTGGTGCCGGTCGGCACCACCGGCGAAAGCCCGACCCTGACCCACGAAGAGCATGAGACCGTGATCGCCGAGGTGGTCAAGGCCGCAGCGGGGCGGGTGCCGGTGATCGCGGGCGCGGGTTCCAACAATACGGTCGAGACGATTCGATTCGTGGAGTTCGCCAAATCGGCCGGTGCCGACGCGGCCCTGGTGGTGACCCCGTATTACAACAAGCCGACCCAGCGTGGCATGGTGCAGCATTTCACCGCCGCCCATGATTGCGCCGAGATCCCGATCATCATCTACAACATCCCCGGACGCTCGGTTGTTGACATGACACCCGCCACCATGGGTGAACTGGCGAAACTGCCTCGGATCATCGGGGTCAAGGATGCCACTGGCGACATCGCCCGCGTCAGCCAGCAGCGTGCCACCTGTGGTGCGGATTTCGTGCAGCTCTCGGGCGAAGATGCCACCGCGCTGGGCTTCAACGCCCATGGCGGCGTCGGCTGCATCTCGGTCACTGCGAATGTTGCGCCCAAGCTGTGTGCCGAATTCCAGGCTGCGACGCTGGTCGGCGACTACGCAAAGGCGCTGGAATACCAGGATCGTCTGATGCCGCTGCATGAGGCAATCTTCATTGAGCCGGGCCTTGCAGGTGCAAAATACGGCCTGTCCAAACTGGGCCTGTGCAGCGAGGAGGTGCGCTCGCCCCTGACCACGCTGGAAGACAGCACCAAAGCGGCGATTGATGCGGCCATGGTGCACGCCGGCCTGTTGTAAGCCACAGCGGATAGAATGACGAAAGGGCGGTCCCGCGACGGGCCGCCCTTTTTCGTGGTTGCCGTTGGCTGTGGCCCGAAGGGACCGCCTTTGTTCTGTCAGCTGCCGGCCGCGCGCTGCAGGTGCCATTTGCACCGGGGCGCGACGCGCGGAATGCTCCGTTTGCGCGCCCCGGAGCGGGCTCAGCGTTTGCCGTAGTAAAGCCCGACGACATGTTCCGCCTGGGCAAAGAACAGCCAGCGCGACACCGCGATGCCTGCCATATGCGACAGCACCGCGAGCGCCGCGAGCACATGCTTCAGCACAAAGCCGTGCACCGGCGCGAGGATCATCAGCAACGGCAGCACGAAGCCGAGCGCAAAGGCAATCACCCGCAGCTTCTGCGCATGTTTGCGCCCCACCACATGCACGAATTCGCGCAAGAGGTAATTGCTGCCGGTGTGCGGCGGCTCAAAGGCGCGCACCGTGCCACGGCTGCCCAGCCCGGTGGCGGTGGCCAGGTCGGTCCCCGAGGCCGCAAGCGCGCCGTCGCCCTTGGCCCAATAGGCCAGCTGCACCGCACCGGCGAGGGCCAGAAGCCAGGGCGCCAACGTCTCGGCCCCGGCCAGAAGCGCGCCGCCTGCAAGGCTGAACGACAGGAACATCACCGGCGTCAGGGCCGTGTTCCAGCGCGGCACGGTCTTGAGCTGGGTGTAGATCATCGAGGTGGTGAACACGGTGGCAAGGCTGAGCGCCGCGCCAAGCCAGCCCAGCAGCGTCCAATGGCTGTCCAGGAATAACGCCCCCAGCGCATAGAGCCCCATGACAAGCAGGGAGGCCACGGCGCAGATTCCCTCGCGACTGAGCCAGCTGGTCTTCCACTGCGTGAACGCCCGCCACGCGCGCTCGGGTCGGCCCAGGTGGAAGGTCGAGGCGAGGAGCCCGCCCACCGCCAGCGCATAGGCGATGAGGTAGAAGACAAAGGCCACCGTACCGGTGGCGGCGGGCTGCCCAAGGCCGAGAAAGAACAACAGGCCGAAACCGAGACCCGAGAGGGTTGTGAAGAGAATGACGGACGGTGCCGGATGCATCAGTTGGTTCCCCCCGGAAGTTTGTCGAGCGCCTTGTCGAGCCAGCCCATGAAACCGCCCGCGTCCTCCGCGACAGGCTTCAGCAGCGGTGCCAGCGGCGCGGCCTGTGCCTCGATCTGGTCCTTGGGGCGGGGCGGCAGGTACTTGTTCACGGGCTTGGTGCCCATCTCGGGCATCAGGTCGATGCCGCCGCGTTCCGCGACCAGTTTGGAGACGTCGCTGTCAGGATCGCCGAGATCGCCGAAATGGCGCGCGCCTGCCGGACAGGTGCGCACGCAGGACGGGATGCGGTCCTCCTCGGGCAGGTTTTCGTTGTAGATGCGATCAACGCAGAGGGTGCATTTCTTCATCACGCCCGCGGCCAGGTCCAGCTCGCGCGCGCCATAGGGGCAGGCCCAGGCACAAAGACCGCAGCCGATGCAATGGTCCTCGTTCACCAGCACGATGCCGTCCTCGGTGCGCTTGTAGCTGGCGCCGGTGGGGCAGACGGTGACGCAGGGGGCGTCCTCGCAATGCAGGCAGGATTTCGGAAAGTGGATCAGCTGCGCCGCCGGGTCCGGCTGGCTTTCACAAGGGGCTGGCTGCACCTCGTAGGAATGCACGCGGTTGAGGAAGGTGCCGGAAGGGTCCGCGCCGTAGGGATCCTGGTCCGACAGCGGCGCGCCGTAGTTCTCGGTGTTCCAGCCCTTGCAGGAAATCACGCAGGCATGGCAGCCGACGCAGGTGTCGAGGTCGATGACCAGGCCCATCTTGCGGTCCGTGGAATTGGGAAGTTCCGTCATTTGCCCACCTTCCATTTCAGTTCCTTCGGGCCGGTGCCAACCGGCGATTCCTGCGCTGCAAAGGCGGGTTTGCTTTCCTGCGGGTCGTCCGGCGGCGTGGTCTTTTCGATCCTGACCTTCAGGTCAAACCACGCCGCCTGACCGGTGATCGGGTCCGAGTTGGCCCATCGCAGCCCGTCGCCCTTGGGCGGCAGCAACTCGTGGATCAGATGGTTCAGCAGGAACCCCTTGGTGGCCTCCGGCGCGTCCGGCTCCAGCGCCCAGGCGCCCTTGCGCTTGCCGATGGCGTTCCAGGTCCAGACGGTGTTTTCATTCAGGGCCGCCATTTCCATCACCGGCACCGTGATTTCCCCATGCGGCGAGGAAACCCGCGCCCAGTCGCCGTCCTTCAGCCCATGCTCGCGCATCAGCTTGGTCGGCACATACAGGGGGTTGCGCCCGTGCAGCTGGCGCAGCCAGGCGTTCTGGGTGCCCCAGGAGTGGTACATGGCCATCGGCCGCTGGGTCAGGGCGTTGACGGTGAAGCCCTCGTTGCCCTGCTGATCGGTCTCGTACCAGATCGGCAGCGGATCCATCGTGTGCCTGATGCGCTGGCGCAGATGCTCGGGCGGCTGGCGATCGCCATGGCCTTCGGCGGCCAGCTGGAACTTGCGCATCGGTTCCACGTAGAGCTGGAACAGGTAGGGCTGGGGGCTGTCATAGATCCCCATGCCCACGGCCCAGTCCTGGTAGGCGGTGTTCCAGGGCTTGTAGTAATCCGCGCCTTCGGGGATGTGCGCGACGTAGAAGCCGCCGTTTTCGATGTAGCGGTTCAGCTGATCCGGGTTCACCTCGCCGCGGCCTTCCTGGGTGCCGTCCTTGCCGCGGAAACCGGCGAGCGGGCCGATGCCCGGCTTGCGCTCGTGGTTGACGATATAGTCGGCGTAGTCCTTCCACTTGGGGGTGCCGTCGGCATTGGTGAAGCCCGGCAGGCTCATCCGGTTGGCGAGCTCGATCAGCACCGACTGGAAACCGCGCACGTCGCGGTCGGGTTCGATCACCGGCCAGCGGATCGCATCCGCCGCCGCGTCCGCCTCGCAGATCGGGCGGTCGAGCAGGCTGATGCAGTCGTGGCGCTCCAGGTAGGTGGTGTCGGGTAGCACCAGATCGGCATAGGCCACCATCTCCGAGGAGTAGGCGTCGGAATAGATGATCCGCGGGATCATGTAGCCGCCGTCGTCGTTGCGGGCCGACAGCATCTCCATCACGCCCTTGGTGTTCATGGAGGAGTTCCACGACATGTTGGCCATATACATGAACAGCGTGTCGATCTTGTAGGGATCGCCCGCATAGGCGTTGGAGATCACCATATGCATCAGCCCATGCGCCGACATCGGGTTTTCCCAGGTGAAGGCCTTGTCGATGCGCTGGGCGGTGCCGTCCTCGTCCAGCAGCAGGTCTTCTGGACCACGCGGGAACCCCAGATGCGGCCCCTCCAGCGGGCGGCCCGGGCGGCGGTCGCCGTGCGGGGTGGGGTGGGCCTCAATCGGTTTGGGGTAGGGCGGCTTGAAACGGAAGCCGCCGGGCACCTCGACGGTGCCCAGAAGGATCTGCAGCACATGCAGCGCGCGGCAGGTCTGAAAGCCGTTGGCATGGGCCGAAACGCCGCGCATCGCGTGCATCGACACCGGGCGGCCGGTCATCTTGCTGTGCTTTTCGCCGCGGAAGTCGGTCCATTCGACGTCCAGTTCAAACGCCTCGTCAAAGGCGACGCGGGCCAGTTCCGCTGCGATGGCGCGGATGCGGCTGGCCGGGATGCCGCATTTGTCCGCCAACGCCTCGGGCGCATAGTCCGCGCTGAGGTAGCGCTCGGCCATCTGGTGGAACACCGGGCGGTGGGTGACGCCGTCCTTGTCGAAAGTCGCGGTCAGGTCCGGGCGCACGCCGGGCTGGTCAAACGGGGTGGGCAGGCCGGTGTTGCGGTCGATCACCAGCATCTTGCCGTTCTCGTCGCGCAGAAACAGCCCCTTCTGCGGGCCGTCAGAACCGTTCACCAGCACCGGCGCGTTGGTGTAGCGGCTGAGGTAGTCGAGATCGATCTTGCCGGCCTTCATCAGCACGTGGATCAGCGACAGGATGAACAGCCCGTCGGTGCCGGGCGTGATGCCGACCCAGTCATCCGCCACCGCGTTGTAGCCGGTGCGGATCGGGTTCACCCCGATCACCCGTGCGCCGCGCTTCTTGATCTTGCCGATACCCATCTTGATCGGGTTGGAGTCATGATCCTCGGCCACGCCGAACAGCATGAACAGCTTGGTATGCTCCCAGTCGGGCTGGCCGAATTCCCAGAAGGCGCCGCCCATGGTGTAGATGCCGGCGGTGGCCATGTTGACCGAGCAGAAGCCGCCGTGCGCGGCGTAGTTGGGGGTGCCGAAATTCTGCGCCCAGAAGCTGGTGAAGCTCTGGCTCTGGTCGCGGCCGGTGAAGAACGCCAGTTTCTGCGGCGCGGTTTCGTGCAGCTCGTTCAGCCAGCCCACCGCGGTGCTGATCGCCTCGTCCCAGGAAATCTCGCGGAACTTGCCCGAGCCGCGCGGTCCCACCCGTTTCAGCGGCGCGCGCAGCCGCGAGGGCGCGTTGACCTGCATGATCCCGGCCGAGCCCTTGGCGCAGAGCACGCCCTTGTTCACCGGGTGGTCGCGGTTGCCCTCGATATAGGCGACCTTGCCGTCCTTCATGTGCACGTTGATGCCGCAGCGGCAGGCGCACATGTAGCAGGTGGTCCGCCGGATTTCGTCGGAAACCTTGGGCGAGGTGTCGAGGGTCGGCTGATGATGGGTCATTGGCACCTCTGGGTTTTGCGGGCGGATTGTCTTGCGGAGGGAGCTTCTGTCAGAATGTTGTTCTCAGAAGTGGCGGAGTTTCAAAAGATAATTTTTCACAGGGCGGCCAGAATGTCGCGCGTATGCAGGGCAATCTGGCGTTCTTCCTGGGCGGGGATCACATGGGTGTTCTCCGGTCCCAACCCGGCCCAGGCCAGTTGCCGGACGACGCGCTCCCTGATGTCGGGCGCGTTTTCCCCGATGCCGCCGGTAAAGGCGATGGCGTCCGCGCCCTGCATGGCCGCCAGCATCGACCCTGCATGGCGCACGATCCAGTAGCAGAAATGATCCACGGCAAATCGGGCGGGGGCGGTACCGGCCTGTTGAATGGCGCGCATGTCATGGCTGTGGCCGGACAGGCCCAGAAGGCCGGAGCGGTGCACGAGATCGGCACGGGTGGCGCTGATGCCGTGGCGCTCGGCCCGGTCCAGTACCGCGCTGGCGTCGATCGAGCCTGACCGGGTGCCCATCGTCAGCCCTTCCAGCGGGGAATACCCCATGGTGGTGGCGACGCTTTGGCCGTCCAGAATGGCACAGAGGCTGGCACCGTTCCCGAGGTGGCAGGCCAGCAGCCGACGGGGCAGGGGGGCGCCGCCGTCGCGCAGGCTGCGCACCAGTGCCGCATAGCTCAGCCCGTGAAAGCCGTAGCGGCGGATGCCCTCGGCGTGCCAGTCCTGCGGCACCGCATAGCGCTGGGCAACCTCGGGGCAGGTGGCGTGAAAGGCGGTGTCGAAACAGGCGATCTGCGGCATGCCGGGCATCAGCTGCATCAGGCTGCGGATGGCGGCCGCGTTATGCGGGTTGTGCAGCGGCGCAAGGTGGCTGCAGGCGTCGATCTGTGCCAGCACGTCGGCAGTGACCGCCAGTGGCTGCGTCAGTGTCGCGCCGCCATGGACAACCCGGTGGCCCGCGGCGGCAAAGCTGTCGGGGCCATGCCCCTGCGCCGCCAGCCCCTTCAGCAGCAGCTGAAAGGCCGCGGCGTGGTCCGGCACGGCGGGTGCGGATTTCTGCGCCCCGATCTGCAACTCCCCTGCGGCGGAGCCGCCGACGCCGGCGGCTTGCGCGGTCAGCAGCGGCTCCAGCGTGGGGGAGAAGACCGCCAGCTTGATCGAGGAGGAGCCTGCATTGATGACGAGGATGTTCTGCATGGGCGTCTCCTTCAGGCGGCCAGCCGGGCGATGTTGAACAGCGCCAGCAGGGTCAGCAGCACCACCACCGCGCGGCGGAAGTGCACTTGGGAGACGGCGGCAAACCCGCGCGAGCCTGCCCAGATGCCAAGCGCCAGTACCGGGAAGGCCAGCAGGATGCCGGTCAGCGTCTGCGGCCCGACCAGACCGTTGGCCGCCATCAACGGCAGCGCCATCAGGTCGATACCGGTCAGGAACACGATCATCGTGGCGCGGAACACCGCCGGAGACACCGGCTGCGCCGTGAGGAAGGCCGCCACCGGCAGCCCGCCGACGCCTGCGCTGTTGGCGATGCCCGCCAATGCGCCAACGCCCAGGTTGCCGTTGCGCCCCACGGGCCGCGCCAGCTGCCAGCCACTGAGCAGAACCAGGCTCAGCCCGAGGATCAGGCAGGAGATCGCGAGCCGTGCCTCATGCTCGCCCAGCCGGGCCATGAGGGAGATCGCCGGGATGGTGGCCACGGCGGCGCCGCCCAGCAGCGCAAGGGCGCGGCGCCAGTCCACATGCGGGCGGATGTCGCGGGCCTGAAAGGCGGTCATGGCAATCTCGCAGGAAAACACAACCGGGATCAGCGGCAACGGATTGGTGATGAGGGCCGCCAGAATGATGAAGATCGCGGAGAAGCCAAAGCCGGAAAACCCGCGGATCATGGCCGCCGCAAACAGCGCGGCGGCCAGATAGAGCCCCTGGCCCGAAGACAGGTCAAAGGGCAGGGTCACGGCGTCAGACCTGCTGCTCGCGCATGTCGGCCTTGTCGATGCCCGCCACACGGACCGGCTTCTTCATGGCGTCGCGGCGGAACGGCTCACCCAGCTCCTGGTTGATCATCGCCTCGATCAGGGTGGTGGTGCCGTTCTTCTGGTCTTCGATCGCCTGCGCCAGTGCCGAGGTCAGCTCGTCCATGGTGCGGGCGACCACGCCCTTGAGCCCGCAGGCCTTGGCGATACCGGCATAGGACACCTGGGTGTCCAGCTCGGTGCCGACGAAGTTGTCGTCGAACCACAGGGTCGAGTTGCGCTTTTCCGCGCCCCACTGGTAGTTGCGGAACACCACCTGGGTGACGGCGGGCCATTCGCTGCGGCCGATGGCGGTCAGTTCGGTGACCGCAATCCCGAAGGCGCCGTCGCCCGAGAAGCCGACCACGGGTGTGTCGGGGTTGCCGATCTTAGCGCCGACGATGGCCGGCAGACCATAGCCGCAGGGGCCGAACAGGCCGGGGGCGAGGTATTTGCGGCCCGCCTCGAACGACGGGTAGGCGTTGCCGATGGCGCAGTTGTTGCCGATGTCCGAGGAGATGATAGCCTCTTTCGGCAGCGCCGCCTGGATCGCGCGCCAGGCCATGCGGGGGCTCATCCAGTCCGGCTTGTCAGCACGGGCGCGCTCGTTCCAGGTGGTGCCCGGATCGTCGTCCTCGTGGGTCATTTCGGTCAGCTGCTGCGCCCAGCGGGACTTGGTCTCGGCGATGCGGTTCTTGCGTTCGGCGCGGCCTTCGTCGCCCGCGGTGTCGCTGAGTTGCGCCAGGATGCCCTGCGCCACCTTGGCGGCGTCGCCGATGATGCCGACGGAAACTTTCTTGGTCAGGCCGATGCGATCGGGGTTGATGTCGACCTGGATGATCTTGGCCTCTGTCGGCCAGTATTCCATGCCATAGCCCGGCAGGGTCGAGAACGGGTTCAACCGGGTGCCGAGGCACAGCACGACATCGGCGTCCTTGATCAGCTCCATCGCGGCCTTGGACCCGTTGTAGCCCAAGGGACCGGCAAACAGCGGATGCGAACCGGGGAAGGCGTCGTTGTGCTGGTAGCCGACGCAGACCGGCGCATCCAGACGCTCGGCCAGTTCCCTGGACGCCTCGATGCCGCCCTTGGACAGCACCACGCCGGCACCGTTCAGGATCACCGGGTTCTTGGCACCCGACAGCAGCTTGGCGGCTTCGGCCACGGCGGACTCACCGCCCGCGGGGCGCTCGAATTCGACGATTGCGGGCAGTTCGATGTCGATGACCTGGGTCCACATGTCGCGCGGGATGTTCAGCTGGGCGGGGGCCGACGCGCGCTTGGCGTTCATGATGACGCGGTTCAGAACCTCGGCCACGCGGGAGGGATCGCGGACCTCTTCCTGATAGGCGACGCAGTCGGCGAACAGGCGCATCTGCTCCATCTCCTGGAAGCCGCCCTGGCCGATGGTCTTGTTGGCCGCCTGCGGCGTGACCAGCAGCAGCGGCGTGTGGTTCCAGTAGGCGGTCTTCACGGCGGTGACGAAGTTGGTGATGCCGGGGCCGTTCTGGGCGATCATCATCGACATCTTGCCGGTGGCGCGGGTGTAGCCATCGGCCATCATGCCGCCGGATCCTTCGTGGGCGCAGTCCCAGAAGGTGATGCCCGCAGCGGGGAAGATGTCGGAAATCGGCATCATTGCCGAGCCGATGATGCCAAAAGCGTGCTGGATGCCATGCATTTGCAGCGTTTTGACAAAGGCCTCTTCGGTGGTCATTTTCATGGCGGGTTCTCCTGAGTGAGACGCGGAATGCGCCCGGGCCTTGGGCCGGGAATTGACTCTGGTTTAGGCGCGCACTCAGGGGTGGGTTAGGGCCAGTTGTCTCGGCGCAGTAGGTCCAGATGTCGGCGCGGGGCCATCGTGGCGGAGGCCGCGATCCGGAGCCGCCGGATTACCCCTGTTTCTGGGCCTGCTCCAAAGCCTCGGCCAGCAGTGCCAGCCCCGGTTCAATACGCCCCGCCGCGATCGAGGAATATCCCAGCCGGTAGAAGTTCTGCTGCCGGTTTTCGGCAGCAAAGAAGGGCGCGCCGGGTTCGATCAGCACGCTTTGCGCCTTCAAGTGCTCCGCGACGGCCAGGGTGTCCACGTTCTGCGGTGCCTGCATCCACAGGGCGGAACCGCCAAAGCCACCGACCCCGGCGATGGTCAGCCCGTGGGCGGCGATTGCAGCCTCGATCACCGCGCGGCGATCGTGCAGCACCTTGGCGGTGCGGCGGATCTGGGCATCGTAGTGCCCCAGCGACAGGAAATAGGCCACCGTGCGCTGCACGTGGCCGGGCGGGTGGCGCAGCACGCTGGCCCGCAGGGCGCGTGCCTGGCGAATAAAAGGTTCGGAGCCGACCAGATAGCCCAGCCGCAGCCCCGGAAACAGCGATTTGGAGAAGCTGCCGACGTAGATCACCCGGCCTTCGCTATCCAGCGATTTCAACGACGGCGAGGGTGCGCCGAGAAAGGACATCTCGAATTCATAGTCGTCTTCGACGATCACCGCGTCGATGTCGCTGGCGCGTTGCAGCAGCGCCTTGCGCCGCGCCATTGGCATGGTGAAGGTGGTCGGGCTCTGATGGCTGGGGGTGCAGAAGATCACATCGGTTTCGTGGCTGATGCGGTCCGGCGGCAGCCCGGCCTCGTCCACGGGGATGCACTCCATCTGGCAGCGGGTCTGCATGATCTGGTCGCGCAGGGTGTAATAGGCGGGATCCTCCACCGCTGCCCGCCGCCCGCGGTTCAGCAGCAGCTGGGTGGTGATCCACAGGGCGTTCTGTGCCCCCAGCGTGATCAGGATTTCCTCGGGCCGGGCGGTGATGCCGCGCCGGGGCAGGGTGTGGCGGGCGATATATTCGATCAGCAGCGGGTCGTCCTGATCGAAGTAGTCATTGGCCAGTGCGGAAAAATCCTTCTGCCCCAGCGCCCGCAGCGCACAGAGCCGCCAGTTCGCATGGTCGAACAGCGCCGCATCCGCCTGGCCGTAGATGAACGGGTAGCGGTAGCTGCGCCAGTCCTGCGGCTTGCGCGGCGTGTCGCCGCCGGTAAAGTTGCGCGCCAGAACCTTGCCCCAATCCATCGCGTCGCCGGATTTCTGCTGCGGCGTATAGGAGGGCGGCACCGGCGCATTCTCCGACACGAAGTACCCTGACCTCCCGCGCGAGGTCAGGTAGTCGTTGGCCAGCAGCTCGGTATAGGCCAGCGTCACGGTGATCCGGCTGATGCCCAGATGCGCCGCCAGCTTGCGCGACGACGGCAGCTTTTCCCCGACCCGGAACCGGCCCGAGAGGATGCCCTCGGCGATCATCTCCTGGATCTGCGCTTGCAGCGTCCCATGCGCGTCCGGGTTGAGAAAGAAGGTGTCGACAGAAATAGCCATGCGGGCACGTTAGGCTGGACTTAACCCCGGCGCAATCTGGACTTAGCTGAAATTTTCGCCTCCAGGCTTGATCGAGTTTAATATATCTATAAAACTAGTTTTATCGAATCAAGTGGAGGGGACATCATGCAGTGGGAAGAAGCTGCGCAGGGATTTGCGGCGATGGGGTCGGAGGCGCGGCTGCAAGTGCTGCGCTGCCTGATCCGCGCGGGCGAAGCCGGGCTGACGGTGGGCGAGATCCAGGAACGCACTGGGATCGCGCCCTCGACGCTGGCGCATCATCTGAAATTTCTGGCAGGCGCCGGGGTGGTCGCGCAG
This sequence comes from Leisingera sp. S2M4, assembly GCF_055398055.1. Lineage (NCBI taxonomy): Bacteria > Pseudomonadati > Pseudomonadota > Alphaproteobacteria > Rhodobacterales > Roseobacteraceae > Leisingera > Leisingera sp. S2M4. The sequence goes on from NZ_AP040861.1 coordinate 2,207,052, forward strand.
CAGCGCCAGGGGCGGGCCACCATCAACCGCGCCGATTTCACTCGGCTGGAGGCGCTGGCGGGGTTCATCCTCAGCGAATGCTGCGCCGACGCGGGCGCAAAGGCGGCAAACGATGGCTGAGCTGACACAGAACCCGCGGCCTGCCAAGCTGCTGGCGGGCTGGCTGAAAACACCCTGGGCGCTGGCGGCGGCGCTGCTGGCGGCGGTGGCGCTGCTGGACCCCGGCAACTTTGGCCCGGTGGTGGAATTTGCCGCGACGGCGCTGGTCAGCACGGCGCGTTATATCCTGTTTGCGGTGCTGCTCTTGGCTTACCTCAAGGCCACCGGGGCGGAGGTGATGGTGGCGCGCGCCTTTCAGGGGCGCGAGACGCGGATGATCGTGCTGGCCGCCCTGTTTGGCGGGCTGGCGCCGTTTTGTTCCTGCGAGGTGATCCCGTTTATCGCCGGGCTGCTGGCGCTGGGGGCACCTTTGTCGGCAGTGATGGCGTTTTGGCTGTCCTCGCCGCTGATCGACCCGCCGACGCTGCTGATCACCGCGGGCGCGCTGGGCTGGCCCTTTGCCATCGGCAAGGCCGTGGCAGCGGTGGCGCTGGGGCTCTTGGGCGGCTTTGCCGTCAAGCTGTTGCAGCGGCACGGCGTCTTTGCCAGCCCGCTGCGTCAGGCGCCCGCCAGCAACTGCTGCGGCTGCGGTGCGCCGAAGCTCGACGGCCAGCCCCACTGGAGGTTCTGGCAGGAGGCCGGACGCCGGGCGGTGTTTCGCCGTGAGTTCGGCTCTAACGGGCTGTTCCTGCTGAAATGGCTGACGCTGGCCTATGTGCTGGAGGCGCTGCTGGTCCACTACGTGCCTGCGGAGCTGATTGCCGGGCTGGTGGGCGGCGAGGGCGTGTTGCCGATTGCCATCGCCGCCCTGGTCGGGATGCCGGCCTATTTGAACTCCTATGTTGCGCCGCCTTTGCTGGCCGGGCTGATGGAGCAGGGGATGAGCGCAGGCGCCGCCATGGCCTTCATGGTGGCGGGGGCGGTCAGCTCGATCCCGGCAATGGCGGCGGTCTGGTCGCTGGTGAAGCCGCGGGTGTTCGTGACCTATCTGGGGCTGGGTGTCAGCGGTGCGGTGCTGTCCGGCATCCTGTTCCAGCTGGTCTGACCCGCCGCGAAGGGGCGGCTTCCGCCCGGTGCCGGGACAATTGAAATTTGCCCCGCACCCGTTGGGCCGGGCGCCGCGCTGACGCGCGGCGCCGGAAGTTTTCGCTGAGAAGGCCCTGAGGGGCAGGTCTGCCCCGCAGGGCCCGCGCCGATTTTGGGGTGAAGGATGCGCGTCAAGGACAAGCCGCCTGGCGGCGGGGCCTTGCGGCCTCCTTGACCCGCGGCGACCTGCGGCCGCATGAAAAAACGCCCCGGAGCAGTCCGGGGCGCAGGTTGGTCGTCCGACAGGGAGGAGTGTCAGCCGAATACCTTGGTCAGGGCGTTGTCCACCGCGGCGCAGATCTGATCGATGTCGTCCGCGGTTGCGATCAGCGCCGGGCTGAAGCACAGGGTGTTGTTCTTGCCCGGCACCGAGCGGTTGGTGACCCCGATGATGACGCCTTGCGCGCCGCATTCGGCCACCACCTGCTGGGCCAGCTTTTCGTCCACCGGTTCCTTGGTTTCGCGGTCCTGCACCAGTTCGGCACCGAGGAACAGACCCTTGCCGCGCACGTCACCGATCACCTGATGCTTGTCCATCAGGGCGCGCAGGTTGGCCTTCATCCTCTCGCCCATGGCGGTGCAGTTCTCCAGGAGGTTTTCCTCCTCGATGATGCGCATGTTTTCCAGCGCTGCGGCGGGGCCGGCGGTGCAGCCGCCGAAGGTGGAAATGTCGCGGAAATAGTTCAGCGGATCACCGGCGTCGTCCTTGAACATCTCAAAGACTTCTTCGGTGGTGACCATGCAGGCAATCGCCGCATAACCCGAGGCCACGCCCTTGGCCATGGTCACGAAATCGGGCTGGATGCCGTACTGCTGGTAACCGAACCAGGTGCCCGTGCGGCCGACGCCGCAGACGACCTCGTCGATGTGCAGCAGGATATCGTATTTCTTGCAGATTTCCTGTACGCGCTCCCAGTAGCCTTCGGGCGCCTCGATCACCCCGCCGCCTGCGGTCACGGGCTCCAGGCACAGCGCGCCGACGGTTTCGGGGCCTTCGCGCAGGATCACCTCTTCGATGGCGTCCGCCGCGGCGCGGCCGAAATCGGCACCGGACAGATGCTCAAGGCCCAGCTCATGCTTGCGGTACTCCATGCAATGGGGCACGCGCACGAAGTCCGGCGCGAAGGGGCCGTATTGCGCGTTGCGCTCATCCTGGCCGCCTGCCGACATCGCGGCGAGCGTGGAGCCATGGTAGTCGCGGTCGCGGTAGAGGATCTTGGTCTTTTTGCCGCCGTATTTCTTGTGCGCGATCTGGCGCACCATCTTGAAGGCCTTCTCGTTCGCCTCCGAGCCGGAGTTGGTGTAGTAGACGCGGCTCATGCCCGGCATCTTCTCGATCAGCTTTTCGGCAAACAGCGCGCCGGGGATCGAGCCTGCGGAATTTGCGAAGTAGCAGAGCTTCATCAGCTGGTCGTAGACCGCCTTGCAGACGCTTTCGCGGCCGTAGCCGACGTTCACGGTCCACACGCCGCCGGACACCGCATCCAGGAACTCCTTGCCGTTCTGGTCCCAGACCCGCATGCCCTTGCCCTCGACGATGATGCGGGGGTCGGCGGTCTCCAGTGCCTTGTGCTGTAACAGGTGGTGCCAGATGTGGGCCTTGTCGGCTTCCACCACGCGGGAGAGATCGTTTTCGTTGAACGTGCCGTCCATGACATGTCCTTTCGGCGTTGAAGGTGAAACGGGCCGCCGGTTGGGCAGTCCTCTTACCTTAACACAAACGTCAGAATCGCAGCTTTCGTTAGGTCCAGTGCTTGCGGTTGTTTAGGTCCAGCGTCGGGTGCGCGAGGCGCTGGTAGTGAAAGAACATATGTTCCGAATTCTTCGTCTTGAGATCGCACGTGCTGTCTGGCCAGTCTGCCCCCGATCCCGCGCGGCAAGCGCGCAGGGGGAAACAGGCGTGGAGAACGGATATGGCGAACTATGAATTGATGGTGGCTCTGAACGGCGCGCGGCGGCAACGGCGTGATCACCCCCGCCTGCCGGTGACGGCCGCGCAGCTGGCCGAGGCCGCGGCGGCCTGTCAGGTGGCGGGTGCGCAGGCCGTGCATCTGCACGTTCGCGACGACCAGGGGGCACATTCACTGGATGCCGGGCGCTATCGGGAAGCGATGGCTGCAGTGGCCGAAGCTGCGCCGGGCATGGCCATCCAGATCACCACGGAAAGTGCGGGAATATACGATGTGGCCGATCAGCTGGCCTGCCTTGAGGCACTGCGACCGGGGGCGGCGTCGATCTCGGTGCGGGAGATGGCGCGGGAGCCGCGGCTGGCGGCCCGGACCTATGCGCTGTGCGCCGAGGCGGGGACGCGGGTGCAGCATATCCTGTATGGTGCCGACTGCATTGCCCGGTTGCGGGCCTGGTATCGGGAGGGTCTCGTTCCGGGCACGATGCGGGATGCGATCTTTGTGCTCGGCACCTATCGGCCTGCGATCCCGGGACAGCCCAAGGGGCTGGAGAAGTTCCTGAACGCCGCGTCGGATCTGCAATTGACCTGGTCGGCCTGCGCCTTTGGTCGTCATGAGCAGGCGTGTTTGCTGGCCGCCGTTTCGGCAGGCGGGGATGCACGAATCGGATTTGAGAATAACATCGAAACACCCGATGGCGGTCTGCTGGCGGACAACGCCGCGTCAGTTGCCGCGTTTGTTCAGGCCGCAAGGGCCGAGGGCCACACACTCAAGGAGTGCCGATCATGAGCCATGTCTTTCCACGCCATACCAAGGCCGACCTGCCCACTGCCGTTGCCGGGGAGGGGTGCTACCTGATTGATGCGGCGGGCAAACGCTACTTTGATGGCTCCGGCGGGGCGGCGGTGTCCTGCCTTGGCCATTCCGATGCCGATGTCATCCGCGCCGTGCAGGAACAGGTTGGCAAGCTGGCCTTCGCGCATACTGGCTTCATGACCTCGGAGCCGGCCGAGGCGCTGGCGGATCTGCTGGTTTCTCATGCGCCGGGGGAACTGGATCGGGTCTATTTCGTCTCTGGCGGGTCGGAGGCGACGGAGGCCGCGATCAAGCTGGCGCGGCAGTACCATCTGGAACGTGGCGAGCCGCAGCGCCGCCACCTGATTGCGCGGCGGCAGAGCTATCACGGCAATACGCTGGGCGCGCTGGCCGCGGGCGGCAACGAATGGCGGCGGCAGCAGTTCGACCCGCTGCTGATCGGCGTCTCCCATATTGCGCCCTGCTACGAATATGTTGACCGCGCGGAGGACGAGAGCAGCTACGACTACGGCCAGCGGGCAGCGGATGAGTTGGAGACCGAGATCCTGCGTCTTGGCCCGGAAACGGTGATGGCCTTCATGGCGGAACCCGTGGTGGGGGCCACGTCCGGTGCGGTGCCGGCCGTTGCGAGGTATTTCAAACGCATCCGTGAGATCTGCGACAAGTACGGCGTGCTGCTGATTCTGGACGAGGTGATGTGCGGCATGGGGCGCACCGGGCACCTGTTCGCCTGCGAGGCAGACGGTGTCGCGCCGGATATCCTCTGCATCGCCAAGGGGCTGGGCGCGGGCTATCAGCCGATCGGTGCGATGCTTTGCACCAAGGCGATCTATCAGGCGATCGAGCAGGGCTCGGGCTTTTTCCAGCACGGCCATACCTATATCGGCCACCCGGTGGCCACGGCGGCGGGGCTGGCGGTGGTCAGCGCCTTGCTGGAGCGCGGTCTGGTGCAGCGCAGCGCCGACATGGGCGACAAGCTGCAAGCAGCGCTGGTAGAGCGGTTCGGAGCGCATCCGCATGTGGGCGACATCCGCGGCCGCGGCCTGTTCCGCGGGGTGGAGCTGGTCGAAGACCGGGAGACCAAGGCTCCGTTTGATCCGTCGCTGGGGCTGGCCGCGAAAATCAAGAAGGCGGCGTTTCAGGCCGGGCTGATCTGTTACCCGATGTCCGGCACCCGCGACGGCCGCAACGGCGACCACATCCTGCTGGCACCGCCCTTCATCATCACCGAGGAGCAGATCACCGAGGTGGTGGACAAGCTGGAAATGGCAATCACCGAGAGCCTGCCGAAAGGCTAGCCGTCACGAAGGTGACACACCGTTCGTCCCACCGGTCGCGGGGCGGGCGGTGGTCTCAGCTGAATCTGGGGGCGGCAGCGCCCAGCTGTTCCAGAATGCTGGCGTAGGTCTCGACGCCCTGTGCGCCGGTCACCAGGTGGCGGCGGTCGAACACCATTGCGGGCACGCCACTGATGCCCTGCTGCACCCAGAAGGCCTCGCGCTGACGCACGCTGTCTGCGTGTGCGCCGCTGTCCAGCGCCGCACGCGCCTCGGCTGCGTCAAGGCCGAGGCCCTCGGCGGTCTGCACCAGAACCTGGGGATCCGAGACGTCCTTGCAATCGGTGAAATAGGCATTCAGAAGCGCCTGTTTCATCTCGTGGCCCTTGCCTTGGGGTTCGGCCCATTCGATCAGCTGGTGGGCCTGGAAGGTGTTGTAGATCCGCATGTCGTCGCCAAAACGGAAGTCGAACCCCAGCGTTGTGCCAAGTTCGGTCAGCTGGCTGCGGATCTGCGCCGACTGTTCGGCCGTACTGCCGTATTTTGCCGCCAGATGCTCGCGCAGGTTTTCGCCCTCGGGTGCCATGTCGGGGTTCAGCTCGAACGGCTGCCAGTGAATATCAAGCGCTGCTCCGCTGCGGCGGGCCGCCATGGCCAGCTGGCCGTAACCGACGGCGCACCAGGGGCAGACCACATCGGAGATGATATCAACGCGCAACGGGCGCTGGTTGGCTGTGTCGGTCATAAGGGCTCCCCGGTTGGCGCAGTGGCTGGTTGATTTGACATGGGGGTTCGGCGTGCTCGGCGCAAGCGCCTTGGTCCGAGGCACCTGTCAGGAGCGATGGAGGAGCGCTTTGTTGCGTTGGACATCATTAATTTGATCAAATCTTGCCAGAGCATGTCAGACCGTCTATTCAGCTAGGGCACGCGCTGCCGGGACAACAGGAAGGAATGCCCATGACTCCGCTTGAAGGTCTGAAAGTGGTCGAACTCGCCCGCATCCTGGCAGGCCCGTGGATCGGCCAGTCGCTGGCGGATCTGGGGGCCGAGGTCATCAAGGTCGAAAGCCCGGATGGCGATGATACCCGCAAATGGGGCCCGCCCTTCATCGAGCGCGAAGGCGACCGCAGCGCGGCCTATTACTACTCTGCCAACCGAGGCAAATCCTGTGTGACCGCTGATTTCCGCACCGAGGAAGGCCGCCAGACGGTGATTGATCTGGTCCGCGATGCCGACATCCTGATCGAGAATTTCAAGGTCGGTGGCCTCGCCAAATACGGTCTGGACTATGCCAGCCTCAGCAAGATCAATCCGCGGCTGATCTACTGCTCGGTCACCGGTTTCGGACAGGACGGACCTTATGCGCCGCGGGCGGGCTATGATTTCCTGCTGCAGGGCATGTCCGGGCTGATGTCGATCACCGGCGAACCGGACGGCCAGCCGCAGAAGGTTGGGGTGGCGATCACTGATATCGTGACCGGTCTGTACGGCAGCATCGGCATCCTCGCCGCGGTGGAGCAGCGTCATCGCACCGGACGCGGTCAGCATCTGGACATGTCGTTGATGGATTGCGCCACCGCGCTGCTGGCCAACCAGGCGATGAATTACCTGGCGACCGGTGAAAGCCCCAGACGGTTGGGCAATGACCATCCCAACATCGCGCCATACCAGGTGATGGCGGTGCAGGACGGCCATGTGATCCTGGCGGTCGGCAACGACGGCCAGTTCCAGCGGCTGTGCCAGGTTCTGGGGCTGGCGGATGTCGCCGAGGATCCCCGGTTCCAGACCAATCAGCTGCGCGTTGACAATCGCGAGGCGTTGACGATGCGGCTGGAGCAGGCTCTGTCCGGGTGGACCCAGGCTGAACTGCTGCAGGCATTGGAAGCGGCCACGGTTCCCGCGGGGCCGATCAACACCATCGGGCAGGCTTTCGACGATCCGCAGATCCGTCACCGCGGCATGCAGATCGCGCCGGAAGGGGTGCCGGGGGTGCGGGGGCCGTGGAAATTCTCCGATGCCGAACTGGCGCTGGACAAGACCGCTCCGAAACTGCCACGCTGATCCGCGTGTGCCGCGCGCAACGTCCGGCTGTGGCGCAATGCAAGATGCGAGGTCAACATGGCAGGTGCCTTTGAGGTGATCGACAATCACTGGATCCCGTTGCCGGATGGTCGACGGCTGGCAGCGCGGATCTGGATGCCCGCTGGCGCGGGGCCGTTTCCGGCGATCCTGGAATACCTGCCATACCGCAAGGGCGACGGCACCGCGCCGCGCGACGCCACCACCCATCCGGTCTTTGCCGCCGAAGGCTATGCCTGCATCCGGGTGGACATCGCGGGCACCGGCGACAGCGAGGGAGTGTTCGACGACGAGTACTCCGAACAGGAACTGTCCGACGGCGAGGCGGTGCTGGCCTGGATCGCGGCGCAGGCGTGGTGCGACGGCAATGTCGGCATGATCGGCATCAGCTGGGGCGGCTTCAACGGGTTGCAGCTTGCCGCGCGCCGCCCTCCGGCGCTGAAGGCGGTGGTCTCGGTCGCTTCGACCGTGGACCGCTATGCCGATGACATTCACTACATGGGTGGCTGTTTGCTGAGTGACAATGCCAATTGGGGCAGCCAGATGTTCGCCTATCAGTCGCGCCCGGCGGATCCCGAGCAGCGGCCCGATTGGCGTGCGGACTGGATCCGGCGGATCGAGGGGATGCCCTTCATGGCGGCCGAATGGCTGCGCCAGCAGACGCGGGGCGATTTCTGGAAACATGGCTCGGTCTGCGAGGATTGGTCCGCGATTGAGGCGCCGGTGCTGGCGATCACCGGCTGGGCGGATGCCTATGTGAACGCGCCACCGGCGCTGGCGGCCAATCTGAAGGTGCCCGCCAAGGCGCTGATCGGCCCGTGGGAGCACCGCTATGCTCATATCGCCAAGCTGGACCCGGCGGATTTCCACGGCGAGGTGCTGCGCTGGTTCGATAAATGGCTGAAAGGGCAGGACAACGGCGCCGAGGCGCTGCCGGACTACCGCACTTTCATGCAGGAACACTTCAACCCCTCCATGCAGAACAAGCCGCGCCGCGGCCACTGGATCGCGGAGGCGGCCTGGCCTTCCCCCAACGTGCGGGACCGCCGCCTGCATCTGGGGCAGGGGGGGCTTTCGGATCAGCCTGCCAGTGGTACGGTTGCGGTGCGCAACCCGGCGACGCTGGGACAGGCCTCGGGCTATTTCTGCCCGGGTATGCGGTTTGACAATGAACTTGCCGGGGACCAGGCCGGTGATGATGCGATGTCCGTCTGCTTTGACAGCACGCCGTTGCAGGAACCGTTGCAATTGCTGGGGCGGCCGCGGTTGAAAGTGGCTTTCACCGCCGACAGGCCGGTGGCGCAGCTGGTGGCGCGGCTCTGCGATGTGGCCCCGGACGGGGTGTCGCAGCGGATTACGTACCGCCCGCTGAACTTGTGCTGCCGCGACAGCTTCGAGACGCCGGAACCGCTGGTTCCGGGAGAGCTCTATGAGGCGGAGATCGAACTGAATGAATGCGCGCATCAGCTGCGGGCGGGCCATGTGCTGCGGCTGGCGCTGTCGACCTCGTATTGGCCTGTGGTCTGGCCCGCGCCGCAAGCCGCCGAGGTGACGCTGCATTTGGAGCGCTGCACGCTGGTGCTGCCACAGCGCGAGGTCACCGCGGAGATCGCGCCGCAGAACCCCGGTCCGCCGCGGGCGTACCCGACCTATGATGCCCACGAACTGCGGGCGCCGGGCGGCCGCTCGGAAACCGTATGGCGCGCCGATGGCACGCTGGTTCTGGATACTTTTGACGATTACGGCATGGCCGAGGATGCGGCCAGCGGGCTGCGTGTCGGCAGCCATGTCACCATGCATTACGAGATCCATCCGGACGATCCGGCCTCGGCCGTCTTTGCCAGCAGTTGGACGTTTGAATTCTCCCGTGGGCAAGACTGGCAGGTCTCGATCGAAACCGAGAACCGGATGCATTGCGATCAGGAAAATTTCTACCTGTGGCGCAAGGTGCGCGCCCATGAAGGGCCGGAGCCGCGCGAGGTCGTCACGCGGGAGTGGCAGGAAACGATTCCCCGCGGGCTGCTGTGACAAGGCCGGTGCGGGGTGCAAATACCGCCGCCGAGACGGTGAATTTCCGGCAGGTTTTCGGCAAGTTCTCCGCATTCGCCACGGTTTTGACATAGTGCGTTACTGAAAGCACACAGGGCCTTAACCATTTGGCTGCAAATTTGGGTCTTGGTGAACTGCCGTTGCCCTTGCTGCGCCGGACCGGCAAATATCTGGGTTAACGAGCGGTTAACGAACAGAATTGAGGGCGACACAGTGCAGCTATCGGTTGTTGTGCCCTGCTACAACGAAGAAGAGTCGGTGCCAATGCTGGTCGACCGGCTGGTGCAGGCGATTGAACCATGGGCCGACGAGGCCGAAATCATCCTTGCGGATGACGGCTCCAGCGATGAGACGTGGGCCGCGATCGAGGCGGCGCATCGGCGCTACCCGGTGGTCCGTGGCATTCGCCTGTCAGCGAACCGTGGTCATCAGGTGGCGCTCACGGCGGGGTTGGAAGCCGCGAAGGGTGAACGCATCTTCATGCTGGATGCCGACCTTCAAGACCCGCCGGAAATCCTGCCCGACATGATGATGATGATGGACCGCGGCTATGACGTGGTCTACGGCCGCCGCGCTGAACGTCAGGGCGAGACGCTGTTCAAGAAGGCGACCGCTTATCTGTTCTACCGGTTCCTGAACACCCTGTCGGATGTGGAGATCCCCAAGGACACCGGCGATTTCCGCCTTGTCAGCCGCCGCTCGCTGGATGCGGTGCTGGCGATGCCTGAGCGGGCCCGCTTCATTCGTGGCATGTTCGCCTGGGCCGGGTTCAAACAGATCGGGTTGGAATATGTCCGTGATCCACGGGTGGCCGGGGTAACGAAATACCCGTTTCGCGCCATGCTGCGCTTTGCGACCGATGCGCTGACGGGATTTTCCACCAAACCGCTGAAAATGGCGACGCGGCTGGCATTCCTCAGCCTGTATGTCACCTTTCTGATGGCGGTCTACGTCTTCCTGTCGCTGGTGCTTCACAACACGGCGCCCGGCTGGGCCTCGATGCTGTTGGCTATCTCCTTCTTCTCCGGCATCCAGCTGCTGACACTCGGCATCATGGGCGAATACATTGGCCGCCTGTACATGGAGAGCAAGCAGCGGCCGATGTATTTCGTTGCCGAGGAAACCGGCGCCAGCGACGGGCCAACGGTTCCGCAAACTCTGCGCGAGCCTCTGCGCAGGGAAGCCTCCTGACCATGGTGGATGTCGGACAGATACTGCGCTTCGCCACAGTCGGCGTCTGCGTCGCCGCATTCTACGTGCTGGGGTATTCGATGCTGCTGAGCGCCGGAATGTCGCCACTGCCAGCCAATATCCTGGCCTTCGTTGCCGCGGTGATCGCGCAATACGTGCTTCAGACCAGCTGGACCTTTCGACGATCTCTGGGGTTGCCAGACCAGATGTTGCGCTTTGCCTGCACGGTGGCAGCGGGCCTCGCTGTCTCGACGCTGGTGACCTGGGCAGTTGGTCCGGCATTGGGCTGGGCCCCCTGGGTTGCGGCAGCGGTCGTCGCGGTGCTGCTGCCCGTGCAAAATTACGTCATCTTTCGCTTGTGGGTCTATTCCGCGGCCGGTTGAAACAGGAACAAGACACCATGTCCCATATCTATTCCAACGCCTTCTACGACTATATCGACCGTGGTGCGCGCAGCTCGGCGCAGGCGATGATCTCCGTGGTGCAGCCCTGCCTGCAGGCGCAAAGCGTGCTGGACCTCGGCAGTGGCCGCGGCGTGTGGCTGGGCGAATGGCTGAAGGCCGGAGTGGCGGATGTGGCCGGGGTGGACGGCGACTATGTCGACCGCGACCGGCTGTCGATCCCGCGCGACAGTTTCCATGCCGCGGATCTGACCAAGCCTTTCGACCTGGGGCGGAAATTCGATCTGGCGCAAAGCCTGGAGGTGGGCGAGCACCTGCCCGAAGCGGCCTCGGCCACGCTGGTCGACAGCCTGACCCGCCACGCCGACCGGGTGCTGTTCTCGGCCGCGGTGCCGGGGCAGGGGGGCGAGTTCCACATCAACGAAAAGCCCTTGTCCTTCTGGCAGGAGCTGTTTGCGGAGCGCGGCTACACCGCCTTTGATTTTGCCCGTCCCAAGCTGAAGCATATGGAGGGGCTGGAGCCCTGGTACCGGTACAACACCGTGCTTTATGTCAATGACGCAGGCCGTCAGGGGCTGCCGCCGGAGGTGCTGGCCAGCGAAGTGCCAGCCGGGCAGCCGGTGCCGCTGGCGGGCAGCCTCGGCTGGCGCATGCGGCGCGGGGTCGTGTCAATGATGCCACGCGGCATGGTGACCAGGATTGCGCAGGCACGCGCCGCCGTACTGGCCCGCCAGGCGCAGCGGCAGCAAGAGGCGCAGGGATGAGCCTGACCGCCGACGTCACCGGCACAGCCGCCCGGCCGCAGGCAGCCTCGCAGCTGCCGGTGACCGTGGCGGCGGTCTTTGCCGTGATGCTGCTGGCGGCGGTGTTCCAGCTGCCGGATCCGATGCTGCGGCATGACGACTATCCTGCGCTGCTGGCGGATCCTTCGCTGTTTTACAGCAAGACACTGACCGAAGGGCGCTGGGTCAACTACCTGTGGCATCTGCGCGGGCTGGTGACACCGGCCTGGCTGAACTTTCTAGCCTACCAGTTGCTGTGGGCGATCTACCTCGGATGCCTGGTTCACAACGCCTTTGGCCGGGAGGCGGCGTTGTGGCAGCGGGTGATGGTGGCGCTGATTGCCGGGCTGGCGCTGCCTTGGGTGCTGATTTCCCTGTGGTTCAACACGCTGCTGCTGGGGCTGGCGATCGTTGCGCTTTATGCGTGGCTGACCACCCGGCTGAGCGAGCGCAGCTGCCGCTGGCTGATGCTGCTGTTCGTGCCGGTGTCACTGATGGCCTATACCACCTATCCGTTTCTGATCCTGGCGCTGAGCCTGACGCGGGCGGAGACCAAGAGATCTGCCCGCGATCTGGCGGGGCTTTTGGCGCTGTTCAGTGTCAGTTTCGCGTTGGGCATGCTGACGATCTACTCGCTCAACTACGCGGTCCATGGGGTTTTCGGCGTGCCGATGGCCGAATGGCGCAATCCCAGCCCGGCCACCGATCTGGCTTCGCTGCTGGAAAACGGCAGACTGGCACTTGATTACCTGGTGGCGCTGGTGCGCAGGGGGGCCTACGGCAATACCGGGCTCGCGCTGCTGCTGGCGGGCGTGCTGGCGGTGGCCGTCTGGTCGGTGCTGCGCCGGGACAGGTGGCGCGGGGTCTACATGCTCAGCGGTGTCGGGTTGGGGCTGGGGTTGGTCTGCCTGCAGGTCATCCGCACGGGTATCGACATGCCCCTGCGCTCTGGCGGGTTCGTGTGGCTGTATGGCGCGGTGTTTCTTGGCCTGTTCGCGATCGCTTTGCAGGATGCAGGCCGGGCCCGGCTCAGCCGCAACCTGTTGTTCACGCTGACGGCGATGTCGGTGATCTTTGCGGGGATGACGCATTATTTCGCGTCCGAGTGGCAGCGGCTCAGCCGCGCGATGGCGGACGAGCTGGGGGCGGGCAGCGGGCCGATATTCGTGACCGGCACCTATCTGTCGCTGGACGCAGCGCGCAAATCGGACCTGCAAAAGGACCAGTCGGTGGTCTTCCGGCTCGAGCACCTGACGGGCCGCCCGGTGGTGATGTGCGAAAGCCAGCCGCAGGAGTGCGCACATCTGCCAAAGGCGCTGCGCGCAGGACTGCAGGAGAGCGTCAAACCCTACGAGGTGCGCCAGATCGAGGGGGCGTCGGTGCTGATGCTGTCGCCCGTTGCCCTGCGCAAGGCCAAGCTGGAGCCGACGCAGCCTCAGCGCTAGGCGGATTGATCAGGGGCGGCGGCGCCTGGCCCCTAGAAATCGAGACCCAGGTCCAGGGTGCGCGCCGAATGGGTCAGCGCCCCCGAGGATATGTAATGCACGCCGGTTGCCGCCACCTCGGCAATCCGTTCCAGTTGCATGTTGCCCGAGGCTTCGGTCACCACATGGCCGCGTGCCATCGCAACGGCCTGCGTCAGCGTTGCGGTGTCCATGTTGTCCAGCAGCACCACGTCGGCACCGCCGGTGGCGATCACCTCTTCCAGCTGCTCCAAGGTGTCGACCTCGATTTCCACTTTCATCATGTGGCTGGCGCAGGCCTTGGCGGCGGTCAGCACCGCCTTGATGCCGCCCGCGGCGGCGATGTGGTTGTCCTTGATCAGGATAGCATCGGACAGGCCGAAGCGGTGGTTGTAGCCGCCACCGTGCAGCACCGCCTGCTTTTCGGCGATGCGCAGCCCCGGCGTGGTCTTGCGGGTGCAGGTGATGCGGGTGTTCGTCCCTGCGGTCTGTGCCACGAAACCCGCGGTCAGGGTGGCGATGCCGGTCAGCCGCCCGGCAAAGTTCAGCGCGACCCGTTCGGCTGACAGGATCGATGCGGCCGAGCCTTCGATGGTCATCAGTGTATCGCCTTTGGCGCAGGAGGACCCATCGTCCAGCAAGGTCTCCACCTTCAGTCCGGCGTCCACCAGGCGAAAGGCGATGCGGGCGATCTGCATGCCCGAAACCACACCCGCCTCGCGCGCGTTCAGCCGCGCCTGGTAGGTCGCACTGGCCGGGATCACGGCGCGGGTGGTGATATCGCCGTTCTGGCCCAGATCTTCCATCAGGGCGGCGCGCACCATCGGTTCCAGGATCAGGTCGGGCAGGCGGGCAAATTGTTGTGTCATTGGAAATCCTCTTGCACCCGGGCGCGGATGGCCAGGGCTTCGGCCAGGGTTATGCGTGTGCGTCGGGCCTGGGCCGGATCGGTTTCGGGATAGTCATCGCGGTAGTGGCCGCCACGGCTTTCCTGGCGGGCGAGGGCCGCGGCAGCGATCAGGGTGGCAGTGGCGCACATGTTGACGAAGTTCTCATCCTCTGCCTGTTCGGCCTCCAGCCGGGCAAGGATTGCCAAAGCCCGCCGCAGGCCCGCGGCGTCGCGCCGGACGCCGACAAAGGCGGTCATGGTTTCACGCAGAGTGGTCAGCGCCGTAGCGTCCATCGGGCAGCCGCCCGGCAGAAACTCCGGCGCGATCTCGGCGCAATCCGCGGCAGTCTGCAGCTGAACTGCGATGTCCTGCGCGGCGTTGCGGGCATAGACCAGCGCCTCCAGCAGGCCGTTGGAGGCAAGCCGGTTGGCCCCGTGCAGCCCGGTCGAGGAGGCCTCGCCGCAGACCCAGAGATTGCGCAGGCTGCTGCGTCCCTGCATGTCGGCCTCGACCCCGCCCATGTGGTAATGCGCGGCGACCGCGACGGGGATAGGCTCGGTGACCGGATCGATGCCCGCCCGGGCGCAGGTCTGCGCCACGGTGGGAAAGCGGCTCAGCACCTCCGCGCCGAGGGCAGCGCGGGTGTCGAGCATCGGGCGGCGGCCAGCTTGGGTCTCGGCAAAGATGGCTCGGGCGACGATGTCGCGCGGCGCCAGTTCCGCATCCGGGTGGACCGGCAGCATGAAACGCGCGCCCTCGGCATTGATCAGCACCGCGCCTTCGCCGCGGAGCGCCTCGGTGGCCAGCGGCGCGGGGTCTTCGCCGATGTCGAAGGCGGTGGGGTGGAACTGCACGAATTCCGGATCCGCGAGCCGCGCACCGGCACGGGCGGCAAGCCCGATCACCTGGCCGCGGATGCGTGGCGGGTTGGTGGTATGGGCATAAAGCCCGCCAGAGCCGCCACCGGCCAGAAGCACCGCGGGCGTGCGGATCAGCACCGATGCGGAGGGCGTGTCCGCCCGGCTGATCCAGACGCCGGAGACGCCATCCTCGTTGGTTTCCAACCTCACGGCCTGGGTGTTCTCCAGCACCTGCACGTGGCGGGCGGCCCGCACCGCGGTGATCAGCGTCTGCATGATCCGGTGACCGGCCTGATCGCCCTTGACCCGCACCACGCGGGCGGCGGAATGGGCGGCCTCGCGGTTCATCACGTAGTTGCCGGCGGCGTCGCGATCGAACGGCGTGCCCAGTTCCGTCAGGTCCAGGATGTGATCGCGGGCCACGCGTGTCACCATCGCGGCCACCCGGCTATCAACCGTACCGGCTCCGGCGCGCTGGGTGTCGGCGGCGTGGGCCTCGGGGCTGTCGGGGCGTTCCATCGCGGCGGCGACCCCGCCTTGAGCCCAGGAGGAGCTGGCGCCCCGGCCCAGTGGTTCGGGGGAGATGACCAGCACCGGGTGCGGCGCCAGTTCAAGCGCCGCGTAGAGCGCCCCCAGACCGGCGCCGACAATCACGATGCGGCCGGTGTCCAGCACGTGTCAAATGCCCAGTTTGCGGCTGAGGTCGATCATCCTCTGCACCGCGATGCGGGCTTTCTCGGCCACCTCGGGGTCCACTTCGACCGGTTCGGTCATCGTGTGCAGCGACCACAGGATCTTCTCCAGCGTGATCTTCTTCATGTAGGGGCACATGTTGCAGGGGCCGACGAATTCGACCTCCGGCAGCTGGTCGGCAATGTTGGATGCCATCGAGCATTCGGTGATCAGCAGCGCCTTTTCCGGCTTCTCGTCGGTCACGTATTTGACGATGCCACTGGTCGAGCCGGAGAAATCCGCCTCGGCCACCACGTCGGGCGGGCACTCGGGGTGTGCGATCAGCCGGGTGCCGGGGTTCCATTCACGGAAGTCGCGCAGATCCTGCGCCGTGTACTGCTCATGCACGATGCAGGAGCCTTCCCACCAGACGATGTTCTTTTCCGGCACCAGCTTGGCGATGTTCTGCGCCAGATACTGGTCCGGGGTCATGATGATGGTGTCTTCCTCCATCGCGGCGACGATCTGCGCGGCATTGGAGGAGGTGCAGCAGATGTCCGACGCCGCCTTCACCTCGGCGGTGGTGTTCACGTAAGTCACCACCGGCGCGCCGGGATAGCGGCGGCGCATCTCGGCGACGCCCTCGGCGGTGATGCTTTCGGCCAGCGAGCAGCCGGCCTCCATATCGGGGATCAGCACGGTCTTTTCCGGGCTCAGGATCTTGGAGGTCTCGGCCATGAAATGCACGCCGCACTGCACGATCACGTCGGCTTCGACCCGGGTTGCCTCGATCGCCAGCTGCAGGCTGTCGCCGACCACGTCGGAAATGCCGTGGTAGATCTCGGGCGTCATGTAGTTATGCGCCAGCACCACCGCGTTGCGCTGTTTCTTCAGCTCCAGGATGGCGGCGACATAGGGCGCATGGGTGGCCCATTCGATCGGGTTCACCACCCGGTCCATCCGCGCGTAGACATCGGCCATCTTCTCGGCCAGTGCCGGATTGGGGGCCAGATCGTAGTGGTTGGCGAGCTGATCCCGCATGGATTGCAGGTCGAACATGGCATATCCTCAAGATTGCGTCCGGGGGGGCACTTTGGGCGCGGTTTGTTTCATGTTCGCATGCCGCACG
Organism: Leisingera sp. S2M4; assembly: GCF_055398055.1. NCBI lineage: Bacteria > Pseudomonadati > Pseudomonadota > Alphaproteobacteria > Rhodobacterales > Roseobacteraceae > Leisingera > Leisingera sp. S2M4. Next base: position 2,223,753 of record NZ_AP040861.1, read on the forward strand.
CAAGCGCAGTGGTGCGAAATAGGCACCAAATGCGGTGATTTGGCACGTTGGGCGCCGATTGGCGGCAGCGCGCGTCCCTTGGGGCGCGGCAAAGTGGCGGCAGAGCGGCGTGTTTGCCGTTTTTGACTGTCCGAATGTCCCGTCCTGTGATTGGAACAGACCTGAGCCGTGATAGTTCCGGCAGCAATTGAAACCGCGGGGAAAAGACCGGGCCGATGGGTGATTTGTGGGCAGGGCTGGCGCAGGCATTCTGGCTGCTGGTGACACTGGATGCGGATCTGGTGGAGATCACCCTGCGTTCGCTGCGGGTGACGCTGACGGCGCTGGTCATCGCCTGCGCTATCGCGTTGCCGCTGGCGGCCTTTCTGGCGGTGCGCCGGTTCCGCCTGCGTCGCGCCACCATCGCGGTGCTGAACGCACTGATGGGGCTGCCGCCGGTGGTGGTGGGGTTGATTGTCTACGTGTTCCTGTCGCGGGCCGGGCCGTTTGGCGTCTTCGGCCTGCTGTTCACGCCGACCGCGATGATCATCGCGCAGGTGATCATCGTGGTGCCGCTGGTGGCCTCGGTCGCGCATCAGTCCCTGCGGGAGCTGTGGAGCGACTACCACGACCTGCTGATCTCGATGAACGCCACCCAGTTCCAGCGTATCAAGGCGCTCTTGTGGGACGGGCGGCGGGCCTTGCTGACCGCGGCGCTGGCGGGTTTTGGCCGCGCCATCGGCGAGGTCGGCGCGATAATGGTGGTGGGCGGCAATATCGACCATGCGACACGGGTGCTGACCACGGCAATAGCGCTGGAGACCGGCAAGGGCGAATTTGCCATGGCGCTTGGCCTGGGTTTCGTGTTGATCGCGCTGGCCGTGGCGGTGAACCTGATGATCCACTGGCTGGGCCGCACCGAGAGTGAAGGGCGCTGGTGATGCAGATGTTCCCGTTGACAGTCAATGGCGCCTGCGTGCGCCGCCGCGGCAAGCTGCTGGTCGGTCCGGTGGATCTGAAGCTGGGCGGGCAGGGCAGCGCGATCATGATCGGGCCTAACGGCGCGGGCAAGACTACGCTGTTGAAGATGCTGCACGGTATCGTGCGGATGCGCGACGGCAGCCTCGACTGGGCCTGCCCGCTGGCCGAGGCGCAGAAGCACCAGGCCTTCGTCTTCCAGACCCCGGTGATGATGCGCCGCACGGTGATCGAGAACATTGCCTATCCCCTGCGTCTGACAGGTGTCCGCCGCCGCGAGGCCCGCGCCCGCGCCGCCGACTGGGCCGAGCGGGTGGGGCTGGGCAACATTCTGGAGCGGCAGGCCACCAATCTCTCGGGCGGCGAGCGGCAGAAGCTGGCTCTGGCCCGTGCCCTGGTGCGCGAGCCGCAGGTGCTGTTTCTGGATGAGCCCTGCGCGGCGCTGGACGGTCGCGCCACCCGCGAGATCGAGGAGATCCTGACCCGCGCCGCCGCCTCCGGCACACGGCTGATCATGTCGACCCACAACATGGGGCAGGCGCGGCGGCTGGCGGATGAGGTGATCTTTGTCCTTCGCGGCCGCATCCACGAATTCGGCCCGGCAGATGAATTCTTTGCCGGACCGCAAACCGCGCAAGCGCGCGCATTTCTGAACGGAGATATTGTAGAATGAAAAAGCTGATTATCGGCGCAGTTGCCTTCTTGGCGATGGCCTCGGCCGCGCTGGCCGAAGAGATGAAGATGGCGGTGACCACCTCCTTCCACAATTCGGGACTGGCCGAGATCCTGCTGCCGGAAATCAAGAAAGACCTCGGTCTGGATGTGCAGCTCTTGGTGGTTGGCACCGGCCAGGCGATCCGCCTGGGCGAGGCGGGTGATGTGGACGCGATCCTGGTGCATTCAAAAACCGCCGAGGAGAAGTTCCTCGCGGGTGGCAACGGCACCCACCGGCGCGAGATCATGTACAATGATTTTGTCTTTATCGGCCCCAAGGCGGATCCGGCCGGTATTGCACAGGCCGCCGATGCCGCCGCTGCCCTGCAGCAGATCGCACAGGCCGAGGCGGCATTTGTCAGCCGTGGCGACGACAGCGGCACCCACAAGAAAGAGCTGAGCCTGTGGTCCGCTGCCGGTCAGGCGCCGGAGGGTTTTGGCGATTGGTACCGCGCGGTTGGCGCAGGCATGGGCGCAGCGCTGAATACCGCCGCTGGCATGGATGCCTACATCATGTCGGACCGCGCGAGCTGGCTGAACTTTGGCAACAAGGGCGGCCTGGATCTGCTGTTTGCCGGTGATCCGGTGCTGTTCAACCAATATGCCTACCTGCCGGTGAACCCGGAAAAGCACCCCCATGTTAAGCATGATCTGGCGATGCAGCTGGAGGGCTGGCTGGTCTCGGACAAGGCCAAGGAACTGGTCAACGGCTACCAGATCAACGGCGAAACGCTGTTTGTCTTCAACGCCAAGCAGTAAACTCCGCACCAGCGGAACCCGGCCCCTGCCAAGCGGCGGGGGCTTTTTTGTTGCAAAGGGGGGCTGCGGCAGGCCTCAGTCCTCGCCGCCGACGGTCAGGGTGACCCGGTCACCGGCAAACCAGGTTCGGCCGAACTCGACCGGGGTGCCGTCGGTGTCCACGCTGATCGAGGTGGTGCGCAGGATTGGCGCGCCCTCGCTGATGCGCAGGTGCAGCGCCTGCGTGGCGGTGGCCAGCTTGGCGGTGATGCGCGTTTCCAGCCGGGTGTAATCCGCCACGCCGCAGGCCTTCAGCGCCGCGGTGATCGAGGCTTCTTCGCGCAAGGCATCACAGAGGTCCGGCAACCGCTCCGCCGGGAAGATTGCCTGCGCCAGCGCCACCGGCTGGCCATCCGCCAGCGACAGCCCGTCATAGACATGCACGGGATCACCGGGCGCCAGCCTCAGTGCCTCGGCCTCGCGGACACCGGCTGCACGGGTTTCCAGCATCAACACCTGCTTGGCCGGGGTGCGCCCCTCGCGCGCCAGGTTCTGGTGAAAGCGCACCCTTTTGCCGATCGGGTAATCGGCCGGCTTGGCCGCCACGAAAACGCCCGCACCGCGGCGCGCATGCACCAGCCCCTGCTCGGCCATCTCGGCCAGGGCGCGGCGCACCGTGTGCCGGTTCACCCCGAAGCGCGCGGACAGCTGTGCTTCGGGCGGTAGCTTGGCACCGGTCTCATAGCGCCCCTGCGCGATGTCGTCGGTCAGGGCGATGGCAATGGATTTCCAAACGGGGGTGCGGGCCATGTCACGGAACTTTCACAAGACTCAGATTGCGCCGCCCGGGGCGACTCGGCTAACATTTGTCTAGTTGTATAGTTGAAGTAGACAACCCGGCCAAGAGGCTTAGACAGATGAACACAGAAATTTCCGCACAGGACCGCAAAGGCTGGATGAGCCTGCTGGCCAGTGCAGACGAGGCCCGGCTTTCAGAGCTGTGGCAGGGCTACGGGGCGGATCCCGCCTTTGACTGGCTGCGCGCGCCCGAGGCGGGCGGTGTCATGGTGCGCGGCCGCATGGGCGGCAGCGGCGCGCCCTTCAACCTGGGCGAGATGACAGTCACCCGCTGCGCGCTGGTGCTGGCGGATGGCACCGCGGGCCACGGCTACGTGCAGGGCCGCAGCAAGGCCAAGGCCGAGATCGCCGCCAAGATCGACGCGCTGATGCAGACCTCGGCGGCAGAGGATCTACGCGCCGCGGTGCTGGCGCCGCTGGCCGCCGAACAGACGGCCAGGAAGGAGGCTCGCGCCGCCAAGGCCGCGGCCACCAAGGTCGAATTTTTCACGATGGTACGGGGAGAGGACTGATGCAGGCACAGGCCCGAAACACGGTCTACGGTGGCGGCTTTGCCAACCCGCCGGTGGACTCGGCGCATGGGTTCCGCGCCGCGATGAACGCCATGGCGCGCCCCGGCACGATCCAGCAGATCAGCGGTGCTGTGCCGCCCGACGGCATCTCGCTTGCGGCTGGCGCGCTGCTGCTGACCCTGTGTGACCCGGAAACCGGCGTCTATCTGGCGCCGGATGTGGACAGCGACGACCTGCGCGGCTGGCTCACCTTTCACACCGGCGCGCCGGTTGTCGCGGCGGAGCAGGCAGATTTCGCCTTGGGCAGCTGGGCGGCGCTGATGCCGCTGGATCGCTTCCGCATTGGAACCGCGGAATATCCGGACCGGTCGGCAACGCTGATCGTCGAGATGCCAGAGCTGGACGCCCCCAACGCACGGCTGCAGGGGCCGGGGATCAAGGACAGCGCCCGCCTGAAGCTGCCGGACCTGGAGGCATTTCAGCGCAATGCGATGCTCTACCCGCTGGGCGTCGATTTCTTTTTCACATCGGGTTTGCAGCTGGCGGCGCTGCCGCGCTCGACCAAAGTCACCGCTGGGGAATAGACCATGTATGTTGCAGTAAAAGGCGGCGAGCAGGCGATCGACAACGCCCATGCCTGGCTGGCCGAGGAACGCCGCGGCGACACCTCCGTGGCCGAGCTGAGCCTTGCCCAGATCCGCGAACAGCTGGCTCTTGCGGTCAACCGGGTGATGGCGGAGGGATCGCTCTATGATCCCGATCTCGCCGCGCTGGCGATCAAACAATCGCGCGGTGATCTGATCGAGGCGATCTTCCTGATCCGCGCCTATCGCACCACGCTGCCGCGCTTTGGCTACACGCGGCCGGTGGACACCGGCGCGATGGCCTGTGACCGCCGCATCTCGGCCACCTTCAAGGACGCGCCGGGCGGGCAGGTGCTGGGGCCGACATTCGACTACACCCACCGGCTGCTGGACTTCAAACTGGCTGCCGACGGGGAGGTGCCTGCCGCGCCCGAGGCGGAGCCGCGCCGCGAGCCGACGCCGCATATCACCGAGTTCCTGCAGGGCGAGGACATCATCGAGCGCGAGCTTGCCTCGGACGCGGAGCCGGGCGATCTGACCCGCGAGCCGATGGCCTTTCCGGCGGGCCGCGCGGTGCGGCTGCAATCGCTGACGCGCGGCGATGAGGGTTTCATCCTTGGCATGGCCTATTCGACCCAGCGTGGCTATGCGCGCAACCACGCCTTTGTCGGCGAGCTGCGCATCGGCACCGTGCCGGTCGAAATGGAGATCCCCGAACTGGGCTTTGCCATCGAGATCGGCGAGATCGAGCTGACCGAATGCGAGACGGTGAACCAGTTCAAGGGCTCCAAAACCGTGCCGCCGCAATTCACCCGCGGCTATGGTCTGGTGTTCGGCCAGTCAGAGCGCAAATCCATCGCCATGGCGCTGGTCGACCGCGCCCTGCGCTGGGAAGAGCTGGGCGAGGACAACGTCGGCGCGGCCGCACAGGACGAGGAATTTGTCCTGAGCCACGCCGACAACATCCAGGCCACCGGTTTTCTGGAACACATCAAGCTGCCGCATTACGTCGATTTCCAGTCCGAGCTGGAGCTGGTCCGCAAACTGCGCCGCGAGGCCGCGGAACTGGCGGAAAACCTTGCAGCACAGGAGGCTGCGGAATGAGCGACTACAACTTTGCATACTTGGACGAACAGACCAAGCGGATGATCCGTCGGGCGATCCTCAAAGGCTTGGCGGTGCCGGGCTACCAGGTGCCCTTCGCCAGCCGCGAGATGCCGATGCCCTACGGCTGGGGCACTGGCGGCGTGCAGGTCTCGGCCGCAACGCTGACGCCGGAAGACACGCTGAAGGTGATCGACCAGGGCGCGGATGACACCACCAACGCGGTGTCGATCCGCAAGTTCTTTGAACGCACGGCAGGCGTGGCCACGACGGAGGAAACCACCAAGGCCAGCGTCATCCAGACCCGCCACCGCATCCCCGAGGCGGAGCTGAGCGAGGATCAGATCCTGGTCTATCAGGTGCCGATCCCGGAGCCCCTGCGCTTCCTTGAGCCGCGCGAAACCGAAACCCGCAAGATGCACGCCTTGCAGGAATACGGGCTGATGCACGTGAAACTCTATGAGGACATCAGCCAGCACGGCGCCATCGCCACCGCCTATGCCTATCCGGTCAAGGTCGAGGGCCGCTATGTGATGGACCCCTCGCCGATCCCGAAGTTCGATAACCCCAAGATGGAAATGGCCGCGATCCAGCTGTTCGGCGCAGGCCGCGAGCAGCGTATCTATGCGGTGCCGCCCTACACCAAGGTCGTCTCGCTCGATTTCGAGGACTACCCGTTCGAGGCCAGCAAGGCCGACCACCCCTGCGACCTGTGCGGGGCAGAGGACAGCTATCTGGACGAGGTGATCCTGGATGACGCGGGCAACCGGATGTTTGTCTGCTCGGACACCGATTATTGCCGCTCGCGGCGCGAGGCGGGCCACAGCGGCCGCCTGGGAGAGGAGGCAGCGTGATGACACCTTTGCTGCAAGTGAAAAACGTCGCCAAGATGTATGGCGCGCGGATCGGCTGCACCGACGTCAGCTTTGATCTCTACCCCGGCGAGGTGATGGGCATCGTCGGCGAAAGTGGCTCGGGCAAGTCGACGCTGCTGAACAGCCTGGCAGGGCATCTGACGCCGGACCGCGGCGAGGTGATCTTTGACACTCGCGCGGACGGGCCGGTGGATACTGTCACCATGTCGGAACCGCAGCGGCGCATGCTCAGCCGCACCGATTGGGCCTTTGTGCATCAGCATGCCCGCGACGGGCTGCGGATGTCGGTCTCGGCCGGCGGCAACATCGGGGAACGGCTGATGGCGGTGGGCGACCGGCATTACGGATCGATCCGCGAACGCGCCGCCGACTGGCTGGGCCGGGTCGAGATTGCGAACAGCCGCATCGATGACCGTCCCTCTGCCTTCTCCGGCGGCATGCAGCAGCGGCTGCAGATCGCCCGCAATCTGGTGACCGGCCCGCGGCTGGTGTTCATGGATGAACCAACCGGCGGGCTGGATGTCTCGGTGCAGGCCCGGCTGCTGGATCTCTTGCGCGGGCTGGTGCGCGAGATGGGTCTGAGCGCCATCATCGTCACCCATGATCTGGCGGTGGTGCGGCTGCTGGCGGACCGGCTGATGGTGATGAAAGACGGTCATGTGGTTGAAAGCGGGCTGACCGATCAGGTGCTGGACGACCCCCAGCACGGCTATACCCAGCTGCTGGTCTCCAGCGTGCTGCAAGTCTGAGGGTGATGAGATGATTGAACTGAACAACGTCAGCAAGAGCTTCACCCTGCACAATCAGGGCAGCGCGGTGATCCCGGTGATGGAGGGCGCCAGCCTGTGCGTCAAACCCGGCGAATGCGTCGGCCTGATTGGCGCCTCGGGGGCGGGGAAATCCACCCTGATGCGGGTGATCTACGGCAACTACCTGGCAGCCTCCGGCAGCGTCATGGTTGGTGGCACCGACGTGGCGACGGCGGAGCCGCGCGAGATTCTTGAGTTGCGGCGTCACACGCTGGGCTACGTCAGCCAGTTCCTGCGGGTGGTGCCGCGGGTTGCGACGCTGGACGTGGTGGCGGAGCCGCTGCTGGCGGTGGGCACGCCAGTGGATGCCGCCCGTGACAAGGCCGCATCCTTGCTGGCGCAGCTGAACATTCCCGAGCGGCTCTGGGGGCTCAGCCCGACTACCTTCTCGGGGGGTGAGCAGCAGCGGGTCAATATCGCCCGCGGCTTTGCCCACGACTACCCGGCGCTGCTGCTGGATGAACCCACCGCCAGCCTGGACGCGCAGAACCGCGCCACGGTGCTGGAGCTGATCACAGGCGCCAAGGCGCGTGGCGCGGCGATTGTCGGCATCTTCCACGATGAGGCCGCCCGCGAGCAGGTCTGCGACCGTTTCATCGATGTCTCGGCCTTCACCCCGCGGAGTGCGGCATGACCGGCCCCGCGCCAAAAGGCCCGGTGATCGCCGTGGTCGGCCCCTCGGGCGTGGGCAAGGACAGCCTGATGTCGGCGCTTGCGGTGTCGGGGCCCAGCTTGCGGATCATGCGGCGGGTCATCACCCGCGCGCCGGAGGCAGGCGGCGAGGACTACCAGCCGGTGAGCGAGCCGGAGTTCTCCGCCCTGGCCGAGAACGGTGTCTTTGCCCTGCACTGGCAGGCGCATGGGCTGCACTACGGTATTCCGCGCGACATCGAAACGCTGCGTGAGGGCGCAGGCGGGGTGCTGGTCAACCTGTCACGGGCTGTGCTGCTCGAAGCACAGGAGGTGTTCGGCGATCTGATCGTGCTCTCGGTCACCGCCCGGCCCGAGGTGCTGGAACAACGCCTGCTTGCCCGCGGGCGCGAGGATGCGCAGGAGGTCGAACGCCGATTGGCCCGCTCCGGCAACCCGCTGCCGCAGGGGCTGGCGCGGGTGCATGAGATCGACAACAGCGGCGCGCTCAGCGCCGCGGTGCAGGCGGCGCTGAGCGCGCTTCAGCCGCTGAGGGCGTAGCGATGGATCAGGTGAAACCGCCCGTCCTCAGCCTCGCCCATCAGCGCCAGATCGCGGATTTCGCACGGTTCGGGCAGCAGCGGCAGCAGGTGGCTGGCCAGCGCGTCCTCGACAACGGGCAGTTGGGGTTTCGGCAGCTTGCCGGTCAGGGTGATGTGAAAGCGGAACTGGCCCAACACGTAAGGGTAGCCCCAGCGGGTCAGGTTCTCGTCCTGCTCGGCGCTCAGCCCCGCCGCGCGGCGGCGGGCCAGCTCAGCCTCGGGGGCAGGGGCGCGGAACGGATCGAGGTCTCGAACGCAGGCCGAGGCCAGCGCATTCAGCGCCGTCTCATCCCCCACCGGGCGCAGCGCCAGGAACCGGCCCAGCCGCGCAAGCTGCAGACCGTCCAGCGTGACGGGCTGCTGGCGCGCGGCCAGCGCGGCGCAGGCGTCCTCCAGCGCGGCCTGGGTTTGCCCCTTGGCCAGCCGCATCGGCGGCTTCATCGTCGCATGCAGCCCGTATTTGCGCGGCACCGCGGTGATTTCGGCAACATCCAGCCCGGCGATGTCGGGATGGGGCAGCTCTGCCCCCGTTTCCATGTCCCAGCCCAGCCAGCTGGCGGCAAACCGGCTCCAATCCGCCGTCGCGGGCGGAGCATAATAGATCGCGTATCGCGTGAATGTCACATTGGCCTCCTAAACGTGGCCTTCCATAGCTCGAAAGATGTGAAGTTCAGATGACAGAAGAGTTGATTCTTGCCAATGCCACCCTGGTGCTGCCCGGCGAAACCCGCACCGGCAGTGTGAAAGTCGTGGATGGCGCCATTGCCGATATCTCCGATGGGACTGCCGTGCCTGCAGGCGCGGTCGATTGCGGCGGCGACTGCATCTGCCCCGGTCTGGTCGAGCTGCACACGGACAATCTGGAACGCCACATCCAGCCGCGCCCCAGCGTCGACTGGCCCCATGCCAGCGCCATCATCGCCCATGATGCGGAACTGGCGGGCACCGGCATCACCACCGTGTTTGACGCCATGCGCGTCGGCTCGATCAAGCGCAAGGAAAGCCGCTATGGCGCCTACGCCCGGCAGCTGGCCAGCGAACTGCTGGAGCTGCGCGGCCAGAACGCGCTGAAAATCTCGCATTTCCTGCATCTGCGGGCCGAGGTCTGTTCCGACTCGCTGGTGGAAGAGCTGAACGAGTTCGGCGAGGCGGACCGGGTCGGGCTTGTCTCGCTGATGGACCACACGCCGGGCCAGCGGCAGTTTCGCGACATCTCCAAGCTTGAGGCCTATGTGAAGGGCAAGCACGGGTTCGATGACGCGGGCTTTCAGGCCCATGTGGCGCACCTGAAATCGTTGCGCGACACCTACGGCGATCTGCACGAGGCCGAGGCGGTAAAGGCTGCGCGGCGCTTCGGGGCGGTGCTGGCCAGCCATGACGACACCACGGCGGAGCAGGTCGCGGTTTCGGCGGGTCACGGCATCCAGCTGGCGGAGTTTCCCACCACGGTGGAAGCGGCGCGGGCCTGCCATGCCCACGGCATCAAGGTGATGATGGGCGCGCCAAACCTGATCCGCGGCGGCTCGCACTCCGGCAATGTCGCAGCGCATGAGCTGGCAGAGCTGGAGCTTCTGGACATCATCTCATCCGACTACGTGCCGGCTGCGCTCTTGGTGTCGGCAGTGCGGCTGGGCGAGCTGTGGGGCGATATGGCCCGCGGCCTCGGCACCGTGACCCATGCGCCTGCCGATGCGGTGGCGCTGGCAGACCGCGGGCGGCTGGAGATCAGCAAGCGGGCCGACCTGATCCGTTTCCGGCTGGTCGGCGGCGCGCCGGTGCTGCGTGGCGTCTGGTCACGCGGACAGCGGGTGGCCTGACGGCGCGGGCGCGCGCCGTCAGCGGGCAGTCAGGACGCGCGGTAGAACATGTAGCGGCCCGGCGGGATGCCCGCGGGGCCGTCCAGCTCCTCCAGCCCGACCAGCGGCTGGCCGGAGACGATGATGCCGCCGGGGGCCATCACGGCGGCGACATGCGGCGACAGGGCTGCGGCCTCGGCCACGTCCTTTTCCTTGTCACCAAAGCCGAAATCGTAGTGGGCTAGGGCAATCCGGTGACCACCGGCCGCCAGCTGCGCCAGCATCGGCTTTGCCTCACCTTGCAGGAAATCCTGTTCCGGCGGCACGCAGGAAGGATGGCATTGCAGCACCCGATCGATCACCCAGACCCGCCGGTCCGGCAGCGTTTCGCGCAGATGGTCGTAGGTGCGCCCATTGCCGAGCCCGAGGTCCAGCACATCGCCGGCGGTGTCCGCAATCTGGTTGGCAGCCCAGTTCAGCCCGTCGCGTTGGGCGGTCAGTCGGCGCAGCATGGAATCAAGGCGGCTCATGTCAGGAAATCCTTTCGTCGAAGGTCCAGGCTTCTGCCGGTCCGGCCAGCAAGCGCTCTGCAAGGGCAACGGTGAAGTCCCACGTCGCGCGGTCCTGCACAAGGTGGTGGGTCAGCAGACCATAGGGTTCGTTGTTGTCGGCTTCGCCGAGGCGGCGGTCGCGCAGCTGGCGGGTCACTTGCGCAATCAGCTGCTGCGGTGGCAGCAACCCGCGTCCCCCCTTCCAGTCAATCGGATCCAGATGGGTGTTGACCCGCAACAAACCCGGCGCAGGTTTGGCCTGCTTGCGGGGCGTGAAGGTTGAAATTGCCGAGTACCCCGCGCCTGCGAGCCAGGTCAGCATCTGCGGGGTGATGCGGTTCCAGGGCGGAACGAACATCGGGCGCAGGGCGCTGCCGAACAGGTCCTCTAAGGCCGCCAGCCCGCGTTCGGCGTCGTCCAGCAGGTCATCCAGGGGGCGATGGGCACCGAATTCGGCTTTCTTCTCGCCCGCCGGGGCATGGTTCTGATGCGCCCAGCCATGCACAACCGGCAGCAATTGCGGATGTGCCGAGACATATCGGGCAAGGTCCGCCGTGGCGCCCTGCGGGATCACCGCCAGGTGTACGGGCAGCTCCAGCCGGGCAGAGACCTTGGCCAGGCGTTCCAGCTCGGTGGAATGGGAGGTGGCGTCATCATCGCGCCACCACAAGGGGAGCGTCATGCGCGCCGCGCGCCAATGGCTCAGCTCTGTATCCAGCTCGTTCCAGTCGGGTTTCATCCGCGCTCCTTCTCCAGCTGCGCAGCAATCTCCACGGTCCGGGCGGCGCCGTCAAACCGGAAACCGCTGGAATCACGCTGCGGCGCCTGCATGGCAGCCTTGACCGCAGTGCATAGCGCCTCGGGTGTCAGCGCGGCCGTGGCCAGAACCTCGATGCCATCAAGTGGTGCGAGGCTGTCGGCACGCAGGCTCTGTTCGGTCTCATTGCCCGCATCAAAGGGGATCAGCACCGCCGGGGTTGCCGCCTGCAGAAGATCCAACGCGGTATTGTAGCCGCACATGCTGACGGAGGCGGCGGCATGCGACAGCATCTGACGGAAATCGGGGCGGGCAGGTTCCAGCAGGGCGGGGGAGTCCGCCTGCGCAAACTCGGCGATCCGCGCCGCCGCATCGGTGCCGCCGACCAGCAGCCGCCAGCGATGGTCCGGCATCAGCCGTGCGGCCTCCAGCGCGGTGCGGTAAAGATCGGCACCGACGCTGCCGCCACCGGCGCTGACCAGGATTTCGCCCGTCCCGGCCCGCTCGGGGTGCGGCCCGGCAGCGGCGGGGGCGACGTAGCCGGTATAGCGCAGCTTGGCCTCCAGCATCGGCGAGACCGGCCAGCTGACCTGCAGCCGGGTCGCGGCGGGGTCGGAATGCACCAGCACCGCGTCGTAGAATTGCGAGATCACCGCATCGGCCTTCTCGGCCTTGTCCGGTTTCGAGGGCGGCGCCAGGATATCGCGCACCGAAGACAGGATCACCGGGCGGCGCGGCATCTTGTGGGCGGCCTCCAGCAGCGCCAGAAACTCGCCGCGCAGGGAGCGGCGGCCAAAGGGGTAAAGCTCGGTAATCAGCACATCTGGCTGCGCCTCTTGCAGGGCAGCGCAAATCTGCGACTGACGCTGGGCCAGATCCTCAGCCTGCGCCACGGAGCCTCTCGCGGTCAGCAGCCGGGTGAAATCCACCCCGTCAGAGCGCAGCGGCGGCAGCTGCACCAGCGTCACGCCGCGTGTGTCCAGCTGCGGTGCCGGAAAGCCGCCGCTGACCAGCGTGACCTGATGCCCTTCGCGGTCGAAGGCCCGCGCCAGTGTCAGCGCCCGCGACAGATGGCCCGTGCCCAGAAGATGCGTGACTGCGATCAGGACTTTCATGCGGTCTCCTCGCGGATCAGGCGGATGGGTTCATCCACGGGGCGCAGGGTCGGGCCGTCGATTTCCACGACGAACAGCCGGTTGCGCTTGACGCGGAACGGCGCGGGACCGTCAAAGTCCCAGCCGTGGGCGCGGGCGAGGATCATCCGCATGATGCCGATGTGGCAGACTGCGACCGTGTCGCGCGTCAGCCCCCGCAGCCAAGGGGCGATACGGTCCCAGACCTCGGCCGGGGTTTCGCCGGCGGGCGGGCGGTAGTGCCAGCCCCAGTCCTCGATGTCGCGAAAACCGCTGCCGGGGTCCGCCTTCAGGTCGGTGCCGTGCAGCCCTTCCCACTCGCCCCAGTTCATTTCCGTCAGCGCGGGCGCGGTGCGGGGCGGTCGGCCCGCGACGAGTTCCGCGGTCTCCGCCGCGCGCTTCAGCGGGCTGGACCACAGGTCTGCATCCGCCCAGTCCGGGGGCAGACTTTGCGCTGCCAGCTCGGCGCGGGCGGCGTCATCCAGCGGGATATCGCTGCGGCCCTGAATGCGGCCCGCGCGGTTCCAGGAGGTATGGCCGTGGCGCAGCAGGGCAAGTCGGATCATCGGGAGACCTCGATCAATGGGGTGACAGTGTTCCAGAAACAAGCGGCTGCTGCCGGTTCAAGATGGCGGCGCGCGATCCGCGCGCGGGCCTGGGTGCCGTGGTGTCGGCGCAGCGCGGTATCGCCCAGCAGTTCCGTTGCCAGTGCCGCGAGGCCCGCCGCGCCCTGTTCTGGCGCAGGATACGTTCCGGGCAGCAGCACGTCGCGCACGCCGGGCCGGTCCTGTGCCACCACCGGCAGCCCATGCGCCTGCGCCTCCAGGTAGACCATGCCGAAGGCCTCGTTGACGCCGGGCCACAGCAGCAGGCTGGCGCGGGCATAGGCCTCTGCCAAAGGGTCCTGCGACAGCTGGCCCAGAAACCGGACGCGACTGGCGAAGGGCGCCATCATCGCCTCGACCTCCGGGCGGGCAGGGCCGTCGCCGGCAATGTCCAGCTGCCAGTCCCCTTCAATCAGCGGCAGGGTTTCGGCGATCAGCCGGTAGGATGCCAGTTTGTCGCCTTTGCGCATCATCGCAGCGGTCAGCATCGGTCCGTCCAGTGCGGACGCGCGGGGCAGAGCGGCGCGCGGCAGGAAGGGCGGGAGCTGCGCCAGCAGTTGACTGCCTGCGCGGTCCCGCTGCAGGGCAAAGTGGTCATGTTCGGTGAAATAAAAGATCGCTGCGGCAGCATCGGCGGCGGCATGGGCCGAACGGGCGAACTCCGCCCAGCCGCCGCTGAGCCGTTTCTTCGCGCGGGTGGATTCAATCTGCACATAGGGCATGCCGCGAACGCGCGCCACGGCCGGACCGATCAGGTCCGGCGCCTTGTAGTAGTTGTGGTAGGTGACCCAGAGATCCGCCGGGGGCATGTCGCGCAGCAGCCGGGCGACCTCTTGACTGGCTGCATCTTTCAGCCTCGCTTGCGTGTCGGCACAGCCCTGCTTGTCATAGACCCGAAGCTCCGAAGCAAGCTGCACTTCGGCCCCGCTGGCGGTCAGCATCGCCATCAGGTTGCGGGCAATGGCGCGGTCGCCCGAGGGCACCGGGTGGTGCGGCGGCTTCATTGGCGCGTAAAAGGCGATCCGCGTGCCGCGTCCCGGTGCCATCCGTGATCAATCCTGCGCCAGCATCGCTTTCAGCCGCCGCGACAGCTGGGCAATGCCGGGGTCCATGCCAAAGTCGCTGCGCAGCCGCTGCAGCGCGGCTTCGGCCATTTCTGCCAGCCGGTCCGGATGCCGCGCGGCATAGAGCAGGCTTTCGGACAGCATCTCGGGGCTGTCCTCGCTCAGCAGGCCGTGGGTGCCGTGGGTGATGAACTCGGGGATGGCTGACACCGGCGTCGACAGGATCGGCAACCCTTGCGAGGCGGCCTCCATCAGCACGTTCGGCAGCCCGTCGCGGTCGCCGTCGGCGGCCACCCGGCTGGGCAGCACGAACAGATCGCTGGCCCGCATCGCCTCGATCACCTCGGGCTGGTCGCAGGCGCCGCGCCAGGTGATGCGATCGGCGATGCCCGCATCCTCGGCCATGCCTTGCAGCAGATCGCCAAGGCCGCCGCCGCCGATATGGGTCCAATGCCAGTCCAGCCCCGCAGGCAGCAGCGCCAGCGCCGCGATCAGCCGGTCAAAGCCCTTCTTCTCCACCAAACGCCCGACCGACATGAAATGCACCGGGTCCTGCGGATGGCGCGGCCTTCGCTGCGGCGGGGGCGGAAAGCGTGACAGGTCCAGCCCGTGATAGACCAGATCCACCCGGTCGGGCGTATCGGCCATGTCCTGCAGATGGCGGGCGCCAAAGCCGGTGCAGGTCGCACCAAATGCGGCCCCGTGGTGCGCGGCAGAGAGTTTCTCGGTGATCTCCCAGTCGGGCGAGGTCCAGATGTCCTTGGCGTGGGCGGAGAAACTCCACGGCAGGCCGCGCATGATGGCGGCATAGCGCGCGACCGAGGACGGCGTGTGCAGGAAATGCGCGTACAGCCCCAGCACCTCGGCGGGCATCTCGGCGGCCAGCACGCAGGCCTGGCCAAAGCGGCGGATCCGGTTGGGGGTGCAGTCGCGGCGCAGGTCGGCGCGCCAGACGCGGTAGGCCTCGGCGTAGCCCGGCAGCTGCTGCGCGGCGGCGCGGGCGCGCCAGACCCGGTCGGGTTCCTCGTACAGGTATTCCGGCAGGTAGTTCACCCGTGCCTGCAATTGCTGATGCAGCGGATGGCGCTTGACGTCAGTGGGGTGGCGCAGCGACCAGATCTCAAAGCTGTGGCCAGCGGCTTCCAGCGCCACCAGCTCCTGCGCGATGAAGGTTTCTGACAGTCGCGGCCAGCCCTTGACCACCACCGCCAGCGGCGGGCGAGCGGCGGTCATTCTGCCGTCCTCTGCGGCGCGTCCTGCAACAGGATCTGGACCCGACGGGTGACATAGTCGAGCCCGTCCAGCAAACCTTCCGAGCCTGCGGCAGAGGGCGGCTGCTGGGTGGCGAGGGCGCGGATCGCACGGGCCAGGGCCGAAGCCGTCCAACCGTCACGGGTTTCATCCAGCATGGTCGACAGCCCCAGTTCCTCGGCGCGGTTGGCGCGGATCCACTGTTCGAGACGTGGGGTCGTGCGCGGCACGATCACTGCGGGTTTGTCAAAAGACAACACCTCGCAGAAGGTGTTGTAGCCGCCCATGCAGACCACGCCCTGGGCTCCGGCGAACAGGGTTTCGATCTGCGATTCAAAGCCAACGGCGGTTACGCGCCCCTGCAAACGGGCCACCCGCTGTTCGAAATCCGCGCGCGTGTCACCGGACAGGAAGGGGCCATAGACCAGCACGGCACGCGGAGACAGGTCAGGGTCGGCCTCGTAGGCAGACAGCACCAGATCCACCATCATCTCTCCGTCGCCCCCCCCACCGGCGGTGACCAGCAGATAGGGTTGCTGCGGCGGTTCGCCGACCTGGCCCAGGTCGCGGCGCAGGTAGCCGGTCCAGTGCATCCGGGCCCGCATCTGCGGCGTGAACGGCAGGCCCTCGGTCGGGTCATAGACGGACTTCGGCCCATAAACCCAGATCTCGTCATAGAAGTCGCGGGTGGCCTCGACCGCCTGCTTGCGCTCCCATTCGGCGGCCAGCACGTCGGGCGCATCCAGCACATCGCGCAGTCCCAGTACCAGCTTGCAGCGGCCTTCCGACTTCAGGAACTCCAGCGCGGGGATCAATTCGCCGCGAAAGCCGGTCGGTTCCTTGTCGGCAACCAGCACGTCCGGCTGGTATTGCTCCACGGTGGAGCGGATCAGGGCTGCCCGCAGTTCGGCGGTTTCCTCGATGCTCATGCCCATGGTGCGCGAGGCATAGGAGCCGTCGGAGCGCTTGATGACGCCGGGCAGGCGGATGTGATCGACCCCGGCCGGGAACGAGAACCGCCCCGCAACCGGCGATCCGGTCAGGATCAGCGCGGAGGATTGCGGCGTCGCGGTGGTGATGGCGCCTGCCAAGGCCCGGGAGCGGCGTAAATGGCCGAGCCCGAACGTGTCGTGACTGTAGAACATGACCCGCGGCCCGCGTTTCGGGGAGCTCGCAGAGGCTGGGGATTCACCTGGCTGTGTCATGGGCTCGCTTGCCTGAAGGGTCCACGCCCAAACCGGCCGAAACGGGCGGCGCCAGGACCGGAACACGGGGTTTGGGGGCTGAGCCTGGGGCCGGGCGGGGGCTGTCGTGTTGTGCCATTCTCTGCCTCGGGTTGCGCAGCCCCGACTGCTGAGGGCGGGGTGCCGACTGTTGGTTCTGCTTTTGCAGGATACAGCCGACCGCACCCGCGGGACAAAGCTGCGCTGCTGCCCGCCCGTCGGCGGAGGTTGGGATCGGTATAACCTGCCCCCCGCACCTATGCAATCATGCGGCAGGGGCAAGGGGGCAATCTGATCCGCGTCGGGAAAATTTGCATGACGTTACCGCGCGTGGTTAATTCTGGTTACAATTCCAGAAGGATAGGCGCCCATGCTGCACGTTGTTGGTCGAATTCTGCTGATGGGGCTCCTGATCCTGTCCACGGTTGCTCACGCCGAAGCGCAGGAACGTGAACCGGCGAGCGCGGATAGCCTGTCCCGCATCCTCGAACAGGCCGCGCAGGCAGGCGTCGGCGTGGTCGTTGTCGACAGCAACGGGCAGCTGCTGACCCCGCCCGAGCCCCCCGAGACGAGCGGGCAGCCGACAGGCGAGCACATGGAAAAGCCCTCGGCGCTGATGCAGGCGCAGTCCAAGGTCGCGGCCTTCCGGGCCGAGCTTGCCAGCCGTCTTGAGGCGCTGCCCTATTCGGTCTTTGAAATGCAGTACATCCTGCGCCAGACCAGCCCCGACGGGCGCATCAGCACCTATGTCGAAGTTCTGGGATGGAGCGTGCTGTTGCTGATGATCGGCCGCTGGTTGTCGGTCGAGATCTACGGCAAGCGTATTGCCAAACGCTACGTGGTCGCACGCATCAAGCAGCAGCCCGAAGGCTATCAGGAGAAGATGCCGTTCCTGATTTTCCGGTTCTTCATGGGGGTCGGGGGCACCGTCTTTGCGATGCTGTTTGCCGCCCTTGCGTCCTATGTGATCTTCGGTCCGTCCGGCGATCCCTCGATCGAGTTTACCACCACCGCGATCTACACCGCCTTTTTCCTGGCCCGGACCGTGTCGGATCTGTGGCGCATGGTGCTGTCGCCCTATCTATCGCAATACCGCATTCCGGTGTTCTCCGACCGGGATGCCCGGCGGCTCTACATCTGGGCGTCGTTGCTGGCGACCTATGACATTTCCTCGGTCCTGTTTGCCACCTGGGTGGGTGATTTCGGGCTGAACTACAACGTCTATGCGCTGGTTTATGGCGTTCTGGCGCTTGTGGGCACCTTCGGGAACCTGGTGCTTGTGCTGGTCAACGGGCGCGCCATTTCCAATGCCATCCGTGCAGGCCGCCCGCCCGAGGAATGTTCCTGGCTCGTGCGGGGGCTGGCGCTGGCCTGGGCGCCGGTGCTGATCGCCTACATGATCTTTGGCTGGCTCAAGCTGGCGTTTGATCTCGTGCTGGAAAATGACATGGCGGTGCCGGTGATGGCGGGCAGCTATTTCGTGCTGACCACGATCCTGATCGTCTACGGTGTCATCAACTATTTCATTGAACGCTATTTCAGTCGCGCGCGGCGTCCCGAGGCTGCGCCGTCGCTCGAAGAGCAGGGGGCGGACCCTGGCTCTGCAGAGGGGGAAGAAGCGGGCCAGGCAGATGCACCGGACAGGCCAGCCGAGGCCGCCGAGGTTTCGCTGCCGCTGCCGCGCCGCCACCCCATAGCGACCTATCAGGATCTTGCCCGCCGCGTGGCCGGTATTCTGGCCTTCGTGGTCGGAGCCTATTCGCTGGTGATCGTGTGGAACCCCGATGCCGCCTGGCTGAACACCACCTCCGCCGACCGGGTGATCGACATAACGGTGATCCTGTTCATCGGCTACATCGTCTATCACCTGTTCCGTATCTGGATCGACAGCAAGATCGATGAAGAAGTCGGGTCGGCACCGGCGGAGGCAGAACTCGGGGACGAAGGCGGAGCCGGGGGCGCAAGTCGCCTCGCAACCCTGCTGCCGCTGTTTCGCGGGGCCATACTGGCCGTGGTTGTGGTGTCGATCGTGCTGATCGTTCTGCTGGAACTGGGCATCAACGTCAGCCCGCTGTTCGCCGGTGCCGGTGTCGTCGGTCTTGCCGTGGGGTTCGGCTCGCAAACACTGGTCCGAGACATTTTCTCGGGCGCGTTCTTCCTGGTCGATGACGCCTTCCGCAAAGGGGAATACATCGACATCGGCGAGGTCAAGGGCACGGTCGAGAAGATCTCGGTGCGCTCTTTCCAGCTGCGCCATCATCTTGGTGCGCTGCACACGATTCCCTTTGGCGAAATCAAGGTGCTGACCAATTACTCCCGCGACTGGGTGATGATGAAGCTGCCGCTGCGGGTCACCTATGACACCGACGTCGAAAAAGTGCGCAAGCTGATCAAGAAGCTGGGCCAAAGTCTGCTGGAAGACCCGGTGATCGGCGATGCCTTCATCCAGCCGCTGAAGTCGCAGGGTGTGATCGAGATGCAGGATTCGGCCATGATCATCCGGGTGAAATTCATGACCAAACCGGGCGATCAGTGGCTGGTGCGCAAGCGGGTGTACCAGGAAATCCGCGAGCTGTTTGCGCGCGAAGGCATCAAGTTCGCCCACCGCGAGGTCACCGTTCGCCTGGCCCCGGATCAGGAAGACGAGCTGACGCCGAAACAGAAACAGCTGGCCACGGGGGCGGTGCAAGCTGCCATCGACGAAGATGCGCTGGATGAAATGGGCGGCAGTGCCGACGACCGCTGACGTCGCCGTTGCGGAAGCGGGCCTGTTTCTGGCTGAAAAGTCTCCGGGGCGAATTTCCCGGGACCGCTATGAGGGGCAGCGCCCCTAGGCCCGCCTGCTACTGCCAGCGTGGTGCGGCGCTGTCGCAGCGCGCGGCGGGCAGGTCCCAGCGCATCGCCGTCTGCCGCAGCTGCAGGGGCGGCAGCAGGCGTCGACCCGGCCCCCAGCCGCTGGCCTCCACCGCGGCGGCAAAGTCCGCGTCCTCTGCGCCCTCGATGACATCGCCCCCGGCAGACTGCGGCAGCGCTGCCAGTTCCTCTGCCGTGCGGGCGAGCGACAGGCGCGCGGTGGCAACCGGCGCGCCGCCCTGGGCGGTGTGCAGCGCGGACATCACCGCTGCCGCCATCAGATAGCCGGTGGCATGGTCCAGCGCCTGCACCGGCAGTGGCACGGGGCGGTCGGCGCCCGCCCAGCTGCGGCCTGCATCGGCGATGCCCGCGCTCATCTGCACGAGGCTGTCAAAGCCGCGCCGCTGCGCCCAGGGGCCGGTCCAGCCGTAGGCGTCCAATGCCACTTCGATCAGGTCGGGCGCGATGCGGCGGCGGGTCTCGGCGCCGAAGCCCAGCCCGTCCAGCGCGCCGGGGCGGTAGCCGTGCACCAGCACATCGGCCTGCGCCAGCAGCGCCTGGAACTGTTGCCGCCCGGTGCTGCTGCGCAGATCCAGCGTCGCCATGCGCTTGCCCAGCGACACATCCGTGATCACCCCCGGCTCGTCCCAGCCGGGCGGATCGATACGCAGAACCTCGGCGCCAAAACCGGCCAGCGTGCGGGTCGACACCGGCCCCGCGATCACCCGCGTCAGGTCCAGCACGCGCAGCCCGGCCAGGGGCCGTTCCCGCGTTGCCTGGGGCCGGTTCCGCAGACGGATCTCGCGGCGTGCGCCCCAGCGGATCAGCGGCTCTGCCGCCACCGCGCGGCCCTGCGGATGGGCGAGCCATGCCGTCCGGCTGCGCATGGCCGCGGCCACGCCACCAGCCGAAACCACTGCGGTTTCCAGATCCTCTGCCCGCCAGCCGTGTACCGCGGCAGCCACCGCCGGGCGGTCCTCGGCGCAGCCCAGCACCTGCAGCGCGGCGCGGCGATGGTGGGGCAGGTTGGTGTGCAGCCGGATCCAGCCGTCCGCGGTTTTATAATCGCCCGCGATGGCGTCCCACAGACCGGGCATTTCCCAGCCCTCGGGCCGGAAGCTGTAGCCGAACCATAGCGAGGCCAGGCGCTGGTCCACCGTGACCTCCGGCGGCGCAGGTGCCAGGTTCAGGGCGGCGATCAGCTTGGCCAGCTCCACCCCGACGGCAGCCACCGAGGCCGTGGCCAGTTCGGTCACGGCAAAGGCGCTCTGCCAGTGGCCGGTGCCGGTGACACGGTAGTGACCGGGCGCGGGGAGGGCAGAGATCAGGCTCAATGCTGGTACGGGTCTAGGCTGTCGCGCAGCCCATCGCCTAGGAAATTGAACGCCAGCACCACGATCACGATCGGCAGCATCGGAATGGCGGTCCAGGGGTAGATCTCGATCGAGGCGAGGTTCTGCGCATCGTTCAGCATCACGCCCCAGCTGACCGCCGGTGCCCTAAGGCCAAGGCCAAGGAACGACAGCGCGGTCTCGCCGAGGATCATTGCCGGGATCGACAGCGTGGCCGAGGCGATCAGATGCGACATGAAGTTCGGCAGCAGATGCTTGCGGATCACCCGGCCCGAGGAGGCGCCCATCATCTCGGCCGCGCGCACGAATTCCTCCTCGCGCAGGGACAGGAACTTGGCCCGCACCGCCCGCGCCAGCCCCGGCCAGTCGAGAATGCCGAGAATGATCGAGATGATGAAGAACACCGTCACCGGCGACCAGTTCGATGGCACCGCCGCCGACAGCGCCAGCCACAGCGGCAGTTCGGGCAGGGAGCGCAGCACCTCGATCACCCGGTTGATGACCCAGTCGGTCTTGCCGCCCAGGTAGCCCGCCAGCGAGCCAAAGAAGATGCCCAGCACGAAGGACACGGTGATCCCGATCAGGCCCACCGTCAGCGACAGCTGCGCGCCGTACAGAATGCGCGAGAACATGTCCCGCCCCAGCCGGTCGGAGCCCCACAGGAACACCGGCTTGGCCGGGTCCGGCGAGCAGAACAGATGCGTGGTGGAGGGGATCAGCCCGGCGATATGGTGCTCGGTGCCCTCGCAGAAGAATTTCAGCTTCTGCGGGTTCTCCAGATCTGGGGTGAACACCCACTGAAAGCTTTCCAGATCCGCGTGCGAGGTCAGCGGATAGACATAGGGCCCGATGAACTCTCCCTCGTGGAACAGGTTGATCGATTGCGGCGGGGAGTACAGATGCTCGCTGTGGCGCTGGTTCGGCCCGTAGGGCGCGATGAAGCCGGCCACCGGCAGCAGCACATAGCAGATCAGCAGAAACACGCCCGAGACCAGTCCCAGCCTGTGGGTGCGGAACTTGCGCCAGACCAAAAGCCAGTTGGGCGCGTCCAGATCCTTGCGCTCCACCTCCAGCAGGGCGGCCTTCGGGTTATAGGGCGCGTCGTCGACATAGCGTCCGTCGGGCAGCTGGGTCATGCGCTTTTTCCTTCATAGCGGATCCGCGGGTCCAGCAGCATCAGCAGAACATCCGACACCATCGTGCCGATTAGCGTCAGCAGGGCCACGAACATCAGCACGAAGCCGGACAGGAACATGTCCTGTGTCTTCAGCGCCGTCAGCAGGGTGGGGCCGATGGTCTGCAGCCCCAGCACCACTGACACCAGAACGGAGCCCGAGATCATCGAGGGCAAAAGGTTGCCGATGTCGGCCACAAAGGGGTTGAAGGCCACCCGCAGCGGGTATTTCGCCAGCATCCGCGACGGCTTCATGCCCTTGGCGATGGCGGTCTCGACGTAGGGTTTGCCCAGCTCGTCCAGCATGTTGGCGCGCAGCCGCTGCATCATCGCCGAGGCGCCGGCGGTGCCGATCACGAAGGTCGGCACGATCAGATGCGCAAGGATCGACTTCACCTTATCCCAGCTCATCGGCAGCCCCTCGTATTCGGGCGCCATCAGCCCGCCGATCGGCAGGTCGAACCAGCGGTGGCCGTAATAGAACAGGATCAGCGCCAGCAGGAAGTTCGGCGTCGCAAGCCCGAGGTAGCCGACAAAGGCGGTGGTGTAATCGACCCAGGACCGCGCCCGCGCCGCGGCCAGCACGCCCAGCGGCAGCGCCACCAGATAGACGAACAGCACCGCCGCGAGGTTGACCAGCACCGTCAGCCACAGGCTGTCGCCGACGATCTCGGCCACCGGGCTGTCGAATTCGAACGACCAGCCGTAGTTGCCCTGGATCATGCCGGAAAACCCGTGCGGGCCGGGCATGAACCCCATCCAGATCATGTATTGCTGCCACAGCGGCTTATCCAGCGCGTATTCCTTGCGCAGGAATTCCGCCTTGGCGACGCCCGCGGACTGGCCGGTGGCCTGCAGTTCGGCGATCTGGTTGGACAGGTAATCGCCGGGCGGCAGGTTGATGATGATGAAGATCAGCACCGATACCACCAGCAACGTCAGCAGCATGGTGCCAAAGCGGTAAAGAGCGTAGCGCAGAATTTCCATCAGCCCTGGCCGTCCTCGAAGTAGAATTCATCCGGCCGGTAGACCCCGAAATGTGCGCCCGGATCCCAGGCCCAGATCGCCTGTTCCGGCACGTTCCGCAGTCGGTTGGACACCACCACGGGCTGCGGCGCCGCCGCGACCACACCGATGGCAAAGACCTGATCCGCATGAATCTGCAGCATCTCGCGCCAGGCGGCGCTGCGCTCCTCCTCGGTGGTGGCTGCCTCCCAGTCCTCCAACAGCGACAGCAGGCGCTGCGCTTCGGGCAAGTCCGGCGGCTCACCGGCCTGGCCGCCGGTCTGATAATACTGCCCCCACTTCGGCCAGGACAGGAAGGTCTGGTCCGTGGGGGCCAGGTAGACCGGCGAGGTATAGGGTTGCGGCAGCCCGTTGTCCCAGCCGAACCACGTCGAGGCCATGGTGGTGCCGGAGAACACCCGGTTGCGCAGGATGTCGCGGTCGAGGGGGCGCATCACGAGCTTCACACCCACGTCGCGCCAATCGTCGGTGATGATCTGGAGCGCGTTTTCCTCTTCCTGACGTTCGCCCGCGGTTTCCACTATCAATTCCATCCGGCGTCCGTCAGGCAGGTAGCGGATGCCATAGGCGTCGCGCTTGTCCAGTCCGGCCTCGTCCAGCAGCCGGTTGGCCTCTTCCGGGTCGAAGTCAGCCCAGGCGTCACGCAGGCTCTGGTCGAAAAAGGCGCTTTGCTCCAGAACGGCCATCGCGCCCGGCTTGGCGAGGTTGAAATACAGGGCCCGGTTGATGGCGCGCCGATTGATCGCCAGCGACAACGCCCGGCGCACGCGCACGTCGCGGAACACCTTGCGCCACACCGGGTCGTTGACGTTCAGGTTGGGATAGATCGCAATCTGAGAGGCCGCCCCGCTGCCCCACAGGTAGGTGCGGTAGTTGCCGCCGTCCTTCTCGCCCTTGCGCAGGATCGGAATGTCGCGGAAATCCAGCCCGCGGGCCTGCAGATCCGTCTCGCCGGCGTTCGACTTGGCGGCCACCAGCCCGGCGCCGACGATCTCCATTTCGACCGTGTCGATATAGGGCAGCTGCACGCCGCGGCTGTCGATCCGGTGGTAATAGGGGTTGCGCACGAACTGGTGACGGATCTTCTTGCCGGCCGAGGCATTGATCCAGGGCTGCAGGGTCGGCAGCTCGTGATTGTCGAACTTGTACATGTTGTCGTACTTGTTGTGCAGCGCCGCCCAGCTTTTGACGCGGGCGTAATCGACCTCTTCCGCCAGCGCATTGGAATCGGCGTAATCGGCGTGGAACTTCTTCAGGAACTTCGCGGGACGGTAGATGAAGGGGGGACGCGCCAGTGCCAGCGTGTGCAGAAAGCCGGGGTTGGGGTGGTCCCACTCGTAGATGACGGTGGTTTCATCCGGGAAGCTGACCCGCGGCAGTTGGCCGCCCGCCCGCAGGAAATCCGGTGGCCCGGAGGGGCTCAGCAGCTCGTTGTTGGCGACGTCCTCCCACCAGTAGCGGAAATCGTCCGAGGTGAAGGGGTCACCATTGGACCAGCGGTGCCCGGGCCGCAGCCTGAGGGTAAAGCGGCGGTTGTTCTCGTTTTCATAGTCCAGCAGGATGTCGGGCCGCAGCTTGTAATCTTCGCCATAGCCCGCCAGCCGGGCATAGCCATAGACCACCATCTGCCGGATGTCCTTGGAGCGGGTCACCATGGTGTTCAGCGTGCCCCCCTGAACGCCATGCGTCCGGCCTTTGGCGGCGAGATCGACCACCAGCGGCACTTCCGGGAGGCGCTCGGCCACGGGCGGCAGGTGCCCGGCGTCGACCTCGGCCCGCCAGAAGGCGCTTTCCTGCACCGGCGGCTGCGCCAAGGCGGGCAGGGCGGCTAGGCACAGCGCCGCAAGAAGGGGTTTCATCACGTCAAACATGGCAGCGTACCTTGTGACCAGCCTCCAGTTGCGGCAGTTGCACCAAGGGCGGCGCTATGGGGCCTTGAAAGCGGAAGGCCTCGGGCCATTGTTCCGGGGCGCCTGCGCCCTGGGCCACCAGCTTAAGATCGATGGGACGGTCGATGTCCGGCTCCGGCTGGGCCGCGATAAGCGCCTTGGTGTAGGGATGCTGGGGGTTGTAGAACAGGGTTTCCGGCGGTGCCTGCTCGACGATCAGGCCGCGCCGCATCACCGCCACCTCGTCGGCGATGCGCGCCACCACCGCCAGATCGTGGCTGATGAACAGGTAGGACAGTTTCTGCTGGTCGCGGATGTCCTCCAGCAGGCGCAGGATCTGCTCCTGCACCGAGACATCCAGCGCAGAGGTCGGCTCGTCGCAGACGATCAGCGACGGTTCCAGCATCAGCGCGCGGGCAATCGACAGGCGCTGGCGCTGACCGCCGGAGAACGCATGCGGATAGCGCTGCAGCATGTCGGGAGACAGCCCCACCAGCCGCAGCTTCTCGGCCGCCTTTTCGCGCCGCTCGCTGCGGCTGCCGATACCGTGAATGTCGAGGGGCTCCACCAGCGTGTCCTGAATGCGCATCCGTGGCGACAGCGAGGAATAGGGATCCTGAAACACCATCTGCGCCTGCCGCTGAAAGGCCATGCGCTCGGCGCGGTCCATGTCATGCACTTTCACCGGCGGCTGGTCGGGATCGGGGCGGAACAGCACGCTGCCGCCGGGATCGGGGGGCTCTGCCCCCAGCGCGATGCGCGCCGCGGTGGTCTTGCCCGAGCCGCTTTCGCCAACGATGGCCAGGGTCTCGCCGCGGGTCACCCGCAGGTCGATCTCGCGGCAGGCCTGGATCAGAACCGGTGCCCGCCAGCCCTTGCCCGACCGCAGCGTGTAGGTCTTGGAGACCGACTTCATTTCCATGATGAGGTCATCGCGCGGCGGCGGAATGGCAACGACGGCCTCGTCCGGGATGGCGGGGGCGGCGTTGAACAGCGCCTGGGTGTAGGGGTGGGCGGGGGCGCGCAGCAGCGGCTCGGCGCGGCCTGCTTCCATCACCCGGCCCTTGTGCATCACCACAACCTGCTCGGCCATGTTGGCGACCACGCCGAGATCGTGGGTCACCAGGATCATCGCCATGCCGGTCTCGCGCTGCAGGTCCTTCATCAGGCCCAGCACCTGCGCCTGCGTCGTCACGTCCAGCGCCGTTGTCGGCTCATCCGCGATCAGCAGCTCGGGCTTGGCCACCATCGCCATCGCGATCATCGCCCGCTGCCGCATGCCGCCCGACAGCTCGAACGGGTAGGAGCGGTAGGTGCGTTCGGGATCGGGGAACCCCACACGCTCGAAACACTCCAGTACCAGCTTGCGCGCCTCGCGCTCGGTCTTGCCGCCGTGCAGCCACAGCACTTCGGACACCTGGTTGCCGATCCGGTGCAGGGGGGAGAGCGAGCGCATCGGCTCCTGGAAGATCATCGAGATGATGTTGCCGCGTACATCGCGCATACGGCGTTCGTCCAGTGTGGCAAGGTCGCGCTGCTTGCCGCCGGTGTTCAGCAGGATCCGCCCCGAGCGCAGCTGCGCCACCTTGGGCAGGATGCGCAGCACCGCGCGGCAGGACACGGTCTTGCCGGAGCCACTTTCACCGACCAGCGCCAGTGTCTCGCCCGGCTGCACCGCAAAGCTGACGTCCTGCACCACCGGCGCGCCCTTGCCGAATCCGATGCTGAGGTTCTCGACGGACAGAAGCGGTTGCATTCAATATGGCCCGCCTGGCGGGGTTGAGACGTGCATGAGATCGCATTTTCCCTGTTTTTAAGACACCTTCGCGCGTCCGGACCGGGTTAGTCAAACCCCATTTGGGCAATGTGACGCAGGGCAGGGGCCATTGCCGCCCTTTCGTGCAACTGTCGGGACCTGCCCGCGGGCTGCTAGCGGGATTCGGTGTCGAATTCATGAAGGTTTCACCCTAGCGAGGGATCTCCACACGCCAAATCACATGGCAACACGATCCGATGTCTCGATCGGGCGCGGGCAGGTCGCTGCCAACTGGCGTTACCGCGCCCGCCGCCGTAAGGTGCGGGGATCAGTGTCACCTAGGGGGGCTCAATGTCACGCAAACCTGTTCTGCACCGGGACAACCCGGCGGCATCACCGCTGATTGGAAACGTTAAGGTTACCCGCGAGGATTGGCTGAACGTCGCGATGGACGTGCTGATCTCGGACGGCGTGGAGCAGGTGAAGGTGCTGGCGCTGGCCGAGCGGATGCAGGTCTCACGCTCATCCTTCTATTGGTACTTCCGGTCCCGGCAGGATCTTCTCGATGCGCTGTTGCAGACCTGGGAGCAGACAAACACCGCCGGCATGGTGCGCCAGGCAGAATTGCCAGCCAAGACCGTCACCGGGGCGGTGCTGAACGTGTTCCATTGCATTGCCAATTCCGAGCTGTTCAATATCGCGCTTGATTTTGCCGTGCGCGACTGGGCACGGCGGTCGGGCAAGGTGCGCAGCCTGCTGGATCGGTCCGATCAGCGCCGGGTCGAGGCGTTGACGGCCATGTTCATGCGTTATGACTACCCGCCGCTGGAAGCGATGACGCGCGCCAAGGTGCTCTACTACATGCAGATCGGCTACGACATGGCGGATCCCAACGAAAGCCATGCCCACCGGTTGGAGATGACGCCGGAATACCTGCGCGTATTCACCGGTCGTGAGCCGCTGCCGGAGGAACTGGAAGAGTTCGCCGCGTTTACCCGGCAGCACTGGGATATCTGACGGCAAAACCGCCCCGGTCAGGGGCGGTTCGTCCAGGTTCACTTGCGCGCTGAGGCGCGGGTCGCAGCGTCATAGCGCCGCCAGCGCCTCGTCGGCCTCCTGCCGGACCTTTCGGGCGGCGCTGAGGCGCACGGGGCCATAGCCGCGGATTTCCATCGGCGCTTTCAGCACTTCCAGGCAGGCTTCGTGGTTCTGGCCGTCATATCGAGCGGCCACCTGTTCCAGCGCCTGTTCGTACCAGCGCAACAGGTCGCGGTGCAGCCGGGCTTCTTCGTGGTAGCCAAAGATGTTGAAGGCCGTGCCCCGCAGGCGCTTGCCCCGTGACAGCAGGTCCATCAGCGGGCGCAACCAAGGGCCAAAGGCCCGCTTCACGGGGCGTCCGCGGGTATCGCGCTTCCATGTCATCAGCGGCGGGGCGAGGTGGTACTTGACGCTGAAGTCGCCCTCGAACTCTTCGTTCAGCTGGTGCTGGAAGGTCTCGCTGGTCAGCAGCCGGGCGACCTCATACTCGTCCTTGTAGGCCATCAGCTTGAACAGGGAGCGCGCTGCGGCGCGGGTCAGCTCATCGCGCACGTCTGTGGGTAGCGCCTTGCGGAAGCGTTCCAGCGTATCCGCGTAGCGCGCGGCATAGTCACGGTCCTGATAACCGGTGAGGAAGGTCGACCGGCGGCCGATCAGCGC
Organism: Leisingera sp. S2M4; assembly: GCF_055398055.1. Taxonomy (NCBI): domain Bacteria; kingdom Pseudomonadati; phylum Pseudomonadota; class Alphaproteobacteria; order Rhodobacterales; family Roseobacteraceae; genus Leisingera; species Leisingera sp. S2M4. The sequence continues at coordinate 2,252,264 of NZ_AP040861.1, forward strand.
CTCCAGCGTCTCTTCCTTGGGCTTGGGCTCCTCGTAGTGGTCGGCGACCAGTTTCGCATCCACCGCCATGGCGCGGCCGATGGCAAAGGCCAGCCGGTTCTTCTCGATGGCAACGCCATTCAGTTCGATCGCCTGGTCCAGCGCGCCGGCACTGACCGGGACCAGCCCCTTCTGCCAGGCAAAGCCCAGCATCATCACATTCGCCAGCACCGCATCGCCCAGCAGTGTCTCGGCGGCCTCGTTGGCGTTGAAGCCCGACAGGTTCTGCGGCCTCACCGCGTCGGCGATGGTCTTTTCTCGCACGCCCGCCATCAGGTCGGCATCGCGGCGCAGCACCAGATCGCCAGTGGGCATCTCGGCGCGGTTCAGCACCACCTTGGTCCCCGCCCGATAGTGGATCGAGGCCTTGGGCGCCGAGCTGACAACCACGTCGCAGCCGATCACCGCATCCGCGCTCGCTTCGCCGATCCGCACCTGGTTCAGCGTCTCGGGGGCGTTCGACAGCCGGATGTAGCTCAGCACGGTGCCGAACTTCTGGGCGAAGCCGGTGAAGTCGAGCACGCTTGCGCCCTTGCCCTCCAGATGCGCCGCCATGGTGATCAGCGCGCCGACGGTGACCACGCCGGTGCCGCCGACACCGGTGACCAACAGGTCGAACGGGGCCTCCAGCGACGGCAGGTCAGGCGCGGGCAGCTTGGCGGTCAGCCGTGCCGCATCCAGGCCCGCGATCTTCTTCTTGCGGCGGGTGGCGCCCTCGACGGTGACAAAGCTGGGGCAAAAGCCGTTCAGGCAGGAGAAGTCCTTGTTGCAGGTCGACAGGTTGATCTTGCGCTTGCGACCGAACGGCGTTTCCTTCGGCTCTACGCTCAGGCAGTTGGATTCCACCGAGCAGTCGCCGCAGCCCTCGCAGACCAGATCGTTGATGAAGGCGAACCGCTTGGGGTCCTCCATCTTGCCGCGCTTGCGGCGGCGGCGTTTCTCGGTTGCGCAGGTCTGCTCGTAGATCAGCACGGTCACGCCGGGGATCTCGCGCAGCTCGCGCTGCACCGTGTCCAGCTCGGCACGGTCGTGGAAGGTGGTGCCGGAGGGGAAGTCGCTGCGGTGGAACTTGTCGATGTCGTCCGACACCAGCGCGATCCGCTCCACGCCCTCGGCGCGGCAGGTCTGGGCGATGCCATGCACCGAAACCGGCCCGTCCACCGGCTGGCCGCCGGTCATCGCCACCGCGTCGTTGTAGAGGATCTTGTAGGTGATGTTGGTGCCCGCGGCGACCGCCTGGCGGATCGCCAGCGACCCGGAGTGATACCAGGTGCCCTCGCCAAGGTTCTGGAACACGTGCTTGTTCCCGTTGAACTGCGACGCCACCGTCCACGGCACGCCCTCGCCGCCCATCTGGGCATAGCCCGCGGTGTCGCGGTCCATCCAGCTGGCCATCACGTGGCAGCCGATGCCGGAAAACGCCTTGGAGCCTTCGGGCAGCTTGGTCGAGGTGTTGTGCGGACAGCCCGAGCAGAAATAAGGCGTGCGGGTCGCGCCGGGCACGTTCAGCACCTTGGGCTTCTCGGCCGTCAGCGCCGCGGCCTTGGCAGGCAGGTTTTCCTCCGGGAAGAACTTGTCCAGCCGTGCCGCCACGATCGGGGCCAGCATCCGCGGGCTCAGCTCGCCGGTCCAGGGGATCAGTGGGTTGCCCTCGCTGTCATATTTGCCGACCATCTTTTCCGGCTTCTTGCCCGGCCAGTCATAGAAGTATTCCTTGAACTGGCTCTCGATGATGCCGCGTTTTTCCTCGACGACCAGCACCTCCTGCTTGCCCTGCACGAAGGTCAGCGCGTCCTTGCGATCGAGCGGCCAGACCATGCCGACCTTGTAGATGTCGATGCCCAGGCGGCGGCAAGCAGCCTCGTCCAGGCCGAGGAGCCGTAGCGCCTCCATCAGATCAAGATGCCCTTTGCCGGTGGTCACGAAGCCAAACCGCGCCTCGCTGATGTCGTAGATCTTGCGGTCGATCGGGTTGGCCTCGGCAAAGGCGCGCACCGCGTCGAGCTTGGCCTGGATGCGGGTCTCGATCTCGGGAGAGGGCAGGTCGGCACGGCGGATGTGCAGGCCGCCGGGGTAGTCCGGTAGTTCAGGGTAGATGAACTGCCGATCCGGCTGCAGCTCGACCGAGCGCGCGCTCTCGACCGTTTCCGACACTGCCTTGAAACCGACCCAGGTGCCGGAGTAGCGCGACAGCGCAAAGCCGTATTCGCCGAACGACAGGTATTCCGACACGTCGGCCGGGTTCAGCACCGGCATGAACCATGACAGGAAGGCCGCGTCCGACTGATGCGGCATCGAGGAGCTGACGCAGCCGTGGTCGTCGCCGGCCACCACCAGCACGCCGCCCTTGGGCGAGGAGCCATAGGCGTTGCCATGCTTCAGCGCATCGCCCGAGCGGTCAACGCCCGGCCCCTTGCCGTACCACATGGAAAACACGCCCTCGACCTCGCAATGCGGGTCCAGCACCGCCTGCTGCGCGCCCAGCACGGCGGTCGCGCCCAGATCCTCGTTGACGGCGGGCATGAATTTGATCCGGTTGGCCTTCATCCGGTCCTTGGCGCGCCAGAACTCCAGGTCGACCCCGCCCAAGGGCGAGCCGCGGTAGCCGGAGACAAAGCCGGCCGTGTTCAGCCCCGCGTTGCGGTCGCGGCGGGCCTGGTCCAGCATGATGCGGGCCAGCGCCTGGGTGCCGGTCAGGAACACCCGGCCCTGGGTCAGCTCATAACGGTCATCCAACTTGTAGCTGCGAAAATCGTGGCTCAGCTTGGTCATCTGCGAGAGTGTCCTTGCGCGCGTTCATATCTGAGCGGTAAGATAATCCTGATCCTTTGAAATATTTTGCCCCATTTGCTGGAGTTTCGCTTATTTGTGGTCGGCTGTGCCGGAATGGGGGTTAAAACTGGATGATTGGACCGAAAATGAAACTCGACGACAGGGACCGCCGCATTCTGAAGATGCTGCAGGAGGATTGCCGCATCTCGAACGCGGATCTGGCAGAGGCTGTGGGCATGTCCTCGTCGGCGCTGTGGCGGCGGGTGCGCGCACTGGAGGAGGCCGGAGTGATCGAGCGCTATGGCGCCATCGTCAGCGCTCCGGCGATGGGGCTGGGCTTTGAGGCGCTGGTGCATGTCCAGCTGACCCGGCACGACCCGGAAAAACTGGTCGAGTTTATCCGCGCGGTCGAGATCAGCCCGCTGGTGCAGGAGTGTTATGCGACCACTGGTCAGGCCGATTATCATTTACGGGTGCTGGCCCCGGACCTGGAGGCCTACAACCGGTTCCTGGAGGAATTTCTGTTTCGCCTGCCCGCAGTGGCAAGCGCGCAAACCAATGTTGTGTTGCGCACGATCAAGCGCGACCGTCCCCTGGTGCCCTGAGCGGCGGATCCGCCCACCGGCGCTGTGCAGGCGTGACGGGCAGGGTCAGCGCCGTGGTTTACGCGACTTGATTACAATGCCACGTATTTTATCCAGGCCCAGCCCATGGCGATATAGGTCAGTTGATGCAGCGCCTGGTCTGCCCCCATGGCCTGCCAGAACCGGGCCTGCTGGGGGTTCAGCTCCTTCATCTCGCAATAGCGTGCCTTGGCAAAGTCGATGTGGAAATGCACCACCCACTCCAGCATTGCCAGCGGCAGGATGAAGCTCAGCGGGGAGCCGAACAGAGCAAAGACGATGATCGATCCGATCACATGCACCCCGGCATGCTGGGCGCGGCCCATGTGGACATAGGCACAGCGGCCGGACAGCATTTTTGACGTTTGCAGGAAGAAGTCGGCAAACATGTGCTTGACCTGCAGAGCGCAGAGCAGCAGCAGAACGGAACCGACAAATTCAGGCAACGCAAAACACCTCCAGCAAGTGTACTTCGCTGGAACCTTACGGATTTTTTCCCTGCTGGCAAATGTTGTGACGTATGATGCCGCAACGGGATACGCGATTTTACTTGCCATTGCCTGTTCCCGTCAAACCGGGGTACCCCTATATGAGATCCTGACCAGCCGCCGCCATTGATGGAGCCTTCCCATCGAACGCTCTTTGTTCCGTTTCATTTGGAAATATTCGAAACGCGATCAGCTGGTTCTGCTGGTCGTCACCGCCTGTCTGTTTCCGCTGCTTTACCTGACGCTGGAGCTGCCCAAGCGCATCATCAATGATGCCATCGGCGCAGAGACCCAGACCATTGATGTGCTGGGCTACAGTGTCGACCAGCTGACCTTCCTGTGGCTGCTGTGCGGCGCCTTCCTGCTGTCGGTTCTGTGCCACGGCCTGCTGAAGATGCGCATCAACACCATGAAGGGCGTGCTGGCCGAGCGCATGTTGCGGCGGTTCCGCTATCAGCTGATTGGCCGGGTGCTGCGCTTTCCGCAGCCGTATTTCGAACGGGTCAGCCAGGGCGAGCTGGTCTCCATGGTCACCTCCGAATCCGAGCCGATGGGCGGGTTGATGGGCGATGCGGTCAGCCAGCCGGTGCTTCAGGCCGGACAGATGTTGACGATTCTGTTCTTCCTGTTCCTGCAGAACTTCTGGTTCGGCATGGCGGCCATCGCGCTGATTCCGTTGCAGGGCTGGCTGATCCCGATGCTGCAGCGGCAGATCAACCTGTTGAACAAGAAACGGATCAAGCAGGTCCGCGCGCTGGCCACCGAGATCGGCGAAAGTGCGGCGGGAGCCTCGACGCTGCGCATCAACGGCGGCTGGCGCTACCGGATGGCCGTCATCACCGCCCGGCTGGGGCGGCTCTACGACATCCGCTTCGAGATCTACCAGAAAAAATTCTTCATGAAGTTTCTCAACAACTTCATTACCCAGCTGACGCCGTTCTTCTTTTACGCGGTGGGCGGCTATCTGGTGCTGCAGGGCAAGGTGTCGCTGGGGGCGCTGGTGGCGGCGCTGGCCGCCTACAAGGATCTGGCCTCGCCCTGGAAGGAGCTGCTGACCTATTACAATCAGACCCAGGACATGGCCCTGCGCTGGGAGGTGATCCTGGAACGCTTCGCTCCGCCGGGCATGGTGGACGAGACCCTGATGACGGGCGAGCCGGACGAACTGGAACATCTGAACGGGGATGTGGTTCTGGAGTCGGTCAATGTGCGCGACACCGACGGTAATCTCGTCCTCGAGGATCTCAGCGCGACCTTCCCGGCCGGGCAGGTGGTCGGCATCGCGGCCCCTTCCGAGGAGGACCGCCGGGCACTGGCCGAGCTGCTGACCCGGGAAATCCTGCCGACCGCCGGTCGTGTGACGGTGGCGGATCGTGATCTGCGGGGGCTGCACCAGGCGACGATCGCGGCGCGCATCGGTTATGCCACCTCGCGACCGGTGCTGTTCCAGGGCTCCTTCGGCGACAACGTTCTGATGCCGATGCGCCTGCGCCCACTGGGCGAAGGGCTCGACAGCAAGAAGCTGGACATGGCGCAGCGGGCCGGCAACAGTCCGGACCCGTTTGATGCCCCCTGGCTCGACCCAAGCCTGGCAGGCTTCTCGAGCGAAGCGGAGCTGCGCGGATGGTGGCTCAACCTGGTGGAGGGCATCGGCTCGGACACGGCCTTGTTCCGGCGCGGGATCGAACAGCGTTTCGAGGCGCTGGCGCACCCGGAGCTGGCCGAACAGCTCACCGCTCTGCGCCCGACCTTCCGCCAGGCTGTCCGTGACGCCGGGCTGGAAGCCCATGTGCATTTCCTCGACCCCGACACCTATAACCCGACGCTTCCGGTGGTGGAAAACCTCGTCTTCGCCGCCAGCAGGGAGGCGCTGACCGGCGAGAATCTGCAGCGCCATGGCGAGTTCCTTCGCCTTCTGAAGCAGCTGGGCCTCGATGAGGGGCTGGTGGCCTTGACGCGCGATGTGGTCGAAATGCTGCGGCAGATCTTCGGCATGGATGGCACAGACCACCCGCTGTTCCGCAAGCTGGGCCTTGATGTCGCGGCCTACGAGGCTGCGTTGGCGCTGACCGAACGTCCCGGCGATGTCAGCGCAGCCGGGCTCAGCCGCGAAGAGCTGGCGCAGCTGCTGATCGTGCCCTTCACCATTTCTGCCGAACAGATCGGCCCCGCCTTCGGGGAGGATATGAAGGAGCGCATCCTGAGCTACCGCCGCAGCCACGGCGACAGCTTGCTGAAGGCCTTGCGCACCGGGTTCGAACCCTTCTCCGCGACGCGTTTCGCCCCCAGCTTGACGGTGCTGGAAAACGCGCTGTTCGGCAAGATTTCCGACAGCGCGGGCGGCAAGGGGGACGAGGTGCGCAAACTGGTTTCCGAGATCATGGTCCGCGAGGGGCTGCGCGATCAGGTGGTGGCGCTGATCTTTGACATGCCGATCGCAGTGGGCGGGCAGGGGCTGGCCGCCAGTTTTGCCGAACCGCTGGCCTTCTGTCGGGCCACCATCAAGCGGCCGGACATCCTGATCCTCGATTCCGCGATGGCGAGCTATGATCTGGAGACCCGCGTGGCGGTTCACAACAACCTGCGCAAACTGCTGCCGGAGACAACGCTGATCTATCTCGCGCCCTCCTTCCAAAGCCCCGATGTCTTTGACGCCTATTTCGAGCTGCGACAGGGCCGTTTGGTCAGCGACAAGGTGCAGGCACCCGCGTCGGGCGACGGGGCGGGCAGCCAGGATCTTGCGCGCAAGCTGCGGGCGCTGGAACAGACCGAACTGTTCTCTGGGCTGAACCGCCGCCAGCTGCGGCTGCTGGCCTTCGGCGCGCGCTGGTACGAGGCCAAGAAGGGCGAGACCGTGTTCCTCAAGGACGACGAGGCCTCGGACGGCGCCTATATGGTGCTGGAGGGCGAGGCGGGGCTCTACCTGCCACAGGATGGCGGCGAGGACCGGCTGGTCACCACGGTCGGCCCCGGCCGCCTGGTCGGCGAACTGGGTCTGATCCGGCAGGAACCGCGGGCGCTGAGCATGGTGGCGGCCACTGATCTCAAATGCCTGCGTATCGGCGAGGAGGAATTCCTGGCCGTGGTCGAAAATGACGCCTCTACCGCGTTCAAGCTGTTGCAGGTGGTCGCGGGCTATGTCTCCAACTGAACTGGCGCGGCGCCGGGTCTATTCCGCCTCTGGCGGCGCCCCGCCGACAAAGGCGTTGCCATTGGCATAATCGCAGGGCGCTTCCTGCATGTTGAGATGCAGGTCCGAGCCGGTGAACGGATGGGCGCGGGCCAGCTCCTCGTCCACCTCGATGCCGAGGCCCGGCGCATCCGGCGCGGTGACAAAGCCGTTCTCGACCCGGATCGAGCTTTTGATCAGCTGGTCGTGGAACGGTGTTTCGATGGTTTCCAGCAGCAGGATATTCGGGATCGAGGCCGCCAGATGCACATTGGCGGCCCATTCCACCGGCCCGGCATAGAGATGCGGCGCCATCTGCGCATTGAACACCTCGGCGATGGCGGCGACCTTCTTCATCTCCCAGATGCCTCCGGCCCGGCCGAGGGCAGGTTGCAGGATTTCCGCGGCCCCCGCGCGCAGGATGGCGGCAAACTCCGCCTTGGTGGTCAGCCGCTCGCCGGTGGCCACGGGGATGCGCACGTCGCGCGCGACGCGGGCCATGTCCTCAATGGCATCGGGTGGTGTCGGCTCCTCGAACCACAGCGGCGCATAGGGCTCCAGCGCCTGGCCCAGCCGGATCGCACCCGCGGTGCTGAACTGGCCATGGGTGCCGAACAGCAGATCGGCGCGGTCGCCCACCGCCTCGCGGATTGCCTTGCAGAATTTCACCGACAGGCTGATGTCGGACATCGCAGGCATATGGCCGCCGCGCAGCGTGTAGGGGCCGGCGGGGTCGAATTTCACCGCCGTGAAGCCTTCGGACACTTTCTGCGCTGCCGCTTCCGCCGCCATCTCGGGCGAGGTCCAGAAGGCGCTGATGTCATGCTGCGGCAGCGGGTAGAGATAGGTATAGGCGCGGATGCGGTCGTTCATCCGCCCGCCCAGCAGCGCATGCACCGGGCGGCCACGGTGCTTGCCCAGGATGTCCCAGCAGGCGATCTCCAGCCCGGAAAACGCGCCCATGACGGTCAGATCGGGGCGCTGGGTGAAGCCCGAGGAATAGGCGCGCCGGAACATCAGCTCAATGTTTTCCGGGTTCTCCCCTGCCATGTGGCGCTCGAACACGTCGCGGATCACATGGGCCATCGCGCCAGGCCCGACCGAGGAGGCATAGCATTCGCCCCAGCCGGTGATGCCACAGGCGGTGGTGACCTTCACCAGGATCCAGTAGCGCCCGCCCCAGCCGGGGGCAGGTGGGGCGGTGACGATGATATCCAGGTTCTGCAGCTTCATGGTCTAGCGCTCCGATGCGGCGTCAAAGGCGCCGAGTTCGCGGTTCAGCTCCTCGATGGCGAATTGGGGCGTGAAAAAGGTCACATCCGCTTCGCCGCCGCTCTCCATCACGACCTCGATCCCAAACTCCGCCGGGGCACCATCAAAGGCGCCTTCGATCTGCCAGCGGCGGCGCTGATGCAGGTCCAGATGGGGCAGGGCGGTGGCGATCTCCTCCGCCAGCCCCTCCGGCAGGCCAAAGCGCGGGTTGTTCGCGAGCCGGGTCAGAAACGGCGCGATTTCGACCACCGCAAACAGCATCGAGGTTTCGGACGTCGCCGCGGCAGGTTTCACCGCCTCCGGCTTGAACAGGCTGGTCAGGAATTTCAGCACGGCGCGAGCTCCGCTGTCTTGGGTGTTGTTCGTCGGGTGTCAGCCGAAGACAATCACATTGCGCTTGGCACTGCCAGTCCTGGTGTCGGCAATCGCCTCGTTGATCTGCTCCAGCGTCCAGCGGCCCGAGATCAGCTCATCCAGTTTCAGCCGCCCCTGCTGGTACAGGTCGATCATCCAGGGAATGTCGCGCTGGATCACCACGTCGCCCATCTTGGAGCCGATCAGCCCCTGGCCCACCGCGGCCAGCACCACCGGTTCATAGGCGGCCTTGGCGCCGGAATGCGGCATGCCGATCATCACCGCCCGGCCGCCGCGCGCCAGGTAACGCGGTGCCTGCTCGTAGGCGGGGATGGCGCCGACGGTGATCAGCACCGCATCGGCGCCACGCCCGCCAAGCGCCGCTTGCGCGGCCTTCCAGGGCTTGTCCTCGGTTGCCAGCACGCCGTGGGTGGCGCCAAACGCGCGGGCGATCTCCAGCTTCTCGGCGCTCATGTCCACGGCGACGATGCGGCGCGCCCCGGCGATACGCGCGCCCTGGATGGCGTTCAGCCCGACGCCGCCTGCGCCGATCACCACCGCGTCCTGGCCGGTCCGCAGCTGTGCGGCGTTGACCACCGCGCCGACCCCGGTGATCACCCCGCAAGAGACCAGTGCCGCGGCGTCGCGGGGCATATCCGCGGGGATCTTCACGATCTGGCGCTGATCCACCACCACCTTCTCGGCAAAGGCACCGCAGGCCATGGCCTGCTCCAGCGCGCCGCCATCGGCGGTCTTCAAGGGGCCGTTTATGGTGTCATGGGGTGTTTCGCAGATCGTCGGCTTTCCGCCTGCGCAGCTGGGGCAGCTGCCGCAGCTGCGGATCAGTGTGACCACCACCGCATCGCCTTCGACGAAGCCCTGCACGCCCGCGCCCACGGCACTGACGATGCCCGCGGCCTCATGCCCGTAGACGGCCGGCAGATGGCCGCCCCAGGCGCCGTCGGCAAAGGAAATGTCGCTGTGGCAGATCGCAACCGCGTCCAGCGTCACTTCCACCTCGCCCATGGCGGGCGGGGCCAGCAGCACCTCCTCGATCACCAGCGGGGCGCCGAATTCACGGCAGACGGCGGCTTTGATCTTCTGCATGATCTGTCTCCCTGTTTTCAGGCAGGGTGGCGCGGGGCAGGGGCGCGCATCAAGCCGGAAAGTGCCGCGGCTGCCGCTTTTACGCAGCGGCACCGCGGCACGTGGCTATTTTTTGCCCTCTTCGGCCAGCGCAGCCGCCTGCGCGGCGAACCGCTGCGCCTCGGCCGGGGCCTGGCCCAGCTGACGGGCCGGATCAAACAGCCGCGCTATGTCCAACGCGGGATAGTCGCGCGCCGCCAGTTGCCGCAGCGGCGTTGCGCTGTTCTGCGCCTCGCGGCACAGCGCTTTCACGGCGGCCTGCGCGTCCGGGCGCGGCATCTGCTCGGCCAGGGCAAAGCTCAGCGCCTCGGCGTGGATCATGTCCAGCCCGCCGGAAACTGCGGCCTGCATGGCATCCGCATTGGGGCTGAGACCCGCGCAGAGCGCCTTGCCCGTCGCCGCGGCGCTGGCGGCCCCCAGAACGATCTGCGGCAGGCACATCCATTCGGTGAACCAGGCCGCGCCGTCGCGCTGATGCTGCTGCAGGGCCGCGCCTTGCAGCACCGCCATCAGACCGCTGCCCTGCCGCGCCAGCGCCACCAGTGCCGAGGGCACCACCGGGTTCTGCTTCTGCGGCATGGTCGAGGACGCGCCGGCCCCGCCTAGGGTGATCTCGCCGATGCCGCTTTGGACCAGCGCGGTGCAATCCTCGCCGATCTTGCCGAAGGCCAGCGTGACCCGCATCAGCCAGTCGGCGATGCGCAGCACCGGGGTGCGGTCGGTGTGCCAGCTGCGGCCGGGATCGGCCAGCGCCAGCCCGCGCGCCACCGCCGCGCGCAGCTCGGCCGGTTGCGCCCCCAGCGCCGAGGCGGTGCCCGCGGCCCCCGACAGGGACACCAGCAGGCAGGTTTTGCGCAGCTCCGGCAGCTCTGCCAGCAGGTTGGCCAGCGGCGTGCCCCAGCCCGCCGCCACCGCGCCAAAGCTGGTGGGGGTGGCATGCTGCCCATAGGTGCGCGCCGCCATCGGCAGCGCGGCGTGGTCCCCGGCCAGCTGCCCAAGCGCGGCAACGGCGCGGCGCACATCGGCCTCGACCAGCGCCAGCGCTTGGCGCAGCCGCAGCATCAGCGCAGTGTCCATGATGTCCTGCGAGGTGGCCCCCCAATGCACGTATTGTGCGTGCTCGGGGGCTTTCATCTCCTCGCGGAAGGCGGCGATCAGGCCCGGCACCGGCACACCGTTCTGGCCCGTGGGCCGCTTCAGCACGCCCGGGTCCACCGCGATCTCGACCACCGCGCGGCCGATCGCGGCGGCGCTTCCCTGCGGGATCACCCCGGCTTCGCCCTGCGCCTTGGCCAGCGCGCCCTCGACCAGCAGCATCGCGCGCACTTCGGCGCTGTCGGAAAACAGACGCCCCGCCTCGCCGCAATTGAAAAGCCCGCCGTAAAGCTGGCTGTCGAATACCGAGCCTGCCATCAGAACGCCTCCGCGATACGTGTCATCAGATCCGCCAGCCCCGCCGGGTCGGCAAAGAAGGGCGAGTGTGACGCCGCCATGTCGAACACCCGGTCCGCGGGCAGGGCAGAGGCCATCTGCGCCTGATACTCCGGCGGGATCACCCGGTCTTCGGAGCAGCGGATATAGGCTTTGGCCACGCCGTCAAATCGTGCGCCCAGATGGACAGGCGTGTCCTGCGGCGGGATCGGCTGCGCACAGAGATTGTCGAGCGCAAAGCGCACCGTCTCCGGCGGGCAGTCGTGATAGAACAGCTCGGGTGCATGCTCGGCCACGAAGCTGTAGGCGCTGCCCTCCGCGTTCTTCTCGGTGGCACCGCCGAGCGTCTGGCGCGGCCCGGCCTGGCGCATTCCGATCAGCGACAGCCCGCTGACGGGGATGTAGCTGCACAGGTAGATCAACCCGCGCATCCGCTCCGGCGCGGCCTCGGCAGCGGCAGAGATCGGAACACCGGCCCAGGAATGGCCCAGCACGATGCGGTCGGGGGCGCAGGCGGCCAGCACGGCATCGGTGGTTTCCGCCAGCGTGACCGTGGCCGGGTCGCGCCCGTCGCCGTGGCCGGGCAGGGTGATGGTATGGGCAGTATGGCCGCGGGTCTCCAGCGCCGGGATCAGGTCGCGCCAGCACCACGCGCCGTGGCAGGAGCCATGAACAAGCAGAAAATCAGCCAATGTGTCCGGTCTCCTTCAGAAAGGCGCTCAGCCGGTCGGCGTATTCTTCCGGCTGTTCAACGCAAGGGATATGGCCCGCGCGGCGGATCAGGTGGAACTGGCTGCCGGGGATCAGATCCACGGTCTCGCGCACCAGATCGGCGGGGGTCGAGCCATCCTCAGAGCCCGCGATGCCCAGGCAGGGCAGGCGCAAGCCGCTGGTGGGCGTGTAGAAATCCGTGCCCGCAATGGCGGCGCAGCAGCCGGCGTAGCCCTCGCGCGATTGCTGCACCAGCATGTTGCGCCACAGCTGCAGGTCGGGCTTGGCGCGGAAATCGCGCGCGAACCAGCGTTCCATCACGCTGTCGGCCAGGGCCTCGATGCCCTGTTCCCGCACTGCCGCGATGCGCTGCTGCCACATCTCGGGCGTGCCGATCTTGGCGGCGGTATTGGACAGCACCAGCGCGCGCACCATGTCCAGCCGCTTGACCGCCAGCCCCTGGCCGATCATGCCGCCGACGGACAGGCCGACGAACAGCGCATCGCGCACCTCCAGCTGGTCCAGCAGACGCTCGGCATCGCGCACCAGCGCGCCCATGGAATAGGGGCCGGGCGGGCAGGAGGACAGGCCATGGCCGCGCTTGTCGTAGCGGATGATGCGCAGCCCGCGCGGCAGGCGGGCAACGACGGCGTCCCAGACGCGCAGGTCGGTGCCAAGGGAGTTTGCAAATACGATGGGCGCGCCGTCCGGGTCGCCGTCAACGCGGTAGTGAAGCTGGACATCGCCCAGGTCTGCAATCTGCATGCTGTGCCTCATGTTCGAGTTTGCCGCACTTTATCCGCGGCGGCGGGGCAAGGTAAAGCAACCGGGCCCGGTGCCTGCGACAACGCCGGTTCAGCCGTGCAGCGCCATATGGGCCATGATCTGCCCGTGGTCCGAGGCCAGCTTGTTATAGGGCGCCTCGGGGTGGCTGCCGTCGGTCAGGTGGTCGTTCAGCACGCTGTAATACTGCATCTCCCCGATCGCGCCGGGCCAGCTGGGGTCGAAATGGCGCGACATGTAGATCTGGTCGATGCTCTCATGCACGCCGCCAAAGGCGGTGGTGTAGACCACGTCGCGCAGGGATTTGCGCAGGAACATCTTCTCGGCCGAGCGCAGCCGCACCCGGTCGATGTCCTCGCGGATCTGGGCGTCCTCCGCCTCGTTGTAGCGGTCGCCGCCGTGGCGGGCGTCATGGCGCAGCATCCAGGCGTAGTTGCGGAAGGGCACCTCCCCCGAGATGATCTCGCTGCTGACCGCATGTTCGCCATCGTTGAAATCGCCCAGCACCATTACCGGCCGGCCCTGCTCCAGCTCGTCCAGCACGGCGCGGCGCAGCACCCAGGCTTCGCCCATGCGGCGCAGCGCGGCACGCAGCGACCCCAGCGCACGCCCGGCCGCGTCATAGGCTGTCAGCACAGTTTCGGGCGGATAGGCGGCGCCCTGCGGGGTGATGTATTCCCCCAGCTTCGATTTCAGGTGGCAGTTGAACACGCTGATGACCTGGCCGCCGACCGGCACCCGCACCTTGAGGATCGGGCGCGACAGGCGGCGCAGAGTGTAATAGCCTGCCTCTTCGTCGTCGCCGCCGAGGCTGGCCATGGGGATGTCCAAGGGCTGCTCCAGCTCCTGGATCACCTCGGGTACGCCGTCAAAGCCGAACCGCGACAGGACCGCCAGGCCAGGACGGCGGTGGCCCGGCTCGCCGCTGTCGTTGATGTTGGGCGCAAAGGCCAGTGCCGCGCTGCCATAGCTCTCATAGGCCAGCTTGCGGAAAATCGCCTTGCGGTGATAGCGCTTGGAGGGATCCGGAATGCTGGCGGCATTGGCCTCGGCGCCGCGGCGGTCGGTCTCAGCGATCACCTCGCGCAGCGGCTCTTCCTCGAAGATCTCCTGAAAGCCGACGATGTCGGCATTCAGTGTCAGCAGCTGGTCTGCCAGCCAGTCGGCTTTCCACGCGTATTCCTCGGGCGTGTAGCTTTGGAAGCGGTAATACTCGCGCTCCGGCCCGATCAGGTTCTTCACGTTGAACGAGGCAATGGTGAAACGCGTCATGTCAGCCCCCCCTTGGTCCCTTGGCCGCCGTCGCCGGGTGTCGCGGCGGTCAGATGTCAACCATAGCGCGTCAGCGCCTCGCGAAACAGCTCGGGATCGACATTGCCGCCGGTGACCACCGCGACTACCGAATCGCCGTCGATCGCATCGCCATGGAACAGCGCCGCCGCAAGGGAGGCTGCGCCGCCCGGCTCCAGCACGATCTTCAACCGCAGGAAGGCCAGCGCCATGGCCTGCATCGCCTGATCCTCGGTGATGACAAGGCCCGCGCCGCAATGCGTCTGCATAATTGGAAAGGTGATCTCGCCGGGTGCGGGCGTCAGGATCGCGTCGCAGATCGACCCCGACGGCGCCGGGTTGCTGCGGATCTCTCCCGCCGCCAGAGAGCGGGCGACGTCGTCGAACCCCTCCGGCTCCACCGGCCGCACCCGAAGCCCCGGCGCGCGCGCCGCCAGCGCCAGCGCCACGCCGGACGACAGCCCACCACCGCCGCAGTTTATCAGCACGTCGCCCTCGGTCACGCCTTCGGCGGGGGCCTGTGCGGCGATTTCCAGCCCGCAGGTGCCCTGGCCGGCGATCACCTCCGGCTCGTCATAGGGTTTGATCAGCGTCAGCCCGCGGGCCTCGGCATGGTTCGCGCCCACTGCCTCGCGGCTTTCGCCGCCCGTCCGGTCATACAGAACCACCTCGGCCCCCAGCGCGCGGGTGTTGTCGATCTTCAGCTTGGGCGCATCGGCGGGCATCACGATCACCGCGGGCGCGCCATGGGCGCGGGCCGCCGCGGCCACGCCCTGCGCATGGTTGCCGCTGGAATAGGCGATCACCCCGCGCGCCAGTGCTTCGCGCGGCAGGGCCGAAACCGCCGCCCAGCCGCCCCGGAACTTGAAGGAGCCCGTGTGCTGCAGGCACTCCGCCTTGACCAGCACGCGGCGACCGGCGATCTCGTCCAGAAAGGGCGAGGACAGCAGCGGCGTCACCCGGGCATGGCCCTGCAGCCGTTCGGCGGCGGCTTCGATCATGGCGATTGAGGTCATTGGGCTTGCTCCAGCACGGAATGGATCAGGGCGAGCGCCTCTGGTTCGTCGAGGAAGGGCACATGGCCGCGGTTGGCGAGCTCCACCGCCTGCAGGTCGGGCAGGCGGCGCTGCATCTCCAAGTATGTCGCATGGCTGAGGATGTCGGAATGCGCGCCGCGGATCACGCCGCAGGGCAGGCCCTCCAGCGCCAGGAACAGCGGCCACAGATCCGGGGCGGGCCCGGCCTCGGCCTGCGCCAGAAGCGCGTCGCGCAGGCGCGGATCGTACCGCAGCTGCAGCCCGTTGGGACCTGCGTCATAGAAGGTCTCGACCTCTTCGCGCCAGCGCGCCTGCGACACATCGGGAAAGGCCGGGGCCATCACCGCTTCCAGTGCAGCGGCCGCCTGTGCGTGGGTCTTGGCCGCGGGGCGGAAACCGACGTAGTCCATGATCCGCCCGGTGCCGTCCGCCGGGATCTCCGGTCCGATGTCGTTCAGCACCACCGCCAGCAGCCGCGCGTGCGCGGTGGCGGCCAGGGTCATCGCCACCAGCCCCCCGCGCGAGGTGCCAAGGACCGCAGCCTGCGCCAGGCCCAGGTGGTCCAGAAGCTCCACCGCGTCCTGGGATTCGCGCAGGACATTGTAGGTCATGAAATCCGCAGCATGGTCTGAGCGGCCGCGCCCGCGCGCATCGAGCGTGATCATCCGGTAGCGCCCGGCATGGGGGGAGAAATAGCGGAAATCGCGGCTGTCGCGGGTCAGCCCGGCCAAGCACAGCAAGGGTAGCCCGCTGCCGCCCGTGTCGGTGTAATAGAGCGTCAGCCCGTCCGAGGTCTCGAAATACGGCATCGCGCTCAGCCCCGCGCCAGATCGGGGATCGTGGTCAGGTCCGACAGCTCATGCGCCGGTTTCCACGGCATCCGGTCGACCGGCTCACCGGCGCGGTTCACCCAGGCGGTGACAAAGCCATAGCCGGAGGCCCCCGCCGCATCCCAGCCGTTGGAGGAGACGAACAGCACCTCGTCCCGCGCGCAGCCGAAGCGTTTCCCGACCAGGTCATAGACGCGGGCGTCGGGCTTGAAGATGCCGACGCTTTCCACCGACAGCACGTCATCCAGCACCTCTGCCAGCCCCGCCGACTGCACCGCCCCGTCCAGCATCGCGGGCGAGCCGTTGGACAGGATCGCGGTGTTCAGCCCGGCGTCCTTCAGCGCGCGCAGCATGGCGGGCACCTCGGGGTAGGCCTGCAACTGCCAGTAAAGATCCAGCAGCCGCTGGCGCAGGGCGGCATCGCCGTCCAGGCCGGTGGCCTCCAGCGCCCAGTCGAGCCCGTCCTGCGTCACCTCCCAGAAATCGGTATGGGCATCGGTGATCGCCCGCAGCCAGGTGTATTGCAGCTGCTTCAGCCGCCAGTGCTGCGCCAGCTCGGCCCAGCGGTCCTGCAGCCGGGAAAACTCCGGTTCTGCCGCGGCCTGACGGGCGGCGGCGCTGACGTCGAACAGGGTTCCGTAGGCGTCAAAGATGCAGGTTGTGATCGGCATGAAATCCTCCGCTATGGTTGCCAGCCGGTGGCTCGCGGCGACAGTGGCACGAAGCGCGCAACAGGGCAAAGCGGATAATTGTACCGGATACGGGTTTACATCAGGGCCTCAGCCTTTAGGCTGCGCGGCTTTGACACCCTATACCTGGACAGGAGATCCCATGACCGAGGTCAAGAACGGCGACACAGTGCGCATCCATTACACCGGCAAGCTGACGGACGGCACCGTCTTTGACAGCTCCGAAGGGCGCGACCCGCTGGAGTTCACCGTTGGCAGCGGTCAGGTGATCGCGGGCATGGACGCCGGTCTGACCGGCATGTCCGTGGGCGAAAAGAAGACGCTGGAAATCGCCTGCGCCGACGGCTACGGGCCGGTCAACCCCGATGCGCGCCAAGAAATCCCGCGTGAAGGCATCCCGGCGGATATCCCGCTGGACCTGGGCACCCAGCTGCAGATGCAAAGCCCCGAAGGCCATGTGCTGCCGGTGACCGTGGTCGATGTGACCGAAGAGACGGTGACGCTGGACGCGAACCACTTCCTGGCCGGCAAGGACCTGGTGTTCGAAGTCGAGCTGGTCTCGGTGAACTGAACCCAGACGCACGGCGGAGGGCGGGGCGCTCCCGCCCATTGCGGTGCAATCCCTAGGGATTGCCTCCTCATCGGTTGGGCCCGGCGCCGCCTGCGGCGGCGGGTCTTTTTCTGTTCCCGCATTGCCCGAAACCCGGGGGGCGGATTGCCGATATCAGGTGCGCGCGGCCGTCGCCCGGGGCTGTGCCACCAGGGCAGCGATGCCCTCAGCCGCCGTTGCGGCAAAGCGCATCAGGCTCTCCCGCTCGTTCCCGGCGCGTGCCCGGATGCCAAGCGAGTGCAGGGTTGCGGCTGCCAGAGCGGATGCGGCCTCCAGCGACGGCGGATCAGCCTGCGGTGCGCATCGGGCCAGCAGGCGGTGGAAGAATTCGTCATTCGATGCAATCTGCTGAAACAGGCGGGCGCGGATTTCGGGATGCGTCGGGGCCTCTGCCGCGGCGGTGGTGAAGACCAGGCAGCCGCGGCCTCCGTCCCTATCCAGATAGATGTCCAGCGCCGTCTCGAACACCAGTGTGAGCGCTGTGCGCGCAGATGATGCGCCGCCGCTCACCACCTCCAGCTGCTGCCGGATGCCCGCGGCAAAGTCCTCCATCGCGCCCAGGAACATCTGTTCCTTGCTGCCGAAGGCGGCGTAGAGGCTGGGCCGCACCAACCCGGTCGCCCGCGCCAGATCATCCAGCGAGGTCGCTGCATATCCCTTGGTGCGGAAGCAGTCGACGATTGCCGAGCGTACCTCCGCCTCGACGAACTTGCGCGGACGACCGCGGCTCATTCCGGGAAATCCGCTTCGTGCAGCATGTCGCAGAAATGCGGCACCGCGAAACCCGACACGTTGCGCTAGGCAATATCAGCGCCAAAATTGTGCAGCGCGGTCATCGGCTTGCGGGCATAGACCCGGCTCAGTGCATCTTCCATGGCCCGTTTGAACCCCAGCCGCGGATAGGCGTCAAGCACCTGCTCCATCACCTCGGGCGTGACCTGGCTGTGCGGCAGCACGCCCACATCCATGGCGGCGCCGATCTGCACCAGCGCCGCCTCGGGCGATTTCTTCTGCGGGATCGAGAAGGTGGTATGCAGCGCAATCGCGTCCCAGACACGGTCGATGCGGGACTGCTCGACCTTCTGGCGCGCAAGGAAGGCCGCCGCGGCCTCGGCACCGTCGATCTCGAAGCGGTCGTCGCCTTGGTAGGCTTCTGTCAGTCCGAGGTCATGCAGCATGGCGGCCACGTAAAACAGCTCCGGGTCGTATTGCATCTGCGATTGCCGCGCTGCCAGCGCGCCGAAAGCATAGGTGCGGCAGACGTGGTTGTAGAGAAACGGCCGACTTGCCATGCGCGCCACCTCGGCGGCGGCGGTGCAAAGCGCGGTATCGGGAATGCAAATGTGGTCGCTAAGGCCCATGTCAAAATCCTGCTGAGGTGGCTTTCGGGTATTTATATGCGATTCGGTATATAAATAAAAGCAGCCCTGGGCCGGTGCAGTGGCGGGCAAAAGAAAAGGCGCCCCGAAGGGCGCCTTGTCAGAATTAGCTATTGAAGACCGTGCTTTACAGGTGGTCCTGTTGCGGCATCCCCAGCACGTGGAAACCGCCGTCCACGCGGATGATCTCGCCGGTGGTGTAGGCGCCCGCATCCGAGGCCAGGTAGACCGCGGTGCCGCCCACCGCCTCCAGCGTCGCGTTGGAGCGCAGCGGTGCGTTCTGCTCGGTGTGCTTGTAGGTCTTGCGCGCGCCGCCGATGGCCGCACCCGCCAGCGTCTTCATCGGGCCGGGGGAGATCGCGTTCACCCGGATGCCGTCGGGGCCGAGGTCGTTGGCCAGATAGCGGGTGGCACTTTCCAGCGCGGCCTTGGCAACGCCCATGACGTTGTAGTTCGGGGTGACCCGGTTGGAGCCGCCATAGGTCAGCGTCAGCAGGGTGCCGCCGTTTTCCTGCATCATCGGATAGGCGCGCCGCGCCACCTCGATGAAGGAATAGGCGGAGATATCCATCGAGTTCTTGAAGTTGGCCCGGCTGGTGTTGATGAATCGGCCGGTCAGCTCGGTCTTGTCGGAATAGGCGATGGCGTGGACCAGGAAGTCGATCGTCGGCCAGCGGGCGCTCAGCTGGTCGAACGCCGCATCAAGAGAGGCATCGTCGGTCACGTCCACGTCGACCATGAAATCGGACCCGACGCTGGCGGCCAGTGGCTCCAGACGCTTGCCAAAGGCCTCGCCCTGGTAGGTAAACGCCAGTTCGGCGCCAGCATCGGCCATCGCCTTGGCAATGCCCCAGGCGATGGAACGCTCGTTGGCCACACCCATGATCAGGCCGCGTTTGCCGCTCAGCTGTCCAGCCATTTTCTGTTATCCTTTGTACTTGCTCAGGACCATGGAGCCATTGGTGCCGCCAAAGCCGAAGCTGTTGGTCATCACCGAATCCAGACCGGCGTTTTCCACCAGATCGGTGGCGATCTCGCCCGGCAGGATGCCATCGGCGAGGGTGTCGACATTGATCGACGGGGTGATGAAATCCTTGTCCAGCATCAGCAGGCAGAAGATCGCCTCCAGCGCGCCGGCCGCCCCCTGCGCGTGGCCGGTCATCGACTTGGTCGAGGAGATCGGCGGCACCTTGCCTTCGCCAAAGACGCGGCGGGCGGCTTCGACCTCACCCACGTCGCCCACCGGCGTCGAGGTGCCATGCGCGTTGATGTAATCCACCTTGCGGCCTTCGGGCAGGGTCTGCAGCGCCAGGCGCATCGCGCGCTCGCCGCCTTCGCCCGAGGGCGCCACCATGTCATGCCCGTCGGAAGTCGCGGCAAAGCCGGTTACCTCGGCGTAGATCTTGGCGCCGCGCGCCAGCGCATGGTCCAGATCTTCCAGCACCACGATGCCGCCGCCGCCCGAGATCACGAAACCGTCGCGGTCCTGGTCGAAGGCGCGGGAGGCCTTCTCCGGCGTGTCGTTGTATTTCGAGGACATCGCGCCCATGGCGTCGAACAGGCAGGACAGGGTCCAGTCCAGCTCCTCGCCGCCGCCGGCGAACATCACGTCCTGCTTGCCCATCATGATCTGCTCCGCGGCGTTGCCGATGCAGTGCAGCGAGGTCGAGCAGGCCGAGGTGATCGAGTAGTTGATGCCCTTGATCTTGAAGGCGGTCGCAAGGTTCGCCGAGATCGTCGAGGACATGCACTTGGGCACCGCGAAGGGGCCGATGCGCTTGGTGGCGCCGGATTTCAGCACCGTCTGATGTGCCGTGAACATGGCCGAGGTCGACGGCCCGCCGGAGCCTGCAACCAGGCCGGTACGCTCGTTCACGACCTGGGATTCGTCCAGGCCGGCATCGGCAATCGCCTGTTGCATGGCGATATGGGCATAGGCGGCCCCAGCCCCCATGAAGCGCAGGGTGCGCTTGTCCACATGCTCGGCCACGTCGATCTTCAGCGTGCCCGCCACCTGGCTGCGGAAGCCATGCTCCGCCATTTCGGGGCTGGCAACGATGCCGGATTTGCCCGCTTTCAGCGAGGCGGTGACTTCTTCGGCATTGTTCCCGATGGAGGAGACGATCCCCAATCCGGTGACGACGACGCGGCGCATTAGCGTACTCCTGTTTCTGTGCGGTTGGTCTCGTGCGAAAGCGGCTCAGCTTTCGGACAGGGCCACCTTCATGTCCTTG
This sequence comes from Leisingera sp. S2M4, assembly GCF_055398055.1. Lineage (NCBI taxonomy): Bacteria > Pseudomonadati > Pseudomonadota > Alphaproteobacteria > Rhodobacterales > Roseobacteraceae > Leisingera > Leisingera sp. S2M4. The sequence continues at coordinate 2,273,121 of NZ_AP040861.1, forward strand.
ACCTGATAGATCACTTCACCATCCGCTTCGACGATGCCATCGGCAACGCCCATGGTCAGGCGGCGGGTCTGCAAGGCCTTGGTGAAGTTGATGCGATAGGTCAGCATCTTGCGGTCCGGGCGTACCATTCCGGTCAGCTTGACCTCACCCACACCCAGCGCATAGCCGCGGCCTTTCCAGCCGCGCCAGCCCAGGTTGAAGCCGGTCAGCTGCCACAGCCCGTCAAGGCCCAGGCAGCCCGGCATGATCGGATTGCCGGGGAAGTGGCAGTCAAAGAACCACAGGTCCGGGGTGATGTCGAATTCGGCGACCACGTGGCCCTTGCCGTGCTCGCCGCCGTCACCGGAAATCTCGGTGATACGGTCCATCATCAGCATCGGCGGGGCCGGTAGCTGGGCGTTGCCCGGCCCGAACAGCTCTCCCCGTGCGCATTTCAGCAAATCTTCCTTGTCAAAACTGCTGGGGTAATCGGCCATTCGGATCTGTCTCCCGCCATTTGGGTCTGGTATTTATATCTGGCCCCCTGTAGCACCCGGCCTCAGGGTCCTGCAAGAGGACGCTGGGTCACTTCCTGCGCTCAATCTGCCACAGACGGGCGGGAAAACGACGCGGAACTGCAAATGAATTTCATTTGAAATACCCCCGAAGGTGCTCCTATATATACGGTCAGCAACGCGATGCAGGAACTGCTCATGACGCCAAACAGCGAAGAAGTGGCCACACGCTGGCTGACCAATGCCGGTCTGCGCCCGACCCGGCAGCGGGTGGCGCTGGCCGAATTGCTGGTGGGGGACGGCAAGCACCGCCACATCACCGCCGAGAGCCTGTTTGAAAGCGCCCGCAAGAAGGGCGCGGCAGTGTCTCTGGCCACCGTCTACAATACCCTGCGCGCCTTCTGCGATGCCGGGGTGCTGCAGGAAATCCCACTGGACGGTTCCAAAAGCTACTTTGACACCAATACCCACGACCACCCGCATTTCTTCTGGGAGGACGAAGGCCGCGTCAGCGACGCGCCCGCCCAAGACCTCGTGATCAAGAAGCTGCCGGAAGCGCCCGAGGGGATGGAGATCGCCTCAGTCGACGTGGTGATCCGGCTGCGCAAGGTCTGAGCGGTCGCGGCGCAGAACGCGCAGAAGCACCGCATGCGCCCGGGCGGAGGCCGAGGTTTCGGGCTGTGACGCATGGCTGGCCAGAATCACTGGCTCCTGTGCTTGCCGATCGCGGATCGGCACCGCATGAAGCGGTTTTCCGTCATAGCTGATGTTGCCCGGCGGCAGGCTGTAGCTGATGCCGACACCTTCGCCATTGGCGGCCAGGCTGCGCAGCAGCTCCAGCGAGCCCGCCCGATGCGCAATGCGTGGCACCAGCCCCTGCGCCCGGAACAGCCCCAGCATATGCTGCACCGACAGCCCCTCCTGTGATAGCACCAGCGGCTGATCTGCCAGTTCCGCCAGCGTCAGGCTCTGGCGCTGTGCCAGCGGGTGCTGCGGCGGCACCAGCACATGCGGCGCCAGCCGGTCCAGCTCGCTGCGGGTGAAACTGGCGTCCAGCCCCAGGTCATAGGTGATCGCCAGATCCGCCTCGCCCGCACTCAGCGCCGCGATCAGCGGCTGGAAGGCGCAGCTGTGGTGGCGGATTTCCACTTCCGGTAGCGCCTGGCGCAGCGCCTTTAGCGCCGGGGCCAGCAGAAACGGCGCCAGATCCGCAAAACACAGCAGCGTCAGCCGCTGCGGGGCCGAGGTGGCGGCGCCGGGATCCTCCAGCTGCGCGGCCTGCTCCAGCAACTGTTCGGCGCGATCGGCAAACTGCCGGCCCTGCGGCGTCAGCGCCAGCGCGGCGCCGCGGCGGCGCAGGAACAGCTGATGGCCCAGATGCGCCTCGATCCGGGCCAGCGCCGCCGACAGCGCGGGCTGGCTCACATGCAGTGCCTCGGCCGCCGCGGACAGGCTGCCATGGCGGGCGACCGCGCAGACATATTCGTAGTGGCGCAGGGTGAGGTATAACATGAATCGAAAGGTACCTTAGGCAGATATGATTTGAAACTATGCCAGTCCGCGCGGCAGATAAAGGCATCACGAACAGCGATACCAACAGCGGAGACAGCCATGGTCCACCCCCTCATCACCCAGGAACACGTCCAACGTTACCAGCGCGACGGCGTCGTGCTGATCCGCGGATTGTTCGCCGAACAGGTTGAGCTTCTGCGCGCCGGCGTGGCTGCCAACATGGACGATCCCGGCCCCTATGCCTCGAACAACGAAAAGGCGGGGCAGACCGGCCGTTTCTTTGACGACTACTGCAACTGGACCCGGATCCCGCAGTTCCAGCAGGCGATCGAGCAGTCCCCGGTGGCCGAGGTCGCAGCCGATCTGATGCAATCGTCCACGGTGCAGATGTTCCACGACCACGTGCTGGTCAAGGAGCCGGGCACCTCGATGGCAACCCCCTGGCATCAGGACGGGCCCTATTACTTCGTCGAGGGCCAGCAGACGGTCAGCTTCTGGTCCCCGCTGGACCCGGTCAAAGAGGCCACCCTGCGCTGCGTCGCGGGCTCCCACAAATGGGAAAAAGAGGTGCTGCCGACCCGCTGGGTGTCCGAGGCGGACTTCTTCCCGGACGAGGGTCAGTACATGGCGGTGCCGGACCCGGATGCCGAGGGCATGACGGTGCTGGAATACGAAATGGAGCCGGGCGATGCGGTGGCCTTCAACTACCGCACCCTGCACGGCTCGCGCGGCAACACCAGCACCAGCCGCCGCCGGGCGTTCTCACTGCGGCTGGTGGGCGATGATGCGCGCTACGTCGAGCGCCCGGGTCCGACCTCGCCGCCGTTTCCCGGCCACGACATGCAGCCCGGCCAGCGCCTGCGCGAGGATTGGTTCCCGGTTCTCTTGCAGCGGTAACTACCCTGACCGCGAAGGGGAGGGGGCGTTGCCGCCCCCTCTCGGACCCTTGGGTGTGGATGCCAGCGACGCGCCAGGCCTTACCTGACAAACTGGATCGGCAGGGTAAAGCTCATCTGTGTCAGTCGCAGCTTCTTTGGGGCCGCAGGGAAGCGTCCGGCACTTCGCACGGCCGCCAGTGCCGCTTGGTCCAGCGTCGCATTGCCCGAGGAACGGACGATGCGGCTGTTCAGCAGCTGGCCGTTGCGGGCCACGGTGAGGTCCACCAGCACCGTGCCGGCCCCCTTGCCGCGCGGCGTGCGACGCGCCACGCGGGCACGGATCTTGGCACCCCAGACATGTTGCAGCTTCGTCTGGCGTCCCGCGTCTGCCGTGGCCGCCTGCGCCCCGCCGGCCTGTCCGGCATGGGCCCCGCCGCCTGAACCGGCAGACTTTTGCTCGGCCCGCCCGGCGGAGGTCTGCGCGGCCGGTTGGCCCTTTGGCTGCGGCTTGGGCGCAGGTTTGGGGCGCGGTTGCGGCTTTGGTTCGGGTTTGGGCTCGGGCTTGGGCTTGGGTGGTGGCGGAGGCGGGGGCGGCGCGGTGTCCGCCTGCGGTGCCTCCGCCCGTTGCGGCTCGCTCAGGGCGATGAGCGCTGCGGCGCGCGGCGTCCGGGCCAGCTCGAATTGTGGCAGCGCGGGCGATTGCGGCTGCTGCAGCGGCTCGGCCATCTCGGTTTCGAGCGTCGCTTGGGTCTCGGGCGGGCGTTCCCAGGCGTCCACCATTTTGGCAATCGTCTCCGGCGCCGCCTGGATCGAGACCATGGCCTCGCCACCTGAGCCGCTGGAGGCGGCACCGCTCTCGGGGGCGCTGCTGAACAGCGTGATGTGAATCACCCCCGCAATGGCGGCAAAGATGATGGGTTCGACAATTCGTTTCATGGCTGACGCACCACCAGTTCCGCGTGGCTCAGGCCCGCTTCCGCCAGCTGTCGCAGGATTCGGGCAAGGGCGCTGGCTTCCAGCTGCGCATCGGCGCGCAGTTGCACCTTGGCGGCGTCGGCGCTGGCGGCGGCCAGCGTGGCCAGGGCCGCGTCGCCCTCGTGCCCGCCATAGTGCAGCCTGCCGTCGGCGCGGATGAACAGCACCGGCTCGGCCTCCGGCTCGCTTTCCAGTGCCGCGTCGGGCGGGGTGACCTCGAATGGTTCCGGCTCGGCCAGTCGCGAGGTCATCAGGAAGAAGATCAGCAGCAGGAAGACCACGTTGATCATCGGCACGATGCTTTCGCCGCGCGGTCGGCGGGGTGGGTCGCTCAGGTCCATCGGCGCCTCCTCATTCCACCAGGACGAAATTGGTCAACCCTGCCTGCCGCAGCAGGGTGGTGACATCGGTGATCCGCTGCAGGTTGGCCCCGTCGCGGCCGCGCAGGATCAGCATGTCGGCGGGCGATGTCATCAGCGGTGCCAGCGCCTGGGTCAGGTTCTTGTCCGCAACCGGCACGCCGTTCACATCCAGGTTGTTCGCACCGATGCCGATCAGCCGGGGCGGCCCGTCGTAGGAGCCGCCCTGGCCCGCCAGCGGCAATTGCAGCACCGCGTCCGAGCCGAAGCGTGAGGCCAGCATGAAGAACACGAGGAGCAGAAAGACCACGTCGATCATCGGCGTCAGGCTGGGCTTGCGCCGCCGCCGCGGGGCTTGGGTGAACTGCATGGGATCACTCGGCCGCCAGCTGCAGGTGCTGCGGTTCCCGGGCGACGAAGATGCGGGTGGCACTGTCCTCGATGTCCTGGCGGATGCGGGCGATCACCGCCTCGAACCAGGTCAGCGCCGCGGAGGCGGGAATCGCCACCGCCATGCCCGCAGCGGTGGTCAGCAGCGCCTCCCAGATGCCGCCGGCCAGCAGCGCCGGGTCCGCCTTGGAACCCGCCGCCTGCAGCGCCTGAAAGGCGGCGATCATGCCCAGAACCGTGCCGAGAAGACCCAGGAGCGGCGCGATGGTGGCGATCAGCTCCAGCGCGCCAAGGCCGGTGCTGGCGCTGGCCAGATGCAGCTTGGCAACCCGCGCGGTTTCCTCGCGGGCGCGGTCTTCGGGTAGGGTCGCGCTGGCCGTCAGCGCGGCGGCGACGACGCGCGAACGGATGCCGATGCGGCCCTTGACGATGGCCAGCGCAGCCTCGGCGTCGCCGCGTTCAAAGGCGGCCACGGCCTTGCCCGCCTTGCCGCGCGACCAGGCACCGATCAGCGCCAGCCGCCAGATCTTCCACAGGATCAGTGCCAGCGTGATCACCGACAAAGCCGCGATCGCCCAGATCGAGGGGCCGCCGTCACGCAGAAACTTCAGCGCTTTGGCGGTGGCATCGCTGGCCATTTCCGTCAGCTCGTCCTGCCGCGTCACGGTCGCGGGCGCTTCGGCGCTGGCTGGCGAAGCCTGCTGCGGCGGCGCTTCCCTGACCGATGCGGCCTGTTCCGCCTCTGCGGACGGTGCGGTCTCTGTCGTGGCCTGCGCCGGTTGGGACGGGATCAGCGGCGTCGGTGCCGCCGCATCGGCGCCATCGCCGGGCAGCAGCGGCTCGGCCCCGGGTGCTTCGAGTGCGATGAAAGGGACCGGCGGTGCAGCCGGTGCGCCCTGAGGATCCTGTGCCTCCTGCGCCAGTACCGCCGGGACGCTCATCACAAGGGCGGCGAGGGCTGCGGAAATACGAAGGGTCATGGCTTGCTCCAATAAGCTGCAATGTAGTGGGTGGCGGGGTCGGCCTGGGCGTCTTTGACCGCCTTCCGCACCGGTTGTGTTTGGGATTTTTCGGCGGCGAACCACAGGAAGTGGTCGCGGTGTCCCGGCCACGCCGCCAGCGCCAGTTCGGTCAGTGCATCGCCTTGGCGCCGGTCCAGCCAGCGCAGGGTGATGCCTGCGGGTGGGGTGAGCGGATAGCCGCAGTCCGCGCCGCCATCGGCCTGCAGCACCGCCGCGCCGCTGGTGTCCGCAGGCAGGCTGTCCAGAATGCGCGCGATGGCGGGCAGGGCGGTTTCATCCCCGTACAGCAGTATCTTGCGCGTATCAGGGATGCCGCCGCCGCCGGGTCCGGCAATGGCCAGCCGGTCACCCGGCCGGGCGCGGTTGGCCCATTCCGTTGCGCGCCCCCCCTCGTGCACGAAGATGTCGAACGCCATCTCGCCGCTCTGGTGGCAGATTTTGCGGGTGGTATAGACCGGCCGGTGCAGCGCCATCTCTCCCTTGGGCCAGATGGTGGCGCCGTTCTCACCCAGCCGCGGCCACTCCGGCGTTTCGCAGTCAGAAGGCGGCAGCAGCAGGCGAAAGTGGATGGCATCTTCCCGAAATCCGGAGAGGGCGTCGCCCTTGATTGTTACCCGCAGAAAGCTGCGCCCCAGCGGTGCAACCGACTGCACGGTGGTGAAATGCACGTTCGGCGGCACCGCGCCCGCGGCCTCGCCGCCCTGCCAGCGCAGGGTCTCGGCCGCCTGCGGCTGCAGCCCGCGCAGTTGTTCGACGAAACTGTCCTGCAGCATCTGCAGCCGGTCGGGCAGGGCCGCGCGCAGCCGCACCTCGCAGCCCTCCGCGCACGCCTCGGCCTGAAGGCGGCCGAAATCGCGCACCTCGACAAGGATCCGCTGCGCGCTGTCTTCCAGTATCTCCAGCTCGTACACCTGCGCCTGCTGCCGCATGGTCCCGGCCAGGGCGGCAAAATCCAGCCCTGCCAGCGTTGTGCGGGTCTCCAGTGTGAATGTCGGGCTGATTGTCATTCCGGGCCTTCCCTGCTGCCAGCAAAGCCGCAGGAGGCAAGCGGCGCGGCGCAGCCGGGGCCGGGTCATCCTGTCAGCTGTTCGATTGTGCGTGGCTGGGCGCGGCGGCGGGACATGCGGGCCGGGGCCGTAGCTGGAAACGCGCCATGCGGCGCATCGCTGCGCCTAAAATAACCGAGTTCTTTTGTCAAGAAACTTGTCGCCAGAGGCCACCCCGCTGCTGCCCCCTGCATGGCTGCCATGCCGCCGCGGCAGCAATTCTTTCGTTCCCAAAGTCCGCGCCGCGCGCTATATGCGCGCGCATGACCAGTGACGCGCCCAGCAACCCGCCCAGCCTCCGTCCCGACCTTGCGCCGCAGCCGCAGTTCCGCGAGGCGCCCCGTGACGGCCAGCCGACTCTCGGCATGGTCTCGCTTGGCTGCCCCAAGGCGCTGGTGGACAGCGAGCGCATCCTGACCCGCCTGCGCGCCGAGGGCTACGGCATCTCGCCCGATTACGCGGGCGCCGACGCGGTGATCGTCAACACCTGCGGTTTCCTGGATTCGGCCAAGGCCGAAAGCCTCGAGGCGATCGGCGAAGCGCTGAAGGAGAACGGCAAGGTGATCGTCACCGGCTGCCTCGGAGCCGAGCCGGATTATATCCGCGAACATCACCCGCGCATCCACGCCGTCACCGGCCCGCACCAGTATGAGCAGGTGCTGGACGCGGTGCATTCCGCGGTGCCGCCCAGCCCGAACCCCTATGTGGATTTGCTGCCTGCGGCGGGGGTGAAGCTGACCCCGCGCCACTTCAGCTATCTGAAGATTTCCGAGGGCTGCAACCACAAGTGCAAGTTCTGCATCATCCCCGACATGCGCGGCAAACTGGCCTCGCGCCCGGTGCACGCCGTGCTGCGGGAGGCGGAGAAGCTGGTCGAGGCTGGCGTGCGCGAACTCCTGGTGATTTCGCAGGACACCTCCGCCTACGGTCTGGACCGCAAATATTCATCCCACCCGTGGAAGGGTGAAGAGGTGCGCAGCCATATCCAGGACCTCAGCCGCGAGTTGGGCAAGCTGGCCCCTGCCGAGGACCTCTGGGTGCGGCTGCACTATGTCTACCCGTATCCGCATGTGCGCGAGCTGATCCCGCTGATGGCGGATCCGGACAATGCGCTGCTGCCCTATCTGGATATCCCCTTTCAGCACGCCCACCCGGACGTGCTGCGCCGCATGGCACGGCCCGCGGCAGCGGCGAAAACGCTGGACGAGATCCGCAACTGGCGCGAGACCTGCCCGGACATCACCCTGCGCTCGACCTTCATCGTCGGCTACCCTGGCGAGACCGAGGCGGAGTTCCAGCATCTCTTGGACTGGATGGACGAGGCGCAGCTGGACCGGGTCGGCTGCTTCAAATACGAAAACGTCGACGGCGCGCGCTCCAACGACCTGCCGGACCACGTCCCGGAGGAGGTGAAGCAGGAGCGCTGGGAGCGCTTCATGGAGAAGGCGCAGGCCATCTCCGAGGCCAAGCTGGCGGCCAAGGTCGGCCAGACATGCCAGGTGATCGTCGATGATATCGACGAGGATGGCATCGCCACCTGCCGCACCAAGGCCGACGCGCCGGAGATCGATGGGAACCTGTTCATTGATGAGAACACCGAGGGGCTGCAGGTCGGCGATCTGGTCACCGTCACCGTGGACGAGGCCGGCGAATACGACCTCTGGGGTGCCCGCGCCGAGTGAGGCGCAGACGTAACCACCTGATTTTATTGAACCGGCCCGCTCAGTGCGGGCCGGTTTTTTCGTGGGACGGTGCCCTTGCAGAAACCACTGGCTTTTTGCGGCGATATAGTTGACACTGTCAATTACTATGACAGATGACCGTTTTCAGCTTCACAGCTCCCTGGGCTATCAGATCACCATGCTGGCGCGGGTGATCGAACGCCGGTTCGAACAGCGCATTGCCGACTACGGGCTGACCCGCCCGATGTGGTGCGTGCTGCTGGCGGCCGGGCAGGAGGGGCTGCACAGCCCGTCCGAGATCGCCGATTTCATCGGGATCGACCGCACCGCCACCTCGCGCACCCTGCGCAAGATGGAGGAGCGCGGCTTCATCACCCGCGGCAGCGGCGAGGGGGACGGGCGCTCGATCCATGTCACCCTGCGCGAGCGTGGCCAGCAGGCATTGGAGGCGGTGCTGCCGATGGCGCAGGAGAACGCCGCGCATTTCGAGGCCAAGCTGACCGAACAGGAGCTGGCGCAGCTGCGCACCGCCGCCGCCAAGCTGCTGCGGGACGAGCCGCGCATCGTACCGAAACTCTGACCCGCTCCCCCCCCAGCGAACGAACCGCAAGGAAGAACCATGGGCAAACTGTTTTCCTACCGCAACCGGCCGGTGCATCTGGGCGCCTATCCGATGGAAACTCTGGCGCGGCAGGCCGCCGCTGAGGGGCTGGAGGCAATCCCGGTGCGGCCCCAGACCGCCTTCCGCCGCCCCGAAGCGCCGCTGTCGATCGTCAACGCGATGCGCGACTACCAGGCGATGCTGGATGCCACCCGCGAGGGGCTGGTCAAACGCGAGCGCGCCGAAATCCCAAGCGACCCGCAGGAGCGCAGCGATCATCTGAAGGCCTTTGGCTATTTCTGCGATGCGTCCATCGTCGGCGCCTGCGCAGTGCCGCCGTCGGCCTGGCTGGACACGCCGCTGGCCAACCCGGACGTGGACGCGCTGGCCGAGGCGCTGCGCAGCAAGCAGACCAAGACCTTTGCCTCGGGCATCGACGCGGTGATGGCCACCTTGCGCGAAACCATGGATGCGCCGCCCGCCAGCTGCCGTCATCACGGCCATGCGCTGGTGTTCCTCTATGAATTTCCCCGTGACCCCGAACCGGGCGAAGACGGTACCGACTGGCTGGCGGACGCACAGGACCAGCGCGCCTGCCTGCGCGCGGCGGAAACCGTGGTGACGCTGGCCAGCTACATCCGTCTGCTCGGCTGGGAGGCCCGCGCCCATACTGGCGCGGCAACCGATGTCCACCTGGCGCAACTCGCGGTGCAGGCGGGGCTGGCCACGTTTGAGGATGGCGAACTGGTGAACCCCTTCCTCGGTCGTCGCTTCGGCATCGCCGCGGTAACCACCACGCTGGAGCTGGCCCACGACCTGCCGCTGGTGCCGGGGCAGACGCCGGGGCTGGGCTACCGCTATGGTCTTGGCCGTCACGCCAAAAGCGCCGCCACCCGCGACCCCTATGCCAAGCGCCGCTTCAAGGATGGCCCGCACCCGTTCGAAACCCTGAAGCGTGTTGACGATCCCACCACCTATATCGACGAGGTGAACGTCGCCCGCGTCCCAAAACGCGCCGACATGTTCGCCCGCACCCTGTTCGGCGACCTCGGCAAAGGCCCGCAGGAGGCCGCCAAGAACGGCAACTACGTGCGCAAGTCGTCCTCGGCTTTTGCCTTCCGCTTCTCGCTGGCGGCCTTCGTGCTGCTGCAGGACGGCGAGGTCGCGCCAGAGGTGCATCCCTCCGCCGCGGACGCCGCCCGCAACGCCGCCAATATCAAGGCCACCGCCTATTTCCTCGGCTGCGACGCGGTGGGCATCTCGCGCTGCCCGGACTGGGCCTATTATTCCCATGACGCGGCGGGCGAAAAGCTGGAGCCCTACCACAAGAACGCCATAAGCATCATCATCGACCAGGGGCACGAGACGATGGATGGTGCGTCGGGCGACGACTGGATCGCCTGCGCGCAATCGATGCGCGCCTATCTGCGGTTCTCGCTGCTGGGCGGGGTGATCGGTCAGCAGATCCGCAACCTCGGCTATTCCGCCCGCGTGCATTCGGTGATGGACGGCGAGGTGCTGCAACCGCCCTTGCTGCTGCTCTCGGGTCTGGGCGAGGTCTCCCGCATCGGCGAGGTGATCCTGAACCCCTTCCTCGGCCCGCGCCTGAAATCCGGCGCGATCACCACAAACCTGCCGATGGACCACGACAAGCCGGTGGATTTCGGCCTGCAAAAGTTCTGCGAGGCCTGCAACAAATGTGCCCGCGAGTGTCCGTCGGGCGCCATCACCGCCGGGCCGAAGCTGATGTTCAACGGCTACGAGATCTGGAAGTCCGACAGCCAGAAATGCACCACCTACCGGGTCACGGTCCCCGGCGGCGCCATGTGCGGGCGCTGCATGAAGACCTGCCCGTGGAACCTCGAAGGCCTGTTCGCCGAGGCCCCGTTCCGCTGGGCGGCGATGAACGTGCCGGGCAGCGCGCCGCTATTGGCCAGGCTGGACGATGCGCTGGGCAACGGTGAAGTGAACCCCGTCAAGAAATGGTGGTGGGATCTGGAGATGGAGGACGACGGCGCGTATCTGCCGTCGAAACACCCGGTCAATGCGCGCAAGCTCTCCAAGCATCTGGACCTGAAGTACGAGGATCAGACCCTTGCGGTCTACCCCGCGCCGCTGGCGCCGCCGCCCTACGCCTGGCCCGCGCCGATGGACCGCGAGGCAGGGATCGCCGCCTATGAGAACATGATAACGGCGGAAGAACACAAACGCCGCCGCGCCGCGGGCCAGCCGCCCGAGCATGTCTATAGCGCCGATCAGGGTGATGCGCCGGTGATGCGGGTCAGGCTGTCCAAGGTCGAGCACATGACCGATACGGTGACCAAGTATGAATTCTCCATGCCCGACGGATCGCCCCTGCCTGCCGCCACGGCCGGCGCCCACATCGACGTGGTCGTCGCGCCGGAATACTTCCGCCAGTACTCGCTGTCGGGCGACCCTGCCGACACCTCGAAATACCAGATCGCGGTGCTGCGCGAGGACGAAGGGCGTGGCGGCTCGCGCCTGCTGCACCGCATCTTCGAGGAAGGCCGCATGGTGTTTGTCTCCAAGCCCATCAACCACTTCCCGCTGCACGAGGATGCGGAGAAATCCTACCTGATGGGCGGCGGTATCGGGGTCACCCCGATGATCGCCATGGCCCACCGCCTGCACGCGCTGGGGCGCGATTTCGAGTTCCGCTACTCCTGTTCCAAACGGGCCAATGCGGGCTTCCTCGCGGACCTCAGGCAAGTGCCCTGGGCCGACAAGGTGCATCTGCATTTCTCCGACGAGGGCAGCCGCGTGGATCTGGCAGAGGTGCTGCAATGGGCACTCGGCCGCCATGTCTACACCTGTGGGCCGGACGCCTACATGCAGGCGGTTCTGGACACCGCCCGCGCCAACGGCTTCCCGGAAGAGAACCGTCACATGGAATATTTCTCGGTGCCGGAACAGCCCGAGTATGAAAACTACGACTTCACCCTGAAGCTTGCGAAAACGGGCCGCGAAATCGTGATCCCCGCCGACAAATCCGCAACCGACGTGCTGGCCGAGGCGGGCATCCATGTCGATGTGAAATGTTCGGACGGGATCTGCGGGGTGTGCAAATGCGGGCTGCTCTCGGGCGAGGCCGAGCACCGCGATTTCGTCCTGTCCAACAAGCAGCGCGAGCGGGCCATCATCCTCTGCCAGTCTCGCGCGGCGGAGCCGGGCGGCGTGCTGGAGGTGGATCTCTAAGGGGCTGCCCCTCGCCGTCAGCAGCGCAGTTCTCCGCACGAGGGAAATAATCAGAATTTGTGCCCGCGCTCGGATCACCTCCGACGCGGTGCGCGCTCGGGCTTGCCGGGCGCGGGCAGGAATGCTATGCGCTCCGTCAGTTTTGTTATGATATAACATAAAGGGTTTGGCATGACGGACAACAGGCTGCCGGTGACGGTGCTTTCCGGCTTTCTTGGGGCGGGCAAGACAACGCTGCTCAACCACGTTCTGAACAACCGCGCGGGCCGCCGGGTGGCGGTGATCGTCAACGACATGAGCGAGGTGAACATCGACGCGGACCTGGTGCGCGGAGATACCGAACTGTCGCGCCAGGACGAGAAACTGGTGGAGATGACCAACGGCTGCATCTGCTGCACCCTGCGCGATGACCTGCTGCAAGAGGTCCGCCGCCTCGCCGCCGAGGGGCGCTTTGACTACCTCCTGATCGAAAGCACCGGCATTGCCGAGCCGCTGCCGGTCGCCGCGACCTTCGATTTCCGCGACGCCGAGGGCAACAGCCTGTCCGACGTGGCGCGGCTCGACACGATGGTGACAGTGGTGGACGCGGTCAACCTGCTCAGGGATTTCTCCAGCCATGACTTCCTCAGCGACCGTGGTGAAAGCCTGGGCGCAGAGGATGACCGCACCCTGGTCAACCTGCTGACCGATCAGATCGAATTTGCCAATGTCATCATCCTCAACAAGGTTACCGATGCGGGGCCGCACCAGACCCAGGCCGCGATCACGGTGATCAAGGCGCTGAACCCCGATGCCGAGATCATCCAGACCGACCATTCGCAGGTCGACGCCAGCCGCATCTTCAATACCGGGCTGTTCGATTTCGACCGCGCGCATGAACACCCGCTCTGGGCCAAGGAGCTCTACGGCTTCGAACATCACGTGCCGGAGACCGAGGAATACGGCATCTCGTCCTTTGTCTACCGGGCCCGTCGCCCCTTTGACCCGGCGCGGATCCACGCGACCCTGAATGGCGACCTGCATGGGGTGATCCGCGCCAAGGGGCATTTCTGGATCGCCAGTCGCCCCGACTGGGCGGCGGAATTTTCGCTGGCGGGGGCGATGTCCTCGGTGCGGCCGATGGGATTGTGGTGGGCCGCGGTGCCGACCGAACGCTGGCCGAGCCATCCCGAGGCGCGCAGCGAATTCCTGCGCAACTGGGATGAAATCTGGGGCGATCGCCGTCAGGAACTGGTGTTCATCGGCGCGGGCCTGAACCCGGAGGCGTTGCGCGCGCAGCTGGATGCCTGCCTGATGCCGGAAGCCGCGCAGGGTCTGGACCCGGCCTGGGCCACACTGGAAGACCCGTTCCCGGCCTGGCGGCGCAATGGCTGACCGTCGTCCGCGCCGCAACCTCAACTCGACCCTGCGCCGCCGCCGCAGGGTCGGGGACCCGATGCAGGCCTATGACGCCCTGCCAGCGCCCCTGCGCCGCTGGCTGGCCTCGGCCTGTCTGCCCTGGAGTCCGGCCTCGGCGCTGCGGCTGTGGCGCAAGGCCGGTGGCGCGCGCGACCCGGCGGCGGCGCTGGCCCGGCTGGACGCCGCCGAACAGGCCATGCTGCGCCGCGACGCGCAGGTGTGGCAGGGCAGGGGATAACCCTCTGCCCCCTTGCGCTGGACCGGGAATCCGCCTATACGCGCGCTGTCGAGACAGGACGGCCAACGTCCGGGTGACATGTCTGAGCAGGGCTGGGGACTACCTCGGCCCTTTGTGTTTGTTTGATCGGACATGTTCCGGGCCACGTTCTTGACTGGCTAACCAAGACCGGCGGAGACAACCGCCCGGCCAGAAAACCGTTAGTAAAGGAAACCTGAGACCTCATGGCTCAAAACGCATCGATGGAGGAATTCGAAGCCCTCCTGAATGAAAGCTTCGAAATGGACACTCCGGACGAAGGTTCGGTTGTCAAAGGCAAAGTGCTGGCGATCGAAGCCGGCCAGGCCATCATCGACGTCGGCTACAAGATGGAAGGCCGCGTTGATCTGAAAGAATTCGCAAACCCCGGCGAAGCGCCCGAAATCTCTGTCGGCGACGAAGTCGAGGTGTACCTGCGCGCGGCTGAGAACGCCCGTGGCGAAGCCGTCATCTCCCGCGAGATGGCCCGCCGCGAGGAAGCCTGGGACCGCCTGGAAAAAGCCTACGCAGACGATCAGCGCGTCGAAGGCGCGATCTTCGGCCGCGTCAAAGGCGGCTTCACTGTCGATCTCGGCGGCGCCGTGGCCTTCCTGCCCGGCTCGCAGGTTGACGTCCGCCCCGTGCGCGACGCAGGCCCGCTGATGGGTCTGAAGCAGCCGTTCCAGATCCTGAAGATGGACCGTCGTCGTGGCAACATCGTTGTCTCCCGCCGCGCGATCCTCGAAGAGTCCCGCGCCGAACAGCGCGCCGAAGTCATCGGCAACCTGTCCGAAGGCCAGGCAGTGGACGGTGTCGTCAAGAACATCACCGAATACGGTGCGTTTGTTGACCTCGGCGGCGTTGACGGCCTGCTGCACGTCACCGACATGGCATGGCGCCGTGTGAACCACCCCTCCGAGATCCTGTCGATCGGCGAAACCGTCAAGGTTCAGGTCATCAAGATCAACAAAGAGACCCACCGCATCTCCCTCGGCATGAAGCAGCTGCAGGAAGACCCGTGGGATCTGGTTGGCGCCAAGTACCCGCTGTCCTCCGTGCACAAGGGTCGCGTCACCAACATCACCGATTACGGTGCATTTGTTGAGCTGGAGCCCGGTGTCGAAGGTCTGGTCCACGTCTCCGAGATGTCCTGGACCAAGAAGAACGTGCACCCCGGCAAGATCGTCTCCACTTCGCAGGAAGTCGACGTCATGGTTCTGGAAATCGACGGTGCCAAGCGCCGCGTGTCCCTGGGCCTGAAGCAGACCATGCGCAACCCGTGGGAAGTCTTTGCTGAGACCCACCCGGAAGGCACCCAGGTCGAAGGCGAAGTCAAGAACATCACCGAATTCGGTCTGTTCATCGGCCTCGAAGGCGACATCGACGGCATGGTTCACCTGTCCGACCTGTCCTGGGACGAGCGTGGCGAAGACGCGATCCAGAACTACCGCAAAGGCGACGTGGTTCAGGCCGTTGTCTCCGAAGTGGACGTCGAGAAAGAGCGTATCTCGCTGTCGATCAAAGCCCTGGGCGGTGACAAGTTCGCCGAAGCCGTGGGCGGCGTGAAGCGTGGCTCCATCGTGACCGTTGAAGTGACCGCGATCGAAGACGGTGGCATCGAAGTGGAATACGAAGGCATGAAGTCCTTCATCCGCCGCTCCGACCTGGCCCGCGACCGTGCCGACCAGCGCCCCGAGCGTTTCTCGGTTGGCGACAAGGTCGACGTCCGCGTCACCAACGTCGACTCCAAGACCCGCCGCCTGGGCCTGTCCATCAAGGCGCGCGAGATCGCGGAAGAAAAAGAAGCAGTCGAGCAGTATGGCTCCTCGGATTCCGGCGCATCGCTGGGCGACATCCTGGGCGCCGCTCTGAAGTCGGGCGACTAATCGCCCGGCCTCACGGCTGACAAAACTGAGCCCCGCAGGAAACTGCGGGGCTTTTTCATTGGCGCGCAGCGCTGGCTGATCGCGCGGCTCGGGCGGCCGTGTCAGGCGTCCTGCAACTCGGCCAGCATCGGGCAGGATACATTGCCGCTGGCGCAGTTGCGGGTCAGCTCGTGTAGCGCTGCCTCCAGGCGTTCCAGCTCGGCGATCTTGCGGCGGACTTCCGCAATATGCCCCTCTGCCAGTGCCTTGACCGCCGGACAGTCGTCGCTGCCTTGCTCGGCCAGATCCAGCATCGTCTTGGCATCCGCCAGCGAGAACCCCAGCGCCCGGCACCGTTTCAACAGCCGGAGCCGCCCCACGTCCCGGGCGGAGTAGAGCCGCCGGTTGTTCGCCGCCCGGGCAGGCTTGGGCACGATGCCTTCGCGCTCATAATAGCGGATCGTCTCGATGCCGACGCCGCTTTGGCGGGAGGCTTCTCCAATGGCGATCATCTCTCTTTCCCGCTTGCTCCTGTAGTGGCTACAGGAAGTATACCTGCCGTCATGGCTTGCAGCAAATCCACGCGGAAAGGGCGGCAGATGCAGACATACCTGAAGCTCAGCTACCTTGGTTCGTCCTCGGCGCTGCTGGCGGCGACCTGCTGCGTTCTGCCGATGCTGCTGATGTTGCTGGGGATCGGCGGCAGCGGGCTGGCGGTCTTTGGCCTGCTGGCCGCGGCCAGCTATCCCGTGCTGGTCCTGTCGACCGCGCTGCTGCTGGTCGCCGGATGGCTGGCACATCGCCGCGGAACTGCGGCGCGGCTGCGCTGGTGGCTCGGCGGCAGCGCCGCGCTGACTGCCATCGCATGGCTGATCGCGCTGAACGAAAGCCGGATAAACGATTACCTGATTATGCAGATGTGAGCCGATGACCGAGCAACCGATCGAATTGCAAAGCACCCTGACCTGCCCTGAATGCGGCCATGCGCAGACGGAAACCATGCCGACCGAGTCGTGCCAGTGGTTCTATGAATGCACGGCCTGCCAGACCGTCCTGAAGCCGCAGCCGGGCGATTGCTGCGTGTTCTGCTCCTATGCCACCGTCCCGTGCCCGCCGGTGCAACGGGGCGGCGGCTGCTGTGGCTGACCACGGGAACCGGCCCGGATCAGCCCTGCGGCGTCAGTGCGCCAGCATTTCGTGCAGGATCTCCTCGCCGCTCATCGAGGCGGGGTAGTAGGTCGGCCAATTGGTCAGCTCCTTCAGCACCTCGGCACGGTCATCGCCCCAGTAGAGGTGGTAGTGATCCACCTTCTCCGGCGCGATGCGATGGTCGCTGAACTGGATGTAGCCGGGGGCCGCCGCATCACCGCTTTCCTTCCGGAAGACATAGCGCACCCCGCGGTTGCCCTTCTTGTAGGTCAGCACTTCGTAGCCGTCCGAGACATAGGTGCCGCTGACACTGCCCGCGTCGCTGGTGAACGTGACGGTCTGCCCGTCGATGCGGATGGCATGCGTGTCGGTGCCATAGCCGGTGGTGTAGTAGGCGCGGTACTCCTCGACAGTCTTGTCGCCATGGGCGGCGCGGTCTTCCAGCACCGGGTCAAGCGTGCCGTCCTGCAGGTAGGGGAACACCGACTGCCAGTCGCCCTCCCAGTCGGACAGCGGCCGCGGCTGGATCTGGCTGTCCTCGAAATAGCCCTCGTAGATGCGCTTTTCGGCCTCGGTCTGTTCATGGCTGTGGCCGTGGTCGTGGGCATGGGTCTTGGCGGCCACGGCGGGCAGGGCGGTGGTCAGGAACAGGGCCGCGGCGGCCAGCGCGGGCAGAGAGGTCAGTCTGGTCTTGGTCATTGGATCACCCTATCGATTCGGAATGTAATAACATAACAGTCACTGGTTAGGCCCATTCCCGCAGCTCTGCAAGGGGGCAGAGCGGGCAGATTGGCCCGAATCATGCAGCGCGGCGTTGTATCCAGCTTTGTCCAATGCCGCATTGCGGCGGCGAAATGCCGCCCGAAAATTGGCGGTGCGGCGTTGAAAACCTGCGCATTGGTGGTGGAATACCCGGCCTCCGGTGCGGCATTTTGTTCCCCCGCCACTGGATTTTTCCTATACTCTCAGAATAATAGCCGAAACAACACGGTGATCTGGGAGGAAACAGACCATGATCCGCTCTGAACTCATTCAGAAGATTGCAGACGAAAACCCGCACCTGTATCAGCGGGACGTAGAGAGGATCGTGAACACGGTGTTCGAAGAGGTGACCAACGCCATGGCCCGCGGTGACCGGGTCGAATTGCGCGGCTTTGGGGCCTTTTCGGTCAAGAAGCGGGATGCCCGCGTCGGTCGCAACCCGCGCACCGGTGAAACGGTCAATGTTGAAGAAAAACATGTGCCGTTCTTCAAGACGGGTAAACTCTTGAGGGACCGCCTGAACGGGAAAGCCTGATGCGTTACATTCGCTACGCGGTTCTTGCGGCCCTGGCCATCGTGCTGGTGTCGGTGTCTCTGGCCAACAGCGCGGTGGTGCAGCTTCGGCTGATGCCGGACGCGCTGGCCGATCTCTTCGGATTCAACCACGGCATCGCGCTGCCGCTGTTCGTGGTGGTTCTGGGCGGCGTCGGGGTCGGCCTGATCATCGGCTTCCTCTGGGAATGGATCCGCGAGCACAAGCACCGCAGCGAAGCGGCGCAAAAAGCGCGGGAGGCCCGCAGGCTCGACCGCGAGGTGAAGCGGCTGAAAAAGCAGAAACACGAAGGCAAGGACGAGGTTCTCGCGTTGCTCGACGACGCGGGCTGACCGGTCATGTCTGATATCCGGGTCAAGATCTGCGGTCTGAAGACGCCGCAGGATGTGGCGGCTGCCGCCGCCGCGGGGGCAGCCTACGCGGGCTTTGTGTTCTTTGCGAAATCGCCGCGCCACGTCACGATTGCCGAGGCGGCGGCGCTGGCGATCGATGCGCCGGTCGGCCTGTGCAAGGTGGCCCTGACGGTCAATGCCACCGACGCCGAGCT
Source organism: Leisingera sp. S2M4 (assembly GCF_055398055.1). NCBI lineage: Bacteria > Pseudomonadati > Pseudomonadota > Alphaproteobacteria > Rhodobacterales > Roseobacteraceae > Leisingera > Leisingera sp. S2M4. Next base: position 2,291,826 of record NZ_AP040861.1, read on the forward strand.
GGATGCCATCACGGATGCGGTGCCCCTGGACATGCTGCAGCTTCACGGTAAGGAGCCTCCGCAGCGTGTCGCAGAGGTGCGCGCGCGTTATGGTCTGCCGGTTATGAAGGCGGTGGGCATCGCCGATGCCTCCGACCTGCCGCAGATTGCGGAATACGAACAGGTCGCTGACCAGCTGCTGATCGATGCCAAGCCCCCCAGGGACGCGGTGCTGCCGGGCGGCAACGGTCTTGCCTTTGACTGGCGGCTGTTGGCGGGGCGCAAGTACTGGCAGAAACCCTGGATGCTGGCAGGAGGCCTGACACCCGACAACGTGGCCGAGGCCATTCGCATGACCGGCACGCGCCAGGTCGATGTCTCCTCCGGTGTCGAAAGCGCACCGGGACAGAAGGACGCCGCCCTGATCGACGCCTTCACCAAGGCGGCCATCGCCGCCCGCGGCTGACCGGGCGGGCGGTCGGCCGACGGCAGCGCGCGGGTAGGCTTTGGATTTGAGTATTTGTGGAAAGATGAAGGCACAGGCCCCGGGTCTTCATCTTTCTGAAAATACTCATTGCTCACCCTGGCGCCAATCCGGCTCCCCGGGTGTTGCGCACAGGGCGTGCGCCCCTCTCATGCGATCTTAAGCCCGGTCAGCCACACTGCTTCCCGATCGCGATCATCGCCGGGCCTGACACCCCCGGCATCCAGGAACAGGGCCCCCGCGGCAGGGGGCACGCAGAGACAACGTTTAGCGTGCGGGCGGATACGCCCGTCCCGCCTCCGCCCCCGTGGCGGCGCCGCCATCCTTGACTGCTCCCGATAGAACGGACGGCAACCGGCAGGACCAGAACTTCGGCGACACTGGCAGGGCAGCGCCCCGCGCCAGGTGGTCGCGCTTGCGCAATCCCCTTTACCAAGCCCCCGCCGCGCTATAGTCAAGGCTGGCACGGCGAAAGCGAGAGGGAACACCCATGGCCGACGATCTTTTCAACAGCTTCATGAACGGGCCGGACGAACAGGGCCGTTTCGGCATCTTTGGCGGGCGCTTCGTGTCCGAAACCCTGATGCCGCTGATCCTGAGCCTGGAAGAAGAATACAACCGCGCCAAGGATGACCCCTCCTTCTGGGCCGAAATGCGCGACCTGTGGACGCATTACGTCGGCCGTCCCAGCCCGCTCTATCACGCCGAACGGCTGTCGGCGGAACTCGGCGGTGCCAAGATCTACATGAAGCGCGACGAGCTGAACCACACCGGCGCGCACAAGGTGAACAACGTGCTGGGCCAGATCCTGCTGGCGCGGCGCATGGGCAAGACCCGCATCATCGCCGAGACCGGTGCGGGCCAGCACGGCGTGGCCACCGCCACCGTCTGCGCCAAGTTCGGCCTGAAATGCGTGGTCTACATGGGCGCGCATGACGTCAAGCGCCAGGCGCCCAACGTCTTCCGCATGCGCCTGCTGGGCGCCGAGGTGATCCCGGTGACCTCTGGCCGCGGTACCCTGAAGGACGCCATGAACGACGCGCTGCGCGACTGGGTGACCAACGTGCGCGACACCTTCTACTGCATCGGCACCGCGGCCGGCCCGCACCCCTATCCGGCGATGGTGCGTGATTTCCAGTCCGTGATCGGCAAGGAAGTCCGCTGGCAGCTGGCCGAGCAGGAGGGCGAAGGCCGCCTGCCGGACACCGTGATTGCCGCCATCGGCGGCGGCTCCAATGCCATCGGCCTGTTCCATCCGTTCCTGGATGATCCGTCGGTGAAGATCATCGGCGTGGAGGCCGGTGGCAAGGGCGTCGACGACCGTATCCAGCATTGTGCCTCGCTCACCGGCGGTCGGCCCGGCGTCTTGCATGGCAACCGGACCTACCTGCTGCAGGACGAGGATGGCCAGATCCAGGAAGGCTATTCGATCTCGGCTGGGCTGGATTATCCGGGCATCGGCCCGGAGCATTCCTGGCTGCATGACACCGGGCGCGCCGAATATGTCTCGATCACCGACAAGGAAGCCCTGGAAGCCTTCCAGGTCAGCTGCCGCACCGAGGGGATCATCCCGGCGCTGGAGCCCTCCCACGCGCTGGCGCATGTGATGAAGATCGCGCCGGACCTGCCGTCGGACCACATCATCGTGATGAACATGTGCGGCCGCGGCGACAAGGACGTCTACACGGTCGCCAAACATCTCGGCTTTGACATGTCCGACACCGAGGAAGGCCGCACCTTCGAGGAGTGAGCCCGCGAGGTTAGACACAGGAACAGGCGCCCAGCGGGGCGCCTTTTTCGTCTCTGATCAGCGGTTTGACAGATCCCGACCGGGGATTACGCCTCGTGCAGTACGGTTTCGAACCCTTCGAACTGCGGGTGCCCCATGATCGGGCTTTCGCCCTCGCGCTTGCCCGCGTTGCGGTGCGACGCGCGGAATTGTTCGGATTTGGTCCAGGCTTCGAAGTCTTCACGGCTGTCCCAGATCACGTGGCTGGAATAGAGCCGGTGATCCGCGGCTTCGGGGCCTTTCAGCAGCCGGAATTCGCGAAAGCCGGGCACCTCTTTCAGGCGGCTTTCCCGCGATGCCCAGATGGATTCGAAATCAGCCTCGCGGCCAAGGCGGATCTTGAAGCGGTTCATGGCAATATAGCCCATGCAGGGTGCCTCCTCGGGGTGGTCAGTCTCGGAACGAAGGCTGGCAAGGCAGGCGAGGGATCCGGCGGGCTGGCTTGCATGTGCACTTACGGCAGTGCTGCCGACAGGTCAATGCAGCGGCTCAGGCCGGGTCGGCGGCATAGGATTGCAGGATGCGCATCGGCACGATGTCGAGCGCCCGCAAGTGGGTCGCCTCCAGGTTCACCTGCGGCGCGCAGCCCTCATCCGCTGCCTGCAGGAACCGCGCGGCACAGAGGCACCAGCGGTCGCCGGGTTTCAGCCCGGCGAAATTGAACTCGGGCCGCGGGGTCGACAGGTCGTTGCCGACATATTTGGAAAAGGCCAGAAATTCGGCCGTCATCACCACGCAGACGGTGTGGCTGCCCTGGTCCTCGGCGCAGGTGTTGCAATGGCCGTCGCGGAAAAAGCCGGTCAGCGGCGCGGTGGAGCAGGGGGCCAGCGGGCCACCCAGAACGTTGATGCTGGTCTCTTTTTGCATGATGCGGCCCCGTGATCTGCGGATGAGGATGACTCTAGCGCGATTGCTGGCGGACGCCCGGATTTTCCGCGCGCCGCCGCCATCATGGCAAAGCCGGGTCCGCGGTCAATCCCCGCTGAGGGTCGGTTGCGGGGCGCAAAAGAAAACCGCCTGCCAAGGGGTTGGCAGGCGGTGAGCTGTCACGTTTCGGGGCGCTTCAGGTGTTGAACAGGAAGTGCAGCACGTCGCCATCCTTGACGATGTAGCTCTTGCCTTCGGCGCGCATCTTGCCCGCTTCCTTGGCGCCCTGTTCGCCGTTGCAGGCGATGAAATCCTCATAGGCGATGGTCTCGGCGCGGATGAAACCCTTTTCGAAATCGCCGTGGATCACGCCTGCCGCCTGTGGTGCCGCGGTGCCCTGGCGGATGGTCCAGGCGCGGGCTTCCTTGGGCCCGACGGTGAAGTAGGTCTCAAGGTGCAACAGGTCGTAACCCGCGCGGATCAACCGATCGAGGCCCGCCTCTTCCAGCCCCATTTCCTCCAGGAACATCTGCGCTTCTTCCGGGTCGAGCTGGCTGATCTCTTCCTCGATCTGGGCGGAGATGATCACGTGGCTGTTGCCCTGCGCCGCCGCCATTTCGGCGACCTTGGCGGAATGCGCGTTGCCCTCCACCGATTCCGACTCGCCGACGTTGCAGACATAGAGCACCGGCTTGGTGGTCAGCAGCTGCAGCATCTTCCAGGCCTTGGCGTCTTCGGCGTCGACCTCGACCAGGCGGGCGGGTTTGCCATTTTCCAGCATCTCCTGCGCGGCGGCCAGCAGGCGGTCCTGCTGCTGCGCTTCCTTGTCATTGCCCTTCAGCTTGCGCACCAGGTTGGCGCGGCGCTTCTCGATGCTTTCGAGGTCGGCCAGCATCAGCTCGGTCTCGATCACCTCGGCATCAGCCACCGGGTCGACGCGGCCGTCCACATGGGTGACGTCGCCGTCTTCAAAGCAGCGCAGCACATGGGCGATCGCATCCGTTTCGCGGATGTTGGCGAGAAACTGGTTGCCGAGGCCCTCCCCCTTGGAGGCGCCTTTGACCAGACCCGCAATATCGACGAAGGTCATCCGGGTCGGGATGATCTGCTTGGACTTGGCGATTGCCGCCAGCTTGTCCAGCCTTGCGTCCGGCACCGCCACTTCGCCCACGTTGGGCTCGATGGTGCAGAACGGAAAGTTGGCCGCCTGCGCCGAGGCGGTTTTGGTCAGCGCGTTGAACAGCGTCGATTTACCCACGTTGGGCAGGCCGACGATTCCCATTTTAAAGCCCATACCGGCCTCCTGATACCACTTGGGAGCTGCTTCTAGGCAGCAATCGACGTGCGTGCAAGGCACCTGTGCCGGGCAGGTGTGCCACTTTTGCCATCTGTGCACCTGTTCACAGACAGCCTGCAGCGCAAAGCAGCATAGGGGGGTTCAGATATCGCAAGCAAAGCCGTATCTCTGGGCGGCGTAAAGCTGCCGACAAGCGGCATGTAATGATCGAGGGGCTTGATAATGAAAAAAGCGGCTGTGTTGGCGGCGGTCTTGTCGACCGCAGCTCTGCCTGTGGCGGCACAGGAAGTGACATTGGGCGTGGGGTACTCCGACTATCACCGCGAGATCGCCGAGGATGGCGCGATCGTCTCGCTGGAGTATCTGCACACGCCGTTTCACCAGCGTGGCCGACTGTCGGCGCGCTTTGGCGCGACGCTGGACGTGCAGGAGACCGGCGATGTCTTTGCCGGCGTGGGGATCAGCGGTGTGTATGATCTGAAGAACGACTGGTTCATCGAGACCAGCGTGATGCCCGGCGCCTACCACGATAACTCTCCGGAGAATGATCTGGGGTCGGCCTTCGAGATCCGCAGCCTGCTGGCGGTGGGCAAGCGGTTCCAGAATGGCAAGGCCGTGTCGCTGGCGATCAGCCACAAATCCAACGCCTCGACCGCTGACGAGAATCCCGGCGTCAACTCCTTGACGCTGCGCTGGCATATCCCGCTCGGCCGCTGAGAGCGCTAGCCAGGCTGCGCGGGATTGATTTCCCGCGCAACATTCGGCACACCGGGGCGGACAGATTTCAAAAGGCCCGCCCATGACCCGTATTGATGCCAAATTCGCCGAACTGAACGCCGTCGGCAAGAAAGCCTTTGTCACCTATGTGATGGCGGGCGATCCGGATTACGATACCTCGCTGGAGGTGGTGAAGGGGCTGCCGGGTGCCGGTGTCGACATCATCGAACTGGGCCTGCCCTTTACCGACCCGATGGCCGACGGCCCGACCATCCAGCTGGCCGGCCAGCGCGCCCTTGACGGCGGCATGACGCTGGAGCGCACGCTGCAGCTGGCGGCCGACTTCCGCAAGACCGACGACACCACCCCGATCGTGCTGATGGGCTACTACAACCCGATCTACAACCGCGGCGTGGACACATTCCTGGCGGATGCCAAGGCGGCCGGCATCGATGGTCTGATCGTGGTGGACCTGCCGCCCGAGGAAGACGAAGAGCTGTGCATTCCGGCGCAGAAGGCGGGGCTGAATTTCATCCGCCTGGCCACCCCGACTACCGACGACGCACGCCTGCCCAAGGTGCTGCAGAACACCTCCGGTTTTGTCTACTACGTCTCGATCACCGGCATCACCGGTGCCGCCGAGGCCGAGGCCGGTGACGTTGGTCCCGAGGTTGCCCGCATCAAGGCGGCCACTGATCTGCCGATCATCGTGGGCTTTGGCATCAACACGCCGGAGAAGGCGGAGAAGATCGCCTCGGTCGCCGATGGCGCGGTGGTGGGCAGCGCCATCGTGAGCCAGATCGCCTCCGGCAAGTCGACGGAAGAGGTGCTGGCTTTCGTGAAGTCGCTGGCTGACGGCGCGCACAGGGGCTGAGCACGGCAAACACCGCTTGGCGGGTATTGACCGCCAAGCGTTTCGTCCATTTCTTTACCGACAATTTTGGATCTTGCATGTTTAAGATGTATGCTCGCGCCACCCGCGTATTCTGCGCGAGCTTTCCGCTGTTTGCAGTGTTCGCGGCTTTGGCCGTAGCGCTTGATGTCATCTCCGAGATTACCGGGTCCAGCAGTGGTGTTTTAGTCGCAAGCCTTATGGTGTTTGGCTTTGTCAGCCTGTTCAGCCACCGTCTGCTGCTGAGCGGCCAAAAAGCGGCTGTTGCTGACGTGTTCAAACGGCAGCCGGTTGGACCGCTGGCAGGGGCGCAGAAGCCTTTCATGTTGCGATTGGTTGGCCTTTGGCTGGTCGGCTTTCTGGCCTGGGCGTTTTTCGCGTGGCTTCTCTATGGGATTGTTCCGGGGCCTAAGCGGACCCTTCCGATGGTTGTCATGATGCTCGGGATCCTTCCTGCGGGGCTGCTGATCTATGTTGTTCTGGCCTTGTTCGGCACGGCTTTGCCCGCGGCGGCGGCGCTGCAGGATGCGCGGTTCTCTACGGCTTTGCAGCGTGGCAAACAGTCCTTCTGGACGACACTGTTGCTGTTGCTGACAGGGAACGGGTTGTTCACCTTGGCCTCCTTCGCCGGTGTCATTCTGCTGGGAAACAGTCTGTGGGAAGATGCGCCCAGGGCCGTGACGCTGCTGCTCGATTTCCTTGTCCAGCTGGCTGCTTTGTTCAGCATTCACCTGACCGCAACAGCGCTGTGTATGGCATATGAGGCAGCAGAGCCGCAGGCAGCGGCCGAAGCCGTCGGCTGAAGGGGAAAGGGTGTTACTGCTGGGCAGCTGAGCCGCACCAATGGGTGCGGCTTTTTGCGTTTTCAGCCTGCGGCAAAGGCGCCGTTGATTTTGATCGCCGGGATTGGTAAAGAAATTTTACCAGATTAAGGCGGGAGAATGGCCGGTGCCGGTAATCACGAATATCAACGACCTCAAGCGCATCTATGAACGCCGCGTGCCGCGGATGTTCTACGACTATGCCGAAAGCGGCAGCTGGACCGAGCAGACCTTCCGCGAGAACACCTCGGATTTCGAGAAGATCCGCCTACGCCAGCGGGTTGCGGTGGACATGTCCGGACGCTCGACCGCGAGCCAGATGATCGGTCAGGACGTGGCGATGCCGGTGGCCTTGGCGCCAGTGGGGCTGACGGGCATGCAGCACGCCGACGGCGAAATCAAGGCGGCGAAGGCGGCGGAAGCGTTCGGCGTGCCCTTCACCCTGTCGACCATGTCGATCAACTCGATCGAGGAGGTGGCCGAGGCGACCTCCAAGCCTTTCTGGTTCCAGCTTTATACCATGAAGGACGAGGATTATATCCGCCGCCTGATCCAGCGCGCCAAGGATGCGCAGTGCTCGGCGCTGGTGATCACGCTGGACCTGCAGATCCTCGGCCAGCGCCACAAGGACCTGAAGAACGGCCTGTCGGCGCCGCCGAAGCTGACGCCGAAAACCATTGCCAACCTGATGACCAAATGGGCCTGGGGCATCGAGATGCTGGGCGCCAAGCGGCGCAACTTCGGCAATATCGTCGGCCACGTGAAGGGCGTCTCCGACACCTCGCAGCTGGGCGCCTGGACGGCCGAGCAGTTCGACCCCTCGCTGGACTGGGGCAAGGTCGAAAAGCTGATGGAGATGTGGGGCGGCAAGGTGATCCTGAAGGGGATTCTGGATGCCGAGGACGCGCGCATGGCCGCCAAGCTGGGCGCGGATGCCATCGTGGTGTCGAACCACGGCGGGCGGCAGCTGGACGGCGCGCTGAGTTCGATCCGCATGCTGCCGGAGATCGTCGATGCGGTCGGCGGCGACGTCGAGGTGCATCTGGACAGTGGCATCCGCTCCGGTCAGGACGTGCTGAAAGCGCTGGCTCTGGGGGCCACTGGCACCATGATCGGCCGGGCCTTTGTCTATGGCCTCGGCGCGATGGGGCAAAAGGGCGTCAGCACCGCGCTGGAGGTGATTCGCAAGGAGCTGGACACCACTATGGCGCTGTGTGGTGAACGCCGCGTGCAGGATCTCGGCCGCCATAACCTCCTGGTGCCGGAGGATTTCGGCGGGCGCTGGCAGCAATAATGCTGCTGCGGGGCAGGGCCGGAGGGCTTTGCCCCTTCCCAAAGCCTGCGTTCCGGTCTATAGGCACGGCTTCACGCGGGGTGACAGCCTTGGAGGCACCCCGCCCTAGACATATTGGAGAATAGACATGGCAAAAGAGATTCCTGATCTCGTAGCCGAAGTACGTGCGGGGACGGGCAAGGGCGCCGCTCGCGCAGCTCGCCGCGCAGGCATGGTTCCCGGCGTTGTGTACGGTGGTGACGTGGATCCGGTTGCGATCCAGATCCCGTTCAACGAGCTGCTGAAAAAGCTGAAAGCCGGCCAGTTCAAGTCCACCCTGTGGAACCTGAAAGTGGAAGGCCAGGACGACGTGCGCGTGATCTGCCGCGACGTTCAGCGTGACGTGGTCAAGGACCTGCCGACCCACTTCGACCTGATGCGCCTGCGCCGCACCTCGAAAATCAACCTGTTCATCCCGGTTGAGTTCGTGGGCGAAGAAGCCGCTCCCGGCATCAAGAAGGGTGGCGTTCTGACCGTCGTTCGCCCCGAGGTGGAACTGGTTGTGACCGCCGGTGACATTCCGGAGAAGATCACCGTCGACCTGACCGGCCTGAACATCGGCGATGTTATCACCATCTCCTCGATCGAGCTGCCGAACGGCACCAAGCCGACCATCGACCGCGACTTCGTGATTGCCAACATCTCCGCACCTGCGGGCCTGGCCGCTTCCGATGACGAGGAAGCCGAAGGCGAAGAAGGCGAAGCCGCCGAAGCATAAGCATCGCACCCTGGTATCAGGGTCTGCTGCACGGGCTCCCGTTTCGGGAGCCCGTTTTTTTATGCGCATTTGGCGGCCCGGCGTCGCGGCAATTGACATTCTCCCGCGGCGCTGTCCCTCTGGCGCCGGATGTCAGCATTTTTTCTTCGGGGGCAGGGATGGCGGATTACGACATGGTGATTGCCGGCGCCGGGATCATCGGCGTTTCCTGTGCGCTCTGGGCGCGCATGCGGGGCTTGCGGGTGCTTCTGGCGGATCCGAACCCGCCGGGCAGTGGCACCAGCTCCGGCAATGCCTGCACGTTGGCGACCTATGCCTGTCTGCCGGTGAATGATCCCTCGGTGCTGCGCAGCCTGCCCAGCCTGATGCTGTCCGGCGACAGCCCGCTGGGGGTCTCCTACGCCCACGCGCTGAAGAACCCGCGCTGGATGCTGGCGTTCCTGGCCAATTGCCGCGCTGCGCCGTCGGCGCGGATTGCCGGGTACCTGGCGGCGCTGATGGCGCAGGCCGACGACGGCCTCGACCCGCTGATCGAGGCGGCGGGCGCGCAGGATCTGGTGGAAGCGCGCGGCCAGCTGAACATCTGGTCCACCGCCGCCGGGGCCGCCGCCGCCGAAGCCGGACTGCAACGTCGGCGCGCGTTGGGGGTTGCTTGGCGAGAGGTCTCGCCGCGCGAGGCCCAGGCGATGGAGCCGGGTTTGAAATTGCCGATCCAGCGCGCCGTGCATTTCCACCAGGCCCGCCATCTGCGCAACCCGCAGGCGCTGATTGCGCGGATGCACCAGAGGTTCAGCGACCTCGGCGGCAGCAGCATGACGGCGCCGGTCGAGGCTGTTCAGGCCGGGCAGGACCGGGTGACGGTGACGGTGGACGGCCAGCGCCTGAGCGCCGATCACGCGGTGATCGCGGCCGGAGCCTATTCCGGCCGCATCCCCGGCGCGGGCACTGCCGATCTGCCGCTGGGCACCGAGCGGGGCTATCACCTGATGTTTCAAGGCGAAGCGCACAGGGTGACCCGCCCGGTCGGCTGGGCCGAGGGCGGCTTTTACGCGGTGCCGCACGCCGACGGGCTGCGGCTGGCGGGCACGGTGGAGATTGCGGGCCTCGATGCGCCGGTCAACCGGCAGCGGCTCGACTACCTCGCGCGTCGCGGGGCAGAGATGCTGGGACCGCTGCCTGCGCCCTCCAGCGAGTGGCTGGGCCGCCGCCCGACGATGCCGGATTCGCTGCCGGTGCTGGGCCACAGCGCGCAGTCGCCGCGGCTGCTCTACGCCTTTGGCCACCAGCACGTGGGGCTGACGCTGGGCGGGCTGACCGGGCGGCTGATAACGGACCTTGCGCAGGGGCGCGATCCGGGGCTGGATCTGGCGCCCTTTGCCGCCAGCCGCCGCTACGCCTGATCCACCGTCAGCTCTGGATTTCGCGGGCCAGATAGGGCATCACCTTGGGTCACGGAAAACACAAGCGGGCAGACCCCATGAAACTCTTTGTCGGCCTTGGCAATCCCGGCCCGAAATACGAACGCAACCGCCACAATATCGGCTTCATGGCGCTGGACCGGATCGCCTCCGATCACGGCTTCAGCCCGTGGAAGGCCAAGTTCCAGGCGCTGGTCTGCGAGGGCAGCCTCGGCGGCGAGAAGGTGCTGCTGCTGAAGCCGCAGACCTTCATGAACCTCTCCGGCCAGTCGGTGGGCGAGGCGATGCGGTTCTACAAGCTGACGCCGGCCGATGTGACGGTGCTGCATGACGAGCTGGATCTGGCGCCGGGCAAGGCGCGGATCAAGCAGGGCGGCGGCCATGCGGGCCACAACGGGCTGCGCTCGATCCATTCGCACATCGGGGCGGATTATGGCCGGGTGCGGCTGGGCATCGGCCATCCGGGCCACAAGGACGCGGTCGCGGGCTACGTGCTGCGCGATTTCCCCAAGGCGGACGAAGGCTGGCTGGACGATCTGATGCGCGGCATCTCCGACGGCGCGGCAGAGCTGGCCCGCGGCGACGGCGGCAAGTTCATGAACGCGGTGGCGCTGCGGGTGGCCCCGCCGCGCAGTTCCACCACCAGGCCCAAGGGCGAGGCCAAGGCTGGCGGCACTGGCAGCGCCAAACCCGCCAAGGAAGAGCCCGCTGCCGACACCCGCTCCGCGATGGAGCGGCTGCTGGACAAATTCAAGTGACACGCCAGGAGGCACCACAGATGGTTAAGCTGATTATCGACACCGATCCGGGCATCGACGATGCCATGGCGATCTTCTATGCCGTCGCGGCGCCGGATATCGAGCTTTTGGGGCTGACCACGATCTTCGGCAATGTGACCACGCCGATGGCGACCCGCAACGCGCTGCGCCTGCTGGAGGCCGCGGGGCTGGATGCGCCGGTGGCGCAAGGCGCGGAGGCACCGCTGGTGCTGCCGCCCTTTACCCCCTCGGCGCATGTGCACGGGGCCGAAGGTTTCGGCGACATTCCGGCGGCCGACCCCAAGGCCAAGCCGCTGGAGGAGGACGCCGCCGATTTCCTGTGCCGCATGGCGCGCGAGCACAAGGGCGAGCTGGTGGTCTGCCCGGTCGGCCCGCTGACCAACATCGCCCTGGCGATGCAGCGCGATCCTGATTTCATCGAGAACGTCAAAAGCATCGTCATCATGGGCGGCTCGCTGGAGGAGGGCGGCAACATCACCCCCCACGCCGAGGCCAATATCTACCACGATCCCCATGCGGCCGATGTGGTCTGCACCGGCGGCGACAAGGTGGTCTTTGTCGGGCTGGACGTCACCCACCGCATTCTCTGCGTGCCCGAGGATTTCGCCGCCATCGCCGCCAGGTCGCCGCGTCTGGGTGGCATGCTGCAGGAGATGTCGCATTTCTACATCAAGTTCTACCTTGAGGTCGCAGGTCTGAACGGCTGCTCGCTGCACGATCCGGCAGCGGTGATCGCCTGCACCCACCCGGAGCTGTTCGGCAAGCGCCAGCTGCCGCTGCGCGTCTCCTGCGAGGGGGAGACCTCGGGCGCGACCCTGGCCGCCGAAGACAGCGGCCGCGCGCCGGTCAACGTCTGCATGACAGTCGAGGCGGATGCGGTGAAAAACCTGTTCCTGGAACGGCTGGCACTGCTGCCCTGAGCGGCGTCCCAATGGCAGGACATCCGTGTGGCCTTGACCTGCGCGGATGCTCCGGGCTGAACAGAAAATGCCCTGCCGGTCCGCGTTGGCACGGGCTGGCAGGGCGAGGGTCTGCGGGCCGCCCGATCGAGGCCGCCCGCGACAGGGAGGTCAGTCAAGGTAGCCGGTCAGCGCCAGCGAGACCTCGGGCACATAGGTGACCAGCAAAAGGATCACCGCCAGCACGCCGATGAACGGCAGGTTGGTGCGCGAGGTTTCCCAGATCCCCGCCTTGGCAATCGAGCAGGAGGTGATCAGCACCGAGGCAACCGGCGGCGTCTGCTGGCCGATGGCGAGGTTCAGCGTCACCATGATGCCGAAGTGGATCGGGTCGATCCCCACCGCGTTGACCAGCGGCATCACCACCGGCACCACCAGGATGATCGCCGCCGCACCGTGCAGGAACATGCCCAGCACCAGCAGCAGCAGGTTCAGCAGTGCCAGCACGATCAGCGGGTTGGTGGTGACCTCGGTGATTTCCGCCGCCAGCGTCTGCGGCACCTGCGCCTGGGTCAGGAACAGCCCCAGCGCCGCCGAGGTGGAGACCAGCAGCATCACGATGCCGGTCTGGCTGACGCCCTCCAGCATGGTCTTGCGCAGGCGCGAGACGTCAAGGTCGCGGTAGACGAACAGGCCGATCACCAGCGCTGCCAGAACCGCAAGTCCTGCGCCCTCGGTCGCGGTGACGAGGCCGGAGAAGATGCCGCCGAGGATGATGACCGGCATGGTCAGCGCCCAGAAGGCTTCCTTGAAGGTCTTCCAGACGTAGCCGAGGTCGAAACCTTCGGCGCGGGGCAGGTCATAGCGCACCGCCAGCACCCAGGTGACCAGCATCAGCAGGAAGGCGCCCAACAGGCCCGGCACCACGCCGGCCACGAACAGCTTGATCACCGAGGTCTCGGCGATGGCGCCATAGAGGATCATCGGGATCGACGGCGGGATGATGATGGCCAGCGAGGCGGAGGAGGAGGTGATCGCGGCTGCGAGCGTGCGCGAATAGCCGCGCCGCTTCATCTCGGGGATCAGTACGGTGCCGGTGGCGGCCACGTCTGCCACCGCCGAGCCGGAGATCTCGGCAAAGACCATCGACACGCCGATGTTGACCATGCCGAGGCCGCCGCGGATGAAGCCGATCAGCGCGGTGACGAAGTTGATGAGCCGCAGCGAGATGCCGGAGGTGTTCATCAGGTTGCCCGCGAGGATGAACAGCGGGATCGCGATCAGCGGAAAGGAGGTGGAGCCGGAGTAGAGCTTGATCACCATGTCGTTGAGCGCATCCGGCCCGGAGGTGAGCAGGAAGCCCCCCATCGACACCACGCCGATGGCCACCGCGATCGGCACGTTGATGAGGATCAGCGTGATCAGGGCACTCGTGGTCAAAAGCAGGATCATTTCAGGCCTTCCTTCTGGGCAAGTGCGGCGGTTTCGGCCTCGGCCTCGGCGATGGCCTGCTCGATCTCGGCGTGCTCGGGGTCGATGCCGTCAGCCGCGGCGCGCAGGGCGCGGGGCAGGGTCAGCAGGGTGCCGAGGATCATGATGACGGAGGCAATCGGGATCACCGATTGCACGATGTCCAGCGTCATCCAGCGCAAGGACAGCAGCGAGTCCCATTTCGCCACCGCCAGCACCGCGTTGCCGTACCAGGCGACGACGGCGAAATAGGTGATGACCAGCAGTTCGGAAAACAGCGCCAGCGCCACCGCCAGATGCCGTGGCAGCGCGGTGACGATGCCGGAGAACCCCATGTGCTGGCGCAGAAACACCGCATAGGCGGCGCCAAAATAGGTCAGCCAGGCCAGCAGCACGCTGGCAATTTCATCATACCATGCGGGGGATGCCCCGAGATAGCGCATGGTGGTCGCGTAAACGACGGACACTGCCAGGATCACCAGCAGCAACAGGCAAATCGTCTCGATGGCTCGTAAAAGTATGCGCTCGATCAGTGCGATCATGCCCACCTCCAGTCTTGTAGTTGCCCCGGCCGGGCATGCCGGGCCGGGGCGTTGGATTTGTTACTTGGCCAGGTCCTGGGCGCGCTGCACCAGCGCATCGCCGCCGGGAACCTGGGTGGCGAAGGCCTCGTAGATCGGCGCGGAGGCGGCGATGAAGGCGGATTTGTCGGCCTCGTTCACCTCGACCCCGGCGGCGCGGACTTTCTCGACCAGTTCGTTGTCGGCGGTTTCCCCCTGGGCCAGCGCCCAGTCCTGCACCGAGGCGGCGACGTCGGACACGGCGGTCTGGACCTCGGCGGGCAGCTTGGCCCAGGTCTCGGCGCCGGTTGTCAGGTAGGTGGGCGAGTAGACGTGGCCGGTCAGGCTCAGGTAGCCCTGCACCTCCTGGAAGTTGGCGCCGACGATGTTGGTCAGCGGGTTTTCCTGGCCGTCCATGGTGCCGGTCTGCAGCGCGACGAAGACCTCGGAGAAGGACATCGGGGTGGGGTTGGCGCCCCATTCCTTGAACATCGACACCCGCCATTCAGACGAGGGCGTGCGGATTTTCAGCCCTTCGAGGTCGGCCGGGGTGTTGATGGGGCGGGCACTGTTGGTGATCTGGCGAAAGCCGTTCTCCCAGGTCGACAGCACCTTCAGGCCTGCCTTCTCGGCCAGCGGCGCAAGATCGGTCTGAACGATCTCGGCGTCGATGGCTTTCAGATGGGCGCGGTCCTGCACCAGGAACGGCATGTCGAACAGGGCAAATTCCGGTGCCACGTTGGTCATGATCGAGGAGATCAGGGTGAAGTCGACGGTGCCCAGACGCAGCCGTTGCATCAGCTCCTTTTCGTTGCCGAGCTGGGCATCGGCGTAGAATTCCACCTTGTGCGCGTCCCCCAGGCGGTTTTGCAGCTCCTCGGCAAAGCGGGCGGCGCTTTTGCCCTGCAGGCTGTTCGAGGCGGCGCCGACGGCCACGATGTAAGTGTCCGCCGCGGCGGGCACGGCGATGGTCAGCGTCGCGGCGGCGAGGCTCGCGCTCAGGGTCTTCTTCAAGGTTTTCATGATGTCTCCTCCGGTGTGTTTGGAACGTCCTGCCGCATCCGCGACGCCGTCTTGGGGTGTTTGTACAGGGCAGACGCATCTGGCGGAAAGCCGCGTTTCTGCGCTGCGCCGCCTCCTCCTCGTTTTTTGGCGCTTTAGCATTTTGGCATTCCAAAATACCATTGCCATGTTACAACAGATGTCAACATGATTCGTGTCCCGGCCGGTGAGGCCCGGCCCCGGACGCGCCACCAAGTGAGAGAAAGAGGAGCCCTGAATGACCAAGATCAAATCTGTCCGAACCCGTGTTTGGAGCTGGAAGGGGCCGACGGTTCCGCCTGCCGGAAACTTCTGCACCAACGCCTCGGACGCGCTGTGGATCAAGGGCGACGCGATGGAGTCCTTTCGCTTTCACCAGTGGCTGACCTGCGAGGTGGAGACCGAGGATGGCACCATCGGCATCGGCAATGCGGCGCTGGCGCCGCGGGTGGTGAAACAGGCGATCGACGAATGGTATGCGCCGCTGGTGATCGGTGAGGATCCCTTTGACTACGCCTACCTGTGGGAAAAGATGTACCGTCGCAGCCATGCCTGGGGCCGCAAGGGCATCGGCATGACCGCGATCTCGGCGATCGACATCGCGATCTGGGACCTGATGGGCAAGCTGGTCGGCAAGCCGGTGTTCAAGCTCCTGGGCGGGCGTACCAAGGAAAAGATTCCGGTCTACTACTCCAAGCTCTACTCCGGCTCGGTTGACTCGATGCAGGCCGAGGCCGAGGAGGCGATGAAGAACGGCTACACCGGTTACAAGACCCGGTTCGGCTTTGGCCCCAAGGACGGCATGGCGGGCATGCGCGAGAACCTGAAGCGGGTCGAGGCGCTGCGCGAGGTCATCGGCTACGACAAGGACCTGATGCTGGAATGCTACATGGGCTGGAACCTGGACTACGCCAAGCGGATGCTGCCCAAGTTGGCCAAGTATGAACCGCGCTGGCTGGAGGAGCCGGTGATCGCTGATGACGTGGCGGGCTATGCCGAGCTGAACGCGATGAACATCGTGCCGATCTCGGGCGGCGAGCATGAATTCTCGGTCATCGGCTGCGCCGAGCTGATCAACCGCCGCGCCGTCAGCGTGCTGCAGTACGACACCAACCGCGTCGGCGGCATCACCGCGGCGCAGAAGATCAATGCCATCGCCGAGGCGGCGCAGATCCCGGTGATCCCGCACGCCGGGCAGATGCACAACTACCACCTGACCATGGCCAACGTGAACTGTCCGATCGCCGAATACTTCCCGGTGTTCGACGTCGAGGTCGGCAATGAACTGTTCTACTACATCTTCGAGGGCGACCCGGAGGCCGTGGACGGCTTCTTGCAGCTGGATGACGACAAGCCGGGCCTTGGCATCGAGATCACCGACAAACACCTGCACAACTTCGAGATCACAGAATGACCACATATTCCGGTATCTGGCCCGTCGCACCGACCCCGTTCAACCCGGACGGCACGGTGGATTACGAGGGCATGAAACGCGTCATCGACTGCATGGTCGATCAGGGCAGCGATGGCATCTGCATCCTGGCCAATTTCTCCGAGCAGTTCCTGATCACCGACGAGGAGCGCCGCAAGCTGACCGAGGTGTCGCTGGCGCATATGGCAGGTCGGCTGCCGGTGATCGTCACCATCAGCCACTATGCCACCCAGATCGCGGTGGCGCGGGCGCAGCATGCCAAGGATCATGGCGCGGCGATGGTAATGATGATGCCGCCCTACCACGGTGCGCTGCTGAAGGGCTCGGCCGAGCAGACGTACGAGCAGTTTGCCCGCGTGGGCGAAGTGGGCCTGCCGATCATGGTGCAGGATGCGCCCCTCTCCGGGGTTGATCTGCCGGTGCCGCTGCTGGTGCGGATGGCGCGCGAGATCGAGATGGTGAAGCTGTTCAAGATCGAATGCCCCCAGGCCGCGGCCAAGCTGCGCGATCTGGTGGCGGCGGGCGGCGATGCCATCGAAGGTCCGTTTGACGGCGAGGAGGCGATCACCCTGCTGGCGGATCTGGAGGCCGGTGCGACCGGTGCCATGACCAGCGCGATGATCCCCGATCAGATCAAGCCGGTGCTGGATCATTTCGCCGCCGGCGATCTGGATGCGGCCACCGCGGCCTATGCAAGGGTGCTGCCCGCGGTGAACCATGAAAACCGCCAATGCGGCTTCCGCTCTGCCAAGGCGGCGATGGTCGAGGGGGGCGTGATTGCCTCGGATTTCTGCCGCCACCCCATCGCGCCATTGCATTCGCAGGCAAAGGAGGCTCTTTTCCGACTGATCCGGCCGCTGGATCCGGTGGTGCTGAAATGGGGCAAATGACATGAGCAAGAAGGCTGAAATCTCCGACCTGGACACCAGTGAACTGGCCCTGGCGCGCCCGCGTGCCACGTTGGTCGAGATTGCGGCCGACAAGCTGCGCGAGCTGATCCTGCTGGAGAAGCTGCCCGCCGGGGCGCATATCTCGGAGCGCGATCTGGCGGCGGCGCTGGGCATCAGCCGCACGCCGCTGACCAAGGCGCTGACCATCCTCGAGCAGGACGGGCTGATCGAATACTCGGTCACCCGCCGCCCGCAGGTGGCCAATCCGCCGATCCGCGAGATCGAGGAAAACCTGGTCGTCATGGGTGCGCTGGAGGCGCTGGCGGGCGAGCTGGCCTGCGCCAGCATCACCGAAGAGGAGATCGCCAAGGTGATCGACTGCCAGCAGCGGATGGAGGCCGAGGACGGCAGCCTGACGCCGCTGGAATCCTTCCGGCTGGACATGGAGCTGCATGAGACCATCGTGCAGGCCAGCCGCAATGCGCCGCTGATCGACACCCATCAGAAATACAACGCGCGCCTGTGGCGGGCGCGTTTCCAGTCTTCGCAGCGCCAGTCCGGCCGCGAGCAGACCTTTGCCGAACACCGGGCAATCGTCGACGCGCTGAGCCGACGCGATGCCAAGACCACCTCAACCGCCCTGCGCCGCCATCTGGCCTCGGCTGTGACCAACATCAGAAATGCCCTGCGCGACGAGCGCCAGGGCTGACGAAACGGAGTAGACATGTCCCCAAGGATTGGACTCATCCCCGGTGACCCCAGCGGCATCGGGCCGGAACTGGTTGCCCGGCTGCTGGCCGAGGACTGCATCGCCGAGGCCGAGGTGCTGCTGATCGGCGACCGCCATGTGTTTGAACTGGGCCAGGCGCAGGCCGGGCTGTCCCACGAGATGACGGCGGTGGATGCCGCCACCACGGACTGGACCGGGGTGGACGGGCTGGCGCTGCACGAGATGCAGACCCTGACGCCGGACGAGGTGGTGCTGGCCGAAAGCACCGAGGCCTCGGGCCGTTCGACCCTGCGGGTGCTGGATCAGGCGCTGGACTTCGTGCAGCAGGGGGTGATCGACGCAATTGTCTTTGCGCCGTTCAACAAGGCGTCGATGCATATGGCCGGGATCGGCCATTCGGACGAGCTGCATTACATGGCCGAAAAGCTGGGCGTCAGCGGCTATATCTCGGAGCTGAACACGCTGGACGGCATGTGGACCAGCCGGGTGACCAGCCATATCGCGCTGAAGGACGTGGCGGATGCCATCGACGCGCACCGTATCGAGGAGGCGACCCATCTGATTGACCGCACCCTGCGCCGGGCCGGCTATGCGCGGCCGCGCATCGCGGTGGCGGCGCTGAACCCGCATGCGGGCGACGGCGGCAACTTCGGCCGCGAGGAGATCGACGTGATCGAACCGGCCGTGCGCAAACTGGCAGGCGGCCAGATGGCGGTGACCGGGCCGCTGCCGTCGGACACGGTGTTCCTGAAGGTGACCCGCGGCGAGATCGACGCGGTGGTGACCATGTATCACGACCAGGGCCAGATCGCGCTGAAGCTGTTGGGGTTTGACCGCGGGGTGACGGTGCAGGGCGGGCTGCCGGTGCCGGTGACCACCCCGGCGCATGGCACCGCCTTTGACATCGCGGGCCGCGGCGAGGCGGACGTGGGCGCCACCCGCGCCGCCTTCGAGATCGCCTGCAGGATGGTCAGCAACTGGGAACAGGAGAGCGCGGCATGAGCTTTGAACCGCATGGCAAACATCTGATCGCGGGCGAATGGATCGCCCACAGCGAGACCTTCCGCTCGGAGCCCGCGAGCGGCCCGGCACATGCCTTCAGCCGCGGCACCCCGGCGCTGGTGGAGCAGGCCTGCGAGGCCGCCGAGGCGGCGTTCTGGAGCTACGGGTACAGCAGCCGCGCCGAGCGCGCCGCCTTCCTCAACGCCATTGCTGACGAGATCGAGGCCCGCGGCGACGCGATCACCGAGATCGGCTGCCAGGAGACCGGCCTGCCGCAGGCGCGGCTGGAGGGCGAGCGCGGCCGCACCACCGGCCAGCTTCGGCTGTTTGCCCAGCACATTCTGGAGGGTGCCTATCTCGACCGCCGCCACGACGAAGCTATGCCGGATCGCGCCCCCTTGCCGCGTCCGGATCTGCGCATGGTGCAGCGCCCGATCGGCCCGGTTGCGGTGTTCGGCGCGTCGAACTTCCCGCTGGCGTTCTCCACCGCGGGCGGTGACACGGCGGCGGCACTGGCGGCGGGCTGCCCGGTGGTGGTCAAGGGCCACTCCGCCCATCCCGGCACCGGCGAGATCGTCGCCGAGGCGGTGCATGCGGCGGTGCAGAAATGCGGCATGCCGACCGGGGTCTTCTCGCTGATCCAGGGCGGCAAGCGCGATGTCGGCCAGGCGCTGGTGCAGCATCCCTTCATCAAGGCGGTGGGCTTTACCGGCTCGCTGGCCGGGGGGCGGGCGCTGTTTGACCTCTGCGCGCAGCGGCCCGAGCCGATCCCCTTCTTCGGCGAGCTGGGCAGCGTCAACCCGATGTTCGTACTGCCCGAGGCCGCGGCCGCCCGCGGTGCCGAGATCGGCGCGGGCTGGGCGGCCTCGCTGACCATGGGGGCGGGGCAGTTCTGCACCAACCCCGGCGTTGCCGTGGTGCCCGCGGGGGCGGCAGGCGATGCGCTGGTGCAGGCCGCCGCCGCCGCGCTGGAGCAGGCGCCGGAGCAGGTCATGCTGACCGACGGCATCGCGCAGGCCTACCGCGACGGCAAGGCGCGCCTTGACGCTGCGGGTATGGTGCGCCCGGTGCTGGTCACGGACAGCGCGGGGCGCTGCGCGCGGCCCAACCTCTATGAAACCACGGCCGAGGCCTACCTGCAGGACCACAGCCTGGGCGAGGAAGTCTTTGGCCCGCTGGGGCTGGTGGTCCGGGTGGCGGATGCAGGCCAGATGGAGACCCTGGCACGCGGGTTGGAGGGTCAGCTGACCGTGACCCTGCACATGGACGAGGGCGACACGGATGCCGCCCGCGCGCTGTTGCCGATCGCTGAGCGCAAGGCAGGACGGGTGCTGGTCAACGGCTTTCCCACCGGGGTCGAGGTGGCTGACAGCATGGTGCATGGCGGGCCTTACCCGGCCTCGACCAATTTCGGCGCCACCTCGGTCGGCACGCTGTCGATCCGGCGTTTCCTGCGCCCGGTGTGCTATCAGAACCTGCCGGAGGCGCTGGTGCCTGCGGATCTGTGATCTGCGGTCAGTCGGCCACGAAAGGGGAAGGCCCGCGCAGCCCGCGCGGGCCTTCTTCATGTTCATCGGGGCGGCACTGCGCAGAGACCCTCGCAGGGGGAGCGAGCCTTCGGGAAACACCGGGAAATCCACACGTTTGCGGGCGGCAAAGAAAATTGAAAAAACGCCTTGTCTCTCCGGGCGGTGGGTCATATACGGGTCAGCGGAGACGTGGCCGAGTGGTCGAAGGCGCTCCCCTGCTAAGGGAGTAGGCGGGAAACCGTCTCGAGGGTTCGAATCCCTTCGTCTCCGCCATAAATCATTGATTTTCATGTGTACTATGGCGCCGCTCGGATGAGCCGCGGTTGATTTGGCGTGTCACGCCGTTCCTGGGTGGAAGCCGGGAGCGTCAGCATCCGCAGGTTGGGCAAGCCGCAAGGGCGAGCAGCGCCGGGGTGTCTCACGCGGGGGCAACGGGCAGGGCGAACCCTGCCTTCACGCGATCCATCACGGCACTGGTTCTGAACTTCAGGACGTTCTCGTCGGCAAAGAAATGACGGCGGGTGAAGGCTTCGTAGTCGGCCATGCTCTCGGCCGAAAGGATCAGGACAAAATCAGCGTCGCCGGTGACGTAGTAGCATTGCATCACTTCCGGTGCGGCGACCATGCGGGCCTTGAAATCGTCGATGTCGCCGAGCCGTTCGTTCTGCAGGGAGACCTCGACGATCAGCAGGAGCTCCCTGCCGACGGATTTCGGCTCGAGGATGGCGATCTCGGCTTCGATGATCCCCGAGGCGCGGAGCTTGGCGAGCCGTTTGCGGCAGGCGTCCGGGGACAGGCCGACGGTGGTCGACAGGGCCTCGGCCGTCAATCGGGCGTTGCCCTGAATGGCATTGAGAATGAGCGCGTCGAATCTGTCCATCTTGCGAGAGTGTCCGAAATTCGGCCGCAGGGGAAGTTGTGACCGGCCTTCGATCCGAACTTCGGCCCTGTAGGCGTATCCCGGTCCTGATAACGGCGCAGATTGGGTGGAATGATCCGATTAAGATCCCGCCCCCGCTGATATGCTGACCGTCAGGAAATCAGGGGGCGTATCCATGGCAAACATCCTGCAGAACCCGTGGCGCGGCAGAGGGCTTGATCTGAAGGCCCCGATGCCAAGCGTTGAGGCGCAATCGGTGCTGGAGCTTCTCGGCCGTTGCCCGGCCTATGCGGCCACGCCGCTGCTCTCCGTGCCGGAACTGGCCAGACGGGCGCAGGTTTCGGAGGTCTGGCTGAAGGACGAACGCGACCGCATGGGGCTGGGCAGTTTCAAGGCGCTGGGTGCGGCCCATGTCATCGCGCGCGCGGCGGCGGCTCGTGGCGGCGATATCAAGCACGCGCTTGCCGACCGCTGTTTCGTGACTGCCAGTGCCGGCAATCATGGGCTGTCGGTTGCGGCGGGCGCGGCGCAGTTCGGCGCGCGGGCGATTGTCTATCTTGCGACGACCGTGCCCGACAGTTTTGCGGATCGGCTGCGGGCCAAGGGGGCGGAGGTCGTCGTCGAAGGCGCGGATTACGCTGCCAGCATGGCGGCGGCCGAGGCCGCTGCCGAGGCGCACGGCTGGACGCTGCTGTCCGACAGTTCCTGGCCCGACTATGTCGACCTCCCCGGCCAGGTGATGCAGGGCTATCTCGCGCTCGCCGCCGAGGTGACCGCGCAACTGGCGGAGCCGCCGACGCATATTCTGCTTCAGGCCGGAGTGGGCGGCTTGGCGGCCGCCGCCGCTGCCTGGTTCCGCCACACTTGGGGTCGCGCGCCGCAGATCATCGTTGTTGAACCCGACGCGGCACCGGCGCTGATTGAAAGTATCCGCGCGGGCAGGGTCGTTGAAACGCAGGGACCGGTGTCCGCGATGGGGCGGCTGGATTGCAAGACCCCCTCGTTGATCGCGCTGAATGGGCTGGCGCGGGACGCGGATCTTTTCGTCACCCTCTCAGAGGACGAAGCGGCGGAAGGCATTGCCGCGCTTGCCGACTGCGGGGTGGCCACCTCGCCCTCGGGCGGCGCCGGGTTGGCGGCAATGCTGGCCGGGCTGGAGATCGGTGCCGAGGCACGGGTGCTGGCCATCCTCAGCGAAGGGGCGACGGATGACTGAGCGATCGCTGATCTTTCCGGCGGCAGAGTATCGCTCCCGCCTGCGGCGTTTGCAGGCGCAGATGGCGCAGGCGGACCTCGATGCGCTGCTGCTCAGCTCGGCGGCGGATGTGTTCTATACCACCGGCTTCCTGACCCGGTTCTGGGAAAGCCCGGCCCGTCCGTGGTTCGTGGTGATCCCGCGTGAGGGAGACCCTGTTGCGGTCATTCCCGCGATCGGCGCGGAGCTGATGGGGCGGACCTGGGTGTCCGAGATCCGGACCTGGAACGCGCCGGATCCGGAGGATGACGGGGTTAGCCTGCTCACGCAGACGCTGCTGGACCTGACACCGCGCAAGGGGCGTGTCGGGTTGCCGATGGGGTTGGAGACCCATCTGAGGATGCCGCTTGCGGATTATCACCGCCTTGTCGGCCTCTTGGGTGACAGGCAGGTGGTGGATGCGACCCGGGCTGTCCAGCGCGTGCGCGAGATCAAGTCCCCGGCAGAGGTGGACCGGATACGCGCGACCTGCGCGATTGCCGCCCGGGCCTTTGCCCGGGTGCCGGAGTTCGCGCAGGCCGGGCAGGGGCTGGACGCGGCTTTCCGCGCCTTTCAGGTCGCGTTGCTGCAGGAGGGAGCGGATTGGGTCAGCTATGTCGCCGGAGGCGCCGGTGCCGGTGGCTATGGCGATGTGATCTCGCCCGCCACGGCCCATCCGCTGGCCCGCGGTGACATATTGATGCTGGACGCGGGGGCCGTGCGCGACGGCTACTTCTGCGACTTTGACCGCAACTATTCGGTGGGCCCTGCCAGCGCCTCGGCCCGGCGCATGCACGAGGCGCTGTGGGAGGCAACGGAGGTCGCGCTCGACGCCCTGCGGCCGGGCATGCGGGCTGCGGACGTGCACCGGCTGATGGCAGAGGCGCTGCGCAAAAAGGGGTATGAGCCCGCCAGCGGTCGCCTTGGCCATGGGCTTGGGGTTACGCTCACGGAATGGCCCTCCTTCACGCCGCAGGATGTGACGGAGCTGCGCGAGGGCATGGTGCTGACGCTTGAGCCGGGGGTGTTCGGCCCGGACGGGGTCGGGCTGGTGCATGAGGAAAACATCGTTCTGGGCGCGCAAGGGGCCGAGCTTCTCTCGCCCCGTGCGCCCTATCATCTGCCGGAGATCTGACGTGTCCCATTTCCACTGTGACCTCTCCGATAGCCCGCTGCCGCGACTTGGGGTGCTGGTGCTGGAGAATGATGAAACGCTTGAAGAGGACCTGCGCCGAATCTTCCCGCCGGAGGTCGCGCGCCTCCACGTGAGCCGGGTTCCCTCGCGCGCCGAGCTTAATCCCGAGACCCTGCAGGCGATGGAGGCCACCATTCCGGCGGCGGCCGATCTGTTGCCGAAAGCGCCGCGTTATGCTGCGGTTGGATATGGCTGTACCTCGGGCGCGATGATGATCGGGGCGGACCGGGTGCGCGAATTGGTGTCGGAGGCCGCGCTGACGGATAGCGTCACGGAGCCGTTCACTGCAACGCTGAAGGCGCTCGAGGTGACAGGTGTGCGGCGGCTGGGCCTGATCTCTCCCTATATTGAAACCGTGGCGGCGCCGTTGCAGCGGGCCCTGGAGGCGCAGGGGATCGTGGTGCCGCACAGCCTGTCATTCGGCGAGGAGCAGGAGCCGACGGTCGCCCGCATCTCGCCGCAATCGCTGATGGATGCCGCCGGGGCGATCGCTCAGGAGGGCGAAATCGATGGCATCTTCCTGTCCTGCACCAATCTGCGCACGCTGGATATCATTCCCACGTTGGAGGATACCCTGGGCCTTCCGGTGCTCAGCTCAAATCAGACCCTTGCCTGGCATATGGCCACCCTTTCCGGCGTGGTCGGTCAGGCCGTCGGGCCGGGAAGGCTGTGGCGCTTGCGCCCCTAAAGTCTGCCGGGCTGAAATGATGCCGGTCGCTGCCCGGCCATGCTGTGGCGTTCCCGCTGCGCAAGGGAGGGGGCGTGGGGTCCGGCTGATCCCAGCCGGACCCGGGTCGTTTTCGCGCTTCAGAAGCGCAGCGACAGGCAGGACATGCCGCCGTCGAGCAGGGCGCAGTCGGTGTTGTCGATCTCCACGATCTCATACCCTGCCTTGTCTAGTATCTCGGCGGTGCGCGGGAAGCCCGCGGCCATCAGCACCAGATTGTTGAAGCGGATCGCGTTGGCGGCGGCTTCCTCTCCCTCGGCCACGTGGAGAACCCGGTAGCCCTCGAAACAGCCCGAGGCATCGAGGCGCTTGGTGGCGAGAATGGTTTCGGCGTCCATCAGTGAACAGTCGGTCTTGAAGTGCAGAACACCGGGGGGCGTGAAGACCTCGCGCAAGCTGTGGCCCCATTCGGCGACGATCTCGGCCAGCTCGGCCACGCCGGCGGCATCGGTGCGGTCGGAGCGGCCGACGAGGATTTCGCGACCGGTGACCAGGATGTCGCCGCCCTCGATATGGCCGGGGCCGGTGGTCTCGCGCACATCGTCGTAGCAGGCCCGCAAGGTCGGAGCCATTTCCGCCACTTCGCCCAGTCGCGAGGGTGCGCCGGGGCGCATCAGGATGGCACCCTGCGGCAGGCACAGGGCGGTGTCCTCGACGAACTGCGCGTCGGGAAAAGCCTCCAGCGGCGGCAATTCGATCACCTCCGCGCCGGTGCTGCGCAGCGCGCTCACATAGGCGGCGTGGGCGGCCAGCATGCCTTCGAGGTCCGGGTTGCCCATGTCCTCGGCCCGCAGGCCATCGGCGATGCTGGACGCGGGGCGGCGGGTGATGGCGCGGGCGAATTCATATGAAGGGTTCTGCATGGCTTACTCCTGTCCCGGCGCGGCGGCGGGGATATCGATTTCCAGAAAGGACGGCGCGTTGAGCGCGCGCGCCCGTGTCAGGGCGGTGGCGATGGCTTCCGGCTCTTGCGGCACGCGCACATGGGCGATGCCGAAGGAACGCGCGGTGGCGGCAAAATCCGGTGGCGTGGGGTCGCAGCCCACCACCGGCACCTCGACCTCCTCCATGGCGGAGGCGATCTCGCCGTAGCCGCGGTTGTTCCAGATCACGAAGGTGACGGGCAGGTTTTCATCCACCGCCGCCATCACTTCGGGCAGGGAGAACTGCGCGCCACCGTCGCCGGTGATGCAGATCACCGGGCTGTCGGGCGCGGCGATGGCGGCGCCGATGGCAGCCGGAATGCCAAAGCCGAGCGCGCCATAGCCGGTGGCGGCATTGAACCAGCCGCCGGGGCGGTCGTGGTCATAGTAGAGGTTGCCGGCATAGATCGGCTGGGTGGAATCGCCCACCATCAGCGCATCCGGCACCGCGTCGCGCATGGCGTTCAGCACCTCGACCTGGCGGCGATAGGCGGGGCCGATTTCCTCGAACGCGGCGGCGCGGGTGGTCTCGGCGCGGGCTGCCCCGCCGGTTTCGCGCGGCTGGGCGGGCAAGGCCGAGCGCAGCGCCGCGGCGGCCGCCTGGGCCTGGCCGGGGATGGTCAGCGCCGCGGGATGGCGGGCCAGCTGATGCGGGCAGATGTCGATGCGGATCAGGTTGCGCATCGCCGCCATCTGGCCGGTGGCATACATGTCGTAGTCGGTCGGTCCCAGCTCGGTGCCGAGCGCCAGCACGCAATCGGCGTCCTCGATCAGCGCGCGCACGGCTTTGAGGCTGGGGCTGGCGGGCACCGACAGCGCATGGCCGTGCATCAGCCCGCGGGCGTTGACGGTCTGCACCACCGGCGCGTCCAGATGCTCTGCCAGCGCGCGCAGCTCGGCGCTGGCGTTCCTGGCACCGCCACCGGCGAGGATCACCACGCGGTCCGCCTGCGCCAGCTGGCTGGCGGCGCGGGCGATCAGTTCCGGGTCCGGGGGCGGCGGGGTGCAGGTCTCGGCCGGGGTGGGGCTGGCGTCCGCGGCGGCACCCGCCACATCCAGCGGGATCTGCACGTGGGTCGGGCCGGGGCGACCGATGGCAAAGGGCGCAAAGGCGGCGGTGAGCGCGTCATCCAGCTCGGCCGGGCGGGCGACATGCTGCGAGGTCAGCGCCACGGTTCCGGCCAGCGCGTGCTGGTCCGGCAGCTCATGCAGGTGTCCGTGCTGGAGGCCGAGCGTTGCGCTGGCGTTGACGCCGGAGACCACCAGCATCGGCACGGAATCTGCGCGTGCCTGGGCCATGGCGGTCAGCGTGTTGGTGAGGCCGGGGCCGGTGATGACAAAGGCCACGCCCGGCTTTCCGCAGGCGCGTGCATAGCCATCGGCCATGAAGCCCGCGCCCTGCTCGTGGCGCGGCGTGACATGGCGAATGCCCGAATTCGCAAGCCCGCGGTAGAGCTCCACCGTGTGCACGCCGGGGATGCCGAAGACGCAGTCCACGCCGCGCGATTTCAGACGGGTGACCAGTGCCTGGCCGACGGTTTCCGTGGTCATGCGACGCTCCGTTTGTTGCGGGCTGCGTGGGCGGTGATCCGGTCGAGCGCGGTGGTGAAATCCGCATCATCTATGGTGAGCGCAACCCGCACCCAGTCGCGCAGGCCGTCGCCAAAGGCGGAGCCGGGCATCACCGCAACCCCGTGGTCCAGCAGGTCCCAGGCATAGGCCTCGCCGTCCATGCCGGTGGCGGAGACGTCGATGAGGGCGAACATGCCGGCCTCGGGACGGTGGACGCGCAGGGCGGTCTCGGTGTGCAGGCGCTGCGCCAGCAGGTCCGCGCGGGCGGCAAAGCGGGCGGCCATGCCCGCAGCCACGGGGGAGCCGTCACGAATCGCCTTTTCGGTCATGTCCGCGATGAAGGGTTGGTTGCCGAACAGCATGGTTTCCGAAACCGGCAGCAGGGCGGTGCAGAAGTCCGCGGGCCCGACGCACCAGCCGCTGCGAAAGCCCGGCGCGGCGTGGGACTTCGAGATCGAGGAGACCGCGATCACCCGGTCGGCCAGCGCCGGGTCGGACAGCGGCGAGACAAAGTCGGAGCCTTCGAAGATCAGGTGCTCGTAGACCTCGTCGGAGATGATCCACAGATCGTGCTGCAGCGCCAGCTGGCCGATCTCCTGCAGATCCCGGGCCGTCAGGATGGCGCCGGTGGGATTGTGCGGGGTGGTCAGCAGGATGGCGCGGCTGCGCGGGGTGAGGCGGGCGGCGATGTCGCTGGCCTGAATGCGAAAACCCGCCTCCGGGCGCAGCGGCACCGGCACCATGTCGGCGCCGGATGCGCGCACCACGCCCTCGTAGGTGGCATACATCGGATCACCCACCAGCACCTCGTCGCCGGCCTCGGCCACGCCTTGCAGCACGGCATAAAGCGCGGTCTGGGTGCCCGGAAAGCACAGGATGTTGTCCGCGCTGAAGGCGCGGCCGCGGCTGGCGCTGTAGGTCTCCGCCAGGGCGGCGCGCAGGCCAGCCTCGCCGCGGCCATCGGAATAGCCGGTGCGCCCGGCCTGCATCGCCTGGATGGCGGTGGCGATCAGCTCCTCCGGGGTCTGCACATCCGGTTCGCCGATGGTCATTTCCACCACGTCGGCACCGGATTCGGCCAGTTGCCGGGCTTTCAGATGCACCTCCCACTTGCCGCCGCCGAGACCGGCCAGGCGCTTGGTGACTGCTGTCAGTTTCATGGCTGTTCCGCCTCTTGTTCCAGATCCAATCCGATGATGGCGGCAACCGATTGCCGCCCGATGTCTGCCAGTTCCCCGGCTGCAAAGGCGTCGGGCAGGGCACCGCCTTCGAGCCACAGCCCGTCGATCACCGCGTTGCAGGCGATGGCCAGGCGGCGCTGGCGGGCCGGGTCCGCGTGCCGGCCTGCCTCGGCCAGGGCGGCGGCGATCAGCCCCTGCAGATGGTCGCGGAAATAGGCGTAGGTGCGCTCGTGCGTTGCCTTCATCTGCGGATCCTGCTGCACCTTGTTGAGGAAGCTGGCCCAGAGCGCGATGGCGCGCGGATCCACCACCGGCGGCGTCAGCGAGGCGTTGACGAAGGCGATCAGCCGCTGGCGCGCGCTGTCGGTCCGCGCGGCATCGTCGGGCAGGGCGCTGGCGGGGGCCATGGTCTGATCGGTCATCGCCGTCATGTGGTGCTCATAGGCGGCGATGATCAGCTCTTCCTTGGAACTGAAATAATGCCGGATCAGCCCCTGGGTGACATTGGCGCGCTCGGCGATGGCGCGCACGGTGGCACCGCGGACGCCGTTTTCCGCCACCAGGTCCAGGGTGGCGAGAATCAGCGCCTGCTTCCGCGCCTCGGCGGATTCGCGTTTGAATTTGCGGCGCTCGTCGGTCACCTCGGCTCCTGTTTTGGCTGTGAGGAAATTATACACTTGAATAATTACGCGAGTCGCGGCTTACTGCAATCGGAAAATTCAGGAAGACGCATCAATGGACACAGCCACAGCAGACGCCGCCAGCCCAGAGATCGAGACGCGCCCCGAGGCGATCCGGGTTGCCGGGCTGCACAAGTCGTTCGGCGATCTGGAGGTTCTGAAGGGGGTGTCGCTGACGGCGCGGCAGGGCGATGTGGTGGCGATCATCGGCGGCTCGGGCTCGGGCAAGTCGACGATGCTGCGCTGCATCAATTTCCTCGAGACGCCGAGCGCCGGGCAGATTGTCATCGGCGGCGAGGAGGTCGCGATGCGGCCCGATGGCAGCCCGGCGAACCAGAAGCAGATCGAGCGCATCCGCACCCGGCTGGCGATGGTGTTCCAGCAGTTCAACCTGTGGACCCACCGCACCCTGCTGGAAAACGTGATCGAGGTGCCGGTGCATGTGCTGAAGACGCCGCGCGCCGAGGCCGAGGCCCGCGCCCGCCAATTGCTGGAGCGGGTCGGGCTGGCGGGGCGCGAGGACACCTATCCTGCCTATCTGTCCGGGGGTCAGCAGCAGCGCGCGGCGATTGCGCGGGCGCTGGCGGTGGACCCGTCGGCGATGCTGTTCGACGAGCCGACCTCGGCGCTGGACCCGGAGCTGGTGGGCGAGGTGCTGACGGTGATCCGCGATCTGGCCGCCGAGGGGCGCACCATGCTGCTGGTCACCCATGAGATGAAATTCGCCCGCGAGGTCGCGAACCACGTAGTTTACCTTTACCAGGGCCGCATCGAAGAGCAGGGACCGCCTGCCGAGGTCTTTGGCAATCCGCAGTCAGAGCGGCTGAAGCAGTTCCTGAGTTCGGTCGCCTGACACCCCCACCGCAACGCAAAATAAAAACCAACTGGGAGAATGACATGAAACTGACATCACTGCTTGCCGCTGCCACCGCAGCCTCGGCACTGTTTGCCGGTGCCGCCGCGGCCGAACAGGTCAAGATCGGCATCGCCGCTGAGCCCTATCCGCCGTTTGCGGCGCCCGACAGCTCCGGCAACTGGAGCGGCTGGGAGGTCGAGATCATCGATGCGGTCTGCGCCGCGGCGGAGCTGGACTGCGTCATCACCCCGGTGGCCTGGGATGGCATTATCCCGTCGCTGACCGGCCAGCAGATCGACGCCATCATGGCCTCGATGTCGATCACCGAGGAGCGGATGAAGACGATCGATTTCACCGATCCCTATTACAACACCCCGGCGGTGATCGTGGCGGACAAGTCGATGGACATCGAACCCACCCCGGAGTCGCTGGCGGGCAAGATACTGGGCATCCAGGCCTCGACCACCCACCAGGCCTATGCGCAGGCGCATTTCGGTAATGCCGAGCTGAAGGTCTACCAAACCCAGGACGAGGCCAACCAGGACCTCGTTGCAGGCCGCATCGATGCGACCCAGGCGGACAGCATCGCGATGGCGGATTTCGTGAACTCCGACACCGGCGGCTGCTGCGAGATCAAGGGCGCGGTGGCGGATGATCCGGCCATCCTGGGCCGCGGCGTGGGCGCAGGCGTGCGCAAGGGCGACGATGATCTGCGCGAGGCGCTGAACAAGGGCATCGCGGCCATCCTGGCCGACGGCACCCACGAGAAGATCACCGCCAAATACTTCACCACCAGCATCTACTAAGGCGCTGACGTGACCGGACTGCTTGAACTTTTGGGCCTTGGCGCCAGCTCAGAGCTGCTGTCGCTGTCAGGCTGGGGCGGCAACCTTCTGCGGGGGCTTGTCAATTCCTTGCAGATCGCTTTTGGCGCCTTTGGCATGGGGCTGGTGATCGGGCTGTTCGGAGCCTATGGCAAACTCTACGGCGGGAAGGTCACGCGTGATCTTCTCGCCATCTACACCACGGTGATCCGGGCGGTGCCGGAACTGGTGCTGATCCTGATCCTCTATTACGTGGGCAGCGATATCATCAACAAGATCTCCGCCGCGATGGGCGGCGGCCGGGTCGAGATCAACGGTGTTGCGGCGGGCATCTGGGTGCTGGGCGTGGTGCAGGGGGCCTATGCCACCGAAGTGCTGCGCGGCGCCATCAAGGCGGTGCCGACGGGCCAGATCGAGGCGGCGAAATCCTATGGCATGCCGGCCTTCATGATCATGCGCCGGGTGACGATCCCGGCGATGATGAGCTTTGCGGTGCCGGGGCTGGCGAACCTGTGGCTGATCGCCACCAAGGACACCGCGCTGTTGGCGGTGGTCGGCTTCAACGAGCTGACGCTGGAGACCCGGCAGGCGGCCAGCAGCACGCGGGCCTATTTCACCTTTTTCCTTGCGGCAGGCGCGCTCTACCTGATGGTGACGCTGTGTTCCGGCGTGGTCTTTGCCCGGATCGAAAAATGGGCGCGCCGCGGCCAGCCCTCGCTGAAGGGGGGCACGGCATGACCAGTGTGAAGGCGCTGATGCAGCCGCACCGCATCGTGATGATGCTGATTTTTGCCGCACTTGTGGTCTGGTGCGCGCTGTCTCTGCGCTGGGACTGGATCCCGCAGTATGCGCCGCTGGCGCTGGAGGGGTTGTGGACCACCATCTGGATCCTGGCGGTGTCGACCTTCCTCGGCTTTCTGCTGGCGGTGCCGCTGGGGCTCGCGCAGGCCATCGGCCCCTGGTACCTGTCGATCCCGGCGCGCACCTTCTGCACCATCATCCGCGGCACGCCGCTGCTGCTGCAGATCTGGCTGCTGTATTACGGGCTGGGCTCCCTGTTTCCGCAGTTCCCCTGGATCCGCGGGTCCGAGCTGTGGCCCTATCTGCGGCAGGCCTGGCCCTATGCGGTGCTGGCGCTGACGCTGTCCTATGCGGGCTATGAGGGCGAGGTGATGCGCGGTGCCTTTTCCGGTGTGGCCAAGGGCCAGCTGGAGGCAGCCAAGTCCTTTGGCATGCCGCGTTTCACCATGTTCCGCCGGATCTGGCTGCCGCAGGCGGTGCGTAACGTGCTGCCGACGCTGGGCGGCGAGACGATCCTGCAGCTGAAGGCCACACCGCTGGTGGCGACGATCACGGTGGTGGATATCTATGCCGTGTCTTCGCGGGTGCGATCGGACACCTTCATCGTCTATGAGCCGCTCTTGCTGCTGGCCCTGGTCTACCTTGTCATTGCCGGCCTGATTGCCCTCGCGTTCCGCCGGTTCGAGCAGGGCTGAGCCGACACGGCGGCGAAACGGGGGCCTGGTCGTCGGCTGCGCCACCCCCGGTGCGGCCCGTCCTGCGGGCGGGGTCGCGCGGCGGCCTGACGAAATCTTCATCCCTATGGGCAACCAAACCGGCGTGCAGGCCGGTAGGGCGTTGACGCCCTGCGTCGGCAGGCGCAGACTGCTGATACAGTAAGGAATTATCCGAGCCAGCCCGAAATGTTTGCGAAAATTTTGCAAAGCCCTCTGAAACTGGCACCATGTTTTGAAATGTTTCTGGTCAACTGGCCTTATCGGTTTCTGAAACTGTCACTGTCGGTGAAAGACCGGCAACCGCAAGCTTCTGCAACAAACAACAAGAAAAACA
This sequence comes from Leisingera sp. S2M4, assembly GCF_055398055.1. Classification (NCBI taxonomy): domain Bacteria; kingdom Pseudomonadati; phylum Pseudomonadota; class Alphaproteobacteria; order Rhodobacterales; family Roseobacteraceae; genus Leisingera; species Leisingera sp. S2M4. The sequence goes on from NZ_AP040861.1 coordinate 2,324,396, forward strand.
AAAATCGATCCATAGGGAGTATTTGGATATGACGATCAAAAGTACACTTTCCCGCCGCGCGGTATTGAAGACCGCGGGTGCTGCGGCACTGGCGGCCCCCTTGTATTCCAAGAGCGCGCTGGCCTCGTCGGGCGAGATCAACATCCTGATGTGGTCGGACTATCTGCCGCCGGAGTTCATTTCCGGCTTTGAATCCGAGACCGGCATCAAGGTGAACTACACCGGCATCGGCTCGAACGAGGAAATCATCAACAAGATGAAGGCCACCAAGGGCCAGGGCTTTGACATCGTCTCGCCGACCAACAACCGCTCGCTGCAGTGGGGGCCGCTGGAACTGCTGAAGCCGTTCGACATGAACAAGGTCAACATCGACGCGGTGAACCCGGCGATGGCCAAGATCGGCACCGACGCCTGGAACTTCGACGGCGCAGGCGTGCATTGGCTGCCGCATATCTGGGGCACCGAGGGCATCGCCTACCGCACCGACAAGTGGCTGCCCGCGGGGGATGCGCCCTCCTACGGCGACGTCTGGTCGGAAGAAAACGCCGGCAAGACCATGGGCCGGGCGCATTCGATGATGCTGGGCGCGGGCCTGTTCATGGAAGCCTCGGGCGAGATGGAACCGGGCTCGATCTGGGCCGCCTACGAGGACGAGGAAACCATGCGCAAGGTCTGGGGCCAGGTCACCGACTGGTGCGTGGCGCGCAAGGACCGGATCAAGCTGATCTGGAACGATGCCGACACCCAAAAGAACGGCCTGCTGAACGAAGGCGTGGTGGTCGGCCAGACCTGGGACGGCCCGCCGCTGGCGCTCAAATCCGCGGGTGAGCCGGTGCACTACCAGGCACCGGTTGAGGGCGCGATGGCCTGGGTCGACGGGATTTCGATGCCGGTCGGCGCCAAGAACGAAGAGCAGGTCTATGCCTTCCTCGACTACGCCTACCGCAAGGAGCCCGCGGGCAAGGCAATCGACAGCCACGGCTACAACTCGCCGGTGCTGGGTGCGGATACCTACTCGGGCGATGTCTACAAGAAGAACTTTGCCGAGGCCTATCCGGGCAACTCGCTGGCCAATCTGAACCCCTGGCCGGCCGAAGCGCCCTGGTATGCCGACGTGCGCACCGAGTTCGTCAACAAGTTCAAGAGCGCCTGATCGCAAGCGCCAGACGTGCAGCTGGTCCCCGTCCAAGGGTGGGGGCCAGTCGTGCCGCGACGGCGCGGTACATTCAATCAACAGCTAGGGGACGCAGGACATGCGGCAACCGGTGGTGCGCCACCGGGCGGTGTTTTGCACCCAGGGGAGAAGCCAAATGAGTGCAGGGGTCGGCGTTGATCTCGAAAACCTCTGGATCCGCTTCGGTGACTTTGTCGCCGTGCGAGATGCCAATGTACACATCAAGGGGGGCGATTTCTTTTCGTTCCTCGGGCCGTCAGGCTGTGGCAAGACCACCATCTTGCGGGCGGTTTCCGGCTTTCTGGACCCCAGCGAGGGGCGGGTACTGATCGGCGGCAACGATATGAAGGGCATTGGCCCCAACAAGCGCCCGACCGCGCTGATCTTCCAGAACCTGGCGCTGTTTCCGCTGATGAAGGTCTGGGAAAACATCACCTTCTCGATGGAGATCAAGGGCGCCTCCGCGCGCGAGCGGCGCAAGCGGGCGGATGAGTTGCTGGACATGATCGCGCTGCCGGGGCAGGGCGACAAGCTGCCCAGCGAACTGTCCGGCGGCCAGCGCCAGCGGGTTGCCATCGCGCGCGCCCTCTGTGCCGAGCCGGACGTGCTGCTGCTGGACGAGCCGCTGTCGGCGCTGGACCTGAAGCTGCGCCAGCACATGCGCACCGAGCTGCGCGAGATCCAGCAGCGGGTCGGCATCACTTTCATCTACATCACCCACGACCAGGGCGAGGCGCTGACCATGTCCGACAGCATCGCGGTGATGAAGGCGGGGGTGATCGACCAGATCGCCGATGGCAAGACCATCTACAACGACCCGGCCACCGCCTTTGCCGCGTCATTCGTGGGCGAAAACAACGTGTTCCGGGGCCGCATCAAGCAGATCATGGGCAATGAGGCGCTGATCGAGACGAACCGTTCCGGCACCCTGCTGGCGCGGATTTCCACCGCCAATCAGGGGCGGATGAAGGCAGGCGACGAAGCGATGATGTTCATCCGCCCGGAAGCGCTTGCGCTGGCAGGCGAGGGGGCGGCGGGGAGCAACATCGTCTCGGCCCGGGTCAACCACGAGGAGTTCGAAGGTAACGTTTTCAACATCTTCATGGAAGGTGACGGCGGCAAGGAACTGAAGGTCTCGATTCCCAATGTGGGGCAGTCCTTTGATGATCACACCGGACAGAACATCACCCTGCAATACGCCACGGAAAACGCCGTTGTCGTGCCCGCGGGTGAGCTGGCCGCGGAATGAGGGGGCGCACGCCATGCCAGTCTTCCTGAAGGAATTCTTCAAGCGCAACGGCACCGGCATGGGCAGCCTGATGCTGGCCTTGGTCCTGTTCTGGACCATCGGCCTGATCATCCTGCCGCAGCTGTCGATGCTCGACTTTTCGTTCCGGCCCAACCTGCCGCCGCCGGAGATCGGCGGCCCCAAGGATGTCTACACGCTGGAGAACTACAAATACCTGATCTATGGCCCCGAAGGCGGCAGCCAGGATTACAACGCGGTCGACCTCAAGGTGTTCTTCCGCACGCTGGTGGCGGCGGTCTGCGTCACCATCTTCAACCTGATCCTGTGCTATCCGATCGCCTATTACCTGGCCCAGACCAAGGGCAACCACATCCGCATCTTCGCGCTGATGCTGATCATCCCCTACTGGATCAACGAGATCCTGCGCGCCTTTGCCCTGCGCATCATCTTCGGCGAGACCGGGGTGCTGAACAACGCGCTGGTCGGCCTGGGGATCTTCGATACGCCCTTTGATTTCATCCGCAATGACATCGCGCTCTATGCGGGTCTGGGATATGCCTACATCCTGTTGATGATCTTCCCGATCTACAACGTGATCGAGAGCCTCGATCGTAATCAGATCGAGGCGGCGCGGGACATGGGCGCAAGCTGGCTGAAGATCCACCAGCGGGTGGTCATCCCCTACGCCAAGCCGGGGATCTCCTCGGGCTGTACCATGGTGTTCATGCTGTCGGCGGGCGCGCTGGCGGCGCCGCAGATCCTCGGCGGGCCGTCGTCGCTGTGGTTCACGCAGCTGATCTACCAGCAGTTCAATGACAACTCCGACTGGCCGCAGGGCGCGGCCTATGCGGTGGTGCTGCTGGTGACCTGTATTCTGCTGGTGCTGGCGGTCATGCGGCTGTTCAAGGTGAACATGGGAGACATCGGCAAATGAAGAACCTGTCTTTCACACGGATCAGCATCTGGATCTACCTGGCGGTGTTCTTTGCCTACCTGCTGGGGCCGCTGATCATCATGTCGGCGACCGCCTTCAACTCGCCCTCTTTCCCGCGGATGACCCCTTGGGAATGCCTGACCTTCGAGTGGTTCTCGGCGCTGTTTCAGGACGAACGTATCCTGAACGGCATCTGGAACTCGATCCTGGTGGGCGCGGGCACGGTGGTGCTGTCGGTGGCGATGGGGCTGGCGGGGGCGCTGATGCTGACCCAGATCTGGCCCAAGCTGCGCGCCACCTATTACACCATCATCATCGCGCCGATCCTGATCCCGGGCGTGGTCATCGGCATCTCGACGCTGGTGTTCTGGGACCGGATCAACCGGATGCTGGGGCTGGGCGCCGACAGTTTCCTGTCGAACGGTCTGTTCCTGACGGTGATCGGCCAGTCCACCTTTATCGCCAGCTACTGCATGCTGGTGCTGGTGGCGCGGCTGCAGCGCTATGACGTCGCGCTGACCGAGGCGGCGCTGGACCTGGGCGCGACCCATGCGCAGGCGTTCCGCAAGGTGCTGCTGCCGTTCATGCGGCCCGCGATTGCCTCGGCGGCGGTGCTGGCGTTCCTGGCAAGCTTCGAGAACTACAACACCACCACCTTCACCTTCGGGGAATACCCGACGCTGACCATCGAGCTGGCGCAGAAGGTGCGCTATGGCATCACGCCTGCGATCTCGGCCCTGGCCTTCATCATCGTGGTGCTGACGGTCTTTGCGGCGCTGGCCAACGAGGCCTCGATCCGCCGCAAGGAGCTGGTTGCCATGGCGCGCAAGAAGGCCACGGTGGAGGAACTGGAAAGCGGCAAGCTGCGGCTGCCGGGCTTTCTCAGCTCCAATTCCGCGGCGGTGGCGCTGGTGGTGGTTGCCTGTGCCACGGTGGCAGTGGCCGGCACGGCGGCGGTCTACAGCCCGCAGCAGTGCATTGCAGAGGTGCAGGAGCAGAAGCGGCTGGAGACGGAACAGCGCATCCAGGAGCTGCGCCGCCAGCGCGAGTTGCGTCGTCAGGAACAGCAGCAACAGCAGGGCGAGACCGCCCCGCAGGCGCAGCCCTCCGGCAACAACTCGGGCTTTGGCGGTGTGTTCAACCCCGGCAACCTGTCCGGCGACAGCAGCAGCGGCGAGGACGCCAGCCCGGCAGAGGAGCCGCCCGCGGGCAACAACTCAGGGTTCGGGGGCGTGTTCAATCCTGGCAACCTGTCCGGCGGCGATGGCGGGGGATCGGACAACTGATCCAGATGCCCGGCTCACGGCAAAGGCGGTCCCTCGGGGCCGCCTTTTTTCGGTCATGCGGGAGCGGTCAGGCCAGCGAGCGCTGCGGCTCGCGTTCGGCGTAGTATTGCTTGCGGAAGGCCTGCGGGCTGGTCTTGTACTCGCGCTTGAACCATTCGGTCAGATTGCTGCGCGAGCCGAAGCCGGTGGCGGCGACGATTTCGGTCAGCGGCAGGCTGGTGTGCAGCAGCAGCTGGCGGGCCTTTTCGATGCGCAGCTTGCGGTAGGCCGCCAAGGGGCTGGTCCGGGTCTTTTCCTGAAAGCGTCGTTCCAGCTTGCGGGGGGAGACGCCCGCCTGGCTGGCGATGTCGCGGATCAGCAGCGGTTCTTCGATGTTGCGCTGCATCAGCTCGAGGATCTTGACGATCAGCGCATCGCCACCGGCGGCCTGTCGCAGCTGCAGGGAGACGCGGGAGTGATCGGCGGTCGGTCCCAGCGCGAGGCCGAGGTAGTCGCAGACCGCGTCCGCGATGAAGGCGCCGCGGTCTTCACGCAGGTAGGTGGTCAGCAGGCGCAGGGCGGCAAAGCTGCTGATGGCGGTACTGATCCGGTCTGATACGGTTGTCAGCGTTCCGGCCGGGGCGCAGGGGAGGTCTTCCTCCTTGGCCGCGGCGGCGAAATTGGCGTGCACGGCGGTCTCGTACCGGGTGTTCAGGCCGGTTTCCGGCAACAGGAAGATGGCGCTGCCGGCAAACAGGCAGCGCGGGGTCTGGCGGCAGATCCTTTGCAGGCTGGCCTTCTCGCCGCTGTTCAGGGTCCAGCGGGTGGAAATGCCGCCAAGGAAGATGGCGGTTCGCGGCTTCCAGCCGTCAGGGGCCGAGCGCATCTGGGTGGCAAGATCGCGCACATGGGTGCGATAGGGCGCGCCGGGGAACAGGTCGTTGGCGGCGCGGAAGACCTCGCAAATCATCTGCGCGGCGGCCTGGGATTCCTGGCGCGGCAGAATGATTTCGACATCATGGAAACGGGCAGCGGGGGTTGCCGGGCTGGCGGACTGCGGAACTGGCATGGTCAGCGGTTCGAGACGGGACATCATTCTCTCCTCTGAGCGGGTCATGCGTGGGGACTGTCCCGCCGGAGCGACCGGCGGGACAGGGGAGCCGGGGGGATGCCCCCCGGCCAAAGGCATCAGCCTTCTTCGTAGTCCGACATCGGCGGGCAGGTGCAGACCAGGTGACGGTCGCCATAGGCGTTGTCGACCCGGTTCACGGCCGGCCAGTACTTGTCGACGCCGAGGTTGCCCGGCGGGAAGCAGGCCTGCTCGCGGCTGTAGGGACGGTCCCAGTCGCCCACCAGGTCACGCACCGTGTGCGGCGCGTGTTTCAGCGGGTTGTTCTCGGGATCGATCTTGCCGTCGATGATGTCCTGCGCCTCCGCCCGGATCGACAGCATGGCGTCGCAGAAGCGGTCCAGTTCGTCCTTGGGCTCGGATTCGGTCGGCTCCACCATCAGGGTGCCCGCCACCGGCCAGGACATGGTCGGCGCGTGGAAGCCGGAATCGACCAGGCGCTTGGCCACATCGTCCACGGTCACGCCGCCCTCGTCGTTCAGCGGGCGGGTGTCGAGGATGCATTCGTGCGCCACGCGACCCGTCTCCGAAGTGTAGAGGATCTTGTAGGCATCCTTCAGGCGCGCCGCGATGTAGTTGGCGTTCAGGATCGCCACCTTGGTCGCCTGGGTCAGACCCGCACCACCCATCAGCAGGCAGTAGGCCCAGCTGACCGGCAGGATCGAGGGGGACCCGAAGGGCGCCGCCGAGACCGGACCAACGGCGGTGCCGTATTCCGGGTGACCCGGCAGGTGTTCGGCCAGGTGCGCCTTGACGCCGATCGGACCCATGCCGGGGCCGCCACCGCCGTGCGGAATGCAGAAGGTCTTGTGCAGGTTCAGGTGGCTGACGTCGCCGCCAATGTCACCCGGACGTGCCAGACCCACCATGGCGTTCATGTTGGCGCCGTCGATGTAGACCTGGCCACCATGTTCGTGGGTGATGTCACAGACTTCCTGCACGGTGGTTTCGAACACGCCGTGGGTGGAGGGGTAGGTGATCATGCAAGCGGCGAGATTGTCGCTGTGCTGTTCGGCCTTGGCACGGAAATCGGCGACGTCGATGTTGCCTTTCTCGTCGGCTTTGACCGGGATCACCTTGTAGCCCACCATCTGCGCGGTGGCCGGGTTGGTGCCATGCGCGGAGGTCGGGATCAGGCAGACGTTGCGGTGCCCCTGGCCATTCGCCGCGTGGTAGTTGCGGATGGTCATCAGGCCCGCGTATTCGCCCTGCGCACCGGAGTTCGGCTGCTGGGAGATCGCGTCGTAGCCGGTGATCTGGCAGAGCTTGTCGTTCAGATCGGCGATCATCTGGTGGTAGCCCTGCGCCTGGTCTTCCGGGCAGAAGGGGTGCAGGTTGGAGAACTCCGGCCAGGTGACCGGGATCATCTCGATGGTCGCGTTCAGCTTCATCGTGCAGGAGCCGAGCGGGATCATCGCGCGGTCCAGCGCCAGGTCGCGGTCGGCCAGACGGCGCATGTAGCGGGTCATCTCGGCCTCGGCCCGGTTCTTGTGGAAGATCGGGTGGGTCAGATAGGGGGTCTCGCGCAGCGCGTAATCCGGCAGGCGGTACTGCTTGTTCGAACTGTCGTCCTTCTTGTCGATGCCGAAGGCACCCCAGACCGCTTCGATGGTTTCGGCGCGGGTCTGTTCATCCAGCGAGATGCCGACGCGGGTCTCGCCAACCTTGCGCAGGTTGATGCCGCGGGCAACAGCTGCCTCCATGACGGTTTTCTGCAGCGGGCCGACCTCGACGGTGATGGTGTCGAAGAAGACTTCCGGCTCGACCTTGAAGCCATGCTCTTCCAGTCCGGCGGCAAGGCGCGAGGTCTTGCGGTGCACCGACTGGGCGATCGCCTTGATGCCGTCGGGGCCGTGGTAGACCGCGTACATCGAGGCCATCACGGCCAGCAGCGCCTGTGCGGTACAGACGTTGGAGTTGGCCTTCTCGCGGCGGATGTGCTGCTCGCGGGTCTGCAGCGCCAGGCGATAGGCCTTGTTGCCACGTGCATCGACCGAGACACCGATGATGCGGCCGGGCATGGCGCGCTTCAGCTTGTCGGTGGTTGCCATGTAGGCCGCGTGCGGGCCACCGTAGCCCATCGGCACGCCGAACCGCTGGGTCGAACCGACGGCGATGTCGGCGCCCATTTCGCCGGGCGATTTCAGCAGCGCCAGCGCGAGGATGTCGGCGGCGACAACGGCAATGCCCTTGTGCTCGTGGATGGCTTCGATTTCCTTGGTGAAATCGCGCACGTGGCCGTAGGTGCCGGGATACTGGAAGATCGCGCCAAAGACCGCGCCGGGGTCCAGATCGTCGGGATCGGCGACCACAACGTCGATGCCCAGAGGCTCGGCGCGGGTCTCGATCACCGCGATCGTCTGCGGGTGGCAGTTCTTGTCGACAAAGAAGGCGGCGTTGTTCGCCTTGGAGCGCGATCCGCGGTGCGCCATGGCCATCGCTTCGGCGGCGGCGGTGGCTTCGTCCAGCAAGGATGCGTTGGCGATGTCTAGGCCGGTCAGGTCGCTGACCATGGTCTGGTAGTTCAAGAGCGCCTCAAGACGGCCCTGGGAAATTTCCGGCTGATAGGGGGTGTAGGCGGTGTACCAGGCCGGGTTTTCCAGGATGTTGCGCAGGATCGGCGCCGGGGTGGTGGTGCCGTAGTAGCCCTGACCGATCAGCGAGGTCAGCACCTTGTTCTTGGAGGCGACCTCTTTCATGTGGAACAGCGCATCGCGTTCGGTCATCGCCGGACCCCAGTCCAGCGGCTCTTTCTGGCGGATGGCGGGCGGCACGGTGGCGTCGATCAGCTCATCCAGCGTCTTGAAGCCGATGACCTGCAGCATGTCGGCCATCTCCCGCGGGGAGGGGCCGATGTGACGCCGGTTGGCGAAGTCATAGGCTTCGTAATCGGTAAGTTTGAAGGCCATTTACAGCGCTCCTTTGAAAACGGTCACCTCCGGCCGGGCTTCGGAGTGCCTCCGGCGGGAGTATTTTGGGCAAGGTGAAAGCGCGGGGCCGGTCAGCGCGGCCCCGCAGGCCGGGATCAGCCGATCAGCGCCTTGTAGCCGTCCAGGTCCATCAGCTCTTCCAGCTGGGAGGCGTCGGCGATCTTGATCTTGTAGATCCAGGCGTCGCCCTCGGGGGCTTCGTTCAGCGCGCCGGGGTTGTCGGCCAGGGCTTCGTTGACTTCGACCACTTCGCCGTTCAGCGGCGCGTAGATCTCGGACGCGGCCTTCACGGATTCGATGACGCCGATCTCGTCGCCCTTTTCGAACTCGTCGCCGGCTTCGCGCTGCTCGACGAAGACAACCTCGCCCAGCTGGTCGGCGGCGTGCTGGGTGATGCCCAGGGTTGCCACGTCACCCTCGACGGTGATCCATTCGTGCTCTTCAGAGTAATAGGTGGCCATGTTCGACTCTCCTGATGTGGTCTTAGCGTTTGTAGTTCTGGGTGACGAAGGGCAGCGCAACGATTTCGGCGGGCTGCGCCTTGCCACGGATGATGAGGTTTACCTTGGTGCCAGCCGCGCTGTGCTCGGTCGCGACGTAGCCCATGGCAACCGGACCACCAACCGTGGGGCCAAAGCTGCCCGAGGTGATGGCGCCGATGCTGTCGCCCTCGAGCGTCTGCACCTCGACACCCTGGCGGGCGGGGGCGCGGCCTTCGGGCTTGATGCCGACCAGCTTTTTGGCGGCGCCTTCGGCCAGTTCCTTCTGGATGCGGGCGGCACCGGGGAAGCCGCCTTCTTCCTTGCGGCGTTTCTGCATCGCCCAGCCCAGCGAAGCCTCCACCGGGGAGGTCGACTGGTCGATGTCGTTGCCGTAGAGGCAGAGACCTGCCTCCAGACGCAAGCTGTCACGCGCGCCCAGGCCTGCAGGTTCACAGTCGTCATGGGCCAGGAATAGCTTGGAGATGCGAATGGCGTCGGCTTCGGGGATCGAGATCTCGTAGCCGTCTTCGCCGGTGTAGCCGAGACGCGAGATGCGGCACTCGACGCCGTCGATCTCGGCCACGGTGGTTTCCATGAACTTCAGCTCGCGGGCGGCGGGGCAGAGGCTGCCGACAACCTCCTCGGCGCTGGGGCCCTGGACGGCGACCAGGGCGCGGTCGAAGATCTCGGTCACTTCGACGCCGTCGAGGTTGGCCTGCATGTGCGGGATGTCCTGGTGGCGCAGGGCGGCATTCACCACGACAAAGTAATGGTCACCGGCGTTGGAGACGATCAGGTCGTCCATGATGCCGCCGTCGTCATTGGTGAAGAAACCGTAGCGTGCCTTGCCTTCTTTGAGGGTGGCAAAGGCCTGCGGGCAGAGCGTTTCCAGCTTCTCGCCCACGTTGTCGCCGCGCAGGATCACCTGGCCCATGTGGGAGACGTCAAACAGCGCAGCCTTCTCGCGGCACTGCTTGTGCTCACCCATGATGCCCATGGGGTACTGGACCGGCATCTCCCAGCCGGCGAAGTCGACCATCTTGCCGCCAAGTTCGACGTGCAGGTCATAAAGCGGGGTGCGTTTGGGTGCGTCGGTCATCCTGTGCAGCCTTTGAATTGGTGTAGGTGGGGGGAGGGCGCAGGCCGCGCCCTCCGCGTGTTTTATTCGGCCGCGCGGCCGGCTTCTTCGGAGCGCCCGCCGGTGGCAAAGAACTCTTTCGTCAGCTTGAAGACGATCGGGCTCAGCAGCGCCAGGGCGATCAGGTTCGGGATCGCCATCATCGCGTTCAGCGTATCCGCCAGCAGCCAGATGAAGCCGAGGTCAGCGGTGGCGCCGAAGTAGATCGCGACGATCCACAGGATGCGGTAGGGCATCAGCACCTTGGCGCCCAGCAGGTAGCCGACGCATTTCTCGCCATAGTAGGACCAGCCGAGGATGGTGGTGAAGGCAAAGATCGACAGCGCAATGGCGATCAGGTAGCCGCCGAAGCCCGGCAGCGAGGTCTCAAACGCCAGCGAGGTCAGGGCCGCGCCGCTTTCGCCCGAGGTCCAGGCGCCGGAGGCGATGATCGCCAGACCGGTGATCGAGCAGACGATGATGGTGTCGATGAAGGTACCCAGCATCGCGATCAGGCCCTGGTTGACCGGACCTTTGGTTTCCGCCGCCGCGTGGGCGATCGGGGCCGAGCCGAGGCCCGCCTCGTTCGAGAACACGCCGCGCGCCACACCAAAGCGGATCGCCGCCCAGACCGCCGCACCGGCAAAGCCGCCTTCGGCTGCCGACGGGGTGAAGGCATAGGTAAAGACCATCGCAAAGGCGTCGCCGATGGCATCCGCATTGATGATCAGCACGATCAGGCCCGCAACGATGTAGCTGACGGCCATGAAGGGCACCAGCTTGCCGGCCACCGCGCCGATGCGGGTGATGCCGCCGAGGATCACGGCGCCGGTCAGCACCATCAGCACGATGCCGGTGATCGACGGGTTGAAGCCAAAGTTGGTCTCCAGCACCTGTGCGACGCCATTGGCCTGCACGCCGTTGCCGATGCCAAAGGCGGCAATCGCGCCGAACAAGGCAAAGGCAAAGCCCAGCCAGGCCCATTTCTTGTCGAGACCGTTCTTGATGTAATACATCGGGCCGCCGACGAAGTTTCCGGCCTCGTCACGCTCGCGGAATTTCACCGCGCAGACCGCTTCCGAATATTTGGTGGCCATGCCGACCAGCGCGGTCATCCACATCCAGAACAGGGCACCGGGGCCGCCAAGGAACACGGCGGTGGCCACGCCTGCGATGTTACCGGTGCCGATGGTGGCCGACAGGGCGGTCATCAGCGCGTTGAATGGGCTGATCTGCCCTTCGCCGCTGCCTTCGCGGCCCTTGAACAACAGGCCAAAGCCCATTCCCAGTTTCAGGATCGGCATGAACTTCAGGCCAACCTGAAGGAAAAAGCCGACACCCAGGATCAGAACCAGCATCGCCGGCCCCCATACGATCCCATTTATCCAGCCAACTGCTGTATTTAACGCTTCCATGGGTCTCCTCCCGCTTGCGTTAAAGTTAAATGCCCTGCTTCAAGGCCGTCTGTCGGGCCTGTTTCAGGGCGGCAAAATCTTCATCCGCGTGGAACGATGACCGGGTCAACGGAGTGGCTGATACATGCAGAAACCCCTTGGCTCGGGCGATCTGTTCCAGTTGGGCGAATTCATCGGGTTCCCAGAAACGATCAATTGGATGATGCTTCGGGGTGGGCTGCAAATACTGCCCTACGGTCAGGAAGTCGACCTGCGCCGCGCGCAAATCGTCCATAACCTGTCGCACATCGTCCAGGGTCTCTCCCAAACCCACCATGATGCCCGATTTCGTGAACAATTGCGGGTTGGCGCGCTTGGCGTCATCCAGCAGCCGAAGCGAGGTATAATACCGTGCGCCGGGCCGTACGCGCGGGTAGAGGCGCGGCACGGTTTCGAGGTTGTGGTTGAACACATCCGGGGCTGCGTCGAACACCGCCTGTGCCGCATCGCCCTTGCCCAGGAAATCCGGGGTCAGCACCTCGATCGTGGTCTCGGGGTTCTGGTGGCGGGTGGCACGGATGGTCTGGGCGATATGTTCGGCGCCGCCGTCCTCCAGGTCATCCCGGTCGACGGAGGTGATCACCACGTGGCGCAGGCCCAGCTTCTTGACCGCGGCGGCAACCCGGCCCGGTTCAAACGCATCCAGCGTGTCCGGCTTGCCCGTGGTCACGTTGCAGAAGGAGCAGCCGCGGGTGCAGACCTCGCCCATGATCATCATGGTGGCGTGGCGCTTGGACCAGCATTCGCCGATGTTGGGGCAGGCGGCCTCTTCGCAAACGGTGGCCAGATCGTGTTCGCGCATCAGTTTGCGGGTTTCGTAATACTCCGCGCTTTCGATCTTTTTCTTGCGGATCCACTTGGGCTTGCGCGGGATCGCGCTGTCGGCCTTGTGGGCTTTTTCCGGGTGGCGGGGACGCAGCTGGATGGTCATCTGGCGGGCCTTTCGGATCAGGCGTGGATGGCGCGGCCAAGCGCGTCGAGGCAGGCTTCCTTCACAGCTTCCCCCAAGGCGGGATGGGCATGGCAGGTCTGCGCAACCTCGGCGAGCGTAGCATCTTTGGTCATGGCAAGCACCAGTTCGGCGATCAGGTCGCCCGCGTGGGCCCCGCAGATATGGGCGCCAAGAATGCGGCCGTCGGGGCGGGCCAGCACCTTGACGGCGCCGTCGGTCTCGCCGGTGGCACGGGCGCGGGAATTGGCCATGAAAGCGAATTTGCCGCTGATGTATTCGGTCCCGGCCTCTTTCAGGGCCTCCTCGGTCAACCCGACCGAGGCGACCTCGGGGTCGGTGTAGACCACGCCGGGCACCTTGCCGTAGTCGACATGGGCCGACTGGCCCGCCAGCATTTCGACGCAGGCGACGCCGTCTTCCTCGGCCTTGTGGGCCAGCATCGGGCCGGGCACGCAGTCGCCGATGGCATAGACGCCGGGAACCGAGGTCGAGAAGCGTTCGTCCACCTCGATGAAACCGCGGGCATTGATCGACACACCCAGCTCCTCCAGCCCCAGGCCGCGGGTGACCGGGCGGCGGCCGATGGCAATCAGCACCTTGTCGGCCTCGATCAGCTCTTCCTTGTCCTTGCCGACGCGCTCGACGGTCAGGGTCAGGCCGGTCTCGCCTTTTTCGACGGTCTTGAGGGCACGTCCCAGCTGGAATTTCAGGCCCCGCTTGGCGAGGGCGCGCTGGGACAGTTTGGCGATCTCGCCGTCGATGCCGGGCAGGATGCGGTCGAGGTATTCGACCACGGTGACCTTGGCGCCGAGCCGCGACCAGACCTGGCCCAGTTCCAGCCCGATCACACCGGCGCCGATCACCACCAGATGCTGCGGCACCTCTTCCAGCGCCAGCGCGCCGGTGCTGCTGAGCACGTCTTGTTCGTCGATGTCGACGCCGGGCAGCGGCGTCGGTTCGGAACCGGTCGCGATCAGGATGTTGCTGGCGGTGTAGCTTTGTTCACCCACGCGTACCTGGCCGGGTGCGGGGATGCTGGCCCAGCCTTCGATCAGGTCTACGCCGTTCTTCTTGAACAGGAAACCGATGCCCTTGGTCAGATCCGCAACGGTCTTGTCCTTGCGTGCCATCATCGCGCCGAGGTCGAGGCTGGCGCCTTCGACCGTGATGCCATGGGCGGCCAGACCAGCCAGCGCGGCATATTTCGAGGAGGAGGTGAGCAGTGCCTTGGACGGGATGCAGCCCACGTTCAGGCAGGTGCCGCCAAGGGCGCCGCGGCCTTCGACACAGGCCACCGAGAGGCCCAGTTGCGCCGCCCGGATGGCTGCGACATAACCGCCCGGACCGCCTCCGATCACGATCAGATCATAAGTGCTCATAAGGGGCCTCCTCCTTGTTTCGGTCCAGGACCGGCACGTATGCGGCTGTATACGACGCTGCGTGTTCCCTATAGGAAACTTTTTCCCTGATGCAAACAAAAAGTAACGTCAGGGAAATTTTGACCGCAAAATGCTTCAGGGCTAAGCTGTTTGCGAAACAGGAGAATTTATACCTATGGAACCGATTTCCTTAGATGAAACAGGGCTGGGGCCCGAGGCGGCCGAGGCGCCGGACGGGGAAATCCTGGGGAAAATGATTCGGGATGCCCGCAAGGAAAAGGGTCTGACGCTGGAAGAAGCGGCCAAGGCGGCCGCCATCGGACGCTCGACCCTGTCCAAGATCGAGAACAACCAGACCCGTCCCAGCTTCGAGATCATCCGTCGCCTGATGCAGACATTGGAGCTGGAAACACCACAGCTGTTTGTCCAGTCAGGACAGAGCGGGGTCACGGGGCGGCGCGACTTTACGCCCTCGGGCAGCGGCGAGCACAAGAAGACCTCGACCTACGACCATGAGCTGTTGTGCAGTGATCTGACCAGCAAGCGCATGGTGCCTTACATCAGCACCATTAAGGCGCGGGATGTGACCGAGTTCGACAACTGGGTGCGGCACCAGGGCGAGGAGTTCATGTTCGTGCTGAGCGGTGAAGTCATTCTATATACGGAACACTACCGGCCCCTGCGGATGGGCCCGGGGGATTCCGTCTATTATGACAGCGGCATGGGCCATGGCTGCGTGTCCACCAGCGTCGAGGATGCGCGCGTGCTCTGGGTGTCGCTGGAGGGCTGACGGCAGTGCAAGGCGCTTTTCCGGACGGACCGCATGGCCTAAAGCATTTCCTGTTCCACAAGAAAAAGGAAATGCGATGAAACTGGACCCGGTGGATATTTCCGGCGCATCTTCCGCCGCCGCGGGCGTGTTCGAGGCGTTGCGCCTGGCGATCATCGAGGGGCGCCTGGCCGAGGGCGAACCGCTGCGCCAGGACGAGATCGCGCGCCATTTCAAAACCAGCCGCCTGCCGGTCCGGGAGGCGATCAACCGGCTGGAGGAACACGGCCTGGTCAAGACACAGCGCTTCAAGGGTGCGGTTGTGGCGGGACTGTCGGCAGACGAGGCAGCGGAGATCTTCGATTTTCGCGCCCTGCTGGAGCCGGAAATCATCCGTGATGCGGTGCCGCGGATGGACACGGCGCTGCTGGCGCAGGCGAGGGCGGACTACGCCGCCTTCGATGCCTCCGCCAATCCGAGGGAATGGGGTCTGTTGAACCGGACCTTTCACGACGGTCTCTACAGTGCCAGCAGGCTGGCCTACTTCCGCGAGGCCGCCAGCAGTGCGATGGACCGGATCGACCGCTACATTCGTGCCCAGTTGGTGCTGAGCGATGGCATGCAGCGCGCCCGGTGCGAGCATCTGACCATTCTGGAAGCCTGCGAGGCGGGAGATGCCCAGCAGGCGTCGGAACTGACACGGGCCCATATCCTGGCGGCCAAGAGCTCGTTGCTGGCGCATTTCCCGTAACCAGCCGCGGGCTGGCCGCGCCCCCTTGATCCGGGGGCGCGTTTGCCCGGAAGGGTCAGGTCAGAAGTCCTGCCATTTTCCCGCCCCCGTGGTGCCGGTTGCCAGCGACATGTCATCGTTGGGCTGCTCGTCCTGCCAGGGATCAACCTCGGCGCCGGTGGCAGTCGGCGTCTCGGGCTCCAGGCTGTGCATGGCAAAGGACGCGGGCGTGCCCTGGCCGGAAATGGTGAAATGGGCGACCAGCTCAGCCAGTTTGGTGGCATCGCTGTTGAGCATATGCCCGGCCGCGGTGGCTTGTTCGACCATCGCCGCGTTCTGCTGGGTCACCTGGTCCAGCTGGGTGACGCCGGTGTTGATCTCATGCAGGCCGGTGGATTGCTCCGCCGCACCCTCGGCGATGCCGGAGACCAGCTGCGAGATATGGGACACCTGCGACACGATGCTCTGCAGCGCCTCGCCGGCCTTGCCAACCAGATCCACGCCGCGCTCGACCTGCTTGGAGCTGTCGGAGATCAGCGTCTTGATCTCCATCGCTGCCTCGGACGAACGCTGCGCCAGCGCCCGCACCTCGCTTGCGACCACCGCAAAGCCCTTGCCGGCCTCGCCCGCCCGCGCGGCCTCGACCCCGGCGTTCAGCGCCAGGAGGTTGGTCTGGAAGGCGATGTCGTCGATCACCGAGATGATCTGGCTGATGTGCGCCGAGGATTGCTCGATCTCGGTCATCGCGGCCACGGCGCTTTGGACCACGGCGTCGCTGGTCTCGGCCTCGTCGCGGGCCTGCTGCATCGTCGCCTCGACGCTGCGCGCGCCCTCGGCGGCGGATTTCACGCTCGCGGTCAGCTCGTCCAGCGCGGCGGCGGTCTGCTCAAGGGTGGCGGCCTGGCTTTCGGTGCGGTGCGACAGGTCGTCGGAGGCCTGGCTGATCTCGGCGGCGCCGCTGCGGATGCTGCCGGAGGCCGCGATCACCTGCTGCACGGTGGCGTTCAGGTTGCTGACGGTGCTGTTGAAATTCTGCCGCAGCTGTTCGTATTCCGGCGGGAAGGGGGTGTCGATGGGCTGCGAGAAGTCGCCCTCCGCCAGGCACATCAGGCCGTTGCTGAGGTTGTCGACCACCTGCTGCTGCTGGCGCTGCATCTCGGCGCGCTCCTCCTCGGCGGCGCGGGCCAGTTTCAGGTCGTCCTGCATCGACAGGAGCGTCTTGCCGATCTTACCGATCTCGTCGCGGCGCTGCGCGGCCTCGACCTCGGTGTCGAGATTGCCACCGGCGACCGCTTCCATGTTGTCGCAGATGCGGTTGATCGGCTTGGTGATCGAACGCGCGAACAGCCAGCCCAGAAGCGACACCAGAAGCGCACAGGACAGCGATACCAGCAACATGATCTGGCGCTGCTGAACGGCTGGTGCCAGCAGCTCGCTGTGGTCCATTTCCGCGACAAGGGCCCAGTTGATATCGTTGAAGACGACGGGAGCGGTGACCGCGGCGACAGTACGGCCGTCGGGTTTCTGAACCGCGGGATGGAAGCGGGCGGTTGCTTCCGCCGCTGCCGGTGCGGTGTCGAAATGTGGCTGCTGGGGCAGGGCATCCAGAACCGCATGGCCCCCCTCGAGCCGCGACCGGGTGCGGGCCTTGAGGTCGGTGCCGATCAGGTAGGTGTCGAGGGTTTGCCGCTCGCCGCCGGCATTCGAGGTGATGCGGGTGATTTCCGCGACGGTGATCTGCACGGCGAACACACCGATGAAGCGGCCGGATTCATCTATGATTTGGGTCGCCGCAAAGGCCGCGGGCGCGTTGCCGCTGGGCGCATAGGCGGCGATATCGGAGTAGTAGACCTGCTTGGCGTCGCCCGCGACGGTCTTTTTGAAGACCTCTCCCAGGCCGGAGTCTTGGTAGGGGCCGGAGACCAGGTTGCTGGTGTAATCGTCTTCCTGTGTTGCCGAGAAGACGACGTCGCCATCAGGGCTGATCAGGGCCACGTTGTAAAACCCCATCCGCTCAATGATGCGCTGGAACGGGGGAAGGTTGCGGTTGAAGTGGACGTCATAGGGCGAAGCTGCCGAGGCGAACATCGCCAGGTTGCCAACCGCGGCCTTGTCCGCACCCGCGCGTGTTGACCAGGTGACGGTCAGATCCTTGATCGCCTTGGCCGTGGAGGGCACCGACGCGATGGTCAGCGTCCCGGCCTCGATCCCCTTGAGATAGGAGTGCAGTGCCAGCTCCCGGTCGCGCACCAAGGACATCATGAAGTTTTCTGCATCTGCGACCACGCTGCGTCGGAAATAGGTGGTGCTGACCGCGATCAAGACGACGGTCAGGGTCAGCGCGATGCAGACGATGAGCAGTGGCAGCTTGTGCGCGAGTTTGAGAGATTTGAACATGGATACCTAAACTCCAGCGGATGGGCGCTCCACGGAAGACGGGTCCGTCAGAGCAGAGAACGCAAATTTCCACAGATGAAGTCACAGTTAGGTGAGCGAGACGTTAATCGGCTGTGGATCGCTAGAATTGAGTCCATTTCCCGGTTGCCACCGCGGCGAACGCGGTGCGGTGACCCGGAGCAGTGTTAACCAATGTGGTCCTGCGGCGGTGGAACCCGGGGCGGACCTTCCGTTAAGACTTTCGCAGCCCGAAAGCCTCTGGAATGAGGGCGCCGCGGGCAAGGCCGACGAATCGCAGGCCGGTTTTGGGCGAGAATCGCCGACACCTGCCCCGCACGGGCGCTGATTTTCTGGCGTCTTTTTAGGGATTTGCCAAAAGTGGAAAAGTTTTTTCCGGTTTTTCTGGCAAATCGACGACTTTTTTTGCCATGGTTAAGCATCAATGAAAGCAGCGTTAGGGGATTGTTAACGCTGCCGCATTGGCGGCGTGTTTTTGCCACTGGGTCGCAGGTTTCTGTCTCATTTCGGCCTTGTGCGTGAATGACGATGCCGGGGTGGGAAGCTGGAGTGGAACATGAAGCTTTTATTTGCTGCTATTGCTGCGTGCCTGACGCTGGTGCTGCCAGTCGGCGTTTTGGCACAGAACGCGCAGCCCGATTTTCGAATGGTTGACGGCTGGGAAGCGGTGGGGCGGCTGAATATTGCCAACCGCAGCATGTGCACCGGGGCGCTGGTTGCTCCCGATCTGGTGCTGACGGCGGCCCATTGCCTGTATGATCCGCAGAGCGGCGCGGCGGTGGATCCCACCTCGATCCGTTTCGAGGCCGGGCTGGCCGGGCGCGAGGCGATCGCGCTGCGCCGGGTCGTGAAAGCCGTGAAACACCCGCAATACCGGTATCGACCCGACGGTGCGCACCAGATCGGGAGCGACCTTGCGGTGCTGAAGCTGGAACGCCCGATCAGCAGCCGCCGGATCCAGCCGCTGACCGTCTCGGCCGGAGCCGAGCGGGGGGATGTGCTGGGGGTCCTGTCCTACACTGCCCGGCAGGCGACACGACAGAACCTGCAGAACTATTGCAATGTTCTGGCCCGGCAGAGCCGCACCCTGGTGATGTCCTGCCTGGTCGAGTTCGGGGCTTCGGGGTCGCCCGTGCTGGCGATGCGGCCGGGGCAGCCACCGAGACTGGTTTCGGTCATCTCCGCCAAGGCCGAGATGGGGCGGCGCAAGGTGTCGATCGGCACCGCCTTTGACACCACGCTGCGGGATCTGATGCGCCGGGCGGGCTGAGCCCGGCGTCCCCCGTCAGGGTTCGCGCAGCGCCTCGCGGGATTTGTACAGCGGTTTCAACAGATATTGCAGAACGGTTTTTGAACCGGTTTGCAGCTCGGCGGTGGCGCGCATGCCGGGGCGGATTTCAATCGCCTGCTGGCGTTCGGTGAAGCTGGCCTTGTCGACCCGCACGGTCACCCGATAATAGGGTTCGGCACGTGGGTTGCGCTCGTCTTCGAAGGTGTCGGCCGAAACAAAGTCCACCTTACCCTTCAGAGCCCCATAGATGGTGTAGTCATAGGCGGACAGCTTGATGGTGGCGGGCTGTCCCGGCTGCACGCTGGCGATGTCTTCGGGCCGCACGCGGGCCTCGACGAACAGCTCCTCACCCAGCGGAATGATCTCCAGGATTTCCTCGCCGGGGCGGATCACGCCGCCGATGGTGGTCACGGCCAGGCTGTTGACGATACCGGCCATGGGCGAGGTGATGACGGTACGGTTCAGCTGGTCCACCGCCAGTCGCTGCTCCTGGCGCAGGGTGGTGATTTCCCGCAGGGTTTTCGAGTATTCCTCGGCCTGTTCCAGTTCCGCCTGGGTGCCGATTTCATTGTATTTTGCCCGCGCATCGGTGGCGGCCTTGCGGGCCTTGTTGACCTCGATCAGCGCCACGATCTTCTGCTTGTAGAGCTTTTCCATGTTGGCCAGCTCGGCGTCGAGCTGATCCATGATCTGGCGCGCGCTTTCCCGACGGCTGGTAAAGTCCGTCTGCCGCGCGGTCAGCAGGCTGCGCTCCGAGGCGAGAATGTCGGGCGAGCGCTGCGCCAGCATGTCCGGTACGGTGAACTCGAAAGCGCCCTTCATCTGTGCTTCCAGGCGGTGGCGCTTGATCTCCAGCGCGTCGAGCTGGTTCTGCAGTTCATCGGCAGCGGTGCGGAATTTCGTATCCTGCAGTTTGGCCAGCACCTGGCCGGCGCTGACCACGTCGCCCTGGCGTACGTGCAGTTCGGCGAGGATGCCGCCTTCGAGGTTCTGCACGATCTGCGCGCGCGAGGAGGACACCACCTGGCCTTCGCCGCGCACGATCTCGTCGATCGAGGCAAAGGCGGCCCAAACCAGGAAAACCGCGACCACGGCCACCGCCAGGTAGATGATGCGGCTGGCACTGCGCGGGGTTTCTGCGGTGCCGTAGGGATCGTTGAGATCCATGGTCATTTGCCCTCTCCGGCGGCGAGATGTGCCAGCACCTGGTCGCGTGGCCCGTCGACCACCATCCGGCCCGATTGCAGGATCAGGGTGCGATTGGTCAACGCCAGGATCGGCATGCGATGGGTGGCGATGATCGCGGTGCGGCCCTCCAGCCAGCTCTCAAGGCGGCTGACGAGGGTGCGTTCCAGCGTCTGGTCGAGCGCCGCGGTGGGTTCATCCAGCAGCACCACCGAGGGGTTCTGGAGCCACAACCGGGCCCAGCCGATCGACTGGCGCTGGCCGATCGACAGGCCATGGCCGCCGTCGCTGATTTCCAGGTCCAGCCCCTTGTGATGGCTACGCACATGGGCGCCGAGGCCTGCGAACTCCAGCGCCTCCATCAGGCGGTCGTCGTCACGCTCCAGCTGGTTCAGGTTCAGGTTGTCGCGCAGGGAGCCTGCGAACAGGCGCACGTCCTGGCTGAGGTAGCCGATGCCCGCCCGCAGGTCGCGCGGATCGATCTGCGCCATGTCGGTGCCGTCCAGCAGGATGCGGCCGCGGTCGGGCGCATAGAGACCCGACAGCAGCTTCAGCAGCGTCGACTTGCCGGAGCCGTTGACGCCCAGCACCGCAACCCGTTGACCCGGCGTGATGACGGCGGCCTGCACATCGACGGTGGGGGCGGCGTCATCCTCGTAGCGGAACAGGATTTCGCGCAGCTCGAAGCGTCCCTGGATCTTCTGGCGGCGCAGGTAGGTGCGTTCCTTGTCCTTTTCCTGCGGCGCGTTGGCGATCGCGTCCAGACCCTCGAGTGCCGCCTTGACGTTGCTCCAGCGGGCCAGGGTCGCGGCGAACTGGGTCAGCGGGGCGAGGGTGCGGCTGGTCAGGATGCCGGTGGCGATGATGGTGCCGACGGTGAACTCGCCCGCAAAGACCAGGAGCGTGCCCAGCACCACGGCCGTGATATAGGTCGCCTGCTGCACGCCTTGCGACCAGTAGGTGAGGGCGCTGGAGAGTTTGCGTTGCTCGGTCGCGGAATGGGAGGACAGCGTGTTCAGCTCGTCCCAAAGCCGCAGCACCCGCTCTTCGCCGCGCTGGGTCTTCACCGTGTCCAGCTCGGTCACCACCTCATGCAGCAGGCGGCCCGCCTTGGCATTGGCGCCCTGTGTCTGGCGGGTGTAGGCGATCATCTTCTTTTGCATGAAATAGGCAGGCAGCAGCATCAGGATGCCGCCGATGACAATGACCCAGACCACCGGCCCCGCGATCGAGGCGACGAGGATCAGGAACACCGCGATGAAGGGGATGTCCGCCAGCGTCGAGATGGTGGAGGAGGTGAAGAACTCCCGCACCGAGCCGAAATCCCGCATCGCGGCAAACAGGCCCGAGGGCGGCAGCGGTTTCTTGTCGGAGCGCATGCCAATCAGGCGGCGCATCAGGTTGTGCTGCACCGAAAGCTCGATTTGCCGTCCGGCCGCGTCGGTCAGCCGGGCGCGCGCCAGCTTCAGCATCGCTTCCAGCGCAATCGCCAGAAAGGCGCCGATGGCCAGAACCCAGAGGGTTGCATGCGACTGATGCGGCACCACGCGGTCGTAAACCTGCAGGCTGAACAGCGCAACGGACACTGCGAGGATATTCGCCACCAGCGAGCCCAGCATGATCTCGCCCACCTGGCGGCGGTACTTGGGAAATTCGCTCCAGAACCAGTGGCCGGGGTCGATTTGCGGCGTATGGCGCGCGGCCATCTGGCTGAGAGACGGGCGGGCCGAGAGCACGGTGCCGGTGAAATAGGGGGCAAATTCGCCCAAGGTCACCTCGGTGCGGTTGTCGGCGCAGGAGGTGTCATAGATCGTCAGCACATCCTCGGCCTGGCTGAGCACCAGCACGCATTGGCCGCCGGACATCACCGCCAGCGCAGGCCACAGGGCCGGGGTCAGGGCCTGTTTTTCGAGGATTTTCGGCTGCAATCCCGTGGATTGAATGGCCTTTGCCAGGGTGTGCAGGGACAAGTCGCCGGGCGTTTCACGCCACAACAGCGCGGCAATGTCACTGACCGGAACTTCACTGCCCTTGAGCGCGGCGAGGGTGGCGATCAGGCTGGCGCGGTGCTGGATGCGGGCCGCGGCCCCCTCGAGCAGGGTGCCGACCTCGGGCTGGGCGTCCTGGGTGTTTGGCTTGGCGGCTGGGCTCGCGGCGGATCTCGCCTCGGCGGTTGCCTGGGCCGATGCGGTGGCATCGAACGGCGCCCGTGCGGGCGCGAAGGCCGCGCCGGGCGGTGGGGCAGGCGGTATGGTAGCGGGGCGAGACTGGCCCGAGGGCGCTGCCGCTCCGGAGGAGGGGACGGCACGCAGCACCGGCTTTTTACCGGTGGCGGGTGCCGAAGGGGCCGGTTTCTGCGGTTTGTCGGTCAAATCTTGTCCCCATCGGCCAGCAGGCCCAGATCGCGGGCCAGTTGCAGCTGGATCAGCACCGCCTCGTATTTCGCGTCGATATAGGCCTGTTCGCGGCGGACCAGTTCCTCGTACACTTGGATGACTTCCATGACCGGGCGCTGACCGGCTTCGAACTGCTTCTGGAACAGCTCATAGGTTTCGCGGCTGCGGCGCACCAACGCGGCGGTCTCGGCTTCCTGCCGCTGCAGAGAGGCGATCTGCTGCATCTGGCGGCTATAGGTGCGCCGCGCCGCTTCCTCGGCCTCGCTCACCTGGCGCTTGGCGGCTTCCTTGGAGGCTTCAAGCGCCTGCATGGCTGCCGGTGTGCCCAGCCCCAGCGGTTGCGCCATGTCCAGCGTCAGCCCGGCGCCAGAGCCATCGGTGGTGGCATTGCCCGCAGCGGAGATTTGCGGCAGCAGTCCGGCGCGCCCGGCCTTGGCCTCGGCAATCGTGCGGTTCGCTTCGGCGCTGGCTTTCAGCACCGAAAGGAACTGCGCCTGCGATGGCGGTGTCGCGATGTCCAGATGCGTCGCCGCGCGCTTGAACTCTTGTCCGGTCATCGCCTGCAGTTCCGCGCGGGCGGTGGCGGCATCATCGCGGGCGGTGGCGGTCGTGGTGCGGATGCCACTGATCTTGCTGTCGACGACGTTCAGATCGGAATGATCCGAAACCCCGCCATCAACGCGGCCCTGCACGATGCGGCGGAACTCCTGCATGCGGCGCAGGGCGCGTTCGCCATAGGCGGCCTTTTCGTCACCACGCAAGGCGGCGACGTAGAGGCCGACGGCCGTTTCCACCCGGCCATTCATGTCCTGCGACAGGTTCACGGCGGCAACTTCAACATCGGCA
The DNA here is from genome assembly GCF_055398055.1 of Leisingera sp. S2M4. NCBI lineage: Bacteria > Pseudomonadati > Pseudomonadota > Alphaproteobacteria > Rhodobacterales > Roseobacteraceae > Leisingera > Leisingera sp. S2M4. The sequence continues at coordinate 2,348,093 of NZ_AP040861.1, forward strand.
GCGGCGAATTCCCGTTCCGCCTTGCGTCGACCGTTGTCGAACAGAACCTGTTCGATCAGCAACCCCGCGACCACGTCACCCAGGTCGGTCAGGCTGACGGAAGGGCCAAGGGTCGGCAGCCAGTTCTTGGAGGCGGCTTCGGCGCGCAGTTTGGCGCTGATCAGCTCGGCCTCGGCGGCGCGGGCCGAGGCGGCGAGCGCGGCTTCGGCGACCTCGCCAAAAGCGCTGTCAGACGACAACAGCGAACGTCGCTCCAGCAGTGTCTGGATCACCTCCGACTGCGCCGTGCCGGTCTGGGCGAAGTTGCTGCGGGGCGCGGTGTCCGGGTTGTCCTTCGAGGCGAACAGGCCGGTTTGCGCACAGGCCGACAGGCTGCACGTGACTGCGATGGCGCATAGAAAGCGTCCCGGTTGCATCCTGCCCCTTGCCTGTTTGATCCGCGTTTGGCCCGGCGGTTTTTGTTGCTGTCTGGCGGTGCGGCCCGGCATCCGCTGGCGGGCGCCGGGCCAAAGGCTCAGATCACGGTATTGATGTCTTCGTCCACGATCACCGTCGTGCCACCATCGCCGAGGGTATAGACGTTGTAGGTCTCCTCGTTGATGGTCTGGGTGCCGGTCTTGGTGGCTCCGCTGATGGTGAGGGTGTCGTTGTCGGACCCGTGCACGACAAGAGTGTCCGAATTGCCCGAGAGGGCGTTGATGTCGGCTTCTGTCAAGGTCAGGCTGGCGTTGTCGGAGTGATCGAGGTTCAGCTCGTCGATGTTGAACTGCGACAGGCCTGCCTGGCTCAGCACGTCTGCACCTGCACCATCGTCCAGCACGACCAGCGTGCCGGAGCTGTTGCCGGCGTCGTCCACGCGGTTCAACACCAGTTGCGAGCCGTCCGGCACATCCGCATCGAACTCGAACAGCACCCGGCCGTCGGCCAGGTCGGTCTGGGTGCCGCTGATGGTCGAGACGTTTCCGGTGCTGGTCAGCTCATGCACCGTGTCGCCCGCGGCGAAATCGTCGCTGAAGAAGGCGCTGGTGGATGTGCCCGCGCTGATCACCTTGCCGATGTCGGGCGCGGAATAGTCGGTGTCGACGCTGAAGCTCTCGGTCAGGGTCTGGGTGTTGCCCGCCGCATCCGTGGCGACGATCGTCGCCGAGGTGTCATAGGTGCCCTGCGCCAGTTCGCCGGAGGCGAAGGTGGCGCTCCAGTTACCGCTGGCATCCACGGTCGCCGCATGGGTGACGCCCTGAATTGTGACCTCGACGGTGGAGCCGGGCTCCACGGTGCCGGTCAGGGTCAGTCCTGCGGCATGTTCGGCCAGGTTCAGCACGTCGTCGGTGGTTTGCTCCGGCGCGGCGGTGAGGGGGGTAACCTCGGTGTCGATCGCCAGCGTGTCGGTGATTGTCTCGCTGTTTCCCGCCGCATCGGTTGCGGTGACCACGACGGCGGCGTCATAGCTGCCTTCGGGGATGTCGCTTGCCGCAAAAGTGGCGCTCCAGTTGCCGCTGGCATCCACGGTGGCCGTGGTGGTGGCGCCCCCCAGCTGCACGGTGACGGTGGAGCCGGGCTCCACGGTGCCGGTCAGGGTCACGCCATCGCTGCGCTCGGCCTGGTTGACCACGTTGTCGCCCTCGATGTTCCCGGAGGCCAGGGTCAGCGGATCGACGAGGGTATCGACGCGCAGGCCCGCGGTCGTGGTCGCGCTGTTGCCGGCCGCATCGGTGGAGGTCACGGTGACCGTGGTGTCATACTCGCCCGCGGGCAGCGAGCCCGCTTCGAAGGTGGCGCTCCAGTTGCCATTAACGTCGACGGTGGTGGTGCGGGTGACGCCCTCCACGGTGACGCTGACCGCGGACCCGGCCTCGCCGGTACCGGTCAGGACCAGCCCGGAGGCGGCTTCGGTGCTGTTGAGAATGTCGTCGCCACCGGCCTTGCCGCCATCGATGGACACGGCGGTGGTGGTGTCGACACGGATGGTCCCGGTGGTGGTTTCGCTGTTGCCGAAGCTGTCGGTCGCGGTGACAGAGACCTCCGCATCGTATTCGCCGGCGGCGATTTCGGTTGCGGCGAAGTCGGCGCTCCAGGTGCCGGCGTCGGTGGCGGTCACCGTACGGGTCACCCCCTGAAAGGTGACTTCGACGGTGGCGCCGGCCTCGGCGGTGCCGGTCAGCGTGACGCCATCCGCGGCCTCGGCTGCGTTGATCATGTCGTCGCCACCGGCCTGGCCTGCGTCGATGTCGACGTCGACAACGGTGTCGATCACCACGGAGGGGCCGTCGAGATCGAACTCATAGCCATCCGGGTCGACCACATGCACGTCGACATCGTAGTTCCCATCGACAGGCAGCTCATCCACCGGAATCGAGACACCCCAGGTGCCATCGTCCTCGACGGTGGTGGTCACTTCGGTGGTGCCGACGGTGACGGTCACGTCCGAGCCGGGCGCGCCGGTGCCGGTGATCACGACAGGGTCGGTGGTGGAGCTGGAAACCGGGTGCGTTGCGTCAGGGTCGTCGACGGTCGGGTAGATGCCGCTCGGCGGACCGTCGCCATTGCCGCCGCCACCACCACCGCCGCCGCCGCCACCGGCGAGAACAGCCGCGCCGGCCACACCGGCTGCCGCCGCGCCAGCCGCGCCGAGGCCACCGAACAGCGGCGCTGCCAAGGGTGCTACAACCGGCTCGATGCGGTCGACGTCCAGGAACACCATTTCGTCATAGGCGCTCCACTTGCCGGTCAGGTCCAGCGGCTCATAGGTGGCAAACAGTATTCCGCCGGATTTGTCTTCCAGCACCACTTCGATGAACTGGCCTTCCTCGCTGAGGAACAGATTCTTGGAACCGGTCTGACCGAAGGCGTAGAAATCCTCCAGCACCAGCTCCTGACCGTTGGCCAGGGTGATGTGCAGGTTGCTGCCGTGGCGGGCATAGCTTTCGACGTCCGCCGGGTTGAGGTTCAGCGAGATGTCCTTGGCGCCTGCGGCCTGAATGCGCGCGGGGTTGCCTTCGGAAGAATTCCCATGCTGCGTAGTGCCCGCCATGTTGCGGGTGATATATGCGACAGTGCTCATGTTTACCGCTCATCTGTTCGCTACGCCGCCGGGGAAAGCCCGTCCGCGCCGCGTGGTTGCGTTGCCTGTGTATTGCCCATCGACCGTCTGATGCGGCCATTTAGGGGCCATAATGTGACGAGTTTGGCCATGCTGTCCAGTGTTGCAATGCCGTGAAAGGGGGCGTTTTGGGCGCAACCGTGTCCTGACTGCCGCAGATTCTCTAAGGTTTATTGCGCTTTTTGCGATCCTTTGCGCTCGGATGCCGCGAGATGACGGCGCGTCGGAATCAGGCCGCGCTCGGGCCCAGCCAATCGTGGTACGCCCTGTGGGGGAGGCGTTTGCGAGCCGTTGATGCCGCGTTGCAGCGTGGTCGCGGGGGCAGGCTGATCGCTGCAATGTGAGGAAAATTTCCCGCAAAAGTTTCTGGCAATTAATTAAAAGTACACCACTTTCAGATAGTATGAAGTTCGTAATTGGTGTAAGCTCGAATGTAAGTAACATGACGCCGAGAGCCCTGGCATGCCGGGCCCAAGCCGCCGCCAAGAGCGGCTAGCCGGACGTAAAGAGCCAGCAGCGGCGCTGAGCAGAAATCAGAATTCTAACACTGACGCGGACACCCATGCCCACGTGCTGGGCACTCTCTGTCCGTGCGCGAACCAGAACGCCAGGAGGACCGGCGCCAGCTAACCAGGAGGCTTGATCCACGATGAAAGACATTGCCGAACTTTTTGCAGAGCAGTACGGCGAAACGCGCGAGCAGGAAATGCCGCTGCAGGAGTATCTGAACGCCTGCCGCGACGATTCCAGCCTCTACGCGAACGTTGCCGAGAGGATGCTGAAGGCAATTGGCCAGGAGGAGTTGATCGACACCTCCAAGGACGCGCGGCTTGGACCGATCTTTCAGAACCGGACGATCAAGCGCTACAGCGCCTTCCACGATTTCTACGGTATGGAAGACACGATCGAGCGGATCGTCGGCTACTTCCGCCACGCGGCGCAGGGATTGGAAGAGCGCAAGCAGATCCTCTATCTCCTGGGGCCGGTCGGCGGCGGCAAGTCCTCGCTGGCGGAGCGGCTGAAGCGCCTGGTCGAGGACCAGCCGATCTATGTGCTGAAGGCAGGCGATCAGATTTCGCCGATCTTCGAAAGCCCGCTGGGCCTCTTCGACCCTCTGCGCATGGGCAAGGTCCTGGCGGAAGAATACGGCATCGCACAGCACCGGCTGCCGGGGCTGATGTCGCCCTGGGCGGTGCAGCGACTGGATGAATTCGACGGCGATATCAACAAGTTCTCCGTCGTCAGAATGTATCCCTCGCGGCTGCGCCGGATCTGTGTCGCGAAGGTGGAGCCGGGCGACGAGAACAACCAGGACATCTCGACCCTGGTTGGCAAGGTCGACATCCGCCAGCTGGAGCATTTCAGCCAGGACAATCCGGACGCCTACAGCTTCTCGGGCGGGTTGAACCGGGCGACCCAGGGCATCCTGGAATTCGTCGAGATGTTCAAGGCGCCGATCAAGATGCTGCACCCGCTGCTGACGGCGACCCAGGAAGGCAACTACATGGGCACCGAGAGCTTTGGTGCGATCCCGTTCAACGGTCTGATCCTCGCCCACTCGAACGAGAGCGAATGGCAGAGCTTCAAGAACAACAAGAACAACGAGGCCTTCATCGACCGGGTGTCGATCGTCAAGGTGCCCTATTGCCTGCGGGTGTCGGACGAAACCTCGATCTACCAGAAACTGATCGAGAACAGCGAGCTGCGCGATGCGCCCTGCGCACCGGAGACGCTGAAGATCCTCAGCCGCTTCTCGGTGCTGACGCGCCTGAAGCCGCATGAGAACTCGAACCTCTATTCCAAGATGCGGGTCTATGACGGCGAAAGCCTGAAGGACACCGACCCCAAGGCCAAGACGGTGCAGGAATACCAGGACCGCGCCGGGGTGGACGAGGGCATGAACGGCATCTCGACCCGCTTTGCCTTCAAGGTGCTGTCGACCACCTTCAACTTCGACACCAACGAAGTGGCGGCGGATCCGGTGCACCTGATGTATGTGCTGGAACAGATGATCAAGCGCGAGCAGTTCCCGCAGGAAACGGAGCAGAAGTACCTGGAATTCATCAAGACGGAACTTGCGCCGCGTTATGAGGAATTCATCGGCAACGAAATCCAGAAGGCGTACCTCGAAAGCTATACCGAATACGGCCAGAACGTCTTTGACCGCTACATCGCCTATGCCGATGCCTGGATCGAGGAGCAGGACTACAAGGATCCCGACACCGGCCAGCTTTACAACCGCGAGGTGCTGGATGCGGAGCTGTCGAAGATCGAAAAGCCGGTCGGCATCGCCAATCCCAAGGACTTCCGCAACGAGGTGGTCAAGTTCGCCCTGCGCCACCGCGCCAACACCGGGTCGAACCCGGCGTGGAACTCCTACGAGAAGCTGCGCGACGTGATCGAGAAGCACATGTTCTCGCAGGTGGAGGAACTGCTGCCGGTGATCTCCTTCGGATCCAAGAAGGACAGCAAGACCGAAAGCAAGCACCAGGAGTTCGTCGAGCGGATGCGCGGCCACGGCTACACCGACCGCCAGGTCCGGCGTCTGGTCGAATGGTACATGCGGGTCAACAAGGCGGGCTAAAGAGGAGCGCTGTGCAACATGCATCATTTCATCGACAGGCGCGCCAATCCAAAGGGCAAGAGCCTCGGGAACCGCCAGCGGTTCCTGCGGCGGGCCCGCGAGAATATCAAGGAGCGCGTTGACCAGTCGGTCCGGGGCAAGTCGATCCAGAACGGCAGCGGCGTCCCGGATGAAGGCGAGAAGGTCACCATCCCCACCCGGGGGCTGAAAGAGCCGCGGTTCTTTCACTCCTCCAAGGGCGGGCTGCGCCGCCATGTTCTGCCCGGCAACAAGGATTTTGTTGTCGGCGACACCATCAAGCGGCCGCAGGGCGGCGCCGGGGAGGGCGGTCGCAAGGCCTCCGAGGACGGCGACGGCGAGGACGAGTTTTCCTTTACCCTGACGCAGGAAGAATACCTGGAGATCCTGTTCGACGGGCTGGAACTGCCGGACCTGGTCGAAAAGGCCACGGTGGAGACCGAAACCATCGGCACCCGCCGCGCCGGGCTGACCACCGCGGGCACGCCCAACAACCTCAACCTCGTGCGCACCATGCGCAACTCGCTGGGCCGCCGCATCGCGTTGCAGCGTCCCACCACCAAGTCCCAGCGCGAACTGGAAGACCAGATCGCCGAGCTGGAGGCGCTGGAGGAGCGCACCCCGCCGCAGGAAGAATTTCTGGAGACGCTGCGCAAGAAGCTGGAGGGCATCATCCGCAAGCGCAAGGTGGTGGGCTACATCGACCCGCTGGACCTGCGGTATGACACCTTCGTGCCGGAAAAGATCCGCAACTCCCGTGCGGTGGTGTTCTGCCTGATGGATGTCTCGGGCTCGATGCAGGAACGTGAAAAGGATCTGGCGAAACGCTTCTTCCTGTTGCTGCACCTGTTCCTGGAGCGCTGCTACGAGCACACCGAGCTGGTGTTCGTGCGCCACACCCACCACGCGCAGGAGGTGGATGAGGAAACCTTCTTCTACGCCCGCGAAACCGGCGGCACCATCGTGTCGACCGCGCTGGAGAAGATGAAGGAAATCATCGAGGAACGTTATCCGCCGGACGAGTGGAACATTTACGGCGCGCAGGCGTCGGACGGCGAAAACTTTGGCAATGACTCGGTGCGCTGCAAGAACCTGCTGCTGAAGGATTTGCTGCCGGTCAGCCAGTTCTACGCCTATCTGGAGATCGTCGACGAGGCGGCGGAGATGCTGCTGAACAACCCCGAAGCAGGCGAAGACCTGTGGCAGAACTACCGCGAGGTGAAGGCGCAGGCGCATCATTTCGAGATGCAGCGGGTGTCGCAGCCGGGCCACATCTATCCGATTTTCCGGGAGTTCTTCCTCCCCAAGGTGAAAGGGGCGCAGAATGCAGGCAGCTGAAAAGGCGCGCAAGCCGTTGTTCGACGGGCCGGAATGGACCTTTGAGCTGATGGAAAAGGCGCGCGACGCGATCGAGGAGATCGCGCTGGGCGACCTTGGGCTGGATGTTTATCCCAACCAGATCGAGATCATCTCGGCCGAGCAGATGCTGGATGCCTATTCCTGCGTCGGCCTGCCGCTGATGTACCAGCACTGGTCCTTCGGCAAGCATTTCGCCCGCGATGAGGCGCTCTACCGCACCGGGCGGCAGGGGCTGGCCTATGAGATCGTCATCAATTCCAATCCCTGCATCAGCTACAACATGGAAGAAAACACCATGGCGATGCAGACGCTGGTGATGGCGCACGCGGCCTTTGGGCATAACCATTTCTTCAAGAACAACTACCTGTTCCAGCAGTGGACCGACGCGGCGGGCATTCACGACTATCTGGCCTTTGCCAAGAACTACATCGCCGCCTGCGAGGAGCGTTATGGCCTGTCGGCCGTGGAGGAGGTGCTGGACGCCGCCCATGCGCTGCAGTCGCAGGGGGTGTTCCGCTACGGTCGCCCGCCCAAGCCCACCAGCGAGGAGCTGGCTGCGATGCAGAAGGTGCGCGAGGGCTATGAGAGCGGCCAGAGCGTGCTCGACATCTGGACCGACAGCACCATGGGGCGCAACACGCTGGAGGCGGTCGAGGACAGCTCCTATGCGGCGCGGCGCAAGCTGATGAATTTGCCCCAGGAAAACCTGCTGTATTTCCTGGAAAAGCACAGCCCGGTGCTGGAGCCCTGGCAATGCGAGATCCTGCGCATCGTGCGCATGCTGGCGCAGTATCTGTATCCGCAGAAACAGACGAAGGTGATGAACGAGGGCTGCGCGACCTTCGTGCATTACTACATCATCAACAAGCTGTACGAGCAGGGCCAGATCACCGAGGGTGCCTATATGGAGATGCTGCACAGCCACACCAACGTGGTGATGCAGCCGGAATACGACGATCCGCGCTATTCCGGAATCAACCCTTATGCGCTGGGCTTTGCGATGATGCAGGACATCCGCCGCATCTGCGAGGAGCCCACGGACGAGGACCGCGAGTGGTTCCCCGACTTTGCCGGCAATCCCGACTGGCGCGGCGTTCTGCGCGATGCCTGGGCGAACTACCGCGATGAAAGCTTCATCCAGCAGTTCCTGTCGCCGCATCTGATCCGCAAATTCAAGCTGTTTACGCTGACGAATGACGCCGACCTGCCCAATCTGGTGGTCAGCCAGATCCACAACAGGGCCGGCTACAAGGCGATCCGCCGCGATCTGGCCAAGCAGTATGATCTGGCCTTTCTGGAGCCGGACATCCAGGTCACGGATGCCGACCTGCGTGGCGACCGAGAGCTGAAGCTGACCCACACCGTGCGTGACGGTATCCACCTGGACGAAGACGATCAGGAAGAGGTGCTGAAACACCTGCGCCGCCTTTGGGGCTATGACGTCAGCCTGGACGCCGTTGAGGCGACCAGGGAGGGGTAAGGTCGAAGGGCAGGGGGCGGCAACCGCCCGGGAGTGTGGCCCGCTCCGACAGGACAGAAAAGAAAAACGCAGGCCGCCCGGCCTGCGTTTTCCCGTTTCAATGTTTAGGCGCGGATCAGAATTCCACGACCGCGCGGATCGATTTGCCTTCGTGCATCAGCTCGAAACCCTCGTTGATCTGGTCCAGCGTCAGCTTGTGGGTGATCATCGGGTCGATCTCGATCTTGCCGTCCATGTACCAGTCGACGATCTTGGGCACGTCGGTGCGGCCCGATGCGCCGCCGAAGGCGGTGCCTTTCCAGACCCGGCCGGTGACCAGCTGGAAGGGGCGGGTCGAAATCTCGGCTCCGGCAGGTGCCACGCCGATGATGATGCTCTCGCCCCAGCCCTTGTGCGCGGCTTCCAGCGCGGTGCGCATCACGTTGACGTTGCCGGTGGCGTCAAAGGTGTAATCGGCGCCGCCCTTGGTCAGCTCGACCAGATGCGCCACCAGATCGCCCTCGACCTCGGCCGGGTTGACGAAATCGGTCATGCCGAATTTCTCGGCCATTTCCACCTTGCCCGGGTTCAGGTCGACACCGACGATCTGGTCGGCGCCCGCCAGCCGCAGGCCCTGAATCACGTTGAGGCCGATGCCGCCAAGGCCAAAGACGATGGCGCGGCTGCCGATTTCCACCTTGGCGGTGTTGATCACAGCACCAATGCCGGTGGTGACGCCGCAGCCGATGTAGCAGACCTTGTCGAACGGCGCGTCCTCGCGGATCTTCGCCAGCGCGATTTCCGGCACCACCGTGTGGTTGGCGAAGGTCGAGCAGCCCATGTAGTGGTGGATCGGAGTGCCGTCGAGCATCGAGAAGCGGGTGGTGCCGTCCGGCAGCAGGCCCTGGCCTTGGGTCGAGCGGATCGCCTGGCAGAGGTTGGTCTTGGGGTTGAGGCAGTATTCGCACTCGCGGCACTCGGGCGTGTAAAGCGGGATCACGTGGTCACCGGGCTTCAGCGAGGTAACGCCTTCGCCGACCTCGACCACCACGCCCGCGCCCTCGTGGCCCAGGATCGCCGGGAAGATCCCCTCGGGGTCGTCGCCGGAGCGGGTGAATTCATCGGTGTGGCACAGGCCGGTGGCCTTGATCTCGACCAGAACCTCGCCCGCCTTGGGGCCTTCGAGGTTCACGTCCATGATTTCAAGCGGTTTGCCGGGGGCAACCGCAACGGCGGCACGGGTGCGGATCATGATGGCTATCCTTCGTCTGTCATACGGTGGGCCGACCGCCCGCGGGGCGGGTCGGGAATTTTGCCAGCGGCGGGGACACAGCGGCCGGATGACCCAGCGTTACATTTGCGGCCGACCCCACGCAAGCATTCCCCGGCACTCTAGCAGCGCAGCAGGCCTGCGCTTTGCGCCGAATGCGACGGCTGGCCCTTCGTCCGCGCCATTTCGCGGCGACGGCTGGCCAATCGCCTTGGTTTGCAAACAGTTAGAAGAAAGTTTCCAGTTTTGGGAAGGAATCTGCATCAGGGCTCTTGACCTTCCTCTCACTGGAAGCCTCATATCTCCTGTCACAGCATCTAGACCAGCAGGTTTGCCATGACAGAACTCAGCACATATTCACTTCAGGTTACCGGGCTCAGCTGTGCGGGCTGCGTCGGCCGGGCGGAACGCGCCCTGGCCGGGGTGGAGGGTGTCAGCGCCGCCTCGGTGAACCTGGCCAATGCATCCGCGCACGTCGAGGCGGCACCGGATGTGCCGCTGGCGGCGCTGACCGATGCGCTGGCCACGGCCGGTTATCCGGCAGCACAGAGCGAGGTCACGCTGCGGATCGAGGGCATGACCTGCGCGTCCTGCGTGGGGCGGGTCGAACGCGCGCTGCAGGCGGTGCCGGGGGTGGTTTCGGCCAGCGTCAACCTGGCGACGGAAAGCGCGCAGGTGACGTACCTGTCCGGCGTGACGCAGATGGCCGAGCTGATGCGCGCCGCCGACGGGGTCGGCTATCCCGCGCACCTAGCCGAGGAAGCGGCGGATGAGGCCGCGCAGGCGGACCAGCGCCGCCGCGAGGAAACCGCACGGCTGTCGCGGCAGGTTCTGCTCGCGGGCCTGCTGACGCTGCCGGTCTTTCTGGTGGAAATGGGCGGTCACATTGTGCCCGCGCTGCACCATTGGGTCGCCGCCAACATCGGCATGCAGAACAGCTACCTGATGCAGTTCGTTCTCACATCCATCGTGCTGGCGGGGCCGGGGCGGCAGTTCTACACCAAGGGCGTGCCTGCACTGTTGCGCGGCGCACCTGACATGAACGCCCTTGTGGCGCTGGGCACGGCGGCGGCCTATGGGTTCTCGGTGGTCTCCACCTTCGCACCGGGTCTGCTGCCCGAAGGCACGGCCAACGTCTACTTCGAGGCCGCGGCGGTGATCGTGGTGCTGATCCTGACCGGCCGTTACTTGGAGGCCCGCGCCAAGGGCCGCACTGGCGCCGCGATCCGCAAGCTGGCGGGGCTGCAGCCGAAGACGGCGCTGGTGCTGCGCGACGGCGTGGCGGTGGATGTCCCGGTTGCGGAAATCACCACCGGCGACGTGATCCGCACCCGTCCGGGGGAGCGCATCGCGGTGGACGGTGAAATCGTCTCCGGCAGCTCCTACGTGGATGAGAGCATGATCTCGGGTGAGCCGGTGCCGGTAGCCAAGGGCGCAGGCGACGAGGTGACGGCCGGAACCGTCAATGGCAACAGCCTGTTGGAATACCGCGCGACCCGAGTCGGCCAGGACACGGTGCTGGCGCAGATCATCCGCATGGTGGAGCAGGCGCAGGGCGCCAAGCTGCCGGTGCAGGCGCTGGTCGACCGGATCACCCTGTGGTTCGTGCCCGCGGTGATTGCGGTCGCGGCGGTCACGGTGCTGGCCTGGGCGTTGTTCGGCCCGGCACCCTCCCTGCCGCTGGCGCTGGTGGCCGGGGTCTCGGTGCTGATCATCGCCTGTCCCTGTGCGATGGGGCTGGCGACGCCGACCTCGATCATGGTGGGCATCGGCCGGGCCGCGCAGATGGGGGTGCTGTTTCGCAAGGGCGACGCGCTGCAGCGGCTGCAAGAGGTCAAGGTGATAGCGCTGGACAAGACCGGCACCCTGACCGAAGGCCGCCCGGCGCTGACCGAGCTGATCTGCGCCGAAGGCTTTGATCGGGCGCAGGTGCTGCGGCTGGCGGGCGCGGCAGAGACCGGTTCCGAACACCCCATCGCCCAGGCCATCGTGGCCGAGGCAGGCAGCGATCTGCCGCCGGTCGAAGCCTTTGAGGCGATCCCGGGCTATGGCCTGCAGGCGAGTGTCGAGGGCCGCGATGTTCTGGTCGGCGCTGCCCGGCTGATGGCGCGCGAAGGCATCGAGCTGGGCTCTCTGGCGGCAGAGGGGCAGCGGCTGGCAGAACGCGGCGAGACACCGTTGTTTGCGGCCATCGACGGGCGCGCGGCGGCGGTGATCGCGGTCTCCGACCCGATCAAGGCGGGCACGCCCGCGGCGATCCGGGCGCTGCATGCGCAGGGGCTGAAAGTGGCGATGATCACCGGTGACGCCGAACCCACGGCGCGTGCGATCGCGGCGCGGCTGGGCATCGATATCGTGCGGGCCGAATGCCTGCCTGCGGACAAGGTTGCCACCATCGAGGCTTTGCGTCGTGACCATGGCGCGCTGGCCTTCACCGGCGACGGCATCAACGATGCGCCGGCGCTGGCGGCGGCGGATGCAGGGATTGCCATCGGCACCGGCACCGATGTCGCGATCGAGGCTGCGGATGTGGTGCTGGTCTCAGGCGATCTGCGTGGCGTCGTTAACGCGCTGACGGTCAGCCGTGCCACCATGCGCAACATCCGCCAGAACCTCGGCTGGGCCTTTGGCTACAACGTGCTGCTGGTGCCGGTGGCGGCAGGCGTGCTGTATCCGTTCGACGGGGTGATGCTGTCGCCTGCGCTGGCGGCGGGCGCGATGGCGCTGTCCAGCGTTTTCGTACTGTCGAACGCCTTGCGCTTGCGCCGCCTGAAACCTGCTATAGATGTGGAGGAGGTCGGCGGATCCGCCGACCGTGAGACACAGCAGGAGGCGCGTGCATGAACATCGGGGACGTATCCAGCCGCTCTGGCCTGCCGGCCAAGACGATCCGCTATTACGAGGACATCGGGCTGATCCGGCCGCACCGCAGCGCCAATGGCTACCGCTGTTTCGAGGAGAAGGATCTGCACAAGCTGGCTTTTCTGGGGCGGGCGCGGGCGCTGGGCTTCACCATCGAGGACTGCCGCACGCTGCTGGCCCTCTATGAGGACGACAGCCGCGCCAGCGCCGATGTGAAGCAGCTGGCGCTGGAGCATCTGTCCAAGATCGAGGCCAAGATCGCGGATTTGCAGGCGATGCGCGACACCCTGCGCGAACTGGTCACCAGCTGTGCCGGAGACAATCGGCCGGACTGTCCGATCCTCAAGGATCTGTCCGGCGCCGAGTAGGTTCCGCGTGAAACAATTCCCCGGCCCTTCGGTGGGCCGGGCAGGGATCAGGGCATGCGCAGACCCAGGATCTCACGCGCCTGTTGCCAGGTCGCCACGGGGCGCTCGTATTTCTCGCACAGTTCCACCGCGCGTTTCACCAGCGCTGCATTGGACGGCGCCAGCGTGTCACGGTCCAGCCGCATGTTGTCCTCCAGCCCGGTGCGGGTGTGGCCGCCTGCGGCGATGGACCACTCATTGACCTGGATCTGTCCGGCCCCGACACCGGCACCGCACCATTCGGCCTCGGGGGCCAACCGCTGCATGGTTTTCACGTAGTAGTCGAACACGTCGCGGTCCACCGGCATGGCGTTCTTCACGCCCATCACGAACTGCACGTAGAGGGTGCCGGGAATGCGCCCGTCGCGGTTCATTTTCACCGCCTGGTGAATGTGCGACAGATCGAAGGCCTCGATCTCGGGCTTCACCTCGTAGGTGCGCATCTCACCCGCCAGCCAGTCGACCAGATCGGGTGAGTTCTCATAGACCCGCGTCGGGAAGTTGTTTGACCCCACCGACAGCGAAGCCATGTCGGGGCGCAGGCTCAGCATGCCGCCGCGTTCGCGCCCGGCGCCGGAGCGGCCGCCGGTGGACAGCTGCACGATCATGCCGGGGCAGTGCTTGTGCAGGCCTTCCATCAGCCGCGCGAATTTCTCGGGGTCCGAGCTGGGCGTCTGATCGTCGTTGCGCACGTGGCAGTGCGCAATCGTGGCACCGGCTTCAAACGCCTCGTGGGTGCTTTCGATCTGCTCCGCGATGGTGACCGGCACCGCCGGGTTGTTGGCCTTGGTCGGAACTGATCCGGTGATGGCCACGCAGATGATGCAGGGCTTTCCCATCGGTCTATCCTCTTGTCTAGATGTCAAAGAATACGGTTTCGCCATCGCCCTGCAGGCAGATGTCGAAACGGTAGGTCACGGCGCCACCGCTCTCGCTGCGGCGGGCGATCAGGGTCTGGCGGCGGTGTTCCCATTCGATCAGGTTCAGCACCGGGTCGGCGGCATTGGCCTCGGCCTCGTCCTCGAAGTAGAGCCGCGTGTTCAGGCCGACATTGATGCCGCGGGCGACGATCCACAGGTTGATATGCGGCGCCATCAGGCGGCCGTTGCGCCCCGGAACCGTGCCGGGCTTCACGGTGTCAAATCCCCATGTGCCGGTCTCGAAATCGGTGATGACACGGCCCCAGCCGCGAAAGCCGTCCTCGACCTCGCCGGGATGTTCGGGATGGGCGTAGATGCCGTTTGCATTGGCCTGCCAGGCTTCCAGCAGCACGTCCTTTACCGGCGCGCCGGTGCCGTCGGTAACCACGCCTTCGACGCGGATGCGTTCGCCGCCGGCGTTGGGGCCTGCGATGTCCCAGCCCAGTTCCCGCTCATAGATGTCAAACCCGGCAGCCCCCGGCGCGAGGCCGATGTGGACATAAGGCCCGGCGGTCTGCGACGGGGTTTCCTTCAGGTACTCAAACGGGCGCATCATCAGTTTCCCTCCGGCCGGTTTTCGAACATGGTCGAGCGCCGCCCGCGCAGCACGATGTCGAAGCGGTAGGCGATGGTGTCCAGCGGGATGGTGGCGTTCATGTCGAGCCTCGCAATCAGCATCTCCACCGCCTGCGGATCGGCAATCGACTGGACAATCGGGCAGCGCGAGATCAGCGGGTCGCCCTCGAAATAGAGCTGGGTGATCAGCCGCTGGGCAAAGGCCGTGCCAAAGACCGAGACATGGATATGCGCGGGCCGCCAGTCGTTCACCCGGTTGCGCCAGGGGTAGGCGCCGGGTTTCACGGTGCGGAAGCTGTAGCGCCCTTCGTCGTCGGTCAGCACCCGGCCGCAGCCGCCGAAATTCGGGTCCAGCGCGCCGAGGTAGCCGTCCTTCTTGTGGCGGTAGCGGCCAGAGGCATTCGCCTGCCAGATCTCCACCAGCGTGCCCGGCACGGGGCGGGCGTTCTCGTCCAGCACCCGGCCATGCAGGATGATGCGCTCGCCGATCGGGCTTTCGCCGGGCTTGGCGAAGTTGGTCAAGAGGTCGTTGTCGCCCGCGTCGATGTCCCCGTGGCCAAAGGTCGGCCCGGTGATCTCGCTTGCGGTGTTTTCGAGACTGATCAACGGCAGCCGTGGCGACCGCGTGACCGAAGTCTTGTAGGCGGGGGCGAGGGCGGGCGGATGCCAGTCCCTGTCGCGCTGGTAGAACTCTCCCTGATCGGACATCTGTGGCTTCCTCATTGCTCGGCTTCGGCGGCCATTTCGGCATAGGTCTGCTTGGCCAGTTTCAACGCGTGATTGGCCCGCGGTACCCCAGCATAGATCGCGACGTGCTGGAAGGCTTCGATGACATCGTCCTGGCTGGCGCCGGTGCGGGCGGTGGCGCGGATGTGCATCGGAATCTCCTCGAAGTTGCCGGTGGCCGCCAGCAGCGCCAGTGTCAGCATCGAGCGCTCGCGCCGGGAGATGCGGTCGGAGGCCCAGACCGTGCCCCAGGCCGTCTCGGTGATCATCTCCTGAAAGGGGCGGTCGAGCGGCGTGGCAGCGGCGGTGGCCGCGTCCACATGGGTGTGGCCCAGGACCTCGCGGCGGACCTGCATGCCCCGGCTATAACGATCTTGCGTCATGGTGGTCTCCTTGCTTGGGAGAAATATTGCATAACGAACGCGTTCTGTATAATGCTGAGTGATCCTTTAATTGATATCGAATTTATTATGAGAATACCTTCTGCACTGAAGCTCCGCCACCTTGAGGTTTTTGTCGAAGTGGCCCGCAAGATGAGCGTGACGCAGGCGGCGCAGGCCCTGGGCATGAGCCAGCCTGCGGTGACCCGCATCCTGCGCGAGCTCGAGGAGGTCTGCGAAAAACCACTGGTGGAAAAGCAAGGCCGGGGTATCCGGCTGAGCGGCTATGGCGAGCTGTTCTGCGATCACGCCGCGCGCAGCCTGGCTTTGGCGCGGGACGGGGTCGCGCTGCTGCGCGGCATGGGGGAGACAGATGGGCCGCGCGTCGCCATCGGCGCCTTGCCGACGGTGGCGGCGGACCTGGTGCCCGATACCTTGGCGCGGCTGCGCCAAGAGGGCGCGCCGGGGCGCTTTCAGGTGACGTCGGGCGACAATCAGTATCTGATCGACCTGCTGCGCAAGGGAGAGCTGGACGTTGTGGTGGGGCGGATGCCCGCGCCGCGGCACATGGCCGGGGTCACCTTCGACCCGCTGTACCGCGAGCGGGTGGCGGTGGTCGTGGCGCAGGATCACCCGTTGGCGGGGCTGGAGCAATTGCCCGCCTCCGCGATGGAGGATTATCCGGTGCTGCTGCCGTCGGAAGGGTCCATCATTCGCCCGTTCGTGGAGCGATTGTTCCTGGAGCTGGGGCAGCCGATGCCGCGGTTTCCGATTGAAACGGTGTCATCGACCTTTGGGCGGCGGTTCGTGCTGGCGCATCGGGCGATTTGGGTCATCAGCCACGGCGTGGTGCGGCCTGACTTGGCGGCGGGGAACATGGTTGCGCTGCCGCTGGACACCGGCAGCACCCTCGGGCCGGTGGGGCTGTGCAGCCGCAGCGAGCATCAACTTTCGGCAGCGGCGCAGCGGTTCTGCCGCCTGCTGCGTGAGGCGTGTGTCGAACAGGGATTGTAACAACCGCTGCGCCTGCGGCGGCTGTGGGCCTGCCTGCCGAGGTCGTCGCTATTCCTTCCGAAGGCCGCGCTGTCACCCCGCGCGGCTTTCGTGAACGCCGACTGCCCGTGCGGCGCTTCGCATCCGGGTAAAACTCATCGAGATGTGGGCGCGTTGGATCAGGGCCACGGCCTCCATGTCCCCAAGTTCGACCGCGGCCAGGATTTCCTCGACCTCGCCGCCGAAGATGCGGATTTCCTCGTTCAGATCGATGATCGACGCAAAGACGGATTGCAGCCAGATACGCGTGGTCTGGAAATACAGCCGCTCGCTGACCTCGCGCAGGGCGAGGTTGTCAGTGATCTTCAAAAGCGCCTGGAAGAACGCCATGTTCAGCTCGGCAAATCTGCGTGGCTCCGGCGCGTCGGTCAGGCAGCGGACGCGTTCGGCCAAATCGCGAAATTCCGCCACCAGCTCGGCACTTGGGCGGGTGGGGGACAACCGTCCCGCCAGCCCCGCCAGTTCCATGCGCAGCCGATAGGTCTGTTCCAGCTCTTCGATGTCGGCGTCCGTTACGATCGTGCCGACCCCTTGAACGGAGCGCAGCAGCCCCTCGCATTCCAAGCGCACCAATACCCGTCGCAACGGTGTGCGCGAGACGCCGAACTCCTCGGCCAGCGCCGTTTCCGACAGCCGACTGCCCGGAGCATAGTCCAGTAGGCAGATTCGGTTGCGGATCTCGTGGTGAAGCCGCTCGAAACGGTCTCGGGCGGAGGCGTCGGACATGTCTGGTATCGGGGTGGTCACGGGTCAGCGCCTTGTGGTGAAAGGCGCAGGGTATCCCCGCGCCGTCCAAAGTGCAAAATCTTGGCTTCCGGCTGTCATACCAGTTTCGCCGACAGTCGCTCCAGCATGCCGAGGCACTGCGACATCTGGTCGATGCTGACGAATTCATCCGGCTTGTGCGCCTGCTCGATGGAGCCGGGACCGCAGACCACCACGCTCATGCCGAGGGTCTGGAAGATCCCCGCCTCGGTCCCGAAGGAGACCACATCGGCGTGGCGGCAGCCGGTCAGCTCCATCACGATGTCGCGGGCCTCGTTGTCGTCCATCGGCTGCAACCCGTCGATCTCGCCGATCACCTCGGTGTGGATGTCCGCCTCCGGGTGGGTCCGGCGCATCTGTGGGATCAGCTCGTCCTGGCACAGCTGGTGCAGAACGGTGCTGACGTAATCCGCGTCGCGGGGCTGCACCGGGCGCATCTCCCAGTCCACGCGGGCCTTGCCGGGTATCACGTTGTGGGCAACGCCGCCCACCAGCGCACCGGTGTTGATGGTGGTCCAGGGTGGGGTAAAGCGGCTGTCTGCCGGGGCGCGGGCCTGTAGTTCTGCCTTCAGTTCCAACAGCTTGGCGACATAGCGCACCGCGTATTCCACTGCGTTCACGCCCAGGTCGGGGCGGCTGCCGTGGCCCTCCAGCCCGGTAAAGCGGGTGGTGTACTCGTGGCAGCCCTTGTGACCTTCGATGATCTGCATCATCGTCGGTTCGCCGATGATGGCCACCGCCGGTCGCAGGTCGCGCTGCTGCAGCGCGCGGGCCAGTGCGCGGGCGCCGAAGCAGCCGATTTCCTCGTCATAGGTAAAGGCGAAATGCACCGGGCGCTGCAGCTCCATGCGGGCATAGCGCGGTGCCATGGCGGCGGCGGCGGCGATGAAGCCTTTCATGTCGCAGGCGCCGCGGCCGTACCATTTGCCGTCCCGTTCGGTCATGGTGAACGGGTCGCTTGACCAGTCCTGGTCGGCGACCGGCACCACGTCCGAGTGACCGGACAGCACGATGCCGCCATCGCGCTCCGGCCCGAGGGTGGCGAACAGGTTGGCCTTGGTGCCGGTTTCATCATGCCAGATGTCGACCCGCGCGCCGCAGCTGTGCAGATGGTCGGCCAGGTATTTGATCAGGCCAAGGTTGCTGTCAGCCGATACCGTGGGATAGCTGATCAGATCGCGCAGCAGCTGCCGCGTGTCGTCCAGTACGCTCATCGGGATCAGTCCTTCACAAACAGCTGGCGTTCGACGTTGCACAGCGCCTCGGCGGGGCCGTCGGGGCTGATCACGATGGTTTCGGTGGTCTCCAGCCCCCAGTTGTCCAGCCACAGCCCCGGCATGAAGTGGAAGGTCATCCCCGGCTGCAATACCGTGTCATCGGTGGAGCGCAGCGACACCGTGCGCTCGCCCCAGTCCGGCGGGTAGCTGAGGCCGACGGGGTAGCCGCAGCGGCCGTCGCGGTCGATCCCGGCCTTGGACAATTCGCGGTTCAGCGCCTTGGCGATGTCGCTGGCGCGGTTGCCGGGACGGGCGGCTTCCAGCCCCGCCTCCAGCCCGGCGGTCAGCGCCTTGGAGGCGTCGAGCATGTATTGCGGCGGCTTGCCCAGGAACACCGAGCGGCACAGTGGCGCGTGATAGCGCCGGTAGCAGCCGGAGAGCTCGAAAAAGGTGATCTCTCCCTGTTTCATCCGGTCGCCGTTCCAGGTGAGATGCGGCGCGGTCGCGTCCAGCCCGGAGGGGGCCAGCGGCACGATCGCCGGGTAGTCGCCCCAGTCGTCGCCCACGCCCATCAGGGCGGCGCGGGAAATCTCCGCCACCAGCTCATTCTTGCGCAGGCCGGGCTCGGCGCGCTCCAGGGCCAGCCGCACAATCTTTTCCGAGATGCGCGCGGCCTTGCGGATGAACTCCATCTCCTCGGCCGATTTGACGCCGCGCTGCCAGTTCACCAGCGCGGTGGCATCGGCAAAGGAGGCGTTCGGCAGGGTGGCGGTCAGCACCGCGTGGGCCTTGGCGGAGTAATAGTAGTTCTCCATCTCGACGCCGATGCGCGCCTTGCCGTGGCCCATCTCGCACAGCCGCTGCGCCAGATCCTGCATCGGGTGGCGGCTGGTGGACTGCACGTAGCTGTCGTCATAGCCCAGCACCTGCTCGTCCTCCATCCAGACGGTGCGGCACGCGCCGTTGGCGTCCATCTCGCGCCCCCACCAGATGGGATCGCCCTCCAGTCCCAGCAGCACGCCCTGATGCACGTAGAACGACCAGCCGTCATAGCCGGTCAGCCAGGCCTGGTTCGACGGGTCGGTGACAAACAGCACGTCAATGCCCGCCGTCACCATGGCAGCACGTGTGATGGACAGGCGGCGGTTGTACTCTTCCTGGCTGAAGGGCGCGTGTTCAATGGGCATTGGGACCTCGCAAGTGAAGGGTGGTTGTGCACAGGCGCGAGTCGCGGGATGTGTCACATGGAGGATAGTCGCGCCGGAGCGACCGTATCGTCAGTTTGCGACCCGTTTGGGTCGTATTTTGCAGGCGATCGTCCCGTCATGCGAACGTCTTGTATACAACTAGCCTGAAATGCGGGCGCGGCCATGCGCGTCTGCCTGCACGGCGGGCAGTGCGCCGCGGGTGGTTGACGGCGGCGCCAATCGGGGGAAGTCTGCGCCCATGCAATTGGATGAACGGGACATACGGATCTTATCGGTGCTGTCGCAGGACGGGCGGATCACCAAGGCGGCGCTGGCCGAGCGGATCGGCCTGTCGCCCACGCCCTGCTGGGAGCGGCTGAACCGGCTGGAAAAGGCCGGTTTCATCGAAGGCTACGGCGCGCGCATCAATCTCAAGAAGCTGGCGCCGCATGTCACTGTCTTTGTCGCGGCAGAGATCGCCGACCACACCGCCGCCAGCTTTCGCGCCTTTGAAAGCGCGATGCAGCGCTATGACGAGGTGGTCGCCTGCTGGGCGCTGGGCGGCGGGTTTGACTATATCCTGCAGATCGTCACCCGTGACATCGACGCCTATCAGCGGCTGATCGACGAGATGCTCGACGCCCGCATCGGTCTGTCGCGCTATTTCACCTATATCGTCACCAAGCCGGTGAAGGGCGCGGCGATGCCTCCTCTGGAAATTCTGCTCTCCGGCAGGTGAATCCTCTGCTTCAGGGGCAATCTTTGGCCGGAACCTCCGCCGCAAGCTGTCAGAGTCTTCTGTGACAACAGGAGGCAAAGCATGTCTGATACAGCCCTATCCGCACGTGCGGACATCCAGGACAAGGCGCTGGTGCGCTCGTTTTCCTATGTGAACGGCAAATGGTGCGTGGCGCAGTCCGGCGAGACCTTCCCGGTGAGCGACCCGGCCAGCGGTGCCTTTCTGGGCGATGTCGCCGCCCTCAGCGCAGAGGAATCCTCTGCTGCAGTGGATGCGGCGCAGGCGGCGTTTGCCGACTGGTCCACCCGCCTGCCGCAGGAGCGCGCCGCGGTGCTGCGCCGCTGGCATGATCTGCAGCTGGCCCACAAGGAGGATCTGGCCCGCATCATGGTGCTGGAGCAGGGCAAGCCGATTTCCGAGGCGCGCGGCGAGATCGAATATGGCGCCGACTTCGTTGAATACTACGCCGAGGAAGCCAAACGCCCCAATATCGAGGGCGTCACCAGCCATCTGCCCGACGCCGAGATGGAGCTGTGGCGCGAGCCGGTGGGCGTGGCCGCGCTGATCACGCCGTGGAACTTCCCCTCGGCGATGCTGACGCGCAAGGCGGCGGCGGCGCTGGCAGCGGGCTGTACCGTGGTGGCGCATCCTTCGGCCGAGACCCCGTTCAGCGCCCTGGCGCTGGCCGAGCTGGCCGAACGCGCGGGCTTTCCGCCCGGCGTGTTCAACGTGGTGACCGGCAATGCGCCCACGGTGGTGGAGCCCTGGACCGCAGATGCGCGGGTGCGCGCCTTGTCCTTCACAGGCTCGACCGAGGTGGGCAAGCTGTTGTACCGCCAATGCGCCGGCACGGTGAAGCGGCTGGTGATGGAGCTGGGCGGCCACGCGCCGGTGCTGGTGTTCAAGGGCGCGGATCTGGACAATGCGGTGGCCGAGACCATCAAGGCGAAATTCGCCACTTCGGGCCAGGATTGCCTGGGCGCCAATCGGATCTATGTCGAGCGGGCGATCTATGACGAGTTCTGCGCCCGCTTCACCGCCGCCGCACGGGCGCTGACCGTGGGCACCGGCATGGAGGATCCCGACATCGGTCCGCTGATGAACGAACAGGCGGTGGCCAAGCAGGAGGCCCATGTGGCCGATGCGCTGGCCAAGGGGGCAAAACTGGCCTGCGGCGGGGAACGCCACCCGCTGGGGCCGCTGTTCTACCGCCCCACGGTGCTCACGGATGTGCCGCCGGATGCGGATATCCTGCACCAGGAGACCTTTGGACCCGTCGCGCCGATCCTGCCCTTTGATACCGAAGAAGAGGCGGTGGCGCGGGCGAATGACAGCGAATACGGGCTGGTGGCCTATGTCCACAGCCATGACCCGCGCCGCATCTACCGGCTGAGCCGGGCGCTGCAATACGGCATGGTTGCGGTGAACCGCACCAAGGTGACCGGCGCGCCGATCCCCTTTGGCGGCACCAAGCAGTCCGGCCTGGGCCGCGAGGGCGCGCGGCTGGGCATGGAGGCGTTCACCGAGGTCAAATACGTCTGCCGCGACTGGGCGTAAGGTGCGCACCACGCAGAATGATCCGCCGGACGGGCGGGACGGGAATTACAGGAAGGACAAGACATGCTGAAGAATGACCAGCTGGACCAATGGGACCGCGACAACTTTTTCCACCCCTCGACGCATCTGGCGCAGCACGCCCGCGGTGAAAGCCCGGCCCGCGTGATCCAGACCGCGCAAGGCGCCCATATCGAGGACCGCGACGGCAACCGTCTGCTGGACGCCTTTGCCGGGCTCTATTGCGTCAACGTCGGCTACGGCCGCCAGGAAATCGCCGAAGCCATCGCCGCGCAGGCGCGGGAGCTGGCCTATTACCATTCCTACGTCGGGCACGGCACCGAGGCG
Organism: Leisingera sp. S2M4; assembly: GCF_055398055.1. Classification (NCBI taxonomy): domain Bacteria; kingdom Pseudomonadati; phylum Pseudomonadota; class Alphaproteobacteria; order Rhodobacterales; family Roseobacteraceae; genus Leisingera; species Leisingera sp. S2M4. The sequence goes on from NZ_AP040861.1 coordinate 2,370,617, forward strand.
TCAATCACCCTGGCCAAGATGATCCTCGACCGCGCGCCCTCGAACATGTCGAAGGTCTATTTCGGCCTCGGCGGCTCGGACGCCAATGAAACCAACGTCAAGCTGATCTGGTATTACAACAACATCCTGGGTCGCCCGCAGAAGAAGAAGATTATCTCGCGCTGGCGCGGCTATCATGGCTCGGGGCTGGTCACCGGCTCGCTGACGGGGCTGGAGCTGTTCCACAAGAAGTTCGACCTGCCGGTGGAGCAGGTGATCCACATCGAGGCGCCCTATTACTTCCGTCGCGCCGATCTGAACCAGACCGAGGAGCAGTTCGTGGCCCATTGCGCGGCTGAGCTGGAGGCGCTGATCGAACGCGAGGGCGCGGACACCATCGCGGCCTTCATCGGCGAGCCGGTGCTGGGAACCGGCGGCATCGTGCCGCCGCCCGCGGGCTACTGGGCGGCCATCCAGGCGGTTCTGAAGAAACACGACATCCTGCTGGTGGCGGATGAGGTGGTGACCGGCTTCGGGCGGCTTGGATCGATGTTCGGCTCTGACCACTACGGAATCGAGGCTGACATCATCACCATCGCCAAGGGGCTGACATCGGCCTATGCGCCGCTGTCCGGCTCGATCGTCAGCGACAAGGTCTGGAAGGTGCTGGAGCAGGGCACCGATGAAAACGGCCCGATCGGCCACGGCTGGACCTATTCGGCGCACCCCATCGGGGCCGCGGCGGGGGTTGCGAACCTCAAGCTGCTGGATGAGCTGAACCTGATCACCAACGCGGGCGAGACTGGTGCCTATCTCAACGCCACCATGGCCGAGGCGCTGGGCAGCCACCCGCACGTGGGCGATATCCGCGGCGAGGGGATGCTCTGCGCAGTGGAGTTCGTGAAGGATCGCGACAGTCGCAGCTTCTTTGATGCGGCGGACAAGATCGGCCCGCAGATCGCGGCCAAGCTGTTGGAGCAGGACAAGATCATCGCGCGGGCGATGCCGCAGGGCGACATCCTGGGCTTTGCGCCGCCGTTCTGCCTGACGCGGGCCGAGGCCGACCAGGTGGTCGATGGCACCCTGCGGGCGGTCAAGGCGGTACTGGGCTGACCGGACGGCCGGGCCAGAGATGCCTGCGCGATGATTGCGGCGGCGGATGGGGGATCCGCCGCCGCTCATTGTTCTGTGATGACTGATGGGCGTTGCGCTGTGGGTCAGCGCAGGCGCTGGCCGCCTTCGTCGAAGTAATAGGCGCGGCTGGGGTCAAAGCCGAAGCGGGCATCCTGGCCTGCGCGGATGTCGTGCTGGCCGAACAGGCGGATGGTCAGCGGTGCGCTGGGGGTCTCGAGGATCACGTTGGTGTCGCCGCCCAGCTGTTCCACGTGCGACACTCGGCCTGCAATCGGGCCGCCGCCTTCCAGCCGGATGTCCTCGGGGCGGATGCCCATTTCGCGCGGATCGCCGGGATTCAGCGCCTCGGCAGGCAGGAAGTTCATCGACGGCGCGCCGAGGAAACCCGCGACAAAGCGGTTTGCAGGGTCGTTATACAACTCCATCGGGCTGCCGATCTGCTCGACCCGGCCGTCGCGCAGCACCACGATCTTGTCGGCCAGCGTCATCGCCTCGGTCTGGTCGTGGGTCACATAGATCATCGAGGCCGACAGCTGGCGGTGCAGGTTGGCGATTTCGATCCGCGTGTTCATCCGCAGCGCGGCGTCCAGGTTCGACAGCGGCTCGTCGAACAGGAACAGCTTGGGCTGGCGCACGATGGCACGGCCGATGGCAACCCGCTGGCGCTGACCGCCGGACAGCTCCGACGGGTAGCGGTCCAGGTAGGGTTCCAGCCCCAGCATCCGGCTGGCCTCGGCGACGCGCTCCTCGATCACCGCCTTGGGCTGGCGTTCCTGTTTCAGCGCGAGGGTCATGTTGCCGCGCACGTTCAGATGCGGGTAGAGCGCGTAGCTCTGGAATACCATGGCGATGCCACGCTTGGAGGGCGGCGTCAGGTTGACCTGCTCGCCAGCGATGTGGATCTCGCCCGAGGTCGCATCCTCCAGCCCCGCGATTACCCGCAAGAGGGTGGACTTGCCGCAGCCCGAGGGGCCGACGAAGACCACGAATTCGCCGTCCTCGACCTCAAGATTGATGTCCTTCAGAACATGCACCGGGCCAAAGGATTTGTTGACGTTTTTCAGGGACAGGGCGGTCATTTTGCGGCCTCCTCAAGTGTAACAGGTTGGCCGGTGCGGATGCTGTGATCCGCAGCCAGGCAAATGGCAAGGGACTGGACGGCGTCATTCATGTGCCGGGTCAGGTCGTGGTCTTCGATGATGGCGCGCAGCATGGCGTGCTGCTCTGCATCGCACAGCGCCTGGTGGCCGGGCTCATCCGGCAGGTCGATGTAGCGGTCGCCCTCGGCGCGGTGCAGCAGGATGCTACCGACACGGGTGTGGCCGTCCACGTCAGACGATCCGGCCTTGTCGGTCTCGGTGATGGAAACCGAGCCGTTCGGCGTGATGATGTCCTTCACGAAAAACGCGGTTTCCGACATCATCGGCCCCCAGCCGGCTTCGTACCAGCCGGTCGAGCCATCGGCAAAGATCACCTGGAACTGGCCGTAGTTGTACATGTCCTCGGCGATTTCATCCGACAGGCGCAGCCCCATGCCATGCACGCGCACGGGCTCAGCATCGGTGATTTGGCACATCACGTCTACGTAATGCACGCCGCAGTCAACAATCGGGCTGGTGGTCTGCATCAGCGCCTTGTGGGTCTCCCACTCAGCGCCGCTCGATTGCTGGTTCAGGTTCATGCGGAACACATACGGCCCACCCAGATCACGGGCCTCGGCGATCAGGCGCTGCCAGCTGGGGTGGTGGCGCAGGATGTAGCCGACCATCAGCTTGCGGTTGGTCTGTTGCGCGGTGGCAACCACGCGGCGGGCATCCGCCACGTTGGTCGCCAGCGGTTTTTCCACAAACACATGCGCCCCGGCTTGCATCGCTGCACAGGCATAGTCGGCGTGGCTGTCGGAATAGGTGGCGATCACCACCAGATCCGGCTTCACCTCGGCCAGCGCCTGATGGAAATCGGTGAACACAGGGTAGCCTTGCAGGTCAGCGTGGCCCACCTCGCCGGAGCGGTTCACCAGGCCGACGATCTCAGCCTCTGGGTGGGTGTGGTGGGCCAGCGCATGGGACAGCCCCATGTTGCCCAGGCCTGCTATCAGTACCCGGATCATTTGACCGCCCCCGAGGTAATGCCGCGGATCAGCTGGCGTGAGAAGATCACGTAGAGCACCAGCACCGGCAGGATCGCCAGGCTCAGCGCCGACAGCACAGCGTTCCAGTTGGTGACGAACTGGCCGATGAACACCTGACTGCCGAGGGTCAGGGTCTTGGTTTCCTCGGCCGGGGCCAGGATCAGCGGGAACCACAGGTCGTTCCAGATCGGGATCATGTTGAACACCGCCACCGTCGCCATCGCCGGGCGCACCAGCGGCAGCACCAGCCGGAAGAAGATGGTATATTCGCTGAGCCCGTCGATACGTCCGGCGTTCTTCAGGTCATCACTCACCTGTTTCATGAATTCGCTGAGGATGAACACCGCGAGCGGCAGCCCTTGGGCCGTATACACGAGGATCAGTGCCCAGAGGGTGTTCACGAGGCCGGAGGCCACCATCATTTCAAGGATGGCCACGGTGCCGATGCGGATCGGGATCATGATCCCCAGCGCCAGATACAGCCCCAGCAGAGTGCTGCCGCGGAACTTGTATTCACTCAGCGCATAGGCCGCCATGGCGCCAAACAGCAGCACCAGCGTGAGCGAGGCCACGGTGACGATCATCGAGTTCTGGAAGTAGAGGAAGAAATCCCCCTGTTTCATCACTGTCTGATAGCCGATCAGGCTGAAGCTGTCCGCGTCGGGCAGGGCCAGAGGTTCGCGAAAGATCGCCTTGCGGGTCTTGAAGCTGTTGATCAGGATCACGAATACCGGGAACAGCGCAATCAGCGTGTAGAGGATCAGCGCGCCGTGCATGGCGAAGGTGTTGATCGGGTTGGAGCGGGCCTTGTTCATGTCATCTGCTCCTTACAGCTGGTACCGGCGCATCCGGGTCTGGATGCCGAACAGGTGGATGCAGACACCCACCAGGATGATCGCGAACATGGCGCTGGCGATGGCGGAACCCATGTGCGGATCGCCAAGCTGCAGCTGGAAGCCAAAGAAGGTGCGATACATGAAGGTGCCCAGGATATCGGTCGAGAAATCCGGCCCCGCCAGCGCGCCCTGCGACGCGTAGATCAGGTCGAAGGCGTTGAAGTTGCCGACAAAAGTCAGGATCGAGATGATCCCGATGGAGGGCAGGATCAGCGGCAGCTTGATCTTCCAGAAGGCGGCAAAGCCGGTGATGCCGTCGATTTCACCCGCTTCCAGGACTTCCTCGGGGATCGACAGAAGTGCCGCGTAGATCAGCATCATCGGGATGCCGACGAACTGCCACACGGAAATCAGCGCCAGCGTGGTCAGCGCGTATTCTTCCTTGCCCAGCCAGGGCGCGAACAGCGACTTCAGCCCGACCGCATCCAGCATCGAGGGTGCGATGCCCCAGATCGGCGACAGGATCAGTTTCCAGGCAAAGCCGACGATCACGAAGCTGAGGATGGTCGGGATGAAGATGGCCGAGCGGTAGAGTGCCGCAAAGCGCAGCCGCGGGTGGCTCAGCAGTGCGGCCAGAGCGATGCCGATGGGATTCTGCACCAGCATATGCACGAGGAAGAACCAGAAATTGTTGCCCAGGGCGTTCCAGAACTGCTCTGACCAGATCGGGTCGAAGAACAGCGTCTGGAAATTGGCCAGCCCGGCCCAGACCCGCTCCTGATCAATGCGCGTATAAAGCGCCAGCCGCAGCGTGTTGAACAGCGGAAAGATCATCACCGCGGTATAGATCAGCACCGCGGGCGCCAGGAACACGACGACGTGCAGGCGCGGGCGGCGGCGCTTCTTCGTGGCAGGAGCAGTGGCGGCGGCGGCCTGTGGCGCCGCGGCGGCCATTGCGCCGGCTTGTGCCACGGTCTGCGGGGTGCCGCTTTGTGAAGGGCGGGACATGGGCAATTCCTCCATGTGTCAGGGGTGCGCCGACGGGGCGGTCGGCAGGTCGGTCCGGCGGGGCGCGCGGACAACTGATCTGGACGATCGGGGGTGCGGGGCGCAACGCAGGCTGCGCCCCGCGGTCAGCTTAGTTCTGCTGCGGTTCGTACCAGCTGGCCAGCCCGTCCTGCAGCTTCTGGCCCAGAGCCTCGGGTGTTTCGGTGCCCTTGATGGCAGCGACCGATGCGCCCCAGGTCTCGTTTTCCAGGTTCGGCGTGCCGCGCGACAGGATCTGGTAGGTGGAGCGGATGGTGCTCTCGCAGTCGTCGCGCCAGCTCAGGAACTCCTGCGCCAGCGGGTCCTCCAGCTCGACCGGGGCGCTGGACAGCGGGAAGAAGCCGGGCAGGGCGTTGGCAAAGATCTCTGCAAACTCGGGGCTGGCGACCCAGGTCAGGAAGGTCTTGGCGGCCTCGGGATTGTCGGTGGCGGCGTTCATGCCGATGCCGATGTCGGTGTGATCCGAGATATAGCAGGTGTCGCCCGCGTTCTGCACCGGCGGGTTGAACACGCCCATTTCGAAATCCGCCTGCGCGTTGAAGCCGGAGATTTCCCAGCTGCCTGCCGGGTAGATCGCGGCGCGGCCCAGCGTGAACAGGTTCTGGCTGTCGGGATAGGTCTGTGCCTCGTACCCGTCCCCCAGGTAGTCGGCCCATTTTGCCAGCGTTGCAAAGGGGGCGGTCCACTGCTCGTCGGTCAGCTTTTGCTCGCCTGCGATCAGCGCCAGGCGGCCTTCTTCGCCCTTCCAGTAGTTCGGACCGATGTTGTTGTACCCCATGGTGGCAGCTTCCCATTGGTCGTTGGTGCCCATCGCCAGGGGGATATAGCTGCCGTCTTCCTTGATCTTGTCGAGCGCGGCAAAGAACTCCGTTTCGGTTTTGGGCTCTTCGAGGCCCAGCTCGTCAAAGATTTCCTTGTTGTAGATGAAGCCGTGGATCACGCTGGCCATCGGCATGCAGAATGTGGCTGAGCCATCATCGGTCTGCCAGGCGGATTTGGCGACATCCGGGAAGTTGCCCATCGCCTCCATGTCGCTGAGGTCGGTCAGGTGACCGGCTTCATACAGCGCCAGCGAGGCGTCGAAGGGGCGGCAGGTGATCAGATCGCCGGCCGACCCTGCGTCCAGCTTGGAGTTCAGCACGGCATTGTACTCCGCCGGGGCCGAGGGCGTGAACTTGATCTTGATGCCGGGGTGCTTGGCTTCAAAAGCGGGGATGATCTTGTCCTGCCACAGGGTCAGGTCGTCGTTGCGCCAGCTTTCGATGGTCAGCGTCGCATCTTCGGCAAAGGCGGCCGGGGCGCTTAGCGCGGTGGTGGCCAGCATGGCGATCAGGATCTTGCGGTTCATGTATTTTCTCCCAGTTTTTCTTCTTGAGTTCAGGCAGTTGGTTTCTTCAGCTGCTCAAGTGCCGGGCGCAGTCTGTCGCTGCTTGCCGACAACATTTCGGTGGCCTGTGCCATATCGGTTGCGCCTGCGCACAACAGGATGGCGGGTTTGACAGCCCCTCGCGACATCTCCAGCGCGGTGCGGGCCTGCGCCTGTGTTGCGCCGGTGATGCGCATCGCCACCGCCTCGGCGCGGGTGCGCAGCTTGGCGTTCTCGGCGCGAAAATTGACCATCATGCCGTTATGCACATGGCCCAGCTCGACGGCCATCAGGGTGGACAGCATGTTCAGCGCGATCTTCTGTGCCGTGCCAGCCCCCATCCGGGTCGAGCCGGAGACCAGCTCCGGCGCGGTTGCCAGCAGGATGGGGTGGTTGCTCAGCTCCAGCAGCGGGCAGCCGGGGTTGTTGGCGATGCCGACCACCGCGGCACCGGCCTTGCGTGCGATGCGCGCCGCCTCGAGGGTGAAGGGGGTGGTGCCGCTGGCCGAAACCACGAGCACCGTGTCATCGGGGGTCAGCAGCGCCAGGCCTTCGGTCAGGCCTTCGGTGTCGTCTTCAGTGGCACCGGGCATGCGCGCGCTTTGCGGCAGGCCGCCCGCCATCAGGATGTGAATGCGCGACTCGTCGATGCCAAAGGTTCCGCCGAGCTCCATCGCATCCGCCGCCGCCATCAGTCCGGAGGACCCCGCTGCCACATAGTACAGGTTGCCGGTGCCGCCCAGGCTGCGGGCCATGGCGCGAGCGCCGTTGCTGATTTCGGTCAGGGCGGCAAGCGGGCTGTCGGCCGCCTGCCGCTGGCTGTCTGCGAGCGCCCGGGCAATGGTGGTGAGCGGCTGGGTGTCCAGCCCTTCTGCCTGCGGATGCAGCTGTTCGGTGGTACGTGGCAGCACGGGGGTCCTCCTTGTTGGCTGATAGCATACCTATACAATACCACTTGTCCATGGTTAATTTTTGAAAGGCCAATTCTGCCGATATTTCAGCGGATTGATCGGTGTGGCGCCGAGATTGGTCTGTTTTCGCCTTTCTTTTTTGCAAGAGGTATCATATAGGTATTTTCATGATGACTGGTATGAACACTCCCATTTTGGCCGTGGATGGCGGCGGCACCAACTGTCGGATCGTCTGTTGCGCGGGCGGCCAGCGGCATGTGGTCGGGGTTGGGCCCGCCAATGTCGCCAGTGATTTCGAGGGTGCGGTGGCGCGAATCGTCGCCGGGCTGGAGCAGCTGGCTGGCCAGCTGCAGCAACCGCTTCGGACGCTGTGCCGCCAGCCTGCCTACCTGGGGTTGGCCGGTGTGACCGGCCCCCAGATGGCGGCGCGGGTGGCAGAGGCGCTGCCGCTTGAGTTGCTGCGGGTCGAGGATGACCGGCGTTCCGCGCTGGTCGGCGCCCATGCCGGTGGGGATGGTGCCATCGCCCATTGTGGCACCGGCTCCTTTCTGGCGCTACAGCGGCAGGGCGCACAGCGCTTTGCCGGCGGCTGGGGTGCGGTGCTGGGGGATGAAGCCTCGGCGCAATGGGTGGGTCGCAAGGCGTTGTCCGCGGCGCTTGATGTGGTGGATGGCCTGACCGATTCGACGGATCTGACCGAGGCGCTGCTGCGCGAGTTTGATGGTCCGGCCGGTATCGTGGCCTTCGCCGGTCAGGCGCGCCCTTACGAGGTTGGCCAGGTCGCGCGCAAGGTCACGGCGGCGGCGGAAGTGGGGGATGCGGTCGGTGTTGCGCTGATGCGGGAGGCGGCGATGCAGTTGTTGCAGGTGCTGGAACGCATGGGATGGACGCCGGAGCTGCCGCTCTGCCTTACGGGGGGTATCGGGCCGCAGTATGAACCCTATCTGCCGGAGGCTGCGCGCGCGGCTCTGGTCGCGCCGCAGGGGGCGCCGCTGGAGGGCGCCATCACCCTTGCGCAGTCTTTTGCAGTGGAGGTGCAGTCATGAATGCGGCAGCTTTTCTGGCACCTGACGACTGGTTGAATGAGGCCGATGGCCCGCGTTACGTCCGGCTGCGTCAGCGGCTGGAGGAGGGGATCGAATCCGGGGTTCTGCCGCCCAATTCCTCGCTGCCGCCGGAACGGGAAATGGCCGAGATCACCGGCCTGTCACGGGTCACCGTGCGCAAAGCGATTCAGGAACTGGTCAGGCGTGGCAGCATCGTGCAGCGGCAAGGCTCAGGATCCTTTGTGCGCGATGCCGCGCCGCGGGTCGAGCAATCCCTGTCGCATCTCACCTCCTTCAGCGAGGATATGCGCCAGCGCGGTATGGAGGTCAGCTCCAAATGGCTTGAGCGGGGCGTGTTCCTGCCGTCGCCGGAAGAGGTGGCGACGCTCGGGCTGGCGAGTGATGCCCAGGTGGCGCGGATCTGCCGTCTGCGCGAAGCGGGCGGGCGTCCGATGGCGGTGGAGCGCGCGGCGCTGCCGCTGGATATCCTTCCGAACCCCTTGGCGGTGCGCGATTCGCTTTACGAACTGCTGGAGAAGGACGGGCTGCGGCCGGTTCGCGCGATCCAGAAAATCTCGGCCGTCAACCTTGGCCCGGCAGACGCGGAATTGCTGGGCGTGGCCGAGGGCGACGCCGGGCTGCGCATCCAGCGGATTTCGTATCTCGACAGCGGCCGCGTGGCCGAATTCACCCGCTCGCTTTACCGCGGCGACGCCTATGACTTCGTGGCCGAGCTGCGCTTGACCCCGTGACCCCGAAACCCGACTTGAGAGGGCTGCCAAGATGACGTCCACCAAAACCCTGATGCGTCAGGAAATCGAAGAGATCCCGGTTGCCGCAGAGCGCCTGCTGACCGGCGGCGGCGAGGCGGTTGCCGCCGCTGCCGCGATGGCCCGTGCGGGCGGGATGCGGTTCATGATGTCGGTGGCGCGCGGCTCCTCCGACCATGCCTGCACCTATCTGAAATACGCCAGTGAACTGACGCTGGGCCTGCCGATGGCGTCGGTCGGCCCTTCGGTGGCCTCGGTGTACGGCGCAGAGTTGCAAGCAGCCGGGGCGCTGTGCCTCGCGATCTCGCAGTCGGGGCAAAGCCCGGACATCGTGCGGCTGACCGAAAGCGCGCGCGCCTCCGGCGCCAGCACCGTGGCGTTCACCAATGATCCCAGGTCGCGGCTGGCTGGCGTGGCCGAGGCGACGCTGCAGCTCCACGCCGGGCCGGAGCGCAGCGTGGCGGCAACCAAGACCTTCGTGACCTCGCTGATTGCCGGTTTGTGGCTGATTGCCGAGCTGAAGGTAGACGAGGATCTGCTGGCGGCGCTGCACAAACTGCCGGAGCATCTGGAGGCCGCCACCCGCTGCGACTGGGGCGCGGCCGCGGCGGCGATCACCGGCAGCTCCCTGTTCACCCTGGGGCGCGGCCCGAGCCTTGCGATCTCCAACGAGGCGGCGCTGAAGTTCAAGGAGACCTGCCAGATCCACGCCGAGAGCTATTCCTCGGCCGAGGTTCTGCACGGGCCGGTCTCGATCGTCGACAGCGGCTTTCCCGTTATCGCCTTTGCCGCCGCCGATGCGGCAGAACCGCTGCTGGCCGAGGTTGCGGATGCGCTGGCGGCCAAGGGCGCGCAGGTCTTTGCTGTCACCGATCAGGTCAAACAGGCGCAGATCCTGCCGCATGTACGTACCGGCCACTGGCTGGCGGATCCGATCGCGGCGATCGTCTCCTTCTATGCTATGGTCGAGCAGGTGGCCGCGCAGCGGGGCATCAACCCGGATGCGCCGCGCCACCTCAAGAAAGTGACGGAAACGGTATGAGCGCGCAGGCAACCCTCTATCGTGGCGGGCGGATCTTTGACGGTGTCCGCTTCCACGAGGGCGCAGCGCTGCGCACCGAGGCGGGCCGGGTCACCGCCCTGGGGGCGGAGGCCGAAGAGCAGGGCGGCGATATCGTGGATCTGAACGGCGATATCCTGTCGCCGGGCTATGTCGACCTGCAGGTCAACGGCGGTGGCGGGGTCCTGTTCAACGCCGAGCCGACGGTCGATGCGCTCGCCTGCATGGCCGCGGCGCATCGTTCGCTGGGCGCAACTTCGATCCTGCCGACGCTGATTACCGATACGCCGGACAAGACACGCGCGGCGATTGCCGCAACGAAGGCGGCAATTGCGGCCGGGGTGCCGGGCATTGCCGGGCTGCATCTGGAAGGTCCGCATCTCTCGGTGGCTCGCAAGGGCGCGCATGAGGCGGCACTGGTGCGACCGATGGAGGCGACGGATATCGCCCTTCTGGTCGCGGCCGCGCAGGATCTTCCCGCACTGAAGATGACCCTTGCGCCGGAAAGCGTGACGCCTGCGCAGGTGCGCGAGTTGACCGCGGCGGGGGTGGTGGTCTCGCTTGGGCACACGGACGCGGATTTTGACACCTGCATGACCTACGCCGAGGCCGGTGCCAGCTGCGTCACCCATCTGTTCAACGCCATGAGCCAGCTGGGCAACCGCGAGCCGGGCCTTGTTGGCGCGGCGCTGGCGGCGCCGGGGTTGAATGCGGGGCTGATTGCCGACGGCATTCACGTGCACCCGCAAGTGATCCGCGCCGCCTGGGCTGCCAAGCGCGGTCCGGGACGTATTTTCCTGGTCAGCGACTCGATGTCGCCCGCGGGTACGGATCAGACAGAGTTCGAGCTGACCGGGCGCATGATCTCGCGCCGGGATGGGCGGCTGACGCTGGCGGACGGCACCCTGGCGGGGGCGGATCTGGATCTGACCACGGCACTGCGGGTGCTGACCGGAAAGGCGGATGTGCCGCTTGAGCAGGCATTGGCGGCAGCCACCAGCGTGCCTGCGGGGGTCGTCGGCCTGACCGGGGTGGGGCGGCTGCGGATTGGTGATGCGGCGGATCTCATCCGTATTGCCGGTGATCTGTCCTCCGTCGCCGTATTGGATTGAGTTGTCGGCGACATGTGCTCTGGACCCGGCGCGGGCTTGCCGCATCTGGTGTGGCAATGCCTCGGGCGCTTGCAATTGGGCCGGGTTGCGGCAAGATGCCCCGGTCAGCCGCGCGGCGGAACTGCCTTGACTTGACGCATCGTTATCGTTACCGTTACCGATAACATAAACACCCACCCGCTTGCATTGGCTTCCCGGCGGCGGCATGTCAAACTCAGCCGTGGCGACGCCGGGCTGATGGTATGCGTGAACCGGGCCGCCGGCCAGGGCTGACAGAGGTTGAATCAATGGTTTCGCGCGTCATTCCCGTCGCTCCTTTTGATCTGGTGCTGTTCGGTGCGACCGGCGATCTTGCGCGTCGCAAGATCCTGCCGGCCCTGTTTCACCGCTTTCAGATCGGTCAGTTCGGCAATGACTGCCGCATCATCGGCACCTCCCGCACCGAGCTGAGCGGCGAGGAGTTCCGCAGCCAGACCGCCGAGGCCATTCGCGACTTTGGCCAGGATGTCGAGACAACCGCCGAGGAGATCGCCGAGTTCACCCAGCTGTTGGACTATGTTGCGGTTGATGCGCGCGGCACCGGCGGCTGGGACCAGATCAACGAAAAGCTGCGCGATGACGCTGTGCGGGCCTTCTACCTGTCGGTGGGCCCGTCTCTGTTTCCCGACATCGCCCGCCGCCTCAGCGAGACCGGCATCGCCACACCGGAGAGCCGGATCGTTCTGGAAAAGCCCTTTGGCCATGATCTGGCCTCGGCGCAGGAGCTGAACGCCGCCCTGCGCGCTCATTTCCAGGAAAAGCAGATCTACCGGATCGACCACTATCTGGGCAAGGAAACCGTGCAGAACCTGATGGCGCTGCGCTTTGCCAACTCATTGTTCGAGCCGCTGTGGAACTCCTCCCATATCGATCACGTGCAGATCACCGTGGCCGAAAGCATCGGCGTCGAGGGGCGGGGCGAATACTACGATAAATCCGGCGCCATGCGGGACATGGTGCAGAACCACCTGATGCAGCTCTTGTGCCTCACCGCGATGGAGCCGCCGGCGCGGTTCACCCCCAACGCGGTGCGCGACGAAAAGGTCAAGGTGATCGAGGCGCTGCGCCCGGTGCCACAGACCAGCATTGCCCGTGGCCAGTACCGTGGTCGCAGTGATGGCGGTGCCGGGGACGGGTACCGCGACCATGCGGGCAACCCCGCCAGCCGCACCGAAAGCTATATCGCGCTCAAGGCCGAGGTCGCCAACTGGCGCTGGGCCGGTACGCCCTTCTACCTGCGCACCGGCAAGCGCCTGCGCGAACGTGTGAGCGAGATCGCGGTGTTCTTCCGCGACCCGCCGCACAATATCTTCGAAGGCTCCGGCCCGGTGCATGGCAACGTGCTGGTGATCCGCCTGCAGCCGGACGAGGGTATCACCCTGCGCACCACCATCAAGGATCCCGGCCCGGGCGGTATGCGCCTGACCGGCGCCAACCTCGACATGACCTTTGCCGAGGAACTGCCGGAATCGGGCCGCCCGCAGGACGCCTATGAACGGCTGATCATGGACGTGATCCGTGGCAACCAGACCCTGTTCATGCGCGGCGACGAGGTCGAGGCCGCCTGGGCCTGGGCCGACCCCATCATCGCCGGCTGGGAAGAGGGCGGAGAGGCGCCGCAACCCTATGACAGCGGCAGCGCCGGTCCCGATGACTCGCTATTGCTGATCCACCGCGACGGCCGCCGCTGGCGCGGCATCGGCAGCTGAACACCCGCAGCAGGACAGACACCGGAAAGGCATCTGACATGAGCTTGAACTCCACCTTGGCCGCGGTCACGGAACGTATCATCCGGCGCAGCGAAGAGACCCGCAGCACCTATCTGGAGCGGATGCGCGCGCAGGGGCGCAAAGGGCCTGCGCGGGCGCATCTGTCGTGCTCGGGTCAGGCGCATGCCTATGCTGCCGCCGGTCCCGACCAGTCGGCCCTGGCGGAGGCCACCACCGGCCATCTTGGCATCGTCACCGCCTACAATGACATGCTGTCGGCGCACCAGCCGTTTGAAACCTATCCGGCTCTGATCCGCGACGCGATCCGCGCTGCGGGTGGCACGGCGCAGGTGGCGGGCGGCGTGCCTGCGATGTGCGATGGCGTTACCCAGGGCGAGGCGGGCATGGAGCTGAGCCTGTTTTCCCGCGACACCATCGCCATGGCCACCGGGGTGGCGCTCAGCCACAACGTGTTCGACGCGGCTGTCTACCTCGGCGTCTGTGACAAGATCGTGCCTGGCCTGGTGATCGGCGCACAGGCGTTTGGCCATGTGCCTGCCGTGTTCCTGCCCGCAGGCCCGATGACCAGCGGCCTTGCCAATGACGACAAGGCCAAGATCCGTCAGAAATTCGCCGCCGGTGAGGTCAGCCGCGCAGAGCTGTTGAAGGCCGAGATGGCCGCCTATCACGGCCCCGGCACCTGCACCTTCTACGGCACCGCCAACACCAACCAGATGCTGATGGAGTTCATGGGGCTGCATCTGCCCGGCTCCTCCTTCGTCAATCCCGGCACGCCCCTGCGTGAGGCGCTGACGGTGGAGGGCGCAAAGCGTGCCCTGTCGCTCAGCGCGCTTGGCAACAATTACACCCCGGTCTGCGAGGTGCTGGACGAGAAGGCCTATGCAAATGGCATCGTCGGGCTGATGGCGACGGGCGGCTCCACCAACTTGCTGATCCATCTGATCGCCATGGCGCGGGCGGGCGGTATCATACTTGACTGGCAGGATTTCGCGGAGCTGTCGGACGCGGTGCCGCTGCTGGCGCGGGTCTACCCGAACGGGCTGGCCGACGTGAACCATTTCCACGCCGCGGGCGGGCTAGGCTACATGATCGGCGAATTGCTGAAGTCCGGCTTCCTGCACCCCGATACCCGCACCGTCGCGGGGGAGGGGCTGGAGCATTACGTGCAGGAACCTTTCCTGAGTGACGAAGGGCTGACCTATCGCCCCGGCCCGCGCAAGACCCTCAACGACAAGGTGCTGCGCCCGGCCTCGGACCCGTTCCAGAAAACCGGCGGGCTGAAGCGGCTGACCGGGAACCTCGGCACCGCGGTGATGAAGGTTTCGGCGGTCGCGCCCGAACATCACGTGGTCGAAGCGCCCGCACGGGTGTTCCACGACCAGGACGACGCCAAGGCCGCATTCAAGGCGGGCGAGCTCGCAGAAGGGGATGTGATCGTCGTGGTTCGCTTCCAAGGCCCCAAGGCCAACGGCATGCCGGAACTGCACAGCCTGACGCCCTTCCTGGGCATCATGCAGGGGCGCGGTCAGAAGGTGGCCCTGGTCACCGACGGGCGCATGTCGGGCGCTTCGGGGAAGGTGCCTGCCGCGATCCACGTGGTGCCAGAGGCGCTGGACGGCGGTCCGATTGCGAAAATCCGCGACGGTGACATGCTGCGCGTGGACGCCGTGAAGGGGACCCTTGAAATCCTCGATGAGAATGTGCTGGAGCGCGACAACGCCACGGCCGATCTGTCGTCCAGCCAGCATGGCACCGGACGAGAGCTGTTTTCCCTTTTCCGCCGCTCGGTCGCTTCGGCCGATGAAGGCGCAAGTGTATTTGGAGTTTAAGCAATGCCCATAACCGCACAGCAAGCCAGCCAGCGGACACGCGAAATTTGTGCCATGGCCCCGATTATGCCGGTGCTGGTGGTGGAGGATGCTGGCCACGCCCGTCCCTTGGCCGAAGCCCTGGTCGCCGGTGGCCTGCCTGCACTGGAGGTGACCCTGCGCACCGCCGCCGCGCTGGATGTGATCCGCGAGATGGCGCAGGTGCCCGGCGGCGTGGTCGGGGCGGGAACGCTGGTAACCCCCGCCGATGCCGAGGCCGCCAAGGACGCGGGTGCGCAGTTCGGCGTCTCGCCCGGTGCCACCGACGCGCTGCTGGATGCCTGTGAGCAGATCGGCCTGCCGATCCTGCCCGGTGCCGCGACCGCCAGCGAGGCGATGCGGCTGCTGGCGCGCGGCTACGACATGTTGAAATTCTTCCCGGCCGAGGCATCGGGCGGCGCGCCTGCGCTGAAAGCCATCGGGGCGCCGCTGCCACAGATCTCCTTCTGTCCGACCGGTGGCGTCAGCCCTGCCAATGCAGACAGCTACCTCAGCCTGTCCAACGTGGTTTGTGCCGGTGGGAGCTGGGTTGCCCCCAACGATCTGGTGCAGAGGGGGGATTGGGGCGCGATCAAACAGCTGGCCGCAGAGGCCAGCCAGCTAGGTGGCCGCAAATGACCGGCGCCTGGGATACGCTCGAAAAACTGCACGCCGATATCCGGGATCGCCGGATCCTGTCGCTGTTCGATGCGGATCCCGCCCGCTTTGACAGCTTCTCGGCAGAGGTAGACGGGCTGCTACTGGATTATTCCAAGACCAACATCGATGCCGAGACCCGCGCCGCGCTGCTGGAGCTGGCCGAGGCGGCAGACGTGCCCGGCCAGCGCGACCGGATGTTCAGTGGTGGCATCGTCAATAGCACCGAGGGCCGCGCGGTTCTGCACACTGCCCTGCGCGCACAGACCGCCGATCCGCTGCTGGTCGGCGGCCAGGATGTGCGTCCCGGCGTGGCAGAGATGCTGCGGCGGCTGGAAGAGTTTGCCGAATCCGTGCGCTCGGGGGCGCTTGCCACCCCGTCAGGACGCAAGTTCACCGATGTGGTCAACATCGGCATCGGCGGTTCCGATCTTGGCCCGCTGATGGCGGTACGTGCGCTCGCGCCCTACCACGACGGGCCTGCCTGCCACTTCGTCTCCAACATCGACGGCGCCCATGTATGCGACACGCTGGCGGCGCTGAACCCGGAAACGACGCTTGTCATCATCGCTTCCAAGACCTTCACCACGGTGGAGACGATGACCAACGCCGCCGCCGCGATCCGCTGGCTGGAAGCCGCTGTCGGCAAGGAGGCAGCCGGTCATCTGGCAGCCGTGTCCTCGGCGCCGGACCGGGCGGCCGAGCTGGGCATCACTGCCGACCGGGTGTTCGGCTTCGCCGATTGGGTTGGCGGACGCTATTCGCTGTGGGGGCCGGTGGGGCTGCCGATCATGCTGGCCATCGGGGCTGCGAACTTCCGCGATTTCCTGGCGGGTGGCGCGGCGATGGACGACCATTTCCGCAGCGCCGAGGCCGACCGGAACCTGCCCTTGATGATGGGGCTGGTCGGGATCTGGCACAACAACATCTGCGGCTATGACTCGCGGGCGGTGCTGCCGTATGACCAGCGGCTGGAACGGCTGCCTGCGTATCTCCAGCAGCTGGAGATGGAAAGCAACGGCAAGCGGACCAAGATGAACGGTGAAACCGTGGAGCGGGCGACCTGTCCCATCGTGTGGGGCGAGCCGGGCACCAATGGTCAGCACGCCTTCTACCAGCTGCTGCACCAGGGGACCCGGATCGTACCGGCCGAGTTCCTGATCGCAGCCGAGGCGCATGAGCCGGACTTGCAGCATCACCACGACCTGTTGAAGGCAAACTGCCTGGCGCAGTCCGAGGCGCTGATGTGCGGCCGGTCTCTGGAGGAGGCGCGCGACCTCGTCGCCAAATCCGGGCTGCCGGACGGAGATATCGAGGCCGAGACACTGGCCTGTCACCGCAGCTTCCCGGGCAACCGGCCCTCGGTCACGCTGGCCTACCCCAAGCTGACGCCCTTCGTGCTGGGCCAGATCATCGCGCTGTACGAACACCGGGTGTTTGTCGAGGGCGTGATCTGGGGCATCAATTCCTTCGATCAGTGGGGGGTGGAGCTGGGCAAGGAACTGGCCAACTCACTGCTGCCCATGGTTCAGGGGGCCTCGGCGGAGCGCAAGGATGGCTCCACCAGGGGGCTGCTGGCGAAACTCTCCGGATCAAGCGCATAAGGCAGCGCGGCCCCTAGGGGGCGGCGGGCCGGATGACGGTCGAACAAATCAAAGGGGGCGCATTGGCTGAACCAATGCGCCCCCGTTCTTTATGCGCGTCCCGCACGTTGGCAGGGCCGGGGCAGGTCAGGCGGCGAGGTCGAAGCGGTCGGCTTCCATCACCTTGACCCAGGCGGCAACGAAGTCATGGACAAACTTCCCGGCGCCATCGTCCTGCGCATAGACCTCGGCCAGCGCCCGCAGTTGCGAGTTGGAGCCGAACACCAGGTCGGCGCGGGTTGCGGTCCACTTCGGCGTCCCGCTGGCGCGATCCACGCCTTCGTACAGCCCGTCGCCGGTGGGTTTCCACTTGGTGCCCATGTCGACGATGCCGAGGAAGAAGTCGTTGCTGAGAACCCCGACGCGGTCGGTGAACACCCCGTGCGGGCTGTTGCCATGGTTGGCCCCCAGAACCCGAAGGCCTCCCAGCAGCGCTGTCATCTCCGGCGCGCCAAGGCCCAGCAGCTGCGCGCGGTCGACCAGCAGCTTCTCCGCGGGGATGCTGTAGGTGCCTTTCTGGAAGTTGCGGAACCCGTCAGCTTCCGGTTCCAGCACGGCAAAGCCCTCGACATCGGTCTGCTCCTGGGTGGCGTCGGTGCGACCGGGAGTGAAGGGCACCTCGATCGGGAAACCTGCCGCCCGGGCGGCTTCCTCCACCGCGGCGCTGCCTGCCAGCACGATCAGATCGGCAAGCGAGACCTTCTTGCCCGCCGGAGCGGCGGCGTTGAAGTCGCTCTGGATCTGTTCCAGCACGTCCAGAACACGGGCCAGCTGCTCGGGCTGGTTCACCTCCCAGTCCTTTTGCGGCGCAAGGCGGATGCGCGCGCCGTTGGCACCCCCGCGGTGGTCCGATCCACGGTAGGTCGAGGCCGAAGCCCAGGCCACCGACACCAGTTCCGGCACTGTCAACTCGGACTCCAGAACCTGCTTCTTCAGCGCCGCCACGTCCGAGGCATTGATCAGTTCGTGATCCACCGCGGGCAGCGGGTCTTGCCAGATCAGGTCCTCGTCCGGCACCTCGCTGCCGAGGTAACGCGACTTGGGCCCCATGTCGCGGTGGCACAGCTTGAACCAGGCACGGGCAAAGGCGTCGGCGAACTTGTCCGGGTTGGCGTGGTAATCGCGCGAGATCTTCTCGTAGATCGGGTCCATCCGCAGCGACATGTCGGCGGTGGTCATCATCGGCGGATGCATCTTGCTGGGGTCATGGGCGTCCACGACCATATGCTCCGGCTTCACGTTCTGCGCCTCCCACTGGTGCGCGCCGGCAGGGCTTTTGACCAGCTTCCACTCGTAGCCGAACAGCACGTCGAAATAGCCCATGTCCCATTTGGTCGGGTTGGGTTTCCACGCGCCCTCGATGCCGCTGGTGGTGGTGTCACCTGCGTTGCCGGTGCCGTGGGTGTTGATCCACCCGAGGCCCATTTCCTCGACGTCTGCCATCTCTGGCTCGACGCCGACCAGCTCGGGGTTGCCCGCGCCGTGGGCCTTGCCGAAGGTGTGCCCGCCGGCCACCAGGGCCACGGTTTCCTCGTCGTTCATGCCCATGCGCGCAAAGGTGTCGCGCACGTCAAAGCCCGAGGCGATCGGATCGGGGTTGCCGTCCGGTCCTTCCGGGTTGACGTAGATCAGACCCATCTGCACGGCGGCCAGCGGATGTTCGAGTTCCCGCTCGCCGGAATAGCGGCTGTTGGGCTTGTCGCTGGTGGCCAGCCATTCGGTCTCGGAGCCCCAGTAGATGTCTTCCTCGGGTTCCCAGATGTCTTCGCGGCCACCGCCAAAGCCGAGCACCGGGCCGCCCATCGATTCAATGGCGCAGTTACCGGCCAGGATCATCAGGTCCGCCCAGGAGATCCGGTTGCCGTATTTCTTCTTGATCGGCCACAGCAGACGGCGCGCCTTGTCGAGGTTGCCATTGTCCGGCCAGCTGTTCAGCGGCGCAAAGCGCTGGCTGCCGGTGCTGCCGCCACCGCGGCCATCGGCGCTGCGGTAGGTGCCCGCACTGTGCCAGGCCATGCGGATGAACAGGCCGCCGTAGTGGCCGTAGTCCGCGGGCCACCAGTCCTGGCTGTCCGTCATCAGCGCGAATAGGTCCTTCTTGACCGCGTCCAGGTCGAGCTTCTTGAACTCTTCGCGGTAGTTGAAGTCCGCGCCCATCGGGTTCGACTTGGCCGAATGCTGATGCAAGATCCGCAGATCCAGCTGATTTGGCCACCAGTCCTGGTTCCTGGTGCCGCCGCCGCGGGCGGTGTTATGCGCCGATCCATGCATTACCGGGCATTTTCCTGCGGGGGTATTGCCGTCCATCTTTCTCTCCGATCGTGGCTGCAAAGTGGGTTGTGCTACGTGACGCAACATCTTGAACCTTGGCGCGTCTCGCCTGTCCTGATGTTGAGAAAACCCTAGCAGACGTCGCTGATTGGATTAAGTTGCATTTATTCATCGCAGTGATAGGTTTGCCTTATGATAAATGTGACCTTGCGCCAGATGCGATATTTTGAGGCCCTGGCCCGCCACCGCCATTTCGGTCGTGCCGCGGATGCCTGCGCCGTGTCCCAGCCCGCCCTTTCGGTTCAGATCAAGGAGCTGGAGGAGGTGCTCGGGGTGCAGCTGGTCGAGCGGGGGGCCCGCCAGGTGCGGCTGACCAGCCTGGGCGAGGACCTGGTGCAGCGGGTACGCGGCATCCTGCGCTCGGTGGATGAGCTGGGAGAACTGGCGCGCGCCTCCCGTGAGGGGCTGGCGGGGCGCCTGCGGATCGGGGTGATTCCGACCATCGCCCCCTATCTTCTGCCAGCCATCGTGGCGACGCTCGCCCGCGACCACCCCGAGGCCGACATCCGGGTGCGGGAAACCGTGACCCCGAAACTGCTCAAGGAGCTGGGGGAGGGGCGGCTGGACACCGCCATCGTGGCCTTGCCGGTCTCGGAACCGGCGTTTGAGGAGGTGGCGCTGTTCAGCGAGCGTTTCGTGCTGGTGCGCCCCGGCGAAGACGGAGATTTGCCGGTGCCCGGCCCGGAGGGTCTGCGCGAAATGCGCCTGTTGTTGCTGGAGGAGGGGCACTGTTTTCGCGATCAGGCGCTGTCCTTTTGCAACATGCAGTCTGCCGCCCCGCGGGAGTTGCTCGATGGCAGCTCGCTGTCGACGCTGGTGCAGATGGTCGGCGCCGGCATCGGGGTGACGCTGATCCCGGAAATGGCAATCCCGGTCGAAACCCGCTCGGCGGCCGTTTCGGTAGCGCATTTTGCCGACCCGCAGCCCGCGCGCACGATCGGCATGATCTGGCGCCGCAGCAATCCGCTGGCCCGGCAGCTGACCCAGGTGGCCGAGCTGGTGCGGGAAACCGCGCGCACCCGGCTTGGCGCGACACCGGTGCAGGGTTGACGCAGGCGGGCGGGGCTGTGCCTTTCGGATGAAGAGGGGAGGGCACACCCCCTGTTTTTCGTGGGCGATGCATCTTTTCACCAAAACCCGTGCCGCCGATGTTGACTCTGCCACCGCCCTCTATATAAGCGCGGATTCATTGGTGTTGGTGGCCCCCGCAAGGGGATGCCTGTCATGCCCGGATCCTGGATGCGGAGCAAGAGGACAACGCCCTTCGATTGTTGCAGAGGCTTCTGGGACAGGCGAACACGGACGGTGCGGTCGCACAAGCGATTACAACCGTCCACGTGGGAACCGGTTTTGGAAAGTGGCTGCAGCGCCACTCAAGAAGGAGATCAGCCGTGACCAAACGCACGTCTGCCAAGTACAAAATTGACCGCCGCATGGGCGAAAACATCTGGGGCCGCGCCAAGTCCCCGGTCAACCGCCGTGAGTACGGCCCCGGCCAGCACGGCCAGCGCCGCAAGGGCAAACTGTCCGACTTCGGTATCCAGCTGCGCGCCAAGCAGAAGCTCAAGGGCTACTACGGCGACCTGACCGAAAAGCAGTTCCGCCGCATCTACGGCGAAGCCGAGCGTGTGAAGGGCGACACCGGTGAAAACCTGATCGGTCTGCTGGAGCGCCGCCTGGACGCCGTTGTCTACCGCGCCAAATTCGTTCCCACCGTCTTTGCGGCTCGCCAGTTCGTGAACCACGGCCACGTGACCGTGAACGGCAAGCGCGTGAACATCCCCTCCTACCGCGTGAAAGAGGGCGACGTGATCGCCGTTCGTGACAAGTCCAAGCAGCTGGCCATCGTGCTGGAAGCCGTGGGCCTGGCAGAGCGTGACGTTCCGGACTACCTGGAAGTCGACCACTCCAAGATGACCGCGACCTTCGTGCGCACCCCGGGTCTGAGCGACGTGCCGTACCCGGTCGTGATGGAACCGAACCTGGTCGTCGAATTCTACGCCAAGAACTAAGTCACCTGCCCCTTGGGCATGCGACTGGAAGGGCTGTCCTGCGGGGCAGCCCTTTTTCGTGGCGCAAAACGGTCGCAAAGTGGCGCATTGCAATTTTCCTGTGGCTGTTGGTCGTGGATCGCTCTACCCTCGAGTCAGAAAAAGACCGGGAGTGTATGATGAAATTCATTGCAGGGGCGGTCTCAGCCGCCGTAATTGCCTTCTCCGCCGCGGCGGCCTTGGCGGCACCTCTGAAGCTGACGCCAGCCAATCCTCAGCCATCTTCGGTCAAGCCGGGGCTGGCGGTTACCTACGCCTATCCGCAGGACGTCAAATCTCTGGCGCAGGCGGAATGGGCCTTGAAATCCCACGGTGAGCCGGGACGCCCGATTGCCGGGCTCGACAATCGCGACACCGCAGAGGGCGAGCCGACGCTCACCTCCAAACGTGCCATGCATGTGGCGGCGCGCATCACCGGCTACGTGCGGCTGGATCAACCCGGCGTGCACACCATCGACTTTCTGACCAATGACGGGCTGCTGGCCCGCATCGGCGGGCAGGAGGTCGGAAAGTTCGATGGCCGACAGGCCTGCGACAGCACCGTCCAGACCGAGGTCGAAGTGCCCAAGGCGGGATGGTACCCTGTAGATATCCTTTATTTTCAGAGGCTTGGAACCGCCTGCCTGCACATGCGCATGGGCCCCAAAGGCAAGCGTCCGATGTGGATGAAGAACAGCGCCTTCGGCCACTGAGGTCAGGCTTGGCCGGTCCCGTCGGCCAGCCGTGTCCACCCGCGGCAGCTGCCGGGTCCCTCTGATATTGGGCCGCGGGAACGCGGGGCCTTTGGGCGCGCCTACAGGGGCAGCGGCCGGGCCTCGGCGATAGCTTCCATCGCGAAATACGAGGTCACGCTGTCCAGTTCCACCCCCGCGATCAGCCGCTGGTAGACACGGTCATAGCTGGCCATATCCTGGGTGACCACCTTCAGCTGATAGTCGTAGTCCCCGCCAATGCGGTGGAAGTCCACGACCTCGGGAATGGTCAGCACGTGGCGGCGAAACTTTTGCAGCCAGTCTGCGGAATGATGCCGGGTCCGCAGCATCACAAAGACGACAAGATCCAGATCCAACGCCGCCCGGTCTATCCGCGCGGTGGACCCCTGCAATACCCCGCTGTCATTCAGCGCCTTCAGACGCCGCCAGCAGGCGTTCTGCGACAGCCCAACCTGCTCTGCCAACTCGCGTTGCGACAGGCTGCCATCCATTTGCAGCGCGCGCAGGATGCGCCTGTCTATCTGATCGATTATTTTGCTCATTTTGCGATCATACGACACAAAAATTGGCCAAAATAGTCATTAGTTGATGAAGAATCCGCGCTCAATGCCGTTCAGAATGCCGCTGCGACTACATGAGGGGCCGACATGACACTGGCAGCATTCAAACAATCCATCAAAATCGCCGCGCAAGATGGCAGCCTGGAGCAGGGGTTGATCGGAGAAGGGGTGATGATTCCCGGTCTCGATGGCGAGGTGCCGTTGGTCTATGCGGACTACGTCGCCTCCGGACGCCCCCTGCGTCAGGTCGAGGAGTTCGTCGCGCAAGCGGTTCTGCCGTTCTACGCCAACTCCCACACCGAAGCCTCCTACTGTGGCTCCTACATGACCCGCCTGCGCCGCGAGGCGCGCGCCGAGATCGCCCGCCTGTGCGGCGCGATGCAGCAGGACAGCGTGATCTTCACCGGTTCCGGCGCGACGGCGGGGCTGAACCGTCTGGTCAGCCTGTTCGGCGTCAACGAGGCCGCGCAGCCGGTGGTTTTCATCGGCCCGTATGAGCATCACTCGAACATCCTGCCGTGGCGCGAAAGCAAGGCCAAGGTGGTGGAAATTCCCGAGGCCGCAGGGGGCGGCGTCGACCTGGAGGCGCTTGCGCAGGAACTGGCGGCCCATGCGGACAGCGATCTGAAAATCGGCAGCTTTTCCGCCGCCTCCAACGTGACAGGCATTCTGACCGACCCGGATCCCGTCAGCCGGCTGCTGCACGCCCATGGCGCGCTGGCGGTCTGGGACTACGCCGGCGGCGGTCCCTATCTGCCGATCGACATGGGCGGGCAGGGCGCGGCCCGCAAGGATGCGGTGGTGGTCTCGCCGCACAAGTTCCCCGGTGGTCCAGGCTCTTCCGGCGTGCTGATCGTCAACGGTGCCGAGGTGCGCCGCCGTTGCCCCTCCTGGCCCGGTGGCGGCACCGTCAGCTTTGTGTCGCCCTGGCATCATGAATACAGCCGCGACCTGGCAGCGCGCGAGGAGGCGGGCACCCCCAATGTGATCGGCGACATCCGCGCAGCCCTCGCCTTTCTGGTGAAGGAAGCTGTCGGGCAGCAGCGGATCGAAGCGCGCGAGGCCCGCTATGCGCAGATGGCCTGGGACGGCTGGGCCGACAATCCGCGGCTGCGCGTCCTCGGCCACCGCGCCGCGCACCGGTTGCCGATCTTTTCTTTCCTGGTCACCGACGCGTCGGGCGCGCCGGTGCATCAGCAGCTGTTCACCCGCATGCTCAGCGACGTCTATGGCATTCAGGCCCGGGGCGGTTGCGCCTGTGCCGGGCCTTACGCGCACCGGCTGTTGGGCATCGGCGCGGCCGAGTCGGCGTCCCTGTTCCGGGATCTGCAGGCCGGAGAGGAAATGAAGAAACCCGGCTGGGTGCGGCTGAACTTCTCCTACCTGATGCGGGACGAGACCGCCCGCTACATCATCGACAGTGTCAACGCGCTGACCGAACGCGTCGGCGCGCTGGCGCCGCGCTATGGTGCCGATCCCGAAACGGCACGCTTCCAGGCGCTTGTCGCCTGACCCAAGTGGCAGCAGGTCGGCTGGGGGCGGCATCTTGGTGCTTCCCCAGCCCGCCTTGGGCCGCTATGACGGGCAGGAATTAACGGAGCCCGTATTATGACCCAAATCACCCCGCAGCCCGGCATCATGGACATCGCTCTGTATCAGGGCGGAGCCGCCCATGTGACTGGGGTGAGCAACGTTGTGAAACTCTCCTCGAACGAGAACCCGTTCGGGCCCAGCCCCCGCGCGGTTGCCGCGATGCAGGAGGCTGCGGCCAACATGCATCGCTACCCCAGCTCCGACCACGCCTCGCTGCGCCGGGCCATCGGAGAGGTTCACGGATTGGCGCCGGAGCAGATCATCTGCGGCGCTGGCAGCGACGAGATCATTGCCTTCCTGTGCCAGGCCTATGCCGGGCCGGGTGACGAGGTGCTGTTCACCGAACACGGGTTCGCCATGTACCGCATCAGCGCTTTGGCAGCGGGCGCGACCCCGGTCGAGGTGCCCGAGCGCGAGCGCGTCACCGATGTCGACGCCCTGCTGGCAGGGTGTACCGACCGCACCCGGCTGGTCTTCATCGCCAATCCCAACAACCCGACCGGCACCATGATCAGCGCGCGCGAGGTCGCCCGGCTGGCCGATGGCATCCCCGCGGGCGCGCTGCTGGTGCTGGACGGCGCCTATGCCGAATACGTCGAAGGCTTTGACGGCGGCGCCTCGCTGATCGCCGAGCGCAACAACGTGGTGATGACCCGCACCTTCTCCAAGATCTACGGCTTGGGTGGCGCGCGCATCGGCTGGGGCTACGGCCCGCAGGAAATCATCGATGTGTTGAACCGCCTGCGTGGCCCCTTCAACGTCTCCAGCACCGCGCTGGCGGGGGCCGAAGCCGCGGTCCGCGACACTGACTACCTCGACCACTGCCGCGCCGAGAACGCCAAGTGGCGCGGCTGGCTGGCGGATGCGCTGGCTGAACTGGGGGTGCCGTCGGATGTCTCCTGCACCAATTTCATTCTGGCGCGATTCGGCAGCCAGGCCGAAGCCGAGGCCTGTGACGACTACCTGCAGTCGCAGGGGCTGATCGTGCGCCGGGTGGCGGGCTACAAGCTGCCCAACGCGCTGCGCATCACCATCGGCGACGAAGACGCCTGCCGCCGTCTGGCCGCAGCGGTGAAAACCTTCAAAGAGGGCCGGGCATGAGCACGCAGGTTTACGAGCGCGTCGCGCTGATCGGGCTGGGGCTGATCGCCTCCTCGATGTTCTGGGCGATGAAACGTGCGGGGCTCGCGGGCGAGGTCACAGGCTATGCCCGCAGCAGCGAGACCCGCGACACCGCCCGCCGCATCGGCTTGTGCGACCGCGTCTGCGACACCGCGCGCGAGGCGGTTGCGGATGCCGACCTGGTGGTGCTCTGCGTGCCCGTCGGCGCCATGGGCCCGGTGATGGAAGAGATCGCGCCGGTGCTGAAACCCGGTGCCACGGTTTCGGACGTGGGTTCGGTCAAGCGCCATGTGATCGACGCGGTGCAGCCGCATATCCCCGAGGGCGTGCATTTCGTGCCCGCCCACCCGCTGGCCGGGACCGAGCATTCCGGGCCTGAATCCGGCTTTGCCGAGCTGTTCGACAACCGCTGGTCGCTGCTGGTGCCGGTCGAGGGCACCGATCCGGAGGCCACCGCCCGCCTGCGGGCGCTGTGGGAGGGGATGGGCGCCAACGTCGATGAGATGGACGCCGATCACCACGACCTGGTGCTCGCCGTCACCTCGCACACGCCGCACCTGATCGCCTACACGATGGTGGGCGTCGCTGACGATCTGCGCCGCGTCACCGACAGCGAGGTGATCAAGTATTCCGCCGCGGGTTTCCGCGACTTTACCCGGATTGCGGCCTCGGATCCGACCATGTGGCGCGACGTGTTCCTGACCAACAAGGATGCGACGCTGGAGATCCTCGGCCGCTTCACCGAGGAGCTGTTCGCGCTGCAGCGGGCCATCCGTACCGGCGACGGCGAGCATCTGCACGATTACTTCACCCGCACCCGTGCCATCCGCCGCGGCATCATCGAGGCGGGGCAGGACACCGATGCGCCGGACTTTGGCCGGAGCCTGAAGAAGTGATCCGCGCGGGCGTCCTCCTTGCAGCGCTGCTGCTGGCGCCCGCCGCCATCGCAGGGCCGCAGCAGGAGCCCCCCGCGCCTGCAACGCAGCTGGCCGCGCTCAGCGTCCCGCGCGGGGTGCCCCCCTTGCCGCAATCGCTCGCGCCTCCGCAGGCCACGGAGGTTCTGTTCGGCCGCAAGAAGCGCCGCGAAGGCTCGGTCTGCGGCGATCCCGAGATCAAGGGCGATGACTTTGGCGATGTGGCGGGCAAGCTGCCCGGCTGCGGCGCCAAGGATGCGGTGCAGGTGCGCGAGATTTCCGGCGTGCGTCTCAGCCAGGCCTCCTTGATGACCTGCAGAACGGCGCGCGCGCTGAAGACATGGATCAACCGCGAGGTGGAGACTGCCTTTGGTCGCCGCAACAAGGTGGTCGGCCTGCGGGTCGCCGCGCATTACGCCTGCCGCACCCGCAACAACCGCCCCGGGGCCAAAATCTCGGAACACGGGCGTGGTCGGGCGATCGACATTTCCGGCTTCACGCTCGAAAGCGGCGAGACCATCAGCGTTCTGCACGGCTGGCAAAAGCGCAAGACCCGGCGCAAGCTGAAGAAGATCTGGCGCGCCGCCTGCGGCCCCTTCAGCACCGTGCTGGGGCCAGAGGCCGACCGCTATCACCGCGACCACTTCCACCTGGACGTTGCCCGCCACCGCAACGGCGCCTATTGCCGCTAGGCAGCGCCGGAAGGGGCGGCTCCCGCGCCTGAAGATGCCCTTGCGGGCATATTGCAGCCTTGGGCCCCGCGCGCTGCGCGCGCCGTCCGCCTGTTGCGCTGCGCGGGCACTTGAGCCTGATGCGCTGCGTGCAAACCATCAGAAGAACATGCTGAGAGGCACCTCAGGGGCAGGTCTGCCCTGATGCGCCATGTCCAATATGCCGGTAGAGGCGTGTAAAGGGTAAACGGCGCGTCGCGCCGCCGCTGCGCGGCCCTTGACAGGCTGGCGCGCGTTGGCGCTTCAGCGCAGGATCAGGCGCGGCGCGGGGCCGATCGGCAAGGGGCCCAGCATTACCTGGCCGTTCTCAAAGCCCAGCGTCAGATCCAGATGCTCCGGGTTGCCTCCGGACTGCGCCAGGAGACCTAGCACGCGCTCCGCCGTGCGGCGCAACGCGGGCGCAAGCACACCGCTGCGCTCGGCCATCGACAGGATGTCACGCCAGTTTTCCGCCCGCAGGGCGACGCGCCCGTCGGGCCGACCCTGCGCGTCCACGGTCACCGCGCCGCTGGCCTTCAGTCGCAATGCGCCCCAGTGGGCGTCGGCGAAATGCAGCTCGATGCGGCGCGGCTGCGGGCGGCTCTCCTCCAGGGCGCTGCGATCCCAGGCGCGGTCGAACGCCACCGTCATCTCCAGCGTCAGCGTCTCCAGCGCCTCTGGCAGGTCGGGCCCGGCGGCCAGGCGCCGCCGCCAATGCTCTCCCGGTACCAGGCCATCGGCCCGTGCCCGCAGCTGATAGGTCTCGGGGGTGTCGGTTTGCACCATGCCGATGTCCAGTGTCCGGGCGGCCAGCGCGATGTCTTCGCCCATCGCAACCTGCCAGCGCCCGGCGGTCAGCTCCAGCGCTTCGATGGTGAGGGCGGTGCCGGGCGCCAGCCGCAGGTCTGCCTGCAGTTCCTGCGCGGCGATCACCGCCGTCTGGTCCAGATAGGACAGCCGTTGCCGCGTTGCCGGAAAGCGCAGCGTCATCGCGCCGGGCCAGAGCGCGGGGCTGTCCAGCTCCAGCCAGTCGGCCCGCCAGGCAAGGCCGGTGCCCGGATCGGCCAGCGCGGGCTGAGCCAGCCGGGTGCGGTGGCGCCACGGGTAGCCCTCGGTGTTCAGCGCTGCGACATCTGCCTGCCAGCCGTGCGCGCGCCGGTCCTCGAACCAGGCGGCCACCCCCGCACGCAGACCCCAGCCTGCAACGGCCCAATACAGGCTCCAAAGCAGCAAACCGGTCAGCAGCAGTTTCACCAGGCGCATGGGATAGCCTCTTTTGTCCGGGGTGGGATTGCTGTTTATAGGGGGAGAGCAGAAAGGGCCAGACGGCATGACAATGTGGGTATTCGGTTACGGATCTCTCCTGTGGAACCCGGGGTTCCCGGTGGCGCGTCGCGAGGTGGCGGTGCTGCACGGCTATGCGCGATCTTTCTGCATGAGCTCGGTCCACCATCGCGGCACCGAGGAGAGACCGGGGCTGGTGCTGGCCTTGGACGAGGTGAAGGGCGCTCATTGCAAGGGGCTGGCGATGGCCGTGGAAGCCGGACATGAGGCGCAGACGCTTGACTACCTGCGCGAGCGGGAGCTGATTTCCTCGGCCTACGTGGAGCGCAACCTCGAGGTTGAGCTGACGAACGGGCGCAAGGTCACCGCGGTGACCTATGTGATCGACCCCGATCACGTGCAGTATTGCGGCGGCATGGGGCTGGAGGAACAGGCCCAGATCATCGCCCATGCGGTCGGCGGGCGGGGGCCGAACACCGAGTATCTCTACAACACCGCCGATCACCTCTCCGAAATCGGCCTCCATGACGTCGATCTCGACTGGCTGGCCCGACGGGTGCGGGAAATCACCGCATAAAGCCTTGGCGCTGCAAGCTCTTTGCTTATAGGCTGCAAGCGAAGCAAGAGCAGGCAATCGGTCAGGACCTAGGACTATGGCGCAGCCAGACCGCAAGACGCGGCCGCAATTTTCACAGCCGGTGCGGCAGATCATCATGATGCTGATCGCACTGGGGCTCTCGGGCTTCGGCGCTTTCGTCGCCCTGCCACGGGTGCTGCCGGTGTTCGAGGCGAACCCCTGGCTCAACGGCTTTATCGTCTTTGTCTTCGTGATCGGGGTGCTGGCCTGTTTCTGGCAGGTGGTGCAACTGATCGGCTCGGTGCGCTGGATCGAGCGCTTTGCCGCCGGCGACAGCCAGGAACACCGCCGACCGCCCTCGATGCTGGCGCCGCTGGCGTCGCTCCTCGGCTCGCGCTCGGCGCGGATGCAGCTGGGCTCGACCTCGACGCGCTCCATCCTCGACTCGGTTGCCAGCCGCATCGACGAAGATCGCGAGATCACCCGATATATCGTCAACCTTCTGATTTTCCTTGGCCTTCTCGGCACTTTCTACGGCCTCGCCACCACCGTTCCCGCCGTTGTGGACACCATTCGCAGCCTCGCCCCGCAGGAGGGCGAAGAAGGCCTGTCAGTCTTCAACCGCCTGATGACCGGGCTGGAGGCGCAGCTGGGCGGCATGGGCGTGGCTTTTGCCTCCTCGCTTCTGGGTCTTGCCGGTTCGCTGATCGTGGGGCTGCTGGAGCTGTTCGCGGGCCACGGGCAGAACCGCTTTTACCGCGAGCTGGAGGAATGGCTGTCCTCGATCACCCGTGTGAGCTTTGCCTCGGGCGAGGAGGGGGCGGGCGACAGCAATGTGGTGTCGCAGGTGCTGGACACGATGGCCGAACAGATGGACGCGCTGCAGGCGATGTTTGCCGAGACCTCCGAAGGGCGCGCGGCGGTGGACCGGAAGCTGGGCGACCTGGTGGAGACCATCCAGGAGATGAACCGCCGCCAGGAGCAGACCGGCACCATCACAGCGGCACTCGACCGTGTCGCGGTGGGGCAGGAGGCGCTGACAGAAATCCTGCGCGCGCAGGGCGAGCAGGGCGGCATCGACGCCGAAAGCCGCATGCGTCTGCGCTCGATCGACGTGCAGATGCTGCGCATCCTCGAGGAAATCTCGGCTGGGCGGCAGGAAAGCCTGGCGGAGCTGCGCAAGGACATCGATCTGATGATCAAGGCCTTTGCCCGCCCGCGTGGCCTGTCGCGCGGTGGCGTGTCCGACCGCAGCGCGGGGGACTGATCCATGGCCCTCTCGCGGCGCACAGGGCAGCGGTTTCAGGCCTCGATCTGGCCCGGCTTCGTCGACGCGATGACCGGGTTGTTGCTGGTGCTGATGTTCGTGCTGACCATCTTCATGGTGGTGCAATTCGTGCTGCGCGAGACCATCACCGGTCAGGAAAGCCAGCTGGATGAACTGTCGGCAGAGGTGAGCGCGCTGGCCGCCGCGCTGGGGCTGGAAGAGCGCGAAAATCGCCGCCTGCAGGCGCGGATGGGGGCGCTGACCTCGACCCTGAACACCGCGCAGTCGGATCTGGAAGAGGCAGAGGGGCGGATCGCGGCACTGACTGCCGAGCGTGACCGCCAGGCGGATGCGCTGGCCGAGGCCGAAACCCGCATCACCAGCTTCGAGGCGCAGGTGGCCGCGCTGATCGCCAGCCGCGACGCGGCGCAGGCGCGGATCGCGGATCTCAGCGCCGAACGCGACAGTCTGGAAGCCGCCCGCGATGAGCTGCTGAGCGAACAGGAGGCTCTCAACCTCGCGCTGGCTCAGGCCCGCGACGAACTTGATGCCGAGGCCGAGGCGGCGCGACGCGCTGCTGCCGAGCGGGAGGCGATGGAGGCGCTGATCGCGTCCCTCGAAGAGGAGAGGACCCAGCAATCCCAGCAGATCAGCAGCTTGCAGGAGCAGCTTGACGCCGCCGACTCCGCTCGCCTGCTGGAAGCCGCTGCCGCCGAAGCCCTGCGCGAGAAACTGCAGGATGCCGATGCCGAGCTGACCGCCATGACCCTGGCGCTGGAGGCGCAGCGGCAGGAGGCCGAGGACACGCTGACGCTGCTGGCAGCCTCCGAGGCGGCGAAGAAGCAGCTCGATGCGCAACTGGCCGAGTTTGAGGCCGCCCGCGCCGCCGCCGACAAGGAAACCGCAGAGCTGGCAGCCGAACTGGCCGAAGCCAAGGCGGCGCTGTCGGTGGCCGAGGCCAGCGCGGATGAGCTGGATGTGCTGCGTCAGCGCCTGCTGAATGCGGTGGCGGCGCAGGAGACGGCCGAAGCGCGCGCGGCCGAAGAGTTGAGCCGCGCCGAGGAGCGCGCGGCGCTGCTGGCGCAGGCGCGGGAGGCCCTGGCACAGCAAAAGGCGGTGTCCGAGGACGCCCGGCGCGAGACTGCGCTGCTCAATCAGCAGGTTGCGGCGCTGCGCGAACAGCTGGGCAGCCTGCAGGCCTTGCTGGATGATTACGAGGCGCGCGACGCCGCGCAGCAGGTGCAGTTGCAGAACCTGGGCCAGGACCTGAACGCAGCCCTAGCCCGCGCCGCCTCCGAGGAGCGCAAGCGGCGGCTGTTGGAAGAGGCAGAGCGCAAACGGCTGGAGGCCGAGGCGGCCGCCCTTGCCGACAAGGCGCAGGATCTGGAGCGCTACCGCTCGGAGTTCTTTGGCCGTTTGCGCGACCTTCTGGGCAACCAGGAAGGGGTGCAGATCCAGGGCGACCGCTTTGTCTTTGCCTCCGAGGTGCTGTTTGCGCCCGGCAGTGCCACGCTGTCTCCGGAAGGCAAGGTCGAGATCGCCAAGGTGGTGTCGATCCTGCAAAGCGTGGTGTCCGCGATCCCGCCTGAAATCAACTGGATCATTCGCGTTGACGGGCACACCGATGACACGCCGCTGGGCGCCCATCCTAAGTTTTCCGATAACTGGGAGTTGAGCCAGGGGCGGGCGCTGTCGGTGGTGCGCTACATGGTCGAAGCGTTGGGAGTGCCGCCCTCGCGGCTCGCGGCCAACGGGTTTGGGGAGTACCAGCCGGTCAACACCGCCGACACGCCGGAGGCCCGCGCGCAAAACCGCCGGATCGAGTTGAAATTCACCGAGAAGTAAGCCGCCCTCGACCGCCAGGGGCATGCCGATGCAACGGCATTGGAGGTCGGCATGCGGTATTGAGGGGTGCAATCGGGAGGTTGCGCGCCCAAGGAATGCCGCGCCCGGTTTGCGGCGCGTGCCCGGGTGCAACCCGCTTCACCATTGGAGACAGACTGCTCCCTGCGGAGACAGATCACTAGTTACACACGGGTTGCGGCCCCACCGGGCAGCAGGGCCTCTTTAGATCTATTGCTGGGAGCGATGAAATCAAATCCGGCAGCTTGCAGGCGGGAGGGGGCGGTCGGGACGAAGGGCTCCCGCCAGGCGCAGCCGCTCCGGAGGGGCGGTTTGCCTGTTGGGCCGGGCTGCCGCCGGGGCTTGCGCCCCGGCGGCAGCGGTCGTGGCTGGGGCGAGGGCATGGCGCAGGGCGAGGGCGGATCAGCGGGCCGGGATCGTCATGCTGTGGCTGTAACTGTCGACCTGCTGCCCATCACGCAGCAGGCGCGCGGTGCCGGTATAGGTGCCGTCTGGCCAGCGATCCCGCCGTAACCGCCGCCCGGCGGCGCGGAAGAACTGGGCCTGGTTGCGGTCCAGCACGGTGCTGTCGGACACCAGCGCGCCGTCGGGACCGGTCACCGTCAGCTCCAGTTGGTCGCCTGCGCGGCCGCCATAGGCATAGGCCCAGAACACCAGTGCGGGCGCTTGGGCATCCAGCGGTGTCTCGTCGGCGTGGCCTTGCTTGATGGCGTCATAGGCGGGCACCCCCGTGCTGAAGCCCGCGCCAAGCAGCCCGCCGGGCTGATAGGGCGGCAGCGGATCGGCCCAAAGTGTGTCCTTCGCCGGAGCACCGCAGCGATCCGCGGAGTGGGGCGCGAATGGGTCCACCACCGCACCGTCCCGGCGCACCGACAGGTGCAGATGCGGGAACTGGCTCTTGCCGGACAGCCCCACTTCGCCCAGCACATCGCCAGCGCGCACCTGCGCGCCGGTTTCCACCCGGATCGAGCCGCGTTTCATGTGGCAATACTGGGTCTCCCACCCGCCCGCATGGCGCAGGACCACCCCGTTGCCGCATTCGCGGCCCTTGATTGCCGCGGCATTGGCATCGGTGGCATAGGCGTCCGGCATTACATCGCGGGTGCCGCGCACCACACCGTCGGCGGCGGCGCGCACCGCAACGCCCGCTTCCATGTCCGTCAGGTAGGGTAGGGCAAAATCGGTGCCCTTGTGCCCCTCGTAGCTGAGGGTGCCGCAGGTGAAATCCGTGGCGCCCGGGCCCGGATCATGGTCGACGAACTGCTGGATATGGCAGTCTTCGCCCAGGGTGCAGTCCAGCGGGAACTGCAAACGAAAATCGCTCGCCGCGACGGGCGCGGCGAGCGAGACTGTTGCGATCAATGCCGCAAGGCGCATTATTCAGCGGTCAGCAGCGGCGGCTTGTCACCGGAGATACGCGGCTTGCCCGGACCTTCGAGGCGCAGCTCCAGCTTGCCGTCCTTGATGCCGACCTGCACCACGCCGCCCTTGGTCAGCTTGCCGAACAGGAGCTCCTCGGCCAGCGGCTTCTTGATGTGCTCCTGAATGACACGGCCCAGGGGGCGTGCGCCCATGCGGTCGTCGTAGCCCTTGTCGGCCAGCCATTCCGCGGCCTTGCGCGTGAGCTCGATCGAGACATTGCGGTCCATCAGCTGGGCCTCCAGCTGGAGGACGAACTTCTCGACCACCTGCAGGATCACCTCCTTGCCCAGCGGCGCGAAGGAGATCACCGCGTCCAGACGGTTGCGGAACTCCGGCGTGAAGGTGCGCTCGATGGCGGCGGTGTCCTCGCCCTCGCGGCGGTCGCGGCCGAAACCGATCGCCGCCTTGGCCATGTCAGACGCACCGGCGTTGGAGGTCATGATCAGGATCACGTTGCGGAAGTTGACCGTGCGGCCGTTGTGGTCGGTCAGCTGGCCGTTGTCCATCACCTGCAACAGGATGTTGTAGACGTCCGGATGCGCCTTCTCGATCTCGTCCAGCAGCAGCACGCAGTGCGGGTGCTGGTCGACGCCGTCGGTCAGCAGGCCACCCTGGTCAAAGCCGACATAGCCCGGAGGCGCGCCGATCAGGCGGGAGACCGCGTGTTTCTCCATGTATTCCGACATGTCGAAGCGCAGCAGCTCGACACCCAGCTGATCCGCGAGCTGTTTCGCGACCTCGGTCTTGCCGACGCCGGTGGGGCCAGCAAACAGGTAGTTGCCGATCGGCTTTTCCGGTTCGCGCAGGCCGGCACGGGCCAGCTTGATGGCGCTCGACAGGGCGGTGATCGCATCATCCTGGCCAAACACCACGCGTTTCAGCGATTTTTCCAGGTCCTTCAGCACCTCGGCATCGTCTTTCGAGACATTCTTGGGCGGAATGCGGGCGATCTTGGCGACCACGGCCTCGATCTCCTTGACGCCGATGGTCTTGCGGCGCTTGCTCTCGATCACCAGATGCTGCGCGGCGCCGGCCTCGTCGATCACGTCGATGGCCTTGTCCGGCAGCTTGCGGTCGTTGATGTAGCGCGCCGACAGCTCCACCGCGGTCTTGATCGCGTCCGAGGTGAACTTGATGCCGTGGTGCTCCTCGAAATAGGGCTTCAACCCTTTCAGGATCTCGATGGAGTCTTCCACCGTCGGCTCGTTCACGTCGATCTTCTGGAACCGGCGGGACAGCGCGCGGTCCTTCTCGAAATGCTGGCGGAACTCCTTGTAGGTGGTGGAGCCCATGGTGCGCAGCTTGCCGCCCTGCAGGGCAGGCTTCAGCAGGTTGGAGGCATCCATCGCGCCGCCCGAGGTCGCGCCCGCACCGATCACGGTGTGGATCTCGTCGATGAACAGCACCGCATCCGGGTGGTCTTCCAACTCGGTGACAACGGCCTTCAGGCGTTCCTCGAAATCGCCGCGGTAGCGGGTACCGGCCAGCAGCGCGCCCATGTCGAGCGAGTAGATGGTGGTTTCAGACAGAACTTCCGGCACTTCGCCATTGACGATCTTGCGCGCCAGCCCCTCGGCGATGGCGGTCTTGCCGACGCCGGGGTCACCCACCAGCAGCGGGTTGTTCTTGCGCCGGCGGCACAGCACCTGGATGCAGCGCTCCACCTCGTGGTCGCGGCCGATCAGCGGGTCGATGTCGCCTTCGCGGGATTTCGCGTTCAGGTCGACACAGTATTTCGCCAGCGCGGATTCCTTCTTTTCGCCTTCGGGCGTGGTCGCCAGGCCTTCTTCTTCCTGCTCGGTGGCGCCGGTCACCGGGCGCGATTCACCGTAGGCAGGATCCTTGGCCACCCCGTGGGCGATGAAGTTCACCGCGTCGTAACGGGTCATCTCCTGGTCCTGCAGGAAGTAGGCGGCGTCGCTTTCGCGTTCGGCGAAGATGGCGACCAGCACATTGGCCCCCGTCACTTCGGTCCGGCCGGAGCTTTGGACGTGAATGGCCGCGCGCTGGATCACCCGTTGGAAGGCGGCGGTGGGCACCGCCTCGGAGCCGTCCACATCGGTAACCAGGTTGGCCAGATCTTCATCCACGAATTCCACCAGCGCGGATCGCAATTCGCCGAGGTCGACACTGCAGGCGCGCATCACGCGGGCGGCGTCGGGCTCGTCGATCAGGGCCAGAAGCAGATGTTCCAGGGTTGCGAATTCATGACGGCGTTCATTCGCCAGCGCCAGCGCTGCGTGAATGGCCTGTTCCAGGGTGCTCGAGAATGAAGGCACGGGCGTGCTCCTCTGATCTTGGGTTGGCCGGTGGAGAGGTATTAACCAACTCCTCAGTTCAACCATGTGCTTATAAGGTTAGAGTTTGGTTGATAGCGCGCCGGCTTCAAGGTCTTTTCTTCATTTTGCGGTCACATTTATTTTGGTCCTGTTGCAGCCGGATACCGCCGAAAGGGATCAGAAATTGTCCTTGCGCTTGCGGACCTCGGCAAAAACCTCAACGTCTTCAGCATCTTCCATGCGCAACGCGGCGCGGATGGCGGGGTCGTGCGGGCGCAGGAAGGGATTGGTGTCAAGCTCAAGCTGCAGCGAGGCAGGCACCGTGGGGCGGCCTGCGGCGCGGGTCGAGGCGATATCGCGCAGGCGCTCTTGCAAGGCCGGGTTGTCCGCGTCGATGGTGGCGGCAAAGGCACCGTTGGACTGGGTGTATTCATGGCCCGAATAAACCATGGTCTGCGGGGGCAGACCCGCCAGCCGCGACAGGCTGGCCCACATCTGCTGGGGCGTGCCTTCGAACAGCCGTCCGCATCCCAGCGCCATCAGGCTGTCGGCGGTGAACACCGCCTCGGCACCGGGCAGGTAAAAGGCGATGTGGCCGACCGTGTGACCGGAGACATCCATCACCAGAACCTCCTCGCCCAGCAGCGAGAAGCGCTCGTTGTCGGCAACCGCCTGGTCCAGTGGCGGCAGCCGGTGGGCGTCAGCCGCGGCGCCGATCACCCTGGCGCCGTAGGCGTCGCGCAGGTCGGCCACGCCGTCCACGTGGTCCCAGTGGTGGTGGGTCAGCAGGATCCAGTCCAGCCCCCAGCCACGCTCCGACAGGGCGGCCTTGATCGCGCCTGCCTCGGGTGCATCCACCAGTGCGGTCTCGCCCGAAGCCGGATTATGGATCAAATAAGCATAGTTATCCGACAGGCAGGGCAGGGTGATGATCTCAAGAGGCATGGTCATTCGCCTTTACATTGCTAAACTGAGTCCAGATTGGCCGAAGCAACAGGCGCCCGCAATGCATCTTGATGTCCAGGATCTGAGGAACTTCTACTACCGCAGCACGCTGGGCCGGGCCGCGCAGGCCTCGATCCGTGGCCGCTTGACCCAGCTCTGGCCCGAGGCCGCGGGGTTGACGGTGGCGGGCTTCGGATTCGCGGCCCCGCTTCTGCGGCCCTACCTGTCCGAGGCCCGGCGGGTGATGGCGCTGATGCCCGGGCCGCAGGGGGTCATGCAATGGCCCGCAGGCCAGCCCAATGTCTCGGTCCTGTGCGAGGAGACCAGCTGGCCGGTGGAGACCGGGCGGATCGACCGGCTGGTGCTGCTGCACGGGCTGGAAACCTCCGAGCGGCCCGCCCGGCTGCTCGAGGAATGCAGCCGGGTTCTCGGGCCGGGCGGCAGGGCCATCTTCATCGTGCCCAACCGGGCCGGTCTGTGGGCTCGGTCGGACCTGACCCCCTTTGGCTTCGGACGCCCCTACACGCTGCGTCAGCTGGAAGGTCAGCTGCGCGAGCATGAGTTCACCATCGAGCGCCACACGGCCGCGCTGTACCGGCTGCCCAGTCACAAGCGGTTCTGGCTGAAAACCGGTGCCATGTTCGAGCGCATGGGGGATCGGCTGCCCGCGATGCTGGCGGGGGGCGTGTTCATGGTGGAAGTCAGCAAGCAGACGCATCCGCAGAAGGGCCACATGATCCGTCCGCGCACCCCCAACCCCATCCGGGTGCTGGAGGGGCTGTCAAACCCGCTGACCGAACCGGCCTGAGCCCCCGCCCGGGCGTCCGCGGGCAGGCGTTTTGCGGCCGATTTGGTTTTTCCGAATTGACGCCCCATGGTCGTGGCGCTCAGATGCGGCTGCAAACGCGGTGCTGGTGTAACAATTTTGCCGTGGATTCGGGCTTTCGGAATCGCCAATTTGCGCGCTTCTGGTGCAGTTTTTGTGGATTATATTGCGGTCAAAGGGCCGCACTCGTCGCAAGTGTTTGAAATGACGGGGAACTCGCATTCTTTCAATACCGTTATAGACAGTTGATAGGTCGCATCCGCTCTGCTAGACCCACGCTGATTTCAACGCCCCGCTGCCTAGGGCGGGCTGACTCACGCCCCCGGACGCCGCCTGTTGCCAGGTATGCCAACCGGGGCCAAAAACATATCGGAAGGGTGGACGTGTCCGAACCAGCTTCGATTTCTGCAGGCATTGCTGCGCGCTATGCCACTGCGGTGTTCGACATCGCGGAAGA
The DNA here is from genome assembly GCF_055398055.1 of Leisingera sp. S2M4. Lineage (NCBI taxonomy): Bacteria > Pseudomonadati > Pseudomonadota > Alphaproteobacteria > Rhodobacterales > Roseobacteraceae > Leisingera > Leisingera sp. S2M4. The sequence goes on from NZ_AP040861.1 coordinate 2,408,839, forward strand.
GAACAAGGCGCTCGACAGCCTTGAATCCAGCATCAATGATCTGGCAGCCGCGCTGGCTGACAGCGACGACCTCAATGGCCTGATCCGCTCGCCGCTCGTCTCGCGCGAGGAGCAGGGCGCCGCAATCACCGCGGTCGCGGACAAGATGGGGCTGGACCCCGTCCTGCGCAATACCCTGGCACTGATGGCGGACAAACGCCGTCTGCACGTGCTGCCCGCGCTGATCGACGCGCTGCGCGCCCGCCTGGCCGAAGCCCGTGGTGAAGTCACTGCCGAAGTGACCTCCGCCAAGGCGCTGACCAAGACCCAGAGCGAAAAGCTGGCCAAGACTCTGGCCGAGCGCGTGGGCAAGAAAGTCACTATCAATGCCACCGTCGATGCCTCCATCATCGGCGGTCTTGTCGTTAAAGTGGGCTCGAAGATGATCGACAGCTCGATCCGCTCCAAGCTCAACTCCCTACAGAATGCAATGAAAGAGGTCGGATAAATGGGTATCCAAGCAGCAGAGATTTCTGCGATCCTTAAAGACCAGATCAAGAATTATGGTCAAGAAGCAGAAGTGGCAGAAATCGGCCGCGTGCTGTCCGTTGGGGACGGTATCGCGCGCGTTTACGGCCTCGACAACGTCCAGGCCGGCGAAATGGTCGAATTCCCGGGCGGCGTCATGGGGATGGCGCTGAACCTCGAAGCCGACAACGTCGGTATCGTGATCTTCGGCTCCGACCGCGACATTAAAGAAGGTGACACCGTCAAGCGCACCAACTCCATCGTGGACGTGCCGGTGGGCAACGGCCTGCTGGGCCGCGTTGTCGACGGTCTGGGCAACCCGCTGGACGGCAAGGGTCCGATCACCGACGTCACCCGCGGCATCGCCGACGTGAAGGCGCCGGGCATCATCCCGCGTAAGTCGGTGCACGAGCCGATGGCAACCGGCCTGAAGTCCGTTGACGCGATGATCCCCGTTGGCCGCGGCCAGCGTGAGCTGATCATCGGCGACCGTCAGACCGGTAAGACCGCGATCGCGCTCGACACCATCCTGAACCAGAAATCCTACAATGACGCCGCTGGCGACGACGAGTCCAAGAAGCTGTACTGCGTCTACGTGGCTGTGGGCCAGAAGCGTTCGACCGTTGCCCAGCTGGTGAAGAAGCTGGAAGAGACCGGTGCGATGGAATACTCCATCGTCGTGGCGGCAACCGCGTCCGACCCGGCACCGCTGCAGTTCCTGGCGCCCTACGCCGCGACCGCGATGGCGGAATTCTTCCGCGACAACGGCCGTCACGCGCTGATCATCTATGATGACCTGTCCAAGCAGGCCGTGGCCTACCGCCAGATGTCGCTGCTGCTGCGCCGTCCGCCGGGCCGTGAAGCCTATCCGGGTGACGTTTTCTACCTGCACTCCCGCCTGCTGGAGCGTTCGGCAAAGCTGAACGAGGACTTTGGTGGTGGCTCGCTGACCGCGCTGCCGATCATCGAAACCCAGGGCGGCGACGTGTCCGCGTTTATTCCGACTAACGTGATCTCGATCACCGACGGTCAGATCTTCCTGGAAACCGAACTGTTCTACCAGGGCATCCGCCCCGCCGTGAACACCGGTCTGTCGGTGTCGCGCGTTGGCTCCTCGGCCCAGACCAAGGCGATGTCCTCGGTTGCCGGTCCGGTGAAACTGTCGCTGGCCCAGTACCGCGAGATGGCGGCCTTCGCCCAGTTCGGCTCCGACCTGGATGCCGCCACCCAGCAGCTGCTGAACCGTGGTGCGCGCCTGACCGAGCTGATGAAGCAGCCGCAGTACTCGCCGCTGACCAACGCGGAAATCGTCTGCGTCATCTTCGCCGGCACCAACGGTTACCTCGACAAGGTCGACGTCAAGGACGTGGGTCGCTACGAGGCTGGCCTGCTGAGCCACCTGCGCGGCAAACACGCCGACCTGCTCGCCGACATCACCAACAACGACCGCAAGGTGAAAGGTGAGCTGGCTGACAAGATCAAGGCTGCGCTGGACGAGTTCGCCGCTAGCTTCGCTTAAGGGGAGGATGAGGCTATGCCGAATCTCAAGGACCTTAAAAACAGGATCGCGTCGGTCAAATCGACCCGCAAGATCACCAAAGCCATGCAGATGGTGGCCGCGGCGAAACTTCGCCGCGCCCAGGAGGCTGCCGAGGAATCCCGCCCCTATGCCAAGCGCTTCAATGCCGTGATGGCGGGGCTGGCGGCCTCGGTCGGTGGCAGCGACACCGCGCCCAAGCTGCTTCGCGGCACGGGCTCGGACCAGGTGCAGCTGCTGGTCGTGATGACCGCAGAGCGCGGCCTGTGCGGCGGCTTCAACTCGAACATTGCCAAGCTCGCGCGCCAGAAGGCGCACGAGCTGAAGGCCGCGGGCAAGACGGTCAAGATCCTGACCGTCGGCAAGAAGGGCCGTGACGCCCTGAAGCGCGACTTTGGCGATGACTTCATCGGCCATGTGGACTTGAGCGAGGTCAAGCGGGTTGGTTACGCCAACGCGCAGGAGATCGCCAAGGGGATCCTCACCCGCTTTGACGCAGGTGAATTCGATGTTGCCACGATCTTCTACGCGGAGTTCGTCAACGTCGTGACCCAGATCCCGACCGCACAGCAGATCATTCCGGCCTCCTTCGAGGCGGCGGAAGGGGACGGCGCGAGCGCGCTGTATGACTACGAACCCAGCGAAGAGCAGATCCTTGCCGACCTGCTGCCCCGCGGCGTGGCGACCCAGATCTTCTCGGCCCTGCTGGAAAACGGTGCATCCGAACAGGGTGCCCGGATGAGCGCGATGGACAACGCGACCCGCAACGCGGGCGAGATGATCGACAAGCTGACCATCGAGTTCAACCGGTCGCGCCAAGCCGTGATCACCAATGAGCTGATTGAAATCATTTCGGGCGCTGAGGCGCTCTAAGAGACAACCGGAGACCAACAAATGGCACAAGCAAAAGGCAAGGTGACTCAGATCATCGGCGCCGTTGTGGACGTCCAGTTTGACGACCACCTGCCCGCAATTCTGAACGCGCTGCACACCGAGAACGACGGCAAGACCCTCGTCCTCGAAGTGGCGCAGCACCTCGGCGAAAACACCGTCCGCACCATCGCGATGGACGCGACCGAAGGTCTGGTCCGCGGTCAGGAAGTGACCGACACCGGCGCGCCGATCTCGATCCCGGTGGGCAACGCCACCCTGGGCCGCATCCTGAACGTCGTCGGCGAGCCGGTTGACGAAAAGGGTCCGGTCAACGCCGCGGAAACCCGTGCGATCCACCAGCCCGCACCGGAATTCAACGACCAGTCCACCGAATCCGAGATCCTGGTGACCGGCATCAAGGTGATCGACCTGCTGGCCCCCTACGCCAAGGGCGGCAAGATCGGCCTGTTCGGCGGCGCCGGCGTGGGCAAGACCGTTCTCATCATGGAACTGATCAACAACATCGCCAAGGTGCACTCGGGCTACTCCGTGTTCGCCGGTGTTGGTGAGCGGACCCGTGAAGGTAACGACCTGTACTGGGAAATGATCGAATCCAACGTGATCAAGCCGGACAACCTGGAAGAATCCCAGGTGGCCCTGGTCTACGGTCAGATGAACGAGCCTCCGGGAGCCCGTGCCCGTGTTGCGCTGACCGGCCTGACCCTGGCCGAGCAGTTCCGCGACCAGTCCGGTACCGACGTTCTGTTCTTCGTCGACAACATCTTCCGCTTCACCCAGGCGGGTTCCGAGGTTTCGGCTCTGCTCGGCCGTATTCCTTCGGCGGTGGGCTACCAGCCGACCCTGGCAACCGACATGGGTGCGATGCAGGAGCGTATTACCTCCACCAAGAACGGCTCGATCACCTCGATCCAGGCCGTCTACGTTCCCGCGGACGACCTTACCGACCCGGCGCCGGCAACCACCTTTGCCCACCTGGACGCAACCACCGTTCTCAACCGCGCGATCTCGGAACTCGGCATCTACCCCGCCGTGGACCCGCTCGACTCCTCCTCGCGCCTGATGGACCCGCAGATCGTTGGCGAAGAGCACTACAAAGTGGCGACCGACGTTCAGCAGATCCTTCAGCGCTACAAGTCGCTGCAGGACATCATCGCGATCCTCGGCATGGACGAACTGTCGGAAGAGGACAAGCTGACCGTTGCGCGTGCGCGTAAGATCCAGCGTTTCCTGTCCCAGCCGTTCGACGTGGCAAAGGTCTTCACCGGTTCCGACGGTGTCCAGGTTTCCCTGGAAGACACCATCGCCTCGTTCAAGGCGGTTGTGGCCGGCGAATACGACCACCTGCCCGAAGGCGCCTTCTACATGGTTGGCGGCATCGACGAAGTGATCGCCAAAGCCGAGAAGATGGCTGCGGAAGCCGCCTAAGAATGGATTTTCCCCCGCGCCCTTTGCCGGGGGCGGGGGAACCCTGAAAGGAGGCCCAAATGGCACAAACGATGCAATTCGACCTCGTGAGCCCCGAGCGGAGCCTGGCTTCGCAGCAGGCAAGCGCGGTTCTGATCCCCGGAGCCGAGGGTGACATGACGGCGATGCCTCAGCATGCGCCGACCATCACCACCCTGCGCCCCGGCGTGCTGAAGGTCGAAAGCCCGGAAGGCAACTCGGAGTATCTGGTGACCGGCGGTTTCGCCGAAATCGCGGGCGACAGCCTGTCGGTTCTGGCCGAACGTGCGATCCCGATGAACGAACTGACCCGCGAGCAGCTCGACGCGCTGATCGAAGAAGCCCGCGAAATGTACAAGACCGCGAAAGAGGAAGACCAGCCCCACGGCCTGGTCGAGGACGCAGCCAAGCTGCTCGCCGACATGGAAGCCCTGGGCACCCATATGGCGATCTGATCCTCCCGCGGATTGGACGATCCTGAAACCGGCTCCCGAAAGGGGGCCGGTTTTTTGTTGGCGTTTGAAAGGGTTTTCTTGGCGCTGGGTACCTATTGGGCTGACGCTAAAACCAGTGTTGCACCCGGGGGCCGATAATTGTCAGCAAAGCGGGACAAAGTGAGCTTTCGCTGGACGTGCGCCAAGGTCAACTTCCCTCGCTGGCTATCGGATTCAGCCAATTTTCCGAAGCGTTTGAAGGTCGCAAATCGTTGCGTACCCCATTGCCCTCTTGATACCGGGCAACAGCGCAGCTCCATTCATCGCGAAACTGATTTCTATCAACCCAGCTTCGCCATAAGCGTCTAGGACCTTGGCCCGGGCTTCAGCATCGTCTTGACGTTGGCCCACAACGGCATCTGAGAGGCGAGCAACCGCTTGTAATTCGTCTGACAGTGCTGAGTAGCTTGACTGCAGGATCGCAGTTATAGCGTCCCGCGAAACGCCCGCTTTCCTGGCCAAGTTGATTTCTGCTTCGACGCAGGTGCCGCAATCCGCTGCGATTGCCCCCCGAAGACGCGCCGTATGATACGCTTCGGCCGGCACGTTTTTGTTTGGATCCAGAAAGGAAAATATCTTTCCATAGCGTACCATCAAACCGAAATCAGTTTTTGCAATCTGATGAGCATAATCTAAGTTGACGCCAGTGCGCTTTTCCCCTGCTGACACCAACAAACCTAAAATTTTTTTCAGCATCCCGTCTCCTCATATCCCTAAAAGCTAAAAGCCATAAATAAACCGGACATTGGTTCAAGGTGCGGCATTGTGCAAGAATGGGTTCTAAGCAGCCATCCAATGGCTCCATGGCGCGGCGTCTGCCGCGCTACAGCTCCCCCCTCCCACACCCGTGATGCCACCGTAGCGCCACATTCCCTTAACCCGTTCCTCATCAATTTTCTGAAAATTACCCTGCATGACATTTACCCAATCTGCAGGATTCTCCGTGACCGACTGGACCTCCGGCTATGTCGCCGACATCGACTACACTCACGACTTCCACAGCCAGCTGACCCCGGCGACCCTCGCCTTCTGCGCCACCGCGCAGGGGCATCGGCACGGGCTTGGCCAGCCGGGACTCAGCTATTGTGAACTCGGCTGCGGGCAGGGGTTCTCGGCCAACCTGCTGGCCGCCGCGAACCCCCATATCGAGTTCCACGCCATGGATTTCAGCCCGGCGCATATCGCCGGTGCGCGCGAACTGGCCCGGCAGGCGGCGCTGGACAACGTCCAGTTCCACGAACGCTGCTTCGCCGATTTTCATCAGGCCGCCGGCCTTCCGGCCAGCTTTGACATCATTGCGCTGCACGGGGTGTTCAGCTGGGTCTCGGCAGAGAACCGCGATCACATCCTGCGCTTCATTGCCGACAGGCTGAAGCCGGGCGGGCTGGTCTATGTCAGCTACAATGCGATGCCGGGCTGGGCCGCGGCCATGCCGCTGCGCCAGCTGCTGCGCAGCCGTGTCGAACAGGGCAGCGGCCCGCTGCCGACCCGCATCCAGGAGGCCATCGGCTGGGCGCGCAAACTGCAGGAGGCCGGTGCCGGTGTCTTTGCCCGCAACCCGCTCGCGGGCAAACGGCTGGCCCACATGCAGAAGATGCCGGAAAACTACCTCGCGCATGAATACTTCAACGCCGACTGGACGCCCTTCTATTTCGAAGACCTGAAGGATGAAATGGGGCAGGCCAAGCTGGATTTTCTCGGCTCCACCAGCCCGCTCGACAACCTGGATGATGTGCGCTTCACCCCCGAGCAGCAGGCGCTCCTTGAGGCGGAGAGCGATCCCTGCCGCCGCGAGGGGCTGCGCGACATGCTGCTGAACGAGCATTTCCGCACCGATGTTTTCGTGAAGGGCAAGCTCGCCCATACCCCGCGCGGCGAAATCGGCGGCTGGTTTGAAACCCCTCTCGCGTTGGTGCGCCCCTATTCCGGCGGCCGGTTGACCTTCCAGCACCGGGGCGCCGAGATCGACCTTGCGCCGGAGCAGTATGCCCCGGTCCTGACTGCCCTGTCACAGGGGCCCGCCACGGTGCGCGCGCTGCTGGACCAGGGGGTGTTCGGTGGCATGGACTGGGCCAGCATCCGGCGCATGCTGATGGTGCTCATTGGCTGTGGCTGCCTGGTGCCCTGTCTGCCGACGGAAGACCTTGAGCGACGCCGCGACAGCTGCCGCAAGTTCAACCAGGCGGTGTGCAAACGGGCCGAGGACAGCGACACCCTGGGCTTCCTCGCCTCGCCGGTCACCGGCGGCGGGGTGGCGCTGGATCGGCTGGAACAGCTGTTCCTGTTGGCGCTGGACGAAGGCGCGCAGGCGCCGACCGACTGGGCGGCGCTGGCGTGGCGCATCCTCGCGCCGCAAGGCCAGAGGTTGCAGCACGAGGGCCGGGTGCTGGAAAGCGACGAGGAAAACATCGCGCTGCTGAAAGCCCGCGCCGGTAATTTCGCGGCCCGCCGGCTGCCGGTGTTGCGCAGCCTGGGCGTCGCGCCCGCACCACAGCAGGCACCCGCCGCACAGCGCGCCAGCGCCGTCGCCTGACGCCGGTCCGGGGCAGGCCCGCGGTATCCGGGCCTGCCATTAGCAATTTGAAAATCTGTCGTCGCTAGACAGATTTGGCAGACGTATTTCACTGACAGGAACCAACACGTGTCCTTTGAAGATCGCACGCTGGCCCCGCAGGCCAGAGGCCGTGAGGCCGCCTTTGCCCTGGATGAAGTGTTTTTCTCTCGTACGGATAGCCGCGGGGTGATTCTGGCGGGCAACACGGTGTTTAGCCGGGTGTCCAAATTCCCGCTCCAGGAGATGCTGGGCGCTCCGCACAAGCTGGTCCGTCACCCCGACATGCCGCGGGCGGTGTTCCAGTTGATGTGGGACACCATCCGCAACGGCGACACCGTCGGGGCCTATGTCAAGAACAAGGCCAGCGACGGCAGCTACTACTGGGTGTTCGCGGTCATCACCCCCTGCGAGGGGGGCTACCTGTCAGCTCGGATCAAACCGTCCAGCCCGTTGTTGAAGACGATGCAGCAGGAATACGCGTGCCTGCGCCAGGCCGAGCTGAACGAGGGGCTGGAGCCCAAGCAGAGCGTCGACCGGCTGCTCGCGCGGCTGCGGGAGATGGGCTATGCCACCTACAGCGATTTTGCAGGCCACGCGCTGGCAGAGGAGTTGGTGGCGCGGGACGCCGGGCTGCATCGCCCGGCAGACGAGCGAATCGTCGAACGGCGCGCCATGTTCGCCACCGCCGAACGGCTGGTGCAGGAAACCGAGGCGCTGGTGCAGGATTTTGAATCGATGCGTACCATCCCGCACAACCTGCGGGTCATCGCCTCGCGTATCGAGCCGGCGGGCGGGCCGGTCACCGTGTTGTCGCAGAACTACAGCGCCATGTCGCGCGAGATGTCCAGCTGGTTCGAGGCGCATGTCTGGGGCAAGGACAGCAATTTCCGCGCGATCAAGGGCACCGTGACCGCGGCCATCTTTGTCGAGGGGCTGGCGCGTATCCTGACCGAATGCGGCCACCAGCTGGAGCAGGAAAACCCGGACGCCGCGGCCACCATCAACATCACGCATGAGCAGGGCATCCTGAAGCAGCTGAAGGGCGTGCAGGTCGAAAAGGCGGGCAGCAGCCTGCGGGATGTGCGCTTCGAGGCCGCCCGCATTCAAAAGGCCTGCATGACGTTGCACCGGCATTTCATGGCGCTGACCACCACGCGGGTGCTGTGCAAGATCGAATGCGCGCGGCTCGGCAACGTGGGCGAGTCGCTGAATTCGATCATCGACGAATTGGGCCTGTTCCAGGACCGGATCTCCGCCCGGCTCGAGGAAATCACCCGGCTCAGCACCGCGCTCAGTGCCGAGGACAGCTGAACGCCGCCGCGCCGCACACCCCGAGACCGCATGTGGCAATTCGGCCAGTTTCAGGGCGCGGGCCCGGTTTGCGCGAATTGTTGCTGATCTTCGCCCGGTGGCGGGCTAAAATACCGGGCGAGTAGGGGGCTGGAACGCGGAATGATAAGACTACGAAATCCCCGCACGGGGATTCTTCAGGGAGATACGGTGGTATTTTCCGACTTCGAAGACGGCGGCGAGATGTGGACCGGCACCGGCCTGCGCGAGCGGCGCTGCAAGGTGGACTTCAGCGAAGGTTTTGCCCGTCCGCCCGCCGTGCAGGTGTCGCCATCCCTGTGGGACATGGACACCAAGGCCGCGATCCGCGCCGAACTGGTGGCCGAGAACATCACCCGCAACGGCTTCGAAATTGTCTTTCGCACCTGGTCCGACAGCCGCGCCGCCAGGTTGCGCGCGGCCTGGATGGCCATCGGCGAGCTGCCTTACGCCGACGACTGGGACGTTGACTAGACCTCTGCCGTAAGGCTGCCTGCACGCAGCAACTTCTGAAACTTGGGACAGTCCAGATGGCTGGGCGCGGGGCAGTCGGCCACGTGGCGGAGCGCATCGCGCAGGGTCGTCAGCTCGTGGATCTGTGCCTCGAGGGCGTCGGCGCGGGCATGCAGCTGATCGCGCGGCAATTCGGGGCGGCCGCCCTGTCCGAACATGCCCGCGATGTCCTTCAACGCGAAACCGGCTGCCTTTCCCAGCGTGATCAGCGACAGTTGCAGCAGCACTTCCGGCCCGAACTGCCGCCTGAGCCCGTTGCGCCCGCAAGAGGTTATCAGCCCGAGGTCCTCGTAGTACCGCAACGCCGAGGGCGCCACGCCGGACCGTTCGCTGACCTCTCCGATATCCAGAAGTTTCATCATTGACCTCAAGCTGACTTCAAGTGGCAGGGTGCCAGTCCTGATTGAAATGGACAAGGGGACACCCGGATGAAGACGAGTAATGGCGCGCTCTGGCGCGAGCCACGCGCGATGGCGCTGTTGATGGCGGCCAGCCTTACGGTGATGGCAAATGCCACCATCAGCCCGGCGTTGACCGGCTTGGAACAGGAGTTTGCAGCGCAGCCCGGGGCGGCGGTCCTGGTGCGGCTGCTGGTCACCGCGCCCTCGCTGGCGGTGGTGCTGGTGGCACCGCTCGCCGGATGGCTGACGGATCGTGCGGGGCGACGGCGGGTGCTTCTGGCCGGGGTCTGGCTGTTCGTGCTCTTCGGTACCGCCGGGGCTTATCTGCCCGGGTTGCAGATGGTTCTGGTCAGCCGCTTTGGCCTCGGAATTGCGGTCGCGCTGATCATGACGGCGCAAACGGCACTGATTGGTGACTACTTCACCGGCCCGCGCCGTCAGGCGCTGACCGGCCTGCAAATCTCGGCGCGCAACTTCGGCGGACTGCTGTTCATCGGCCTGGCGGGCCTGGCTGCCGCGGTCTCGCCCCGCCTGCCGTTCCTGATCTACGCTTTGGCCCTGGTCTGCCTTTACACCGTCTGGCGCCACGCGCCGGAGCCCGCGCGCAACCGGGCCGAGGGGGACAGACCCCAAGCAGACGCGGCGCACCCGGCCTGGCTGGCGCTGGTTCTGGCGGTATCGGCTCTGCAGATGCTGACCAATGGCCTGTTTTTCCTGATGCCGACACAGCTGCCCTTCTTCTTTCAGGCACAGGGCTTCGACAGTTCGGCGATGACGGGTGCCGGGCTGGGGCTGCTGTCGCTCTGTGGTGGCATTGCGGCGCTGTTCTACGCCCGGCTGAAGGCGGCGCTGCCGCAGGCGCTGATCTTTGCCCTCGGCTATGCCGCGCTGGCGGTGGGCTTCTGGTGTCTGGCGCAGCAGGGCAGCGCGGCGCTGTCTCTGGCCGGCGCAATGGCGGTGGGCGTCGGCTATGCCACCGTCTCGCCCGGCTTTGTCGCCATCGCGCTGGAGCTCGCCCCCGCCAGCCGCCGCGGCACGGCGGGGGCGATCCTCACCGCCTCGGTGTTCAGCGGCCAGTTCCTGTCGCCGCTGGTCAGTACGCCTGCCATCAGCCAGTGGGGCTATGGCGGCACCTTTGCCGGGGTGGCGGGGGGCGTTGCGCTGCTGTCGGTGGGGGCCGGAGTGGCAGCGCTGCGCCAGCACCGCCGTCGCGTTGCCGCCTGACGCGCGGCGGGCAAAGAAAAAGCCCCGCAGGCTGCGGGGCTTTACATTCTTTGGCAAGGCGGGCTGTCTTAGCCGCCGTTGCTGTACAGGCTCTCGTAGATCGGCACCAGCGTCTTGTCCTCGAACAGCGACGACACCGAGGTGCCGTGCCAGATGTTCAGGATCGCCTGGGTGAACAGCGGCGCGGTCGGCAGGATGCGGATGTTGGGCGCGGCGGCCACCGCCTCGGTCGGCTGGATCGAGTCGGTCAGCACCAGCGATTTCATCACCGAGTTGGTCACGCGCTCCACCGCCGGGCCGCTCATCACGCCGTGGGTGATATAGGCGTGCACTTCCTTGGCGCCGTTGTCGAGCAGCACCTGCGCCGCCTTGCACAGCGTGCCGGCGGTGTCGCACATGTCGTCGACGATCAGGCAGATCTTGTCGGTCACATCGCCGATCACGGTCATCTCGGCCACTTCACCGGGCTTCTCGCGGCGCTTGTCGACGATCGACAGCGGCGCGTTGATGCGCTTGGCCAGTTCGCGTGCGCGGGCCACGCCGCCCACGTCGGGGCTGACGACCATCAGGTCTTCCATCTGGTCCTTGAACTGCGCCTTCACGTCCAGCGCGAAGATCGGGCTGGCATAGAGGTTGTCCACCGGGATGTCGAAGAAGCCCTGGATCTGCGCCGCGTGCAGGTCCATGGTCAGCACCCGCTCGATACCCGCACCGGTCAGCATGTTGGCCACCAGCTTGGCCGAGATCGGGGTGCGTGCCTTGGTGCGGCGGTCCTGGCGGGCATAGCCGAAGTAGGGGATCACGGCGGTGATCCGCTGGGCCGAAGAGCGGCGCAGCGCATCGGAGATGATCAGCAGTTCCATCAGGTTGTCATTCGCCGGGTTCGAGGTCGGCTGAATGATGAACATGTCCTCGCCGCGGACGTTTTCATAGACTTCGACGAAGATCTCGCCGTCATTGAAGCGCTCCACGCGCGCATCGACCAGACCCTGGTCAACGCCACGGTGCATGCTCATCCGGCGGGTGATGGCTTGGGCAAGAGGAAGATTGGCGTTCCCAGCAATCAGCTTGGGTTCGTTCAAGGTCGGCATTGGCTGTGATCCCCAGGCAGCAATGGCAATGTGTCAGATTCGTGATATTGAACCCCGCTTATCATGCACTTACCGTCGCGCAAAGTTATTAGCGGGAGAAACAACCAATGGCAGCCGTGGATTTCTACTTCTCAACCCTGTCGCCCTTTACCTATCTGGCCGGCAGGCGCCCCTGGGAGATCGCCGCGCGCCACGGGGTGACGCTCAACCTCAAGCCCCTGGACATCATCGCGCTGTTTCCCCGCACCGGCGGCACCCCGCCCGCGCAGCGCCATCCGGCGCGGCAGGAATACCGGCTGATCGAAATGCAGCGCCAGGCGGCGGCGCTGGGGATGCCGATCAATCTGAAACCGGCCCATTGGCCCACCAATGCCGCACCGTCTTCCTATGCGATCATCGCCGCGCAGGCGGCCGGGGGCGGCGATCTGGCGCAGCTGGTGACCTCGATCCTCAGCGCCTGCTGGGCCGAGGAGAAGGACATCGCCGAGGACGCGGTGATCCGCGGCTGTCTCGATGGCGCCGGCTTTGACCCCGCGCTGGCGGACAGCGGCCTCCTGGCCGGCGCGGAAACCTATGCGCAGAACCTCGAGGATGCCGTCACCGCGGGTGTCTTCGGCGCGCCCTTCTGGGTGACGGCGGACGGAGCCCGTTTCTGGGGCCAGGACCGGCTGGCGGATCTGGACGCGCATCTGGCCGGGGGGCAGCCGTGACGGAGCTGCCGCAGGGGATCTTCGCGCGCAGCTTCGGCGAGGGGCCGCGGCCGCTCCTGGCGGTGCATTGTTCGCTCGCCCATTCCGGCGCCTGGCGCGGTCTGGCGGCGGCGATGGAGCGCGAGGTCACGCTGACCGGCTTTGACATGCTCAACCACGGGCGCAGCCCGGACTGGGACGGGCAGGGCAACTACCAGCTGCTGAACACCGAGGCCGGTCTGGTGCTGCTGCAGGACATGGCCGCAAGCGACGGTGCGCAGGACACCCCGGTGGACGTGATCGGCCATTCCTTCGGGGCCACGGTGGCGCTGCGCATGGCGATGGCGCGGCCCGACCTGGTGCGCAGCCTGACCCTGATCGAGCCGGTGCTGTTCGCGGTGGCGCGCAGCGACGATCCGGGCCTGCTGGCCGCCATCGAGGCCGAGAGCCTGCCGTTCGACCAGGCCTATGCAGCCGGTGATCTGGAGCGCGCAACGCGGCTGTTCAACCGCCTGTGGGGGCCGGGCCACCCGAAGTGGCCGGACCTGCCCGAGAGCTCGCGGGCGGCGATGATGCGGGCAATGCCGGTGATCCCGGCCAGCCACGCGACCCTCTACGACGACGAGAACGGCACCCTTGCGCCCGGCGCGCTGGACGGGGTGACGATGCCGGTTCAGCTGATCTACGGCAGCAAGAGCCCGGCGGTGATGGCGGTGATTGCCCGCGGGCTCAGCCGACGCCTGCCGCAGGCGCTCTGCGTGGCGATGCCGGGCGCCGGGCACATGCTGCCGGTGACGCATCCGCAGCAGACCGCGGCCCTGTTGCGCCGGTTCTGGAACGGTCGACCGGAGGCCGCGCGCGCGCCTGTGGCACAGACGCCCGAGGCAACCGCGGCCGCGGAGCGCGCGGGCGGGACGGCAGGCGGGACCACGGCCGAGAACAGGGCCGAGGAGGACAGCCGCCAAGACTGAGATGCAGGGTGGTCAGGTTCAGGCGGCCTGTCCGCCTGCACCAGAGGCGGTTGCGCCTTCCGGTGTTTGACCTACAGCAGCGCCAGCAACGCGTCGATCTGCGCGTCCGGCACCGACCAGTCGCAGACGAACCGCGCGGTCACCATCTCGTCCTCCGGGCCGTCCATGCCCCCGTCCCACAGGTGATAGGCGGCACCGGCGTCGAACAGGCGCCGGTGGGTGGCGCGGGGCAGCGCGGCAAAGATCATGTTGGCCTGCACCTTGTGGCTGAATTCGGCTCCGGCCGCGGCCAGACCCTTGGCCAGCCGCGCGGCCTTGGCATTGGCGGCACGGGCGTTCTGAAGCCACAGATCATCACTCAGATAGGCCAGCATCTGCGCCGACAGGTAGCGGTGCTTGGAGAACAGATGCGCGCCGCGCTTGCGGCGGTACTCAAACTCCTCGGCGCGGGCGGGGTCGAACAGCACCACCGCCTCGACGCCCAGGCAGCCGTTCTTGGTGCCGCCAAAGGACAGCGCCTCAACCCCTGCCTTCCAGGTCATCTCGGCGGGCGTGCAGCCCAAGGACACCAGCGCATTGGCAAAACGCGCGCCGTCCATATGCACCGGCAGGCCATAGTCCCGCGCCACCGCGCCCAGCTCGTTCAGCTCCGCGACCGAGTAGACCGTGCCGAACTCCGTCACCTGCGACAGCGACACCGGCCCGCGCTTGGGGCCGTGCACGCCGCGGTTCTCCTCGCCCTCCAGGGCGCGGCGCAGATCCTGCGCGGTCATCTTGTCGGCATCGCAGACCGTGGTCAGCTTGGCACCGCCGCTGAAGAACTCCGGCCCGTTGCATTCATCCACGTTGATATGCGCCTGCCGGGTGCAGAACATCGTCTGCCATGGCTGGCACAGCGCCGACAGCGCCAGCACATTGGCGGCGGTGCCGGTCGCCACCAGGTAGACCGCCGCTTCGGGGGCCTCGAAGATCTCGCGGATGCGGGCGGTGACCTGTTCCATCTGCGGATCAGCGCCATAGCCCATGGCATAGCCCTGGTTGGCCGCGGCCAGCGCATCCAGGACCTGCTGCGGCACCGGGCCGGAATTGTCAGAGGCGAAATGCATGGCAGTAGCTCCTTGGGAAATCTGGAAAACAAGAACTCAGGTGGGTTCCTCGATGATGTGGTCTTCCCACTCATCCTCGGGTGTTTCGAACTCCGATACCGTCCAGCCGCGCACCGAGACACCGGCCGCGTGCACGCTCTCCGGCGTGCCGGTCAGCAAGGGATGCCACTCGGGCAGCGGCTTGCCCTGCCACACCAGCCGGTAGGCGCAGGTCTCGGGCATCCAGTAGGCGTGGGTGTCGAGGTTGTCGGGCTTCAGCACGATGCATTCCGGCACGAACTGATGGCGGATCGGATACTGCGAGCAGCGGCAGGTGGCATCATCCAGCAGGCGGCAGGCGACCCGGGTCAGAGCCACTTCACCGGTCTCCTCGTCCTCCAGCTTGTTGAGGCAGCATTTGCCGCAGCCGTCACACAGCGCTTCCCATTCCTTCTGGTTCAGCTCGCTCAGCGGCTTCTTCTCCCAGAACCGCGGCGCCAGACCCGCGCGGTCGATCACGTCCTTGCCCCGTTTCATAACGCGGCCAGAATGCCGCGGGCGCGGGCGCAGTCTGCATCCATCTGCGCGATCAGCGCGTCCAGCCCGTCGAACTTCAGCTCGGGCCGCAGGAACTCCACCAGCCCCACCGACAGCGTCGCGCCATAAAGGTCGCCCGAGAAATCAAACAGGTAGGTCTCGATATTGGGCACCACGCCGCCGAACATCGGCCGCACCCCGATCGAGGCCGCGCCGTGGTAGCTGCCCTTATGCGGCCCGTCCAGTACATCGACCAGCACCGCGTAGACCCCAAAGCGCGGCTGGTGCAGCCCGTCGATCGACATGTTGGCGGTGGGAAAGCCCAGCTCGCGGCCGCGCTGCTCGCCGCCGATCACCACGCCCTCGATGCGGTGCCAGTGGCCCAGCATCTCCTTGGCGTCGGCCGGGCGGCCTTCGGTCAGCGCGTTGCGGATCGCGGTGGAGGACACCGCATGTTCGGAATATTCCATCAGCGGCGCGATGGTGACGCCAAAGCCATATTGCGCGCCGAAGCGTTTCAGATCTTCGGCATTGCCCGCGCGCGCCTTGCCAAAGCAGAAGTCGGCCCCGACCACCACGTGCCGCAGCCCCAGCCCCTTGGCGATCACGTCGCGGGCGAATTCCTCGGGTGTCAGGCTGGAGAGGGCGGTGTTGAAGTTCAGCTCATAAAGCCGCGCCACGCCCAGCTTCTCCAGCCGGTGCGCCCGCGCATCGGCGCGCATCAGCCGGAACGGCGGGCTGTCGGGCGCGAAATACTCGCGCGGGTGGGGCTCGAAGGTCATCACGCCGAGCGGCGCATCGGGGGCGGCCTTGCGGGCCAGCTCGATCACCGACTGATGGCCCAGGTGCACGCCGTCGAAATTGCCGATGGCGACGGTGGCGCCCCGGTCCTGGTCTTCGACGAACTGATAATCTCTGACGATACGCATGGCGCATGCCTATCCGCAGCCGCCCGCCGGTTCAAGCGGCCAGTGGCAGGGGAGGGCGCGACGCCGGGCGGGCAGGCGCTGGCCCGGCGGTGCCGCGCGCCCTGTTCCGGGCGGGTGCCGCCCCAAGGAGCAAGGTGTTGCGCACCCGGCGTACGCTGCCTTCACGCAATTCTCAGGCCGCTGTGCCAGACTGCGAGGCGATCGATCATTCGCCATGGCCCTGTGGCCATGACACCCGGCGCTGGGCGAACTGTGTGGCCGCCCGCGCATCATCAGGAGACCGGCCCCGATAAAAAGGGGGTCGTTCAGGATATCCTGTCCGAGCCTCCCCCGCGGGGGAGCGCCCATCCTCCGTCCGGCGGCGCCGCCACCCTTTGCGGGCACGTGCTCCACGGCAGATACAAAAGAGACCAGAAAAACAAACCGCCAAGGCCAAACGGCCCCGGCGGCTGAACCTGCAGCAAAGCGCCGCTAAAGCGCCAGTCGCGGACGACAGAGCGCGGGCCGTGCCCGGTTCAGTCGAACTTGCGCGACGGCGCCAGCACCATTGCCTCGCCCTCCAGCACCTTCTTGCCGTCGACGATGCAGCGGCAGTCCAGCTTGACCCGGCGCTTGTCGATCACGATGTCGGTGACCTCAACCTCCGCCAGCACCATGTCGCCGGGGCGCACCGGTGCGAGGAACCGCAGCGACTGGCTCATGTAGATGGTGCCGTGGCCGGGTAGCTGCTCGCCGATCACCGCCGAGATCAGCCCGGCGGTCAGCATGCCATGGGCGATGCGGCCCTCGAAAATCGTGTCCTGGGCATAGGCGTCATCCAGATGCACCGGATTGCGGTCGGTGGAGACCTGGGCGAATTTCTCGATATCCTCATCGGTGATGGTTTTGCGCAGGTAGCGCACCATGCCCATCTCGATGTCCTCGATGCAGATGGTGCCGCGGGGCAGGTTGTCCAACATCCGGTCCTCCGTCCGTGGTGCCCCGGTCCGGCTGCGGCCGTGGGCGTTCTGAAATATTTGCGCGCCAGATTGCCCGCTTGCGCAACTTTATTACTTTGCAACTGCAGAAAATCAAGGGGCTTCAGCACGAAAAACCCCGCCCTTTCGGGGCGGGGTGCGGCGATCCACTATTGGATGGGTAATTTTAGCGCAGGAAACCAATGGCATAGGTGGGGGCGGATTGCTCCTGCGACAGGTAGTCCGCCAGCGCATCCGCATCCGGCTGCTGCGCGGTTTTGGTCTCGCGCGCGGCCAGGCCGCCAGTGATGAACAGGGAATCGATGCCCTCGCCCATGGCACCTGCGATGTCGGTATGCGGCCCGTCGCCGATCGCCAGGATGTCCGCGTCGGCAATGTCGACGTCCAGCTCTGCCAGGCGGCGGCGGGCGAGGTCATAGATCGGCGGATGCGGTTTGCCGAAATAGAGGCTCTCGCCGCCCATCTCGGTATACAGCCGCGCCAGCGCGCCGGCGCACCACTCGCGGGTTTCGCCGCGGTCCACCACGATGTCGGGGTTGGCGCACAGCAGCTTCAGTCCCATCTGCTTGGCATAGAGGAAATCCGGACGGTTCACATCCGGGTCAGCCTGGGTGTCGAAGGGGCCACAGCAGACGATTCCTTCGGCCTCCTTCAGCGGCACAATGGAGATCTCGACCGGATCGTGGATCACGTTCAGCGGCTCGAAGAAGCCGGCATCGCGTTCCCACTCGCCCATGAAATACACCTTGTTGCCGACAGCCCCCGTGAACATCGCGGCCCGCGCGCTGTCGCCGGAGGTGGCGATGGTGTCATAGGCATCGTCGGGCACGCCGAATTCGCCCAGCTGCGCGGCAACCCCGGCCCGCGGCTTGGGAGAATTGGTGACCAGCACCACCAGGCCGCCCTGCGCCCGGTAGGCCTGCAGCGCCGCGACCGCTTCGGGAAAGGCGGTGATGCCGTTGTGCACGCAGCCCCAAAGGTCCACGAACAGCGCCTTGTAGCGGCTGGAGACTTCGGCGAGGGAATTGATGATCTGGGTCATGGGCGATCTCCTGAGGCAGGTTTCCCCCGCTTATGCCCGAGCCGCGCCGACAATGCCATGGGGCAACCGCTTTCGCAGCCCCCGCATTGCCGCTAAACCGGCGACAGGGAGAGACCACCGCCCCGCCGGGGCAACCGGAGAGACGACAAGATGGCAAAACCGATTCACTCGATGGTCCGCGTGCTGGACGAAGCCCGCTCGCTGGCCTTTTACAAGGCGGTATTCGGCATGGAGGTGCGCGACCGTTTCGACTTCGAGGGCTTCAGCCTGATCTACCTCGCGACCGATGAAAGCCCCTTCGAGCTGGAGCTGACCGTGAACAAAGGGCAGGAAACGCCCTACGAGCTGGGCAACGGCTATGGCCACCTGGCTTTCGCGGTCGAGGATCTCGAAGCTTCCCATGCCGCGGCCAAGGCGGCCGGTTACGAACCGCGCGACATCGTCGAATTCAAACCCGATGGCGAAAACATCCTCGCGAAGTTCTACTTCATCGCCGATCCGGACGGCTACCAGATCGAGGTGCTGCAGGCCGGCGGGCGCTATCGCTGACAATCGCAAGCCGCAGCCGCCGCAAAACGAAAAAGGCGCCCCGAGGGGCGCCTTTTGTGAATCAGCGATCTGCGGGTCGCGATCAGACCTTCAGGTTCGGGATGATCTGCTTCTTGCGCGACATGACGCCCGGCAGCACCACGGTGTCGCCGTCCGCATCCGCGTCAAAGGATTTCTTGGCGACGGTCTTCACCAGGTCGTTCGGCACCAACAGGGTGGCTTCCTCGTTCAGGATGTCCACGACGAACAGCAGCACCTGGTCGACGCCGTCCTCGGCTGCCACGGTGGTCATGGTCTCCATCAGCGAGGCCTTGCGGTCCAGCACAACGGCCGGCGCGGTGGTTTCCAGCACGGAGACGCGGAACTTGGTGCCATCGACTTCGTATTCCTTGGAGTCCATGCGCAGCAGTTCGGCGTCGGAGAAGGACGACACATCGGACTTTGCCGCGAACATCTCTGCCGCGTAGTCGGCGATGTTGATGCCCAGGTCGGCGGCCAGTTTCTCGGCCACTTCCTTGTCATGTGCGGTGGTGGTGGGCGAGCGGAATTCCAGCGTGTCGGACAGGATGCAGGTCAGGGCGGCACCCTTGATCGCCTCGGGCATCTTGGCGGCGTCGTCGCCCATCAGGTCAACCATGATGGTGGCGGTGCAGGCCAGCGGGCGGATGGTGATGTCGATCGGGCCCTTGGTTTCCAGGCCGCCGACCAGCTTGTGGTGGTCGATGATCGCCTGCACGTCGGCGCCGTTGATGTTGGCGGGCAGCTCGGCCGGGTTGTTGGTGTCGACGATCACGACGGCGGCGTCATCGGCCACGTCTTCGATGATCGCGGGCTTCTCGAGACCCCAGCGCTGCAGCATGAAGGCCGCTTCGGTGTTCGGCTCGCCCAAGAGCTTGGGCTCGGCGGCCACGCCTTTCACCTCGTTCAGGTACCAGGCCCAGACAATGGGGGAGCCGGTGGAATCGGTGTCGGGGGATTTATGGCCGAAAACTTGAATGGTCATGGGCTGTCCTGTTCACTCATCTGACATGAAATAGGGGAGATTTGCGCGCCTTATAGAAAGGCTGCGCGCCCGTGTCATCCCATAACTCCCAGGTGCCGCGCCGCAGCGCCGATTTGCCGCCGCTTGTCTCGCCCCGGACCAAGGCCTAGGGTCGCAGCAAACGGGCAGGGCAGGCGCAGGGGCAGGCATGGGACAGACATCCAGGGCGCTGAAAATCGACATCGGCATCTTTGCCCATAACGAGGGCGCAGGCATCGCCGCCATGCTGGCGTATCTGGCCGGGCAGTCGCTGCTGCAGGCGGGCGCGGATCTGCGGCTTTTCGTGCTGGCCAACGGCTGCAGCGACGACACGGTCGCACAGGCCCGCGCCGCCCTTGCGGCCAGCGCGCTGACGGACCGGGCCGAGGTGCTGAAACTCCCCGAGCCGGGCAAGAGCCGCACCTGGAACCGCTTCACCCACGAGTTTTCGCGCGCCGAGGCGGATCTGCTGATCTATTGCGACGCGGACATCCGCTTTGCCGATGCCTCCACCTTGCAGCAGCTGGCCGATTTCATGCAGGCCAACCCGCAGCTGGCCGCCAGCAGTTCCTTTCCGGTCAAGGATCTGGCGCTGGCCGAGCGCCGCCTGTCGCTGGTCGAAAAGCTGATCGTCTCCGGCGGTAGCAGCCGCGAGGAGGTGCGCAGCCACATCTGCGGCCAGTGCTATGCCGCCCGCGCCGCGGAGGTGCGTGCGGTGCATATGCCCGCGGGCCTGCCGGTGGAGGACGGCTTCCTGCGCGCCATGCTGCTGACCCGCAATTTCACCGCGCCGGAGGATCTGTCCCGCATCGATGCCAGCCCGGCTGTCTGGCACATCTATGAAAGCGAGCGGACCCTGGCTGCGCTGATCCGCCATCAGACCCGCATCGTGATCGGCGGCGCGGTCAATCTGGCGCTGTTCGACCACCTGCGGCGGCTGCCGCGGAATCAGCGCTCGGCCGCGCTGCAGCAGGCGGCGGCGCAGGAGGGCTGGTTGCAGAACATGCTGGCGACGGCGCTGCCGCGCGCGCCCTGGGGCTGGGTGCCGGTGCATTTCCTGGTCAAGCGCAGCGCGGCGATGCTGCGGGCCC
This sequence comes from Leisingera sp. S2M4, assembly GCF_055398055.1. Taxonomy (NCBI): domain Bacteria; kingdom Pseudomonadati; phylum Pseudomonadota; class Alphaproteobacteria; order Rhodobacterales; family Roseobacteraceae; genus Leisingera; species Leisingera sp. S2M4. The sequence goes on from NZ_AP040861.1 coordinate 2,429,717, forward strand.
CCGGCACCTTGCGCCCCGGACGGCTGGCGAAGCTGATCGCAGGGCAGGGGTTCGACCTCGTGGTCTGGCTCTTGGCGCAATGGCGCATGGCGCGCGGCAGCGGCGCGGGCTTCTGGTAGCCAGCGCTGCCGCCACCGCTTGCCTGCCTGCCGCCCCTTGGCGAATTCGTTGAACCTACGGGCGTTGCATTGCCAATCGCGCGGCATCCTGCCAGTCATGGCGCATGGAACGCGAGGATCAGCTTTATGCGCCGGTGAAGGCGCTGCTCGAGGCGCAGGGCTACGTCGTCAAGGGCGAGGTCGGCGCGGTGGACGTAATGGCCTGTCGCGGCGACGAGCCGCCGGTGATCGTCGAGCTGAAGCTGCGGTTCTCGCTGTCGCTGTTTCACCAGGCGGTGGCCAGGCTGGCGGTCAGCGATCACGTCTATATCGCGGTGCCACGGCCCTCGGGGCGGCAGGCGCGGCGCATGCTCAGGGATAATCTGGCGCTGTGCCGGCGGTTGGGGCTGGGCCTCATCACCATTCTGCCCGATGGCCGGGCCGAGGTGCATTGCGACCCCGGTCCCTACAGCCCGCGCAAGTCCAGGAAGAAACAGCAACGGCTGCTGCGCGAATTCCAGACGCTGCGGGGCGACCCGAACGCGGGCGGCGCCACCCGGCACGGCATCGTCACCGCCTATCGCCAGGATGCGCTGGCCTGTGCCGCGCATCTGGCGACGGTGGGCGCCTGCAAGGGCGCAGAGGTGGCCCGCGCCACCGGCGTCGCCCGCGCCACCCGGTTGATGGCCAGCAACCATTATGGTTGGTTCGCACGGGTCTCAACCGGCATATACGAGCTGACCGAGGCGGGGCGGAAAGGGCTGGCGGACTGGTCCGGCAGCTGGGAAGACACCGCCCCGGAGTGCCGCTGATCCGGTCGTCGGCGGATGCAATTTTTCTGCTGATTCCATGTTGACAAGCGCAGGGTGCATTCCTAGCTTCCCCTTCGTTAGCACTCACCCCGGGTGAGTGATAACGACCTCGGTCGAAGCCCCGATCTGCGGGCGCATCGAGGTGCACAAGATAACAACCTTTGAGCCTTTAAGGAGCTGCAAAGATGGCATTGAAACCGCTTCATGACCGCGTCCTGGTGCGTCGCACCGAGAGCGAAGAAAAAACCGCAGGCGGCCTGATCATCCCTGATTCCGCCAAGGAAAAGCCGAGCGAAGGCCAGGTCGTCGCAACCGGTGAGGGCGCGCGTAAAGACAGCGGCGAGCTGATCGCCATGGCCGTCAAGCCGGGTGACAAGATCCTGTTCGGCAAGTGGTCCGGCACCGAAGTCACCGTCGACGGCGAAGAGCTGCTGATGATGAAGGAAAGCGACATCATGGGCATCATCGAGTAAGCCCTCCGGCTTCTCTGATCCCAATCTCGCTGAAACACACAGAAATTCTCTAGGAGAGTGAACAATGGCTGCTAAGGACGTCAAATTCGACACCGATGCCCGCAACCGCATGCTCAAAGGCGTCAACATTCTGGCTGATGCCGTGAAGGTGACCCTGGGCCCCAAAGGCCGCAACGTGGTTCTGGACAAATCCTTCGGCGCACCGCGCATCACCAAGGACGGCGTGTCCGTGGCGAAGGAAATCGAACTGGAAGACAAGTTCGAGAACATGGGCGCCCAGATGGTGAAGGAAGTTGCTTCCCGCACCAACGACGAAGCCGGTGACGGTACCACCACCGCAACCGTTCTGGCCCAGGCCATCGTCAAGGAAGGCCTGAAGCAGGTTGCAGCTGGCCTGAACCCGATGGACCTGAAGCGCGGCATCGATCTCGCCACCTCCAAGGTCGTTGAGAGCCTGAAGGAAATGGCCCGCGAAGTGAAAGACTCCGACGAAGTTGCGCAGGTTGGCACCATCTCCGCCAACGGCGAAGCTGAAATCGGCCGCCAGATCGCCGACGCGATGCAGAAAGTCGGCAACGAAGGCGTCATCACCGTCGAAGAGAACAAGGGCATGGAAACCGAGACCGACGTGGTCGAGGGCATGCAGTTCGACCGCGGCTACCTGTCGCCCTACTTCGTCACCAACGCAGACAAGATGGTTGCAGAACTCGAAGACTGCATGATCCTGCTGCACGAGAAGAAACTGTCCTCCCTGCAGCCGATGGTTCCGCTGCTGGAGCAGGTGATCCAGTCGCAGAAGCCGCTGCTGATCATCGCTGAGGACGTCGAAGGCGAAGCGCTGGCAACCCTGGTTGTCAACAAGCTGCGCGGCGGCCTGAAAATCGCAGCCGTCAAGGCACCGGGCTTCGGCGACCGCCGCAAGGCCATGCTGCAGGACATCGCGATCCTGACCGGCGGCCAGGTCATCTCCGAAGATCTGGGCATGAAGCTCGAGAATGTCACCATGGACATGCTGGGCACCGCCAAGAAAGTCGAAATCACCAAAGACGAAACCACCATCGTCGACGGTGCTGGCGAGAAGGCCGAGATCGAAGCACGCGTTGCCCAGATCCGTACCCAGATCGAAGAGACCACCTCCGACTACGACCGTGAGAAGCTGCAAGAGCGCGTTGCCAAACTGGCAGGCGGTGTTGCCGTGATCCGCGTCGGCGGCATGACCGAAGTGGAAGTGAAAGAGCGCAAGGACCGTGTGGACGATGCGCTGAACGCGACCCGCGCAGCCGTTCAGGAAGGCGTCATCGTGGGTGGTGGTGTTGCCCTGGTTCAGGCCGGCAAGGCTCTGGAAGGTCTGGAAGGCGCCAACGCCGATCAGAACGCAGGTATCAACATCGTTCGCAAGGCCATCGAAGCGCCGCTGCGCCAGATCGCCGAGAACGCCGGTGTTGACGGTGCCGTGGTTGCCGGCAAGATCCGCGAATCTTCCGACACCTCCTTCGGTTACAACGCACAGACCGGTGAATATGGCGACATGTTCTCCTTCGGCGTGATCGACCCGGCGAAAGTGACCCGTACCGCTCTGGAAGACGCGGCATCGGTTGCTGGCCTGCTGATCACCACCGAAGCCATGGTTGCCGACAAGCCCGCCAAAGAAGGCGCGGCAGCCGGCGGCATGCCCGACATGGGCGGCATGGGCGGCATGGGCGGCATGATGTAATCACAAATCCCTTTGGGATTTGGGATGCGGCGACAGGCGATTGGCCGAAAAGGCCAATCTGCCGAGAGCCCACCGCTGATGACGTGAAGATTTGGGGCTGCCTTCGGGCGGCCCCTTTTTGTTTGAGTGCGGCGGGCAGTGGCGCCCGGCGGCACGCCGGGCATCGCCCGACCGCCCCTATGGGCGGGCGATATTCGCCCACCCGCGGACGGGCGATGCCCTGAGCGTTTCACAAAAAATCACTGGCAAGTATGCGCAGAACTTAGTCCCTGCCCCCGCGGCCTGAAAAGGCCGTCCCTTTCCGACTTGCCGTTTTGGCTTGTTTCAGTAGGCTCTTGTAGGATTTGTACAGGATATTCGTTTTGCACAAGATACTTATGCCATCGTTGCCGGACCTCGGAGCTGAAGCCGCAGGAGGTTCTTCGGAGCAGCTGCTGATGGATTACCATGCGCTCATGTTCCCAGAGGCCGTTTCACAGGAGTTGCAGCAGCTACAAACGCCTGAAGCGGCTACCAGCGGGTTTGGTTTCTTGAAGGATCAAGGGATCATTAATGAATTACAATGGCTTGTCTTCTGCGCCTCGCATCTTACCGGCGGGATAGCCAATGGCGGCGTCTGGGATGGTCTGCTTGGCAACCAGCCGAAGCTGGTTGCGGATTGTGTTCCACTGCTGAGACGCTTGGGGTTGGCGAATGCAGCAGAACGTTTCGCCATGGTCTTCGCCCCGATATTGGAGTTGCAAGCCCGTGTCAGGCAAAGCCTGCAACTGGGCGCGTCAGTGAATATGGAGCAATATTGGGACGAATGGCAAACTGCTGAGGGTAAGCTCAATGACGATGATGTCGAGTCTTTCGAGCGTGACTTCCTGGGAGAGTACGGAGCTACCGGGCCAACGTTGAAAAGCGAGATCGAAGATGCGGCGATTTCCTTAGTGCTTTCTGTGCGAGATTGACGCCTTCGGAGGTGTTCAAGGCCCGCACCGCCTGTTGAATATGCGACTGCATACGCCATCGAGGTTATGATCTTCGATTAAGGCGGGGCTGCATGCATTTCGTCTTCGGGTGGTAGCACAAAAAATTCACTGGCCCCGCCCGGCGCGCCGCGGTAGCCACAGCCCATGCGCCTGTTTCTTCTCGTCTGTCTCACCATGCTGGCCTTTGCCGCCAATTCCATCCTCGGCCGTGCTGCCATCGCGGGCGGGCATATGGATGCCACCGGCTTTGGCCTGTGGCGGCTGGTGTCGGGCGCGCTGATGCTGGCGGTGCTGTGTGCCGCGCGCGGGCTGCAGCCGTGGAGCCGGGAGCGGATCCTGCGCCCCGCGTCGCTGTGGGGCGGGGCGGCGCTGACGCTCTATATGGCGGGGTTTACCCTTGCCTATCAGCATCTTGACGCCGGGCTCGGGGCGCTGGTGCTGTTCGGGGTGGTGCAGGTGTCGATGTTCCTCTGGGGCGCGCTGCGTGGCAATCCGGTCACTGGCTTGCAGGCCGCGGGCGCGGTGCTGGCCTTTGGCGGTCTCGCCTATGTGGTCTGGCCCGAGGAGGGCGCAGGCGTGCCGCTGACGGCGTCGCTGCTGATGGCGGCCAGCGGGCTGGGCTGGGGGATCTACAGCCTGTTGGGGCGCAGCGCGCAGCAGCCGCTGGCGGCGACGGCGGTGAATTTCGCCTGGTCCAGCCTGATGATGCTGCCGGTGCTGCTGCTGGCGGGCGGCGGCACGGCTGTCAGCGCCCATGGCATCCTCCTGGCGGTGCTGTCCGGCGCGGTGACCTCCGGCATGGGCTATGCGCTGTGGTACCGGGTGCTGCCGCAGCTGGCGCCCGCGGTGGCCGCCACGGTGCAGCTGAGCGTGCCGGTGATCGCCATCCTCGCCGGTGCGGCGCTGCTGGGGGAGGCGATTGGCTTGCGGCTGGTCTTTGGCACCATCGCGGTGCTGGGCGGCATCGCCCTGGTGGTGCTGCGGGGGCCGAGGGCGCGCCCTGCCGCGGCAGAGTGAGGCGGGGGCTTTTCCCGCCCGAGGAATGCGCCTATCTGCAACGGATGACATCTGTGCTGAAACCCCTGTGCCTTGCCGCCGCGGCGCTGCTGCCGCTGCCTGCCGCCGCCGACTGCGTGATCCTGCTGCACGGGCTGGCGCGCTCCGAGACGTCTTTTGCGGTGATGGAGGAGGTGCTGCGCTCGCGCGGTTACGACGTGGTGCGCCCCGGCTATGACTCGACCGATGCGCCGATAGAGGATCTGGCGGAAGCGACGCTGCCCCCGGCCTTTGCCGCCTGTGGCCGTCAGACGACGCATGTGGTCAGCCATTCCATGGGCGGCATCCTGCTGCGCTACTGGTTGCAGGAGGGCCATCCGCAAAACCTCGGCCGGGTGGTGATGATGGGGCCGCCGAACCAGGGCAGCGAGCTGGTGGATGAGTTGGGCGGCTGGGAGGTCTTCGGCCTGCTGAACGGCCCCGCCGGGCTGCAGCTGGGCACCGGTGCGGACAGCCTGCCCAGAAAGCTGCCGCCGGTGACGTTCGAGCTGGGGGTCATCGCCGGTAGTGAATCTCTGAACCCCTTGTTCTCGAACCTCATTCCCGGCCCGGACGACGGCAAGGTCTCGGTCGAGAGCACCAGGGTCGCAGGCATGCGCGCGCATCTGACGCTGCCGGTCACCCACACCTACATGATGAACAATCCGCAGGTGATGGCGCAGGCGCTGCATTTCATCGAGACCGGCCGCTTTGACCCGGATCTGGGCTGGCTGGACGCGGTGCAGGAAATTATCACGGAGGCCTGCCAGTTGAATGGCGGCTGCGAAGAAGAGGGCGAGGGATGAGCCTGGAACTGACCATGCAGGGCGGCGATGTATTGCGCCCCCAGGGGCTGCAGCGCGGCGGCGAGATCGCCATCGCCGGTGGCGTGGTGGTGGAGGAAACCGCCGGACGGGCGGTGGACCTTTCGGGCTACCTGGTGCTGCCGGGCATCATCGATGCCCATGGCGACGGGTTCGAACGCCACCTGGCCCCGCGCCGCGGCGCCATGAAACAGATGGCGGAAGGCGTGGTGGCGGCCGAGGCGGAACTGGCCGCCAATGGCATCACCACCGCAGTGCTGGCGCAGTTCTATTCCTGGGAGGGTGGCCTGCGCGGGCCGGAGTTCGCCGCACAGGTGTTCGAGGGCATCAAGGCGGTGCGCGGTGAGCTGGTCACCGATCTGATGCCGCAGCTGCGGCTGGAGATCCACATGCTGGACGACTACGCCGCGCTGCCCGCCCGCATCGCGGACTGGCAGGTGCCCTATGTGGTGTTCAACGACCACCTGCCGCACGAGCGGCTGGCGGCGGGCAAGAAGCCACCGCGCCTCACCGGCCAGGCGCTGAAGGCGGGCCGCAACCCGGAGGTCCACTGGCAGATGCTGAAGGACATGCACGCGCGGCGGGCCGAGATCCCCGCTGCCATGGATACCCTCTGCGCCGCGTTGTCGGAGATGGGGGTGCGGCTGGGCAGCCACGACGACCATCGTGCCGAGGACCGCAGCCTATGGCGCGCGCGCGGCGTGCGGATCTCGGAGTTTCCCGAAACCATGGAAGCGGCAGAGGCGGCGCGGGCTGGCGGTGATCACATCATTCTCGGCTCGCCCAACGTGGTGCGTGGCGGCTCGCACAAGGGCAATGCCTCGGCGGTGGAGCTGATCGCGATGGGGCTGTGCGACGCGCTGGCCTCGGACTACCACTATCCCAGCCCGCGCCGCGCCGCCCTGATGCTGGAGCGCACGGGCCTGATGGATCTGGGCACGGCCTGGCGGCTGGTCTCGGAAGGTCCGGCCCGGCTGCTGGGCCTGGACGACCGCGGCACGCTGGAGGCGGGCAAGCGCGCCGATATCGTGGTGCTGGACAAGCGGACCCAGCGGGTGGCTGCGACGATCGCCGGTGGGCGGGTCAGCTATATGTCAGGAGAGGTGGCAGGCCGGTTCATGGGCTGCTGAGGGGGAGGCGGCGCCGCGCATCAGGCCGGATGGCCCTCTTTACGGCGCGTGAAAGCGGCGGGGCCGCTTTCACATGCGTTTCTCTGCGCGGGCGTGCGCCGTCCTGATGTGGGGGGAAACCCACGGGCCGGGGCTGGGTCCCGGCTTACTCCTGTGGTTTCACCACGCGGTTCACATGCGCCATCTTGCGCCCCGGCTTGGCCTCGGCTTTGCCGTAGAGGTGCAGCGCGCAGTTGGCTTCGCGGGCCAGCTCCGGGATGCGGTCGATGTCATCGCCGATCAGGTTTTCCATCACCACGTCGGAATGGCGCTGGCCATCACCCAGCGGCCAGCCGGCGACGGCCCGGATGTGCTGCTCGAACTGGTCGGTGGTGCAGCCGTTCTGGGTCCAGTGGCCGGAGTTGTGCACCCGCGGTGCGATCTCGTTGACGATCAGACCCTGCGGGGTGACGAACAGCTCGACCCCCAGAACGCCGACATAATCCAGCGCGTTGAGGATCTTGCCCGCCATCAGCACCGCATCCATGCGCTGCGCCTTGCTGAGGCGCGCGGGCACGGTGGTGGTGTGCAGGATGCCGTCGCGGTGGACGTTCTCGCCCGGGTCGAAACAGGCGATCTCGCCGCTCACGCCGCGGGCGGCGATCACCGAAACCTCGTGGCTGAAGTTGACGAAGCCTTCGAGGATCGAGGGCGCGCCGGCCATCGCGGCGAGCGCCTCGGCGGCGTCTTCCGGTGCCTTGATGCGGGCCTGGCCCTTGCCGTCATAGCCGAAGCGGCGGGTCTTCAGGATCGAGGGCGCGCCGATCTCGGCGAGGGCCGCATCAAGGCTGGCCTGATCGGTGATGTCGGCAAAGGGCGCCGTCTGCAGGCCGAGATCCTGCAGGAAGGTCTTTTCCGTCAGCCGGTCCTGGCTGATCCGCAGTGCCTCGCGGCCGGGGCGGATCGGCTTTTGCGATTCCAGCAGGTCCAGCGCCGAGGTCGGGATGTTCTCGAACTCATAGGTGATGACGTCGACCGAGGCGGCGAAGGCCTTGAGCGCCTCGGCATCCTCGTAGCCTGCGGTGGTCACCCGGTCGGCGACATGGCTTGCGGGCGGGTTGGCGCCGGGCTCGAAGATATGGGTTTTGAAGCCGAGGCGGGAGGCCGCGACCGAGAGCATGCGGCCCAGCTGGCCGCCGCCCAGGATGCCGATGGTGGCGCCGGGAGAGAGCATGTCAGTCATCGACGGGCTCCTCCGGGATCGAGGCCGAGAGCGCCTCGCGCCAGCTGTCCAGACGCTGCGCCAGCTCGGGGTCCTGCAAGGCGAGGATGCCCGCGGCCATCAGGCCCGCGTTGGCGGCGCCGGCCGCGCCGATCGCCATGGTGGCCACCGGGAAGCCCTTGGGCATCTGCACGATGGAATAGAGCGAGTCGACGCCGGAGAGGGCGCGTGTCTGCACCGGCACGCCGACCACCGGCACCCGGGTTTTCGACGCGACCATGCCGGGCAGGTGGGCAGCGCCACCGGCACCTGCGATGATCACCTGCAGCCCGCGCTCCGCTGCGGACTTGCCGTAGCTCCACAGCCGGTCCGGGGTGCGGTGGGCGGAGACGATCTTTGCCTCATAGGCAACGCCCAGTTCATCGAGGATATTCGCGGCTTCCTTCATGGTGGGCCAGTCGGATTGGCTGCCCATGATGATGCCTACTTTGATGTCGGCCATCGGCTTGGCTCCTGTCGCGGCTTGTGGAGCGCGCACTATAGGGAAAGTTGGATTTTGCGCAATCCGGGAAAGGTGCTGGAATGCGGTGCCGTGGTTCGGTTTTTGCGGGTCTTGGCTTCTATGCCGCAGGGCGCTCCCGCCCGTGGGGGAGGCAGCAAAGCTGCCCCGCCGCCCCGGTTGGGCCGGGCAGCGCGCGGGGCGCGCTGCGGGTGCGGCTGTTGGCGGGCCTTGCGCCGGGCGGGGGCGGCGGGCAGGGTGGCGGCAAAGCGGAGGGTAAGATGCTGGAGTCGTGACCAAATGGTGAGCTGTGTGATCGGGATCTGCCGCCGAATGCGGTGGATGCGCGGATCTGCTCCTATGAATGCACCTATTGTGCCGACTGCGTGGAGCATGTGCTGCACAATGTCTGCCCGACCTGCGGCGGCGGCTTTGCGCCGCGCCCGATCCGGCCGCAGAAGGCCTGGCGGCAGGAATTGAACCCGGGTTTGAGCAACCATCCGGCCTCAACGCGGCGGGTGCATTCGAAATTCAGCCGGGCAGAGATCGACGCCCATGTGGCGCGGATTCGAGATCTGGAGCCGGGGGCGCGGTGAGGGGCGTCAAGAGATCGAACTAAAGGAGATTTGATGTCTGAAAGTGATTTGCCGACCAGCCGGGCGCTGGAGGATCTGTTTGTGAATAATCCGCGGCTGGAGCGAGTTGAGGCCTATCTCAACCGGTTCAACCCAATCCGCATCATGAAGATGGAGCGCCGAGAAATCCGCCACTCGGCGATCCTGGCCTGGCTTCTGGACCCGGCGGAGTCGCATGGGCTGGGGGACCGCTTCCTGAAGGCATTTCTGGCCGAGGCCTATCGAGGTAACAACAGCATTGACGGACCGTCGGCGCTGGAGATCATCCAGAGCGATCTGCGCGATGCGGAGGTGCGGCTTGAGTGGCAGAATATCGACATATTCATCTTCAGCCGGCGCAACGGCTGGGCTTTTATCATTGAGAATAAATTCGACAGCAGCCAGCACTCCAACCAGTTGCAGCGCTATCTGGACAAGGTGCGCGCGATCTATCGTGGGCGCGCAGGCCTGCGGATCTGCGGGGTGCTGCTGACGCTGCGCGAGGAGGCGGCGCAGGTGCCGTCCTTTGTGGAGATCCGCTATGAGACCATCTGCGGGTTTCTTCCGCGGTTTCTGGAGCAGGAAGCCCATGTTCTGCGGCCCGAGATCGCCGTGTTTATCCGGCAGTATATTGAAATTATTGAGGAAGCCGCAGATATGAGCAGCGAGCACAAAGAGATGGTCCGGCTGGCGCGCGAGCTGTATCGCAGCCACAAGAAGGTGCTGGATTTTGTCATTGAACATGGCGCGGCAACCGAGCTCTCGCTGGCGGTGGAGGCGCTGTTTGGCGCTGATCCGCAGCTTCTGGATGCGACGCAGATCGGCCGACGGGCCCAGCGGTTCTGCTATGGGGATCTGCACCGGGACTGGGTCAGCTTTCTGCCGCAGGACTGGGTGCGGGCCATGGGGGGCGCGCCGGGGCGCTGGGCGGGCTGTGAAAACTGGTGGCTGGGGTTTCCGGTGACCTGCTGGATCACGCTGTCGGCAGGCGCGGACGGTGCCAAGGGGCGCCTGCGGCTGCATGTTGAAGTGGGGCCGCTGACGGATCACGCTACCCGTGCTGCGCTGATCGGGGCGATTGAGAGCAGGGCGAAAGCCGGTGGTTTCAAGCGTATCCGCTTTCAACAGGGCGCGGCAAATGAGGGCAAGAAGTTCTCGAAGTTTTTCAAGGATAACACTGCCGAAATCAGCGATATCCACGATGCAGAAGAGATCGGAGAGGGCATAGCGCGGCTGCTTGACCGCTTTCAGGCGGAGTTTGCGGCGGTGGCGGATGTGCTGGGGGTTCTGGTGCAGCCACAAGCCGCGGTAGAGTGAGCGCTGGCAGAGGCTGTATCTGGTCTTCGAATGCAGGAGCCGCCGGGGCGGCTCCTGCAGGGGATCAGTCCCGCTGTTTGGGCAGGATCAGGTTCAGCAGCAGGCCCGCGACACCAGAGAGGCCGATGCCTGCGAGGGTGAAGCCTTCGCCGAATTCCAGCGTCAGCCCGCCGAGGCCGATGATCAGCACGGTGGAGATGATCACCATGTTGCGCGCCTCGGACAGCGCGTCGCCCAGCTTGGCCAGCACCGACAGGCCGACCACGGTGACCATGCCGAACAGCAGGATCATGATGCCGCCCATCACCGGCATCGGGATGGTCGCCAGCGCCCCCGACAGCTTGCCCACGAAGGCCAGCGCGATCGCGATCAGCGCCGCCCAGGTCATGATTGCCGGATTGAAGGCGCGGGTCAGGGTGACGGCGCCGGTGACCTCGGAGTAGGTGGTGTTGGGCGGGCCGCCCAGCAGGCCGGCGGCGGTGGTGGCCAGCCCGTCGCCCAGCATGGTGTTCTGGATGCCCGGCTTTTCCATGTAGTCACGCTTGGTCACGTTGGAGATCGCCAGGATGTCGCCGAAATGCTCGATCGCGGGCGCGATGGCGACCGGCAGGATGAACAGGATGGCGGCGAGGTTGAACTCAGGCATGACGAACTCGGGGATCGCGAACCAGGGCGCAGCGTCCAGCGCGGAGGTGTCGATCAGGCTGGTGTCGCTCACGGCGCCCAGCACCAGCGCCGCGATGTAGCCCGCGGCAACGCCCGCAAGGATCGGCACGATGCGCATGATGCCGCGGCCGAGGATCGCGGTCAGCATGGTGGTGCCGAGCGAGATGGCGGCCAGGGCGAGCGCGGTGTTGCGCGGCATCACCTGGGTGTCGCCGGCAAGGCCGGTGGCCATGTTGACCGCCACCGGCGCCAGCGACAGGCCGATCACCATGATCACCGGGCCGACCACCACCGGCGGCAGCAGCCGGTGCAGGAAGCCGCTGCCGAAGGCGCGGATGGCAAAGCTGAGCGCCACATACAGAAGACCCGCGGCGGCCAGGCCGCCGGTGGTGGCGGCAATGCCCCAGGTCTGCACGCCGTAGATGATCGGCGCGATGAAGGCGAAGGAAGAGGCCAGGAACACCGGCACCTGGCCGCGGGTGACGATCTGGAAGATCAGCGTGCCAAGGCCCGCGGTGAACAGCGCCACGCTGGGGTTCAACCCGGTCAGCAGCGGCACCAGCACCAGCGCGCCGAAGGCGACGAACAGCATCTGGGCGCCGGCCAGCGCCTGTCTGGGGGAGAATTTGTAGGCGGTGTCCTGCACGTCGGGCACCGGGTCGTGGTCGCGCGTGGCGGTCATGGGCAAGTTCCTCGTCCGTTTTTGTCTTTGTTGTTCGTTGCGTGTGGTTGCGGTTTGTCTCAGGAGCCGCCCCCGGCAGCTTGCCGGGCAGCGGGGTGAGCAAAAATTTTCGAGGTTCTAGAAAGAAACGCGCGGTTTGACCATCCTCGGTTTTTCGGAAGGTGGTGGTTTGCGGGCTGCTCCGGCGGGTGACGCGCAGGCTGGCTCAGCGCGCCGCAGGCGCGCTGCCACGCCCAACGCCCTGGCGGGCAGCTGGCTGCCTGTCAGCGGGGGCGGGAGGGGCTGTGGAAGGTTCGGGCGGTGGTGTTCAATGGCCGGTCCCGCAGGCCTTGCGGGGCAACCGGCACAAGCCGGGGCAGGGGCTGCAGGGGGCATCCGGTATCGCGCGGGCCGAAAGCGGTTGGATGGCCGCGCCGCACAGCGGTCAGGCGATGATGTCCGGGGTCAGCCGGTCTTCGATCAGCGAGATCTTGTCCTTGAGGATAAGCTTCTGTTTCTTCAGGCGGCGGATCGTCAGCTGGTCGCTGGTGCCGCGCTCTTCCAGCGCGGTGATCGCCTCGTCCAGATCCCGGTGCTGTCTGCGGAAAACCTCCAGCTCAACCTTCAGGACCTCGTCGGTTTTCATCGACACATCTGTGGGTGCATTCATTGGCGACTCAGGTAAGCTGATGAAGGAAGTTGGGAAACCATACGGCGTTAACCGCTTTTCCGCCAGACCTATGCGTACATGGTCTTGTGAATCCAGATGGAACTTCCCATATTCCTTTCTGAGGCGGCTGCCGGGATCGGGGCCGCACCCTACCGTCGCTTTGGCATAAAGGACGAACGAACGTGTCGAAACTTACCTTGGCCTCCTACCCGCATATGCTGGGGTTTGAGCAACTGGAACGCCTTCTGGAACGCTCCGCGAAGTCGGGCAACGAAGGCTATCCCCCTTACAACATCGAACAGACCTCTGATCATTCCTACCGCATCACGCTGGCCGTGGCCGGTTTCGCGGAGGAGGATCTGGCTATTACCGTCGAGGACCGCCAGCTGGTGATCCGCGGCCGCCAAAGCGACGACAGCGACGGGCGGGTGTTTTTGCACCGCGGCATCGCAGCGCGTCAGTTCCAGCGCATGTTCGTGCTGGCCGATGGCGTCGAAGTCGGTGAGGCGGTGATGGAAAATGGGCTGCTGCATGTGGATCTGACCCGCGCACGGCCCGAAACCGTGGTTCAGACGATCAACATCAGAAAGGGGTAAGGCAATGAACACACCGTTTGATTTCAGCCAGGGCTCCGGCCGGACCGTTTACGTCAAGGCAGTGCCGGTGACGGATCTGCCCAAGGATGTGCAGCAGAGCGTGGCCGGACGCCAGCGGCTCTACGCGGTCCACGATTCGCAGGGTGGCCAGCTGGCGTTGGTGACCGACCGGCGCATGGCCTATGTGCTGGCGCGGCAGAACGACCTGACACCTGTCGCGGTCCACTGAACAGCGTCCCGTGCAGTGCGGCGGCCTCGGCCGTTGACAGACCGCGGGCGATACAGATGATGCCAAAGGCGGGCGCAGGCCCGCCTTTTTTGATGTCCGCCGTGGGGGAGCTTGCAATGGCACTGTATGATTTCGACTGGGTGGATGCGTTTTCGGCGCGGGCCTTTGGCGGCAATGGCTGCGCCGTGGTGCATGGCGGGGCGGAGCTGCCGGAGACGGTCTGCACCGCCTACGTGCGCGAGACCTCGCTGGTGGAATGCACGTTTACCGGCCCGTCGCAGGTCGCCGATGTCCGGGTGCGGTATTTCCTCGCCAGCCGCGAGATTCCCTTTGCCGGTCATCCCACCATCGCCACGGTGGCGGCGCTGCGCGACCGCGGGCTGTTCGAGGGCGACCGGATCACCCTGGAAACCGGGGCCGGGCTGGTGCCGGTCACGCTGGACGGCGACCTGATCGAGATGACCCAGGTGGCGCCCGAGTTCGGCCCCTTTGCCGATCCCGCGCTGGTGGCGGCGGCGGTGTCGCTGCCGGTGGAGGCTATCGTGGGGCGCCCGCAGAAGGTGTCCACCGGGTTGCCCTTCTGCATCACGGTGCTGCGCGATCGCGCGGCGCTGGAGGCGGCCCGGCTGGACCTCGGGGCGCTGGCCGAACTGGGCCGCGCGCTGGGGGCTGACGGCATCGACATGATGGAACCGTTCCTGGTGACGCTGGAGGGCGCGACACCGGCGGGAGACACTTTCTCGCGCCTGCTGATGGCTCCGCCGAGCCCGCCGGAGGATCCCTTCACCGGCTCGGCCACCGGCGCGATGGCGTCCTACCTGTGGCGGCACGGGCTGATCGACAAGGCCGCGTTCACTGCCGAGCAGGGTCACGGGCTGGGCCGTCCCGGCCAGGCCCGGGTGGCGCGGGTTGGCACGCCGGATGCAATCGAAGGGGTGCGGGTGGCCGGAGAGGGCTTCGTGCTGATGCGCGGCACGGTGGATCTGCCGTCCGATCCGGGGCCGCAGGGGCGATGATTGCCTATGTCACGGTTGGCGCCGATGATCTGGCGCGGGCGAAGCGGTTCTACACCGCCTTCCTGCCGCCGCTTGGCTACAGTCTGACGGAAGGGCCCGAGGGGCTGAGCTTCTGCCTGCCAGTGGCACCGGGACAGCGCCCCGTGTCGCCCGATTTCTACGTGAAGCCACCGTTTGACGGCGCCGCGGCGACGGCGGGCAACGGCTGTATGGTGGCCTTCGAGGCAGGCAGCCAAAAGGCGGTGCGCAGCTTGCATGCGGCGGCGCTGGCGGCGGGCGGCACCTGCGCGGGCGCGCCGGGGTTCCGCGCCGCCTACAGTGCCGATTTCTACGTCGGCTACCTGCGCGACCCCCAAGGCAACAAGATCGCGCTGTTTTCCAGCAACCCGGAGGAGCCCGGCCGCGACGGGTGAAGGTTCCGGAAGACCTGCAAGGAGCGTCAGCTCTGCCAGGTCATATCCGCGGGCAGCCGGTCGGCATGGCGCTTCAGCATGCGCCCGAACAGGCTGTCGGGGGTGGGGCGATGGTTGGGCCGCGTCTTGCAGTGCACGTGCAGCCCGGTGATGTCCGGGTCGTCCTCGAGGCGCCACTTGTCGGTGGGGGCGAAGAAGCGTGTGGTCTGCTTGCCGTTCCAGCAATAGAAGGGTTTGGTGCCAAGGGCGTATTGCGTCAGCTTGTGCTTCTTGATCAGGCGGGAGAAGGCGTCGTTGCCGTAGATGGTGATCCCAAGGTCGCGCGGCGAGAAGGGTTTGCCCTGCAGGCGCCACAGCGCGGGCTTCAGCACCCGCCTGCGAAAGCCCAGCCAATGCGGCATCAGGTCGGGGTGGTCATAGACCCGGTTGTAGTCGCGGATCATCTCGCAATCTTCTGGCAGGTAGAACACTGATGCGCCGATGCGATGCCGGTCTTCCCAGGCGAAAAACGGCTTACCTGGGTCGATGTCAAACGGGCGGAACAGCAGCACGTCGCAGTCCAGCCACAGGCCGCGGCCAAGCTCCATCAGCTTCATCCGGAACAGGTCCGAATAGGACAGGGTGCTCTGGATGTTGGCGCGTTCGGTGTAGCGCAGCGGTTTGAGGCGGGGGATCAGATCCGCGGGCAGGACCTCCGCGGCCGGGCGTAACCGGACGCCGGCGGGAACGTTTTCCACCGGGCCGAGATGGTACAGGTCGACGTCAAAACCGTGGTCGAGCCAGGACGACAGGCAAAGTGCGCCCAGGTTGTGGATCCGTCCCGATATCCATAGCGTCGCCAGTTTCACGCCTGGTCTCCCCGATAGCCCGCCAGTCCGGCGCAGCCTTACAGGAAAGTCGGGGCATGTCGCAATCCGCCCCGCCCAAAGGGGCGGGGCGGTGTGGTGTCAGGGTCGTACCGTCAGGCTCAGCCCGAGATCAGGCCCATGCTTTCCAGCTTCAGCAGAACCTGGTGGGCGCAGTTGTCCACGTCGGTGCCTTCGGTCTCGACGCGCAGTTCCGGGTTCTCCGGCACGTCGTAGGGGTCGGAGATGCCGGTGAACTCCTTGATCTTGCCTTCGCGGGCCAGCTTGTAGAGACCCTTGCGGTCGCGGCGTTCGCATTCCTCGATCGAGGTGGCGACATGCACTTCGACGAAGGCGCCGAACTGTTCGATCTCCTCGCGCACGGCGCGGCGGGTGGCGGCATAGGGCGCGATCGGCGCACAGATGGCGATACCGCCGTTCTTGGTGATCTCGGAGGCCACGTAACCGATGCGGCGGATGTTGAGGTCACGGTGCTCTTTCGAGAAGCCCAGCTCGCTCGACAGGTTCTTGCGCACGATGTCGCCGTCCAGCAGCGTCACCGGGCGGCCGCCCATTTCCATCAGCTTGACCATCAGCGCGTTGGCGATGGTGGATTTGCCGGAGCCGGAGAAGCCGGTGAAGAACACGGTGAAGCCCTGCTTGGAGCGCGGCGGCTTGGTGCGGCGCAGTTCCTTCACCACCTCGGGGAAGGAGAACCATTCCGGGATTTCCAGACCTTCGGCCAGGCGGCGGCGCAGTTCGGTGCCGGAGATGTTGAGGATGGTGACGTTGTCGCGGTCCTCGATCTCGTCGGCGGGTTCGTACTGGGCGCGTTCCTGCACGTAGACCATGTGCTTGAAGTCGACCATCTTGAGGCCGATTTCTTCTTCATGGGCGCGGAACAGCTCCTGCGCGTCATAGGGGCCGTAGAAGTCTTCGCCCTGGGAGTTCTTGCCCGGCCCGGCGTGGTCGCGACCGACGATGAAGTGGGTGCAGCCGTGGTTGGCGCGGATCAGGCCGTGCCAGACCGCCTCGCGCGGGCCGGCCATGCGCATCGCCAGGTTCAGCAGCGACATGGTGGTGGTGGCGGCCGGGTATTTGTCCAGCACCGCCTCGTAGCAGCGCACGCGGGTGAAGTGGTCGACGTCGCCCGGCTTGGTCATGCCGACGACCGGGTGGATCAGCAGGTTGGCCTCGGCTTCGCGCGCGGCGCGGAAGGTCAGCTCCTGGTGGGCGCGGTGCAGCGGGTTGCGGGTCTGGAAGGCCACGACCTTGCGCCAGCCCAGCTTGCGGAAATGCGCGCGCAGCTCGTTCGGGGTGTCGCGACGGCCGCGGAAGTCATAGTGGATCGGCTGCTGGATGCCGGTCACCGGGCCACCCAGGTAGACCTTGCCTGCGGTGTTGTGCAGGTAGTTCACCGCCGGGTGCGCGTCGTCATCGGCGCCAAAGACCTTCTCGGCCTCGCGGGATTTGTTCGGCACCCAGTTGTCGGTGACGGTCATGGTTGCGAGGATCACGCCTTCCTGGTCGCGCAGGGCGATGTCCTGGCCCGCTTCCAGCTTGGAGGCGAAGTCTTCGGACACGTCCAGGGTGATCGGGATCGGCCACAGGGTGCCGTCGGCCAGGCGCATGTTTTCGACCACGCCGTCATAGTCTTCCTCGGTCAGGAAGCCCTTCAGCGGGTTGAAGCCGCCGTTCATCAGCAGTTCCAGGTCGCAGATCTGGCGCGGGGTCAGGTCCCAGCTGACCAGATCGGCCGCTTCGACTTTCAGCTTCTGCGCGCTTTCGTAGGAGACATAGAGCTCAGGGATGGGAGCCAGGTTGCTTTGCATTGGATGGGTCCTGTGCTTGATGGGTGGCAGGCCGCTGGCGGTGCCGGTAAGTTCCGCGTGCAGCGCGTTGTATTCGGCGAGCTTGCGGGAGAGGAAACGATCTGTGAGCCGCAGTTTTTCAGTCGCGCCCCGGGTGGTCAGCGTGTAGGCAAACCGCTGCCGCTTGTCCGGGCCGGGGCGGTTGCTGATGGTGATCAGCCCGGCCTCGGCGGCGGCGCGCAGCTGCGTGTTGAGCCGACCAAGCGAAATCCCCAGCGCGGCGGCGGTGGCCCGCTGCGAGGCGTCCGGTGCCGCGTCCAGCTGGCGCAGCAGCCGAAAGAGCAGGTCTTCCTCTTCCGGAGACGGTGGGGGGGCAAGGGTCGGCACGGGCGGGCAGCTCTGTCAAAGTGTGTTCACGGCTGAACGCTTTGCATGGAATGCCGCTGTTGCAAAGTCGAAATTGCCCGTATTGGGCGATTTCCTGCCGCGTTGCATCGCTGCAACGCAGCGCTTCGGATTTTTTGGGAAATTGTTCCGCGCTCCGGCGGTTCGCCGGAACGGGCGTGGGGTGGGCGGCCCGGGCGGGCCGTGTTTTTGGATAAAGAGTTTCGCGAATTTATCGGGCGGCGGCCAGAATCCGGGGCAGGGCGGCGGCCTGCTGCACCGGCAGGGCGGCAAGCGAATCACTGACGCCGCGCAGATCGACCTGTCGCAGATCGAAGCGCTCGGGCGTATACCCGGCCGCCTTCAGCAGCTGCGCCGAGATCAGAAGCTCCACCGCCAGTGGCTTGGTCTGGGCTTCGAGACGGCTGGCGGTGTTGACGCTGTCACCGATGATGGTTTTCGGTGCATGGCCGACGCTGCCGATCTCGCCCAGCACCACCTCGCCCAGGTGCAGGCCGATGCCGATGCGCACTTCGGGCTCTCCCTCGTCGGCGAGCTGCGCATTGAACTGTTGCAGGGCGAGGCCGATGGCGGTGGCGGCCTCCAGCGCCGCCTCGGCCGAGGGTTGGGCACCGGGGGCCTTGAACACCGCCAGCAGCCCGTCGCCGAGATACTTGTCGACGGTGCCACCGGCCTCGGTGATGGCGGGCACGATGGCGTCGAAGAACCGGTTCAGCAGGAACACCACGTCATAGGGCAGCTGGCCTTCGGTGCGGGCGGTGAAGCCGCGCATGTCGAGGAACAGGATGGCCAGCTGCTGCTCGCTGCCCTGGCTGGCGTGGGCGCGGCCGGGGCGGCCGTCGGGGCGGAACACGCGGGTGACCGTGAGCGGTGCCGCGGGGCGGATCTGGCAGGCCAGCCGCATGTTGGCCGGGGCGTTTACCCGCGCGAGGCTGCGGGCCTCGGTGGGCTCGGGGGATGGCAGGTCTTCGGCGCCGTCGTCGATGACCACCCGGCAGGTGGTGCAGCGGCCCTTGCCGCCGCACAGCGCGGTATGGGCAATGCCGTTGGCGCGCGACATCTCCAGCAGGGTCATGCCGCGTTCGGCGCGGATCTCGGGACCGTCGGCATAGCGGATCCGCACCGCTTGTCGGCGCCGCATCATCTTGCGCAGCAGGTAGCTGGTGGCGGTCAGGGCAAGCAGCAGCCAGAAGGTGGTGAGCCAGAGCGTCTCGGTGCGCAGCAGCTGCGCAAAGGCGTCGCGGCTGGGCCAGTTGAACGCCGCCATCAGCTCGGCGCGCTGGCTGCCCTCGACAAAGAGGTCATAGATCCGGCGTCCCTCGGTCAGCAGCCCGGCCAGCGCAAAGCCGGGGATGAACACCGCCAGCCCGGCCATCCAGGGGATCATGGGGCGCCACCAGCGGGTCAGGCGCAGCCAGTAGTGCAGGCCGATGCAGCCGTGGATCCAGACCGCCAGCAGCAGCGCCGTCTGCTGCCAGACCTCGGGCGAGTTCCACATCAGCACGATGACATAGGGCATCGCGTCGTTGGTGTCGTGGATCTCGTGGGAATAGCGGGTGTAGACAATATGGCTGAGCAGCTGGAGCGGGATCAGCAGCCCGAGGACGGTCTGCACCGCGGTGCCGCGGGGCATCCGCAGATTGCGCCGCCGGGCGAGGCTCCACAGTGCCAGGCCCGCGTGCAGGAGCAGCGAGGCGTAGAGGATCACGCTGCCAAGCAGGCTGTGGGTGATCAGTTGGCGGACGTCCTGGAACCGCGCCATCCAGACCGGGGACAACAACCCGAGGCCGATGTTGATGAAGTGAAAGAAGGCATAGGTGAACAGCACCAACCCGGTAGCGATGCGGGTGCGGCTGATCCAGTTGCCCTGCCAGAGTGCGCTTGCCAAGCCGGTTCCCCTTCGCGCCGTCGTTACCGCACAGGGTGCCGGGCGGGGCGGGCGTGGTCAAGGCGGGGCGGATGCGGCGCTGGCATGGCGGGTCAGCCGGAGGACCCGTGCAAAAGCTGGCTTTCCTGCGGCTTCAGCAAAAGGCGCGCGGGCGGGTAGCCGTGGTCTCCGCTGTGGGCGAGGTCGGGAAAGAGCGCGAGGATTTCCCGTCGGGTGGCGGCGCCACCGTCGGCCAGCAGCCTTGCGCCCGGCCGGAAGCTCTCGCTCCACAGGCCTTCGGACAGCACCAGCTGGTGCTGGGCAAACAGCAGGTGCACATAGGTGGTTGCCGCCACCGTCTGACGTTCGATGCCGTCCTGCGCCAACAGGTGGCTGGCGGCGGCCAGCGCCTCCGGTTCGCCGAACAGCAGCTGGCACGTGGCGCCATCTTGCAGCAGCCGGTGCTGGGGCGAGACCCAGAGGTCCCGCGCGGGGCAGCCGGGGCCAAAGGCATTGGCGGCGATGCGCACCGGTTGCAGGTGCGGGCACTGGCGCAACCAGTCGGCGCCGACCTGCCGCAGCCCCACCCACAGGAGCGGCTGATAGCCGTTGTCGCGGGTCAGAACCAGGTCGCCGGGCCGCAGCCGCTCGATCGGGCGCAGGCCGGAGTGCGTGGCGATGCGGGTGCCGGTCACGAAACAGGGGACGAAGCGTGGCCGTTCGCCGTTGACGTAATTGCTGCCGGTCAGCTTTTCATAGCGGCCCCCGTGCACAAGTGGTGCCGAGGTCGCAAAGCCCCACGGGGCGTCGGCACCGGCACCGTCACGGCTGTAAAGGCTGACTGTGACGACCGGGCCAGCGGTCGCGCCCTCGGCGTTTACCTGTTGCAGATGCAGCAGCGACTGTGCCGACACCCGGCTGCCAGCGGGCACCAGCCTGCCGCCCTCGATCACCTGATGGCCACCGGTCAGCCCGTCCTCGAAACTGCTGGCACGCCCGGCGCTGTCGAACAGGCGGATCTGCTGCGCGGGCTGGCTGGCGTCGAATTCGAAAACAGTACCATCGGGGACGTCCGCGTTGCCGCGCACGGGGCTTTGCGCCGCCAGCCGGGATGAGCTGGCGTCGACGGTCAGGGCGCTGACCGGATAGGCGCGGAGTGTGCGAATGGCCATAGGGCCCCCGGCAAGACGTGATCGGTGACCAGCTTTGTGCCGCAGCTGCTGCTAAGGTGGGGTTAAATCAAGGGGTCGGGGCAGAGGGGGCGGGCGGAAATATGCCCGGCAAGTGCCTTGGATTTTAATGACCGGCGCCGGGCCGGGCATCCAGGCTCCCCCCTTGCCCGCGTTAGGGCAGGGGGGAGCCGGTTTGTCAGTCTTCCTGTTCGGCGAGGAAGCGTTCGGCGTCCAGCGCGGCCATGCAGCCCATGCCGGCCGAGGTCACCGCCTGGCGGTATTTGTGGTCGGTCAGGTCGCCCGCGGCAAAGATGCCGGGGATCGAGGTCTCGGTGGTGCCGGGCTTCACCTTGACGTAGCCGCCGTTGTGCAGCTCCAGCACGTCCTTCACCAGCTCGGTCGCGGGCGCGTGGCCGATGGCGACAAAGACGCCCTTGCAGGGGATCTCTTTCAGTTCGCCGGTCTGCACGTTCTTGACCACCACGCCCTCAACCCCCAGCGGGTTGTCGGTGCCGACGACCTCTTCGAGGGTGTGGAACCACAGGGTCTCGATCTTGGGGTTCTTCAGCAGGCGGTCCTGCAGGATCTTCTCGGCGCGCAGCTCGTCGCGGCGGTGGATCAGGGTCACCTTGGAGGCGAAATTGGTGAGGAACAGCGCCTCTTCCACGGCGGTGTTGCCGCCGCCGATCACCACGATTTCCTGGCCGCGGTAGAAGAAACCGTCACAGGTGGCACAGGCGGAGACGCCGAAGCCCTTGAACTTCTCTTCCGACGGCAGTCCCAGCCACTTGGCGCGTGCGCCCGTGGCGAGGATCACCGCATCGGCGGTGTAGGTGGTGCCGCTGTCGCCCTTGGCGACGAAGGGGCGCGAAGAGGTGTCGAGCGAGGTGATGATGTCGCCGATGATCTCGGTGCCCATTGCCTTGGCGTGTTCCTGCATCCGCACCATCAGGTCGGGACCCTGCACCTCGGTGTCGCCGGGCCAGTTCTCGACCTCGGTGGTGGTGGTCAGCTGGCCGCCGGGCTCGATCCCCTGAACCAGGATCGGTTCCAGCATGGCGCGGGCGGCATAGACCCCCGCAGTATAGCCCGCAGGCCCGGAGCCGATGATCAGGACCTTGGTGTGGCGCGTCTCGCTCATGTGTGTTCCCCACGTAATGCAGCATGGCGGGCTTGCCGCCGTCAGAAAAAGCATATAGCGCCCGCCTCCGCAGGCTTAAACCCCCCCTCTGCTGCCGGTCCCGTGGCGGGATGGAAAAACGGCGCGCTGCGGGGGATTGCCGCTTGCACCTTCGCAAGGCAAAGATTATTGCGCGCAAATGAAATATTATTGCGCAGCCCTGCGGCGGTGCTATAAGAAACGAAAAACCTGATAGGAGCCTCAGCCATGGTCACAACCCGTCTTGATCCGATTGATCGCAAGATTCTGTCGGAGCTTCAGGCAGATGGGCGAATGACCAATGTGGAGCTGGCCAAGCGTGTCGGCATTTCCGCGCCGCCCTGTCTGCGCCGGGTACGCGCGCTGGAGGAGGCCGGGCTGATCCACGGCTACCACGCGGATGTGAACGCGCGTGAGCTGGGGTTCGAGGTGCAGGTCTTTGCCATGGTTGGCCTCGAGAGCCAGGCCGAGGCGGAACTGAGTGCCTTCGAGGAGAAATGCCGGGGCTGGCCGCTGGTGCGCGAGTGCCACATGCTGAACGGCGAGGTGGATTTCATCCTGAAATGCGTCTCGCCCGACCTGTCGACCTTCCAGAGCTTCCTGACCGGCGAGCTGTTGACCACCCCGAATGTGGCCAGCGTCAAGACATCGCTGGTGATCCGGGGGGCCAAGGATGAGCCGGGGGTGCCCTTCGAGGTGCTGGAAGAGCGGCTGGCGCGCGAGGCCTGAGCGATGCGCGGCGCGTGAGCGCCCGGCGCGAAGGCCGGGCGTGACGTCGGGCGCGGGCGTTACAGGATCGGGCTGCCGCTGCGGTTGCCCTGATCGGCGCGGCGATGGGCGAGAGGGCCGAAGTCGCGGATGCTGTCCGCATGCGCAAACATGTTCAGGAACAGTGTCTTGATCGGGTGGCTCGCCAGTTTCAGCGCATCCGGGCCGGGGTGGTAGGTCTCGAACTCCAGCCCGCCGACGGTGATCACCGCGTGGCGCGCCAAGCAGAGATGGTACATGTCGACCGGCGTCGGCGGCGCGGTTTCAAAGATCGTCATGCCGTCGCAGAATTCGGTGGCGCGGGTCAGCAGCGTGCCGCCATCGGCGGTGCCGCGCAGCAGCCGCGCCGAGGGGCCGACGACCAGACTGCAATTGGGGCGCTGCAATCCCATGCTGTCGGCCATGAAGCTGGTCAGCGGGTGGCTGCGTTTCCGGCTGCCGGGACGGCCCGGCACCAGGCTGGTGTGTCCGATCCACAGCAGCGTCTGCGCCTCGCCGTCGCGGGTCAGCAGCCGGTCGCCGGGCAGCAGGTCCTCGACCGCGATCGGCCCGTCGGTGGTTTCCACCTGCGAGCCGCGGGAAAAGGCAGTAAAGGCCTCTTCGAACAGCGGCATCGCCGGGGCGATGTGGCGGGTTTCGGCAATGCCTCCGTCGGGCAGCAGGCAGGCGACCTCGAAGCGACGCAGCTGCGGTTTGCCGGCGGCGCGCAGCGCGGTCGGATCCTGCAGGAAGGCAGTGGCCTCGGTGGCGTTGGCAGCGGCTTTTTGCAAGGAATGCGGAATGGTCATGGCGCGCAGGACTCTCCTTGGCGGTTGATCCGCGGCATCGGCCCCCACCGAATGCGCGGAACGGGTAAAAACAACTCTGTCAAATCTTTGTGCCACCAGACCGATCTGGGAACGGTCTGGCGCCGTGTCTTGTCATACGCGCGACGGCGCGTTTGGGTTTCAGCGCCGGTCAGATGCCCCGGTGGCGGCAGGCCCTGCGGGTGCCAGAAGCACCGACAGGCGTCGCCACCGGGGCACCCGTCCCCGGCGTCAACCCGTCTTCAGCCTGGCCGCCCGTCGCGCCCGCACCACCGCGGCGGTGGTCCAGGGCAGGGGTGTCGCGGCCTCGACCTTGGCAGCGCGCAGGATCGCTGCAATGAAACGTCTGTTCATCTTCATGTCGGCTCTGTCCTTGGCCCGGCAGCGACAGGGCTGCGGTTGCATGTGTTCTGCTCTCTTTATGAGTAATCTTTGCGCCGTGATTATGACCGGGCGGGGGCATTTTCAGCGGCGCTGCCGGGCTTGCGACGCTTTGCGTTGCCGACAGGACGCGAGGCTGCAAGTGCCTGTGGTGCTGGAGAAAACCGGCGCTTCGCCGCGGCGCGGCCTGTCGCGGGCGCGGCAATTGCGGCGCAAGCGCGCGGCTTCTGCCACAATTGCAATGGTTAACGGGCGTTAGGAAATGCGCGTCACAGGCGGATGCAGGCGATCAGGCGTCCGTAGTCGGCTTCCTTGGCGTGGGTGGCGCGGCGGAAGGAATAGAACCGCGCCGGATCGGCGTAGGTGCAGTGACGGGTCCACTCGGCGGCGCCGACGCCGGCCTCGCGCAGCTTGTACAGGCCAAGGCCCGGCAGATCGAACTGGTAGCGACCCTCGCGGCCATTGGCGAAGAAGCGGGCAAAGCGCGCATCCTGCATCATGAAGTCGTCGAAGAACTCCGGGCCGACCTCGTAAGCGCGCTGCGAGATGCTGGGGCCGATGACAGCGGCGGTCTTCTTGCGCTGGGCGCCGAGGGATTCCATCGCGTCCAGCGTTGCCTCCAGCACCCCGTCGAGGGTGCCGCGCCAGCCTGCGTGGGCGGCGCCGATGACGCCTGCCTCCGGGTCGGCAAACAGCACTGGCTGGCAGTCGGCGGTCAGGATCGACAGCGCAAGACCGGGGACGTTGGTGACCATCGCATCGGCGCGCGGGCGGGTGTCTGACGCCTCGGTCACCACATACACGTCGGCGCTGTGAACCTGGTTCACGGCGCAGAGGTTTTCCGGCGGCACCTCCATCGCGGCGGCGACCCTGGCCCGGTTGATCTGCACCGCCTCGCGCTGGTCAGAGGAGCCAAGACCGCAGTTCAGACCCTGAAACACCCCGGAGGAGGCGCCGCCACGACGGGTGAAGAACCCGTGGCGGGTCGGGCCTAGCAGGTCGGATGTGAGAATTTCCAGCGTCATGGGTTCAATCCTGGCGGCGGGGCGGCCTGCGGCGGATAGAGGCCGAGAATTTTGAACAGGTTTCCCATTTCCGCCGGGTGCGTCAACCGCCGATGTGCGGCGACCAGGTTGTCGAGCGCCGCGCCCTGCAACGGGGCCGCCAGCGCGCGGGCGCGGTCGGTGATGCCGAGCCGTTCGAGGAACACCCCCTGCGGGGTGAGGCGGCTGTGGGCGCAACCTGCGGTTTTTGCTGCCAATGCCAGTGCTTCGAAATCCACATGAGCAGTCAGGTCCGCCGCGCCCGGAGTGGTCAGTACATCGGCGGGGGCATGGGCGCGCAGCGCCTGCAACGTATCGCCGAGCGCGCGCCAGTCGCCGTAGTCGACGATCAGCGCCGCGCCGCCGTGGGCCGCGATTCGGGTCGCGAGGGCCTCGGTAATCGGCGCGGCGGGTTCGCAGATCTCCACCAGGTCGCCGTCCCGGGTGTCTTCCAGCCGGTGCGCCAGGGCAGGCTGCGGCGTCGCGGGGGCAAGGCCGAAGGACAGCGTGCCGTTGCTGAGGCCAATGCGCCGTTCGCTCCAGCCCGCGCCGCTGCGGATGAACTGGCGGATCGGCAGCGCATCGAAGAATTCATTGGCCACCAGGAACAGCGGCTGGTCCGGCAGGGCCTCGACATGGTCGTGCCACTGGGGCGCGAAGCCTGCAAGCGTCTCTGCCTGCACCTTGCGCAGTGCGGGGGAGGCCTCGACCAGGCGCAGCTGCATCGCGGCGTGAAAGCCGGGCACACCGCGGGTGGCGCGCAAGAGATCCGCCATCAGGGTGCCGCGGCCCGGTCCCAGCTCGGCCAGGGTGAAGGGCGCGGGCGCGCCCTGGTCCAGCCAGCTTTGCGCCAGCGCCAGGCCCAGGAGTTCTCCGAACATCTGGCTGATTTCCGGCGCGGTGGTGAAATCCCCCGCCGCCCCCAGCGGGTCGCGGGTGGTGTAATAGCCGAACCGCGGATGCAGCAGGCAGTCGGACATGTAGTCCGCGACAGAGATCGGCCCCTCTGCCCGGATGCGGGTGGTGAGGTGGTCTGTCAGGCTCATGCCGGGCTCTGCTGCGGCTGGCGCGCGCGGATCAAGAAGAAGAGGCCAAGCGCAATCATCGGCAGCGACAGCGCCTGCCCCTGAGTGAGGCCGACGCCATCGATGTGCCAGGCCAGTCCCAGCGGGTTGCCGGGGGTGACGAACTGGGCATCGGGCTGGCGCACGAATTCCACCGCGAAACGGGCCAGCCCGTAGCCTGCGAGAAACACGCCAAGGACGCGGCCCGGCGCATGCAGGGCGTTGCGGCGCCACACGAGGTAGAGCAGCAGCGCGCCCAGCAGCAGCCCCTCCAGCGCGGCTTCATAGAGCTGCGAGGGGTGGCGGGCGCAGATTTCGCCCAGGGCCTGGCCGCAGTCCTGCGCCATCTGGCCGGGGAAGGCGACGCCCCAGGGCAGCTCGGTGGGACGGCCCCAGAGCTCGGCGTTGACGAAATTGGCCAACCGCCCCAGCAGCAGGCCGGGGGCCACCACATGGGCCACCAGATCGGCCATCTGCAGGCGCGGGATGTTGTGGCGCGCGGCATAGATCCAGGCCGCCAGCACCACGCCGATCAGCCCGCCGTGAAAGGCCATGCCGCCCTTCCAGATCTGCAGGATCTCGACCGGGTTCTGCATGTAATAGCCGGGGTTGTAGAACAGCACCGAGCCAAGCCGCCCGCCGAGGATGACGCCGAGGATGATCCAGGTCAGCAGGTCCTCGACCTGATCGGGCTTCATCGGCGGCTGCTGCGCGGGCCACAGGGCCGGACGGCGCAGCGCCGCGACGGCCAGCCGCCAGGCGATGACGATCCCGACGATATAGGCCAGCGCATACCAGCGCAGGGCAAACTTGAAGGAGCCGATGGAGATCGAGAAGATCTCGGGCGAGAGGTCGGGGAAGGGGATCATGGCCTGCATGCGGGATGAATGCCTTTGTGTGGTCAGGGAAGTCAACGGCTTGCAGCCGCGCCAATGCTTGCCCATATAAGGTGCAACCCTGTCACGGAGAAGACGATGCAGAGCCGCAACAAGATCCTGGATGACATTTCCCAGCTGATGACCAATGCAATGGGCGTGGCCCAGGGCGCCAAGGACGAGGCGGAGACCGCATTGAAAGGCATGCTGGACCGCTGGCTGGCCGACCGCGATTTCGTCACCCGCGAGGAATTCGACGCGGTGCGCGCCATGGCCCAGAAGGCGCGCGAGGAGAACGAGGCGCTGAAGGCGCGGCTGGACGCGCTGGAAACCGCGAACAAGGGCTGAGCCTTCACCCGTCCCGGCCCCTTGGTGCCCCCGGGCGGCGCGGCCGCGCCGCTGGTGCGGCGCAGGCCCTGATCGGTAGAAAATGACCCCGTCACGGCCCCGGGCCCGTGGCGGGGTTTTCCGTAACTGACAGGGGCAGTTCCATGGTGCAAGATATGGGTGCCGACCGACGGTGCACGGCTCTTGAGCCCTCTGTCGTCACCGGCAATTCCAGCCGGCATCTAGGGGGCTGTGGATAGTTCGTCCACAAGTTATTGCAGTTATCCCCTAAATAAAGGGTTGCCAGAACCCCAATTCCGCACCACCATATCTAGTAGGGAGCGGGGATGCCTCCCCGAGCCTCAACATAAAAACTGGCCGCGGGGCGCTGCCACGCCCGTCAGCGTCAGGGATCTAGAGAGGTGGAAACATGGCACTATCCGAGCTTCAGCTGGAAGAGGACGTCCATCCCATCGACATCGTCGAACATCTGGCTTCGCACCACGACTGGGACTTCGACCGGGTTGGCGATGACCAGATTGCCATGTCGGTAGAGGGGCAGTGGCGGACCTATTCGCTGACCCTGGCCTGGTCGGGCTACGAGGAGTGCCTGCGGCTGGTCTGCAGTTTCGAGATGGAGCCGCCGGAGGCGGAGCTGCCGCGGCTCTACGAGCTGATCAACTGCATGAACGATCAGTGCTGGGAAGGCAATTTCACCTATTGGGCCGATCACAAGCTGATGCTGTTCCGCTATGGGCTGATGCTGGCGGGCGGCCAGTTGCCGAGCCCGCAGCAGATCGACGCGATGCTGAAGGCCGCGGTGGCCAATGCCGAGCGCTACTACCCGGCGATCCAGCTGGCGGTCTGGGGGAAGCGCAAGCCCGCGGATGCCCTGCAGGTCGCCATTGCAGAGGCCTACGGCCGCGCGTAAACCTAGCCCCGGACCTGACAAATCAAGGGGAGGGGCTGTTATGGACATGACGGAGATCGCCGCGCGCGGGCTGGTGCTTCTGGGCTGCGGGAAAATGGGCTCGGCGATGCTGGCGGGCTGGCTGGAGAACGGATTGCCGACCAACTCGGTCTGGGTGATCGATCCCCGCCCATCGGATTGGCTGAAGGCCACCGGCGTCAACGTGAATGCCAAGCTGCCGGCGGCGCCCGGTATCGTGCTGATCGCGGTGAAGCCGCAGATGATGGGCGAGGCCCTGCCGACCTTGCAGAGCTATGGCAACGGCCAGACGCTGTTCATCTCGGTGGCGGCGGGCACCTCGATCGAGACCTTCCAGAACATCCTTGGCGCCGAGACGCCGATCGTGCGGGCAATGCCCAACACGCCGGCGGCGATCGGTCGTGGCATCACCGCGCTGATCGGCAACAGCTATGCGAGCCCGAAGGACCTGGAGCGCGCCGAAGGTCTGCTGCAGGTGGTCGGGCAGACCGTGCAGCTGGACAGCGAGGCGCAGATGGACGCGGTGACCGGCGTCAGCGGCTCCGGTCCCGCCTATGTGTTCCACCTGATCGAAACCTTGGCCGCCGCGGGCGAGGCGCAGGGCCTGCCTGCCGAGATGGCGATGAAGCTGGCCAAGGCTACCGTTGCAGGTGCCGGCGCGCTGGCCGAGGCGGCCGAGGAAGATCCGGGCCAGTTGCGCGTCAACGTGACCAGCCCCAATGGCACCACCCAGGCGGCGCTTGAGGTGCTGATGGACGAAAGCGAAGGCTTCCCGGCGCTGCTGAAGCGTGCGGTTGCAGCGGCTGCGGATCGCTCGCGGGAGCTGGCGCGTGGCTGAGATTTCCTTTGACGACTTCATGAAGGTCGATGTCCGCGTGGGCGAGATCGTGCGCGCGGAACCCTACCCGGAGGCGCGCAAGCCCGCGATCAAGCTGTGGATCGATTTCGGCGACGAGATCGGCGTCAAGAAAAGCTCGGCCCAGATCACCGCGCATTACACGCCGGAAACCCTGCCGGGCAAGCAGGTGCTGGCCGTGGTGAATTTTCCGCCGCGGCAGATCGGCCGGTTCATGTCCGAGGTGCTGGTCCTCGGGCTGCCGGATGCCGAGGGCGAGATCCATCTGATCGGCCCCGATGGAAAGGTGCCGCTGGGCGGAAGGATGCATTGAGATGAAACTGTTGATCGCACGACCGATGACCGCCGCCGTCGAGGCGCGCGCGCGCGAGGAATTCCCCGAGGTGGAAATCCGCGGCAACACCGAGGTGATGAGCGAGGCGGAAATGCTGCGCGCATTGGCAGAGTTCGACGCGGTGGTGCCGACGCTGGGTGACCTGTTCTCGGCCGAGATCTTCGCCAGGGCGGGGCAGCCGCGCTGCAAGCTGCTGGCCAATTTCGGTGTTGGCTACAACCATATCGACGCCGAGGCCGCGCGCGCGGCGGGCGTCGAGGTGACCAACACCCCCGGTGCCGTGACCGATGCCACCGCCGATGTGGCGCTGACGCTGATGCTGATGTCGGCCCGCCGGGCCTCGGAAGGGGAGCGGCTGGTGCGCAGTGGCGACTGGCAGGGCTGGCATCCGACCCAGCTGCTGGGGCTGCATGTGACGGGCAAGCACGTGGGCATCGTCGGCATGGGTCGCATCGGTCAGGCCATCGCCCGGCGCTGCCATTTCGGGTTTGGCATGCAGGTGTCCTATGTGGCGCGCTCGGACAAGGAGCTGGACTTTCCGGCGCAGCGCGCGGACAGCCTGATCGCCCTGGCGAAAGCGGTGGATGTTGTGGTGATCGCGGTGCCCGGCGGCGCCGAGACCCGGCATCTGATCGACGCCGAGGTGCTGGCGGCAATGCGTCCCCACGCGCATCTGATCAACATCGCCCGTGGCGAGGTGGTGGACGAGGCGGCGCTGATCGCCGCGCTGCAGGAGCGTCGGATCGGCGGCGCGGGTCTGGATGTCTACGAGTTCGAGCCTGCGGTGCCGCAGGCGTTGCGGGAGCTGGACAATGTCACCCTGTTGCCGCACCTGGGCACCGCCACCGAGGAGGTGCGCAGCAACATGGGGCATATGGCGCTCGACAATGTGGCGGCCTTTAATGCCGGTACCGTGCCGCCGAACCGGGTCTGACGCCCGCCGGACATGAGGTGCCGCCGGGGCTGGGGTCAGCTCTCGGCGGCTTGCCCCACGGCCTCGCGCCAATGGCGGCGGCAGAGCGAGACGTAGGTTTCGTTGCCGCCGATCTGGACCTGGTTGCCGTCAGTGACGACACGCCCTTGATCGTCCTGGCGCACCACCATGGTTGCCTTCTTGCCGCAATGGCAGATGGTGCGCACCTCGCGCATCTCGTCGGCCAGCGCCAGCAGCGTGGCTGAGCCGGGAAACAGCTTGCCCTG
Source organism: Leisingera sp. S2M4 (assembly GCF_055398055.1). Taxonomy (NCBI): domain Bacteria; kingdom Pseudomonadati; phylum Pseudomonadota; class Alphaproteobacteria; order Rhodobacterales; family Roseobacteraceae; genus Leisingera; species Leisingera sp. S2M4. Next base: position 2,460,521 of record NZ_AP040861.1, read on the forward strand.
GAAATCCACCCGCAGGCCATAGGCCAGCACCGGAACCCGCAGATCGTCGACCACGCAGGCCAGTTGCCAGACCTGGTCAGGGGACAGGAACTGCGCCTCGTCCACGAACACCGCGGCCACCGGTCCCTGGTCCAGGCGCTGCTTGATGCGCTGGAACAGGTCATCACCCTCGGCGAAGGTATCGGCGTCCTGGCCGATGCCGATGCGCGAGGCGATTCGACCGGTGCCGGCACGATCATCGAGGCGCGCGGTCAGCAGGTAGGTTTCCATGTGGTTTTCGCGGTAGTTGTGCGATGCCTGCAGCAGCACCGTCGATTTGCCCGCGTTCATGGTGGAGTAGTGGAAATAGAGCTTGGCCATGAGGAGGGTTTAGCCGCGCTGGCGGATGGGGAAAACCCAAACTTGCCGCTTTGCGGGAATTGCCGACCCGCGCGGGGTGGGATGGGACCACGGAGGCGGGGCGGAGAAGGCCCGCCGGGGCTGACGCGGCGGGGTGGAACAAATTCCCCTGTGATGCCGCATCAATCGCCCCGGAAGGCACTGGTTCCGGGCAGACCAATTGCCCTTGGCGCAGAATGTCACTCACCCATCCTGCCTCACACTGAACAACAGAAAGCTGTTGCACGATGTCACTCGCTAAATCCCTCAAAAACCTGAGGGATGGATAAGGTATCGCAATTCCTCTACAACTCAGAAATGGGAAATTAACCGCTGAGTTCCCCTATCGGGAGCAGCGACCGTGCCAGGTAGGATTTTTATGGCTGAGATTGGGACGTATTTGAAAAAGCACACCGAGGCGCTGGTGAAGGATGTCGGCATCGAAGCCGCCTGCCAGATTACCGGCAAGTCGAAGGCGACCTTGGGGCGGTATTACTCGGACAATGCGGAACACGCCGATCGCTTCATGCCGGTGGATGCGGTCGCCAGGCTGGAAGGAGCGGCGTCCTACCCGCATGTGACCTCGGCGCTGGCTGACCTCAAGAACATCACCCTGTCCTACAACGGCAATGGCTCCGCCCAGGAGACCGGTCGCAGCGGCGGGGTGAATGCGGATGTGATCGCGCTGAGCCAGCGCTTTGCCCAATTGATGAGCGAATACCAGGCCGCGATCGAAGATGGCATCATCACCGTGAACGAGGCCAAGCGGCTGTTGCGCGAGACGGTGCTGTTGCAGCAGGTGCTGCTGGACATGAAACTGCATCTCGAAGAAGAGAGCGCCTGAGGCCCGAGGCCGCGCGTAGCCATCGCGCGGCGCTGCGATCGGACAATTTGAGCTGTGTTTCGCCCTGGCCGTCGTGCCGGGGCTTTTTGCGTCTGCGCCGGCGGTGTCGGCACACCGGGTCCGTCCGTGGGGCTGACGCCGGGTAACAGCCTGCTTTGGGGCGTTAAACAATTGGGCGCTGGCCGCAACTTCAGGGGGAATTCGCCGAGGGGCACATCGACCCGATTCTGCCGCATTTGCGCCGCGAAGTTACCGGTGAGCGCTAAAAACACCGGGAAAACTGGGAAAAACCGCAATCGATCTCCTAACGAAAACGTTGGCATTTTCCGCGCCTTTTCAAGGGTTTTTCATAAAATCTTACCGGTTCATTAAGAAAACAAGGGGCTTTGGCGCTCTCGGCCTGCGCGGCGGGTGGCGGTTTAAGGCTTTGTTAACCCTGCCTCATTCTGCCCATGTTTCTGCCAGCGCGGCACCGCAGCAGGCCGCATTCCGGCCCAAGCCGTCACCCACGATGAGAGCATGGAAAATGGAGTGGGTGATGAGACGTTTTATGGGAATGGCGGCTGCTGTCGCCATGTTGGCCGCCAGTAGCGCGGCCCAGGCCGAGGGCCGTCCGGCCCCGGTGCAATCCGTCCCCGGGTGGGAGGCCGTCGGTCGGCTGAATATCTCTGGCCGCAGCATGTGCACAGGCAGTCTGATTGCGCCCGACCTTGTGTTGACCGCGGCGCATTGCCTGTACAGCCCCACCAACGGGCGGGCTGTGAATCCGCGGCGTATCAAGTTCGAGGCGGGGCTGGTGGGCCGCCAGTCAAAGGCCGCGCGGCAGGTGGTAAAGGCGGTGCTGCACCCCGGTTACGATCACCGCAGCGGCGGCGAGGCACAGAGTGGCGTGGACCTGGCGGTGCTCCGCCTTGACCGGCCGATCAGCCCGCAGAGGATCCAGCCCCTGTCGCTGGCAGCGGCGCCCTCGCGCGGTGACACGGTGGATGTGCTGTCCTACACCTATCATCAGGCGACGACCCCCAGCCGACAGAATGCCTGCCGGGTGCTGTCCTCCCGGCAGAGCATGATGGTGACATCCTGCCGGGTGGATTTCGGGGCGTCAGGGTCGCCGGTGCTGCAACTGCTGCCGGGGCGGCCGCCGCGGCTGGTCTCGGTGATTTCCGCCAAGGCGCGGATGGGGGGCAAGCGGGTGTCGATTGCCACCGGTCTCAATCACTCGCTGCATTCGCTGATGCAGGCGGCGGGCTGACGCGCCCCGCCGTCGGGCGGGGCAGGGGATGTTGCCATTTTATCAATCGCGGTCGGGCTCTGGGTCGGCCGCGATGGCTTGGCGGTTCCGACCCGGAGCGGAGCGCGTTATGAACGGGCTGCCCACCGCACCCGCGGTCCGGCCAACCCGCCCAGAGGGACAGCTGCAGAATGACCAGACCGGCCCCCACCGCCCGCGAAGGCAGGATTCTTGAACGCGATCTGAGCGCGCTGACCCTTGGTCGGGCACGGGTGCTGGATGCGGTGGTACAAACCGGCGGCCGTGACGCGGCCGTGGCGCGGGTGTTCTTCAGCTCGGCGGACAGCGCCGAAGGGCTGGGGCTGGAGGTCGGTCAGGGCGCGCGGGAAACGGCGGTCACCCAGCACAATTTTGGCGGCGCGCCGGTGTTCGAGGCCGCGGTCGATGACTGCGACCAGCCGGTGACGGTGCGGGTCGATGACGGCGCCTGGAGCGTGCCCTTGCAGCCTGCCGAGACCGAGCTGCTGGCCGGGATGAACGTGCTGGTGGCGGTGCGCAATGGCGAGACGCCGGAAATTGCGGCGGACTGGCTGACGTATCACGCTGCGCGGCATGGCATGCAGGCAGCGGTGATCCTTGATCGCGCCGAGCCGTCGGCCAGCCGTGACTTCGCCACCGCGCTGCGGGCGCTGGTCGAGGACATCGCAGGGCTGGAGCGGGTGATCGTGGTGCGCTGCAGGCTGCCGCTGGGCAAGCCTGACCTGCCCGCCGAGGCGCATCCGTTCAACGTGCCCGGTGCGCCGGGCAAGGATCGCATGGAGATCCCGCCCGCCGATCCCTGGCGGGCGCCGCTGGGGGAGTTTCTGATCTACGAGATCCTGCGTGCCCGCTTTCTGGAGCAGGCCCGCGCGGTGGCGAATATCGACCTTTTCGACCTGCTGGCACCGGACGACGGTCCGAATATCTTTGACCGGGCCGTGCAATCGGCCTCGGGCTGTGTGCAACTGGGCGGGGTGCAGGCCTACCCGTGGCGGCTGCGCCCGGACAGTGCCGCGGGGTTTGGCGATCACATCTGCACCCAGTTCGACTCGGATGCCTTGCGGCCGCGCTGGTGCCTCGCGCCGGGCAAGGTGCCGCGCGACTGTATCTGGCGCCTGGTGCGGGTGGTCGGCGTTGCGCCTGCCGCGCAGGATGTGGCGTTGTTCTACCGCTGCATGGCCCTGCGCCACCCGACCGAGAGCATCTCGGAGATCGTGCCCAAGACCAGCCTGGTGGAAACACCGCAGCTGCTGGAGCTGGCATACGGCCATTTCGGCGCCAAGCCCGTGCGCATCCCCGAGGAGCGTCTGCAGCGACCGGCAGGCGGCCGGGGGCGAACTGCCATCGTCACCACCATGAAAAACGAAGGCCCGTTCATTCTGGAGTGGCTGGCCTATCACCGGATGATCGGGGTGGACGACTTCCTGATCTACACCAACGATTGCACCGACGGCACCGATACGATGCTGCAGCTGTTGCAGGACAAGGGGCTGGTGCAGCACCGCGAGAACCCGTTTCGCAGCACCGATCTGAAACCGCAGCACGCGGCCTTGCAGGCCGCCGAGGAAGAGCCTGTCATCCGCGATGCCGACTGGGTGGTCTGCATGGATGTGGACGAGTTCATCAATATCAAATGCGGCGCGGGGCGCCTTGAGGATCTGTTCGCGGCGGTGGGCGACGCCAACATGATCTCGATGACCTGGCGGCTGTTCGGCAACAATGATGTGCGTGACTTTACCGGCGATCTGATCCTGCGCGAGTTCACCCGCTGCGCCCATGAAGTGACCCGCAAGCCGCATCAGGCCTGGGGGTTCAAGACGCTGTTTCGCAACAATGGCATCTTCAAGAAGCTGGGCGTGCACCGCCCCAAGGGGCTGAAGCCGCAGCTGTGGCAGGACATCCGCTGGGTCAACGGCTCTGGCAAGCCGATGCCGCGGGAGATGTACCGCAACGGCTGGCGCTCGTCCCTGTCGACCTACGGCTATGATCTGGTGCAGCTGAACCACTATGCCGTGCGCAGTGCCGAAAGCTTCCTGGTCAAGCGGGATCGCGGCCGGGTCAACCATGTCGACCGCGACCAGGGGCTGTCTTACTGGTTCCGCATGAACAACAACGCCGAGGAGGAACGCTCGATCCAGCGGATGATCCCGGCGCTGGAGGCGGAGCTGGCCCGGCTGATGGCCGACCCCGAGATTGCCGCCGCGCATGCATACTCCTGCGCCAGGCACCGCGAGAAGATCGCCGAGCTGAAGCAGCGCGACGACATGCTGACGCTGTTTCAGGAGCTGACCAGTGAGCGGTTGCAGAAACTGTCACGGCTGCATGCGCATTTCGGGGCGAACGTGTTCCTCAGCGGGCCGGGCGTGATCCCGGAGGAGATCGCCGAGAAGGCACCGGGCAGCGATTTCTGGTTCACCGTGAAGCGCGGCGAGACCACCCACTAGCCGCCGGGCGCGCCGATTTGACAGGTTTTTCTGCCGGGGTCTAAAATTCGCCATAAAGTTTCAGCACGTCTAGGGGCGTATTCGTGGATTGTTTAAAGGGCAGAAAACATGGGACTTCCCACCATCGCGTCGCTCTGGGTCGGGCCGGAGCTGAGCTGGCTGGAGCAGTTGTGCCTGAAGTCCTTTGTCGACAACGGCCACCCGGTGATCCTTTACACCTATGACAGCGTTCAGGGTGTGCCCGACGGGGTCGAGATCGCCGATGCCAACGAGATCCTGCCCGCCGATCGCATCATCCGCCATGCCCGCACCGGCAGCCCGGCCTATCACGCCGATGTCTTCCGGCTGCACCTTCTGCGGCAGACCGATTACATCTGGGCTGACACCGATGCCTATTGCTGCCAGCCCTGGAACATCAGGGGCAAGCACTTCCACGGCTGGATCTCCGACGACAAGCCGATGGTGAACAACGGTGTTCTGCGGCTGCCGAAGACGTCGAAGACGCTGAAGGCGATGTTGCAATTCACCAGCGATGAATACCCGATCCCGCCTTGGTACAGCGCCGAGAAGCAAGCCGAGTTGCAGGCGCTGAAGGATGCCGGGCAGGGCGTGCATGTGTCGCTGTTGCCCTGGGGAGTCTGGGGGCCGGACGCGCTGACGTGGTTCTTGCAGGACACCGGCGAGGTGGCGCAGTCGCGCCCCGGACATGTGATCTACCCGGTGCCGTTCAAGCTGGCGGGGGTTGTGTTGAACCCCAATCGTGCCAACAAGGCCCGCGGCTTCATCCGGGACGATACCCTCTCAATCCATTTCTGGGGCCGCCGGTTCCGCAACATTGCCGCCAAATACGGCGGTGTCCCGGCGCCGGGCTGTTACGTGGATGACCTTCTGAAGAAACACGGCATCACTGCCGAGGCGACCCGTCACCTGCTGCAAGCCAGCCCTGAAGCGAAAGAGGTGCCCATGCCCGCAATCGATCCGGCGACGTTGGATTTCTCGATGTTCAGCGATCAGGACGTGGCCAATATCCTGTTGCAGCGCTCCGAACTTGCCACCTCTGGCCAGACCATCCGGGACTGGATGGCCGGGGACGAGCAGCTGCTGCTTGAGGAGGCGCGCTCGCAGCGCGACCATATCCTGGCGGAGTCCATTCGCATCGCCGAGCGGGAATGCGGTTTCTTCCTGAAGGCCACCGATGACATCGCCCCCAGGCGTGCCGCCGACATCGGCTGCGGCTATGCCTTTGCCAGCCTGTTGCTGCACCGGCGCTATGATTGCGAGCTGGTGCTCATCGATATCGAGGAGGGCAATGGCCGCCACTTCGGTTTTCAGGGCGAGGGCGCCGGCTATACCAGTCTGGCGACCGCGCGCGCCTTCCTTGAGAAGAACGGCGTGCCGGCTGACAAGATCACCACCATCAACCCCAAGAAGCAGGACACTGGCGGGCTGGCGCCTGTTGACCTGGTCGTCAGCCTCGCGTCCTGCGGATTTCACTATCCGGTCAGCACCTACGAGGCGATGTTCGCCAATCAGGTCAACGCCGGTGGCGGGATCGTGCTGGATATCCGCAAGGGGTCGGGAGGCATCGGCGCGATGAAGGCTTTTGGCGCGGTGGAGGTGCTGGAGAAACACGGCAAATACTCCACGGTGCTGACACGGGTCGGCGCCACCGACAGCTGATCGGGGCAGGCTGTTAACTTTTTGCGGTTAAGGTCGCGCGCAACCCTCGCTGTGCCGAGCGCGTAGTGAAAGTGGCTTGCCCCTGGCGGGCAGGCAGAAAGGATATGAGGCCGCAATGATCGCGGAGCATTTGGATTTCAGATCGGTGCTGCCGGAGCTGGACGTCGACGAGGTGCGCCGCGTTGCCGATATCAACGGTCAGGCGGCAGAATTGTCCGCGCTGCTGCATCGTCGCTATGGCTGTCGGGTCGAGTATGTGAGCCTGGACCGCAAGGGGCGGCCGGTGTCGCCGCAACCCGAGGATCTGCAGGCGTGGCGGGACCGGCTGGTTGCCGCGGGCGTGGACGAGGACGCGATCCATGTGCAGGGCAGCACGGTGCCTTCGCACCCCTATGACGTGATCCTCGCGTTGAACAGCTTCGGGGTGCGTCACAAGATCCAGAACATCAAACCGCTGCTTGACCAGGCGCTGCACCCGCTCAGCCGGTTGGTGATCGAGATCCGCAAGGGCTCGGGCAGTTATCCGTTTCTCAAGGCCTATGGCAGCTGCAACACGCTGCTGGCGCCGGAGGCCGAGCGGACCGGGCTGGCGGTGCTTTCGGCCGAGCCGCAGGAGCTGCAGCCGCCCTCCGGCGAATGGTCGGCGCTGGCGCAAAGGCTGGCAGCGGACGAGGGGTTCTTTGACGAGCTGGAGGAGCACTCGTTCCTGTTCATGCCGCGCGGGCGCACGCTGGTCGTGACCTTCGACAATCTCGATATCGCGATGACCAAGCGCGATGACCGGCGGCCCTGGGGCTTCAGCTTCATCGAGGCGCAGGGCTGGTCGATGCTGGGGGTGATGGCCAATGGCTGGACCTGGTTTCGCCACGCGGAGGTCACCGCCAAGTTCGAGGCGTTGCGGGACAGCGGCTTTTTCGACCGCTTCGAGCGGGTGGTGTTCTATGGCGCCTCCATGGGCGGCTATGCAGCGGCGGCCTATGCCGCGGCGGCGCCCGGATCGACGGTGTTTGCGATCAGCCCGCAGTCGACCCTCGACAAGCGGCTGGTGCCCTGGGAGATGCGCTACAAGAAGGTGTGGGAGCGGGATTTCTCGGGTCCCTTCGGCGATGCGGCGCTGGCCAGCCAGGCGGCGGGCGAGGTGCATGTCATGTATGACCCTTATGTGGCCCCCGACGCGGCCCATGCGGAGCGCTTTACCGGGACCAACGTCACGTTCTGGCGCTGCCCCCTGCTGGGGCACCGGCTGGGGTCCTCGCTGCAGCAGATGGGGATCCTGCAGGACATCGCCACGGGGGCGATCAATGGCACACTGACACGGCAGCGCTTTCGCCAGTTGTTGCGGCGGCGGCACGGCTTTGCCCGCTATCAGCGGGAACTGGCCAATCTGGCGCTGGAGCGCGGCCATCCGCAGCTGGCGCGCAAGGTCTGCGATTACGTGCTGCGTCAACGGGACGACCGGTATTTCCGCCGCCTGCGCCAGCGGTTGTGATCATCCGAGGCTTATGCGATGCAAAAGGCCGGGCCGCCGCGGAAGATCGGCCGCCACCCGCCCGGCCAGATAGGGACTGAGGTAAACGGCACTATGCGCGACATCACCATCGCCTTTCACATCGGAGCGCCGAACACCGACAATGGCCAGCTGACCTGGTCGTTGCGCAAGGATGCGGCGCGGCTGCTGGAGCAGGGGGTGATGATCCGGCGACCCGGGACCTATATGAAGGCGGTCACCGACATGCTGCGCAAGCAGGACCAGGAGTTTGTCACCGACCAGGAGCGGGATGCGCTGCTGGCGCATCTGGTCAAGGACAATGACGTTGACCGGCTGATCCTGACCAGCTCCAGCTTCCTGGGGGTGCCGGCCTGGATGCTGAGCGGGGGGCGGCTGTTTCGCAACGCGGGGCGCAATGCGGCGGCGCTGCGGGGATTGTTCCCCGACAACCCCTGCGCCTTCTTCCTGGGGCTGCGTAATCCCGCGACCCTGATCGGGCCGGTGTTCCGCTCGCAATCGAGCCGTACCTGGCAGGAGTTCGCGGGCAAGGCGGACTTCCTGAACCTGCGCTGGTCGGAGGTGGTTGCCGATATCCGGATGCGCAACCCGGAGTGCCCGATCACCGTCTGGTGCAACGAGGAAACGCCGGTGATCTGGCCGAACATCCTGGGCCATGTGACCGGGCTGGGCGACAGCTTCCGCTTCTCCGGGGAACTGGACATCACCCGAGGCATCATTTCGGAGGCGGGATACGAGCGGCTGGAAGCCTATCTGGCCAGCCGCCCCGGCCTCAGCGAGGCGCAGCGCGAGCGGGTGCGGGAGTTGTTCCTGACCTACTACTACAGCGAGGACGCGGTCGAGGAAGAAATCGATCTGCCCGGATGGTCCCAGACGCTGGTGGACCACATGAGCGAGACCTACCAGGCCGATACCGAGCTGATCCGACGAATGCCCGGCGTCACCTTTCTGAGCTGACGGCGGCGTGGCTGTAGAACCGGCGCATCAGGATGGCGGTCAGGTACATCGGCACCTGGTAGCAGCCTAGAAAGATCAGCAGCGGCTCGGTTGTGGCTGGGGGCAGGGCGATCAGGAACAGGGCGAAGTTCCGGTTGCCGGCCACGACGGAGACGGCCACCGCGCCACTGCCCGTGCGGCGGCGTACCACCGCATAGGTCAGCATTTGCAGGCCGAGGTTGGCCGCCAGCGCAAATCCCATCCATTGCAGCACCAGCCAGGGCTGCTGCTCCAGGGCCGGGCCCAGGGCCGACATCAGTGCGACCACGATCACGGCCAGTGCAATCATCGTCAGCCCGTCGATCGCGGTGGCCTGATTTGGCCGCAGGTTCGGCAGCGTGAGGCGCCGCAGCAGGAAACCGGCAAGGACCACCAGGCCAATCGTCGCCACCAGCCGACCCGCCGCGCGCAGCACGTCCGCGAGGTGGTCAAGCGCGCCGAGACCCGGCATCAGCAGGAAGATCGGGATCACCGTCAGCGGCATCAGGGCGGTGCCGAGGATCAGCAGGCGAAAGGCGGTCTCGGGCGGGTGGCCCAGCAGGGCGGTGATGTTCGGGCTGCCGGTCACCGACGGTGCGCTGAGCATCAGCACCAGCGCAAGGGCGGCCGGGGTTTCCGCAAGGCCCAGCAGCGCGGCCCCTGCCAAGGCCAGCAAGGGCAGTGCCAGCTGCAGCAGCGCCACGGCGCAGAGGGTATCAAGACCGTCCCGCAGGCCGCCGACGGCCCGGCTGTAGCCGATCCTGTAGGCGTTGAGGAACAGGAGCGCCGCCACCATGTGTGGCAGCCAGGGCTGCAACCTCGCCGCCAGGTGCGGCAGCAGCAGCCCCGTGAGCAGCCCCATGACCAGCGCAGCGCGACCGTGGCGGGCCGCAAGCTGCAGCAGGCCCATCATCCGGCGCAGCCAGGCATGGGCCCGGCGGGCGGAGCGCAGAGGCGAGCGAGACAGCGGTCCCCGCCCGGGCCGAGGGCGCGCGCTCGGGTCATGTCAGCAGCAGCAGCCAGAACCAGATGGTGAAGATGCTGACTCCGGTTGCGATCAGGACTGAGGACGCCGCCACCCGTTTGGCGCGTCCGTACATGCTGGCAAAGATATAGCCGTTGAACCCGGTGGCCATGGAGGCATTCAGCACCCCCGAGCGGAACAGATCCTGCGGCAGCGCCAGCGCTGACCCCATGACCCAGACAATCGCCGGGTGGATCATCAGGGAGGTGAGGCAGACAAAAAGGATGGCGCGCAGATCGCCCTCGGGGCGGTATTGGACCAGCACGCCGCCCAGGGCGAACAGCGCGCCGGGCAGGGCGGCGCGGATCACCAGGGACAGGGCCTCATCCACCACCATCGGAATGGCGTAGCCCGAGAAATTCACCAGGAACCCCAGTGCGATCCCGAGGATCAGCACGTTGCGGAACATGGCATTGAGCACCGCGGAAACGGTCTTGACCCCGCCCGCGCCGCGGTTGCGCAGGATCTCCATCACGGTGATGCCGACGCCGTAGCAGAAGGGCGAATGAAAGGCGATGATCGCGTAGTTGCCGGTCAGGTTGTCGGCGCCGAAGGCGCGTTCGGTGATCGGCAGCCCCAGCAGAACCGAGTTGGAGAACAGGCAGCAGAAACCGATCACGGCGCAGTCTTCCCAGTCGCGTTTGAACAGGATGCGGGCGCCGAAGAGGCCGATCATGAAACAGGTAAAGGCACCGGTGTAGAAACTGACGAGCAGACGGGGATCAAAGCTTGCGGACAGATCCAGCGTGGCAATGGCGCGAAACAGCAGGCAGGGGATCGCAAAGCTCTGGGTGAACTTGGCCAGACCGTCGATATGTCCCTGCGTGAAGAAGCCCTTGCGTGTCGAAACGTAGCCCGCGCCGATGACCAGGAAAACTGGCAGGATGACATCAATCAGGGTTTGAAACACGGGCAGGGTACTCCGCAAAAATGTTTTGCTGCAATGGCTTGGCTAAAATGTCCGCGGGGGCAGCCCCCCGCCAATCCGTCTCCCTTCAGAGCGGGAGCCGGATCACCATGCCGTCATAGGCCGGGGTGATGTGGTCCGGTGTTTCGGCTTCGACCGTGGCGTAATCCATGTCGTTATGCATGTTGGTGATGATGCCGCGCTTTGGGGCCATCCGCTCGAACCAGGACAGCGCGTCGGCGTAGCAGAAATGCGTCGGGTGCGGACTGCGGCGCAGACCGTCGAGGATCCAGACGTCCAGCCCTTCCAGCGCGGGCAGCGCGGCATCGGGGATCGCGGAGACATCCGGAAGATAGGCCAGGTCGCCGATGCGGAATCCGAGCGCGTCAATGGAGCCGTGCTCGACCTCGAAGGGGCGCAGCGAAATCGCGCCACCGGGGCCGTCGATCTGGAAGGGGCCGTCAATGGATTTCAGTTCTAGGATCGGCGGGTAGGGCGAACCATCCGGCTGGACGAAGACGTAGCCAAAGCGGCTCAGCAGGTCGTTCTGGGTGGGGCCGTCGGCATAGACGGGGATGCGCTGGCGCATGTTGAAATAGACCATGCGCAGGTCGTCGATGCCGTTCATGTGATCGGCATGGGAATGGGTGTAGACCACCGCGTCAAGGCGGCTGACACCGGCGTCCAGAAGCTGGTTGCGCATGTCCGGCGAGGTGTCGATCAGCACCGAGGTGGTCCCGTCGGGGCCGTCGCGCTCCACCAGCAGCGAGCAGCGGCTGCGGCGGTTCTTCGGGTTCTCCGGGTCGCAATCGCCCCAGTGGCCGCCGATGCGTGGCACCCCGCCGGATGAGCCGGAGCCGAGGATGGTGAAGCGCATTTCCGCCATCAGGCTGCGGCCTCGTAGCGGGCGGCCTTCCAGAACAACCGGTCGAAGTTGGCCTGGGTCTGGGCCGCGAAATCAGCATAGTTCATGCCAAAGACCTCGGCGCCGACCTTGGCGGTGAAGGCGGTATAGGCCGGTTCGTTGCGCTTGCCGCGGTGCGGCGGCGGGGCCAGGTAGGGGGCGTCGGTTTCCACCAGGATGCGCTCGACCGGGGCCGCGGCGAAGATGTCGCGCAGTTCCTGACTCTTGGGGAAGGCGGCGATGCCGGACATCGACAGGTAGAAACCCAGGTCAAGGGCCGCGCGGGCCAGCTCCGCCGAGGAGGAGAAGCAGTGCATCACGCAGGAGTAGGCGCCGTTGGCCATTTCCTCGGTCAGGATACGGGCCATGTCGTCATCGGCGGCGCGGGCGTGGATGATCAACGGCAGGCCGGTTTCGCGGGCGGCGGCGATATGGGTGCGCAGGGACTGCTGCTGCACCTCGGCGCTGTCGGCGGTATAATGGTAGTCCAGCCCGGTTTCGCCAATGCCGACGAATTTCGGGTGCTTTGCCAGCGCCACCAGCTCCTCCACCGTAACCAGCGGTTCTTCGGCGGCGCTCATCGGGTGGGTGCCCGCGGCATAGAACACCGGATCATGGGCCTCGGCGATGGCGCGCACGGTGGGTTCGTTCTTCAGCTTGGTGCAGATCGTGACCATCCGGGTCACACCGGCTGCGGCAGCGCTGGCCAGCACCTCGTCCAGCCGTCCTTCGAAGTCGGGGAAGTCCAGGTGGCAGTGGCTGTCGGTAATCTGGGGGGTGGTCTCGGTCATGAATCCTCTGGCGCAACTTGGACCGCGCCGGGCAGCTGCGCTCAGCGCGACGCGGTTTCCTGCATCTTGAAAACCGTATCTAGGACTAGCGCGGCGGGGTCAAGGTTCACCGCCTGGCCGTGGCGGGCGCGGGCGGTGACCTCGGCCGCCAGATCCGCCCAGGCGCGGCCCTTGCGCGGATCGGGGGCCAGCCGGGCCAGCATCTCGGCTTCCTGCGGGGCGGCTTCGGGGGCGGGCGGCGTGCCGGTGGCGCCGGTGCGCGCCAGCCGCGCCAGCGCCATTTCGGTCAGCGATAACAGCAGCTCGAACCGTTCCGCGGCACCGCGCTGGGCGGCGGCCTCGGCCAGGGCCATGGCGCGCTGGCGGTCGAGCCGGGGCAGGGAGGCAAGGATCTGCACCAGCTCGGCATAGATCTTGAGCCCGCCCAGATTGATCAGCCGCAGCGCCGCGCCGACAGAACCACCGGCCAGGGCCGCGAGATGGTCCATGTTCTCCGGGAGCGCCACCTCGGACTGGGCGAGCGCGTCCTGCATGTCACTGGCAGACAGCGGTCCGAGCCGCAGCGTGCGGCAGCGGGAGCGGATGGTCGGCAACAGTCGCGAGGGCTGATGCGAGATCAGCAGCAGCGTGGTGCGGGCGGGCGGCTCCTCGAGCATCTTCAGCAGCGCGTTGGCGGCGCTTACGTTCATGTCGTCGGCAGCGTCGACGATCACCAGGCGCCGTCCGCCGTCGGTGGCGGAGAGGCCGAAGAAACGGTTCAGCTTGCGGATGTCGTCCACCACGATCTGGCTGCGCAGTTTGCCCTTGTCGTCGTAGGAGCGGGTAATCGACGCAAGGCCCGGCTCTGCCAGTGCCTGAATGCGGTGAGCGACCGGGTGGTCGGGATCGACATCGAGGCTTTGCGGCGGAGGCGGCGCGCCGAACAGCCCGTCTTCGGCGGGCGGCGTGGCCAGCAGAAAGCGCGCGATGCGCCAGGCGAGGGTCGCCTTGCCGACACCTTGCGGCCCGGTGAGCAGCCAGCCGTGGTGCAGGCGATCGGAGGTATAGGCGGTGAGGAAATCCTGCTCGGCCGACTGCTGTCCGATCAGCCGCAGGGTTTCGCGAGGGTGCGGTGCGCCTTCGGCCTGGTCGGCGCGTGGCAGCGCGTCTTCATCGCTCATGCCAGAACCTCGTCGACATGTTTGCGCACCTCGGCGGCCACCGCAGCGACCGGACGCGCCCCGTCGATGATCCGGAAGCGGTTGCTGAACTCCTGCGCCAGCGCCAGGAAACCCGCCCGCATCTTCTCCTGCAGCTCGACGCCGAAATCCTCGAAGCGTTCTTCCTTGCCCTGGCGTCCCTTGGCGCGGGCGAGGCCGACGGAGGGGTCCATGTCGATCAGCAGCGTGAGGTCCGGCTCGCGGCCGATCATCAACTTGTGCATCTGGTCCACCGCGGCCCGCAGATCGCCGCGCGACAGACCTTGGTACATCCTGGTGCTGTCTGCAAAACGGTCGCAGATCACCACCTTGCCCGCAGCCAGCGCGGGTTCGATTGTCCGCTCAAGGTGATCGCGCCGTGCCGCCATGAACAGCAGCAGCTCGGTCTCTGCCGACCAGCGGTCGGGGTCGCCCTCCAGCACCAAACGGCGGATTTCCTCGGCCCCCGGCGAGCCGCCAGGCTCGCGGGTCAGCACCACCTCGCGGCCCGCATCGCGCAGCGCGTCGGCCAACAGGCGACACTGGGTCGACTTGCCGGAGCCGTCGATGCCCTCGAAGGTGATGAACAGGCCGCGCGCGCCTCTGGCGGGTGTCACAGCGCCCCCTCGGGGCCGTTCAGGAAGCGCTTGATCAAGACCTGCGCCGCGGTGCGGACCTGCACCACGAAGCCGCCGCGCGGGACGTCATTGGCCGCAACCAGCGGCAGGCGCACCTCCGGCAGTTCCTCGGGTTGCAGCACCAGCTCGGCGAGCCGCTGTCCCTGCTTCACGGGCGCTTCGATCGGGCCGCTGTAGACCACTTCGCCTTCGATGGTGTCCGCTGTCAGCGAGGGCAGCAGGATCTCGAGATCGTTTGCGGGTACCAGCCCTACCGATCCTGTAGCGCCGCGCCAGACCTCGGCCTCGGCGATTGGATCGCCCTGTTTGGCGACGGTTTTCTTGGTGAATTGGCGAAACGACCAGTTAACGAGGGCTTCGGCCTCCTCTGCGCGGGAGCGTTCGCTCTCCATCCCGGTGATGACGAAAATCACCCGGCGGTCCCCCTGTTTGGCCGAGCCGACGAGGCCATAGCCGGCCTCCTCGGTGTGGCCGGTCTTGAGCCCGTCGGCACCGATGCCGAGCCGCAGCAGCGGGTTGCGGTTGCGGGTGTTTGAGGGCGCGCGGCCGTCGAACTCAAAGGAGGTTTCGGCAAACAGCGGGTAGTATTCCGGGAAGTCCTCGATCAGCCGTTCGGCCAGGATCGCCAAGTCATGCACCGACATGCGGTGGCCCGCGGCGGGCCAGCCGTTGGAATTGGCGAAGGTGGAGGCCGTCATGCCGAGGTCCTGACCGCGTTTGGTCATGTAGCGGGCGAAACCGGCCTCGGTGCCATCGGGGCTCAGCGCCTCGGCGATCACCGCGCAGGCGTCATTGCCCGACAGTACGATGATGCCGCGCAACAGATCTTCGACCCGCACCCGGTCGGTGGTGTCGAGGAACATGGTGGAGCCGCCATAGCTCATGGCGTGTTCGCTGACCGGCAGGGTTTCGTCCAGCGACAACCGCCCGTCGCGCAGCGCCTCGAAGGCGACGTAGAGTGTCATCAGCTTGGACATCGAGGCCGGCGGCAGTGGCACATCGGCATTCTTTTCCAGCAAGACCGTATCGGTGCCCGCGTCCAGCACATAGGCCGCGCGTGCCTTGGTATCAAAGGCCGCAGCCGAAAGCGCAGAGAAGCTGACCGCAAGGCCGGTTGCCAGTCCGAGCCGCAGGGCCGCCAGCAGTCCGCGCCCGGTCCGGGCCATGTTCAGGTTAGTTCGAGACAGCATAGGCATCCGCAAATCCGGTTTCCTTTACGCTTTTCAACAGCTGGGTGCGTTCTGCCTTGGTTTTGGCCGGACCGACCAGAACCCGCCAGAAGGCTTTGCCATTGGTGGAATGTTCCCGCACCGACGGCACCATGCCTGCGTTGCGCATCATGTCCGCGGTACGATTGGCGTTGGCTTCGACGCTGAAGATTCCGATCTGGATGTAGGGCTTGTCCAGCGCGGACGGCTGCGGGGCAGGGCGCGGCGCGGCGGGTGCGGCGCTGGCGACCGGGGCGGCCGCGTCGATTGCCTCAGCAGCCCCTGCAATCGGGTCCAGCGACGTTTGTGCAATGTCCGAGCCCGCGCTGGCGGCCAGGGCCTGCGCCGCATTTGCAGTCTCGGCGTCGGTATCGGCCGTGGCGGTGTCGGCGTCGGTCTCCGCGTCGCCGGGGCTGACTTCCTCGCGGCGCAGGGCGGTGACATTCAGCTCGACCGGAGCTCCGGCCAGCATGCCGAGGGCTGCCGCCGCGTCGGAGGAGACCTGCAGGCGCGGGCCGGGGATCTCGCGCTCACGCCGGAACAACGCGCCGATCACGAACTGGCCGTTGGCGTTGTTGCGGATGATCACGCGTTCGGGTTCCTTGGTGTCGGGGTGTGCCACCCAGACCCCTCCGATCGATGGCCGGCCGTCCCAGAGACCGGCTTCGGTGACCTGGAAGGCTTCGGGCGCTTCGACGTCGCGTTCCACCAGCCGGGTGCTGCTGGACGGGGTCACGGCGGCGGCGCCGTCCGGTTTCTTTTGCAAAAAGCCCAGTTTGGGACCGTCTTCGCAGCCGGTCAGAACCAGCAGGCCAATGGCCACCGCAGCAATCCGCGGCGCGGTCCTTGCATTGGACATGGTGTTTTGCATGCTCTCTTCCTTGCCTGTGCCCGCAGCGCCAGCGCGCCCCTGCCGGAATGTCCGGTCTTCTTGTTGATTTGGCGGCATGATAGCCTGCGTGTCCGGCCATGAAAACCCTGCCGCATCACCGCATGCGGGAAAGCCCGGAGGCCGGCATGTTTCCGCCCGAATGGCGCCCTGCGCAACGCGGGCTTGACGGGCCAAGGGGCATTGGCCGGGGCGCAGGGCCCGCAGGGCGGCGGTGGCGAAGGGGCGGTCCAATTTACGCTTGCTTCGTGCGGTTTTGCAGCCTAAACCGCAACCGGACCGGGGAGGTGGCAGAGTGGTCGAATGCGGCGGTCTTGAAAACCGTTGAACGTGAGAGCGTTCCCAGGGTTCGAATCCCTGTCTCCCCGCCACTTGCCCCCGCGAAGATGTGATCCCGAACCTTGGCTGCCGGGTTTCCTGTTCTTTCTACAGGGGATTGGCTGAGCTTTCGGAGGGGGGAGAGTGGCTTAAGGCGGTCTCTGAGAGACGAAGTTCCCAGATCCTATTGCGTCAACGGAGACGGTTCCTCTCGGCGAGCTACAGAAACCGCGTCGTGGGTTGAACCCAGTGCACCGAATGCCGGGCCTGTGGTGGTCGGCATTCGGAATTTTATCGCTGCGGGCAGCCGCTTCTAGCTGTATCACCGCCCGCCGCCAGAGGGGCGTCAGCCTTCCGCGGCGATGGCCAGAACCTCGATGCGGTAGTGCGGCTGCGCCATGCGGGCCTCGACGCACACGCGGGTCGGCGGTGTCGTGTCGGCGACCCATTCGTCCCAGACGGCGTTCATGCCTGCGTAATCGTCCATGTCGGCGAGCCAGATCTGTACCGAGATCAGGTTCTGGCGGCTGGTCCCGGCCTCGGCGAGCAGCGCATCGACCTTGGCGAAGACGTCGCGCGACTGGGCTTCGATGTCGCCGTCCTTGAGCTGCGACACTTGCCCGGCGAGGTGCACCTGGCCGTTGTGGATCGCGATTGCCGAAAAGCGGGACGAGCCGCCGATTTTCCTTAAAGTGCCAGTCATGCGGGGCGCTCCTTGTTTCTGCTGTCCGCTGGTCTTGTAGACAGCTCCCTATGATTCAGGCAAAGTTCATTACCTGAATTCTACTTCAGGAGATCTGAAATTGGCCATCAAGATAGAAATGCTGCGCTGTTTCTGCGCCGTGGTGCAGCAGGGCAGCCTGAACGAGGCCGCCAGTGAGTTGGGCCGCACCCCGTCGGCGGTCTCGATGATGCTCAAGCAATTCGAGGAGCATATCGGCGCGCCGCTGTTCGAGACGGCGCGAAAGTCGCGTCTCACGCCGCTGGGCGAGATGATCTACAGCGAGGCCCGGCGTGAGATCGAACATTTCGGCCGCACTGTCGCTGCGATCGAGGGGCTGTCGCGTGCGGAAGAAGGCCAGGTGAGGCTGGCGGTAACGCCGTCTGTCGCAACGGCCATTCTGCCCGCGGTGATCCGCCACTTTCGTCGGGACCATCCGAAGGTGCGCATCGACATGCGCGACATGGACAGTGGCTCGGTGCAGCGCGAACTGGAGGCCGAGCGGGCCGATATCGGCATCGCCACCATTACGGTGGCCTCGGGGTTCGAACGCAAGTTGCTGTTCTCGGACGCCTTTGGGGTCGTTTGCGCGCGCGACGATTCGCTTGCGTCGCGGGGGGAATCTGTGGGCTGGGGTGATCTCGCAGGGCGCGATTTCATTGCCAACGGGCTGTGTCGGCTGATCGAGGATCCGGGCTTTGCCACGATCCGGGACGCTGCGCTGATGTCGGTGCCCAACACGGCCTCGCTGTTGGCGCTGGTGCGCGGCGGGGTTGGTCTGACGCTGCTGCCCCGCCGGGCCGTGCCGCAGGAGGACGCTGGCCTTGCCTTCCTTCCGCTCGCCGAGAGCGAGGCGCGGCGGGATCTTTACCTCGTGTCGCAGCCGCGCCGTCTGCTGCCGCCATCGGCGCGGGCCTTCCTGCGGGTTCTGGAAGCCGAGACATCAGATTTGCGAGGGGATGTATAAATTCAGATTTCCTGAAGAAAGTTCAATCTAATCGAATTTGACTGAATCTCCTGATCTTGGCCTACTGGCGGCGATCACGTCCGGGGCGCCCGGTCCAGACAGGAGACACAGCATGAACGCGAAGACTGACCTCAACCGCAACTACATCGCAGGGGCCTGGGTTGCCGGGATCGGCGAGATCGAGAACCGCAACCCGTCGGACCTGTCCGACCTGGTGGGCCGCTATGCGCAGGCCAGCGCCACCCAGCTCGACGACGCCCTGGCGGCGGCGAAGCGCGCGCAGGCGATCTGGGCGGGCTATGGGCCGGAGCGGCGCCACGACGTCCTGATGGCCATCGGCACCGAGATGATGGAGCGCGCTGCAGAGCTCGGCGAGCTGCTGTCGCGCGAAGAGGGCAAGCCGCTGGCCGAAGGCAAGGGCGAGGTCTACCGCGCCGGGCAGTTCTTTACCTATTATGCCGCCGAGTGCCTGCGCCAGATCGGCGATACCGCCGACAGCGTGCGCGCCGGTGTTGAGATCGACGTGCGGCGCGAGCCGGTGGGCGTTGTCGCCGTCATCAGCCCGTGGAACTTCCCCACCGCGACCGCCAGCTGGAAGATCGCCCCGGCGCTGGCCTTTGGCAACGCGGTGATCTGGAAGCCCGCCAATGTCACCCCGGCCTCGGCCGTGGCGCTGACCGAGATCATCGCCCGCCAGGACATTCCCGAAGGGCTGTTCAACCTGGTCATGGGCGCGGGCAGCGAGATCGGTCAGAAGTTGGTCGAAAGCCCCGAACTGGACGCGATTTCCTTCACCGGCTCGGTGCCGGTCGGACGCGGCATCGCCCGCGCGGCGGTTGGGAACTTCACCAAGATCCAGATGGAGATGGGCTCGAAGAACGCGCTGGCGGTGATGGATGACGCTGATCTCGACCTTGCGGTCAGCCTCGCGCTTGGCGGCGCTTTTGGCGGTTCGGGGCAGAAATGCACCGCCTCGTCGCGGCTGGTGGTGCATGAGGCCGTGCACGACGAATTCGTCGAGAAGCTGATCGCGGGTGCGAAGGCGCTGAAGGTCGGCCACGCGCTGGAGGAGGGCACGCAGATCGGCCCGGTGGTGAGCGAGGCGCAGCTGGCGGCCAATCTCGACTATATCGAGCTGGGCAAATCCGAAGGCGCATCGCTGGCCTGCGGCGGTGAACGCCTCAAGCTTGCGACCGAGGGCTACTACATGTCGCCCGCGGTCTTCACCGGCACCACCAATGACATGCGGATCAACCGCGAGGAAATGTTCGCCCCGATTGCCTGCGTCATCAAGGTCGGCTCCTACGCCGAGGCGCTGGAGGTGGTGAACGACACCGAGTTCGGTCTGACCTCGGGCATCGTCACCCGGTCGATTGCACGGGCCACCCATTTCCGCCGCAACGCCCGCACCGGCTGCGTCATGGTCAACCTGCCGACCGCCGGAACCGACTATCACGTTCCTTTTGGCGGGCGGGGGAATTCCTCTTACGGACCGCGTGAGCAGGGCGCCTATGCGGCCGAGTTCTACACCACGGTCAAGACCGCCTATATCGCGGCCGGCACGCCGGAGGATCTGAAGTGAGCCACCGGATCGATTGCCTGCAATATGCCAACTGGTCGGAAAAGATCTTCCGCCAGATGCGCGAAGGCGGCGTGGACGCGGTCCACGTCACCATCGCCTATCATGAAAACTTCCGGGAAACCGTGCTCAATATCGAGGCCTGGAACCGTCGCTTCGAGGAATTCCCCGAGCTGATCTTTCAGGGCCGCACCGGCGACGACGTGCGCCGCGCCAAGGCCGAGGGACGCACCGCGATCTTCTTTGGCTTCCAGAACCCCAGCCCGATCGAGGACGATATTGGCCTGGTCGAGATCGTCCACACGCTCGGCGCGCGCTTCATGCAGCTGAGCTACAACAACCAGTCGCTGCTGGCGACCGGCTGCTACGAGGCCGAGGATCCGGGGCTCACCCGGATGGGGCGCGAGGTGATCGAGGAGATGAACCGCGTCGGGCTGGTGGTCGACATGAGCCATTCCGCCGAGCGTTCGACGCTGGAGGCTGTGGAGCGTTCGGCGCGCCCCATCGCCATCACCCACGCCAATCCGGCCGCCTGGGCCCCGGCGCTGCGCAACAAGAGCGACACGGTCATCCGGGCGCTGGCCGAAACCGGCGGCATGCTCGGCTTCTCGCTGTATCCGCATCACCTCAAGGACAAGTCGGCCTGCACGCTGGAGAGCTTTTGCGAGATGATCGCGCGCACCGCGGAAGTGGCGGGCACCCGGAGCCTCGGGATCGGTTCGGACCTGTGCCAGGACCACCCCGACAGCGTCGTCGACTGGATGCGCATGGGCCGCTGGACCAAGCGGATTGATTACGGCGAGGGCTCGGCCGCCGCGCCCGGTTTCCCCGACATGCCAAGCTGGTTCGAGGACAACCGGCACTTCTCCAACATCGAGGCGGGGCTGCGGGCCGTGGGCTTCGACGCGGCAGAGGTGGCCGCGATCATGGGCGAGAACTGGCTGCGCTTCTTTGACGAAAGCTTCGGCGCCGCTGGGGAGGCGGGGCTGAGGGCGGTGGCCGAGTAGCGCCACCGGAACACAACAGACCTGCGAAATTCCTTCAGGGAGGATGGAATGACGGACCAAACCCAGACCCCGGCTGCGGCGGCAACGCCCGGCTCCGGCCATATCAACAGGCCGCTTTTCGCGATCACCGGCGGCTTCATCGCCATCTTCTGCCTGATCGCGCTCTTCGACCTCGCGCTTCTGTCGTCGATCGTGGACGCGAGCTTTGCCTTCTCGGCCAAGTATTTCGGCTTCTACTGGCAGCTGCTGCTGCTGGCGACCTTCCTGATCGGTCTTGTCCTGATCGTGCTGCCCGGCGGGCGGGCGCTCATGGGCGGTCTCGCGCGGCCCGAGTTCTCGGTGTTCCAGTGGGGCTCGATGATCATGTGCACGCTGCTGGCCGGCGGCGGGGTGTTCTGGGCCGCGGGCGAGCCGATGGCGCATTTCCTGTCCCCGCCGCCGTTCTTCGGCACCGAGGCAGGCACGGCCGAGACCGTGGCCCCCGCACTGGCGCAGAGCTTCATGCATTGGGGCTTTCTGGCCTGGGCGATCCTCGGCGCGCTCTCGACCGTGATGCTGATGCATTACCACTATGAAAAGGGTCTGCCGCTGGCACCGCGCACGCTGCTCTACCCGCTGTTCGGTGACCGCGCGATCCGCGGCCCGATCGGGCTTGCAGCCGACGCCTCCTGCATCATCGCGGTGGTCGCGGGCACCGTCGGCCCGATCGGCTTCCTTGGCCTTCAGGTCAGCTACGGGCTGAACGCGCTGTTTGGCATCACCGACAGCTTTGCAACACAGGCGACCGTGATCGCCGGTCTGGTCGTGCTCTACACCCTGTCGGCAGTCTCCGGCCTGACCCGCGGCATCCAGCTGCTGAGCAAGATCAACGTGATCCTTGCAGGCGGGCTGCTGCTGTTCATGTTGGTCTTCGGGCCGACCGCCTTCATCTTCAAGAGCTACTTCGCCGGCTTTGCCGACTATATCGGCAGCTTCTTCGGCATGGCGCTCTACCGCGGCGATGCCGGGTTGTTCGGCGAGCCGGGCTGGCTGGGCTGGTGGACGGTGTTCTTCTGGGGTTGGTTCATGGGCTACGGGCCGCTGATGGCGATGTTCATCGCCCGGATCTCGCGCGGTCGCTCGATCCGCTCCATCGTGATCATGCTGTCGCTGGTGGCGCCGGTGATCACCACCTTCTGGTTCACCATCATCGGTGGCTCTGGCATCGCCTTCGAGCTGGCCGAAACCGGCTCTGTCTCGACGGCCTTCGAGGGCTTCAACCTGCCCGCCGCATTGCTGGCGATCACCCAGCAGCTGCCGATGGGGTTTGTCGTCTCGCTGCTGTTCCTGGTGCTGACGACGATCTTCGTGGCCACCACGGGCGACTCGATGACCTACGTGATCTCGGTCGCCATGTCCGACCAGGACCGCGCCTCGCTGCCGGTGCGGGTGTTCTGGGGCATCGGCATGGGTTTGATGGCCATCATCCTGATCTCGCTTGGCTCGGGCGGCGTCGGCAAGCTGCAGAGCTTCATCGTGGTGACCGCCGTTCCGGTGTCGCTGGTGCTGCTGCCCTCGCTGTGGGACGCGGTCAGGATCACCCTTGCCAAGGGTCGCGAACGCGGCTGATCCGGTCGCCGGGCGACCCAAGACGGGTCGCCCGCACCGATACGTGGTAACATGCAACAGAGGAGGCGTGTGATGAAACTTGACCAGCTGAGCCCAGATCGCGTCGCGCTGCGCCGCCCGGAGACGGTGATGCGCCTGGCACGGATGGGGTCGTTCCACCAGTCGCGGCTGTCCTTCATGCGGGTGCTGCTGCGGCGTTTGAAATCCGAGAACTGGCGCTTTGAACGTCGCGCCTTTGAGATCGACGCCAATGGTGTGGGGCACGCGGTCTACACCATGCACGGACCAGAGCGTAGCTACAGCCTCGTGGCCTTTGCCCATGATCTCGCCCCCGAGCAACGGTCGGATCGGGTCATCGCCACCGCGTGGGATACGACGTTCACCCTGTTCGACGGGCTGCCCACCGCGGCGGATATCGAGCGGCTGTCGCGCAATGTACCCCTGCAGGAAGCCGGGCGTGTCACCTCCAGCGAACTGACCGTGTCGCGGGCCAACAGATCGGTGCGGATGTTTGACCATGTGGTGGACTGCCTGAGCCGCGGCGAACAGCCCGACACCGCGCTGGTTGATGCCGTCGGCTACTTGATGCGCACCACCGCGGTTTACGGCTCGGGCAAGCTCGGCGCGGCAGACCGGGAAAGCATCTGCGACCGTCCCGAGTTCGCGGCACCGTTTCAGGCCGAGATGCTGACCGTGTTTCTGATCCGGGGGTTCGTGCTCGACCTCGTGGAACATCTCGCCGTCGTCAAAGGTGGCGGGCGTGCGGTGACGCTGGAGCCAAAGCTGCGCCGCCGTTTCGGCATCGGCAACTCCACCGGGCTTGGCATGGCGCCGTTCCTGCTCAACCATCCGATCCTGCTCAACAACTGGATCGCGGCGCGGGAAACCGGGCTGGCGCGGGTCCGCGGGGTGGCGGCTGCCACCTCCGACGAGATCGAGGCCTTCCGCACCTTCCTGCGCCGGGGGCGCCGTACCATTGACGAGTGGCAGTCCGAACACCCGATCCAAAGCGGCAGGATCGCAGAGCTGAAGACCGATCTGGCCCGGCTGAACGGCCATGTCGAAGGAGGCGCGCTGGTGGAGGCATATCCGTGGGATCGCCTGTACCAGTGGGCCGAGACCGCGCTGAGCATTGAAGGGCAGGAGCTCCTCGTGTCGCTGATGATGGAACCCTATGGTGCGCTGATCGACGATCTGCCAATGCAGATGAGTGCGGACGAGAACGCCGGATTTCGCATCGAAGGCGGTATGACCGTGGCACGCTTGCGCAGCATTCTCGAGGAGGACTACGCTTGGGCGCTGGGGATCGACTGGCAGAGCCCCGAAGCGCAGGCGCGCACCTGGTACATCTCGGCGGAGAAACTCGAGCCGCGTCTGGGCGACCGGTATTCCGAGCCGGTTGCGGCCTATGAACAACCCTTGGCCCCGGGCCGCGACGCGGCGCTGCTGTACGAGGCGCTGAAGAGCGAAGCCGACGCAACCCGCGTCGCGGATTTCCTGCTGCGCCACCCGGAGCACCGCCATATCCTGCGGCGGGTGCAGATCGCGGCCCGCCATCCCTATGCCGAGATCCGCGACAACACCGTCGCCGCCGACGTGCTGCCCATCGATCTTTTGCGGGCGAAGCTGTCGTTCTTCGGTGCCTGCCATTTCGATCCGCGCTCCGACCGGTGGGTGCGCATCAACATGTTCCGCAATGCGCCTTTCCCGCACGAGCTGGCCGAGATGGAGTTCGCCGGGTGGACGTATCCTGCCCTTTCGGAGGTACCCGCGTGATCTGCTCGCTGAATGAAATCGAGGCGCTCGCCCGCAAGGCGGCGCGGGGCGGCGGCATGAGCTGGGGGCTGGCCGAAGAGACCGGCAAGGCGGTGCGCTGGCTCAGCGCCAACGGGTTTCCCGGACCGCAGCTGCTGGCCGAGTTGCTCTGCCAGAATGACGGCAAACCCTATTGCGATCTCGCGCCGCAGCAATCGGAGGGGATCTGGCACGCCCGCAGTGGTCCGCTTTGCCCGATCGTGGCCGGGACATTGATCTGCGATCGCGCCGAGGACCTGGAGACGGAGGCGGCGTTGCGGCTGGGCGAGGTCGCCGTGCCATTGCTGCTGCTTCCATTCGCCTCCGAGGCCGCGCGCACCGTCGGCTCGACCGTGACCTTGGAGTGGCGTGGCATATGCTTCGGTCTTGAAGGCGGCGCCCCGAAAGTTCGTGGCGAGGAGGCGGCGCTGGGCGTGGCCAGGGTGAGCTCTGTCGCGTTGTCTCTGGCTGGCGCGCAGGCGCTCGGACAGGTCTGGACCGGCGCGGGTCGCCACGTCACGCGCGACACCATGGAAGTTCTCGAGAGCTTTGCGCAGCGTACCTATGCACCAGCGACCGAAGAAAGTCGGGCAGGGGCGGGCGCCGGACAGGACAACGACTGACGACGGGGCTGCTGCGATGGCCGAGAGGCACGCTTTGGCCGACACCGTGAAGCACGAGCAGGATTGAAAGGCGGGCAGCCGTAAGCGGTTGAAATCCCGCCTTCCGCGCTCTTGCTAATCCCGGCCGAGCGGCACCTGGGCGCAACCGTGCAAGGCCGCCGTGTCGGCCGTGATGACAAAGGCCGGTGTGGTCGCATGGGTCGCGACCGGGTAGGCCCGTGCGGTGATATCCCGGAACCGGGTGCAAAAGGCCCGCGTCAGGATCGAACGGGCGACGCTGCCGGCAAAATAGACGCCATTTGTCGGCAGATAGGTCAGCATCAACTCTCGGTGCAGCCAGCCCATCAACTCGGCATAGAAGCCTACCGCGCCGGAGATCTCGGGGTCTCCTTCGTCGCAGAGGCGCATGAAAGCTTCCGGGGCGGATGCGGTGCGGCCTGTGACCCGGCGGCAGACTTCGGAAAACCCACGGCCCGAAAAACAATGTTCGACCGTCGGAAAAGACTCCGACAGTCCCGCTTGTCTCGCATCCATCGCCTTGGCAATGGATGCGGGCAGGGCCGTGTGTCCGAACTCTGCCCGCAGGCACAGGAGGGTGTCACCCTGCTCAACGACCGGGCTGACATTGAAGCCGGTGCCGATCCCAACAACGAGGGACTGGCGGGGGCTGGCGTTTTCCGGGGTGCCATTGGCAACGGTGAGCATATCCTCGGGCCGCAGCTGCGGCACCGAGTATCCGAGCGCGACAAGGTCATTGATGATCTTGCCCCGGCCCTTGCCCAGCTGGGCGGCCAGGCGGGGGGCTGATATCTCCCAATTCCGGTTGGTCAGCCGGGCGGTATCGCCGTCAACCGGACCTGCCACGGCAACGACGAATTCCTCCGGTGCCGGGCCATCATCCGACGTCAGGAAGGCATTCACCACGGCGTCAAACGACGCGAAATCCTCGTTTCGGAAGCTTCGGGTGGATCCGGGCCGCAATTGGCCCGCATCCGCAATAGCGAGGCGGCTGTTTGTTCCGCCGATATCTGCCACTAACCGCATTCTGTCAGTTCAACCGCTGACCGGTTTCCGGTGCAAAATACGAGACCTTGCCCAGGTCAAACGCGAGCTTTTGCGCCTTGCCGGGTTCGGCCGAGGTCTCGGCGTGCAAACGGGCGGTGACATGTTTGCCCCCCATCTGCATCACCACATAGGTGTCGGCGCCTGCCGGTTCGACGATATCGACCATGCATTCGGCTTCTTGTGTCACCGACCCGTTGCGATGGCCCGGCTCGGCGATATCCTCGGGGCGCACGCCGATGATGACGTCTTCCGGCAGGTTGCGGTTCTGCCTATCGGTCAGCACGATCGGTGCCCCATCGCGGCGGGCGATCTCGATGCGCGAGGCCTCGCTGTCGGATTTGACCTTGGCCGGGATCAGGTTCATCGCCGGGTTGCCCATGAAGTCGGCCACGAACAGGTTGGCCGGGCGGTTGTAGATCTCGGCCGGGGTGCCGATCTGCTGGATCACGCCGCCTTTCATCACCACGATCTTGGTGGCCAGGGTCATCGCTTCGATCTGGTCATGGGTGACATAGACCATCGAGGCGCCGAGCCGCTGGTGCAGCTCCTTGATCTCTGTGCGCATCTCGACCCGGAGTTTGGCGTCGAGGTTGCTGAGCGGCTCGTCGAACAGGAACAGCTTGGGATCGCGCACCAGCGCGCGCCCCATCGCTACCCGCTGCCGCTGTCCGCCGGACAGTTGGCCGGGGCGGCGGTTCAGCAGCGGTTCGATCTGCAGCTGCCGGGCAACCTTCTGCAGCTTCTCCTGCTGGGTCGCCGCATCGACACCGCGCACCTTCATGCCAAAGGTGATGTTCTTGGCGACGGTCATCGTCGGGTAGAGCGCATAGGATTGGAACACCATTGCGATGTCGCGGTCCTTGGGGCTGACATCGGTCATGTTGCGCCCGGCGATGTGCAGCTCGCCGCCCGAGATCGGCTCCAGCCCCGCAATACAGTTCAGCAGCGTGGACTTGCCGCATCCCGACGGTCCGACAAGGACCAGGAAGTCGCCCTGTTCGATCGAGACGTTGATGTCCTTGAGGATCTCGACAGAGCCGTAGTTCTTGTAGAGGTTCTTGATATCCAGGATCGGTGCCATGGGTTTTATCCTTTCACGGAGCCGGCGGTCAGACCGCGGATGAAGTATTTGCCAGCAACGACGTAGACGAGAAGCGTTGGCAGCGCGGCGATGATGGCGGCGGCCATGTCGACGTTGTATTCCTTCACGCCGGTGGTGGAGTTGACGATGTTGTTGAGCGCGACTGTGATTGGCTGC
Organism: Leisingera sp. S2M4; assembly: GCF_055398055.1. NCBI lineage: Bacteria > Pseudomonadati > Pseudomonadota > Alphaproteobacteria > Rhodobacterales > Roseobacteraceae > Leisingera > Leisingera sp. S2M4. The sequence goes on from NZ_AP040861.1 coordinate 2,488,098, forward strand.
GTGCCAGACTGGCTGAACGAGACGCCAAACAGGAAATCGTTCCAGATCTGGGTGAACTGCCAGATCACGGAGACCACGATGATCGGCAGCGACAGCGGCAGGAAGATCGACCAGAAGATGCGGAAGAACCCGGCACCGTCGACCTTGGCGGCCTTGCTCAGCTCGGCCGGGATCGTCACGTAGTAGTTGCGGAAGAACAGCGTGGTGAAGCCCAGACCGTAGATCACATGCACGAAGATCAGCCCCGGAATGGTGCCGGCAATGCCCATGAACCCCAGCACGCGGGCCATTGGCAGCAGCACGACCTGGAACGGGATGAAGCAGCCGAACAGCATCAGCGCAAAGAAGATATTGGCGCCTTTGAATTTCCAGTGGGCCACCACATAGCCGTTCATCGCGCCCAGCAGGGTCGAGATCAGGACGGCGGGCACCGCGATCAGCACCGAGTTCCAGAAGTAGGGTTTGACCCCGTTGCACTGGATGCCGGTGCAGGCCTTCGACCAGGCGGTACGCCAGGCGTCAAAGGTCACTTCGCGCGGCAGCGCCATCAGGTCGCCGGTGCGGATTTCCTCAAGGCTTTTTAGCGAGGTTGTGATCATCACGAACAGCGGCAGCAGGTAGTAGAGCGCGAAGAGGCCGAGGATGACATAGAGAAGCCAGCGCAGGCCAATGCGAAGGGTGCGGCTTTGGCTGCGGGGGGTGTCGATTGCGAAATCAGTCATTTTTGGCCCTCAGTTCGGAGTAGAGGTACGGGACGACGATGGTGAACACGACGCCCATCATGATCATCGCCGAGCTGGCCGCCTGGCCGATGTCGCCGCGCGAGAAGGCCATCGCGTACATGTAGGTGGCGGGCAGGTCGGTGGCGAAGCCGGGGCCGCCGCCGGTCAGCGCGATCACCAGGTCGAAGCTCTTGATCGCGAGATGCGCCAGCACGATGAAGGCGGACAGGAAGATCGGCGCCATCGAGGGGATGATGATCGCGGTATAGACGCGCCAGGTGGGGATGCCGTCGACCTGGGCGGCGCGGATGATTTCCGTGTCGACCGACCGCAGCCCGGCGAGGAACAGCGCCATCACGAAGCCCGAGCTTTGCCAGATGGCGGCGAGGACAATGGTGTAGATCGCCTTGTCGGGGTCGACGAGCCAGTTGAAGGTGAAGGACTCGAACCCCCAGCCCTGTACCGTCGCTTCCAGGCCAAGGCCGGGATTGAGGATCCATTTCCAGGCCGTGCCGGTGACGATCATCGAAAGGGCCATCGGATACAGGTAGATCGTGCGGATCGCGCCTTCGGTGCGGATGTTCTGGTCCAGCAGGATTGCCAGCATCAGGCCCAGCACCATCGAAATGGCAATGAACAGCGTGCCGAAGATGAAGAGGTTGTTCATCGCCACGTCCCAACGTGGCGCGGCAAACAGGCGGTCGTACTGGATGAAGCCTTCGATGTCGTATTTCGGCAGCAGTTTCGATCGTGTCAACGATACCCAGGCTGTCCAGATGATGAACCCGTAAACAAAGACCAGAACGGCGATGAACGAGGGAGCGAGCACGACTTTTGGCAAGTGCTCTTCGAGCCACTTGGACATGGGATTTCCTCCATAGGGATGACCTGCCCCGGAAGGGCAGGTCAGGACGTCTTCAGGTTACATGCTGTTCTGAACTGCTGTCAGCAGTTGCTGGACCGCATCCTCCGACGACATGTCGGAGTTGAAGTGGGAGGTCACCACATCGGTGATCGCGCCGGCCTGTGCGCCGCGCAGGGCCATGCCATGGGCATAGGAGGGCAGCAGCGCGCCGCTGTCCGAGCTGGCTTGCATATCCTTGGCCGACAGGTCGGCGCACTGGTCGAATTCGTCCAGGGCAACGTCGGTACGGGCCGGGATCGAGCCCTTGTTCAGGTTGAACACCTTCTGGAAGTTCTTGCCGACGATCAGCTTGGCCAGAAGCTGCTGACCGGCTTTCTTGTCGTCGCCATCGACGTCGAACATCGCGAAGCTGTCCACATTGTAGAGAAAGCCGTCGCCCGGCGTCGAGGCGCAGAGGAAGTCTTCGCCCGGCGCCTTGCCCGCGGCCAGGAACTCGCCCTTGGCCCAGTCGCCCATGATCTGGAAGGCCGCTTCGCCGTTCATCACCATTGCCGTGGCCAGGTTCCAGTCACGACCGGGGAAGTTTTCGTCGACATAGCCACGCATCTTGCGCATCTGGTCGAACACCGCCTTCATTTCATCCGAGGTCAGCGTGGCTTCATCCAGTTCGACGAACGCCTTGCGGAACCCATCCGGCCCCAGGATGCCAAGTGCCACCGCCTCGAACACGGTCGCGTCCTGCCAGGCCTGCCCACCGTGCGCCAGCGGGATTACCCCGGCGGCCTGCAATTTTTCGGCAGCGGCGTTGAATTCATCCCAGGTGGTGGGCATTTCGATGTCGTTGGCTTTCAGCACATCGGCGTTGGCCCAGATCCAGTCGACCCGGTGGACGTTGACCGGGGCCGCGCACCAATTGCCTTCGCATTTCATGTGGTCGGCAATGGAGGCAGGCAGAACCTTGGCCCAATTTTCAGCTTCGGCCACGTCCGAGATATCCGCCAGGACGCCTTCTTCGTACCATTCCTGGATCGCCGGGCCTTTCAGCTGAACGGCGGTCGGCGCATTGCCGGACAGCACGCGGGCGCGCAGCGCGGTCATCGCGGCGTCACCGCCACCGCCGGCCACCGGCATGTCCGTCCAGGTGCCGCCGTTGTCGGCGAATTCCTTTTGCAGCACCGCCACGGACTTGGCTTCACCGCCCGAAGTCCAGTAGTGCAGCACTTCGGCGCTGGGCTCTGCGCTGGCAAAAGTTGCGGACAGAATGGCCACAGCGGACACGGCGCTGAGTACTTTGGTTTTCATAGTTGTCTCCTCCCAATGGTTGATCCGGTGGGGTATCTTTGGCCCCGGTCGATCAAGTGCTCCTGTCTTGAGGCATGCGGCCCCAGCCATGCAATCCGTGCAACGCCGGAATCTGCTGGGCGCATGGAGAAAATGCCGCGTTCTGTTACAGGCTGTTACGAGGGCGTTGATTCTGTTGCCGTCTGTTACATAAGTTCCAGTCCCGGACCTCGTGTTCCGGGACTAGGGAGGGGATATATTCAATGACGATTCCTCGGCTTCTTGTGGTCGATGACGATCAGGACACGCGGCAGATGCTGACCCAGTTTCTGCAACAGAACGGGTCGATCGCACTGCCGGCCGCGTCAGAGGCCGATGTGCGCAGGCATCTGGCAACCGGGCGCATTGATCTCATCCTTCTTGACGTGATGTTGGGGGATGAAAACGGGCTGGAGATCTGCGCCCGCCTGCGTGCCGAACAGGATGTGCCGATCATCATGATCTCTGCCTTGTCGGCCGACCACCAACGCATGTCAGGCTACCAGGTTGGCGCTGACGACTACATCGCGAAACCGTTCAACCCGCAGCTGCTGCTGGCCCGCATCAAGGCCGTTCTGGCGCGCGCGCATCGGTCGTCGTCGCTGGCCCATCGGCGCCAGAACAAGACATTCCGTTTTGCGGGGTGGACCTATGACGCCAAGCATGACGAGGTGCGCTCGCCGGAAGGATTTCAGGTGGCGTTATCGCGCCGCGAAACGGCGCTGTTGCAGGTGCTGCTGGCCAATCCACGCATCCCCCTGACGCGCGAGGAGATCGCCACGGCGCTGGATGTCACGGCGGAGTCCGACAGCGCCATGGGCGCCAGTGGCAGGGCCATCGATGTGCTGGTGGGGCGGCTGCGTTCAAAGATCGAGAAACAGCCGAAATCACCGCAGCTGCTGCGCACGGAGCGCGGCGTCGGCTACGTTTTTGCTGCCGATGTCATCGCCGAGGAGACATGAAGCAGGCGTTGCATTCGCTGCGGTTCTTCGGAATTGCCCTCGCCCTGACAGCCTTTGTCTGCGGTCTGGCCAGCGCGGTGCTGTGGATGCAGTCCGCCGCTGCATGGGAACGACATCTGACCCGCTCTTACTACACTGGCAAGGCGCTGTTTGCGACGCTGACCGCTGGGGGCAACCCGCCCGCGGGGGTGGAGATCACGCCGCTCTCACCGGCCGATCAGGCGTTGGCGGCGGAAGCTGCCTTCAGCCGGATCAGTGGCACGCCACGACCTGCGCTGGTCACCAATGTCACCATCCAGCAGGCGGCATCGGCGCAACAGCCTGCCCACACGCTGTCACTGGCGGTCGTCGCGGCGGAGCTGCGCTATCCGCTGGCAAAGATTTCGTTCCGGGACGACACCGGTGCGGCGGACACCCTTGGTGCCTTGACGCGTATCATGGCAAGCCATTGCAGTGATCCGGTCATGTTTGCCTCCGTCGACACTCAGCCGTGGCAACGCATTGATGGCACTGCCGTCTGGGGCTGTGCCGCGGCGCCGAGCGACTATCGCCTGATTGCGGTTCTTCTGGCCGTTGTCAGCCTGGGTGTGATGGTTACAGTGTTCCTGGACATGACTAGCCATTTCGACCGCTTTGCCGCGCTGTTGCGCAGTCGACGTCGGCTTGGGGGGCCGGACAGTTACGAAACCTCGGGACCGCGTGAGCTGCGTGCGATCGTGGCGGCGGTGAACAACTATCTGGAAACCGGGCGCGAGCAGCTTGAGAAACGCGCGATGGTGTTGTCCGGCGTGAGCCACGATCTGGGCACCCCGGCGACCCGTCTGCGGCTGCGGGCGGCCCTGATCGACGACCCTGATCTGCGTCAGCGGCTGGAGCGTGATATCGACCAGATGACCGGGATCATCGATAGCGTGCTGACCTATACCCGCACAGAGCTGGACTCAGAGGAACCGCGCCAGATCTCGTTGACCTCGCTGGTCGAAGCACTTGTTGCCGATTACAGCGATACGGGCCAGCCGGTGACGTTCCGCCCGTCTGGTGCCCAGAAGGTGCAGGGCGGGCGTTCGGTCTTCATGCTGCGGCGGGGGCAAGGCACGCTGCCTGAGGAACGCCGTGTCGTCGTAACGGCGCGGCCTGTGGCGCTTCAGCGGGCGCTCTCCAACCTGATCGACAACGCGTTGAAATATGGCCGTCGGGCCACGGTTGAACTGGAAGCCGATGCCGACACGGCCACGCTCATTGTCGAGGACGAGGGTGCGGATTATCTGCCCGAAGACCTTGAAAAACTGGTTGCGCCCTATCGGCGTGGCACGAACACGGACTCGGTTCAGGGGTTTGGCCTTGGCCTGACGATCGTCGCCAGCATTGCCAGCATGCACGGCGGGACCCTGAGCTTTGAGGCCGGGGCGACCGGCATCCGCGCACGGCTGAGTATTGAGCGGAATTGAAGGGCGCGCGTTTCGCGTCGTCGCCAACGGCTCGCGCCCGTGACGCGGAGGGCACGGACACCGCCCTGTTTGCAGCGCAATCCGGAGCGTCCAGCCGATAGACCTGGCTGTCGCAGAACCCAACTTCGATAACAATTGTTTAAGATTGCGCCTTTTTTTACGGGCGTCGGAGCGTCGGCAGCTGTTTGCGGGCCTTGTTTTGGCCTCAATCCCAAATGAAAAAAGAAAGGCCGCCTTTTTGAACGGGTGGAGAGTGTTTTTTCTTTGGCGCCCGTTGTCTTGGTATGAAGCGGCGCGGCCAGCAACGCAGTGAGGACGCGCATGCTGACTCTACGATCAAACCTCGAAAGTTCGGTGGCTGCCCAGAATGAGCTGGTGCGCGCGGATCTTCCGTCCCGGTTTGCGTCGATCTCGCTGGTCTCGGTTCTGTCGCTCCATTACCTGCCGGTGCAGATGGTCGGGATGGTCTATCTTGCCTATGTGCTGGTCGAAGCCATCGGCCTGATGGTCTACCGATGGTTGGAGCATCGGGTGACCTGGGGCGGGATCCTGCTGCTGTGCTCCTCTGCGTTCATCGGGGTGTGGGTGTTCAATGCCATCCCCTTGCTGTTGTTCGTACAGCCCGAGCCGTTTCCCAAGCTGATCGGGGTGATGCTGCTGATCATCGCGCTCAACCATTGTGTTGTCGCCCGATCGGCCTGGATGTTTTTTGGCGTTCTGACGGCCGTGCCCATCATTTGCGCGGTGGGCTACATGATCTTCAGCTTTCTCAATGCCTTCGCCAGCCCGATGGAAAAACTGATCGCCGCGGTGATCCTGATCCTTGGGGCAGCCTATGTGGCGCATAGCATGTGGGCGCTCAATCGGCTCACCGGGCGATTGCGCAGGGCTTTGCGGGATGCCAAGGCCGGGAGCCGCGCAAAGAGCCGCTTCCTGGCGGCCATGAGCCATGAGATCCGCACCCCCCTGAACGCAATTTGCGGGATGGCCGAGCTGATCGAAGAAGAGGATGTCGACCCTGAGACCCGCCGGGAGCGCACGGCACTGCTGCGCAAATCGGCGCAGGCGCTGACCAGCATCCTCGATGATGTGCTGGACCACGCCAAGGTTGAGGCCGGGCATTTCGAGTTGAGCCTCGCCGCCGCCGCGCCACGGCTGGAAATCATGAGCGTGGTGGAAATGTTTCGCACCTCCGCCGACGAAAAGGGGCTTCGCCTGGATGTCAGCATTGGACCGGGGCTGCCGGCTTATGCCGAGTTCGATGCGCTGCGGTTGCGTCAGGTGGTCGGCAATCTTCTGTCCAACGCGATCAAGTACACCGAAGCGGGCCATGTGTCTGTCGCTGTGAGTAGCGAGCAGGACGGTGGTCAGTCGACGCTCAAGATCGAGGTGTCCGACACTGGCCGTGGCATGACGGCGGAGCAGCTCTCGCACCTCTTCACCGACTTCTACCGGGTCGAGGACAAGAACGCCCCGAGCGTGCCCGGCACCGGTCTCGGCCTGGCGATCGCGCGTCGGCTGGCACAGATGATGGGCGGCGATATCACGGTTCAGTCCTGCCCGGCTGAAGGCAGCTGCTTTACCTTCACTTGCCGGGTCCGGGTGCTGGAAGCCTCCGAGATTGCCATTGACCAGAGCCAGTCGGAGACGCCGGATCAGGACGAAAGTGCCTTGGACCTTGGGGTGAAGTCGATCCTCTTGGTGGATGACACCCGCTCCAACAGAATGGTGGTCAGCGCCTTTCTGAAGAAGGGTGATTTCGAGATCATCGAAGCCACCAATGGGGCCGAAGCGCTGAGCTGTCTGGAGAGCAGACAGGTGGATCTTGTGCTGCTCGACATGAAGATGCCGGTGATGAATGGACGTGAAACCCTGACCGAGATGGCGCGGCGGGGCGGACGGATCGGCGCCACGCCCGTGATCATGCTCACGGCCAATGCCGCGCCCGAGGACCGCGCGCAATACCTGGCGCTGGGGGCTGCGGGGTATATCGCCAAGCCGGTCAAGAAATCCGTGCTGCTGTCGGAAATCCGCAAGGTTGCCACGGGGCGGGACACCCAAGCGGCCTGACCGGCCACTCTTAGGGGATTGGGCTCAGCCGTGTCGCGCGCCGCGGCGCGGCGCATCCGTCGCAATTTGGGCGCTGGCGTTAATCCAAAATTTACCTTTCTCAACAATGATTTTTAAAAATTTAGACAAATACCTCGATTCTTTTATCCAAATAGGCGCTATGAGTGGCCAGAGCCCATGCAGTCGACTGAAATCACCTTCGACAATCTGGGCAAAAGCGGCGGTCTGCTGACGTCGCTTTTGCGCGCAAGATATCATCATTTCATAGAAGCACGCGGCTGGGATTTGCCGAACACCCGCGGGCTGGAATTTGACCAGTACGACACGCCGGAAAGCATCTACTGCGCGATTCATGACGGCGGTATCATCCGTGGCGGTTTCAGGGTGACGCCGACGACGGCGCAATGCGTGAATGCGAGCTACATGCTCCGGGATGCGCAGCGGGGCTTGCTTCCGGGATTGCCCACAACCGTGCTTGACCATCCCGCCCCGCAAGATCCGAACATTTGGGAGGTCAGCAGGGTGTTCGTGGATGATAAGCTGAGCAGCCGCGACCGGATGCGTGTCAGGCAGGCGCTGGGAGTGAATTTTGCCCGGCTATCGCAGGAGCGTAGCATCGACAGCTTCCTGTGCCTGACCTCGGTATCGGCGGCCTTGCTGACGCGCCGGGCCGGGCTGGTGATGACCCCCGCCGGGCCGCGGTTCGAGGTGGCGGGGGAAACCTGTCAGGCGTATCGGATCACGGTGGACGTGGAGAAACTGCACGAGCAGGCGCCGGGGCTGCCGGAACCGGAGGCTGCGCATCTGCCGCTTCAGCAATCCAGTGGCGGCTAGTACCGTGGAAGGCTCACACGCGCGGCGCGCGAGGGGAGCCTAGGCTGAGCCGAGATCGACGCCGTCGCCCGCTCTTGCAGGTCTTCAGACCACGCGGCGGCGCAGCAGGTAGATGTCCATGATCCAGCCATGCTCGGCCCGGGCCGCCGCGCGGGTGCGGATGATCTCATCGCGCATTTCGCTCAGAGGTCCGGACAGGGAAATCTGGTTTTCCATTCCCGCATAGGCAGTCCAGTAGATCTCTACCCCCTGCGGCGCGATGGACTGGAAGGAACATTCTCCGTCCAGCATGATCACCAGCGTATCGGCGCTCTCCGGCCAGCCCTGTTCGCGCAGCTGGCGCCCGGTGGTGATGGTGAAAGGGGCACCGATCTCGTTGAGAGGGATCGCATGAGCCGCGGTCAGGGCCTGGATCGAGGTAATGCCCGGGATCACCGTCAGCTTGAGGTCAGCGCGCTGTTGCAGACGGCCGGCAATGCGCATGGTGCTGTCATAGAGCGAAGGATCGCCCCAGACGAGGAAACCCGCCTTGCCGCCGTCGGGCAGATGCGTGCTGATGTTCTGCCACCAGATCTCGGCAATGGCATCGTGCCAATCGTCGACCCGTTTGCGGTAGTCGCGGATGGTTTCGTCCCGCACCGGCAGGGAGAACTCGACGATCCGTGGGCCGTTGCCCTTGATTGCCTGGTGGCAGATTTCGCGCCGCAGCCCGGCCAGATCATCCTTGCCGACCCCTTTGTTGGGGATCAGGATCAGGTCCTGCGCGTTCAGCGCGTCGATTGCCTGCAGGGTCATGTGCTGCGGGTTTCCGGTGCCGATACCGATCAGGCTGAGTTCGATCATGGCGGGGCCTTTCATGCGTGGACACGCCCCCTATGGAGCCGTGCCGCTGGTCTTGCAAGCGCGGGGTGACGGTCAGGTGCCCTCAGCGTCGGACGGCACGGTTGTCGTGGCCTCGACGGGCTGTCCCCCCACCGTCAGCGCGCTGTGGTTGTTGGTGTTCAGCGAGACCTTGACGACTGCCCCGGCAGGCAGCGACGGCAGGTGAACCCACTCTGCATAGAGCCGGGCAAGCTTGTCACCGTTCACGTAGACATGGGCGTGGCCTTCACCGGGAACATTCTCCGCCGAAGCATTCTGCGGGGCAAAGCGGAAGTTCTGCGGCAGCACCTGCAGGTTCCAGCCGGACATGGGATCCTTGTGCAGACGTATGGCAACTCGGGGTGCATCCGGGCCCGACGGCAGATCGACCGCCGTCGCGTGGTCATGGGCCATCGCGCCCGCGTGGCCACCGCCGTGATGTGCCGGGTCGCCGTGGTCGTGGCCGTCAAAAGTGATGCCATTGCCAGCCGCGGTGACAAAGCCGATGCCGCCTCCGAACAGCAGTCCGATGGCAAAGAGAGCGAGAGAACGGGACATCAAGTCTTCCTCGGACAAGAACTGTCCCCGCCGGACTTCTCCGGCGGGGCGCAAGAGGGCAGCCGGGTCAGGCCGCTGCGAGCGAGCGCTTGCCTTCGGTCTGCCAGAAGTGGCCGGCAAAGGCCCCCAGCAGCACCCAGGCCGCCATTCCGATCCCGAAGGCACGGGCGGCAAACAGCGCGCCGATCTCGGTCGGCACCGGTCCCGAGAAACTCTCGGGTTCGGGGGCGCCGATGACATGCGGCGCCAGCAGCAGCAGCGCGGCGATCAGGTAGCTGACCATGTTGCCGCCAAAGGCGATCAGCCACATGGCCACGCCCGCGGTGGCTACGGTGGCGGTCCACCAGATCTGGCGCAGGCCGACATCCGCGGCCGCGACGCCGGGCACCTCGGGGGCCAGCGACAGGCCGGGCGCGAAGTGGAAGGTCACGAAGCCTGCCACACCCCAGAGCAAACCGCTGCGCGCGTTGATCGCATGGCCCTGACGCTCGGCCACCGACATCAATGCAACCATGACCAGCGCATAGCCGGTGTAGGTGAGCATGGTGAAGATGACGCTCAGCCCGTCGCGCACCGGATCGGCGAACAGGCCGGGCAGGTCGGGATGGGCCGACACGGCCTCGGCGCCGAAATGCACCAGTTCACCGCCCTCGTAGAGTTCGGCATGGAGCAGAACAGGCTGCACGAAATAAAGCTGCAGCAGGGCGGTGATCAGCCCTGCTGCAGCGCCAGCGAACAGGCCGCTGGTCAAAATACGACTGAACATGGCCTTAGTGGCAGGGGAAGCCGGTTGCGTGGCGTACATCGTGCGCCGCGTCATGCAGCGCGGATGCCTGCACATGGCCGGTCAGCGTGAGGATCCCCAGCCCGAGAACCACGGCAAACAGGGCCGGGATTACGGAAGTGCCTGCGGCAGAAGCGTTGAGCGTCTTGGTCGTCATTGATGGTCTCCTTGCCGTCACACCCGACGGCGTAAGTTTTCATTCGCACACGGCCGGTCTCCTGACTCGCGGGTCGCTGCTGCTCTCCTCCTTCCCGGCGTCTTACGCGCCAGTGGATGCCGAAGAGCCGCTCGCCGCTCACAGTCGCGGGGGCGGTTGAGGCTGCGGTGCCGCGATTTGGTCCACCGTCCTCATTCCCGTTTCAGTCCTGGTGCTTGGGCACCTTTGGACACCGTATCCAATGGTAATGCCTCGCGGGGGCGATTCCGGTCAAGGAAGAAACCGCCCCTTGACCGGTTGTCTGCGGCATATCTGCGGGCCGCGGGGGCAGATTGGCGGTGCGAGGTCAGCCCGGGATGCGGGCAATCGCCTTGTAGCGCAGCTTGCCCAGCGGGCGGGCATCGGCGAAATTCCCGTCAGCGCTGCGGGCGTACAGGTGCAAAAAGGTCAGCACGTCCGGCAGATCGTCAGCGGAGATTTCACCGAACAGATAGGCGGTCTTGCCGGATTGGCGCACCGCCAGTGTCTGCGGCCTGTGGCAACCGGACATGCAGTCCACCTGCGTCAGGCGGGCCGCGATCCCTGCGCGCTCCAGTGCCGCGGCGACCTGCCCGGGCAGGGCAGGGTCCGCATCGCGGCATGTGCGGCACAGGGTGAGGGTCGGCACGCTCATACGCCGGGCAGGTCCTGATCTGCCAGCGGCCCATAAAGGATCAGCACCGGGGCGGTGGTTTCCATGGCGCGCAGCACCTGCGGCAGTTCACCGACTGTGTGGCAGAACAGCTTCTGCTCCGGGGTGGAGACGCCCTGCGCCACCAGCGCGTGGGTCTCCGCAGGCAGCCCGGCCTCCATCAGCTTTTCCGCCAGCGCGGCGAAGGTACGCTTGCCCATGTAGACCACGGTGGTGGCCTGCGGGTCGGCCAGCGCCGCCATGTTCAGATCGTCCGGCAGCCCGCCGGTCACGTCATGGCCGGTGATGAACTGCAGCCGCCGCGCGGTCAGCCGACGGGTGAGCGGGATATTGGCCGCCGCCGCCGCCGCCGAGGCCGCGGTGACGCCGGGCACAATCTCAAACCCGATCCCGGCTTCGCGCAGGGCGGTGATTTCTTCCTCGAGGCGGCCGAAGACGCCCGAGTCGCCGGATTTCAGCCGTACCACCCGCAGCCCGGAGGAGGCATAATCGACCAGCAGCTGGCTGACATGGTCCTGCTTGGGCGAAGGTCGCCCGGCGCGTTTGCCCACGCCCACCAGGTCGGCATCGGCACGGGCATGGCTCAGGATCGGGCCAGAGGACAGATCATCGAACAGGATCGCATCCGCCGTCTCCAGCCGCTTGACGGCTTTCACGGTCAACAGCTCCGGATCGCCGGGCCCGGAGGAGACAAAGCTGACAAAGCCGCTCATGCGCGTTCTCCGGTGATCAGGTGGAAGAAGGTGCCGGTCACGTTGCCCTTGACCGATCCGGTCTCGGGCACCGGATTTCCATCGGCGTCCATGACATTGGCCAGCGGCGCGTCGGGTTCTTCCAGAATGGTGGAATAGTGGAATTCGTGTCCGCGCAAGGCGGTGCCGGCAGCAAAGCCGGGCATCTCCGCCTGCAGCACCGCGCGGCGGTAGCCGAGGTGGAACTTGCGCTTCTCGTAAGACGTCACCAGCCCCAGCAGGCCCAGCATCTGGTGGCGGTTGCCCTGCTTGTCGATCAGCGCTTCGCCAAGCGCCATGTAGCCGCCGCATTCGCCGTGCACCGGCTTGGTCTGCGCGTGTTTCTGAACGCCCGCGCGGAAGCTCTCTGCCGCTGCCAGCGCCCCGCCGTGCAGTTCGGGATAGCCTCCGGGCAGCCAGACCAGGTCAGCGTCCAGGGCCGGGGCCTCATCCGCCAAGGGCGAGAACGGCAGGATCTCGGCGCCAGCGGCACGCCAGCCCTCCAGCAGATGCGGGTAGGTGAAGGAAAACGCCGCATCGCGCGCCAGCGCAATGCGCTGTGCGGGCGGTGTGGGCAGGCTGGCGGGTGCCGGGGCCTGACCGGCCAGCGCCGCGGATTTGATTGCTTCCAGATCGACATGCTCGCGCAGGAAGGCGGCGTAGCCTGCGATCGCGGCTTCCAGATCGGGGTGTTCGACCGCCTGGATGAGGCCGAGATGCCGCTCCGGCAGGGTCAGATCACCGCGGCGGGGCAGAGAGCCCAGCACCTTGATGCCCGCCTTTTCCATCCCCAGACGGGTCAGCCGCTCATGCCGCGGGCTGGCGACGCGGTTTAGGATAACGCCGGCAAAGGGCAGCTCAGGGTCGTAGTTCCTGAACCCCAGCGCCGTGGCCGCAGCGGACTGTGCCTGGCCGCCCACATCGACGACCAGCACCACCGGCCAGCCCATGCGCTTGGCGGTCTCGGCAGAGGAGCCAAAGCCCGACTGGCCGCGGGTGGCAACGCCGTCGTAAAGCCCCATGGAGCCTTCGCCGATGCAGATTTCGGCACCTGCCGACTGGCCGGTGACCGCATCCAGCAGCCCGCCGTCCATCGCCCAGGTGTCCAGGTTGAAGCTGGGGCGCTTGGCGGCTGCCAGATGAAAGGCGGGGTCGATATAATCCGGCCCGCTCTTGTAGGGCTGCACGGTGAGGCCGTCCTCGGCCAGCGCCCGCAGCAGGCCCAGCATCACGGTGGTCTTGCCAGTGCCCGAAGAGGGTGCCGAGATCATCAGTCCGGGAGGTGTCATTGAACGATCTCCTCTTTGCCCGCCCGGGTCGCTTGCGGCCCGGGCTGCGCCCGCCCGCCCCCACGGCGGGCGCATTCGCGCCCACCACGGACGGGCGCCGCCCTTAGTTGCTTAAAATCAATCATCGCCATGGCTCCAGCTCGACCACGGGCTGTCGGCGCTCTGCGGCCGGTAGCGGCGGTCGTAGTCGGTGGAATAGAGGCAGCTTTCGTCAAAGCCTTCGCCCTTCAGCACCGGCCCCACAAGGATCAGCGCGGTGCGGGAGATCTTCTCGTCCAGCGACTCTTTCAGGGTCGCCAGCGTGGCGCGGATGATCTGCTGGTCCGGCCAGCTGGCGCGGTAAACCACGGCGACAGGGCAGTCCGGGCCGTAGTGCGGGGTGAGGCTGTCGACCACATGGTCGAGATTGCCGATCGACAGGTGGATCGCCAGCGTGGTGCCGGTGCGTGCAAAATTCTCCAGCGTCTCACCTTCGGGCATCGAGGACGCCCGGCCCGGAGTCCGCGTCAGCACCACCGACTGGCCGAGGCCGGGCAGGGTCAGCTCGGTTCCCAGCGCCGCAGCCGCAGCGGCAAAGGACGGCACGCCGGGAGTGACGCTGACGGGGATGCCTTCGGCTTTCAGGCGGCGGATCTGTTCGCCCATCGCCGACCACACCGACAGATCGCCTGAATGCAGCCGCGCCACGTCCTGTTCCGCCTCATGCGCCGCCTTGATCTCGGCCACGATGGCATCCAGGTCCATCGACGCGGTGTTCACGATTTTCGCGTCCGCCGGGCAGTGGCTCAGGATTTCCTCCGGCACCAGCGAGCCCGCATAGAGGCACACCGGACAGGCGGCGATGATGTCGCGTCCGCGCAGGGTCAGAAGGTCGGCAGCGCCCGGTCCGGCGCCAATGAAGTGAACGGTCATGGCTCAAGTCTTTCTGCTATGGCCGCGGTGGCAAGCCCATCCGCGGTGACAACTCTGGGGGCGATCAGGCGCGCACGCGCACCCGGCACCCCGTGGCGCGCGCCCGCAAGCGCCGCGGCTTCCGCCAGCGACCCGGTGCCGAACCGCGCCTTGATCCGGGGCGAGCAGGTGAGGGTCTGCTCCCCGGCAATATCCTGATCTTTCAGCGCAATCACCGGCAAGCCGGTGCTGCGCGCAAGGTCCTGCATGGCCGGGGCCGCGGCTTTCTCAGCAATGGAAGCCAGCGCATCCACGTCTTCGCCTGCCAGCGCCAGCGCTGCCTGCAAATCGGCTGCCGTGGCAGCGCTACGAAATCCGATGCCTGCCACCCTCATCGCGTAACACTCCACTGGATGACGGGCCGGGCCCGCTGCCAGCCGCGCATCGACCCCAGGGGGGCGGCCTCGGCGATCTCTGCCTTCAGAAGATGGCCGCCGCGCCGGGCATGGGCCTGCATCAAGAGGGTCTCGGTTTCCAGAGTGACGCCATTGACGACCAGCCGTGTGCCCTTGGGCAGGATCTCCCACAGATGGTCCAACAGCGCTTGCGAGCCGCCGCCGCCGATGAACACGCAATCGGGCAGCGGCTGGCCTTCCAGCACCTGCGGTGCCTTGCCCAGAACCGCTGTCATCCGGTGGTTCAGCCCAAAGGCGGTTGCGTTCGCCCGGATGTTGTCCAGTCGGCTCTCGCGCGGCTCAAAGCTGATCGCCCGCGCGCCTGAAGCCGCGAGGCACCACTCAACCGAGACCGAGCCGGAGCCGCCGCCGATATCCCACAGCAGCTCCCCCGCTCGCGGAGCGAGGGCCGAAAGGGTCAGCGCCCGGATGGGACGTTTGGTGATCTGCCCGTCACTGGCAAAGAGGTCGTCCGCCAGACCGGAAGCCTGCGGCAGGCCCTTGCTCCCGGCGGCTTCGATCGCCACCGCAACAGGCGCCTCAATGTCCTGAAGCTCAAAACCGTCCGCAGTGGCCGGTCGCACCCGCTGGCGCGGCCCGCCCAAGGCCTCCATCACGGTCAGCTTGGAAGCGCCAAAGCCTTCAGCGGTCAGCCATTCCGCCAGTTCCGCCGGGGCAGCCCCGTCCCGCATGGTGCAGATCACGCGCGTGCCGCGCCCCAAGAGCGGGCGCAGCCGCGCGTAAGGGGCCGCGTGCAGGCCGAGGCACAGCGTCTCTTCCAATTTCCACGCAAGATGGTTCGCGGCCAGGGCAAAGGTGGAGGGAACCGGGTGCGACACCCATTCGCCATCCTCCAGGTGCCGCGCGAGCGAACCGCCTGCGCCGTGCCAGAACGGATCACCAGACGCCAGAACGGCCACCTTGCGGCCGCGCATCTCCAGCACCGGGTCTATGGAGAACGGCACGGGCCACGGCTGGCCCTTGCTGCCTGCGCCTGCCAGTTCCAGATGCCGCGGGCCGCCGAATACGACCTCGGCCTGCGCCAGCGCCTTCCGGCTTGCATCGCCCAAGCCTTCCAGTCCATTTTCGCCCAGACCGATAATCGTAAGCCATGGATCAGACATGACACGCATCCTTCTTCTCGGCGGCACCACCGAAGCGTCGGCGTTGGCCAAAACCCTGGCCGAGGCAGGGATGGATGCGGTGTTTTCCTACGCGGGCCGCACGGCGCGGCCTGTCAACCAGCCCCTGCCGACCCGCGTGGGCGGCTTTGGCGGTGCGGAGGGGCTCGCGGAATTCCTGAGGGCCGAAGGCATCACGCATATGGTGGACGCGACCCACCCGTTCGCGGCCCAGATGAGCCTCAATGCGGTTTATGCCTGTGACGCAGTGGATGTGCCTCTGTGTGCCTTCGAACGCCCGGCCTGGCAGGAGAGGGACGGCGATCAATGGGTGCATGTGGACACTCTCGCCGAGGCCGTCAACGTGCTGCCAGAGGCCGCTGCGCGGGTGTTCCTGGCAATCGGAAAGCAGAACCTTCCCCTGTTTGCTGCTAAGCCCCAGCATCACTACCTGCTGCGGCTGGTGGATGCGCCGGAGGCCCCGTTGCCGTTGCCGCACACTGCGGTCGAGATTGCGCGCGGACCGTTTGATGTTGCGGGGGACAGTGCACTGATGCAGCGCCATGGCATCACCCATGTGGTCGCCAAGAACGCGGGCGGCGCGGGGGCCGCAGCCAAGCTTGCCGCCGCGCGCAGGCTGGGGCTGCCGGTCATCATGATCGGCAGGCCGCAGGTGCCTGACCGCCCCATCAAGGGCAGCGTGGCAGAGGTTATGGAGTGGCTCGCTCATCCCTCAGCCGCGTAGCGTGGGGTGTAGACATGCTTGCCCACCCGGCGGGTGTCACGATTGCCGACGATCACCACGGTGCGCATGTCTGCCATTTCCGGCGTGGCCTCTTTCAGCGGTACCGTCAGCAGCTCCTGCCCGGGTTTGGTCACGTCGCGGGCGAAGGTGATGAGGGTGTCCTCACCGCAGGCCTCGCGCAGGATTTCCAGCGCGCGGGCAAACTGATGCGGCCGTGACTTGGAGCGCGGGTTGTAAAACGCCATCGCCAGACCGGCCTCGCCGACCAGCTGCAAGCGCTTTTCGATCAGGCTCCAGGGCTTCAGGTTGTCGCTGAGGTTGATGGCGGCAAAGTCATGTCCCAGAGGTGCGCCGATGGCAGCAGCGGCGGCCAGCATCGCGGTGATGCCCGGCAGCACCCTGATGTCCAGCTCCAGCCAGTCCGGGTGGCGTTCGGCGTTATTCTCCAGCGCCT
The DNA here is from genome assembly GCF_055398055.1 of Leisingera sp. S2M4. Lineage (NCBI taxonomy): Bacteria > Pseudomonadati > Pseudomonadota > Alphaproteobacteria > Rhodobacterales > Roseobacteraceae > Leisingera > Leisingera sp. S2M4. Next base: position 2,505,056 of record NZ_AP040861.1, read on the forward strand.
CGAACACGGCGGAGGCCATGGCAAACACTCCCGGATCACCAGAGGATACAACGACGACCCGCTTGCCCTCGGCGGCCATCTCCAGCGCGTGGGTGGCGCGGTCGACCTCAACCCGGTTGTCGCTGGCGTGCAGGGTCAGGCCTGCACGCGGCTCGATGCGTTTGACGTAGGGAATGTAGCCGACGATATCGGTCGCCTCCGCGATGGCGTCGCGCACTTCCTGCGTCACCAGCGCCTCGTTGCCGGGCCCAAGCCCCGCGATCACCACCCAGCCATCTTGCGAAACAGTCATGGCCGCCGCCCCTGTCCATGAACCAGCACGATAGAGAAATAGGGCACCTCGCCCGTGACCTCGGAGAGTTTCTGCACGGTCTGGCCCGGCATGGTGCCACGCTCGACCAGCCAGGCGTCCTCGGCACGGCCCGCGCGTTCCAGTGCGCGGCGCAGCTTGGGAAGGTTGCGGCCGATCTTCATGACCACCAGCGCATCGGTCTCCGACGCGCGCTTGGTCAGTTCGTCCTCGCTGAGCGTGGCCATCGCCACCGTCAGCACGTCATCCCCCCAGGTGATCGGCTGGCCGGAGGCGGTCCAGCAGCCGGACATGCCGGTGATGCCGGGCACGATCTCCTGCTCGGCGCGGCCCTGCAGGCGGGTGTAGAGGTGCATGTAGGAGCCGTAGAGAAACGGATCGCCCTCGCAGAGCACCACCACGTCTTCGTCCTGGGCGATTTCGGCCAGCGTGTCGGCCCAGCGGTCATAGAACTCCGCCAGCACCCGGTTGTATTCGGGGTCGGAAAAATGGATCTCGGTCGTAACCGGGTATTCCATCGCGTGTTCCGTTGCCCCCTCGGCAAGCAGCCCTTCGACGATTGCACGGGCCTGCCCCTGACGCCCCGCCTTGCGGAAATAGGCAACGTGGCGCGCCGAGCCGATCAGCCGGTGCGCGCGCACGCTCATCAGGTCGGGGTCTCCGGGGCCAAGCCCTGTGCAGATAACCTTGCCCATCGCTTACTCTTTCCAGCTCGCCAGGGCGTTGACGGCAGCAACGGTGATGGCAGAGCCCCCAAGACGGCCTTTCACAATCATCGAGGGGACCGGCAGGTCTTCCATCAGCGCCTCTTTCGATTCCATAGCGCCGACAAAGCCCACCGGGCAGCCGATGATGGCGGCGGGGCGCGGGCAGGCGGGATCTTTCAGCATGTTCAGCAGGTGGAACAGCGCCGTGGGGGCGTTTCCGATGGCCACCACGGCGCCTTCCAGTTTCGGGCGCCACAGCTCCAGCGCCGCGGCCGAGCGGGTGTTGGACATTTCCTTGGCCAGCTCCGGCACCTTCGGGTCGCGCAGGGTGCAGATTACCTCGTTGTCCGCAGGCAGGCGCGGACGGGTGATGCCTTCGCTGACCATATACGCGTCGCAGAGGATCGGCGCACCGTTGGCAAGTGCTGCGCGGGCGGTCTCGGCCATGCCGTCGGAAAAGCGCACGTGCTCTTCCAGCCCGACCATCCCCGCCGCGTGGATCATGCGCACGACGACGACTTCCTCGTCCTTGGTGAACCGGGCCAGATTGGCCTCGCGGCGAATGGTGGCAAAGCTTTCGGCGTAGATCTTGGCGCCGTCGGTTTCATAGGTGTGGAGCATGTCAGCTGCCCTCTGTCAGAAGTTCGGGAGCGGCGCGCAAGCGGTCGGCGCTCAGGTTGGTTATTAGCGGTTGATCCGCGGCGGTGCCATTGCGGATCAGAGAGAATTCGTCCGCGCCGGTTGCTGTAAGGGCAACAGGCGAGGGGCCAGGGCAAGCGCAGCCTTTGGCGCAGCCGGAGACATGCAAGCGCGTGCCTTCGGGGAGCTGTGGCGCAAGATCACGCGCCAGGTCGCGGGTTGCGGAGAGCGCCTGCAGGCAACCGGGCGCTCCGGTGCAGGCGGTCACTTGCAGGCGCGGATCCGTGGCGTCCAGGATCAGGCCGGGCAGGGGCGGCAGGTCGCGCGCGCCCTCGATCAACAGCATCCGCCAGGGCGTGAGGCGGATCTCGCCGTGCGCGGCCAGTTCCACGAGTGTCGCGGCGGGCGTCTGGCCGAACTCCAAAGCAGCAAGCGTCCCCGCGGGCGTGTCGCCCGGTGCGGCGGCAAACGGGCGCTGGAGCGCCGTTGCGTCATGCGACGGCGGCGGCCCGCGGCGCGCGATGAGACGCTGCATCCTGCCGCGACCCTCCGGCGCGCCGCCCTGGTCGAGGAACCAGCGCGCCAGCGCAAGAGCCTCGGCAGCGGCCGATTCACGTGTGACGGTTTTGCCAGTCGTGGCCCCATCCGCGCGCAGGATCAGCCCGGCAGGGCCGCGCTCGATGCGGATGTCGGCGGCGCAGTCCTGCAGCACCGGGGCCGCGCCGCAGTCGACGGCAAAGCCGAATTTGCCGGGCAGGGTCAGCCCGGTTGCCGCCGTCAGCGCGGCGCTGAGGGCTGAGGCGATGGTGTGGGTGTCGTCGCCTTCCTCCCAGAACGGGGCAAGCACGATATTACGGCGGGCTTCGGCGGCGGCATCGAGGTCGACAAGGCCAAGGGTGCGCAGGCCTGCAATCAGGTCCTCAAACCTGTCTTCGCGGATGCCACGCAGCTGCAGGTTCGCGCGAGCGGAGATGTCCAGAAGACCATTGCCGAAGGTCTGCGCAAGTTCTGCTACGCCGTTCGCCTGTGCTGCGGACAGCCTGCCCAGCGGCGCGCGGATACGCACCACCAGCCCGTCGCCGGACATCATCGGCCGCAGGGCGCCGGGGCACCAGCCATAGACCTTAGGGGCGGCGGACCCGCTCATGCGGCGCCCTCCAGGGCTGCCATGATGGAGTTGCGCCGGGTGGTCCAGAGACCCGCATCGTGCAGCGCACGGAAACGGTCCCGCATGGCCTGGAGGGCGGCCGGGTTTTCGCGCTGCATGAAGTCGACCAAGTCCTCGCGTCCCAGGGTGGCCTCGAAGTAGAGGTCGAAAAGATGCGGCTGCACCACCTGGGCAAGATGCGCAAAGGCCGCCATATGGTCGAGCGTCGCCGCGATCTCGGCGGCGCCGCGGAAGCCGTGAGACATCATCGAGGTGGCCCAGTCCGGATTGGCGGCGCGGGCGCGGGTCACCCGGGCGATTTCCTCGCCCAAGCTGCGCGCCTGCGGCTTGTCCGGCCGGGTTGCGTCGAGGTGATAGAGCGCGGGCGCGGCCTGGCCGATGCGGGCCATGGCGGCGGCAAATCCTGCCTCATGCGCGGCGTAATCAGACGCGATGAGTAGGTCTGTCTCCGGCAGGTCCTGCAGATGTACGAAACTGTCGGCGCCCTGCAGCCGGGTTTCCAGCGCCTCGCGGGCATCGGTGATTGCGCCCTTGGCGTCGATGGCGTGCGAGGAGGCGTTGAGCCAGGCCTCGCCCGCGGCCAGTCGCGCCTCGTCGGTGTAGTCGTCCAGATGCGGGGTCATCGACAGGCCGTATTGGCCGGGCTTGGGGCCGAAGACGCGCGGCGTTTCGGTCAGATAGGGGTTGTCGGCCGCGGCTTCCTCGCGCGCGGCCAATGCGGCGGCGGCGGTTTCGAACATCTGCGCAAGGCCCGGAAAGACATCGCGGAACAGGCCGGAGACGCGCAGGGTCACGTCAATGCGCGGCCGGTTCAGCATCGACAGCGGCAAAACCTCGAAGCCCGACACCCGCTCGGAGCCTTCATCCCATTTGGGCGCGAGCCCTGCGAGGTGCAGGGCCATGGCAAATTCCTCGCCCGCGGTGCGCATGGTGGCCGAGCCCCAGAGGTCGATCACCAGCCCCTTGGGCCAGTCGCCGTGGTCCTGAAGGTGGCGGCGCAGCAGCTCTTCCGCCAACTTGACCCCCTGCGCATGCGCCGCCCGCGACGGTACCGCCCGCGGGTCGGTGGTAAAGAGGTTGCGCCCCGTCGGGATCACATCCTCGCGGCCGCGAAAGGGCGAGCCGGAGGGGCCGGGGGTGACGATCTTGCCGTCCAGCGCGGCAATCAGCCCGGCGCGTTCCTCAGCCCCGCATTGGCCGGTGCCGAAGATATGCAGGCCTTCGCCGTACTGGCTTTCCTTGATGTCGCAGACAAAGGCGTCGATGCGGGTGATCGCTTCCGCCGGCGAGGTCTCGGGCGTCAGGCCCAGATCGGCCTCGACGCCGGTGCCCTGCGCCTCGGCGCGAATGTCGTCGATCAGCCGGTCGCGGCGGGCCGGGTCCAACCCGTCGGCGGTGGAGTATTCATCCAGCAGGCTTTCCAACCGGGCCATGCCCTCGGGAAGGTTCGTTTGGGCAAGCGGCGGTGGCAGGTGCCCGATGGTGACAGCGCCGATGCGGCGCTTGGCCTGCGCGGCCTCGCCCGGGTCGTTCACGATGAAAGGGTAGATCACCGGTAGCGGCCCGGTCAGCACCTCGGGCCAACAGAGGCCGGAGAGCGCCACCGCCTTGCCGGGCAACCATTCCAGCGTGCCATGCGCCCCGATGTGGATGAGGGCGTCCGTCTGGCCGCGCAGCCACAGATAAAAGGCCACATAGGCGTGGCGCGGGGTGCGGTCGAGGTCGTGGTAGTCGTCGACGCGGGTTTTCACCTCGCCCCGCTCGGGCTGCAGCGCGACGAGGGCGCTGCCTGCGCGCAGGGCCTTGAAGTGAAAGGCGCCATCGCGGCAATCGGGGTCTTCTTCCGGGCGGCCCCAGGCCTCGGCCAGCGTGTCCTGCAGGTCTTGTGGCAGGGTGGCGAGCGCAGCTTTGTAGTCAGCAAGGGCGACGCTCAGCGTCTCCTCCATCAGCCGCAGGCCGGTGTTTTCGAGGGCTTCGACGGCGTAGCCTTGGGCGGAGAGCTCGCGCAGGATTTCGTCGCAGGAGGCCAGCGCGTCGAGGCCGACGGCATGGGCCAGGTTGTGGTCGCGGCCGGGGTAGGTGGAGAGGATCAGCGCAAGACGCTTGTCGGCGTTCGGCAGCTTTGCCAGCCGCAGCCAGCCTTCGACGCGGTCGACGGCGGATTTGATGCGGTCCGCATCGGCGCGGTGGGCGAAGCGGGAATATTGCAGGTCCGGGTCTTTCTTGCCCGGCGATTTGAAACTGACCACGCCTGCAAAGATGCGGCCGTCCACCTCGGGCAGGACCACGTGCATGGCAAGGTCGGCAGGGGAGAGGCCGCGGTCGGCCTCGCGCCAGTCCTTCTTGCGCGCGGTGGAGAGCGCCACCTGGAACACCGGGCAGCCGGTTGTCGACAGCGGCGAGGCGCTGCCGTCGGTGCCTTGGGCCGAGAAAGCCGTCGCATTGATGATCGCGGCGGGGGTCAGCGCGGGCAGCTTTTCACGCAGCCAATTGGCTGCCGTCGGCGCCTTGAGACTGGCGGCGAAGGCACCAAAGGCCGCATAGCCGCGGATGCGCAGCTCGGCAATCAGGGCATCGACGGGCGCAGTGTCTGCGGCGGTGAGGTAGGAGCGGTAGAAGCTCACCAGAACCAGCGGCTTGTCCTGCGGCGGAAGGGCCGCCAGCACGCCCTTGTCCGGATCATAAAACCCGTGGTCCGGCATGGATTTGAGGCCCAGAACCGGCCCGGCATAAAGCCCTGCCGCCAGCGACAGCTGGGCGAGTGCGGCCTGCGCGGCCACCGCGCCGCCCGTATCACACAGGGCTTGCAGCCGTCGCAGTGTGGAAACGGGCAGGGTGGACAGGGCATCCAGCCGCGCGTCCTCGCGCCCGTCAGCGGGCAGGATCGCCAGCGCAATCCCCTTGCGGCGGGCGAGATCCTGCAACGTGGCGAGGCCATAGGACCAATAGCTTTCGCCGCCGATCAGCCGGACGAGGATGCCCTTGGCGCCCTCCAGCGTCTGTTCCGCGTAAACGTCGACCGACAGCGGGTGCTTCAGCGCCACCAGATTGGCAAGGCGCAAAGTCGGCAGCTTGCCGCCCGCGCGGTGCCAGCCTGCCGCGAAGGCACCGAGGTCGCTGTCGGAGAAGGACAGCACCACGAGATCCGCAGGCGTCTGGCCGAGATCCTGCGGCGTGTCGGTCTCGTCAAGGCCGTGGCTTTCGCGGAAGACGACGTGCATGGGTCAGGCCTTTCGCGAGTGGTGCTTCAAAGCGCTGAGGGCAGCGCCCGGCCCGGCGGGGCGGGAAGCGAAGCGCCCGCCCTGTGGGGGGCGGGACGGGCGCTGCCCGGCGTGCCGCCGGGCCGAGACGCTCGAAATCTGGCACTTCGCTTCCATTGCTATCAGGCCCCCAGCTCGGCGCGGATCGCCTGTTCGTCGATGTTGTCATGCTCGGCAATGACCACCAGGGCGGTCTTGCGCGGCTGCGCCCCCCAGGGCTGGTCGTACTGGGCGCGCAAACGCTCACCCACGGCCTGAACCAGCATCCGCATCGGTTTTCCCTCCACCGCGACATAGCCTTTGACGCGCAGGATGTTGCGTTCGCGGGCGAGTTTCACGATGGCATTCTGCAGCGCTTCCGGGTCGGAGACTTCGCCCATTTCGACCACGATGCTTTCAAAATCGTCATGCTCATGGTCGTGGTGGCCGTCGTGGTGGCTGGGGCGGGCATCGAGATCGTCCTCGGCCGCCGCACCGAGACCCAGGATGATGCGCGGGTCGATGACGCCTTCGCTCATCGGCAGGATCGGCAACTTGCGCGGCGCCTCGGCTTCGATCACTGCGCGGGCTTTCTCGACGCCTGCGTCGCCGGCCAGGTCGGCCTTGGACAAAAGCACGATGTCGGCGCAGGAGATCTGGTCCTCGAATACCTCGGACAGCGGGGTTTCGTGGTCGAGGCTGTCATCCGCCTCGCGCTGGGCCTGAACGGCGTCCAGATCCGGCGCGAACTGGCCTTTGGCGACGGCCTCGGCATCGGCCAGCGCAATCACCCCGTCAACGGTGATGCGGGAGCGGATCGCGGGCCAGTCGAAGGCCTTCAAGAGCGGCTTGGGCAGCGCCAGGCCGGACGTCTCGATCACGATGTGGTCGGGTTTTTCCGGCAGTGCCATCAACTGTTCGATGGTGGGGATGAAGTCATCCGCCACGGTGCAGCAGATGCAGCCGTTGGCGAGCTCCATGATGTTTTCCGCCGGGCAATTGTCGTCGGCGCAGGATTTCAGGATATCGCCGTCGACCCCGGCGGTGCCGAACTCGTTCACCACCACGGCCAGGCGCTTGCCTTGCGGGTTCTGCATCAGGTGGCGGATCAGCGTGGTCTTGCCCGCACCCAGAAAGCCGGTGATGACGGTGACGGGGATCTTGTTGAGATCGCTCATGAATTACTCCTCAGAAGGAAAGGCGGCCGGCGGGATGCGGGCGACGGATTGTTTGCGGAAGACGGTGGGGCGCTCGCGCCAGGGCACCAGCCCGTCGGCGGTGGCGGCATAGGCGGCGGTGCCTGCGAGGATTTCGGCGACATGCGCGTCCGGGTCCATGTCGCCGTAGATGTAGCTCCAACGCGCCTCGCCGCCGGTCAGCGCAACGGAGCAGCCGCGCGAGCAGGCCGACAGGCATTTCACACCGCGCAGGGTGACGCCCTCGGGCATGCCCGCTTCTTTCAGGGCAGCGTGCAGGATGGCGCCGGGACGGGTGGCCTCTGGATCGGCGCCTTCGGTGCGGCAGGTCAGGCACACGGTCAGGGTGACCGGGTCTTTCGGGGCGGCGGTGGGCGCCTGTTCGTCAGCCAAAGGCACGTCTCCTGTCGTTGCAGGCATGCGGGATGGCCGAAAAGGGGCGGCGGTCTGCCTGCCTCTCACCCGGTCGCGGAACACCCCGCCCGCCCGTTGATCTCTCACACGCTGGCAGGTCTCCCGGCTTGCGGATGCCAGGGCGTTCGCCCTGTCGGCCATCCTGCCTTCCCGGGCTGTCCCAGTGGCATGGCGGCCTCATCCGGTCACGGTCGCGGGGGCGGCTGTGCTTGGGCCGTCAGTGGCCGCTGTCACATTCCCTCTTCGCCTGCAATTGCAGGAACCAGCGAAACCCCCTTGCGCTATCGCGCCCTTCTTTGTCAAGACTTGCGCCAAACAGCTGGAGAGCCCCCATGAGCGAAAAGTCTGAAACCGGCATTTCAGAAGAAGAAGCCGCCCGTCACGCGTCCAAGATGGCCAAGAAAAAGGCCGCGCGCGACCGGATGATGAAAACCAAGGACGGCGAGAAGGGGCTGATCATTGTCCACACCGGGCCGGGCAAGGGCAAGTCCTCGTCCGGCTTTGGCATGATCATGCGCTGCATCGCCCACAAGATGCCCTGTGCCGTGGTGCAGTTCATCAAGGGCGCCTGGCAGACCGGCGAGCGCACGCTGATCGAGGAGAACTTCAGCGATCTCTGCCAGTTCTACGCGATGGGCGAGGGCTTCACCTGGGAGACCCAGGACAAGGCCCGCGACATCGCCGCCGCGCAAAAGGGCTGGGAGAAGGCCAAGGAGATGATCCTCGACGAGCGCAACACCATGGTGCTGCTGGACGAGATCAACATCGCGTTGCGCTATGAGTATCTGGACCTGGAAGAGGTGCTGGAGTTCCTGGTGGAGAAGAAGCCGCCGATGACCCATGTGGTGCTGACGGGGCGCAACGCCAAGGAAGAGCTGATCGAGATCGCCGATCTGGTGACCGAGATGGGCCAGATCAAGCACCCGTTCCGCGCCGGGGTGAAGGCGCAGAAGGGCGTCGAGTTTTAAGCTGAGGGCGTAGCCTGCCTTGGTAGGCGCGAGTGCGCCTGCCGGGGGGCAGCCCGGCGGTGCCGCCGGGCAAAACACTTTTATGCGGCGAGCTGGGCTGCCTTGCCTTGGATGTAGGTATCCACCGCCGCGCGCTGGGCCTCATCCAGCCGCAGGCCCAGCTTGGTGCGCCGCCACAGGAAATCGTCACCTGCGCGCACCCATTCGCGGGCAATCGCCCAGTCGAGCTCCCGCGCGGTGATCGTTGCGCCGAAGTCCTCGCCCAGATCGCCGGCGGTCTTGGCATCGCCGAGCACTTCCCAGGCCTCGGTGCCATAGGCGCGGATCATCCGGCCCGCCCAGTAGGGCGTCAGGAAGGGGTAGTCCGCCGCCAATTTCGCAGTCAGCTTCTCGACATCCGTCACTGCAAAATCGCCGCCGGGAAGCGCCACGCCCGCGGTCCAATCATCGGGCAGCTGCGGAAATGCCTCGCCGATCTTGGCCAGCGCCGCCTCTGCCAGCTTGCGGTAGGTGGTGATCTTGCCGCCAAAAACGTTCAGCAGCGGCGCCTGTGCCTGATCCAGCGTCAGCACATATTCGCGGGTCGCCGCGGTGGCCGAGCTGGCACCGTCGTCATACAGCGGGCGCACCCCGGAGTAGGTCCAGACAATGTCGTCCCGCGTCACCGGTTTCTCAAAGTATTCAGATGCGAAATCAGCAAGATACTGCTGCTCTTCAGGGGTGCATTCCGGGGCGGTGTCGGGATCCGGGTGGTCGGCGTCGGTGGTGCCGATCAGGGTGAAATCCTGCTCGTAAGGTATGGCGAAGATGATCCGCCCGTCGGTGCCTTGGAAGAAATAGCAACGCCCGTGATCGAACAGCTTCGGCACGACGATGTGGCTGCCGCGCACCAAGCGGACGTTCTCGCGGCTGTTCTGGCCCAGTTTCTGGTGCAGCACATCCGCAACCCATGGCCCGCCTGCATTGACCAGCATCTTGGCGCGGTGCTCCTGCTCCTTGCCGCTGGCGTGATCGCGGGTGCGGATCACCCAGTGATCGGAATGGCGTTCTGCCGACAGCACTTCGGTGCGGGTCAGGATCTGCGCACCGCGCGCCTGCGCGTCGCGGGCGTTCAGCACCACCAGCCGGGCGTCTTCGACCCAGCAGTCGGAGTACTCGAATGCGGTCTGGAACTTGTCCTTCAGCACCTTGCCCGCCTCGTCCCGAGTCAGGTCCAGCTTGGCGGTGCCGGGCAGGATGCCGCGTTTGCCCAAGGAGTCGTACAGGAACAGTCCCAGCCGGATCAGCCAGGCCGGGCGACGGCCCTTCATCCAGGGCATGAAGGTCGTCAGCAGTTTCGAGGTCGGTGTTTCGCTGTCAAACCGCATGTCCTTGTGAAACGGCAGCACAAAGCGCATCGGCCAGGAGATGTGCGGCATTGCCTTCAACAGCACCTCGCGCTCGATCAGCGCCTCGCGCACCAGGCGGAACTCGAAATACTCCAGATAGCGCAGCCCCCCGTGGAACAGCTTGGTCGAGGCGGAGGAGGTGGCCCAGCCGAGATCCTTCATCTCCGCCAGCGTCACCGATAATCCGCGCCCGGCGGCATCGCGGGCAATGCCGCAGCCATTGATGCCGCCGCCGATGATGAACAGGTCTGTAACAGGGGTGTCAGTCATTTTCGCTGCTTTCGTTTTGTCCGGCGGTCAGGATACGGGTGCCTGCGGCCTGCGCGGCCTCGGCAAATTCCGCGGGTACGGGGCGGTCGGTGATTACCACGTCGAGGTCTGACAAGTCGCAGATCCGCACCGGTGCGGAGCGCTCGAACTTGCTGCCGTCGCAGACCAGAACCCGCTGACGGGCGTTTTTGAGGATGGCACGGGCCACGGACACTTCGCGCGGGTCGTGGTCCATCACCGCGCCGTCGGCATCCAGGGCCGAGGCGCCTATGACGGCGAAATCCACCTTGTAGCGGGCGATGAACGCCACCGCGTCTTCGCCGACGATGGCGCCGTCGCTTTGTCGTACCGTGCCGCCAGCCAGGATCAGCTCCTTGGCCTGACCGCCCATCATCATATTGATAATGTTTATGTTGTTGGAAAGGATGGTTAGCCCGCGGTGACCTGAAAGGGCACGGGCGACCTGTTCGGTGGACGTGCCGATGTTGAGGCTGATCGAGCAGTTGTCCGGGATCAACTCTGCAGCCAAGGTCGCCATCGCCTGTTTGCCGCCTGCGTTCAGGCGGCGGCGGTCGGCGTAGTCCTGGCTGGCAGCGGAGCTAATGCGCACGGCACCGCCATGCACCCGTGACAGCGCGCCGCGCGCCGAAAGATCTCGCAAGTCCGCGCGGACGGTCTGCAAGGACACTCCAAAGCGCTGCGCCAGATCCTCGACCTCGACGCGATCTTGCTGGTTCAGCAGCGCGATGATTTCGTTTTGACGGCTGGAGGCGTCCATTTGCTTTCCTTTCGGGGTGATTCCTTAGCGTATCGCGCCTGAAGAGTCACGTGCCGATTTCGTTTTGCAGGATTGCGCAATTAAAACTCAAAGGCGCGCCCGATCGGGGCGCGCCTTTGCGTGCTGCAATAGGAGAAATGTCAGCCGAGCGCGATCAGGTGGTTGTCCCAGGCCAGATCGGTGCGTTGCAGCGGCTCACTGCCGTGTTCGGTTAGGTGAAGAAATTGGCCGTTGCCGGTGCTTGCGGCAAACGCGGTCCCCAAGCGCGCAATGCCGCAGACGTCCGCCATGCGTTCTTCCCGCAGAATCGCACCGCTGTCGCTCGACATCAGCTGCACCACCCCTCCGCGGGGCGAGGTGACCGCGACCTGCGCTCCGTCCGCCGAAAAGGCGATCGATCCGCCGTATCCGTTGAGGTTCAAGACCCGTGGATCACCGTCGGCCAGCAGCTTGACCGGTGCGCCGGGGCGATGCAGCCCGGCGATCGGCACCAACTCACCCAGGTCTCCCTGCCACTGCATGGCAAAGGCCACTGTGCCGTCCCGGCGGGTTGCCAAATGTCGGATCGAGTTCAGGTGCAGCTCGGGTGGGAGTTCGAGCTGCTCCAGCAGCGCGCCGTCAAAGTCCAGATAGCTGAGATTGGGGCGCATATCGGGCAGGTTCAGCTTGGCGCGGCCGCTATCGGGATGGGTCTCGATCCCGCCGTTCGCCACCACCAGCCCCGGAGCATCGCGGCGCAGCGTGATGTCATGTGGGCCGATGCCGCCAGAAGCGAAGGCCGTCAGTCGTCTGTAGCCGGAGGCCGTATCCCAAACACCGACCATGCCACGGGCGGCGTCATACTCGTTTTCGCTCGTGAACAGGAGGCGGCCATCCGGGGAAAACGTGCCGTGGCCATAAAAGTGAAAACCCGCGGGCGGCTCCAGCCGGGCAATGGCTGTGCCGGTACGGCAGTCGATGACATCGGCAAATCGCCCGGGACGCCGGGCAAAGGCCACGGCCTCGGGGCGGGTTGGATGGGCGGCGGCGGCATGGCCGCGACCGGGGAGCAGATGGCGGAACAGGATTTCGCCACTTGCCGTCATGCCAGCCAGGAAAAAGCGGCCCTGCGTATCGCGCCCGGCCGACAGGAAAGCCGGGTTGCCGACGCTGGCCCAGCTTGCCTGCGGCGCCAGCCCGGTTGCCAGCAGTCCGGCGAGGAACCCACGACGCGACGGCATCAGTCGCCGTCCAGCGCGTTGAAGCCCGCGGCAACACCCAGCACGGGACCCAGTCGGGCCGCCACCAGTGCCCGCAGATCCTGCACGTCCTGGCGCAAAGCTTCGATCCGGATGCGCCCTGCGGGATCGGCGACGCTGGCAAATGTCGGATCCTCCACAGCCTCGGCGCGATCGCGGATCTTGGCAAAACTCTGCGTGAGTTCAGCCTTCAGCGACGGGTCTGCAGCGCTGTCGGCCTCGGCGAGGGCCAGCGCCAGGGGTTCCAGCGCGTTCAGGGATACCAAGAGATGGCGCAAGCTGCGGTCGGAGCGCCGGGCCTCGGCCCGCAGGGGGCGGGGCCGGTCGAAGGTGCCCAGCGGGCGGCCGAGGCGCAGATCTTCCATCACCTGAAGACCGGTGTTCAACGCCTTGAACAATTCGTGGGCAATCTCCTCGTCGCTTTGATAGCGGTTGCCGGGGCTGCGCATCTCGGCTGCGTAGGTTTGCTGCCAGTCGGTCAGAATTGCTGCTGCGGTGGCAGCGATGTCGTGGCTGATTGCCCGCGTCAGTGTACAGCGGTAGGCGGGCTGGCCAGCGGTGGAAAGTTCCGGGTCGTAGAGCAAGTATTCCAGCGCATAGAAGCCGCGTGCGGCGATGGTGTAGCTGGAAAAGCTATCCGGGTCGCTGACGGCTGCGTCCTCTTCGTGGATCAGTTTGGCCAGGGCCTTGGGGGTCTTGCCGCGGCTGTCCGGCCAGAACGCCAGAGCGAACGCACGATTGTCGGTTTCGGTCGGGCCGAAGCGGTAGTGGCTGGCTGCAATCCAGCTATCGAAAGCCTCACCAAATGCCGCGCGCAGGTCTGGTGACTGCGCGTCGCACTCCTTTTGCGCGGTCTGCGCCAGCGCGGAGGAGGAGTGGGCCAGCGCCTGGAAGGCGGGAAGGATGTGCTGGTCCGTGATGTGCGTGGTCAGCTCCGACGCTGCTGCGGGCGCGGCCATCAGGGTCAGGGCAAATGCAATGAAACGCATTAAAGACTCTCCAGAAATGAAATGAGCGCGGCACGGTCGGCAGGCGGCAAGGCAACCACCTTGTCGCGAGCAGCCTCGGCCTCGCCGCCATGCCAGAGAATGGCCTCCAGCAGGGTGCGGGCGCGACCGTCGTGCAGAAATGTGGCCCGGGGCGAGACTTGTTGGGTCAGGCCGATGCCCCAAAGGGGCGCCGTGCGCCACTCGCGCCCCGTCGCGCGCCCCTCGGGGCGGTTGTCGGCCAGACCCTCGCCCATGTCGTGCAGCAAAAGGTCGGAATAGGGCCAGATCAGCTGGAAGCTGTGCTCCTCCCGGTTCGCCAACCGGTGGGTGACGAATTTCGGCACGTGGCAACTGGTGCAGCCGACATCATAGAACACTTTCTTGCCACGCAGCACATGCGGATCGCCGCTGTTGCGGCGGGCGGGCACACCGAGGTTCCGGCTGTAGAAGGTGACCAGGTCCATGTTGGCCTGGTCGATCTCGGTTTCACGGGAATCATCGCCCCCATGCGGCGCGGCGCGGCAATCGGTCTGCCGCGCGGTGCAGTCGCCGGTATGTGCCGGAAACAGCGGTGTCGAGATGCCGATATCGCCAGAGAATGCCGCGGCAGATTGTTCGTGCACCGTGGCCATCCCGGCCTTCAGTCCAAAGCGGCCCAGCATGATGCGATCGAATTCGGTCGACCAGACCAGATTGGCGCGCCCGGAGATGCCATCCCCATCGGCGTCTTCCTCATCCGAATGGACGAGGATGTCGGCAGCGGGGATCGCCTCCAGCAGCCCGAGGCCGATCATCGGCGGCGCCACCCTGGGCGACAGCATGGCGCCCTCGGCCAGAGGGCCGTAGCCCAGATTGCTGGCCGTGTAGGTCGGGCGCCGCAGCCGGGCGGTCTCGCCGCCGTTCAATGAGACCTCGAATTCCTCGTATTCCACCTTGAGACGGTACTCGGGCGGTACTCCGGGCGCAGAGAAATCCTGTAACTGGTGGCCGTAAACGGGGTCCGGGGCGGTGCCGATATAGTCATGCACCGCCTGCATCTGTGGCGGCACTGGGCCGGGGACCGAGACCCGCAGGAACATCGTGCTTGAGGCATAGTCCGGGCTTTCCGGCACATGGCCGCGGCCATCCTTCACGTGGCAGCGCTGGCAGGCGCGTGCATTGTACAGCGGTCCCAGGCCGTCGGAGGCCAGGGTGGAGGCGGGGGAAAACACCCAGATCTTTTTGAACAGCCCGTTACCCAATTTGAACTCCAGCTCCTGCTCGAAGCTGAGATTGGCGGAATGCTGGGAGAAGGCCTCGTCATCGCGCCGGGCGCGGACGGTCGCGGCCCCGGCGGGGAGATCCTCGAACTGTTCGGGCTGGGTGAAATCCGTCGGGGGCGACAGGACCGCGTCGATGCGGGCGCGTTCGGACTGTGTGCGGGGCAGAGGGGTAAGGTGCGGCTCCTCCTTGAACTGGCTGGCCAGATCAAGCGCCGCGAGGGGGCTGGCCGCTGCCATTGCAGCGGCCAGTGCGAGGTTAGTCTTCGACCTCTTCCATCTTGGTTGCGTTGAGCTGGGCATAGTTTTCCGCACCGATCCGGTCGTGCAGCTCAAGCTGCGTTTCGAGGAAGTCGATATGGCCTTCCTCGTCGGCCATCAATTCCTCGAACAGTTTCATGGTTACATAGTCGCCCGCATCGTGGCAGGCCTCGCGGGCTTCCTTGTAGAGCGCGCGTGCCTCGATCTCCGCGGCAAGGTCGCATTCCAGGGTTTCCTTGGGGGTCTGGCCGATCCGCAGCGGGTCCAGTTTTTGCAGGTTGGGGTGCCCGCCCAGAAATAGGATCCGCTCGATCAGCTTGTCCGCGTGTTCCATTTCCTCGATGGATTCTTCGCGGCTCTTCTTGGCCATGCTGCCCAGGCCCCAGTCGTCCTGCATCCGGTAATGCAGCCAGTACTGGCTGACAGCGGTCAGCTCATGGCGCAGCGCCTTGTTGAGATAATCGATGACCTTGGGGTCGCCCTGCATGATCTTTCTCCCGATGTGTTGCCTCGCGCAAATTCGCTAACTGCGCAGGTACTTCCAGCTTACTGCTGGAACGCATGGTGTCGAGGAAAAGCGGCATGCACCCACCGCAATCGGCGGTTTTTCCCAATGCGTGATAGATCTTCCCAGGGGTGATAATGGTCTGGGGATCGGCCTTGCGCATCCAGTTGATCGCAGCGCGAATGTCGTGATCGCTGATATGGGTGCAGTGGCAAATGATCATGCTGCTCACCTTTGTTCCGGGTGGCCGGGGGGATGATTCCATCTCCGTTTTTTCCGATTAAAACAGTCGGAATACAAGTGTTAACCAGAGTGATTTACTCGGTTATCGCTTGATGACGGCAGATTTCCGCTCGGGGCGGGAGGCAGAGCGACCGGTTTTAGCCGCTCTGCACGGTGTTTCGTGGCCGCGCTGAGCGGCCGCCGAGATCAGTTGAAGACAGCCGTGGGGTTGTCGAGGCTGTCGGAACCTTCGATGGCGACGTCCTCCAGTTCCAGCGCGGTCACCACGCGTTCGATGGAGCGGGTCTGCTCGATCAGCCCGTCGACGCCCCCCATCACAAGGGCTTCGCCCGCGGCATTGCCCTGCGCCAGCATCTGGTCATAGGACAGACCTGCCTCGGCCGCGGTCTTGATCCGTCCCAGCGCGTGCATGGTGTTGGCCAGCTTGCTGCGCATCTCGGCGTCCAGATCGGCGTCCTTGGCGGCCACCAGGTCCGACAGCGACGCGCCAGAAACCAGTTCGCCGTTCACCCGCACATATTCTCCCAGGTAGACGTTTTGCACGCCCAGGCCATCGTAGTAGTGGCTGTTGTGGGTGTTGTCGGAGAAGCAGTCGTGCTCCTCCTCGGGGTCATTCAGCATCAGCCCCAGGCGCATGCGTTCACCGGCGGTTTCACCGTAAGACAGCGATCCCATGCCGGTCAGCATGGCGGTGATACCGGCGTCTTCGTCTGCCAGCAGGGTGGTGCGGGCCGCGCCATCGCTGCCCCATTGCTGGGCCATCCATTCCAGATCGGAGACCAGCAGATCGGTGGCTGCCTGAAGATAGTCGCCACGGCGATCACAGTTGCCGTTGGTGCAGGGATCACCGTCGGCGTAATCGGTCCAGGGGCGGTCGCCCGCGCCGTGCTCGGTGCCGTTCAGATCCTGGCCCCACAGCAGGAATTCGATGGCGTGATACCCGGTTGCCACATTGGCTTCGACCCCGTCTGCCTCGTGCAGGGCGCTTTCCAGCAATTCCGGGGTGATCTCCGTGGCGTCGATGGTCTTGCCGGAGAGTTCAAACTGCGGGTTCGCGATGACGTTCAGTGCTGCGAGGGTGTTTTCCTCGGTCGGACCGCCATAGGAGGCATCCACGTAGTCGATCAGCCCTTCATCGAGCGGCCAGGCGTTTACCTTGCCTTCCCAGTCATCGACGATGGCATTGCCAAAGCGAAACACCTCGGACTGCTGATAGGGGACGCGAGCGGCCAGCCAGGCGGCGCGGGCGGCTTGCAGGTTCTCGGCGGAAGGCTCCGCGACCAGCGCGTCTACCGCGGCTTTCAGCGCCTTGGCGGTGATCAGGCTGTCCTGGTATTTCGCCTCGGCGATGTTTGCGTAATTGGTCAGCACCGCGGCCTTGTCGGCGGCAAAAGCGGCGGTTGTGCCGAAGGCCAGACCGGCAAGGGCAGTGCCCGCGAGAAACAGATTTTTCATCAGCTAAGTCCTTGGTCTATTGTATTTCAATGAAGTGTAGCGGTCATCGGGTGGGCTGCCCGCGCAAGCGGTGGGGTGCCCGTGATCTGTTGAAGGAAGGTGCTGCAATCGTCGGCCAGCCGGGCCAGCTCCCGGGCTTTTCGGGGCTGCACTATCAGCGAGGCCAGGATTTGCGTGTCTTCTTCATGGCCATCCGCCGCGGCGGCAAGGAGATTGGCAAAGCAGTTTTCATCCGCGCCGAGGCAATTGCAGCTCATGCCATGGCGCACCAGTGGACGACGGCCGTGGGTGACGCAGAAGTTGCACAGGTAGCCAAAGGCCTCAAAGGCGGCTTCGGCCAGGCCGGGGCCGAAATTCACCTCGAAATCGCGGCGCATCTGGGCCCGCGTCTCGGCGCTGGAAAACCAGTGTCGCAGATAGATCACCGCGCCGGCCTCCAGTGGCGGCAATTCCGACAGGGTGCCGACGGTGATGCCGCCGCGCGACGGTTTGGCTTGGGGCTGTGCGGAGGTCATTCGGGCGCGCTCACTTGGTCAGGATCAGTTTGCCTGCACGGGTGATGCGCAGCGAATAGATCTGCCCGTTCAGTAGGATGCGGGCCTGCACGCCGCCGCGGGTCAGGTCTTCGGCGTGGTAGGTCGGGAAAACTTCGGTGGTCGCGGTGGTAGGCACCGGCTTGGATGCGATCTGGTTCATGACTTCCGCCCATTGCTGAATTCCGCCCGGTCCAGAAGCCATTCCAGACAAAAGCCGCAGAGGGTACCGGAGGCGGCAAAGACCTGTGGCCAGATGTGGCGTCTGTCTTCGGCTTCCAGGTCAGTCACAGTCGGTCCGCAGTTGCGGCTGTCTCTGCTTGGCATCGGGCGATCTCGGTTGATTGTGGCTCACTCGGGCTCGCCCGACACGAGTCAGGCTGGCTGGATGCCGTATTCCTGATTTATTTGATCGGGTATGTCAATCCGACTTTTTTAATAAGGAATAAATTTAGTGCCAGTCCGGGTGTTTAACGGCGACGCCACCGGTCAGGCGAATTCCGCGATCAGGAAATCCATGAAGGATCTTACGCGGCGCGGCAGGTGGCGGCGGTCGTGGTAGACAAGATACAGGGCCAGTGTTTCCGGCACGCCTTGGGGAACTGGTCCCAGCTCCAGCCCGCGACCGTCGCAAAGGGAGGTCGGCAGACAGGCCCGGGCCATGCCAAGCGCGACCAGTTCCAGCGCCAGTGCGAAGGAGGTGCAGCGGGCCGTGCCCGGCAAGTCGGGGCGTGGCAGGTGGCGCGCAAGGGGGCCGAGTATCGGCAGGCTCTCATCCGACAGACGCCCGGGGAGGGCTGCCAGCACCACTGGGGTGCGGGTCAACTGACGGGCGATGGTGCCGTCACCGCCGGGGTGATTGCCGCGCAGCGCCAGGTCGACATTGTCGCGAACGAAATCAACCGGCGTGTCTTCAACCGATATATCCAGTGTGACCTGCGGATACGCCTGCAGAAATCTGCGGCAGAGATCGGCCAGCTGCGCCATGGGGAAGGCGACCGGGACGGACAGGCGCAAGGGGCCGGACAGGCTGCTGGTCGCCGAAATCTGCTCCTGCCCCGTGGCAAGCGCGTCCAGCGCGGTTCGGCAGCTGTCCAGGTAGATCAAC
The DNA here is from genome assembly GCF_055398055.1 of Leisingera sp. S2M4. Classification (NCBI taxonomy): domain Bacteria; kingdom Pseudomonadati; phylum Pseudomonadota; class Alphaproteobacteria; order Rhodobacterales; family Roseobacteraceae; genus Leisingera; species Leisingera sp. S2M4. Next base: position 2,523,724 of record NZ_AP040861.1, read on the forward strand.
CCTTCCGAGGTCAGCGCCACGTTGCGGGTTGAGCGCTCCAGCAGGCGCACGCCGAGGGAGTCCTCCAATGCGCGGACCCGCGTTGTCACGGTCGAGGGGGGGATCCCCAATCGGCGGGCGGCTGCCGCGAAACTCAGCTGCGTGGCCACTTCCACAAAGGTTTCGATATGCTGCAACTGGCTCATTGTGCGACTTTTCCGTTCTAGTTGTTCGACATTATGCGGATTTTTCGCGCTCGCCCCAAGCCTTACTTCGGAAGAAGTGACAACGGAGAGCTCGATGAAAAAACGTGATTTTCTGAAACTTGCCGGGGCCGGGGTCGCGGCAGGTTTGATGCCTGCTGTGGCGCGGAGCGCGGCAGATCCCTTGCGTGTGCGCTGGCTGGGCAGCGCCATGCTGGAGATCGAGGCGGCTGGTTTGCGCATCCTGTGTGATCCGTGCCTCGGGGAGGGGCCGGAGGCCTTCCTGATGGGGGATCCGAACGAGATGTTCGACCTGGCCAAGGGGCCGCAGGTCAAGCCGCATGCGCGGCTGACGCCCTTCCCGGGACTGGGGCATGACGCGTATGATCTGGTGCTGCTCAGCCACGCGCATGAGGATCACTTTGACCAGAAGGCGCAGGCCTGGCTGGATCGTCAACTGCCGATGATCGCGCCAGAGCATGATGGACCGGGGCTTGCAGAGAAAGGCTTTGCGCCGCAACCTCTGCGCCATGGCGCCGCCCGGCAGTTCGACGCGCCGCAGGGGCGTGTCACCATCACCGCCGTACCGGCGGTGCATTCACAGAACCCGCAGATCTCAGCCATTTTGGGGCTGGGTAATGGTTACGTGATCGAGGTCGAGAGTGACGGACGACTGCAGCGGATCTACTGGGCGGGGGACAGTTTCCATGCCGATCCGGTGGCCGATGCGCTGGCGGGACAGCCGCCTGCGGATCTGTTCATTCCGCATATCGGTGCGGTCGGCGGCGCGGGCGCGCTGGGACTGCTGAGCATGACCGGTGTGCAGGCCGCCGAATTTGCTGACCGCATCGCGGCCCAATCCGTGCTGCCGGTGCATCACTCCACCTATGAGCTCTACCGCGAAGGGCCGGAGGTCCTGCAGGCCGAGCATCGTCGACTGGCGCCCCGCTGGCAGCTGCTGCTGCCGCAGGAGGGGGAGGCGATCTCCCTGTAGGCAAACGCAAGTGCAAGCAAACGAAAAGGCCGCCCCGAGGGCGGCCTTTTTATGTCTCATGCTGTTACGGCGAAGCCTAAGGTCAGCTGCGGGTGCCTGCGAACCGCGCCTGCCAGTCTTCGCGTTGCTCATCGGTGATCTTCGCGAACAGCACGTCCGGCACGGTGAAGCCATGGCCTGCGGGCAGCGCCGACAGGGCGGCGGCGACATCTTCGGGCCAGCTGCGGTCATCCGAGTTCAGGGCCGCCATCAGCGTGTCTGCGGCATGCGGAATGAAGGGCGCCGAGAGCACCGCGTAGAGGCGGATCAGGTTGAGGCCGAGGCGGACCTGGGCGGCGGCGCGCTCGGGGGCTTCCTTGAACACCGACCAGGGCGCGGCGGATTGCAGGTATTCGTTGCCTGCCACCCAGATCGCACGCAACTCCTGCGCCGACTTGCGCACCTCCATCGCCTCCATATGGCCCTCATAGGCGCGGATGCGGGCGGTGAGTTCGGCAATCAACGCCTGTTCCTGTTCACCGTATTCGCCGCCTGCGGGGACTTCCTCGCCGAACTTGGAGCGGCAGAACTTGGTGATGCGGGAGACGAAGTTGCCCAGAACATCCGCCAGATCCTTGTTCACCGACTGCTGGAAGTTCTCCCAGGTGAACTCGGAATCCGAGCTTTCCGGCGCGTGGGACAACAGCCACCAACGCCAGTAGTCGGCGGGCAGGATCTCCAGCGCCTGGTCCATGAACACGCCACGGCCCTGCGAGGTAGAGAACTGGCCGCCGTCGTAGTTCAGGTAGTTGAAGGACTTGAGGTGGTCGACCATCTTCCACGGCTCGCCAGAGCCCAGAATGGTCGCCGGGAAGCTCAGCGTGTGGAAGGGCACGTTGTCCTTGCCCATGAACTGGACGTATTTCACATCGTCCGCGCCCTTGTCGGTGCGCCACCAGCGCTGCCAGTCGGCGTCGGTCTTGCCGTTGGCCTCGGCCCATTCTCCGGCGGCGGCGATATATTCGATCGGCGCGTCGAACCAGACGTAGAAGACCTTGCCTTCCATGCCCGGCCAGTCGGCATCGCCCTTCTTGACCGGCACGCCCCAGTCCAGATCGCGGGTGATGCCGCGGTCCTGCAGCCCGTCGCCGTCGTGCAGCCATTTCTTGGCGATGGAGGTGGTCAGCACCGGCCAGTCGGTCTTGCTGTCGATCCACTGGTCCAACTGGTCGCGCATCGCGGATTGGCGCAGGAACAGGTGCTTGGTTTCGCGGACCTCCAGATCGGTGGAGCCGGAAATGGCCGAGCGCGGGTTGATCAGGTCGGTCGGATCCAGCTGCTTGGTGCATTCCTCGCATTGGTCGCCGCGGGCCTTCTCGAAACCGCAGTTGGGGCAGGTGCCCTCGATGTAGCGGTCCGGCAGGAAGCGGCCGTCAGCGTTGGAGTAGACCTGCTTTTCCGACACTTCGGTAATCAGTCCGGCCTCTTCCAGCTTGCCCGCGAAATGCTGGGTCAGCGCGTGGTTCTGCGGGCTGGACGATCGCCCGTAGTGATCAAAAGACAAGCCAAAGCTGTCGGCGATCCGGCTTTGGACCTCGTGCATTTCGGCGCAGTAGTCGGCCACCGGCTTGCCCGCCTTGGCGGCAGCCAGCTCGGCCGGGGTGCCGTGTTCGTCGGTGGCGCAAAGGAATAGCACCTCATGGCCGCGGCCGCGGTTGTAGCGGGCGTAAAGATCCGCGGGCAGCTGGCTGCCCACCAGGTTGCCCAGATGCTTGATCCCGTTGATGTAGGGAAGCGCCGAAGTAATCAGAATGCGTGCCATGCCGTCCATCCAGGTAATGTGTCAGTGGCCCGTCTAGCGCATGGCGCGCACGGCGAAAACCCCGGTGGTGAGTTTCCCTTGAAATAAGGACTGTCCTGCTGTCGTTCAGCGCCGCTGTCGGGCGCGCTTCAGCAGGCGTCCGATGATGAAGGACGTGCGGGGTGCGTAGACATAGGGGGTGCGTTCTTCCGGCGTCGGCCGGACTTTCATGCGGCTCAGCCCGAAGACGATCAGCAGCAGATGGCCGCAGGCGACATAGGCAAACAGCGCGGCTGGGCCATAGGCGCTGATCAGCGCCGAGGAGACATAGGGGCTGGCAATTGCGCCGAGGGCAAAGAAGAACATCAACGCGGCCGCCAGTTCGACCCGCTCGGAGGAGGTCGCGAAATCATGGGCGTGGGCGGCTGAGACCGAGAAGATCGGAAAGGTGGTGAAGCCGAAGAACACCGCGGCCAGCATCACCCCGGTGGTGCCAGTGCCGCTGGCGGCCATGGTCACGCCGCAGCTGAGAATGGCGGCGGCGGAGAGCCAGATCAACACCCAGCGGCGGTCGTATTTGTCGGCCAGCCAGCCGAGCGGATATTGCGCCAGCGCGCCGCCCAGCACGAAGGCGGCCAGGAAAAAGGCGATCTGGCCGACTTCCAGCCCGACCTCGCGGCCATAGACCGGGCCGACCATGCGGAAGGAGGCGGAGCTGAGCGCGGCCACGATGACCCCGGCCACCGCCAAGGGTGAGCAGCGCCAGGCCAGGTCCGGCCGCAGGCGCGGTGCGTCTGGCGTCTCCGGCTGGTTGGCCTTGGTGAGGGTGAGCGGGATCAGGGCCGCGCAGCACAGCACCGCCAGAAGGTTGTAGGACACATAGGCAGCAGGGGGCAGCACCGCGATGATGAGCTGCGCCGCCAATGACGCGCCCATGTCGACGATCCGGTAAGTGCCCATCGCGCGACCGCGGGTTTCATTTGTGACCTTGGCATTCAGCCAGGCCTCGATCACCGTATAGGCGCCTGCCACGCAGAGACCGGAGGCGGCGCGCATCAGCGCCCAGAGGTAGGGGCTTTGGGTCAGCGTATGTCCGATAAGGCCGATGGCGCCCAGTGCGGTAAACGCGGCAAAAGCCCGGGAATGGCCGACATTGCCCATCAGTCGCGGCGCCCACCAGCAACCGACGAAAAAGCCCATGAAATGCGCCGACCCCAACAGGCCGATCTGTTCCTTGGTGAAACCCAGCGTCAGCCCGGAGATTGCATCCAGCGGGCCAACGCCGCCAGTTGAGAGCTGCAACAGAATGACGGAAACGAATAGGGCGGCAAAGGAGACGATCAGGCGCATAATGGCCTGACCATGACAGGCTGCAGCAGGAATGCCAGTCGAAATTCGCCATCTCGCGTCGTATTTGGTCCTGTTTCGCTCTGGCCCCGTCGGGGCGGGCTAGGCGCGTTCCGCCTGTGGCGCCGGGTGACGGGGGGCGCAGGGCGCAGGCGGTGGTTCTGGGGGGCGATGCAACGCCACTGGGGGATTGTTGCCGGATTGGCTCACCAGCCAGTCGCGGGGGGGCTGCATGCGGGCACGCAGGCGCTGCAACCGCCAGCAGTCTTGCAAACCGGGTGGCGCGTCGGTGGAGCGTTGCGCGGCTGCGGGTCGGGCCGGATGCGGCGCGGGTGGATCGGAGACCGCAGAGAGCAAGGCGGTGGCTGCCAGGTGATGGGCAGGGGCCAGATGCCAACGGGTTTCGATGCCCTGCGCGCCGCCTTCGCCGGGGGTCAGCAGCAGGCCCAGCGGCGCGGGCGCGCTGTCTGTGCTGCCATGGCCGGCGTTCTCGGCCGCCAGATGCAGCCGCCGCACGGCGGTCATGCTGGGCAGGTCATCTGTCTCGGCCACCACCAGCGCCGCTGCGCCGCTGCGCAGGCTTTCTTCCATTGCCCAGAGCTGCTGTTCGCTCCGCAAGGTCTGAACGAACAGCAGCCGGGCGGGGCTGGCAAGATGCGCCATCCCGTCCGGGTTCAACCGTTGGTCGCCGCGGGGGCTGGGCAGCCACAGCACCGCTCCCGGTGCCGCCGCGGCTGCCAGCCACAGTGCAAATCGATGTCGGGCCGGACCGCAGGCTTCATGCAGGCGGCCACGTGCCAGCGCCACCCCCTCCATCAGCTGCAAGGCGGGGCGGGGTGCGTGGCGGCGAGGGGCAAGCAGGTGAGTCGGCATGTCGCCAGTTTACAGTGTTCGCTGTTTGTTCTCAATATGCCTGCAATCCTGCCCCGCGCGCGCCATGGCAAGGCAGGCCCGGTCGCGGCTCAGCCCTCGCGCGGCACCACCGGGCCGTCCTGCTTCACCCATTCGCCAAAGCCGCCCTCAAGATGCAGGACCGGGTTCAGCCCCATCTCCATCGCGGTGCGGGCGCTGAGCGCCGAGCGCCAGGCGCTGGCGCAGTAGAACACATATGTCTTGTCCTGGTTGAAGATCGGCTTGTGGTAGGGGCTGTCGGGATCGATCCAGAATTCCAGCATGCCGCGCGGGCAGGAAAACGCACCCGGGATCATGCCACTGCGCTGCAGCTCGCGGATGTCGCGCAGATCGACGAAGACATAGGCGTCGTCCTGATAGGCCTGCTTTGCCTGCGCGACCGACAGGGTGGCGACCCTGTCGTTGGCTTCGGCCAGCAGCGCCTTGATGCCCTTGGTGATGGTCTGTGGCATCGGGTTTCCTCCTGCTCTTTCGGCTGGCAGGCTGGCCGTTTTGGCGCCCAGACGCAAGCGGGTTGCACTTTTGCGGCATCCGCCTAAGGTCGCGGCCAAATCTGCATCAGAGGAACCGAGTTATGAAAATGAACCCGTTGGGCCGCACCGGCATCATGGTGTCTGAGCTGTGCCTGGGCACGATGACCTTTGGTACCCAGACACCGGAGGACGAGGCGCATGCGCAGATCGACATGGCTCTGGCGCAGGGCGTGAACTTTCTGGATACGGCTGAGATGTATCCGGTCAACCCCATTCGAGCCGAGACCATCGGCGACAGCGAGCGCATTATCGGCAACTGGAATGCGGCGACCGGGCGGCGCGCTGAGTACATCCTGGCGACCAAACATTCCGGCGAAGGCATGCAGCATGTCCGCGGCGGCGCGCCGATCTCGGCCGCGACCATCGCGCCCACCATCGAAGCCTCGCTCAAGCGGTTGAAGACCGATTACATCGACCTCTACCAGTTTCACTGGCCCAACCGCGGCAGCTACATGTTCCGCAAGAACTGGGACTATGACCCGTCCCAACAGGACCGCGCTGCAACGCTGGCCAACATGGAAGACTGCCTGCAGGCGCTCCAGAAGGAGGTTGACCGCGGCACCATCCGGGCCTTCGGCCTGTCGAACGAAAGCGCCTGGGGAACCGCGCAGTGGTTGCGCCTGTCCGAGGAGATGGGCTGGCCGCGGGTGGCCTCGATCCAGAACGAATATTCGCTGCTCTGCCGCCTCTATGACACCGATCTCGCCGAATTGAGCGTGAACGAGGATGTGGGCCTGCTGGCATTTTCGCCGCTGGCCACCGGGCTGCTGACGGGCAAGTACCAAGAGGGCGGTCTTCCCGAGGGCTCGCGCAAGACGATCAACACCGACCTTGGTGGACGTGACACACCGCGGGTCTATGCGGCGGTGGATGCCTATTTGGAAATTGCGGCCCGGCACGGACTGGATCCGGTGCATATGGCGCTGGCCTGGTGCCGGACCCGACCGTTCATGGCCTCGGCCATTTTCGGCGCCACCCGGCTGTCGCAACTGGAGCATGCACTGAAATCCGTGGAGGTCGAGCTGAGCCAGGAGGTGCTGGATGAAATCAATGCCGCGCACCGCGCTCACCCGATGCCGTATTGAGGCTGACCGCCTAGGTCGCGCCTGAGCAGCCGATCGTTTCAGGGCGGGCGGGGCGCGGCTCCCGCCCGTCCGGCGGGCATTGACATGCCCTCGGCCGGTTGGGCCCGGCGCTGCTGACGCAGCGCAGGCGGACGGTCGGGCCTGCGCACTCCTCAGTGCGCGGTGGGGCGTTCCTGCTCCCGCTCCTGCCGCAGTTCCCGCGCGGAGGTGCCATGGGCCGTGCGAAAGGCACGGGCAAAGCTCGATTGCGATGAAAAGCCGGTGGCCATTGCCACCTCCATCAGCGGCAGGTTAGTGTCGGTGACAAGACGGCGGGCCTCGGCCAGACGCAGCTGCAGGTAGTGGTCCTGCGGCGTGGTGTTGAGCTTGAGACGGAACTGCTGTTGCAGGCTGCGCGGGCTGGTGCCCAGTGTCTCGGCAATCTGCGACAGCGGCAGCGGCTCATCCAATGAAGCCTCCATCAAGGCATTGGCGCGCGCGGTCAGAGCGCTGTGCTTGTGGCCGCCCAGGCGGCTTTGTGGACGCGGCTCGGCGGCGGGGCCATCGTAGAGGAACAGGCCGGCAACGCGGGAGGCAAATCCCGCACCGTGACGTGCCCCGATGATATGCAGCATCATCTCGATCGCCGGTGTCGCGCCGCCGGAGGTCATGCGGGCCTCGGAGACCGTGAACCGGTCGGTGCGGACATCCACCTCAGGGAAGCGTGTGGCGAAGTTGTCCAGATCTTCCCAATGGGTGGTGGCCGGGTGCCCGTCCAGCAGGCCCGCTTCTGCCAGCAACCAGGGGCCGCCGTCGATGCCCGCAATGGTGGCTCCCGTCGCGGCGATCCGGCGCAATCCGGCCAGGAGGCTCGGCGTGGCATGTCGCGCCAGCTGAAAGCCCGCAACCACGATCAGCAGCTCGCAGCCCTCCAGCCGCGCCAGCGGGATGCTGGGCACGGTCAGCCCGCTGGTCAGCATTGGCGGTTCATTGGTGGCGCTGATGTAATCCCAGTCGAAGGCCGCGCGCCCTGCCAGCCGGTTGGCCGCACGCATGGGGTCGACGGTGGCCGCGAAGGACAAGGTGTTGCATTCGTCCAGCACGAGAACCGCGGTTTTCAGCGGCCGGTGCTCCGGTTGCAGGATGTTTTTTGCGGATTTCATCAACTTCGATTCGCCTAGTGTAAACTGTGTTTCACGAGGCTGCGGCACAGTGGGTCTTAGCGCAAATCGGAATCTGGGGAGGAGCCTGGGGATAACCCGGGGCAAAACCCTGTACATCGACGGGAGAAGAAAAATGCCGCTGGAAATGAACCGCGAGGTCTTCATCACCTGTGCCGTGACCGGCTCGGGCAGCACCCAGGACCGCAGCCCGCATGTGCCGCGCTCCCCGAAGGAAATCGCCGAGTCGGCCATCGCCGCGGCCAAGGCAGGCGCTGCGGTGGTGCACTGCCACGTGCGCGATCCCGAGACCGGCGTCCCCTCGCGCGATCTGGCTCTGTACCGCGAGGTGACCGACCGCATTCGCGATGCCGAGGTGGACGTGGTGCTGAACCTGACCGCAGGCATGGGCGGCGACATGGTGTTCGGAGACACGGAAAACCCGCTGCCTTTGCAGGACGCAGGCACCGACATGATCGGCGCCAGCGCCCGCGTCGCGCATGTGGCGGAATGCCTGCCGGAGATCTGCACGCTGGACTGCGGCACCATGAACTTTGCCGAAGCCGACTACGTGATGACCAACACGCCCGGCATGCTGCGCGCCATGGGGCAGATGATGACCGATCTGGGCGTGAAGCCGGAGATCGAGGCCTTCGATACCGGCCATCTGTGGTTCGCCAAGCAGCTGGTGAAAGAAGGCGTGCTGGAGCCGAACGCGCTGGTGCAGCTGTGCATGGGGGTACCGTGGGGCGCGCCGGATGATCTGAACACCTTCATGGCGATGGTCAACAACGTGCCTGACGACTGGACCTTCTCGGCGTTCTCGCTGGGGCGCAACCAGATGGCCTATGCGGCGGCGGCGGTGCTGGCGGGCGGCAACGTGCGTGTCGGCCTGGAGGACAACCTGTGGCTGGGCAAGGGCGAGCTGGCACAGAACTGGCAGCTGGTGGAGCGTGCCGCGGACATCGTGACCAACATGGGCGCGCGGGTGATCGGCCCGGATGAGGTCCGCGAGAAGCTGGGGCTGGTGAAGCGCGCGCCGGTGGCGCAATAGGCCGCGGCGAAACTTGTGCTGGAAGCAGGCGTTGCGGGTTGGAGCCTATCCCCCAATTCCTGCCCCTGGAGACTGAATTCATGACCGGCCCAATGACCCGTGCTGCCCTTGCCTTTTCCTTCGCGGCTTTTGCCCTGCCGCCAGCCGCTATGGCGGAGGGCTACCGCGACACTGATGTGCCGATGGCGGTGGAGACCGGTCTGGATCTCTCCCGCTACCTCGGCACGTGGTATGAAATCGCCCGGTTCCCCAACGACTTCGAAAAAGGCTGCGAGGGCGTCACGGCAGAATACAGCGCGCTGCCGGAGGGGCGGATCAAGGTCGTGAACACCTGTCGCAAAGGAGCACTCGACGGCCCCGCCGAGAGTGCGGAGGGCAAAGCGCGCGTTGTGGCGCCGGGAATGTTGGAGGTCAACTTCGTCCCCTGGCTGAGCTTCCTGCCGTTCACCTGGGGCGACTACTGGGTGCTGGATGTGGATGACGATTACCGGGTGGCCGTGGTCGGCACACCAAATGGCAAGCAGGGCTGGATCCTGGCCAGGTCCCCCGAGATCAGCGCAGAACAGCTGTCCGATGCGAAATCGGTCCTGCGCGGCAATGGCTATGACATCAGGGCGCTGAAGATGGTGCCCCAGAATTGAGGATCAAGGTGAATGACTAAGACGGCGGCAATCATCGGCGGTGGGGTTATCGGCGGCGGCTGGGCCGCGCGGTTCCTGCTGAATGGCTGGAACGTGCGGGTCTTCGACCCCGACCCGGAGGCCGGGCGCAAGATCGGCGCGGTTCTGGACAACGCGCGACGCAGCCTGCCGGGGCTGGGCAACGTGGCGCTGCCCGCCGAAGGCCAGCTGAGCTGGCACGCCACCATCGCCGAGGCTGTCGAGGGTGCCGACTGGGTGCAGGAAAGCGTGCCGGAACGGCTGGAGCTGAAGCAGAAAGTCTATGGCGAGCTGCAGCAGCATGTTGGGCAGGGCGCCGTCATCGGGTCCTCCACCTCTGGCTACAAGCCCTCGCAGCTGCAGGACGGCTTTGCCAACGCCGCGCAGATCGTGGTCGCGCATCCCTTCAACCCGGTCTACCTGATGCCGCTGGTCGAGGTGGTCACCACCGAGGCCAACAGCCCCGAGGTGATCGCCAAGGCCAAGGAGATCATCACCGGCATCGGCATGTATCCCCTGCATCTGAAGAAGGAGATTGACGCCCATGTCGCCGACCGCTTCCTCGAGGCGGTCTGGCGCGAGGCGCTGTGGCTGGTCAAGGACGGCATCGCCACCACGGAAGAGATCGACAACGCCATCCGCTATGGCTTTGGCATCCGCTGGGCGCAGATGGGCCTGTTCGAGACCTACCGGGTGGCGGGCGGCGAAGCCGGGATGAAGCACTTCCTGGCGCAGTTCGGACCTTGTCTCAGCTGGCCGTGGACTAAGCTGATGGATGTTCCGGAATACAACGATGAGCTGGTCGAGCTGATCGCGGGCCAGTCCGATGCACAATCGGGCCAGTATTCGATCCGCGAGCTGGAGCGAATCCGCGATGACAACCTGGTCGGCATCATGCGGGCGCTGGGCGCCAACGACTGGGGGGCAGGGGCGTTGCAGAACGCCCATGACGCTGCCCGCATGGGCGAGGCGGGGCTTGCTCGCAGCATGGCGGAGGTCGACGACATCACCCAGCCGGTGCAGACTCTGAACCGCGTGGTGCCGCTGGACTGGACCGACTACAACGGGCACATGACCGAAAGCCGCTATCTGGATGCCTTCGCGCAATCCACCGACCGGCTGATGGAGATCATCGGCTGCGATGCCGAGTACATCGCCAATGGCGGCAGCTATTTTACCGCCGAGACCCATATCCGCCACCTCGACGAGGTGCATGCGGGCGATCCCATTCAGGTGCGCACCCGTGTGATCCTGGGGCAGGGCAAGAAGATGCACCTTTGGCACGAGATGTTCTCGGGCGAGCGCCTGCTCGCAACGGGGGAGCATATGCTGCTGCATGTAGATCTGAAAACTCGTCGCTCGGCCCCGCCGACACCGCATGTGGAGGCCAATCTTGTCGCGCTGGCAGAGGCGCATGCGGCCTTGCCTGCGCCTGATGGGCTGGGACGCGCGATCGGAGCCGCCAGATGAGCCGGGTGTTGATCACCGCCGGTGGCTCCGGCATCGGTCGGGCAATGGCGACAGCATTCGCAGCGGCCGGTCACCAGGTCTGGGTAACGGATGTGGATGCCGCCAGCCTTGCGGATGTTCCGTCGGATTGGCGCGCAACGGTGGTGGACGTCACCGACGAGCCGGGCATGACGGCGCTGTTTGCTGCGATCGACGAGACCTGGGGCGGATTGGATGCGCTATGCGCCAATGCCGGTATCGCCGGACCGACCGCACGGGTCGAAGACATCGCGCTGGACGACTGGCGCGCCTGCGTCAGTGTCAACCTCGAGGGGGCGTTTCTTGCCGCCAAACACGCCGCCCCGATGATGAAGGCCGCCGGTTCGGGGGCCATGGTGCTGACGTCCTCGACCGCGGGGCTATACGGCTATCCCAACCGCGCGCCCTATGCCGCGGCGAAATGGGCCGTCATCGGCCTGATGAAGACGCTGGCGATGGAGCTTGGCCCCTTTGGTATCCGGGCCAATGCCATCTGCCCCGGCGCCGTCGAAGGCCCGCGCATGGAAGGGGTTCTGCAGCGCGAGGCCGCGGCCAAGGGCATGACCCGGGATCAGGTCTACGAGGGCTATGCCTCCGGCACCTCGATGGGGCGTTTTGTCGAAGCGCGCGACATTGCCAATATGGCGGTGTTTCTGGCTTCGGATGCCGCCCGGCTGGTCTCGGGGCAGGTGATCGCCGTGGACGGGCATACGGTAAACCCGGACCCCAAGGTGTAGGACCGATCCGGCGGGCGGAACCGTCCGCCTGCCGGTGGTGCTAACGGCAAGGGGGCTGGAGGAGCTGTCAGGGCCAGGTCCGTCTGCCGACGCCTCGGCCGACAGATCCGACACTCAGGCCATTGGGGTGCAGACCGGTCGGTTCGCAGGGTTAGCCGCCAATGGCTGCCCGCAACGCCCTGAGCCGACCGGGCAGTTGCCGGGCGGTGATGTCGGCCTCCCGCACCAGATTGTCAAAATGGCTGGTAAAGGTGCTGACCCGCTCCCTGTCGCGAAAGGCCAGATAATGCGTACCCGCATAGAACACGCAGAGGAGCGGGCCGAAGATGGTGATCGGCGAGGAATACAGCCGCTTGGCGTCAAATAGGTAGATGCGCAGGCGCGGGTATAGCTGTTCGCACAGGCGTTCGAACTGGCAGAGCTGCTCCAGCCGGATGTCCAGCGGCAGCCCTTCGTAATACCCGACCGCATGGGCAAAGCTGTCCAGCTCGTACAGCGGCATCGCGATTTCGTAGTCCGATGGCGACTGCCGCATCCAGGCCAACCTGTCCTCGGAGGCGCCGATGGCTTGGTCGGCGGTCCGCCCCAGATGTGGTGCGTATTCCCACTCCAGAAGGGTGCGTGTCTTCAGCATGTCGGGCAGGGCGGCGGGCACATGGCGGATCTTGTATCCAAGCGCCTCCTGATGCCATTCAAAGATGCGCTCATCCACCAGTGCGCGCGGGGCTTCGGACAGGCTCAGGCTGGAAGCCAGAAGTTCTGCCGCGCTTTCAGGGCGATCCGACAGGCTGAGCAGCCAATCCGCCGAAACCCCGAGTGCCGCGGCGCAGGCACCGACGACGTGCGCATTGGGCAGCCGCGCGCCTGCATCGCTCAGCAGTTGCGAAATGGTGGACCGATCCACCCCGGTTGCGCGTGCGAGTGCGCTTTGGCTGAGACCGCTGTCCTGCAAAGCGCGGTTCAGTCGCTGGCGAAACTGTGCGGCGCGCAGGCGTTTGTCGACTATTTCCTGCATCTATTGATAAATATCACAGTTGTCTCTTTTTGTTAACTACATTCGGAATTCTGCACATAAGGGCTGCGCCTTATCCTTTTCCTGCAAAACCAACATCGAAAGCAGGAGGACACATGGAGACGCGTAGCCGATCAGTGGTGAAGGCGCTTTTGTGGAATGCCATCGGGCTGGCGGTAATGACGCTGGCCGGGTTTGCCGTGACGGGGTCGCTGCGACAGGGCGGTGGGCTTGCGTTACTGAACACCTCCATCGGCTTTGCCACCTACCTGGCTTACGAGCGCGCCTGGGCCCGGGTTGCATGGGGGCGGCGCGATGGCTGACCCGGTTCGCGGTATCCGTACCAAACGGCCCGCCGACTATCTGCCAAGCGGGGTGGAGTGGGGCACGCTGGCGCTGATCTTGTTCTGTTATGCGGCTTGGCTGGCCGCGCTCTGGCTGCTGCCCGAGGTCAGCCTTCTGCCGGCCGTTCTGGCGCTGGGCGGTCTCAGCGCGCTGCATTCATCGCTCAGTCATGAGGCGCTGCATGGCCATCCCTTCCGCCGAGCCTGGCTCAACGAGGCGCTGATGTTCCTGCCGCTCAGCGTGGCGGTCCCCTACGGGCGGTTTCGCGATACCCATCTTGCACATCACAGGGACGAACGGCTCACCGATCCGTATGACGACCCGGAGAGCAATTTTCAGGACCCGCAGGTCTGGGCGCGTCTACCGCGTTGGTGGCGCTACCTGCTGCAGGTCAACAACACGTTGCTGGGACGCGTGACACTCGGACCGCTGATCGGTCAGGTTCGTTTCATGGCATCGGACTGGCGGCTGATCCGAGCGGGGCAGCCGGGTGTACTGCGTGACTGGATCCTGCATGGCGTTGGGCTGGTCGGCGTCCTGGGCGTGGTCTGGCTGTCACCCGCCCCCATGTGGGTGGCCTTGGCGGGCGCCTATCTGGGGCTGGGGCTGCTGAAGATCCGGACCTTCCTGGAGCATCGCGCCCACGAAGTCGTGCATGGTCGCTGCGTGGTGATCGAGGATCGAGGGCCGCTGGCCTTCCTGTTCCTGAACAACAACCTGCATCTGGTCCATCACATGTATCCGGGCGTGCCCTGGTACGCGCTGCCGCGGCTCTACCGGGCCGAGCGGCGGCGGTTCCTGCGGGCCAACGGCGGTTATGTCTACCGCAGCTACGCCGAGGTCTTCCGCCGCTTCCTGCTGCGCGCCAAGGACCCGGTGCCGCATCCGCTCTGGTCGCCGCGGGATTAATCGCCCATAAGCAGGCTCATGATAGCCTGGATACCCGTCTCGATTGCCGCGGCCGCGTTTCAAACCGTGCGCTTCATGCTGCAGAAGATCCTCAGCAGTGTCACCCTGTCGCCGGGCGGAGCAACGTTTGCGCGCTTTGTCTACTCGGCCCCTTTCATTCTATGTGGGCTGGCGGTCTACCTGGGGATCAGCGGCACCGCCTTGCCTGCATTGGGGCTGCTGTTCTGGGCCTTTGTGGTGTTCGGCGGTACCGCGCAGATCCTGGCCACGATCTGCACGGTGGCCTTGTTCAAACAGCGCAATTTCGCCGTCGGCATCACCTTCACCAAGACCGAAGTCGTTCAGACCGCACTTGTTGGCCTCGTGGTGCTGGGCGATCCGGTCAGCCTGTGGGGCTGGGTGGCCATCCTGATCGGGTTGGGCGGCGTCCTGGTGTTGTCGCGGGCGCCTGATGCTGTCGGCGCGTGGTGGCGTCATCTGACACATCGCGCGGCGCTGCTGGGGCTGGCTTCGGGCGTGCTGTTTGCCTGTTCCGCCGTCAGCTACCGCGGCGCATCCTTGCAGCTACCGGAACTGGAGCCTGCCGTGCGCGCAGCGGTCACGTTGGCAGCCGTGGTCAGCCTTCAGACCGTGCTGATGGTCGCCTGGCTGGGGCTGCGGCAGCCGGGTGAGATCGCCCGTGTATGGGCGGCGCGACGCGTCGCGGTCTGGGTCGGCCTGACCAGCATGGCGGGCTCATTTTGCTGGTTCTGGGCCTTCAGCTTGCAGAACGCAGCCTATGTCAAGGCGGTGGGCCAGGTGGAGTTGCTGCTGTCGCTGCTCGCCTCGGTGCTGTTTTTCAAGGAAACCGTCACCCGACGCGAGATGCTGGGGATGGCGCTGCTGGTGCTGTCGATCCTTGCGCTGGTGCTGGCTGGGTAACCAACGCAGCGCGGTTGGGATCAGCCATCCGCCGGCATCGGGTAGCCTTTCAGGCGCAGAAACAGGCTGGCCTCATCGTGGTTCTGAAAGAATGGAACGCTGCCGGGCGGTTCGGCGTCCCGGATCCGCGCGGTGACTTCAGCCAGAACCACCTCGGTGATGAAGGGCAGATCGAAACTGCGGACGGCGCTCAGCGGGATCCACTGGAGATGGGACAGCTCGTCCGATGCGCGTGAGAAGTCATCTAGATCACCGTTGATCTGATCGGCATCCACCAGGAAGAAACGGGCATCGAACCGACGCGGCCGGCCCGGAGGTGTCAACGCGCGAAACACGAATTGCATGGCCCGCGCCGAGGGCAGATGGCCAGTGGCCGCGAAGCTGTGCCAATCCGGAGGCACCTCGCCGGGCCAGGTGCCGGGCTCCCCCAGGATCAGACCGGTTTCCTCCCACAGCTCGCGCACGGCGGCGACCGCGAGGGCGTGTTGCACATCCGACGGCGCATGGTCGCACAACCGCTGGCGGCAGAGGTCCGGCAGTGGCGAGGCCAGCGGAACCTGTTGGTCCGCGAGATCCACAGCGCCGCCGGGAAAGACGAACTTGTTGGGCATGAAGGCCGCTTTGGCGCCGCGTTGCCCCATCAGCACCTGTGGGTCATCCCCCATGCGGCCACGAACTGCGATGACGGTTGCGGCGTTGCGGATGGCTGTCTTGTCGGTGGTTGTCTGTCCGTAGGGAGCGCGGTCGGTCATGTTTGGTTTTTCTTTCTGTCTGCCGGGCGGCACGCGAGCGGCCCTTGCCTTGGCGCCGACGGTAGCGCGAAGCGGTGCGCCAGCCAATCGTGAAATCCGCCCTTCGCCGCGCTGCATGGCCGGGGTTAACCCCCGGGCGTTGGGCGGTGAAAATCGCAGGCGGAATTTTTTTCGACGGAACGGCGAAGCTGCGGCGTTTTTCTTGGGCATCGGGCAGCACGGAGCTGCCGATCGGACAAGGAGAAGATGACATGAAACACAACACGTTCATCGCCGCGATTGTAGCCGTCGCCTGCGCCACCGCTTCCGGGGTGGCCTTGGCCAAGGGCGGGCCTCACCACGGGCCGAAGATGTCATTTGAAGAACTCGATGCAGATGGCAGCGGTGAGGTCACCCAGGCCGAGTTGCAGGCGCACAAACAGGCTCGCTTTGCCTCCGCGGATGCCAATGGTGACGGCCTTCTGTCGCTGGACGAACTGCAGGCGCAGGCCAGCGCCAAGGCCGCAGAGCGCGCGGCGCGGATGCTGGAACGCTTTGACAAGAACGGCGATGGCAGTTTGAGTGAGGGCGAGATGCCGAAGCCGCGCGATGGCGCCCGTATGTTCGAGCGTATGGACCGTGATGGAAGCGGGGGCATCTCGAAACAGGAGTTTGAGGAAGCCCGGATGCATCGCGGTGGCAAGCATCGTCACGCGCCGGGGGCTGACGGGACCAAGACGGAGCAGAACTGATCGCTGACCAGTGCTGGACAAGGCGCAAACACAAGGGCGCCGGACCCCATCTCGGGGGCCGGCAGCCATGACGGCGGCGGATGCGAGCGACGAGCTTTCGGACGATGCGCTTTTGCGGCTCTATGCCAACGGCGACCGGCGCGCGGCGGCGGAGCTGACGACGCGTCTGGCGCCGCGGGTCTACGGGGTCGCGATGCGGGTGATGAACAGCCATGCCGAGGCCGAGGACGTCACGCAGGAGGCGATGCTGCGGCTGTGGAAGATGGCACCCGACTGGCAGCCCGGAGCGGCGAAAGTCTCGACCTGGCTTTACCGGGTGGCGATGAACCTGTGCATCGACCGCAAGCGGCGCGCCCGTGGCGGGCATGTGGACCTTGATGCGGTGCCGGAACCGCCGGACCAGGGGCAGTCTGCGGCTGAACAGATGCAGGAGACGGCGCGACAGGACGCGTTGCAGGGGGCGCTGATGAGGTTGCCGGAACGACAACGCCAGGCGGTGGTGCTGCGGCACCTGGAGGAACTCTCCAACCCGGAGATCGCCGCCATCATGGAAATCACTGTTGAGGCGGTGGAAAGTCTCACCGCCCGCGGTAAGAGGGCGCTTGCTGCGGCACTGGCCGGGCGGCGCGCAGAATTGGGGTATAGCGATGGCTGACATGGACAAGGCAGACCCGAACACACACGGGCGGGAGGACCCGGCCGATCTCGCGCATGTGGATGAGCTGTTCGCCACGGCACGTGCCGCCCGTCCGGCGCTTCCAGCGCATCTGGCCGCGGCCATCCTTGACGATGCGGCTGCGCAGCAACCCGATGGCCCGGTCGCCGCGTTGGCGCCGCGAAATGCGCGTGGAGGTCTTGGGCGCTGGCGGCAATTGTTGAATGCGGTCGGTGGTTGGCCTGCATTCGGCGGTTTTGCCATGGCCAGTGCGGCGGGCCTGTGGCTGGGGTTGTCGCCGCCGTCCTTCATCCCCGATCCGGTGGCCTTGGCGGGATTGGACGCCGACAGCCAGGGGATGCCCTTCGACGGATATGAAATGGCCATGGTGCTGAGCGAGGATATGCAATGAGCGAACAGGACGGGGCCCCGAAAAACGGTGCCAGAACCGGAATGCGCCGCTGGGTGAAACTGCTGCTGGCAGCGTCGCTGGCGCTGAACCTTGCGGTGATTGGCCTCGCCGCGGGGGCGGCACTGCGTCATGCCGGACAAAAGAAGAATTGGCACCGGCCACCAGACGTGGGGGCGATGATCTTTCGTGAACTGGACCGGGACACCCGCAGGAAGCTGCGGCAAGAGGCCGGTGGTCCGCACGGTAGCTATGTGCAGCGCCGTCATGCCGAGGCTGAGCGGGTGATTGCGATCCTGCGCAAGGACACCTTTGATGCGGAGGCGTTGCTGGCGGAACTGCGGCAACAGGCGGACGCCCGGCATGATTTTCATCTGAAGCTCCAGAACGCCTGGGTGCGCAAGCTCGCGGAGATGGCGCCGAAGGAGCGGCAGGACTTCGCTGATCGGGTGGCGGAACGCTTTGCCCGCGGGGCCGCAAAGCGGCCCTGACAATCGCAGGAAACTGTTTCGCGCTCTCTGTCAGGGGTTGTTGCGAGCGCCGCTGAAACCCCTTTGAATTGCAAATTGTCGCCTAATGCCCGTAACTTACACGTTGCCAAGTTTCGCCGCCCTGTGACAGGGTTGTCTGGTGGCCGCTCAGGTCACGGCTGCGGGGCTGGAGAGGGGGCCTGCGGTGCTTTGAGGCTGAAGGAGGAGCGCAGACATGTCAGGAGCCGATAATAGCGCGGCCGGTGCGGTCGAGACCGTAGAGGCCATCGCCCGCCGCGAGGATTTGACGTCATCAGACAAGCTGAAAGAGCTGCTGGTATTCGGCAACACCTTCTTCAAGACATCGTCAGGGCTGGTCAGCCGCGTCGAGGACAGCCGCTACACCGTCATGCACTGTGCGTCGCATGAGGTGGAGGTTGAACCCGGGACAGAGTTTGCACTGGAAGAGACCTACTGCAGCCACACGCTGAAGGCCGCCGGGCCGGTCGCCTTCCACCGCGCCGGCACGTCGGAGATTTCGGGACATCCCTGTTACGATATGTTCCAGCTGGAAACCTATGTCGGGGCCCCTGTCGTGATAGACGGGGCGACCTGGGGCACGGTGAACTTCACGGCGATCGAGGCGCGAGATCCGTTCGCACCAGAAGATCTCGAGGTCATGGCGGCCCTCAGCACTGCCGTGGGGCAAACGCTGGCGTCAGCCGATCACGCGGCCTGAATGCAGCCGGTCGGCAAGGTGACCTGGTTGCGCCCTGCATTCTTGGCATTGTAGAGCGCCTGATCTGCCTTTTCGATCAGCGTGGCGGCGTTGAGATCCTGTCCCCCGCCGCCCATCACAGCACCAATGCTGATGGTAACCCGCACCGGCTGGGCGGAACCGGGTACCTGAAAGGGTTTGCTGTTGATGGCGTTGCACAGCGCGATGGCAGCCATGCCGGCCTCTGCCTCGGTGGCTCCGGGCAACACCGCCATGAATTCCTCGCCGCCGACCCGGGCCAGCAGGTCTGCCGGGCGCAGGACGGCTTGCATGCGTCGGGCGGCCTCAATCAGCACCGCGTCGCCAGCGGGGTGGCCGTAGAGATCGTTGATCCTTTTGAAATGGTCGAGATCGGCGAGCATGACGGCGAATTTTTCGCCGCTCACGGCTGCGGCCTGGGTGGTTCGATCCAGGAACGGGCGGGCGTAACGTCGATTGTGCAGGCCCGTCATCGGATCCTGCACTGCGGCCCGCAGCCCGTTCCGGACGCTGTCGCGCAAGCGGTCCTGGTGTATCTTCTGACGCAGTTGGGCGGTCAGGCGCAGCTCCAGTTCGGCCACGTCGAATCCGTGTTGCAGCACGTCATGCGCCCCGCGGTCGAGGGCTTCGGCAGCCAGCTCTGCATCACCGGGGTTCGGTATCGCGATGACGACAGATTTTCGGGTTGCCGCACGGGCGCGCAGATCGGCCAGAAGCCGCAGCCCGGCGCTCGCGGATTGCTCGGTCAGCTCGATGATGATGGCATCCGCGACCGGCGCCTGCATAAGCCCCTGAATGTCGCTGATCGCATGGGTACGCAAGCCAAAGGGCAGGCAGGTCGCCAATTGGTCACGCCAGGTTTTGGCTGCGCGCGGATCCTGTGCCACCAGCGCGACGGTCGGTTGTTGCAGCTCCTCGCTGTTGCTTCGGTCGCTGAGGGGCAACATGAACCCATGAGACGCGTCGCGCTGCAGGTTCAGCTCCTCGGAGGCCGAGCGCGCGCGAAGCAGACTGCGGATGCGGGCTTGCAGGATCACGTTGTTCACTGGTTGCTGCAAGACGTCATCAATCCCTGCAGCCAGCGCGGCCAGTCGGGCTTGCGGTCCCTCGGTGTCGCTCACCGCGATCAGCGGCAGGTCGGCGAGGCTCTCGTCGTTGGACAACTCGCGCTTAACGTCAGCCGCAGTCCCATCGGGCAGCGACTTGGCGGAAAGCACCAGGTCGGGGCGATGCTGGCGAATGGCGGGCAGCACCTCGGCAAGGCTGCCAGCCTGAACCACATCGTAATAGGCGGCCGCCAGCTGCACCTTCAGCATGATGCGGTTGGTGGAGACGCCGTCGATGACCAGGATCGTTCCTTGCACGCGGTATCCTTTCGCCCCTTGCAAATCCTATGACTGGAAGTTTTGCTGAGACTGGTTAAGAAACCCTTTCGTATTTTTACTAAATTGGCCGCAATGCGGCGGGAAGGCGGGGCAAAAGTGGAGAATATGCGGTTTTCCGCTGACGCGGCGGAGACGCTGGCGCTGAAGGTTTTGGGCTGGCTGGCAGGCAATGATGAGCTTTTGCCGGTGTTTCTGGGCGCCACCGGCGCCAGCGAGGCGGATCTGCGGGCTCGGGCGACAGAACCTGAATTCCTGGGCTCGGTGCTCGATTTCTTAACGATGGACGACAATTGGGTGATGCAGTTCTGCGATGGGGCCGGTCTGCCCTATGAGGCGCCGATGATGGCGCGGATGGCGCTGCCGGGCGGTGCGCAGGTGAACTGGACCTGATAGGCTCGCCTGCGAATCCGCAGCTGCAAGGACCTGTCATGCCAATTGAAGCCCTCCTGTTCGACAAGGACGGAACCCTGTTCGATTTCGCGGCCACCTGGAACGGTTGGGCCGCGGCAGTTCTGGACCGGCTCTCCGGCGGCAACGCCCAGCGGCTGCAGATGATGGCAGCGGAAATCAGCTATGATCTGGACCGCAAGGCATTCAACCCGGACAGTCTCGTGATCGCGGGCAGCAATGACGAGGTTGCCGCGGTGCTGGCGCCGTTCGTCGATGACATGGATGCCGCGGCGCTGGCAGACTACCTGGCCGAAAGTGCTGCCGCGGCGGAACTGGCTCCGGCTGTGCCGCTAGCAGCCTTTCTCGACGGCCTCAGGACGCGTGGTCTGGTGCTGGGGGTGATGACCAACGATGCCGAAGTCTCGGCCGTCAGCCAGCTGCGGCGGGCGGGGGTGCTGGACCGGTTTGCCTTCGTGGCGGGCTGCGACAGCGGCCACGGCGCGAAACCGGATCCGGCGCCGCTTCTGGCCTTCTGCGCCGCAACTGGCGTGGCCCCGGAACGGACGGCGATGGTGGGCGACAGCTTGCATGACCTGGCGGCTGGGGCGGCGGCAGGAATGCAGCGGATCGGCGTTTTGACCGGTATGGCGCTGCAAGCGGAGCTGGCACCGCATGCCGATGTGGTGCTGCCCGACATTGGTCATATCCCGTCCTGGCTGGACCGTTGACGCGCCACTGATTCCCGATCGGTCGGTGTCGGAAGAGACGCGTTGGGTCGATTACTGGGCACTTATGTACAGAAAATGCCAAATCCGCCCCGTAATGTCCCGAAAGCGACATGTGCGAGTCGGGTTTGGACAGGTCCGGACCACCCGTGCTGGCACATTTAAGCTCTAGGCCGGGAGTTGAACGCGCGGCAGGGAGGTTGAAATGGCAGATGCAGTGGCAGGCAACGGGCACGGTGCGGGCTCGTCCGAGCGGTCGACGAGACGATCCGCGGGACGGCGTGGGGGTGGTCGCGCCGGAGCGGCCGCGCGCCGCGGCAGCGCGGTGCTGGAGCAGATGCCATGGCAGATCCCTGTCAACATCGACCGCCCCACTGAACCGTTGAGCGCGGAGGGCGTGCAGGCCATCCACGAGGGGGCCATGCGCATCCTGGAAGACATCGGCGTCGTCTTCCTGAATTCCGAGGCGCTGGACATCTTCCGCGAGGCGGGGATGCGGGTGGAGGGCGAGCTGGTCCGCATGGACCGGGACTTCGTGATGGAGATGCTGGCCAAGGCGCCCAGCGAGTTCACGATTACGCCGCGCAATCCGGACCGGACGATTCCCTTGGGCGGCAACCACATGCTGTTCGGCAATGTCTCCTCGCCGCCGAACTACTGGGACATGTCGCTGAACCGCAAACTGCCGGGGACCCGCGAAAACTGCCAGAACCTGCTCAAGCTGACCCAGTATTTCAACTGCATCCACTTTGCCGGTGGCTACCCGGTGGAACCGGTGGAGATCCATGCCTCGGTGCGCCATCTCGATGTGCTCTATGACAAGCTGACGCTGACCGACAAGGCAATGCACGCCTACAGCCTGGGCAAGGAGCGGGTCGAGGATGTGATGGAAATGGTGCGTATCGCGGGCGGGCTCAGCCATGAGGAGTTCGAGTCCAGGCCGCATATGTACACCAACATCAACTCCACCTCGCCGCTGAAACACGACCAGCCGATGATCGACGGCTGCCTGCGGCTGGCGCGGCGGGGGCAGGCGATCGTGGTGTCGCCCTTCACGCTGGCAGGGGCGATGGCGCCGGTCACCCTGGCGGGGGCGGTGGCGCAGTCGCTGGCCGAAAGCCTCTGCGCGATTGCGCTGTTCCAATACGTCCGCCCCGGCACGCCCTGCGTGATCGGCACCTTTACTTCCAACGTCGACATGAAATCCGGTGCGCCTGCTTTTGGCACCCCGGAATACATGCGCGCGACCCAGATGACCGGCCAGATGGCGCGTTTTTACGGGCTGCCGATGCGCTCCTCCGGCGTCTGCGCCGCCAACGTGCCGGACGGGCAGGCGGTCTGGGAGACCTCCAATTCCCTCTGGGCGTCGGTGCAGTCGGGCACCAACATGGTCTACCACGCAGCCGGCTGGCTGGAGGGCGGGCTGATCGCCAGCCCCGAGAAATTCATCATGGACTGCGAGATCCTGCAGCAGATCCAGCGCTACATGCAGCCGCAGCTGTCTGCGACTGACCCACAGGACATTGCGCTGGATGCCATCCGCGAGGTCGGCCATGACGGGCATTTCTTCGGCATTCAGCACACTCAGGACCGGTATGCCGAGGCCTTCTATCAGCCGTTCCTGAGCGACTGGCGCAACTATGAGGCCTGGGAAAAGGCGGGCTCAGTCTGGACTGCGGAGCGGGCGCATAAGCTGTTCCACCAGATCATTGGCGAATTCGAACCGCCGCCGATGGACGTGGCGATCCGAGAGGAGTTGGCGGATTTTGTCGCCCGCCGCAAGGCTGAGGGCGGCGCGCCGACGGACTTCTGATCTTGTAGCGCGCGCCAACGATACCTTCGCATTCCGTCCAGTGCCCTGAAGCGCAAGAGGAAAACCGCTGATCCGCAGAACAGGCGGCGCAGTCGGCTTGCCCTGCCGCAGCGGCCGGTTCAGTTAAGTCTCCATGAGCAGCCGAGAGTCGGTACTGGCCCGACTGCGTTCATCAAGGTCGATGAAACGCAATTGATTGGTCAGACTGGCTGTCGACGGATTATGGTAGCGTTGCGCAGGCCGCCGCCACAGCGGCCTGCAGGGTGTCTGGCAAGGGTGCAGAGTACGTGCGAAGGGTAACGGGCAAAGTGCAGGTGAAGCCGGTGTGCTGTGTGATCGGGCTTTGTTGGGGCTTTCTTAACCGGAAGCCTGCAAGACTGGGGCATAGGCAAGGAGAGGCCATTGCATGCACGGTCTGATCAATAGAGCGATTCAGGCATTTGTGACCACGACCTACGGCAAGGCGCGGTGGGAGAAGGTCATGGAGGAAGCCGAGCTCGGTTTTACCGAGTTCGAGGCGATGCTGGTCTATTCAGAAGAGCAGTCCAGTCGGATGCTCACCGCGATGGAAAAAGTGCTGGCGCGGCCTCTGCCGGAAATTCTCGAGGATATGGGCACGTTCCTGGTCTCCAACCCGCAGGTTGAAGCCCTGCGCAGGTTGTTGCGATTCGGTGGCGTCAACTACGTGGAATTCCTGCATTCATTGGATGATTTGCCGGACCGGGCCCGATTGGCGGTGTCGGACTTGCATTTGCCGGCCCTGGAACTGGTTGAACAGGCGCCGGAGCAATTCGAGCTGATCTGCCAGCCTGGCCTGCCCGGATATGGCCACGTACTGATGGGCGTCTTGCGCGCGATGGCCGACGACTACGGGGATCTGGTGTTCCTGGACCACAGTGGCCGCCAGGGCGGCGCCGAGGTGATTTCGATTACCTTGGTGGTCACCAAATTCGCCGAAGGACGCGAATTTGATCTGGGGGCGCATTCTCTATGATGTCATTTGAGCAGCTCACGCAGATGGCCGGGGTCATCTGTCCGATGTACGTCATCATCGACGCCAAGGGCCGCATCATGTCTGCCGGTCCGACGCTGCGAAAATTGCGCCCGGACCTGACGTGGAAGGGCCGCCGGTTCTTCCGTCTCTTCGACCTGTCACGGCCCCGCTCGGTCCGCTCTGTCGCGGATCTGCACCGCACGGCTGGCAGCAAGCTGCACCTGCAATTCCGCGATGCGCCGCAAACCGGGCTGAAGGGGGTGTGTGCACCGCTGCCGGATGGGCAGGGAGCCTTCATCAACCTCTCTTTTGGCATTTCGGTGCTCGAGGCCGTGCGGGACTACGACCTGACCAGCGCCGATTTCTCACCGACGGATCTGACCATTGAGATGCTTTACCTGGTCGAGGCAAAGTCGGCCGCCATGGAGGCGTCCCGTCAGCTGAACACCCGCCTGCAAGGCGCGATGATTGCCGCCGAAGAACAAGCCTTTACCGACACGTTGACCGGGCTGAAAAACCGCCGGGCGATGGACCACGTGCTCGCGCGCCTCATCAATGGCGGTCGTGAATTTGCGCTGATGCACTTGGATCTGGATTTCTTCAAGCAGGTGAATGACACCTATGGTCATGCCGCCGGGGATGCGGTGCTCCAGCAGGCCGCCCGCATCATGGTGGAGTGTACCCGCGAATCGGACACGGTGGCGCGGGTTGGTGGCGATGAATTTGTGATGATACTCGAAGGGGTTCTGGACCGCTCCCGGCTCGAATCCATTGCGAAGCGACTGATCGCGCGGCTGGAGGAGCCGGTCATCTACGGTGGCCACCAGTGCCGGATTTCCGCCAGTGCGGGTACAACGCTGTCAACCGGGCAGTCGAAACCGGATGCGGCGGAGCTGTTGAACCAGGCCGATCTGGCGCTCTACGCGGCCAAGCGGGCCGGGCGGGCGCAGCACTGTTTCTACCGCGAAGGGTTGGAAAAGGAAGAGATGGGGCCGGTGACCGCTGCCAATGGCGCCTCGCTCTCCTCACCCAACGGTGCCACGGCTGAGGACGGTTCCGCGGCCTGATGAGAATGGCGTCGTGCCCCGCACGACAGCCGCGTTGAGAGCTCTTTCCTGCTTCCGAAAGGTTCGCCGCCCGCGGGCTGACCGCATCGGGCTGTGCCGCGGTTGCTCGCGCATGTGGTTGCTGTTTCCAGTGAAGACCTTCTGGAGGCCCCTGATCGCACAGCGACAGTGTCGCGAGATGCGCGGAGTCGGCATGTGCCAGCAAACACTATCGCTTGCTTGCGTCTGTTCGAATTTAAGAGGGAAAAGTGGCAGCCCGTAGGGGAATCGAACCCCTCTTTCCAGGTTGAAAACCTGGCGTCCTAACCGATAGACGAACGGGCCACTCTGTCTGTGAGGGGTGTTTACTGATTGCGCTGGTCGGGCGCAAGAGGATTTTTGCCGGAATGGGAAGTTTTTTTGCGATGGCCGGGGTGGGCGTAATTCATTGGGCAAAAACGAAAAAAACGCACCAAAGCGGCGCGTTTCGGGGTCGTGATCTTTGCGGAAAAGTGGCAGCCCGTAGGGGAATCGAACCCCTCTTTCCAGGTTGAAAACCTGGCGTCCTAACCGATAGACGAACGGGCCACTCTGTGTGTGAGCGGGTGTTTAGTGGTAACCGCCAATCGCCGCAAGAGAAAAAATACGCTTTTGTGAAATTTCTTATCCACAGGCGGTAAGCCCCTGATAAATCAGGCTTCCGAGGCATCCTCCAGGCGCAGCTGGGGGCTCTGCCGACCGCCCCAGGTGTTCACTTCCAGCCGACCGGCGAAGTGGAACCGTGCGCCGCCATGCTCCAGCAGCCGCGGACCGAGCGCCGTGTCGAAAGCACCAAAGCAGATCGCGTCGATACCACCGCCCATCCCGTCGCTGAGCGACAGTTTCAGATGGCTTTCACCCACCCGTTTGGCAAAGCGCACTTGCAGGTCCGGCAGCGCATAGCGCGGGGCTGGCGCGCCCGCGCCATAGGGACCGGCTTGCTCGATTTGCTCGATGAGCTCGACCGTCGCGGCACCGGGCATCAGGGCACCGTCGAGTTTCAGATCCGCGGGGCCACCTTGGCCGGCGCCCTGTTTCTCCAGCAACTCGCTCAGCCGTGCCATGGCCGGCTCCAGCTTGTCGCGCATCACCGTCAGCCCCGCCGCCATCTTGTGGCCGCCGCCCTTGACCAGCAGCCCCTCGGCCGCCAGCCGCTGGATCGAGGCCCCGAGATCGATGCCAGAGACAGACCGCCCCGAGCCTTTGCCCTCGTCCCCGTCGAAGCCGATGACGATGGCTGGGCGGTTGGCGGCTTCCTTCAGGCGCGAAGCGACGATGCCGACCACGCCTGGGTGCCAGCCTTCGCCCGCGGCCCAGACCAAGGGCGCGTCCAGCCCGCGCGCCTCGGCCTGCTCCAGCGCGGCGGCGCGGACAGCGTTCTCGATGTCGCGGCGTTCGGTGTTCAGTTGATCCAGCCTTTCGGCGAGGGCGGCCGCCTCATGCGGGTTGTCGGTCGACAGCAGTCGCGCGCCGAGGTCCGCCTTGCCGATCCGTCCACCGGCATTGACCCGCGGTCCGAGCAGAAACCCAAGGTGATACGTGGAGGGGGCCGAATCCATGCGGCTGACATCCGACAAGGCCACCAGGCCGGGACGGCGGCGGGCGGCCATCACTTTCAGTCCTTGCCGGACCAGCGCGCGGTTGGCTCCGATCAGCGGTGCCACATCGGCCACCGTTGCCAGCGCGACCAGGTCCAGCAGCGCCATCAGATCCGGCCCCTTGGCCCCCGCCTCGCGCAGCTGGCGACCTGCCTCAACCAGCATCAGGAACACCACGCCGGCGGCACAGAAATAGCCTAGATCGCCGTCTTCGTCCTGCCGGTTTGGGTTCACCACCGCCACGCAGTCGGGCAGGGTCTCGCCGCCCAGGTGGTGGTCCAGAACAATCACGTCGGCGCCCTTGGCTGCGGCGATCGGCTCATGGCTGAGGGTGCCGCAGTCGACGCAGATGATGAGGTCATGGGCGGCGGCCAGCTGCTGCATGGCGGGCACGTTGGGGCCATAGCCCTCGTCGATGCGGTCGGGGATATAAAGCGTCGCCTCCAGCCCCATCTGCCGCAGCCACACCAGCAGCAGCGCGGCAGAGCTGCCGCCGTCGACGTCGTAGTCGGCAAAGACCGCAATCCGCTCGCGGCGCCGCACCGCGCTCAGAAACCGCGTCGCGGCTGCTTCCATGTCTTTCATGTCGCGCGGGTCGGGCAGCAGCTCTTTCAATTTCGGCTCGAGGAACGCCTGCGCCTCCATTGTCGGTACGCCGCGTCGCGCCAGCACCTGGCAGACCGAGCGGGGCAGGCCGGTCTGCTGCGCCATCATCTCCGATGCGCGGTCAACCTCGATGCCGGGCCCGACCCAGCGCCGCCCGCTAAGGGATTTCTCAACACCCAGAAAGCTCATCATCTGTCCCCATCTGCCGAATGCGCAAAGGCCGGACCCAAACGGACCCGGCCCTTTCATCTTTCTTCAAATACTCCCGCCGGAGGCTGCGGCGCAAGCCGCTTCCCTCGGCGAAACCGCTCAGCCCTGGTGCGGCGCCAGCGGCGTGCGGTAGGACATGCGCCGGACCGAGCCGGTTTTCGAGCGCATCAGCAGCGTGGTGGTCTCCACCCAACCCGGGGTGCGCTTGATCGAGGGCAGCAGCGAGCCGCCGGTGACGCCGGTGGCGGCAAAGATCACGTCCTGGGTCACCATCTCGTCGCGCGAATAGGTGCGGTCCAGATCGGTGATGCCGGCCTTTGCGGCGCGTGCTTTTTCATCGTCGTTGCGGAACAGGAGGCGGCCGAAGATCTGCCCGCCCATGCATTTCAGAGCCGCGGCTGCCAGCACGCCCTCGGGTGCGCCGCCCTGGCCCATGTACATGTCGATACCGGTGATCTCGGACTCGGCGCAGTGCATGACACCGGCGACGTCACCGTCGGTGATCAGGCGGATGGCGGCGCCGGTTTCACGCACTTCGGCGATCATTGCCTCGTGGCGGGGGCGCTCCAGGATGCAGACGGTGATGTCGGAGGGCGCGCAGCCCTTGGCCTTTGCCAGCGCCTCGACGCGCTCGCGCGGGGACATTTCCAGCGACACCACGCCTTCGGGGTAGCCGGGGCCGATGGCCAGCTTGTCCATGTAGGTGTCCGGGGCGTGCAGCATCGAGCCGCGCGGGCCCATGGCGATCACGGTCAGCGCGTTCGGCATGTCCTTGGCGGTCAGCGTGGTGCCTTCCAGCGGGTCGAGCGCGATATCGACGCCGGGGCCGTTGCCGGTGCCGACTTCCTCACCGATGTACAGCATCGGGGCTTCGTCGCGCTCGCCTTCGCCGATCACGACGACGCCTGCAATATCCAGCAGGTTCAGCTGCTCGCGCATGGCGTTGACGGCGGCCTGGTCGGCGGCCTTCTCGTCGCCGCGGCCGATCAGCGAGGCCGAGGCCAGGGCAGCCTGCTCGGCGACGCGGGCGAGGCCCAGCGAAAGCATGCGGTCATGGAAGGGCGCGTCAGAGGTGTTCGTGGTCATACCGGAAATCCTGTCTCAACGGGAATGAAATGAAAGGGCGTTGCAAGCCGAATAGCGCGGGGCGGGGGCGGCTCGCAAGGGCGATGGCGGTCGGGACGGCGGGATTGCCCCGCCGCAGGCCGAAAAAATGCCGTTTGCTGCCGGTTTCGGCGGCTCAGACCTCTTCGATGCGCAGCGCCACCGGGCTGCCGTCGACCACATCGGTGGCGGTCAGCCCCTCCAGTGCGATGTCCAGCGTGGCGCGGGTGCATTTGTGGGTCACGATCAGCACCGGGGCCACCGGCGCGGAGTGGCCGTACTGGCGCATCCGGTCGATCGACACGCCGGCCTCACCCAGGATCGAGGCGACCTTGGCCAGCGCGCCGGGTTTGTCCAGCAGCCCCATGCGCAGATAGAAGGGGGCGGGCAGGCCAGTCTGGGCCGGTGCCAGCTCTGCCAGGGTGGTGGCGGGCTGGCCGAAGGTGGAGATCCGCAGGCCGCGCGCCAGGTCGAGGATATCTCCCATCACCGCACTGGCGGTTGGGCCTTCACCGGCCCCGGGGCCGCGCAGCACCACCTGCTCGATCGAGTCGCCCTCGATCACCACCATGTTGGTGCCGCCTTCCAGCTGCCCCAACGGCGAGTTTTCCGGCACGAGGCAAGGCGACATGCGCTGCTCCAGTCCGCGGGCGGTGCGCTGCGCCACGCCCAGCAGCTTGATGCGGTAGCCCATGTCGGCGGCCGCCTGAATGTCCTCCAGCTGGATGCGCTGGATGCCTTCCAGTTCCACATTGCTGAAATCCGGGCGGCTGCCAAAGGCGATCGAAGCCAGCAGCGCCAGCTTGTGGCCCGCGTCGATGCCGCCCACGTCGAGGTTCGGGTCCGCCTCGAGGTAGCCGAGGCGGCCGCATTCCTCGAACAGGGCGTTGTAGCCCTGGCCGGTGGCCTGCATCTGGGTCAGGATATAGTTGCAGGTGCCGTTCATCACGCCCATGACGCGGGTGATCTCATTGCCGGCCAGCCCCTCGGTCAGCGATTTGATGACCGGGATGCCGCCGGCGACAGCCGCCTCGAAACGGATCACCCGGCCTGCGCTCTCGGCCTGTTCAGCCAGCGCCTGACCGTGGATCGCCAGCAGCGCCTTGTTGGCGGTGACCACGTCCTTGCCCGCGGCCAGCGCCGCCTCGGTCGCGGCCTTGGCAGCCCCTTCATGGCCGCCCATCAGCTCGACGAAAACATCGACATCGTCGCGCCGCGCCAGCGCCACCGGGTCGGTCTCCCAGGCGTAGTCCTTCAGCGAAACACCGCGGTCCTTGGCCGCATCCCGGGCCGACACCGCCGAGATCACCACCGGGCGTCCGGTGCGCGCCTCCAGCAGCGCGGCATGGCGGCGGACAATCTTGACCACGCCGATGCCAACCGTGCCCAAACCTGCAATCCCAAGGCGAAGCGGTTCTGTCATAGCTGGAGGTCCTTTGTTCCGAAACGTTCAGCCCCGCCTTAGCGGGTTCGGCGCGAGCGTGCAACGCCGACCGAAACACGCGCCCGGTCGCAAGGGCGCAGAGGGAAGCAGAAGATCAGAATTCCGCGTTGCGCAGGGCCTCGGCCCGTCGCTGCAATCGCGCTGCGCGCGCATCAAGCTGCTGCTCGAGTTCCTCATTGGCGACTGCGGGTGAGGCCAGGGGTTCTAGCGTCCGGTCCAACGGCAGCAATTTGGGGTAGGGCGCGTTGCGCAGGTCCGGTGTCAGGCGGTCTTCGAGCTCGGGGACACGGGTGCAGGCAGCCATGGCCGCCGCGGTGATCAATGCCAGATATACCGTGATCCGCGCCCGTGTTCGCATCGTCGTTCCCCTGTTGCCGAGGCTGGTTCTAGGGGGTCGCAGGCATCTGCACAATTGTTTTCAACCTGCAACAGGTTGATGCGGCCCGTGCACGAGGCGCGAATCCCTCTTTTTATTGAACATGCGTTCAGTTATTGTCGGTTGCATGGCACGTACTCAGGGTTCCCACTCCGGCATCACCGGCCCCAAGATCCACAACGCGGCGCTGCGGTTGTTTGCGCAGCACGGCTATGCTGCGGTGTCGATGCGCCAGATCGCGCGCGAGGTGGGCGTGCAGGCCGGTGCGCTCTACAATTATACGCCAGACAAGCAAAGCCTGTTGTTCCGGTTGATGGCTGGCCACATGGAAGAATTGCAGGCCGCCTGGGATGCGGTGCCCCGGGCCGACAGCGCGATGGACCGGCTGCGGGCGTTTACCGGGTTTCACATCCGCTTTCACCTCCAGCGTCCGGATGCCGTCTTCATCGCCTATATGGAGCTGCGCAACCTCACGGCAGAGAATTTCACCCGCATTGAAACGCTGCGGCGGAATTACGAGAACGGTGTCGAGGGAATCCTGAAAGAAGGTGTCGAGCAGGGCGTGTTCGACATCGCCGATACCAAGATCGCCACGCTTGCGGTGATCGCGATGCTGAACGGGGTGAACACCTGGTATCGCTCGGAAGGTCGCCTGACCCTGGACGAGGTGGAGCGGGTCTACTGGGATATGGTGCGCAAGGCGGTCAGCGCCTGAAACTGGCGGGCTGGCCCGCCATTGGCAAAGGCGCTGCGCGGTTTCAGCTGAGCAGTCCGATCATGTCATAATGCTCGATCTCACGGCTCAGAACCATCGGATCTTCTTCCGGCAGCACATGTGGTTGCTCCCAGTCCTCACCGGCAAAGGCCTGCAGTGCGGCGACGCTCTCCCAGACCATCACAACGCAGAAGGTGGCAGGGGAGTCCGCCCTCGGCAGCCCGGCCGTGATGGAAACCAACCCCGGCTGGCGGCGCACATGCGGCACGGCGGTCTTGGTCAGAAACTCCTGAAACGCCTTGATCTTGTCGTCGCGAACGGTCGCGCGGAAAACGCGGATGATCATGTCTTCCCCCTCCAGATTGCTGAACAGGCGGAAGTATAGCACATCCCGAAGCGCTTTTGGCGGTGCCCCCTGCGAGAGAGGCACCACCGCCGATCTGCGCGATCAATGGGCCGGGCGGATGAACGTGCCGTTGCGCAGTTCCTTGAACGCCTGGTGTAATTCGGCCTGGGTGTTCATCACGATCGGCCCATGCCAGGCCACCGGTTCATTGATCGGCGCGCCGGAAATCAGCAAGAAACGCACGCCCTGTGGACCCGCCTGCACGGTGATCTCGTCACCCGTGCCAAACCGGATCAGGGTCCGGTCCCCTGACATGTCGCGGATGTTGACCTCCTGACCTGCCACTTCCTTTTCCAGCAGCACCCCTTGCGGCGCGGAGGCATCCGCAAAGGCGGCCTCGCCCTCGAATACATAGGCGAAAGCCCGGCGGTAGGTGTCTATCGGCAGGGTCTTTTTCACTCCGGCGGGGATGAACACGTCGAGATACTGCGGATCGGCGGCAATGCCGTCCACCGGCCCGCGTTTGCCCCAGAATTCGCCCACGATCACTTTGACGCGGGTGCCGTCGTCGTCGATGATCTCCGGGATCTCGCCGCCCTTCACGTCCTGATAGCGCGGTGCGGTCATCTTCTGGCTGGCGGGCAGGTTGCCCCACAGCTGGAAGCCGTGCATCTGGCCCTTGGTATTTCCGGTCGGCATCTCCTGGTGCAGAATGCCCGATCCGGCCGTCATCCACTGCACGTCTCCGGCCCCGAGTGTTCCGACATTGCCCAGCGAGTCGCCATGCTCCACCGAGCCGGCCAGAACATAGGTAATGGTTTCGATGCCGCGATGCGGGTGCCACGGGAAGCCACGCAGAAAATCCTCGGGCCGGTCGTTGCGGAAATCGTCGAACAGCAGGAAGGGATCCAGCTCGGACGGGTCCTGAAAGCCGAAGGCACGGTGCAACTTCACGCCAGCCCCTTCGGTATGAGGCTGTGCGGCGCGGGTCTCAAGAATAGGTCTGAGCGACATGGGCTGTCTCCGGTTGTCGGTTGCTGGATCACAGATAACTTCCCCGCTGGCCTGGAAAACCCCAGATCGGGCACGGAGGCTGTGCAGCCGTGAACAGCTTGGGGCTTCCGTGGTCTCGGCATGTGACCGGGCCATGCAGGTGAATAGTCGTTGCCAGCAGGCCGGTGCAGGGCGTAAATTGGCGGCATGGCCGATATGCCTGCCCCCCTGTGCAAACTGCCACCAGACCGATTGGAGCCCGCGCTGCGACTGGTCACCTACATGCTCGGCGAAGCGCGGGAGGCCTCTGATGCCGACAACGTGCTGACACGGGTGGCGGCGATGATCCGGGACGCAGGCGTACCCTTGCATCGTGCCAGTTCCATCGTGCCCCTCCTGCATGCCGAAGCGGTGGCCAGCGCCCGGTTCTGGGAGCATGGCAAGGGCGCTCGCAGCCATTTGTTTCCGTTCCAGATCGGCTCCTCGTCCGGCTATGCGCAATCGCCGGCCGCCGAGGTGCACAAGACCGGAAAATGGGTGGCTTTGTGGTTGCCCAAGACCCCCGATGATCGCTACGGCATCGTGCCCGAGCTGAAGGCCGATGGCTACGTCCACTACCTGATGGCCCCGATTTTCATGCGCAGCGGCATGGCC
Source organism: Leisingera sp. S2M4 (assembly GCF_055398055.1). NCBI lineage: Bacteria > Pseudomonadati > Pseudomonadota > Alphaproteobacteria > Rhodobacterales > Roseobacteraceae > Leisingera > Leisingera sp. S2M4. The sequence continues at coordinate 2,557,033 of NZ_AP040861.1, forward strand.
GGAACCTTCAGTTTCGCAACCCGTCGCGCCGCCGGTTTTTCGGCCGCGGACATCGCCTTCCTGCGCGCGGTGTTCCCCGCGCTGTCCGCCTGCCAGGAAATCCTTGCCACCGCCCGCGCCATGCAGGAGGTGCTGCGCATCTATGTCGGGGAAGAGCCGCAGCAGCGGATCCTCTCCGGTGACGTGCATCGCGGCCAGGTCACGCACATCCGGTCCGCGGTCCTGTTTTCCGACATGCGACGGTTCACCGAACTGACCGCCGAGATGACGGCGGAAGAGGCCACGGGCCTGCTGAACACCTACTACGACTGCGTGGTGCCACCGATCGAAACCGCAGGCGGCGAAGTGTTGAAATTTGTCGGCGACGGTATTCTGGCGGTGTTTCGGACCGAGGATGGCGATGCCTTTACATGCGGTCAGGCGCTGGCGGCGGCACGCGCGGCGCTGGCGCGGGTAGAGGCGCGGCGCGACGCGCCCCGTTTCAAGGTCGGGATCGCGCTGCACTTTGGCGAGGTCGGTTTTGGCAACGTCGGCTCGGGCATGCGGCTGGACTACACAGTGGTCGGGCGCGACGTGAATCTCGCGTCACGTCTGGCGGGTCTCTGCAGTGCCCTCGGGGAGCCCTTGCTGGTCTCGGAGGAGTTCTGCCGACGGGCTGCCCCCCTGGGACGGTTGATCAGCCGTTCGCTGGGGCGTCAGCGCCTGAAAGGCCTGCGTGCACCGCAGGAGGTCTTTGCCGTGGCGCAATCCGGCTGGGCCTGAGGGTCGCCGTGCGCCCCTGTCCTGCGCCAGGCGCAACACTTGCCGATCCGGGCAGCGCCTGGCGCTCGCTGGGGCTGTTCCTCGGCGTCCGTCCGGTCTATTCCCTGCGCATGAACATGGGGAGCAGGTGATGAGCGAAAACGTATTGGCAACAATCAAGGCATCGGCCCCGCGCCGGGTCATGGGCACGGCGATGCTGGCGGCAACCGGCTGCATCCTTGTCTATGTGGCGTTCGCCGCGCCGCCATCCCCGGTCTGGCTGGTGTTTCTGCTGGTGGTTGGCAGCGCCGCGCTGTGGCTGGCGGTCCGGCTTTGGCAGGCCACGACCCATCATATCGAACTGACCGAAGACGCGCTGCGGTGCTCTGACGGTCAGATCATCGCCCCGGTGTCCGAGATCGAGGCGATAGATCGCGGCTTTTTCGCCTTCAAGCCGTCGAACGGTTTTCTGATCCGCACCCGCACTCCTGCCGCGCGCAGCTGGCTTCCGGGGCTGTGGTGGCGCTGGGGGCGGCGGATTGGCATCGGTGGCGTGACGCCCGGCCAGCAGGGCAAGGCAATGTCGGAAATCCTGGCGGCGATGCTGGTGCAGCGCGACCACCGCTGAGACGGCCGGTGCCGCGATAAAAGCCAATTGGGGCGGCGCGTCAGTCGGTGCCGCCGGTGCCGTCATCGTGGCCACCACCACCGCTGGCGCTGCCCTCGAAGGCAACCAGAGGTGCAAAGCGCGGTCGGGTAAACACGAAGTTGTCCAGATCCAGCGTCGGCAAGCCCACGTCAAACGCGGGCTGCATTTCGTTGAAGGTCTCCACCAGAATGACCCGCTCCTGGTCCGGCATCGACGGCAGCTTGTGCGCGACCGTATTGATCGTGGCGTCGGTCCAGGTGATGTCCGACGTGCCGCGCACCTCGGACCAGTCGACGTAATACTTGGCGTCAGCGTCATCCCAGCGGATCACCGACACCCGCAGCCCCAGTTGCGAATCCTGCCGGATCAGCAGCTTGGTCATCTCGTACATGCTGTTGAGATAGGCATCGTTGATCGCCGTGGTCTCACGCGAGATCAGGTCCGAGATGGTATAGGCCGCCTTGAGATTGACGCTGTCGCGGCGGAAGGCGTCGAAGAAGGTGTAGATTGCCGCGAACATGCCGAGCAGCAGCGGCATGTAGATGACGAACTCCACCGAGACGCTGCCATTCGTATCGTTGCGCAAGCGGCGCAGGGCGCGGCCGAGATGGGTCCGGGACAGGGCTGTCAGCATGGTGGCTTACCTCGGTTCCTGGACGAATGCGGAGGTGGCGAAAAGGCTGATGCGCCCATCCGCGTCCTTGTGCAGGCTTTTGCCCAGTCCCCAAGTCGGGAGAACCGGTTTGAACTTCATGCAGGCACGCAGCAGCATGAGCTCGTTTGATTTGCCGCTGATGAAATTGCGGACCGGCTGCACGTCCTCGATCCGGTTGATGCAGTCCGGCTCCGGGTCCACCGGGCTCCAGTTGAAGGGATCGATCCGGATCATCTCCAGTCGCAGCGACGTGGCGCAATTGTCGATGAAGCCCGAGCGCGTGCAAATTGCGTCTCGGATGTCGTCGTGCTGATGGTTGGCCCCCGTCGCCAGCCGGATATCGCGGACGGTCTGGTCCAGCGCCCGTTCCAGCTGCGAGTGGCGCAGGTTGATCATGCCCAGTTCTACCGTCGACATCAGCGCCATCAGAAAGGCGGGTATGACAATGGCAAATTCAACCGAGGCGTTGCCTTCTTCGCGGCGCCGGAACCGGCGCAGAGCCTGCACGCAGCGGCGGATCATTGAGTCAGCCTCAGCTGGCGGATCGAGGTTGCGATGGAGGCGAAGGCGTCGCTGATTTCAAGCCCCTGCACATCGAAGTAATGCGAATCCGAGCTGGCGCAGTCCTGCAGCACTGCGACACCGTTGCTGGGGGCCTCGAAGCCGATCGTGTAGACGATGATGCCCTGATCCTTCGCGGCCTGGCAGATGGCGCGGGTGCGTGCGTTCTTGGTCGAGTTGCCGTAGGCGTCGTAGACGCCGTAGTACCAGGTGCTTCGCGCAGAACTGGTGCCCATCCAATCGCGGTAGATACCGTAATACAGATACTTGAGGGAGGTGTAGGCAAAGAGGTCCGCCCAATTCAGCCGTGTGGCTGTCCCAGATTCCTGGCGCCAGCTACAGCCGTCGCAATTGCGGTACCAGTCAGTGCCTGTGCCAAAAGGATGGTCCTCCCACCGTGACCCGTATGGAAGGTGCCAATAGTAGTTGCCAGTCGAGGGGTTCAGGGTGGAATAGATTTTATTTCCGTCGTCGGCCACGGTGAACCAGACGTTGGAGTCGCCCTCGCGGTGGTCGCTTTCGACGTAATATTGCGAGGTGTTCTGCCCGTCGGTCATCAGCACGATCACCTTTACGGTCTCTGCATCGTTGTATTCGGCCGGGCGGGCGGCGAAATCGGCGGGCACCGTTGCTCCGGCCCCTGTCGTCAGGGCATTGATGACAGGCCGAGCCGAGGGGTCCAGCAGCGCTGTCCCCCATTTCATGCCAATGTCGATCGACGTGTTTCCACCAGCCTCAAAGCTCTCGATATAATTCTTGAGAACAGTTGCATCCTTCTGAAGCGGCAGAATTTCCCGGTTGGGTTCATCTTCGCAGACTGGCGTGCTGATCAGTCGAGGGCCGCTGCTGTAGCGCGTTCGGTTATCGTAATAGGCGCTGTCCCAAGGGGTGAAATGCATCGTACCTTGCAGAGGAGCGGTCGGAGACAGCGTGGTCGTCTGGAAATCCGAGGCCGAGAAATTCACGCAGCGCGAATGGATGCTGCCGTCCGCACCTGCCGGGGTGTTGATATTGTACAGATTGTAGAGTTCTTCCGGCAGCGACACCTGCGTCGCATAGGGCACGACGGAGATCGACATCTTGCCGTCGGTGGTATTGGCCACCATCGTATCGATGAAATCCTTGGCCGCAGCCTTGAGGTTGGTCAGCCGGTTGTTCGAGCGCATCGAGCCGGAGACGTCCAGCACCAGCGATATCTCCAACCCGTCGATGCTCTCTTCGGCGCGTGAGGTGGCATAGAGCGGCAGCTCATCCACCCCCGCATGGCGCAACAGGTGGGTTGGGAAAGCGGTTTCAATGGTGCCTTGCACCTTCTTGAAGCCGATCCCGGCTTCCCACCAGGGGGTTTGGTAATACTGCTCGAGCCCTGACTTGGTCAGGTAGTCCAGCACCACTGCATCGGGGGATTTCTGCTGATCCAGGTCGGCCGCTGCCAGCACGGCCCGGTCCAGCGTGTACTGCAGCATGGTGCGGTCACGTTCCATCCGCATCAGGTCGACCCCGATGCCGCCGACCACGACCATGGCCAGAATCGTGAAGCAAGCGGGCGCAGCCATTGCCCCCTCTTCCTGCCGCCGAAAATGCGTTGCCTTGGCCAGGCATCGCTGCATCAGCGGCGCGGCCAGAGCCGTGGACTTCATGTGACGCATGCTCATCGAGACACCCCCGCCGGCTGCGGAACGGTTCAGCACGGCTGTAGACGTGGAATTTATTAATTGATGCCCGGAAAAGGTGGCTGAATTTGGGCGGGAATATGCCTGAATTGCTCCGACTGTTGCGGCCTGCACGGGCAATCTTGGGGAATTTCAGCTTGTTGTCGGCGGCTCGGCGACAATGCGGGGCGGCGTGGTGCGAATCGAAACTGCTGCAATAAAAATCGCGTCATTTGGCTGAAAATGGTCAAAAAGGTCGCACTCCTTAATTTTCTCTGCATAGAGTGCTCCCATCACCGGCAGCGAGTCGGTGTCTGACTTACGGAGAGTTTTTGAGATGAGCAGCCGCACAGAGCCGAGCTTCCGCGAGAGCGTGGACCTGATGTTTAACCGGGCCGTATCCCTGATGGATCTGCCGCCGGGGCTGGAGGAAAAAATCCGTGTCTGCAACGCAACTTACACGGTGCGTTTCGGGGTGCGTCTGCGGGGGGCGATGCACACCTTCACGGGCTATCGCTCGGTGCATTCCGAACATATGGAGCCGGTCAAGGGCGGTATCCGCTATGCCACCGGCGTCAACCAGGACGAAGTTGAGGCGCTGGCCGCGCTGATGACCTACAAATGCGCGCTGGTGGAAGCCCCCTTTGGTGGGTCCAAGGGTGGGTTGTGCATCGATCCGCGCGAATACGAGGAACACGAGCTGGAGCTGATCACCCGCCGCTTTGCCTATGAGCTGGCCAAGCGCGACCTGATTCACCCCAGTCAGAACGTGCCCGCGCCGGACATGGGAACCGGCGAACGCGAGATGGCCTGGATTGCAGACCAATATGCGCGCATGAACACCACCGATATCAACGCGCGCGCCTGTGTCACCGGCAAGCCGCTGAACGCGGGCGGTATCGCTGGCCGGATCGAGGCGACGGGCCGTGGGGTTCAATATGCCCTGCAGGAGTTCTTCCGCCACGAGGAAGACAAGGCCGCCGCCGGCCTGTCCGGCAAGCTGGACGGCAAGCGCATCATCGTCCAGGGCCTGGGCAACGTGGGCTACCACGCGGCCAAGTTCCTGAGCGAGGAAGACGGGGCGCGGATCACTGGCATCATCGAACGCGATGGCGGTCTGTTCAACGAGGACGGCCTGGATGTCGAAGCGGTGCGCAACTGGATCGTCAAGCATGACGGCGTTTCCGGCTATCCGGACGCCCAATATGTCGAGAATGGTGCGCTCTTGCTGGAAGAGGAGTGCGACATCCTCATCCCCGCGGCGCTGGAAGGGGTCATCAACCTGTCCAACGCCGAACGTGTGAAAGCGCCCTTGATCATCGAGGCCGCCAACGGGCCGGTCACGGCGGGCGCGGACGAGATCCTGCGCAAGAAGGGCTGCGTGATCATTCCCGACATGTATGCCAACGCAGGCGGTGTGACGGTGTCCTACTTCGAGTGGGTGAAGAACCTCAGCCACATCCGCTTTGGCCGCATGCAGCGCCGCCAGGAAGAGGCGCGTCACCAACTGGTCATCGACGAGCTGCAGCGCTTGGACGACGTGATGGGGGAAACCTGGTCGATGTCGCCGGACTTCAAGCAAAAGTACCTCAAGGGCGCGGGCGAGCTGGAGCTGGTTCGCTCGGGGCTGGATGACACCATGCGGGTGGCTTACCAATCGATGCGCGAGGTCTGGCACAGCCGGGAAGAGGTCACGGATTTGCGCACCGCGGCCTATCTGGTCTCGATCGACAAGGTGGCCAAGAGCTATCACGCCAAGGGTCTCTGAGACGCCTTTGGGCGGAGTATCGAAACGGGGCGGTGGGGAAACCTGCCGCCCCTTTTTTCATCCGGATCACGCCGGTTTCCGCGGATCGACAATTCGAACTGGACAGAGGTGGATAGTTTCCTATGAATTGCGAACAGGGGGACGCGGCGCCGTGGCGGATGTTACCGGGGGTCGTTGATCCGCTCGCAGGCCTTGAGTGAGGGGGGAGCGACATGCGGTTTTCGGGCTGGCGTGTGTTGAAAGAGGGGGTGACCGGCAACACGGGCTGGCGGCCGCAGTGGCGCAATCCGGCGCCGAAGGCCGAATATGACGTGGTCATCATCGGCGGGGGCGGTCACGGGCTGGCAACTGCCTATTACCTGGCACTTGAACACGGCATCACCAATGTGGCAGTGCTGGAAAAAGGCTATCTTGGTGGCGGCAATGTCGGGCGCAACACCACCATCGTGCGCGCCAATTACTATTTGCCGGGCAATTCCGAATTCTACTCCCATTCCCTGAAACTCTGGGAGGGGCTCGAGCAGGAACTGAACTACAACGCGATGATGTCGCAGCGTGGGATCATCAACCTGTTCCACAATGATGCGCAGCGTGACGCGGCGGTGCGACGGGGCAATGCCATCATCAATCAGGGGGATGATGCCGAACTGCTGGGGCGTGACGCGCTGCGCCGACTGGCGCCCTATCTGAACTTCGACAACAATCGGTTCCCGATCATGGGTGGTCTGATGCAGCGCCGCGCCGGAACCGCTCGTCATGATGCGGTGGCGTGGGGCTATGCCCGGGCTGCCGACATGCGTGGGGTGGACCTGATCCAGAACTGCGAGGTGACCGGCATCGACGTGGCGGGCGGCAAGGTGACGGGCGTGCAGACCACGCGCGGTCCCATCCGGGCAAAGAAAGTCGCGCTGGCGGCGGCCGGACGTTCGGGCCAGGTGGCGGCGCTTGCCGGGTTGACGCTGCCGATCGAAAGCCATGTGCTGCAGGCCTTCGTGTCGGAGGGTCTGAAACCGATCGTCGATCATGTCATCACCTTTGCCGAAGGGCATTTGTACATCAGCCAGTCCGACAAGGGCGGGCTGGTGTTCGGCAGCTACCTGGATTTTTACGCATCCTACGCCGCGCGGGGAAATCTGCCGATGGCAGAGCATACGATGGAGGCCTGCGTGGCGATGATGCCTGCGCTGGGCAAGGCGCGGCTGTTGCGCAGCTGGGGTGGCATCATGGACATGACGCCGGATGGCTCCCCCATCATCGACCATGCGCCCATCGACGGGCTCTACCTGAATTGCGGCTGGTGCTATGGCGGTTTCAAGGCGACGCCGGGCTCGGGCAGCGTCTACGCGCATCTGATCGCCACCGACCGCCCGCATGGCGCGGCGACACGGTTCCGGCTCGACCGGTTCCGCAGCGGGCGTGGCCTGATGGATGAGGAGGGCACCGGTGCGCAGCATAACCTGCATTGATCTGCCTCTGGCCTTGGCAGGGGGCGCTGCCCCCTCGGCCTTGCGGCCTCACCCCCGGAGTATTTTTGCAAAGATGAAGGAGCGCCGGTCATGAGACTTACCTGTCCGCTCTGCGGTGCGCGCGATCACCGCGAATTCTCTTACAAGGGGGCGGCGGTGCAGCGCCCGGGCGAGGGCGCGGATCCGGAGGCCTGGCACGCCTACGTGAACCTGCGGGAGAACCCGGCAGGCCCGTTGCAGGAATTGTGGTATCACCAGATGGGCTGCGGTGCCTGGCTGAAGGTCACCCGTGACACCGTGACCCATGAGGTCTCCAACATCGAGCTGGCGTCAGAGGCCGGGCTGGGAGGTGCCGCATGAGACGTCCGGGAGTCGGCCTGAACCAGGGCGCAAAGCCGGTGACCTTCTCCTTCAACGGCCGCCACATGATGGGGCTGGAGGGCGATACGCTGGCTGCGGCGCTGTTGGCGAACGACGTGCACCTGGTGGGCCGTTCGTTCAAGTATCACCGTCCGCGCGGGATCCTGACCGCGGGCAGCGAGGAGCCGAACGCGCTGGTCACCATCGGCACCGGCGGCCAGCAGGACCCGAATGTGCGGGCCACCCAGCAGGAATTGTACGAGGGGCTGGAGGCGCGCAGCCAGAATTGCTGGCCCAGCGTCGAGCGCGACGTGATGGCGCTGAACGATCTGGCGGCGCCGTTCCTGGGGGCGGGGTTCTACTACAAGACCTTCATGTGGCCCGCGCCGTTGTGGGAAAAACTCTATGAGCCGCTGATCCGCCGCGCCGCCGGGCTGGGAGCGCTGTCGGGGGAGCCGGACCCGGATCGCTATGAAAAGGCCTATGCCTTCTGCGACGTGCTGGTAATCGGCGCGGGGCCAGCCGGTCTGATGGCGGCGCTGACCGCGGGCCGCGCCGGGGCGGATGTGATCCTGGCAGAGGAAGACAGCCGCATGGGCGGCCGCCTGCTGGCCGAGCGCGAAGAGGTCGGCGGCAGGCCCGGTCACGTCTGGGCGGCTGAGGTTCTGGCCGAGCTGGAGGCGATGGACAACGTGCGGCTGATGCCGCGAACCGCCGTCACCGGGGCCTATGACCACGGCACCTACGGGGCGCTGGAGCGCGTCTCGCACCACCTGCCGCGCACCCACTCGCTGAAAGACAGCCACCGCCCGCGCGAATGTTTCTGGCGCATCGTGGCGAAACACGCGGTGCTGGCGGCGGGCGCGATCGAACGCCCGGTGGCCTTCCGCAACAACGACCGCCCCGGGATCATGATGGCAGGCGCCGTGCGGGCCTATCTGAACCGCTGGGGTGTCGCGCCGGGCGAGCGCGTCACCGTCTTTGCCAACAATGACCAGGCCCATCGAACCGCGCGCGATCTGCATGACGCGGGCGTGCATGTGGCGGCGGTGATCGACAGCCGTCATGACGCGCCGGACGGCGGCCCTTTCCAGGTGATCCGTGGCGCCCAGGTGTGTGACAGCGCCGGTCGGCAGCGATTGGAGAGCATCACCCTGCGCTCCGTGAGGGGAGAGGAAAAGATCCAGACCGATTGCCTGGCGATGTCCGGTGGCTGGAACCCGTCGGTGCATCTGACCTGTCACCTGAATGCGCGCCCCGTGTGGAACCGCGAGGCGCTGGCCTTTGTGCCAAGTCCTGGCGCTGTGCCGGGCCTGGTCGCGGCGGGCGCCTGTAACGGGACGTTCTCTACTGCAGGCGCATTGCGCGAGGGAGCAGAGGCCGCGACGTCGGTTCTGGAGGCGCTGGGCCTCCGGGTGACCGCTTCGGATCTGCCGGATGCGGAGGATGATCCCTATCGCATCGCCGCGCTCTGGGCGGTGCCGGGCAAGGGGCGCGCCTGGCTTGACTTTCAGAACGATGTCACCGTCAAGGATGTCAGGCAGGCGGCTGGCGAGAACTTCCGTTCGGTTGAGCACATGAAGCGCTACACCACGCAAGGCATGGCGACCGATCAGGGCAAGAACTCCAACGTGGCGGCGCTGGCAGTGCTGGCCGATGTCACCGGGCGCACGATTGCCGAGACCGGTACCACCACCTTCCGCCCGCCATTTGTGCCGGTGTCCTTCGGCGCCATGGGGGCCGGGGCCACGGGGCAGGGCTTCAAGCCGCAGCGCTTCCTGACCTCCCATGCTGAAAACGAGGCCCGGCGCGCGCATCAGCTGGAGGTCGGCCTTTGGTACCGCGCGGCCTATTTTCCGCAGCCGGGGGAAACCAATTGGCGACAGTCCTGCGACCGCGAGGCGGCGATGGTGCGCAGGACGGTTGGCATCTGCGATGTCTCGACCCTCGGCAAGTTCGACGTGCAGGGGCCGGATGCGGGCAAGTTTCTCGACTTCCTCTACACCAACACGATGAGCACGCTGAAACCGGGCAAGGTCCGCTACGGGCTGATGTTGCGCGAGGACGGTTTCGTCATGGACGATGGCACCTGCGCGCGGCTGGATGACCACCATTTCCTCGTCACCACAACCACCGCGGCTGCGGGCGAGGTGATGGCGCATATGGAGTTTGTCAGCCAGGTGTTGCGTCCGGACTGGGACGTGCGCTTTGTATCGGTGACCGAACAATGGGCCCAGTTCGCCGTTGCCGGGCCGAAATCACGCGCGCTGTTGAACGATTTGCTGGAGGAAGAGGTCACGGGCGAGACCTGGCCCTTCATGGGCTGCGGTGCGGCGACTGTGCAGGGCGTGCGCGCGCGGCTGTTCCGCATCTCCTTTTCGGGGGAGCATGCCTATGAGTTGGCCGTGCCAGCGCGTTATGGCGAAAGCCTGTACCGCCTGTTGCTGAACCGGGCCGAAGCACTGGAGGGTGGTCCGTATGGCATGGAGGCGCTGAATGTCCTGCGGATCGAGAAGGGGCTGATTACCCATGCCGAAATCAACGGCACCGTGACCGCCGGGGATCTGGGGCTGCAGGGCATGATGTCGAGCAAGAAGGATTTCATCGGCAAGGCAATGGCGGGCCGCGAAGGCCTGTTGGGCGATGACCGCATGCAGCTGGTTGGGCTGAAACCGGCTGGGGCCGCCAAGGAAATCACCGCCGGTGCGCATCTGTTCGCACCGGGCGATCCGGTGGAGCGGGTCTATGATCTCGGCCATGTGACCTCGGCCGCGTTTTCGCCTGCGCTGGGCCATCCCATCGGTCTCGGCTTCCTGAAGGAGGGCCGCAGCCGCATCGGAGAGACCGTGCGCATGGTCGATCACATGCGAGGGGCCGACACCCTGTGCGAAGTGGTGTCCCCAGTGTTCTACGACCCGGAAGGAGAGCGAGCCCGTGGCTGACCTGATTGCAAAAAGCCCCTGTGACGGGCTGTTGCCGGTAACCGTCGGCGGCATGAAGCTGACCGAGGAACACCCCGGCCAGATGTGGTCGATCGCCCCGTTCAAAGGGCAGCAGAAAGCGCTGGATGAAGCGTTGCAGGCGGCGCATGGCATGGGGTTGCCGTCAGTGAACCGGGCGACCGGCAAGGCGGGGAACCGTGCACTCTGGTTTGGCCGGGACATGATCCTGCTGATCGGACCGGAGCCGGATCGCAGGCTGGCGGACCACGCCGCGCTGACCGATCAGAGCGATGCCTGGGCGGTGGTGAAGCTGGAAGGAGAGGGGGGCGAGGACGTGCTTGCCCGGCTGGTGCCCGTGGATCTGCGGCCGCAGGTCTTCAAGCGTGGTCACACCCTGCGCACGGAGCTGAAGCACATGATGGCCTCGATCACCCGCATTGGCGCGCAGTCGTTTCAGATCATGGTCTTTCGCTCCATGGCCAGGACGCTGGTCCATGATCTGAAAACAGCCATGGAAGCTGTCGCGGCGCGGGGGTAGTCTGCTTGGATCACCAACTGATTCCCGGAGTGCGTCCATGATTCGCATCGCCCTCGCAGTCGCCGTCCTGGCGGCGCCGGTCTATGCTTCTGAAACCAAAGAGGAAAGCTGCAAGTATCAAGGGCAGGTCATGGCCGCGGTTCAACAGGCGCGACTGGATCGGGTGAAGCAGGAAGACGTGGAACAGGTCATTCTGGACAGCGAACACGACTGGCCCGCAGCCTATTCCAATGCCATCCCGCAACTGGCAAGCCACGTCTATTCCATGACGCGGCGCGATCTGAAAAACATCGATCTCGGTGCCGTCTTCGAACAGCAGTGCCTGCAGAACTGGGATCAGATCCAGGCGATGCAGAAACAACTGAAGTCGAACTGATATGGCCCTGCCACCCGGCTTTCTGGATGAATTGCGCACCCGCATCAGCCTGTCTGATGTTGTCGGGCGCAAGGTCATGTGGGATCAGCGCAAGTCGCAGCCGGGCAAAGGCGATTTCTGGAGCCCGTGCCCGTTCCACCACGAAAAGACCGCCTCGTTCCATGTCGAGGACCGCAAGGGGTTCTATTATTGCTTCGGTTGTCACGCCAAGGGCGATGCGCTGAAGTTCGTGCAGGAGACCGAGAACGTCAGCTTCATGGAGGCGGTGGAAATCCTGGCGCAGGAAGCGGGCATGGAGATGCCCAAGCGCGATCCGCGCGCGCAGGAAAAACAGGATCGCCGTACCCTGCTGGCCGATGTCATGGAACAGGCGGTCCAGTATTTCCGCCTGCAGTTGAAAACAAATGCAGCCGCCGAGGCGCGCGCCTATCTGCAGCGCCGGGGGCTGACAGGGCAGGCGCTGGAGCGCTGGGAAATCGGCTTCGCGCCCAATGGCTGGCAGAACCTGTGGGACGCCCTGCGCGGCAAGAACGTGCCCGAGGATCTGATCATTGGTGCGGGCCTCGCCAAGCCCTCGACCAAGGGCGGCAAGCCCTATGACACCTTCCGCAACCGGATCATGTTCCCGATCCGCGATGCCCGTGGCCGCGCCATTGCCTTTGGCGGCCGGGCGATGGATCCGAATGATAACGCCAAGTACCTGAATTCGCCCGAGACCGAGCTGTTCGACAAGGGGCGCAGCCTCTACAATCACGGACCGGCCCGCGCGGCCTCGGGCCGTGGCGCGCAGCTGATCGTGGCCGAGGGCTACATGGATGTGATCGCGCTGGCAGAGGGCGGTTTTCCGTCCTCGGTCGCGCCATTGGGCACCGCGATCACCGAAAACCAGCTGCAGATGCTGTGGCGGATGTCGGATGAACCCATCATCGCGCTGGACGGCGACAAGGCCGGGCTGCGCGCGGCCATGCGCCTGATCGACCTCGCCCTGCCGCTTCTCGAAGCCGGCAAGAGCTTGCGCTTTGCCATCATGCCGGACGGCAAGGACCCCGATGACATGATCCGCAGCGACGGTCCCGAGGCCGTGCAGGCGGTGCTGGATCAGGCGATCCCTATGGTGAAGCTGCTGTGGCAGCGCGAAACCGAGGGCAAGGTCTTTGACAGCCCCGAGCGCAAGGCGGCGCTGGACAAGGCGTTGCGTGAAAAGATCCGGCTGATCCGCGACCCGTCGATCCGCAAACACTACGGCGAAGACATCAAGGAGATGCGCTGGCAGCTGTTCCGGGGCAATCGGGGCGGCGGTGGCGGCGGGTTCCAGCAGCGCGGCGGCAAGGGCGGTGGGTTCCGCGATGGCGCCCGCGCGCCCTGGAAACCGGGCAAGGGCTTTGGCGTCATCCCGCAGCCACGGGCCACGACGCGGGCTTCCCTCGTAGCGGCGGCGGCGGACGAATCCTTTGCCGCGATGCGCGAGGCGGTGATCCTCGCCACCGCCATCACCACGCCAGCGGTGATCCCGCAGTTCGAAACAAGTCTCGAACGCCTGCAATGTGCCGACCCGGATCTGGCGGCGCTGCGCGACCTGGTGCTGCGCCACGGCATCGACGCGCCAGAGCGGCTGCGCGAGGAAATCGACTGGGCTTTGGGCCCGCAGGCCCTTGAAAACCTCTTCGGCCTTCGCCATGTCGCAATCATTCCCTGCCTGCGCAAACCCGGCGATATCGAGCTGGCCAGCATGACCCTGGCCGAGGAACTGGCCAAGCTGGAGGCGCGGCGCGGGCTGGATGCGGAACTGGCCGAGGCGGAGGAGGATCTGGATGGGCTGGCGGATGAGGCGCTGACCTGGCGCCTGCGACAGGCCGCGGAAGCGAGAAACCGGGCATTGCGCAGCGAAAATGAAGACAAGGCAACCTATGACGTGGGCAAGAATGGCGCCCGGCTCAACCGGGATGAGCGCGACGCCTTCGGGGCCCTTTTGGATCGCATAGGCTTTTCCGAGAAGTGACACGCGGGGGTGATTCTGCGTTTTGCTAAGGAAGAGCACAGGAAAATTGGGTAAACGGGGTGACGAATCAGATGATCGCGCTAATGATTCGGCTCAGCGAATCACCCGCAGCCCCTGATATGGAGCATTGAATGGCCGCCAAAGACACCGACGACCGCAAACCTGACGATCAGGATGCCGAAATCTCCCTCGACATGAGCCAGGCTCAGGTCAAGAAGATGATCGCGGAGGCCCGCGAGAAAGGCTACATCACCTACGATCAGCTCAATCAGGTTCTGCCGCCGGATCAGGTCAGCTCGGAACAGATCGAAGACGTGATGTCGATGCTCAGCGAAATGGGCATCAACATCATCGAGGACGAAGAGGCCGAGGAAGAGGAAAACAAGGGCACCACCGACCTTGTGACCACCGAAGGCCCGCGCGAGGTCGCGCTGGCCGGTGCGCAGACCGAGAAGCTGGACCGCACCGATGACCCGGTGCGCATGTACCTGCGCGAGATGGGCTCGGTCGAACTGCTGAGCCGCGAAGGCGAGATCGCGATTGCGAAACGCATCGAGGCGGGACGCAACACGATGATCGCGGGGCTGTGCGAAAGCCCGCTGACCTTCCAGGCGATCACCATCTGGCATGACGAACTTCTGTCCGAGGACATCCTGCTGCGCGACGTCATCGATCTGGAGGCCACCTTCGGCAACCAGCTGGACGAGGACGGGGAAGAGGAGCCGGTTGTCGATCCCTCCGCGGTCCAGGCCGCCAAGCCGAGCGCCAAGGACGAGGGTCCGGAGCTGGATGCCGATGGCAACCCGATCTCCAAGGACGATGACGACGACGACGAGGACGAGCAGGCCAACATGTCGCTAGCCGCGATGGAGGCTGCGCTCAAGGATCGGGTGCTGACCACGCTGGAGCGGATCTCCACCGACTTCGCCGAGCTGAGCGAGATGCAGGACAGCCGGATCTCGGCCACCCTGAACGAGGACGGCTCGTTCAGCGCGCAGGACGAGGCGCGCTATCAGCAGCTGCGCTCGGAGATCGTCGAGCTGGTGAACGGGCTGCACCTGCACAACAACCGCATCGAGGCGCTGATCGACCAGCTTTACGGCATCAACCGCCGCATCATGCAGATCGACAGCGCGATGGTGAAGCTGGCCGACCAGGCCCGCATCAACCGCAAGGAATTCATCGAGGCCTACCGCGGCCGCGAACTGGACCCGAACTGGCTGTCGGAAATGGCCGAAAAGCCGGGCCGCGGCTGGCAGATGTTCATCGAACGCTCCACCGACAAGGTCGAAGAGCTGCGCGCCGACATGGCGCAGGTGGGCCAGTATGTTGGTCTCGACATCTCGGAATTCCGCCGCATCGTGCAGCAGGTCCAGAAGGGCGAGAAGGAAGCCCGCCAGGCCAAGAAGGAAATGGTCGAGGCCAACCTGCGGCTGGTGATCTCGATCGCCAAGAAATACACCAACCGCGGGCTGCAGTTCCTCGACCTGATCCAGGAAGGCAACATCGGCCTGATGAAGGCGGTGGATAAATTTGAGTACCGCCGCGGTTATAAGTTCTCGACCTACGCGACCTGGTGGATCCGCCAGGCGATCACCCGCTCGATCGCGGATCAGGCGCGCACCATCCGGATCCCGGTCCACATGATCGAGACCATCAACAAGCTGGTCCGCACCGGCCGCCAGATGCTGCACGAGATCGGTCGCGAGCCGACCCCGGAAGAACTGGCCGAGAAGCTGCAGATGCCGCTCGAGAAGGTCCGCAAGGTGATGAAGATCGCCAAGGAACCGATCTCGCTCGAGACCCCGATCGGGGACGAGGAAGATTCGCAGCTCGGCGATTTCATCGAGGACAAGAATGCCGTGCTGCCGCTCGACAGCGCCATTCAGGAAAACCTCAAGGAAACCACCACCCGGGTTCTGGCGTCGCTCACCCCGCGCGAGGAGCGGGTTCTGCGGATGCGTTTCGGCATCGGCATGAACACCGACCACACGCTCGAGGAAGTCGGCCAGCAGTTCAGCGTGACCCGCGAACGGATCCGCCAGATCGAGGCCAAGGCGCTGAGGAAGCTCAAGCACCCCAGCCGCAGCCGCAAGCTGCGCAGCTTCCTGGATCAGTAATTTCGAAAGGCGCCCCGCGGGGCGCCTTTTTCGTTTGCGCGACGGCCGTTCATAAGTGGCTGGTCACTCCGTTGAATTGCAGGCATGGTCTCCTGCAAGCCGACGACGTTGAACGGATGGACGAATTTGGCATGACGAACACCCCACAGTTTTCGGGTCAAGACCTCATCGTCTTCGATGGCTCCTGCGTGCTGTGTTCCGGCTTCTTCCGCTTCATGCTGCGCCATGACCGGGCCGGGCGGTTCAGCTTCGCCACCGCGCAATCGCCGCTGGGTCAGCAGCTTTACCGCGATCTTGGCCTGCCTGCGGACGATTTCGAGACCAACCTTGTGATCGTCGACGGCCAGCCCCATCAGCGCCTTGATGCCTTTGCCGCGGCGATGCGGGCGCTGCCCAGGCCCTGGCCGGTGCTATCGCTGTGTCGCTTTTTGCCACGGCGACTGAAGGATGCGTTGTATTTCACCATCGCCCGCAACCGCTACCGGCTGTTCGGTCGGCAGGACAGCTGTCCGCTCCCCAGCCCGCAGATCCGTGCCCGCTTTGCGGCTGGGGGGCTGTGAGCATGCGCGATGCCTTTGCCCAATTGATCGAAGCCAACAAGCTGGACGTTCCCCCGGTCCTGCGGCGCTTCCACGCCGAGCCGCCCGCGTTGAGCCAGGGGGAGGTCACGGTGGAGGGCGGTCGTCGCTGGGGCAGGTTGCTCGCCGCGCTGGCGGGGTTCCCGCCCCCCATGTCACGCAGCCGGTTCCGGCTGGAGGTGGCGCGCGAGGGGAAGGGGCATGTCTGGCGGCGCAGTTTTGCCCGGCACAAGACCAGCTCGTTTCTGCGATACGATGCCCGTAGCGGCCGCGTGGTGGAGCGGTTTGGCCCGGTGGAACTGGAGCTGTCTGCAACCGCACGCGACGGTGCCCTGATCATCACCATTGAACGCGCGCGGCTGTTCGGATTTGCCTTGCCGCCGTCTTTGTGTCCGCAAAGCACGGCAATGGAATATGAGACGCCCCAAGGCAATCTGGGCTTCGATATATCAGCCAGCTTGCCG
Source organism: Leisingera sp. S2M4 (assembly GCF_055398055.1). Taxonomy (NCBI): domain Bacteria; kingdom Pseudomonadati; phylum Pseudomonadota; class Alphaproteobacteria; order Rhodobacterales; family Roseobacteraceae; genus Leisingera; species Leisingera sp. S2M4. The sequence goes on from NZ_AP040861.1 coordinate 2,573,902, forward strand.
CGCATCGGCCTGCTGGTCCGTTATCACGGCTATCTGACCCTGCCAGAACTGGATCTGCGGCGTTAACCATTTGCTAACACTTTCGTTGCCTCGGGACGTGTGGGTCGCGTAGGTGAGTGGCATTGCCCGTTGTCCATTCTGGGGGGAAGATGTCTGCTCACACTGACATGACAGCCGCCTTGACGGCGCTGACGGACCGGCTCCGCGAGTTGAATGATCTGGTCACGGCCAATCATTTCATGGTCGAAGCGATGGCCAGCCAGCAAGACCAGCTGAAGCAGATGAGCGTAACGGAAACGCGTGCGTTTCTGCGGCGTCAGGCTCGGGAGAAGTTCCATCCGGAAACCGGTGACGCGCCGAACCCGGCGGCCCTCGCCGTGCTGGAGGAAGTGTTGAGCCCCAACCAGCACAGCGCCGAAATCATAGCCTTTCCCAAGGAAAGACAGCGCCGTATCGGCACTTGACGCGCTGAATTGCGGCTGTCGCCGTTGCCCGGGGCTTGTACCTGCCTGCGCCAGCACAGATATACGAGATGTCACTTGCCGTGTAAGCCGCGCTGCGCCGATATTGGACAGGCGCGGCCTTGCCGTGCAGGCTCGGGTACGGAGGACGGAATGGGCAAGATCAGCAAAATCATCAAAAGCGTTTGCTTCGCCGTTGTGCCGCTCGCCGCGGCCTGCACCCAGCCGCAGGGGAATGTCTTGCACACCATGCATGGCGCGCAGGTTCACCGACTGGAGGATGCGCGGTTTGAAGTGGTGCCGGAAATCGGTGCCGTTCGGGATGCTTATTGGTGCGCGGCAGGGGAATACGCCCGCCGGGCCGGTGGCGCGGACTGGGGCGACCGGGTCTATGTCGCGCGCGGCCTCGGGCGCGGTGAGGCAGTGGATCGCAAGTCGACGGTGGTGTTTTCCCTTGTGCCTGTCGCCGGGGCGGAGCCGCAGCCCTGGCTGATGCGGGTCAACCGGTTCCGGCCGGGCGACTACCTGACGGTGCAGAGCGCCGAGCGGCGCTGCGAAAACCTGCGCCCCTTTGTCTGGAGCGCAACATGACACTGATCCGCAAATTCCGAACCCTGGCCGCTGCTTCCATGGCGTTTGCCACGCTGCTCGCCTGCACCGTGCCCGAGCCGTCCCTGCAACCGCAGCCAGGCCCGCAGGCGCCGGTGCAAGCGCCGACCACCTTCGTGGCCATCAACGGCCTGACAGCCGTGTCGCTGCCAAATGGCATTGTCGAGATCAAGGGCCGAGCGGTTCGGCAGAAGGATGAGTATTGGTGTGCGGTCGGCGATTATGCCCGCCGTGGCCTGCGGGTGCCGTGGGATACACGCATCCGGGTCGTGCGCGGCATCGGTGCCCCGGCCTCGGGCGGTGCGCGTTCCGCGGTCCAGTTCACCCTGGCGCCGGATCCGGTTGCGGATCAGACCCAGCAGTCCAACGTGATCACCGACATTCTGCGACCGGGGTACAGCCGGAGCGTGACACATGCCTATGGCAATTGCCGGGACATGATTTTCCCGCACCCGTTTCGGTGAAGGATGGCGGCTCGCATGGCGCAGCATGAATTTGTCATCCGCACCCGCGGGCCGGGCCTTTATGAATTCACGGACGAGCTGCGCAGCTGGCTGCACTCAACCGGAATGGAGAGCGGTCTCCTGACCCTGTTCGTGAGCCACACCTCCTGCTCGCTGCTGGTGCAGGAAAACGCCGATCCCGACGTGCAGACCGATCTGCAGGCCTTCTTCAGCCGACTGGTGCCGCCGTCGGATCATCCGTCCATGGCCTATCTGCGGCACACCTATGAGGGCCCGGACGATATGCCTGCGCATATCAAGGCAGCGATGATGCCGGTCAGCCTGTCGATCCCGGTCAGCGCCGGAGACCTGCTCCTGGGCACCTGGCAGGGGGTCTACCTGTTTGAGCACCGCAGTGCCGCGCACCATCGTCGGGTGGCCGCGCATTTGGCCTGAGCGCTGGCGAACCTCTTTATCTTGCGGCCAGAAATCAACTCTACCCAAAGTCTGGAGGGTGGCCTATAGTTGTGGATAACCGGGCGAGGCCCGGCACAAATTACAGGCTGACAGGATTGAGGGAGCAGGCAGATGCGCTGCCCATTTTGCGGAAACATCGACACTCAGGTCAAGGATTCACGCCCGGCCGAGGATCACGTATCGATCCGGCGGCGGCGGTTTTGCCCGGCCTGTGGAGGGCGTTTCACCACCTATGAGCGGGTGCAGCTGCGCGACCTCGTGGTGATCAAGACCAACGGCAAGCGCGAGGATTTCGACCGCGACAAGCTGGAGCGCTCGATCCGCATCTCGATGCAGAAACGTCCCATCGAACCCGATCGCATCGACCAGATGATCTCTGGTATCGTGCGGCGGCTGGAGAGCATGGGCGAGACCGATATCCCGTCCAAGCGGATCGGCGAAATCGTGATGGAGGCCCTGGCCCGCATCGACACCGTCGCCTATGTGCGGTTTGCCAGCGTCTACAAGAATTTCCAGGCAGCAGATGATTTCGAGGACTTCGTCCACGAGCTGCGCCCGCCAGTCGCACCGGAAGAATAATGGACAGCGATCATCGTTTCATGGCCTTGGCCCTGTCCCTGGGGCGACGTGGCCAGGGCAACTGCTGGCCGAATCCGGCGGTGGGTTGCGTGATCGTCAAGGAGGGCCGGGTGGTCGGCCGGGGCTGGACAAATCCCGGCGGTCGCCCGCATGCCGAGACCGAGGCGCTTGCGCAGGCAGGCGAGGCCGCGCGGGGAGCCACCGCCTATGTCACGCTTGAACCCTGTTCCCATCAGGGCAAGACCCCGCCCTGTGCGCAGGCGCTGATCGACGCCGGGCTGGCGCGGGTCGTCGCCGCCATTGAGGACAGTGATCCTCGCGTATCCGGCCAGGGTTTCCAGATGCTGCGCGAAGCCGGGATCGAGGTCACCACCGGTGTTCTGGGCGGCCAGGCGGCGCGCGATCATGCCGGCTTCTTCCTGAAAACCGAACAGGGGCGTCCGCTGGTGACGCTGAAGCTGGCGAGCAGTTTCGACGGGCGCATCGCCACCGGCTCGGGCCAGAGCAAATGGATCACCGGACCCGAGGCACGTCGCGTGGTGCACGCGATGCGCGCCCGCCATGATGCCGTGATGGTGGGCGGCGGTACCGCGCGGGCGGATGACCCGTCGCTGACGGTGCGCGACCTCGGGGTTGAACAGCAGCCGGTGCGGGTGGTGATTTCCCGCCATCTCGACCTGCCGTTGATGGGGCAGCTGGCGCGCACGGCGCGGGATGTGCCTGTCTGGCTTTGTCACGGCCATGGCGCCGACCCCGAGCGTATTCAGGCCTGGGAGGGGTTGGGCGCCCGGTTGATCCCCTGTGCCTCGCATGGGGTGCAGCTGGATGCCTCGGACGTGTTGCAGCAGTTGGGGCAGGCCGGGCTGACCCGCGTGTTCTGCGAGGGCGGCAGCGCGCTGGCGGCCTCCCTCCTTGCCTTTGACCTGGTGGATGAGCTGATCGGCTTCACCGCCGGGCTGGGAATCGGTGCCGAAGGGTTGCCGTCGATCGGTGCGCTGGGAATTGGCCGGCTTGAGGAGGCGCCGCGTTTCGACCTGGTCGAGACCCGTCCGGTCGGCACCGACATTCTGCATCGCTGGACCCGCGCCCTGCGCTGACGGCAGCGCGCGGGACTTTTGCCCCAGCTGACGTCAGAAAGGCGTTAGTCGGCGCAGGCGCGCGGGCTTGCGAAAATTCTGCCTCAGCGCCAGAGGTGCGCATGCGTGGCGAACAGTCCCTGCAGCTTGGCCAGCAGTCGGTTGCCATGTCCGGGGTGGGGCAGCTTGCCGTCTCGCAGGCGTCGCACCGCAACTTCGACCGGGCAGGCCTGCCCTGTTACCGGGTCGAAGTAACGCGGATAGTCAATCAGCGCCGCATGGACCAACCCGGTCAGCGAGACCTGCACATTGCGCCAGGGCGGCGCTGCCGCGTGGTCGCGGGTCAGCCCCCAGCCAGCGTAGAACGGCATCCCCAGCGTGGTGACCTGCACCCCGCGCAGCAGCGCCTCGAACCCCAGCAGCGAGGTCATCGTCCAGACCTCCTGAACCGTGTCCAGCAGCGCGGCAGGGTCGGCATGGGTTGCCACCACATCCGCGAGGCCCTCCGCGTCGATCGCGCCGCGGCGCAGGCCGGCTTCCACGTCCGGATGCGGTTTGTAGATGATGACGGCCTCCGGGTTGGCGGCCCGGGTGGCCTGCAGCAGGGCGAGGTTGCTACGCACCTCTGTTGCGCCACAGAGGATCGAGGCGTCATCCTCCACTTGCCCCGGCACCAGGATGCGGTGCCCCTGGGGCAGGGGTGGGCAATGCCCGCCGAGATTGTATTTCGTGAGCTGGCCATCGATCAGGTCGGCGATCAGCCGCTCGGCCCGTCGCTCCTGCGCCGCGCTCAGGCGGGCGCGCCGGGCAACCAGCTGATCGAGGTCCGATGGCTGGCGCGGATCGTAGTAGATCCCCAGGCTGTCCGTGACCAGCGACAGCGGTGGCACCAGCTCGGCTCCAAGGCCGCGCGAGCGCAGGAAGCCGTCTTCTATGCGATCGGATTGGGCATCCGCGGGTGTCGCCTTGCCAGCCCAGATCATGCGCCTGCGCCCCGTTCGCTCCGCCGCGTCGGGGGCATCGGAAAACCGCACCCGCTTTTCCGCACCGAAGAAGCGTTGCAACGGTTTGCGCTTCCACAGTCGCATCTTGGCGGCGACCCAGCCGTGCCGGTCCTGCCGCCACGCGCGGGCCTGTGCGTCAAGGTTGTCGAGCACGGTTTCCAGTGGGCACAGCTGATCGCTAAAGGGGTCATACCATGTCGGGTAGAGGATCATGGCGGCGGCACACAGCTGCGCGCGTGTGAGCCGTCTGCTGCGCCGTGCCGGTGGCCGGTCGTCGATGGTCAGCCCCCAGCCCGCATAGAAAGGCTGGCCAAAGACCCGTGGCCGGTGACCGGCAAGTATGGCCTCGAAGCCAAGTTGCGAGGACACCGTGTAAACGCCAACAGCCCCTTCCAGCAGCGCCCAGGGAGAGGGGGAGCCTGCATAGAGTTCCACGCGGCCCTGCGCATCCGCCGCCTCATAGTAGCCAGATCGGAAGCCGTGCAGGGTTTCCGGATGGGTTTTGACAAGCACCCGTGCGCCGGGGTGCTCCTCCTGGGCAAAGGCCAGCATTTCCAGAAACCGCGCCCGATCCGCGCCCGACGCCCGCACGGAGGCATCGTCCCGGGCCTGGTCCACGACCAGCACATAACCGGGGTCAGGCACCGCTGTGGCTGGGTCAAAGGCGTTGTACTTGCTCAGATGCGTCTCCTGCAGCCGGGCGATGGCATCGCGGGCCCTTTGCAGCAGGTGGGTATCGTCCAGTGGGTGGGTGTTCAGCAGCCGCTCCAGATCGGAGGGTCGGCTGGCGTCGAAATGCACACCGCTGCGGTCAAGCAGCAAACCGGCGGGCGGCTCGCCCGCCCGGCCCGGGTGCAGCGAGCGCAGGAACGCATCCTCGATTCGCAGCACGCCGCAACCTCGCCGGGCCGCCACTGCCAGGCCGCGCCCAGAAGTGGGGGAGGCTCCCCAGACGCCAACCAGATCCTCGGCACCCGGCCGGCCGAGCCTGATGCCGTAGCCCGCCAGCTGCAGGATGCGCCGCAGACGCCGCTGGGTCAGAAAACCGCCGTTGTAAACAAAAAGCCGGGATGCAGCGCTCCCGGCTTCCTGTTGACCTGCGGTCAAGGTCATTCAAATACGGCCGCGGTACTGGAGACCGACGCCACCGGCGACACCAGCAGCGAAATCGTCTTGGTCCACTGGGTGTAGGGCGCTTCGGTGACATAGAGGGTGTCATCATCGCGGATCACGAAGTCGCGGGCGATGAACAGGCCGTTGGGCTGGGTCAGGTTCAGCACGTAGACCATGCGTTGCGCGCCGATCAGATCGTCACGTCCCAGCACCTGGTTGGCAATCTCGGCCGGCTCGTTGCGCAGCACGAAGACGCCGGTGGGGTCCGACGCGGTCGAGATCAGCCCACCGACCTGGGCGATGGCTTCCAGTGCCGACAGGTCCTTGCTCTCGAACGGAACCCGTGCCTGGGCGGAGGTTGCGCCAAGCGCGGTGAAGGATCGGGTGTCTTCTTCGACAAGGATGCGGTCGCCGCCGCGCAGGGCGATGTCCAGCTCGGGGTGGTCGAACAGGTCCTGGAACCAGATCTTGCCCTTTTCCTTGCCACGGATCACGGTGACCTGGGCGATTTCGGGCTGGATCGTCACGCCGCCGGCATTAGCCAGCATCGCCGACAGGGTCCGGGTCGGGCGCTCGATCGGGTAGACGCCCTGGCCTCCGACGGCCCCCGTCAGGCTGACGGTTGCCCCGTCGCCGGCCAGTCGACGCACCTGCACTTGCGGATCCGGTGTCTGGTCTTCCAGCTTCTTGGTGATGGTTGCGCGCAGCTGCTCGGGGGTGTTGCCCGCCGCCCGCAGGCGACCTGCGTAAGGCACGAAGATATAGCCGGCGCTGTCGACCTGAACTTCCTCCAGCAGTGTGGAGTTCGTTGCCTCGGCGGCCAGCAACCCGTCATCGACGTTTTCCCATACCGTCAGCCCCAGCACGTCGCCCGGGCGGATGGTGTCGGAGGTCAGCCGACCTGCGGTGATCAGGGATTGCGGGAAGCCCAGCGCCGGGGCCACCGCGGTGGCGCGGGCGACACGGTCATTGACCGAAACGATGAAGGCATCGCCTTCGCGTTGGACAGAGCCCGCGAAGATCTGGCGTTTGTTGGGGCCGACTTTGGGCAAGCCGCAGGACGCGGCCAAGGCCACGGCAGCCAGCAACGCCACGGGACGCGCCCAGCGAAGGGGTACGGATTTCACTGCTCGGTCTCCTCGACCAATTGATGTTTGCCTCAAGTTTTAGGGGCAAGTTAACCGCGTCACTGGGAAAAATCCAGCCTTGGGTTGGCCGCGGTTCAGGTCACCACGCGCAACTGTTGCCGCGGAGCCGCTGTGCCGAGGCGCAGCGCGTCATAGGGATCCTCGTCGGCCAGCATCATATCGGTGACCTGGCGCAGCAACTGGCGCCGCCCCTTGCGCGAATAAAATCCGCCGGGAACCTGCGAGGTTTCCAGCAGGAAGCGGCGGTAATCCTTGTAGGCGCGGGCGTCCGGACGGCTTGCCTTGCCGAAGAATTCGGCCAGCGGCTGTTCCGAGACGAACTCCGGTTTGCCATAGACGGCGCGTCCGAAGATCCGCAGCGGGATGCCGCGCCACAAGACCTGCTGGCCCGCGGTGGAGTTGACGGTGACGGCGCTGCGCGCTTCGTTCAACAGCTGTGCCAGTTTGCCGCCGCGCACATAGTGGACGCGGTCGGCGATCCCATGCTCGCGGGCCAGACGGCGCAGAGTGCGACGGACCTGGGCGCGGTCGTCCTCGAGCGGGTGGGCCTTGATGACAAGATGGTGATGGCGCGGTGCGCCCTCGGCAAATCCACGGATCACCTCGGCGAGGAATTCGCCCATGCTGGCAAAAGGCGAATGCATCTGAAAGGCGCTGTCATGCTCCAGTTGCAGCAGCGCCAGATGATAGGGAAAGCCACCGTTTCGGATGCGCCACTCTGCCAGCCTCCGTTCCAGGGCCTGGACCGGCATCAGCAAGAGCCGTTTCAGGTAGAGGCGGAATTCCTTGGTGACGGTCAGGGCGCGATGGGGGCGGAAATTGCGATAGCCCTGATTCAGGAACATCACGAAGCCATGATAGAGCGCCCCGTAGAAGATATGCTGTCGCATGTCACCCCAATGCGCCGGAGGCAGCGGGGTCTCCAGATCACACCGGGCCAGCGCCTCCTGCATCTGCGCCACATCCAGCTCCATCAGGCGGGAGTGGCCATTGGCGCCGCCGCGCTCATAGGTCACCCAGAAGGGCCGCAGATAGCCTTCCTCGAAGACATGCACGGTGAGGCCGCGCGCCCGCGCGGCCACCACGGCGGCAGCGTGGATGGGGCGGGTGTCGCCGTAAAGCACGATGTCCGTGATGCGGCGCTGGTCCAGCAGGGTGCACAGGAACTCAGGCCACTCCTGCGGCTGTCCGGTGAAGGGCACGTAGCTGGCCTTGTCGCGCCAGAACGCTTGATCCCCGGCGTTGAACCCGACCCGGACCACCTCGCAGTCAGCCGATTTCAGCATGCGGCCAAGGGCTGCAAAAAATGGCCCGTGCGGGCCTTGCAGAAACAGGAAGCGTCTCGGGGTCATGGGTTGGTCCGGCATCTCGGTCGGCAGAATACTGTGGCGGTCTCAAGCTGTGGTTAACAATTGACTGGGGCGAAACTATGACTGGACGTCGGGCAAAGGCAAGCCGGGGCTTGTGAAGGGCGCGTGGCTTGGCTACCTCTGCCAGTGACAGATCTATCACCGGCAGGAGCGGACCCATGTTCACAGGCATCATCACCGACGTTGGCACCATCGTCGAACTGGAGCAGCAGGGCGACCTGCGGGCCCGGATCCGCTCTGCCTACGACACCGCGACCATCGACATCGGTGCCTCCATCGCGTCGGACGGCGTGTGCCTGACCGTGGTGGAGCTGGGGGACGACTGGTATGACGTGCAGATCTCGGCCGAAACCGTCTCCAAGACCAACCTTGGCGACTGGAAGCCGGGCAAACGGGTGAACCTGGAACGCGCGCTGAAAGTCGGCGATGAGCTGGGCGGCCATATCGTGTCGGGCCACGTCGACGGGGTGGCAGAAATCATTGCCATCCGCGACGAGGGCGACAGCACCCGCGTCACCCTGCGTGCGCCACAGGATCTGGCGCGCTTCATCGCGCCCAAGGGCTCGGTGGCATTGAACGGCACCTCGCTGACGGTGAATGACGTCGAAGGCTGCGATTTCGGCATCAACTTCATCCCGCACACCAAGGAGGTCACCAACTGGGGTGACATGGCGGTGGGCGACCGGGTCAACCTCGAGATCGACACCCTGGCGCGCTATGTCGCGCGGCTGAACGAGGCAGGCTGAGCAAGGCGCGAGCCTCGGCACGCGAGGCCGCGCGGGCTGATCTGCATGGGGGCGCTCCCGCCCCCTCGGGCTGCATGGGCATGCCGCCCGAGGCGTTGGGCCGGGCGCGCCGCTGGCGCGTCGCGCGCACCCGCGGCACACCAGCCATAGCGCCCCGTCGGGGCCAAATCCCCATTTGCCAACGTCTGTGCACCTGCGCACAGGGCGCGTCCGGACCCCGTGGTGCCGCTTGCGGGACTGGCATTTGTCGCGCCTCTGGGCTATCTGGCTGAAACAGAACCCGCAGTGCCAGGCGTGCTGCCCATGCGCATCGAAAGGCTGCCATATGAGCTTTGAAACACCGGGCCCGGTTGAGGCGCAGTTGCGCGACGCCATCAGCCCGATTGAAGACATCATCGAAGACGCCCGTCAGGGGCGTATGTTCATCCTGGTCGACCACGAGGACCGCGAGAACGAGGGGGACCTGGTCATCCCGGCGCAGTTCGCGGATGCGGCGGCGATCAATTTCATGGCCACCCATGGTCGTGGCCTGATCTGCCTGACCCTGCCGGCCGAACGGGTCGAGGAACTGGGCCTGCCGATGATGGCGATGCACAACTCCTCGCGTCATGAGACCGCCTTCACCGTGTCGATCGAGGCCCGCGAGGGTGTCTCCACCGGTATCTCGGCCGCTGACCGGGCGCTGACCGTGGCCACCGCCATCGACCCGGCCAAGACCGCCGCCGACATTGCGACGCCGGGCCATGTGTTCCCGCTGCGCGCCCGCCGTGGTGGCGTGCTGGTGCGCGCAGGCCATACCGAGGCCGGCTGCGACGTGTCGCGGCTGGCGGGGCTGTACCCGTCGTCGGTGATCTGCGAGATCATGAAGGAAGACGGCACCATGGCTCGGTTGCCCGACCTGGTGGACTATGCCGCCAGGCACGGGCTGAAGATCGGCACCATCGCCGATCTGATCGCCTACCGCGCGCGCAACGACAACCTGGTGGTGGAAACCTCGCGCGAGACCGTGACCTCGGAATTCGGCGGCGAATGGGAAATGCGGCTGTTCACCGATCAGACCCACGGCATCGAACACGTGGTGATGATCAAGGGCGACATCACCACGCCGGAGCCGGTGCTGGTGCGCACCCACGCGTTGCACGAGGCAACCGATCTGCTGGGGCTGGGGCCGAAGTCTGCCCGTCAGCTGCCGCGCGCGATGGAGATCATCGCCGAGGAGGGCCGTGGCGTCGTCACGCTGTTCCGCCAGCCGCGCAACGCGCTTTATGCCGCCGAGGATGAAGGGCCGCGGACGGTCACCATCAAGCAGACCGGCATTGGTGCCCAGATCCTGTCGAGCCTTGGCCTGCGCGACCTGATCCTGCTGACCGACTCGCCCTCGACCAAATATGTGGGTCTTGACGCCTATGGGCTGTCGATCACCGGCAGCCGCTCTATCCTGAAGGAGGCTTGATATGGCCGGACACGAAAGCCACTACATCCTGCCGCGGGCAGAATTCGACAAGCCGGTGAAGCTGCTGGTCGTTGTTTCGCCCTATTACAAGGACATCGCCGACAATCTCGTGGCCGGCGCCGCGGCCGAGATCGAGGCGGTGGGCGGAACATATGAGATCGCCGAGGTCCCCGGGGCGCTGGAAATCCCCACCGCGATCGCCATCGCCGACCGCACCTCGAACTTTGACGGCTACGTGGCCCTGGGCTGCGTGATCCGCGGCGAAACCACCCATTACGAGACCGTCTGCAACGACAGCTCCCGCGCGATCCAGCTGATGGGGCTGCAGGGGTTGTGCATCGGCAACGGCATCCTGACGGTGGAAAACCGCAAGCAAGCCGAGGTGCGTGCCGATATCGCCGACCAGAACAAAGGTGGCGGCGCTGCGGCTGCGGCCTTGCATCTGATCGCGCTCACGCGTAAGTGGGGCGATCAGACCAAAGGCATCGGCTTCAAGGCGCCCGCAGGGGCGTATCAGGTCGCCGGTACAGACAACGGATCCACCAGCGCATGAGCACCCAGGACAGTCGCCCCAAAGGCAACGGCAAGACCCAGATGAGATCGGCAGCACGGCTTTACGCGCTGCAGGCGCTGTTCCAGATGGAGCAGAGCAGCCAGACCTTCGATCAGGTCATCGTCGAGTTCGAAGACCACCGTTTCGGCGCCATCTACGAGGGCGTCGAGATGGTCGAGGGTGACACCAAGATCTTCCGCAAGCTGGTGCGCGATGCGGTGAACTACCAGGCGCCGATCGACCAGATGACCGACCGCGCGCTGGTGGCGAAATGGCCGATCGGGCGGATCGACCCGACCCTGCGGGCGCTGTTCCGCGCCGCAGGCGCCGAGCTGACCCAGTCCGACACCCCGCCAAAGGTGGTGATCAACGAATTTGTCGACATCGCCCGCGCCTTCTTCCCCGAAGGTAAGGAGCCGAAGTTCGTCAACGCGGTCCTCGACCATATGGCGCGCGAGGCAAAGCCCGAGGCGTTCTGAACCCTTGGCTCGCGGACAGTTGGCGGCCTGCCGCAGTCGGGCCGTAACTAGCTATCGCCTATAAAATGGCGCGCCCTCGGGTGCGCTTTTTTGTTGCGAGAGGGGCTCGCGCAGCCTGGCAGGGTAGGGCGGACCGGGTTGGGTGGATGTGAGCGGAGAGGCGGGCTGCGGAGGGTGCGACAAATTCCGCTCATGCCGTGCAGAACCGCTGGACGGCCCCGGAAAGGCTGCTAACCTCGCCTTGCAATACAGGAGGACTGGGATGCCTGAACTGGTGAAAATGTACATCCGCAACGTGGTGATCGGGTTTGCCATCGCGGCCGCATTCGTTGCGGTGTTGCTGTGGTTCAACGTGATGAACCTCTGGTCACTGGTGGTTGCGTCCGATGCAGGGCTGTTGGCGGTGGCCCTCCTGTGGTTCATGCACGGCATCGTCTTTGCCGGCGTGCAGTTCGGCTGGGCGGTCATGGCGATGGCCGAGACCCCCAAAGGACCGCGTGGCGGCACGCCGGTCGCCCATCAGCTTCAGCCGGTGCGCGCCGAGGCGAGGGCGCCGTCACGGCTGGAGCGCCAGCTGCGCGGTCACTGACCGGGGGCAATTGCGCCGCCGATCGGTGGAAACAGGACTGAGATCAAGGTTCCGCGCCCCTTTCAGGGGCGCTTTTTTGTGTCCTTCAGGCTGCCGCGAGAGAGACGCAAACGGCCTGAGGTAAAGGGTGGGAAGTGGCGGGAACCACCAAGCAACCGTGCGGCTTTGATTCCCGAGGACCTGTATATACAGGTGGGCGCCAGGTAATCGGACCAGGATCCGAACAGAGCCAGCTCCCTCGGAATTGCTTAAGGCCACCGGAATGCTGCCTGTCACGAGAAGGGCAGAACCCGCCAAGGGCCTAGTTAGGCATCCGAGCGGCTTTGCACAAGGGGTCAGTTTTCAACTTCTGACGCCAGGGCGCGCCGCAGCTTGGCGAAATGCCCGTCCCAGCCCTGGTCCAGAGCCAGGGTCAGTCCAAAATGCGCCACGGCCTGCGGCAGCCCGTCATGGGTGAGGCAGAGCCTGGTGCCGCCCGGCACCGGTTCAAGCTCCCAGGTGACCGTGCTGATGGTGTCACCCATCGGGGGCACGTGAAAGGTATACTGCAGTCGGGTGCAGGGCTGCGCGGCGATGACCTGACCTGAAATGGTGATGCCGCCATCGCTGCACATCTCATAGGCGTTCCCTTCGTCCAGCGCCGCATTCGGTCGGTGAAACCAGTCGGCGAGCGCGTCCGGCTCCGTGAGGAAGGTCCAGACCTCTTGCGGGGTGGCGCGCAGATGCAGGGTCTTTTGCAGGGTGGTCGCGGTCATTCCGGGCTCCTTTCCACAACGCTCTTCAACCGGTCCAGACGGTCGTCCCAGAATTGGTCGAACAGGCCGAGCCAGTCCAGAACCGGCTCCAGCCCCGCCGGGTCGAGGCGGTTGAGCCGCTCCCTCCCCTGCGGGTGCACGACTATCAGCCCACCCTCGCGAAGCACTGTCAGATGCTTCTTCACGGCGGCCCGGGTCATGTCGAAATGGGCCGTCAGGGCGGCAATGCTCATGTCCTGCTGGATCAGCAGGCGTATGATCTCGCGGCGGGTCGGGTCAGCAAGGGCGCGAAAGGTCAGCTGGGCAGAATCGGTCATCGGTGATTTGTGATACCTTTTGGTATCCATACCATGCGATACCAAAAGGTATCGAGTCAAGCGAAAAGCCGGCTTGCCTTTTGTTCTCCTATTGTTCACATTCGAGGGATGGAAGTTGACTTGCAGCCCGGACAGAAACTGGCCCGAGGGGTGTCGCGCCACCTGCGCACGCTGGGATATGCCTCGCTGGAGGAATTCGTGCCGACCCGAGGGCTGCGCGTGGACGTGATGGCGCTTGGCCCCAAGGGGGAGCTGTGGGTGATCGAGTGCAAATCCAGCCGCGCCGATTATCAGGCCGACCACAAGTGGCAGGGGTATCTGGAGTGGTGCGACCGGTTTTTCTGGGCTGTCGATATGGAGTTCCCGACGGAGCTATTGCCCGACGCAACCGGATTGATCGTGGCCGATCCTTATGATGCGCAGGTTCTGCGCATGGCACCGGAGGACAAGCTGCCGCCCGCCCGGCGCAAGAAGCTCACCCAGAAGTTTGCCATGGATGCCGCGCAACGCCTGCAGAGGCTGAGGGACCCGCGCCTGGGGCGTGACGGGCTGCTTCTGGGCGGGCCTTCGGGTGAGGTATCAGCGGACTGATCTGGGGCCGCCACAGGAGCGCGGTCACTGGCTGCGCGTGGCGTTGGACTGCGAGGATGAGTGTGAGGGTTCGTGGCTCTCCCGCGCCTGAGGGTGCCCCGGCGGTGCCGGGAAACCCTTGCGGTCTTGGGCCCGGCAGCCCGCCTTCGGCGGTCTGGGGTGGCGCTGCGGCCGCTTGTGGGGCCGCGCGCCTGCCCGGCTACGCCTTGGCCGGGGTTTGCAGGGCGGATGGTGGCGCGCGCGGCTTTGGCGGCGCGCTGGCCTGTCAGCCGATGCTGCGGGCGGCCTGCGCCGCGGCGCGGATCTCGTCGGCGATTTCCTCGGCTTCTTCAGGCTCGAAATCCATCGGGATCTCGACGCCGTCGGCCTCGATGAAGATTCGAACCATGCCCTGATCGGTCGGGCCGATTTGCAGATTTGCCTCTACGTCGCGTTCGGTGTTGATACCCATTTTGCACTCCCTAACCGGTCAGCGGATTGCAGCCGGTGCTAGCCCGCAGTCGCATGAAAGGCAAGCGCCCTTTGGGCTACACTGGCGGCATGACCGACCTGTCCCTGCGCCGATTCGCCCCGGGCGACATGCATTGGCTGGTGGCGCGCCACCAGGATCTCTATGCGCGCGAGGCCGGGTTTGACAGCCGGTTCGGCGCGGTGGTGGCTGAGGTGCTTCACGGGTTCTGCACCGATCATGACCCGCGGTGCGAGCGCGGCTGGCTGGCCGAGCAGGAGGGGCGCCGCCTGGGGTCGATTTTCTGCATGCGGGAGGACGCGCAGACCGCGCGGCTCCGCCTGTTTCTCGTGGTGCCCGAGGCCCGCAGTCAGGGACTGGGGAAGCAACTGCTGGCGAGCTGCATGGGGTTTGCCCGCAGCGCGGGGTACGCCGGGATGGTGCTCAAGACCTACCAGAGCCATGACGCGGCTGGCGCGCTCTACCGCGCGTTTGGCTGGCAATTGCAAGAGGTTCGCCCGGTGCGGGGCTATGGCCAGGACTTGGAGGAGCAGACCTGGCGGATCTGCTTTCAGGCCCGGAGGGAGGAAGGCATGGCTTGAGTTCGCGGCCCCGCTCTCGCACGCTGGCCTCAAGGTTTTATCGAGCCAGTGCAGAGGTTTGTGGATAACTTTGTGGAAGATGCGCAGTTTTTTCCGGGCTCGGGGAGGGGCTGCGCGCGGTCATTTTCTTTTCGTGACAGAAAGGTGAAAAAACCTCTTGCGCCCCCTCGGGACGTGCTATAAATGCCCCCTCAGTGCCGCCTTAGCTCAGTTGGTTAGAGCGCTGGATTGTGGATCCAGAGGTCCCCCGTTCAAGCCGGGGAGGCGGTACCATCTCCCCCCCCCTAGATAAGCATAAACACCCTGTCAGCGGGGTTGGTGGTAATTTCCCCGTAGCGCTGTATTGCTCCTGATCTTTGGTCGGATCGGGCGATGTGCGCTTGGTGTTCGTCGCGTCTTGTGGCTTCACGTCACCTGTCGGACTTGCCCGTCGTTCGCGGGTGAAATGGCATGGCGTCTCATGCCCTGCGGCATGTGGCTGCGACATGGATCCCGCGCGCAGAAACAGATGTCGCAGACACCGAGGCGGCGGTTGAGCAACGCGATATGTCTTGGATTTTCAGTGATTTACCACGCATCCCGAGGAGGGGATGGTGGGCGACCTTGGAATCGAACCAAGCGTGCGTCTCCGCGAGGGAGTTACAGTCCCCTGCCACACCTTGCGGCCTGTCGCCCACTGTCAGGTGAGTGTTGCACCTAACGTGGAGGCGTGATTACTAGCAGGCCAAAGGGGCGTCAACAGGAAAATCGCAAGTTTTTTGAGCTGCCCTCAATTTCTTTCTGCCGGAGAGCAAAATGTCCAAGAAACCCAAGTGGGTCGTCGAAAAAGAGCAGGCCAAACGGGCTGCTGCTGCGGAAACCGTCTGGCTGTTCGGCCTGCATGCGGTGCGGGATGCACTGCTGAACCCCAAGCGCGAAAAATTGCGGCTGATGGTGACGCTGAACGCACAGGCCAAGCTGGCCGATGCCATCGAGGCGTCCGGCATCGAGGCCGAGGTGATCGATCCGCGCAAGTTCAACCCGCCGATTGATCCGCAGTCGGTCCACCAGGGGGCAGCGCTGGAGGTGAAGCCGCTGAACTGGGGCGGTCTGGCCGAAAACTGCATCGGTGCGGAGGTGCCGCGCGTGCTGCTTCTGGACCGTGTCACCGATCCGCACAATGTCGGCGCCATCCTGCGCTCGGCCGAGGTGCTGGGCGCCAGTGCCGTCATCGGCACCCGCCACCACTCTGCGCCCGAAACCGGGGCGCTGGCCAAGACGGCCAGCGGCGCGCTGGAGCGCCAGCCCTATTTGCGGATGCGCAACCTCGCCGACACCATCATCGAGCTGCAGAACATGGGCTTTCTGGTGCTCGGGCTGGACGGAGAGGCCGAGCAGACCATCGAAGGCGCCCTGGAGGGCAAAACGCATCTGCCGGTGGCGCTGGTTCTGGGGGCCGAGGGGCCGGGGCTGCGGCAGAAGACCAGGGAGACCGTCGACCAGCTGGTCAAGATCGACGCCGCAGGCGGTTTCGGCTCGCTCAACGTCTCCAACGCGGCTGCAATCGCGCTCTACGCCTCGCTGCCGCGCTGAACCGATCAAAACCGGTTCACATCCGCGTAAGGCCGCTTTGCAAGCCTGCGTGGCTAGGGCACTCTGTGACTGATGTCCCGCCGCCTGACCGCGGCGGGGGAAGAAATGGAGTATGTGTTGATTTTCCGCGCCCTTGCAGTGATCTCGGCTCTTCTCGCCTTCGCGGTGCCGCCAGGCGCGGCGCGGGCGGACACGGGGCTGTTCGCCACCCGCGCAGGCGTGGCGGTTGGCGGCTATGACGTGGTGGCCTTCTTTCAGCACGGGGTGGCGCAGCCGGGACACCAGCGCAACGCAGTGATGTGGAAGGGGGCGAACTGGCATTTCGCCAGCGCCGCCAGCCGGGCGCGGTTCGAATCCAATCCACGCGCCTTTGCCCCGGCCTTTGGCGGCTATTGCGCCTATGCCATGTCCCGGGGCGTGCTGGTGCCGGGCGATCCGCAGCTGTGGGTGATCGTTGACGGAAGATTGTTCCTTCTGAACAACCCGGAGGCCCAGCAGAAATGGCGCGCCCGCAAGGAAGAGCTGATCGCGCGGGCAAAGCAGAACTGGCCTGCGATTCTGCGCCACTGAGCCGTCACCTCACTTTCTCGTGAGTGGCGCTTTTATTTTCCGAACTGTGACCCATATTCAATACAGACTGCGGAGTGGAACCACCGCAGATCTTTTTCACTGTCCCTCGTTCCATACCTCGCGCCCGGTTCGTCCGGGCGCATTTTTTATCTGCAGCGACGAATTCGGCTAGGCGGGCCAGGCGGAGGCGCCTAGGTTGGGTGGCATGAGCAGCTACAGTGACGACCACCTGAAATCCATCCTGCAGCGCAGTCGCGTGATTGCGGTTGTCGGCGTGTCCATGAACCCGGTGCGGCCCAGCTACTACGTCGCGCGCTACCTGTCGCTGAAAGGGTTCCGGGTGATTCCGGTCAACCCCGGCCACGCGGGCAAGTTGCTGTTCGGCGAACCCGTGCGCGCCAGCCTGTCCGACGTCGACGCACCGGTGGATATGGTCGATATCTTCCGGCGCTCCGAGGCGGTGCCGCCGATCGTCGACGAGGCGCTGGACGTGTTTCCCGACCTGCAGACCATCTGGATGCAGATCGGCGTTGAACACGCCGAAGCGGCCGCCAAGGCCGAGGCCCGCGGCGTGACGGTGATCCAGAACCGCTGTCCCAAGATCGAATACCAGCGCCTGTTTGGCGAGCTGCGCCAGGGCGGCTTTGCCACCGGCATCATCTCCTCAAAACTTTAAGGCTGGGCAGGGGGGCTCCCGCCCGCTGCGCCCGTCCTGACGGACGGGCTGCACGGTTGGGCCGGGCGCCGCTGCGCGGCGCGGTTTTTGCTGAGAGGCCCTGACGGGCAGGTCTGCCCGACAGGGCGAGGTCGATTGTGTGCTTTGTGGCGCGTCAAGGGCAAGCCGCGCTGGCGCGCGGAGGCTGCGCCTCCCTTGACCCGCGCGGCGGGCAGGGCCGGGGGGGGTGGCGCTCAGCCCTTGGGGCGGGCGGCTTTCTCGGCGATGCCGCTGAGGCCCTGGCGCTCGGCCAGCACGGTCAGGACATCGTCCAGCGCCACGCCGCGGGCGGCCAGCATCACCAGGAAATGATAGAGCACATCGGCGCCTTCGGCCGCGAGCCCCGTCTTGTTGTCCTTCACCGCCTCGATGATGGCCTCGATGGCCTCTTCGCCGAATTTCTCGGCGCATTTTTCCGGCCCCTTGGCCAGCAGTTTCGCGGTCCAGCTGCTGTCGGGGTCAGCCCCCTTGCGGGACAGGATGGTGGCCTCGAGATCGTGCAGAATGCTCATCACGTCGCCCCTCAGTTCAGCCGCATCGGAATGCCGGCGGCGGCCATGTGCTGCTTGGCTTCCTGGATGGTGTATTCCCCGAAGTGGAAGATCGAGGCCGCCAGCACCGCGGAGGCGCCGCCCTTGGTTACACCTTCGACCAGGTGGTCCAGGTTGCCGACGCCGCCGGAGGCGATCACCGGCACGTCAACCGCGTCCGAGATCGCCTTGGTCAGCGGCAGGTTGAAGCCTGATTTGGTGCCGTCGCGGTCCATCGAGGTGAGCAGGATTTCCCCGGCCCCCTTGGCGGTGACCAGCTTGGCAAACTCAACCGCGTCAATGCCGGTGGGCTTGCGGCCGCCATGGGTGAAGATCTCCCAGCGGCCGGGTTCCACGGTCTTGGCGTCGATGGCGCAGACAATGCACTGGCTGCCGAACTGGTCCGCGGCCTCGGCGATGACATCGGGGTTCGCGACCGCGGCCGAGTTGAACGAGACCTTGTCGGCCCCCGCCAGCAGCAGCGCCCGGACGTCTTCCTTGGTGCGCACGCCGCCGCCCACGGTCAGCGGCACGAAACATTGTTCGGCGGTGCGGCGCACCACGTCGAACATGGTGCCGCGGTTTTCATGGGTCGCGTGAATGTCGAGGAAGCAGATTTCATCCGCGCCGGCGGCGTCATAGGCCTTGGCCGATTCCACCGGGTCGCCGGCATCGCGCAGGCCGACGAAGTTGACGCCCTTGACCACGCGCCCGTCGGCGACATCGAGACAGGGGATGATACGGGTTTTCAGCATGGGTCGCCCTTTGGCCGCTTGCGTTGACGTGTCTTTACTGCGCAGGCGGTTGGGATGCAATCGCGGCGCTGTGGCGGGCGATGCGGCGCATGCAGTCGCGCACGATCAGGATGTGGAACGGCATCACCAGCGCCAGGTAGATCCGCCCCAGCAGGTTGTTCCGATGCACCCAGGTGGCCATGTGGATGCGGCCTGCCTGACGCCGGATGCTGATGCGGAAATTCAGATGGCGGTCGTCGGTGCCGAGGATCAGTTCCTGATCGTCCTCAAAGCACACCGGAAACAGCGTCGTCGCCTGCGCGCTGTCGCCCGGCTCATCGCGATCGGTTTTCAGCCCCAGCGGGCGCACCAGGCGATTGCGCAGCTGCATCAGCGTCTGCGCCCAGCTGGGCAGCGAGAAGGCCAGATCAGCCGCCGCTCGCGGGCTCAGGCTGCTGGCCACCGCATAGCCATCGAGGAAATCATCCGGTCCAACCTGTGACCACAGGCGGGCGCCCTGGGGCAGCGGGGTCTTTTCGACAGGGGGCATGGACGGTCCGCCAATGGTTGCAGGTGGCGCCATCTGACAGCAGATCGTCGCCGCCTGCAAACGGGCATGGTGCCGCGGATCAGCCCTTCAGCACTGCCAGCGCCTCGGCCAGATCGATCGCGCCATCATAGAGCGCGCGGCCCGAGATCGCCCCATTGAGCGGCGCACCGCAGGTTTTCAGCGCCCGCAGGTCGTCCAGCGAGGACACCCCGCCGGAGGCGATCACCGGGATGCTGACCGCCTTGGCCAGCTCGGCGGTGGCCTGGATGTTCGGCCCCTTCATCGCGCCATCGCGCAGGATGTCGGTGTAGATGATCGCGGCCACGCCTGCGTCCTCGAATGACTTGGCGAGGTCGGTCACCATCACGTCCGTTTCCTCGGCCCAGCCCTTGGTCGCCACCTTGCCGTTGCGGGCGTCGATGCCGACGGCGACCTTGCCGGGGAACTCCCGGGCCGCTTCGCGCACCAGCTCCGGGTTTTCCACCGCCACGGTGCCGAGGATCACCCGGGCCAACCCCTTGTCGATCCAGGCTTCGATGGTGGCCATGTCGCGGATGCCGCCGCCCAGCTGTGCCGGTACCTTGGTTTGTTTCAGGATCTCCTCGACCGGGGCGGCGTTGACCGGTGCACCGGCAAAGGCACCGTTGAGGTCGACGAGGTGCAGCCACTCGCAGCCTGCTTCGACGAACTCCAGCGCCTGGGCGGCGGGGTTGTCGTTGAACACGGTGGTCTTGTCCATGTCGCCGTGCAGCAGGCGGACGGCCTGGCCGTCCTTGAGGTCAATCGCGGGGTAGAGGATCATCCGGGCAGCCCTTTGTAGAATATGCTGGCGGTGTTTTGCACAAGCGCGCCCCGAATTGCAACGCGACCCGAGGTCAAGCTTGCTCCAAAACCGGGGGTCGGGACAGACTGCTGGCATCAACAGGGAGGATGAGCGATGAAAAAACTGCTGGCAGCCGCTGCGGTGGCGCTGGGTCTGGCCACCGGCGTGGCGGCAGATCCGGTTCTCGGAACCTGGCGGACCGAGCCGGACGATGGCTCCTATGCCTACGTGGAAATGGCAAAATGCGGTGCTGCGGTCTGCGGCACGATCACCCGGACCTTCAACAGTTCGGGCGAGTACCAGTCGCCGAACCTGGGCAAGGTTCTGGTGATCGACATGAAGTCGCAGGGTGACGGCTCGTATGCGGGCAAGGTCTGGCGTCCGTCCAACGACAAGATCTACATCGGCAAGATGGATCTTGCGGGCAGCAGCCTGGCGCTGCGGGGCTGCGTGGCCGGTGGGCTGATCTGTTCCAAGCAGACCTGGACGCGGGTCAAGTAAACCTTTGGCGCGGGGCTGCGCCTAGAGCAGCCCCAGCTGCACCGGGATCGGTGCATAGCCGCGTTTCAGCTGCTGATCGCGGAACCGTTCGAAAATCGCCAGCGCCTCGCCATGGGCGGTCAGGTAGGTGCGTTTCTGCGCGCCGCCGGGCGCGTTCAGCGGGCCGGAGACGCGCTCGACGCACCAATCGCCAAACAGCGTTGGTGTCAGGCTCAGCAGGCAATAGCGGTGCTTGCCTTCGGCGTGATCGTATTTCTCGAAACGGATGTGCAAGGGGATGGCCGCGGTGACAAAAGGTCCGCCCCGTATGCATCGAAGCGGCGCGCTTGTCTATTGCTCAAACCGGTGCGGGCCAAGCACTGCCGCCGCGTCTGTGACCTGCGCACATCACCGGCAGATCGCGGCGGCTCGCCACGGCGGGCAGGGCCGGCCGTGGCGGGTGGGCTCAGGGGGTCCAGGTCAGGAAGTTGCCGATCATCCGCAATCCGGTCGCCTGGCTTTTCTCCGGGTGGAACTGCATGCCCAGCATGGTATCCCGGCCGACCACCGCGGTGACGTCTCCGCCATAATCCACATGGGCCAGCCGCTCGGCCGCGGCGGCGACGCGGAAATGATAGGAGTGCACGAAATAGACGTGATCGCCGCTGGAGACGCCATCGAACACCGGGTGCGGCGTGTCGATCACCAGATCATTCCAGCCCATGTGCGGCACCTTCAGCGCGGTGTCGGAAGGCTCAATCTTCACCACGTCGCCACCAACCCAGCCAAGGCCCGGTGTCTCGGCGTATTCATGCCCGGTGGTGGCCATCAGCTGCATGCCCACGCAGATGCCGAGGAACGGGCGCCCTTTCTGCTCGACCGCTTCGACCATGGCGTCGTAGATGCCCCTGTGGCCGCGCAGTTCGGTGGCGCAGGCCGGGAAGGCGCCATCGCCGGGCAGCACCAGCCGGTCGGCGCGCGCCACCACATCCGCATCCGAGGTCACCACGACCTCCCCCGCGTCCAGTTCCCGCGCCATCCGCTGAAACGCCTTCTCGGCAGAATGCAGGTTGCCGGATTCGTAATCGATGATCGCGGTCAGCATGTAGGGGCTCTCCAGGGGTGTGAAACTCGCATGCTGCCTAGCGCAACAACCCGGCGCTGCCAAGCCTTCAGCGGATGTGCAGCACCTCGTGCAGCACCTCGGGATCCAGCGGTGTGCCATCCGCGGTGGCGGCGTGCTGCCGGAACACCTTGAAGCCCGCCGGAACCATGGCCCCGCGCACCGCGTCATCGAGAAAGATGAACTTGCTGTTCTCCGGGGTGAAGGCGAACCAGCCCGGATCATCAAAGCTGCCCGCATAAACGCCGAGTCGGTCCGGCCAGCGCTCGAAGGTCAGGTGGGTCTTGGTGCCGCAGGTTGCGCAGAAATGCACGTTCACCGCCTTGCCGCTGCCGCCCGAGACATGCACGTAGCGCGATGGTGCGCCTTCGGTGATCTGGAAGCGGGCGATGTCGAAAATGGGTTCCACCATTCCCAATGCACCCGTCGCCCGCTGGCAGAAGCGGCAAAAACAGGCCGTCACCCACAGGGGATCACCGCTTACCCGGTATCGCAAGCCGCCGCAGAGGCAGCCACCATCATGTGTCGTCATTGCGTCGCCTCCCTGCAGATATCTGTGCAGGGAGACTAGCACGGATCGCCCGTTACAGCGCGCCCTTGGTCGAGGGGATCGCGTCCGCCTTGCGCGGGTCGGTCTCCACCGCCAGCCGCAGCGCCCGCGCCACCGCCTTGAAGGCGGCCTCGGCGATATGGTGGCTGTTGAACCCGTGCAGCTGGTCGATGTGCAGGGTGATGCCGCCATGGGTGCTGAAGCCCTGGAAGAATTCGCGCACCAGCTCGGTGTCAAAGGTGCCGATCTTCTGGGTCGGCAGCTCCACGTTCCAGATCAGGAAGGGGCGCGCCGACAGGTCCAGCGCGCAGCGCACCTGGGCGTCATCCATCGGCAGGTGGCACTCGCCATAGCGGCGGATGCCCTTCTTGTCCCCCAGCGCCTGCGTCAGCGCCTGACCCAGGGCGATGCCGGTGTCCTCGACCGTGTGGTGGTCATCGATGTGATAGTCGCCCTTGGCGCGGATCGTCATGTCGATCAGCGAGTGGCGCGCCAGCTGGTCCAGCATGTGGTCGAAGAAGCCAACCCCGGTCTGGTTGTCATATGCCCCGGAGCCATCCAGGTTGATCTCCACGGAAATCTCGGTTTCCGCGGTCTTGCGGGTCACTTTGGCGGTACGCATCGACGGGCTATCCTTCCTCAAGCTGCGAGGCGCTTATAGGGCGGGCAGGGGGCTGGGCTCAAGTGTGGCATTGTTCATGGGCGCCAGACTGTTGCCCGCGCCGCCGCCTATTGCGCCGCGCCTGCGCCCATGCGACCTTGGCGCAAATTCCGAACACCAGCAAAAGGGGCACCCATGTCCACCTGCGTCTTTGTCCAGATCCGCTGCAAACCCGGCACCACCTACAAGGTGGCCGAGGAGATCGCCCTGCGCGAAATCCACTCCGAACTCTATTCCACCAGCGGCAATTTCGACCTGCTGATGAAGCTCTACATCCCCAGCGGCGAGGACGTCGGAAAATACATCAACGACAAGCTGCTTCAGATCGAAGGCATCGAACGCTCGCTGACCACGATGACCTACAAGGTCTTCTAGGCCACGCTCCGGCGTCGCAGCCGACAGCAAAACGCCCCGCACTGCGGGGCGTTCTTCGTTTCACGGGGCTGAGGCCGGATCAGCCGGCGATCAGCCCGCGGTTCTTCAGCTCCTGATAGGCTGTGTCGACGCCGGCCTTCATCCGCTTCAGCATCTCGTCGATCTCATCCTTGGTGATGATGATCGGCGGGCACAGGGCCAGCGCGTTGCCCGCCACCGCGCGCAGGATCAGCCCGTTGGCCTCGCAGGCCTTCTGTGCGGCTGCGCCCGCCGCGCCCTTCTCGAAGCTCGCGCCGGTGGTCTTGTTCGACACCAGCTCTAGCGCCGCGATCAGCCCCTTGCCGCGCACTTCGCCCACCAGCGGGTGGTCGGTGAAGATCTCGCGCAACTGCGCCTGCATGTAGGCGCCCACCTCAGCGGCATGTTCGAACAGGTTGTCGCGCTCGTAGATTTCCAGCGTCTTCAGCGCCGCGGCGCAGGCCGCCGGGTGGCCGGAATAGGTGTAGCCGTGGCCGAACACGCCGACCTCGTTGGTCTGGTCGATCATCGCCTCGTACATCCAGCCGGGAATGACCGAGACCGAGATCGGGAAATAGGCCGAGGACAGCTGCTTGGCAAAGGTCATCAGGTCCGGCTTGATGCCCATGGTGGTGCAGCCGAAATCCGCGCCGGTACGGCCAAAGCCGCAGATCACCTCATCCGCCCAGACCAGGATGCCGTGCTTGCGCAACAGCGCCTGCAGCTTCTCGTAATACCCCTCCGGCGGCACGATCACGCCCGACGCGCCGGTGATCGGCTCGACGATCATCGCGGCGATGGTGTCGGGGTCTTCCGCCAGGATCTGCTGTTCCAGGTTGTTGATGATGCGGTCGACGAACTGTTCTTCGGTCTCGTTGCCCTGACGGCCCGTGTAGTAATGCGGCGCGTCCGAGCGCAGGATGTGCAGCGCCTCCAGCGGCGCATCGAAATGCGCCAGATTCGCGGGCAGCGAGGTCAGCGAGCCGGCCGCAACCGTCACCCCGTGATAGCCGCGCTCGCGGGTGATGATCTTGCGCTTCTCCGGCTTGCCGATGGCGTTGAAGTAATAGCGCAGCATCTTGTAATGCGTGTCATTGGCGTCCGAGCCGGAATTGCCGAAGAAGATATAGGCATCCTCCACCGGCACCATCGCTTTCAGCTTCTCTGCCAGCTTCTGGATCGGCTCATGGGTCTTGCCGCCGAAGGTGTGCGAAAACGGCAGCTTGTGCAGCTGCTCGGTGATCGCGTCCATCACCTCGGTATTGCTGTAACCCAACGAGGTGCACCACAGCCCCGCAAGACCTTCGATGTATTTGTTGCCATCGCTGTCATAGACATAGATGCCTTCGCCGCGGTCCAGGCACAGCTGCTCGGTCGCAGTGAAATTGGTGGTGGGATAGATCACAGGGGCCATGGCCAAACTCCTCCGTTAGCGCGCCCGCAGGGGCGGTTTGCCGTAGCATTGGCGCGTTTTGCATGGCGCGTCAAAAGGAATTTGATCAAATTGGTGGCCTTGCCGGAATTTCCCGCGGCTGGCCTTGCGAGGCGTGGGGGAGAGTGGAAGACAGGCCGAAACGCGAAAGGCCGCCCCGAGGGACGGCCTTTTCGTTTCAAATGGAGCGGGCGAGGCGATTCGAACGCCCGACCCTAACCTTGGCAAGGTTATGCTCTACCCCTGAGCTACGCCCGCGCTGCCATTTGGTGAGGCGGTGAATAGAAAATCATCCGCCGGACTGCAAGCAAAAAAATGCACCTTCGGGCAAGAAATTCGCCTGCGCCAGGCTGCGTCGTTACCGGGGAGAAAAACAAAAAAAGCCGCCCGGATGGGCGGCGTTTTTGATCCAAATGGAGCGGGCGAGGCGATTCGAACGCCCGACCCTAACCTTGGCAAGGTTATGCTCTACCCCTGAGCTACGCCCGCGCTGCCATTTGGTAGGGCGGTTTCTAGGACTTTCGATGCAGGGCTGCAAGCGGAAAATTGACCCAAGCGCCAAGTATCTGTGGATAAATGCGAAACCCGCCTCAGCCCGGGCGGTGTGGCAGCTTGTGGCGGGAGTGTTCAAGCAGGCGCGCCTGCGCCGCATCGTCGATCCGGCAGGAGATGAAGGCGCTGGCCGGGCAGGGGGGCAGCTCCAGCGCCTTGATCAGCTGGGCATCCTTCTGGCCTTCCAGCAGCACGATCCGCTCGCGCGCCAGCATGTCGCGGGTGCCATGGCCGCCATCGGCCCGGATTCGACGCATGAAATCCTTCTGTTGCGCCACGGCTTCCACCACGTCGCGCGGAATCGCGCGGCGCTGGATCAGGCGGAACAGCCGCGCCATGCGCTCGTTGCCGGTTTCCCCGGCAAAGATCTGCGCCACCGCGGTCTCATCCGCGCTGCGCCAGAAATTGGCGGGATAGGGCTGATCCTTCAGCAGCCACAGGATATGGCGGAACCCGTCAGCAGAGATGCTGCGCTTGGCGTCCTTGTTCTGCCCGGCGGTCAGGTGCTCGGGGCGGGCGACGATCAGCCCGAGATAGCAACGGGCGCGCGCCTCATCCGCCGCCACCAGCAGGCAGGCGCAATTCAGCGCCTCGGTGGGAATCATCCAGTTGCCGCCCATGGTGTGCTTGATGTCGACATCCTGACCCAGGATCACGGTATCCAGCCGGCCCTTGGGCAGGCGCAGCAATGCCCGCAACTCGATCTCCACCCGCGTCCCGATGTAGGTCTTCTCGGTCTTTTCCAGCTCCTCATAGGCGCGCCGCCCGGTCTTGGGTGTCATGATCACATCGTCGATGCACTGGCGCAGCATCTGCGGCACGTCATGTTCCAGCGCCATGCTGCCGCCCGCCCTAGAAGTGATCTCTTCGGCCAGCGACGACAGCAGCGCAAAATCCGGGTGGCCCGGGCGCACCAGGCTGTCGGGAAGCTTCTGTTTCATGACATGTATCGCCCCGCCGAACACTCACACAGCGCGCAGTCCGCTTCGCGCGGAGCGGGCGCTGCTGTCGGCTCTGTAATCCGGATGATTTTCTCAGGCCCGTACGGCATGCAGCTTGGGCTTGGCAATCGCCGCTTTCAGCTCGCGCGCCACGGCTTCGGCCACCGGCGGCGGGAAGGCGTTGCCAACTTGGCGGTAGGCATTGGTCTTGGCGCCGGTGAAATGCCACTCGTCCGGGAAGCCCTGGATGCGCGCCACCATCCGCACCGTCAGCCGCGGCATGCCGTTGTGGAACGGGTCCGGTGCCTCATAGGCGATGGTGCGCCCCTCGACCCCCAGCGCCGCCCAGGCGCGTCGCGCCCGCGTCGGCCCCAGATCCGGTCCGCCGTGTTTCTTGGAGCCACCAACGATGGTCGGCGCAATCTCGTCGGCCTTTGCCGCCCAGTCCTCGGCGCCGCGCCAGCCGCGCTCCTGCATCAGGTCCAGGAGCGTCTCGCCGACGGTGCGCGGGTTGTGCGGCAGCGGCTCGGGCCAGTTGAACTGGCCGGAAAATTCCTTGCGCAGCGCGATGATCGCCACCCGCGGCCGCAGCTGCGGCACGCCGAAATCAGAGGCGTTCAGCAGCCGCCAGTCGGTTTCATACCCCAGTTTGGAGAGCTGCTTTTTCAGTTTTTCGCGGTAGTCGTGGAACACCGCATCCAGAAAGCCGCGCACGTTTTCGATCATCACCGCGCGGGGGCGGGTGGCGTCGACAATCTCGATCGCATCATCGAACAGGTTGCGTTCGTCCTTCTCGCCCAGCTGTTTGCCGGCCACCGAAAACGGCGGGCAGGGCAGGCCACCAGCGAGGAGGTCAATGCCGCGATAATCGCCCGCGACCTCCTTGAACTTGCGCACGTCCTCTTCCAGCACGTTCCACTGCGGGCGGTTGTGGCGCAGCGTGGCGCAGCAGTGCTTGTCGATCTCCACCAGCGCAGTGTGGTCGAAGCCGGCAGACTCCAGTCCCAGGGCCTGACCGCCCGCACCTGCGCATAGTTCTACCGATGTCAGCATCCTGCTCCGCCCGTCAAATTTGTTCTCGCTCCGTTCCTAGGCGCAAAGGTGATTCCGCACAAGGTTTTCCGCAGGGGCAGACTAGGCGGAAATCCCGAAATGCGAAAGGCCGCCCCGAAGGACGGCCTCTTCACTTTCGAATGGAGCGGGCGAGGCGATTCGAACGCCCGACCCTAACCTTGGCAAGGTTATGCTCTACCCCTGAGCTACGCCCGCGCTGCCATTCGGTGAGCGGTGATTTAGGGCCTGATGCGCGCGGCTGCAAGCGGAAAATCGGGCGCTGTCGAAAAAAATTTGCCGCTCCGGCGACGGAACCCGGGCTGCGCGCCGTGTCAGCCTGCAAAGCAACGCTGTTCACACAGGAGACCACGGTCATGCCAGTCAGGGAGTTTCTTCGTATCGGGGCGCTCGGCGGCGCCATCGCCTTGGGGCTTGCCTTGACCCCGGTCCCGCCCGAGGCGACGGCGGGCGCAGGCTGGGCACCGGACGTGGAGGCGATCCTGCCGGTGCGGGTCGAAATCACCACCCTGCCGCTGACGCCCTCGCATCCGGCCTGAGCCCGGCCGCGACATGCAAAAAAACGCCCCGCCAATTGGGCGGGGCGTTGATCGTTCTGCCGGATGGCGCCGGGGTTATTCCAGCTCGACCAGCAGATCCTTGGCGTCGATCTGCGCACCGGGCTGCACGTGGATGGCTTTCACCACCGCCTCGCGCTCGGCATGGATGCCGGTCTCCATCTTCATCGCTTCGATGGTCAGCAGCATGTCGCCCTCGTGGACCTGCTGGCCAACCTGCACCGAGAGGCTGGCGACCACGCCCGGCATCGGCGCGCCGACATGGTTGGGGTTGCCCGCTTCCGCCTTCGGGTTAGCCTGGGTCGAGGCTTTCACCAAGCGGTTCGGCACCCGGATCACGCGCGGCTGGCCGTTCAGTTCGAAGAAGACCTTCACTTCGCCTTTCTCGTCGGTCTCGCCCACCGCCTGCAGGCGGATTTCTAGCGTCTTGCCTGGGTCGATCTCGGCGGTGATTTCCTCACCCGGCTCCATGCCGTAGAAGAAGGTCTTGGTCGGCAGGGTGCGCACCGGGCCGTATTGGCGGTGGCGGCCCATGTAATCCAGGAACACCTTGGGATACATCAGGTAGC
This sequence comes from Leisingera sp. S2M4, assembly GCF_055398055.1. Taxonomy (NCBI): domain Bacteria; kingdom Pseudomonadati; phylum Pseudomonadota; class Alphaproteobacteria; order Rhodobacterales; family Roseobacteraceae; genus Leisingera; species Leisingera sp. S2M4. The sequence goes on from NZ_AP040861.1 coordinate 2,602,538, forward strand.
CGTTCAGATCCTCGTCATCGATCTTGAAGCCTTCCAGCTGCTTGGAGAGATCCGCGCGGGCTGCCTCCAGGTCCACCGGCTTCAGATGCTTGCCGGGGCGTTCGCGGTTCGGCTCTTCGCCCTTGAGCACCTTCTTGACGATCGCTTCCGGGAAGCCGCCGGGAGGCTGACCCAGGTTGCCGCGCATCATGTCCACCACCGAGTCGGGGAAGGCCACGTCGGTCTTGGGATCCTCGACCTCGGCGCGGGTCAGGCCCTGGCTCACCATCATCAGCGCCATGTCGCCGACAACCTTGGACGACGGCGTCACCTTGACGATGTCGCCGAACATCTGGTTCACGTCGGCATAGGTCTGCGCCACCTCGCTCCATTTCTCTTCCAGCCCCAGCGAACGCGCCTGCGCCTTCAGGTTGGTGAACTGGCCGCCCGGCATCTCGTGCAGGTAGACTTCCGAGGCCGGCGCCGCGAGGCCGCTTTCAAACGCGGCATATTGCGCCCGCACCTGTTCCCAGTAGTCCGAAATCTCGCGCACCTTGGCGATGTCGATGCCGGTATCGCGGTCGGTGTTGCGCAGCGCTTCGACGATCGAGCCGAGGCAGGGCTGCGAGGTGCCGCCCGAGAACGCATCCATCGCCGCATCCACCGCGTCGACGCCGGCATCCGCCGCCGCCAGGATGGTGGCCCCGGCCACGCCGGAGGTGTCATGGGTGTGGAAATGGACCGGCAGGCCGACCTCTTCCTTCAGCGCCTTGATCAGCTGGCGCGCGGCGGCGGGCTTCAAGAGGCCAGCCATGTCCTTCAGGCCCAGCACGTGGGCGCCCGCGGCTTCCAGCTCCTTGGCCATGCCGACATAGTACTTCAGGTCGTACTTGGCCCGGTTTGGATCCAGGATGTCGCCGGTGTAGCAGATGGTGCCTTCGCAGACCTTGCCGCTCTCGATCACCGCGTCCATCGCGACGCGCATGTTCTCGACCCAGTTCAGCGAGTCAAAGACGCGGAACACGTCAACGCCGGTCTTCGCGGCCTGCTTCACGAAGGACTGCACCACGTTGTCGGGATAGTTGGTGTAGCCGACACCGTTGGAGGCGCGCAGCAGCATCTGCGTCATCAGGTTCGGCATCCGCTCACGCAGGTCGCGCAGGCGCTGCCACGGGCATTCCTGCAGGAAGCGGTAGGCGACGTCGAAGGTCGCACCGCCCCAGCACTCGACCGAGAACAGCTGGCTGAGGTTTTGCGCATAGGCCGGTGCCACCTTGATCATGTCGATCGAGCGCATCCGGGTCGCCAGCAGCGACTGGTGCCCGTCGCGCATGGTGGTGTCGGTCAGCAGAAGCTGCCGCTGTGCCTTCATCCAGTCGGCGACGGCCTGCGCGCCCTTCTGCTCCAGCAGGTTGCGGGTGCCGTAAGGCAGGTTGCCCGGCTCCACCTTGGGCGCGCGCGGCTCTTTCAGATCGGCCGCAGGCGCCGGACGGCCCTCGGTCTCGGGGTGGCCGTTCACGGTGATGTCGGCGATATAGGTCAGCACCTTGGTGCCGCGGTCACGGCGCTTGGCGAACTGGAACAGCTCCGGCGTCTCGTCGATGAACTTGGTGGTGTATTCATTCGACAGGAAGGTCGGATGCTTCAGCAGGTTCTCGACAAAGGCGATGTTGGTCGACACGCCGCGCACCCGGAACTCGCGAAGGGCGCGGTCCATGCGGGCGATCGCCTTCTCCGGGGTCGGCGCCCAGGCAGTGACCTTAGTCAGCAGCGAGTCGTAGTAGCGGGTGATCACGCCGCCCGCATATGCGGTGCCGCCGTCGAGACGGATGCCCATGCCGGTGGCCGAACGGTAGGCGGTGATGCGGCCGTAGTCCGGGATGAAGTTGTTCAGCGGATCTTCGGTGGTGACGCGCGTCTGCAGCGCGTGGCCATTCAGGCGGATCTCATCCTGGCTCGCCTTGCCGGTGGCTTCGGCAATGCTCTTGCCCTCGGCGATCAGGATCTGCGCCTGCACGATGTCGATGCCGGTGACCTCCTCGGTCACGGTATGCTCCACCTGCACGCGCGGGTTCACTTCGATGAAGTAGAACTTGCCGCTTTCCATATCCATCAGGAATTCGACCGTGCCCGCGCATTCATAGTTCACATGCTGGCAGATCCGGCGGCCCAGGTCGCACAGCTCGGCACGCTGCTCTTCGCTGAGGTAGGGGGCAGGTGCGCGCTCGACCACTTTCTGGTTGCGGCGCTGCACCGAGCAATCCCGCTCGTAGAGGTGATAGATGTTGCCGTCCTTGTCGCCGAGAATCTGCACCTCGACGTGGCGGGCGCGGGTGATCATCTTCTCCAGGTAGCCTTCGCCGTTGCCAAAGGCGGCTTCCGCCTCGCGGCGACCTTCCAGCACCTTTTCCTCCAGCTCCTTTTCGCCGTAGATCGGGCGCATGCCGCGACCGCCGCCGCCCCAGCTCGCCTTGAGCATCAGGGGATAGCCGATCTCGGCCGCTTCCTTGCGGATCGCGTCCATGTCATCGCCCAGCACTTCGGTCGCGGGAATCACCGGCACGCCGGCGGCAATCGCCACCTTGCGGGCCGAGGCCTTGTCGCCGAGCGCGCGCATGGTTTCCGCCTTGGGGCCGATGAAGGTGATGCCGTTGCGCGCACAGGCATCGACGAAATCCGGGTTCTCCGACAGCAGGCCGTAACCCGGGTGGATCGCATCGGCGCCGCTCTCCTTGGCGACGCGGATGATCTCGTCGATCGACAGGTAGGCCGCAACCGGTCCCAGACCTTCGCCGATACGATAAGCCTCGTCGGCTTTGAACCGGTGCAAGCCCAGCTTGTCCTCCTCGGCGTAGACGGCGACGGTGCGCTTGCCCATTTCATTGGCTGCGCGCATCACGCGGATCGCGATTTCGCCACGGTTGGCAATCAGGATCTTTTTGAAGTCGGTCATTTCACCCTCGGGGTCCGTGCAAGTTGGAGAATTGTTAGGCGGATAATAACCGTTCAGACAACCGTAGTTCTGGGTAGAACCGGCATGATTGCGCTCTCAAGCGGCCTGATGTTTCCTGTCCGATGCGCGATGCGACGATTGGCTGCAAAAACGCGGCGGCGGGCGATGTTACCGCAAACATGCAAAAACAACAGGCTTTTCCGGGATTCTCTGCCTGTCTTGTAACGGCCGTGTGTCTCCGCAGTGCAGCATTTCGTAGCTGCATTGCGGCATTCTGGCGCAGGTCGGGCGTCGGACGGGCGTGGGGTGGTTTGGCGTTTTCACAAACTGCGCGGGTTAGTCCGGTTGCGCAAGATTGTGTCGCGTCAGGTCTCGGATTGCGGCCAGATCCGCCAGTCCCAGCTGGGCCATATTGGCCTCCAGATCGCGGGCCAGGATGTCGATCAGATGCGCCGGACCGCCCGCGCCAAGTGCCGCCAGAGCATAGTGAAAGCCGCGTCCCAGCATCACGAAGTCCGCCCCCAGCGCCAGCGCACGCAGGATGTCCAGCCCGCCCTCGATGCCGCTGTCAAAGATCACCGGCACATCCACTGCGGCACGCACGGCGGGCAGCATGTCTATCGCCGCCGGGCAGCCGTCAAACTGGCGGCCCGCGTGGTTCGACACCCAGATCGCATCCGCGCCTTCATCAGCCAGCCGCGCGGCATCTTCGGCCCGCAAGACGCCCTTGATGACCAGCGGTCCGTCCCAGTGCTGTCGCAGCCAGCGCACATAGTCCCAGTCGGGCGAGGTGCGCAGCAGGTAGCCCACATGCGCCGTCGACGACAGGCTGGCGCTGGCGCCCTCGATGTATTTGTCCAGCGTGCGCATATGCGGCATCCCCTGTCGCGCCATGCCCATGGCCCAGGCGGGGCGCATGGCTACTTGCGCCAGCAGCCGCGGGGTCAGCCGCGGCGGCTGCGTCAGGCCCGAGCGCACCTGCCGCTCCCGGCGCGAGGCGGCGGGCACGTCCACCGTCAGCACCAGCACCTTGAAGCCCGCATCGCGCGCCCGCGCCAGCATGTCGGCACGGATGCCCTCGTCCTTGGGCGGGTACAGCTGGAACCAGCCATGGCGTCCCAGATGCGGTGCCAGGTCCTCTGGTGACTGGCTGGCCACGGTGGACAGGCAATAGGGGATGTCGGCGGCGGCAGCGCTGCGCGCGAGAATGCCTTCGGCATCGGGCCAGATCAGCCCCGACATGCCCACCGGGGCGACGCCGAACGGCAGCGGCAGCGTCTCGCCAAAAAGCGGCGTGGACAGATCCGGCGTCAGCGGCCCGTGCAGGATCGAGGGCACAAGCCCCACCCGGTCCAGCCCGGAGCGGTTGCGCGCCTGCGTGGTCTCGCGCCCGGTGGCGCTGTCCAGATACTCCCACACGAACCGCGGCAGGCGGCGGCGGGCGCGGCGTTTCAGGTCATCCAGACCGGGGTAGCGCTGATGCAGATCCATAGAGGGCAAACTGCCGCCGGAGCTGCGCGTCTGTCCAGCGTAAAATCAATCGCTTGTCGGCTCAGTTCACCCGCCGCTGCGGCGTCGGCCGGGCCGGGGTGGCGGCGTCCTTGCGCGTGGCGTCCCGCGCCGCCCGCTCCCGCGCCAGAATGCCCGGCGCATCGACGCCCGCCAGCGGCGTGGCGGTATCGCGGGGGACCTCGCCATTGCTGGCCAACGCCAGGTAACGCCCGCAGCACACCCGCAGGAAAGAGGTGAAATTGCCCAGATCATGATCCGCATCCAGACTTTCGTGATAGAGTTTGGTGATCAGCTGGTTCACCGTCATCGCGTCCCGCGCGGCGATCTCTTCCAGAATGTCCCAGAAAAACCGCTCTACCCGGATCGAGGTCGCCATGCCGTCGATCCGCAGCGACTTGGTGCGGCTCTCCCAGAGGTCGGGGTCGGCACCGATGAACAGCTCGCACATGTCTCTCTCTCCCGTCTGGCAGCAAGTGCCCCGCCAGCCCGAGCGGGCGGGGCAGGGCGCGGATTACAGCAGCGCCATGAACTGGCGCAGCCAGGCCGGGTGCGCAGGCCAGGCCGGTGCGGTCACCAGATTGCCATCGGTCACCGCCTCTGTCACCTCGATATCGGCATAGGTGCCGCCCGCTGCCTTCACCTCGGGTGCGCAGGCCGGATAGGCCGAGCATTGCCGCCCCTCCAGCGCTCCTGCCGCCGCCAGCAGCTGCGCGCCGTGGCAGATCGCCGCCACCGGTTTGTTGGTCTCAAAGAAATGCCGCACCATCGCCAGCACCTCCTCGTTCAGCCGCAGATATTCCGGTGCGCGGCCGCCGGGCACCACCAGCGCGTCATATTTCGCGGGATCGACTGCGGCGAAATCCGCGTTCAGCGCAAAATTATGGCCGGGCTTCTCGCTGTAGGTCTGGTCGCCCTCAAAGTCGTGGATTGCCGTCTTCACCGTCTCGCCCGCTGCCTTGCCGGGGCAGACCGCATCCACCTCGTGGCCGCAGGCCAGAAGGGTCTGGAACGGCACCATGGTCTCATAGTCCTCGGTGTAGTCGCCGGTGATCATCAATACGCGTGCCATCTTGATCCTCCTCTGCAATTGGCAGGGAAGGGGCTAGCACCTTTGCCGCCTGCCGGGGTATTAGGCGGATACTACATTGCCGCGGTGGGGTGGAATTGGTGGGAACAGAATGTGAACGTCCCCTTTCCGCCGCGCCTGAATCACGCTAGGATCACGGGTATGAGCAGTTTTGACGAAATGGACGCCTTTGAGGGCGCATCGCTGTCGGCCCGGGCCATGCAGGCGCGGCCGATGCCCTATCTCGACAGCCTCAACCCGGCGCAGCGCGAGGCGGTGGAATGTCTGGACGGCCCGGTCCTGATGCTGGCAGGCGCCGGCACCGGCAAGACCAAGGCGCTGACCACCCGCATCGTGCATCTCCTCAGCACCGGGCGGGCGCGGCCCAATGAAATCCTGTCGGTGACCTTCACCAACAAGGCCGCGCGCGAGATGAAGGAACGGGTGGGCGGCATGCTCGGCCAGGCGGTCGAAGGCATGCCCTGGCTTGGCACTTTCCACTCCATCTGCGTCAAGCAGCTGCGCCGCCACGCCGAGCTGGTCGGGCTGAAATCGAATTTCACCATCCTCGACACCGACGACCAGATCCGCCTGTTGAAGCAACTGGTTCAGGCCGCGGGCGTGGACGACAAACGCTGGCCCGCACGGATGCTGGCGGGCATCATCGACGACTGGAAGAACCGCGCCCTGACGCCCGACCGTGTGCCCTCGGCCGATGCGGGGGCCTACAACAACCGCGGCATTGAATTCTACGCCCAGTACCAGACCCGCCTGCGCGAGCTGAACGCAGTCGATTTCGGTGACCTGCTCTTGCACATGGTGACGATTTTCCAGAACCACGGGGATGTGCTGGAGCAGTATCAGCGCTGGTTCCGCTACATCATGGTGGACGAATACCAGGATACCAACGTCGCCCAGTACCTCTGGCTGCGGCTCTTGGCGGGGGCACACAAGAATATCTGCTGCGTCGGCGACGACGACCAGTCGATCTACGGCTGGCGCGGTGCCGAAGTCGGCAACATCCTGCGGTTTGAAAAGGATTTTCCCGGTGCCATGGTGGTGCGGCTGGAGCAGAACTACCGCTCCACCGGTCATATCCTGGCCGCCGCCGCGGGCGTCATCCGCGGCAATCAGGGGCGTCTTGGCAAGGAGCTGTGGACCGATGCCGGTGACGGAGAAAAGGTCCGGCTGATCGGCCATTGGGACGGCGAGGAAGAGGCCCGCTGGATCGGCGAGGAGATCGAGGCGATGCAGCGCGGCACCCGTGGCCAGCGCCCCATCGGCCTCAACAGCATGGCGATTCTGGTCCGTGCCTCGCATCAGATGCGCGCGTTCGAGGATCGCTTCCTCACCATCGGCCTGCCGTATCGCGTGATCGGCGGCCCGCGCTTCTATGAGCGGCTCGAGATTCGCGATGCCATGGCCTATTTCCGCGTCGTGACCTCGCCCGAGGACGATCTTGCGTTCGAGCGCATCGTCAACACGCCCAAGCGCGGCCTTGGCGACAAGGCGCAGCAGACCATCCAGATCCTCGCCCGTGAAAACGGTGTGTCATTGGTCGAGGGCGCGCGGCTGGCGGTCGAGTCGGGCCAGATCAAGGGCAAGGGCGCGGGCAAGCTGCGCGAGCTGGTCGACAGCATCGCCCGCTGGGGTCGCATGGCCGGTGATGGCGACATCAGCCACATGGAACTGGCCGAGATTATCCTCGATGAGAGCGGCTATACCGCCCATTGGCAGAACGACAAGAACCCGGATTCGCCCGGCCGCCTCGAAAACCTCAAGGAACTGGTCAAGGCGCTGGAGAATTTCGAGAATCTGCAGGGCTTCCTCGAACATGTCAGCCTGGTCATGGACAATGACAAGCAGGACGCGGACGAGAAGGTGTCGATCATGACCCTGCACGCGGCCAAGGGGCTGGAATTCCCCGCGGTCTTCCTGCCGGGCTGGGAGGACGGGTTGTTCCCCTCGCAGCGCTCGATGGATGAAAGCGGCCAGAAGGGGCTCGAGGAAGAGCGTCGCCTCGCCTATGTCGGCATCACGCGGGCCGAGGAAATCTGCACCATCTCCTTTGCCGGCAACCGCCGGGTGTTCGGCCAGTGGCAGTCGCAGCTGCCCTCGCGCTTTATTGACGAGCTGTCCGAGGAGCACGTCGAAGTGCTGACCGGCAGTGGCTATGGCGCCGGCGCGGCGGGGGCATCTGATTACGGCGTGCGCTCCACCATCGAGGACAAGATGGCACAGGCCGACGGCTACAACTCGCCGGGCTGGAAGCGGCTGCAGGCGCGCTCCGGTCAGCGCGGGCTGAGCCAGCCCAAGGAAAGCCGCCACCAGGTGATCGATCTGACCGCCACCTCCAGCTTCACCCTGGGCGAGCGGGTGTTCCACCAGAAATTCGGCTACGGCGCGATTCTCGGCATCGAAGGCGACAAGCTGGAAGTCGATTTCGAGAAGGCCGGTCCGAAGAAGGTCGTGGCCCGCTTCGTTTCGGCAGCGGACGACATCCCGTTCTGAGCGACGCGCGGCCCTGAACGCGTTGGATAAGCCTCTTCACGACAGATAAATGCCCCGGTATGGCCGGGGGATCGGATCGCCTTGGCGATCCGATCCGGGCGCGGCAGCGGCGGCGGGCAGCAGGGCTGCCCGCCGCCGCTGCCGCGCTGCCCTTCATTGCAAGGCTCTGGCGCAAAGCGGCCTGCCCTGCGCAGTCCGGCGCGGGCAGGGGGCTGGGTCGCGGATGGCTGAAAATACAAAAACGGCGGCGCCCAGGGAGGAGGAGGGGGCACCGCCGTTCTGTCATACACCGGGATTAAGGGAGGAGGAGGTCCCGGTGATCCAAGCCCGGCTTTCGGCCGGTATAGGGTGCGGCGGCATCAGGGAGGAGGAGGATGCCACCGCGTAGTACAGGCTCTTCAAGGGAGGAGGAGAAAGAGCCTGATCTCTGTTATTCGTTTTCGTAAGCCGCCTGATAGGCGATACGCTTGATTTCGGAACGGTGCAGGCCCAGGTCCGCCAGCTCGCGGCCGCTCAGCTCCGACAGTTCCTTGACGGTCTGGCGGTACAGGCGGTAACGGGCGAATTTCGCCATCAGGCCGTCCAGTGCAGCAAAAGGCGACGCCAGTTTCACTGCGGTGATCTGTTGTGCTGCTGCCATCTTTTCGGTTCCTTCGTCTTGCCGTCCGGCCGTTTCGTCCTGCGCCCCAGTGGCGCCTCTTGTGATACAATTTACGGATATGCTGCGGGCGCACAATCCCGTGTCTGGTCAATGCCGCTATGCAGCAAATGCATGGGTGGAAGCCGCTACCGTTCTGATAGTGCCGGATTTTTTGGCATCACCTTTGTGATGTGCCGCGGATCTCGGCGCAGGCTTGCATGGATTGCATAGGGGAACTGGCGTCAATCTTGACAGGTCTTTGCACGGTCTGGCCCCGGGGCTGTCGTCGCGGCTTCCATCGCCTCGACTCGCTGCATATATATGTGTCGGTCAAGAAGCAGGAGAGCAGCCATGCCGGTCACCCAGGAACAGATTCACGCAGCGCTGGAGCGTCTGCAGCTGCCGGACGGCGGCACGCTGGTGTCGCGCGACATGCTGCGCGCCCTGCGCATCGAGGACGGCAAGGTCAGCTTCGTGATCGAGGCGCCCAGCCCCGAGGTGGCCAAGCAGATGGAACCGCTGCGCCGGGCCGCCGAGGCCGCGGTGGCGCAGCTGGCGGGGGTCAGTGGCGTGTCGGTGGCGCTGACCGCCCATGCGGCGCAGCAGCCCGCGCCCAGCCTCAAGGTCGGCGGCCACCCCAAGCCGCAGGCGGAGCCGCTGAAACCGGCGGGGGTGAAGCGCATTCTGGCAGTGGCCTCGGGCAAGGGCGGCGTGGGCAAATCCACCGTGGCCTCCAACCTCGCCGTGGCGCTGGCCAGGCAGGGCCGCAAGGTGGGCCTGCTGGACGCCGACATCTACGGCCCCTCGCAGCCCCGCATGATGGGCGCCAAGGGCCGCCCGGCCAGCCCTGACGGCAAGATCATCGAGCCGCTGCACGCCCATGGCGTCACTCTTATGTCGATCGGCTTCATGCTGGAGGAGGGCAAGGCGGTGGTCTGGCGCGGCCCGATGCTGATGGGCGCGTTGCAGCAGATGCTGGGCCAGGTCAACTGGGGCGAGCTGGACGTGCTGATCGTCGACCTGCCGCCCGGCACCGGCGACGTGCAGCTGACGCTGTGCACCCGGGCCGAGCTGACCGGCGCCATCGTCGTCTCCACGCCGCAGGACGTCGCGCTGCTGGACGCGCGCAAGGCGATGGACATGTTCAAGACGCTGAAGACCCCGGTGCTGGGGCTGATCGAGAACATGTCCTTCTTTACCTGCCCGGATTGCGGCGGCGAACATCACATCTTTGGTCACGGCGGTGTCACGGCCGAGGCCGAAGGGCTGGGCCTGCCGCTGCTGGGCGCGCTGCCGATTGATCTCGAAACCCGTCTGGCGGGCGATGGTGGCACCCCGATTGCGGCGGGGGATGGGCCGATGGCCCAGGCCTACGCCCGGATCGCCGAAGGGCTGGTCAAGGGCGGCATGGCCTGATCGCCCCGCGGCCAACCCGGCTGCCTTTCGTATTTCTGCACAGCGGCCCGTCTCTCGGCGGGCCGTTTTGCGTCGCCCCGCCGCCGGTCGGCGCCGACAGGGCCGCCGTTTCGGGAGGCGGAATGGGCCGGGATGGGATCGCCTGCCGGATCCGGCGCGGTCTGGCCCTCCCGGTGGCGGAGGGCTGCGCATGGGACCACTGGGAAACCGTGGGAAGATTGGGAAACGACGGGACAGGCGGGAATTCATGGGCGGCATGGGAATTCATGGCCATCTCGCGCGCACTTTCAGCTTGCCGTTGCGAATCACTCGGTGTTGAACCGTGGGAAAGGGCCGGTTTTACTGCGAAGGTGGGGCTGTTTGCGGAACATGACGCGAACATCCTTGAATCGGGGATGTCAGGATCAGGAATCGCGGGAAACTATGGGAAAAAATATCGCTCTGCAATCTGGATCTATATGTAGTGTTTGCGGAGAGTTTGCGCACCACAGAAGCTAAGGTGGGGCCAAAATCAGGGAGATTCTGCTGCGAATCCCCTTCAATTTCTGCAAGAGTCCAGAGGCTTTGGGCAGAAAATGGTTGCAGGGCCATCAATTCCCATAGTATCCCTAATTCATCGACGGAAACGAGGGACGGGGCGCCAAACGACCCCAGACCACAAAAACAAAAGCAGGTTTCATACAGGCCTTCGCTTTCCTCGAAAAACAGAGATCCGGCGCGCGGGCGAGCAGACATCCCCCCAGGTGGCGCGCGCAGTCGGACATCCCGCAAGGCGGGCCAAGGCGGCGGGTTGATCAGTGGCAGCAGATCAACCCGCCCCTTTTCATTCTGGGGGACGGATCAACGCGAGGGACGCGCGAAAAAGGACGGTAGATTGGGCCGCAGGTTCAGAGGTGAAAGCCACCACAAGGTGGACAGCAAGGGGCGGGTGTCAATCCCGGCCTCTTTTCGCCGTGTGCTGGAGGCATCCGATCCCAACTGGCAGCCCGACCGCAACCCGGAATTGGTGATTGTCTACGGTGACCATCGCCGCAAGTTCCTGGAGTGCTATACTATAGAAGCAATCGAGGAGGTCGACGCCAAGATCGACCGCCTGCCGCGCGGCTCCATGCAACGCAAGATGCTGCAGCGGATGTTTCATGGTCAGTCCTTCCCGACCAACGTGGATGAGACCGGCCGCCTGGTGCTGCCTGCCAAGCTGCGCCAGAAAATCGGCCTCGAGGGCGAGGCCTTCTTCATCGCGGCGGGGGATACCTTCCAGATCTGGAAGCCCGAAACCTACGAGGAAGAAGAGCTGGCCCAGACCGAGAAGTGGATGGAGGAACTGCCGGAAGACTTCGATCCGATGCAATTCCTTGATGGCGACGGAGACATTTAAGACATGACCCAGGACCAGACAGCTGCCAATGGTCCCCATATTCCGGTTCTGCTGCGTCCGCTGCTCAAGGCGGTTGCCCCGGTGTCGGGGCGCTGGCTGGATGGCACCTTCGGCGCTGGCGGCTATACCCGTGGCCTGCTGGAGGCCGGGGCCGAACAGGTCATCGGCGTCGACCGCGACCCGCTTGCCTTCGAACTCGCGAAACCCTGGGCGGGAGACTATGGCGACCGGCTGATCCTGCAACCGGGCGTGTTTTCGCGCATGGATGAATACGCCCAGGATCTCGATGGCGTGGTGCTCGACCTCGGTGTCTCCTCGATGCAGCTGGACCTGGCCGAGCGCGGCTTTTCCTTCATGAAAGACGGCCCGCTGGACATGCGGATGTCGCAATCCGGCCCCTCCGCCGCCGATCTGATCGCCGAGCTGAGCGAGGCGCAGATTGCCGACATCCTGTTCCACTACGGCGAAGAGCGCGCCAGCCGCCGCATCGCCAAGGCGATCGTGCGCGAACGCACGGTGGAGCCGATCACCACCACGCTGCGTCTGGCCAAGATCATCGAAAGCTGCCTGCCGCGCCCCAAGCCGGGCCAGTCGCACCCGGCGACCCGCAGCTTCCAGGGGCTGCGCATCGCGGTGAATGCCGAATACGAGGAGCTGTTCGAGGGCCTTCTGGCCGCCGAGCGGGCCCTGAAGCCGGACGGGCTTCTGGCCGTGGTGACCTTCCACTCGGTCGAGGATCGCATGGTGAAACGTTTCTTCCAGCATCGCGCGGGCAAGACCGGTCGCGCCAACCGTTACGCGCCCGAGCAGGCCGAAGCCCCCGCGCAATTCGAGCTGGTCACCCGCAAGGCCGTCGGTCCCGATGATCAGGAACTGGCAGAGAACCCGCGCAGCCGCAGCGCCCGCCTGCGGGTTGGTCGCCGCACCGCGGCCGCGCCGGGGCCGATCTCGGCCAAGGAACTGGGCATGCCACAACTGAAGGAGGGCAACGGTCGATGAAAACCCTGCTTTATGTCGCCACCTGCCTGACCGTTCTGGCGTTGGCTTTCTGGGCCTACCGCGAGAATTACGCCACTCAGGAGGTGCTGAAGGAAACCCGCGCCCTGCGCCAGCAGATCGGTGCCGCCAAGGTGCGGCTGGGGGTGCTGCGGGCGGAATGGGCCTATCTCAACCGGCCGGAGCGGCTGCGGGACCTGGCCGAGCTGAACTTTGATCGCCTGGGTTTGCTGCCGCTGCGCCCGGACCAGTTTGGCCGGGTGGACGAGGTCTCCTACCCGGTGCCGCCTGAACTGGACCTCAGCAATGGCATCGAGGTCTCGGGCCTGAATGCCGCCGCCGCAGGAGGACACCCATGATCCGCACTCCGCTGCGCCCGCTGGCCCGGATTCTGCACGCTCGCGCGGTGGGGGAGAACCCTGACCGGATCGAACAGGAAAACATCACCCTGCGCCACCAGGAGATGCAGGTGCAGGCCCGCCAGCGCTCCGAGGGGCGGCTTCTGGTCATGGGGGCGCTGTTCGTCTTTGCCTTCGCCACCATCGGTGCCCGCATGGGCATCACCGCCTTGTCCGAACCGGCCGAGCCGGTCGCCAGCGTGCCGGGCAGTGCCATCGCCATGCAGCGCGCCGACATCGTCGACCGCAAGGGGCGCCTGCTGGCAACCAACTTCGAGACCCATTCCCTTTATGCGCAGCCGCCGCAGATGGTCGACCCCGTCGGGGCCGCCGAAAAGCTGGTGGAGATCTTCCCCGACCTTGATCGCGACGAGCTGATCGAGGATTTCACGGGGAAGCGCAAGTTTCTGTGGATAAAGAAGAAAATCAGCCCCGAGCAGCAGCAGGCGGTGCATGACATCGGCGACCCCGGCCTTCTGTTCGGCCCGCGCGAGATGCGGCTTTATCCCAATGGCAGCCTCGCCGCCCATGTGCTGGGCGGGGCCGGTTTCGGCAAGGAAGGCGTCAATGCCGCCGAGGTGATCGGCGTCGCAGGGGTGGAAAAGCAGTTCGACAGCTACCTGCGCGACCCCGCCAACGGCGGCAAGCCGTTGCAGCTGTCGCTGGATCTGACCGTGCAGGCGGCGGCCGAGCGGGTGCTCTACGGTGGCATGAAATTGATGAACGCCAAGGGTGCCACCTCGATCCTGATGGATGTGCACACCGGCGAGGTGATCTCGGTGGTGTCGCTGCCGGATTTCGACCCGAACGACCGGCCGCGGCCGCCGACCTCGGGGTTTGACCCCTCGGTCAGCCCGCTGTTCAACCGCGCGGTGCAGGGGGTGTACGAACTGGGCTCCGCCTTCAAGATCTTCACCGCCGCGCAGGCGGTCGACCTTGGCCTTGCGAACTCCGAGACCATGATCGACGCGTCCGGCCCGATGCGCATCGGCCGCTTTCCGATCGGCGAGTTCAACCACAAGAACTTTGGCGAGCTGAGCCTTGCGGATGTGATCGTCAACAGCTCCAACCGCGGCACCGGCCGCCTGGCGCTGCAGATCGGGGCCCTGCGCCAGCAGGACTTCCTGCGGGCGCTCGGCATGTTCGAGCCGACCCCGATTGAAATCGCCGAAGCCGCAGGTGGCCGCCCGTTGACGCCGCGCAAATGGGGGGATCTCAGCACCGTCACCATTTCCTATGGTCACGGCTTGTCCGCCAGTCCGATGCATCTGGCGGCGGGCTATGCGGCGATCGCCAACGGCGGGCGCTACGTGAAGCCCACGATTCTGCGCCAGGACGGGCCGCAGGAAGGCCAGCGTGTGATGTCCGAGGAAGCGGCGCGCCAGTCCCGCGCCATGCTGCGCAAGGTGGTGACCAGCGGCACCGCCTCCTTTGCCGAGGTGCCCGGCTATCAGGTGGGCGGCAAGACCGGCACCGCCGACAAGCCCAAGCCGCAGGGTGGTTATTACGAGGACAAGGTGATCGCCACCTTTGCCGCGATGTTCCCGGCCCATGACCCGAAATACGTTCTGGTGGTGACCCTGGATGAGCCGGAGGTGATCGCCCACGGCAAGCCGCGCCGCACCGCGGGCTGGACGGCGACGCCGGTGGCGGCCGAGATGATCGGTCGGGTCGCACCTCTGCTCGGGCTGCGTCCGCAAGTTGAACCCATCGAGATGGCTGGTATAACCCTCACCTCGAACTAGACCTCGGTAGGGACCCGGCCATGAGCAGCAGCAACAGTAGTACCCCGGAGCCGCAGCCGCTCAGCCAGCTGGGTCTGACGGCCCGTGGCGGGGCGGATCCGCAGATCAGCGGACTCGCGGTGGACAGCCGCGAGGTGCGGGCAGGCTACCTGTTCGCGGCCTTGCCCGGCAGCCAGGTTCATGGCGCCAAGTTCATTCCCGCAGCGCTGGAGAAGGGCGCGGTCGCGGTGCTGACCGATGCCGCCGGAGCTGAGATCGCCGCGCGGGTGCTGGCCGACAGCCATGCCGCGCTGGTGGTGGTCGAGGACCCGCGCCAGACGCTGGCCTATGCCGCCGCGCTGTGGTTCGGCGGTCAGCCGCAGACGGTCGTCGCGGTGACCGGCACCAACGGCAAGACCTCCGTTGCGACCTTTGTTCGCCAGATCTGGATGGAGCTGGGCCACCGGGCGGTCAACATGGGCACCACCGGCATCGAGGGCGCCTGGAGCTACCCGCTGGCCCATACCACGCCGGAACCCATCACCCTGCACCGGGCCCTGGCCGCCGCTGCCGCCGAGGGCGTGACCCATGCGGCGATGGAGGCGTCATCGCACGGGCTCGACCAGCGCCGTCTGGACGGGGTGCAGCTGGCGGCGGCGGGGTTTACCAATTTCACCCAGGATCACCTCGACTACCACGAGACCTTCGACGCCTATTTCGCCGCCAAGGCCGGGCTGTTCCGCCGGGTGCTGCCGGACGAGGGCGTGGCGGTCATCAACATGGACGATCCCCGCGGTGCCGAGATGCGCGCGGTGGCGGCGGCGCGCGGCCAGGAGATCATCAGCGTCGGCCGCGGCCTTGGCGATCTCAGCCTGATGGGTCTGCGCTATGACGGCACCGGGCAGGACATGCGCTTTGCCTGGCATGACAAGCCGTACCAGGTGCGGCTGAACCTGATCGGCGGCTTTCAGGCGGAAAATATCCTGCTCGCCTGCGGGCTGGTGATTGCCGGCGGTGAAGACCCTGAGCGGGTGTTCGAGACCCTGCCGCATCTGACCACCGTGCGCGGCCGGATGCAGCTGGCGGCCGAGCGCGACAATGGCTCGGCAGTGTTCGTGGACTACGCCCACACCCCGGATGCGGTGGCCAGCGCCATCAAGGCGCTGCGCCCGCATGTCTTGGGGCGCCTGATTGCCATCGTCGGCGCAGGCGGCGACCGTGACACCTCGAAACGCCCCTTGATGGGGCAGGCGGCGCATGAGAACGCTGATGTGGTCATCGTGACGGATGACAACCCGCGCAGCGAGGATCCGGCGGCGATCCGCGCCGCGGTCAAGGCCGGAGCGCCCGATTGCATCGAGGTCGGCGACCGCGCCGAGGCGATCCTGCGCGGGGCGGACATGCTGGGGCCGGGCGACGCGCTGATCATCTGCGGCAAGGGCCATGAGACCGGCCAGACCGTGGGGGACACGGTGTTGCCCTTTGATGACGTGGAACAGGCCAGCATCGCCGTGGCCGCATTGGACGGGAGGCTGGCATGAGCCTGTGGACCGCAGCTGAGGCCGCCGCCGCAACCGGCGGGCAGGCGCAGGGGGAGTGGCAGGTCTCTGGCCTGTCGATCGACACCCGCACCATCCAGCCCGGTGATCTGTTCGTGGCGCTGACCGCGGCGCGCGACGGGCATGATTTTGTCGCGCAGGCGCTGGAGAAGGGCGCCGGGGCGGCGCTGGTTTCGCGCGTGCCGGACGGCGTGTCGGCGGAGGCGCCGCTGCTGATCGTCGAGGACGTGCAAAAGGGGCTGGAGGCCCTGGGCCGCGCCGCGCGGGCGCGCACGCAGGCACGGGTGGTGGCGGTCACCGGCTCGGTCGGCAAGACCTCGACCAAGGAGATGCTGGCGCGGATGCTGTCCGATCAGGGCCGCACCCATGCGGCGGTGGCCAGTTACAACAACCACTGGGGCGTGCCGCTGACGCTGGCGCGGATGCCGCGGGACACCGACTATGCGGTGATCGAGATCGGCATGAACCACCCCGGCGAGATCGCGCCGCTGTCGAAACAGGCCCGTCCGCATGTGGCAATGGTCACCACCGTGGCCGCGGTGCACCTGGAGGCCTTTGACGACGTGGCGGGCATCGCCCGCGAGAAGGCCGCCATCATGGAAGGGCTGGAGCCCGGTGGCGTGGCGGTGCTGAATGCCGATATCGCCGAGGCGCCCGTGCTGGCCCGGGTGGCGGCGGATCTGGGCGCCGAGGCCCGCTGGTTCGGTGAGACGGCGGCGGCGTATCAACTGCGCTCGGCGGCGATCAAGGGGGCGGAAACCCTTGCCCATGTCACGGTTTCGGGGCGCGAGATTGATCTGCATATCCAGTCACTTGGCGCGCATTTTGCGATGAACGCCCTGGGCGCGCTGGCATGTGTCGAGGCGCTGGGGGGTGATGTCGAAAAGGCCGCGCAAAGCCTGTCGTTGTGGTCGCCTGTCAAAGGCCGCGGCGTGCGCGAGACGATCCGGCTGGACGGCGGCGCGGTGACCCTGCTGGACGACAGCTACAACGCCAACCCGACCTCGGTCGCGGCGGCGCTGGCGGTGCTGGCGGCGACGCCGGTGCAGGGCGGCGGGCGCAAGCTGGCCTGGCTCGGCGACATGAAGGAACTGGGCCCGCAGGAGCTGGCGCTGCATGCCGATCTGGCGCAGCTGGACGCGGTGCGGGACATCGACCGCATTCACTGCATCGGCCCCTTGATGCGGGCGCTGCATGATGCGCTGCCCGCGGACAAGCGGGGCGGCTGGTACGCGACCAGCGCCGAGGCGGTGCCCGCGTTGCAGGACAGCATCGCGGCGGGCGATATCGTGCTGGCCAAGGGGTCATTGAGCATGGCGCTGGCCAAGATCGTTGACGGCATCCGCGAAATGGGCCAATCCGGCCGCAATTCTGAAAAACCGTAAGGATCGGGGGACGGGCCGCATGCTCTATTGGCTGACCGCTTTGTCGGACGGGGGAGATTTCTTCAACCTCTTCCGCTATATCACATTCCGCGCAGGCGGCGCCTTTCTGACCGCGCTGATCTTTGGCTTTCTGTTTGGCAAGCCGCTGATCAACGTGCTGCGCAAGCGCCAGGGCAAGGGGCAGCCGATCCGCGACGACGGGCCGGAGGCGCATCTGTCGAAGGCGGGCACGCCCACCATGGGCGGGCTGCTGATCGTCGGCGCGCTGCTGACCGCGACCCTGATCTGGGCGCGCTGGGACAACCCCTTTGTCTGGATGGTGCTGTTCGTGACGCTGGCCTATGGCCTGATCGGCTTTGCCGATGATTATGCCAAGGTGTCGAAACAGAACACCAAGGGCGTTCCCGGCAAGGTGCGGCTGCTGCTGGGCGTGCTGATCGCCGTCACCGCAGCGCTGTGGGCGGCGGCCTATCACCCGGCGCCGCTGCAGAATCAGCTGGCGCTGCCGGTGTTCAAGGACACGCTCATCAACCTTGGCATCTTCTACGTGCCGTTTGCGATCTGCGTCATCGTCGGCTCGGCCAATGCGGTGAACCTGACCGACGGTCTGGACGGGCTGGCGATCATGCCGTCGATGATTGCGGCCGGGACGCTGGGCGTCATCGCCTATGCGGTGGGGCGCGTCGACTTCACCGAGTATCTGGACGTGCATTACGTGCCGGGCACCGGTGAAATCCTGATCTTCACCTCGGCGCTGTTCGGCGCTGGCCTGGGCTTCCTTTGGTACAACGCGCCGCCTGCGGCGGTGTTCATGGGCGACACCGGCTCGCTGGCCCTGGGCGGTGCGCTGGGGGCGATCGCGGTGGCCACCAAGCATGAGCTGGTGCTGGCGATCGTCGGCGGTCTGTTCGTGGTCGAGGCGCTGTCGGTGATCATCCAGGTGCTGTATTACAAGCGCACCGGGCGGCGGGTCTTCCTGATGGCGCCGATTCACCACCACTACGAGAAGAAGGGCTGGGCCGAGCCGACCATCGTGATCCGCTTCTGGATCATCTCGCTGATCCTGGCGATGATCGGTCTGGCGACGCTGAAGGTGCGCTGAGCCGCGCCGCTTTGCAGCCCGGCCAAGGCGGCGGGGCTGTCCTGTCTGCTTTCATGGCAACCGCGCCGGGCTGATGCTGGGCGCGGTTTTGTTTCGCAAGGAAGGCGGCGCCGCCAAAGGGCGGAGCATCGGATGACCGGTGTCAGCGGTCATGTCCGTCTATCGGCCTGTTGCGGACCCGCCCTGCACCCAATGAGGAGGTGGTCTGAGGGGGCCGGTCTCCTGGTCTTCTCGTTGCAACGCATTGACCCTAGAGCGGGCGGGTGAAGATCGCGTGAGGGCAGCGTGCGCCGGGTGCGCAACACCTGTGTCCAGGGGCGGTGCCCGTCCGCGGGCGGACGCGAAGCGCCCGCCCATCGGGCGGACGGGCGCTGCCCTGATGGCTTGCAAATCTCCTTCGCTGCGGTACAGGGTACGGCGCAAAGAGTGATCGTGCGAAAGGGCAAGCGATGATCCCGGTCAGAGGTTTTGAAGGCGCAAACGTGGCGGTGCTGGGGCTGGGGCGCTCGGGCCTGGCAACGGCGCGGGCCTTGCGGGCGGGCGGCGCAGAGGCGATCTGCTGGGACGACAACCCGGCGGCACGCGAGGCGGCCGAGGCCGAGGGCTTCACCTGTCGCGACCTGCACAAGTCGGGCGCCTTCGACGAGATCGCCGCGCTGGTGACGTCACCCGGTATCCCGCATCTCTACCCCAAGCCCAACCCGGTGATCCGGGCGGCCCTCGCGGCGGGGGTGCCGGTGGACAATGACATCGGCCTGTTCTTCCGCTCCTTTGCGGATGCCGAGTGGCAGATGCACGACCAGCCGCCGCGGGTGGTGGCGGTGACCGGGTCAAACGGCAAGTCGACCACGGTGGCGCTGCTGCACCATATCCTGCAGGAGGCGGGCCGCGAGAGCCAGCTGGCAGGCAATATCGGTCGCGGCGTGCTGGACATCGACCCGCCGGGCAATGGCGGCGTGGTGGTGCTGGAGCTGTCGAGCTATCAGACCGAGCTGGCGCGGGCGCTGACCCCGGATGTGGCGGTGTTCACCAACCTCAGCCCGGATCACCTCGACCGGCATGGCGGTATGGGCGGCTATTTCGCCGCCAAGCGCCGCCTGTTTGCCGAGGGCGGTCCCGACCGCGCGGTGATCGGTGTCGACGAGGACGAGGGGCTGTTCCTGGCCGGGCAGCTCTCCGAAAGCCTGAGCGATGACCGGGTGATCCGCATCTCGGCCGCGCAGAAGCTGACCGGGCCGGGCTGGCAGGTGTTTGCCCGCAAGGGGTTTCTGAGCGAGTACCGCAAGGGGCGGCAGGCGGCCTCGATCGATCTGCGCGAGATGCAGGGGCTGCCGGGGGCGCATAACCATCAGAACGCCTGTGCGGCCTATGCAGCGGCGCGCACGCTGGGGCTGGCGCCGCGGCTGATCGGCGATGCGATGGCCACTTTCCCCGGCCTGCCGCACCGCAGCCAGACCATCGCCGAGGCGGCGGGCGTGCGCTATGTCAATGACAGCAAGGCGACCAATGTCGACAGCGCTGCCAAGGCACTGAGCGCGTTCAAGAACATCCGCTGGATCTGTGGCGGCCTCGAGAAGGACGGCGGCCTCGACGGGCTGGCGGGGCAGACCTCGAATGTGACCAAGGCCTATGTGATCGGGCGCGAGGCGGCCGGTTTTGCCATGCAGCTGGACGTGGAGGCCGAGGTCTGCACCACCATGGCTACCGCGGTGGAGCGGGCGATGGCCGAGGCGCAGCCGGGCGATACGGTTCTGCTGGCCCCGGCCGCGGCCAGCTTTGATCAGTATGACAACTTCGAACAGCGCGGCGAGGATTTCATCGCGCAGGTGCGCGGGCGTCTCGGCTAGAAAGGGCGGCGCAGGTTCCGCGACGGGTCGATCCGGGGGGATCTGGGCCGATCCGGGCGGACATTGCGCGGAATCGGCCCTTGTGCAGGATCAGCCGGTGGCGGCAATCGCGGTGCCGGCAGCGAAACCGGACGACCAGGCCCACTGGAAGTTGTAGCCGCCCAGCCAGCCGGTCACATCGACGGCTTCGCCAATGGCGTAGAGACCGGGCACCGATTTGGCTTCCATCGTCTTGGAGGACAACGCATCGGTGTCGATGCCGCCCAGCGTCACCTCTGCCGTGCGGTAGCCCTCGGTGCCTGCGGGCAGCAATTGCCAGTTCTTGAGCGACTCGCAGAGGGTCCGGAGCGCGGCATCGGACTGGTCGGCCAGACGTCCCTTGAGCGCCAGCACCGGCGTCAGGAAGTCTACCAGCTTGGCGGGCAGGTGGCGTGACAGTTCGGTTGTCAGATCGCGGCCACCCCCGGCCTGGCGCTGTTCGCGCAGGCGGTCGAACAGCGGTGTGTCGGGAATCAGGTTGACGGTGATCGCCTCGCCCTCGCGCCAGTAGGACGACAGTTGCAGCACCGACGGCCCGGAGAGGCCGCGGTGGGTGAACAGCAGCGCCTCGTCAAAGGAGGTGCGGTCGTTCGAGAGCCGCGCGGGCAGGGCGACCCCGGCCAGCGGCTTGAAGCGGCCATCGGGAAAGGTGAAGGGCACCAGCGCCGGGCGGGTTTCGGTGAGGGGCAGTTCGAACTGGCGGGCGAGATCATAGGCCAGCCCGGTGGCGCCCATCTTGGGGATCGATTTGCCGCCCGTGGCCAGCACCAGATTGCGGCAGGAAACCGCCTGACGCCTGCCCTCGCGCAGCAGGGTGACGCGAAATCCATTGGCGGTGCGCTCGACGCTTTCGACCGAGGTTTGCAGCCAGAGGTCCGCCCCGGCGGCGCGCAGCTCATCCACCAGGAGGGCGATGATCTGCTTGGCCGAGCCGTCGCAGAACAGCTGGCCCAGGGTCTTTTCGTGCCAGGCGATGCCGTGGCGGCTGACCAGCTCGATGAAGTCCCACTGGGTGTAGCGCGTCAGCGCCGATTTGCAGAAATGCGGGTTCTGCGACAGGTAGTTGGCGGGCCCGGCATACATGTTGGTGAAGTTGCAGCGGCCACCGCCGGAGATGCGAATCTTCTCGCCCGGCGCCTTGGCGTGGTCGATCACCAGCGTGCTGCCGCCGGCATGGCGCGCGCACATCATGCCGGCCGCGCCGGCGCCGAGAATCAGGGTTCTTATCTGCATGGCGCGCATCGACCACGGATGCGGCAACGGCGCAAGCTGCCATGTGCGAAAACCCGCGCAACAGAAGGTAAAGCGGGTGGCAAAAAATACTCTTTCGGGTTAGCATTCCTGCAACAGACCCCGAAAACGGGGCAGGGCAGGCCCCGCATGGGGCACAACGAGGCATATAGTGGCGGTATTCCCATGACTGAGATGGTCTATGGCGCGGTTCCCGTGCAGGCAGGCGAGCCGATTCTTCCGAAATGGTGGCGGACGCTGGATAAATGGACGGTGTCCTGCATCCTGATGCTGTTCGTGATCGGGTTGCTGCTCGGTCTGGCGGCCTCGGTGCCGCTGGCAGAGCGCAATGGATTCGGCAGTTTCCATTATGTGCAGCGGCAGCTGGTGTTCGGTGTGACCGCGCTGGCGGCGATGCTGGTGACCTCGGTGATGTCGCCGACGCTGGTGCGGCGGCTGGCGGTGCTGGGCTTTGCCGTGGCCTTCGTGGCGCTGGCCTTCCTGCCGATCTTCGGCACCGATTTCGGCAAGGGGGCGGTGCGCTGGTATTCCCTCGGCTTTGCCTCGATCCAGCCGTCCGAGTTCCTGAAGCCGGGGTTCATCGTGGTCGCGGCCTGGATGATCGCGGCGAGCCAGCAGATCAACGGCCCGCCGGGCACGCTGATGTCGTTCGGCCTGTGCATGGCGGTGGTGATGATGCTGGTGCTGCAACCGGACTTTGGCCAGGCCAGCCTGGTGCTGTTCGGCTGGGGCGTGATGTATTTCGTCGCCGGGGCGCCGATGATCCTGCTGGTCTGCATGGCGGCGGTGGTGGTGCTGGGGGGCATCTTTGCCTACAACAGCTCGGAACATTTTGCGCGCCGCATCGACGGCTACCTGAATCCTGACATCGATCCCACCACCCAGCTGGGCTATGCCACCAACGCGATCCGCGAGGGCGGGCTGTTCGGCGTGGGCGTCGGCGAGGGCCAGGTGAAATGGTCGCTGCCGGATGCGCATACCGATTTCATCATCGCCGTGGCCGCCGAGGAATACGGGCTGGTGCTGGTGGCGGTGCTGATCGTGCTTTACGCGCTGATCGTGGTGCGCTCGCTGCTGCGGCTGATGCGCGAGCGCGATACCTTCATCCGGCTGGCGGGCACCGGGCTGGTCTGCATGCTGGGCGTGCAGGCGATGATCAACATGGGCGTTGCGGTGCGGCTGTTGCCGGCCAAGGGGATGACGCTGCCGTTTGTCAGCTACGGTGGCTCGTCGCTGATTGCCACCGGCATCGCGGTGGGCATGTTGCTGGCCTTTACCCGCACGCGGCCGCAGGGTGGCATTGCCGATTACCTGAACGGGCGCGGCCGCGGCTGATCCGAGGTGCGCGGGGCGTTGCGGCACACGTGACACGGGCCGCGCCGCCTAGCCGGTTGGCGCGGTTTGGCCTGCGGCCGGGCGGGGCCGATTGAAACCGACGAGGTGCTGTCTGCGTTGGCAGTTGCATAGAAGACAGGAAGATTTCAGGACCGATGGCACAGAAACTGCTTTTGATGGCCGCAGGCGGTACCGGCGGCCACATGTTCCCGGCGCAGGCGCTGGCAGAACGGATGCTGGCGCGCGGCTGGCGGGTGAAACTGTCGACGGACGCGCGCGGCGCGCGCTATACCGGCGGCTTTCCCCACACGGTGGAAATCAGCCAGGTGTCCTCGGCCACCTTTGCCCGCGGCGGATTGCTGGCCAAGGCGATGGTCGGGCCGAAGATCGCGGGCGGCGTGCTGTCGATGATGATGCAGATGCGGCGCGAGCGCCCGGATGCGGTGGTGGGTTTTGGCGGCTACCCGTCGATCCCGGCGCTGGGGGCGGCGACGCTGCTGAAGCTGCCGCGGATGATCCATGAGCAGAACGGCGTGCTGGGCCGGGTGAACCAGCTGTTTGCCAAGCGCGTGCAGGGTGTTGCCTGCGGCACCTGGCCCACCGACCTTCCCGAGGGGGTGCCGCACGAGCATGTGGGCAACCCGGTGCGCCAGGCGGTGATGGAACGCGCGGGCGCGGCCTATATTCCGCCGGGCGACTACCCGATGTCGCTTCTGGTGATGGGCGGCAGCCAGGGCGCGCGCATCCTGTCGGACGTGGTGCCGGGCGCGGTTGCCGCGCTGCCCGAGGCGATCCGGCAGCATCTGCGGGTGTCGCACCAGGCCCGCGCCGAGGACCAGGAGCGGGTTGCCGCCTTTTACGCCGAGCATGGCATCAATGCCGATGTGCAGCCGTTCTTTCACGATGTGCCTGCCCGCATGTCGGAGGCGCAGCTGGTGATTTCGCGCGCGGGCGCGTCCTCGGTTGCGGATATTTCGGTGATCGGGCGCCCCTCGATCCTGATCCCCTTTGCGGCCGCCGCCGGCGACCACCAAAGCGCCAATGCCCGCGGTCTGGCCGCGGCGGATGCGGCGGTGGTGATCCCCGAAAGCGCGCTTGATGTTTCGGTGCTGGCGGAGCATATGGGCGCAATTCTGAGTAACCCGCAGGCCGCCACCCAGATGGCGACCGCTGCACTGAACGCCGGAATTCCCGATGCCACCGACCGTCTGGCGGCACTGGTGGAGCAACTGGCACAGGAAGGATAACGTGATGAACCCTGCAACCAAGCTGCCCGGTGACGTCGGCCCGATCCATTTTGTCGGCATTGGCGGCATCGGCATGTCGGGCATTGCCGAAGTGCTGCTGAACCTCGGCTACAGCGTGCAGGGCTCGGACCTGAAGGCCAGCAAGATCACCGGACGGCTGGAAGAGCTGGGCGCGCGGATCTTTGTCGGCCAGCAGGCGGAAAACCTGGAAGGCGCCGCCGTTGTGGTGATCTCCTCGGCGATCAAGCCCGGCAACCCGGAGCTGGACGAGGCCCGCCGCCGCGGCCTGCCGGTCGTGCGCCGGGCCGACATGCTGGCCGAGCTGATGCGGCTGAAGTCCAACATCGCCATCGGGGGCACCCATGGCAAGACCACCACCACCACCATGATGGCCGAGCTGATGGTGGCCGGCGGCTTTGATCCGACCATCATCAATGGCGGAATCATTCACGCCTACGGCTCCAACGCGCGGATGGGGCAGGGCGAATGGATGGTGGTCGAGGCGGACGAGAGCGACGGTTCGTTCAACCGGCTGCCCGCGACCATCGCCGTGGTCACCAACATCGATCCCGAGCATATGGAGCACTGGGGCGACTTCGACCGGCTGCGCGACGGCTTCCTCGAGTTTGTCTCCAACATCCCCTTCTACGGCATCGCGGTCTGCTGCACCGACCATCCCGAGGTGCAGGCGCTGGTGGGGCGGATCTCGGACCGCCGGGTTGTCACCTACGGTTTCAACGCGCAGGCGGACGTGCGGGCGGTGAACCTGACCTACAAGGCGGGGGTGGCCCATTTCGACGTGCACCTGCAGGCCGAGGGTCAGGTGATCGAGGGCTGCAGCCTGCCGATGCCGGGCGACCACAATGTCTCCAACGCCCTGTCGGCGGTGGCGGTGGCGCGGCATCTGGGCATGAAGAAGGAAGAAATCCGCGCGGCGCTTGCGGCCTTTGGCGGGGTGAACCGGCGCTTCACCAAGGTGGGTGAGGTGAACGGCGTCACCATCATCGACGATTACGGCCACCACCCGGTGGAGATTGCCGCGGTGCTGAAGGCGGCGCGCCAGGCCAGCGAGGGCCGGGTGATCGCGGTGCATCAGCCGCACCGTTACTCGCGCCTGTCCAGCCTGTTCGACGATTTCTGCGCCTGTTTCAACGAGGCCGACGTGGTGGCCATCGCCGAGGTCTTTGCCGCGGGCGAGGATCCGATCGAGGGCGCCAGCCGCGATGATCTGGTGGCGGGGATGATCCGCCACGGCCACCGCCACGCCCGCGCCATTCTGGACGAGGACGATCTGGAGCGGCTGGTGCGCGAGCAGGCCCGGCCTGGCGACATCGTGGTCTGCCTTGGGGCGGGCACCATCAGCACCTGGGCCAACGGGCTGCCTGCGCGGTTGGCGCGGTGAGCCATGCAAGCGTGACCGGGGGCGTGGCCCCCGGCGGCCTGCGGCGGCTTGGGCCGGGGTGTGTGGAGCAATGACGCTGTCGCTGACACTGGCGGCGGTCTGGGCCTTGGCGGCGAATGTGCTGGCGGTTCTGCCCAGCCGCGACAACCATTGGCGTCGCGCCTATGCGCTGATCGCGCTGGGGATTCCGCTTCTGGGTTACGTGACTTATGAAAACGGCCCCTGGTGGGGGCTGGCGGTGCTGGCCGCGGGCATGTCGGTATTGCGCTGGCCGGTGATCTATTTCGGCCGCTGGCTGGCTCAGCGGTGGCGTCGCGGCACCTGAGCCGACCCGCTGGCGGCGAGATTTTGCCGATGCCACTTGCGAGCGGTCCATTGTCTTGCGGCCGCATTCCTTGCTAGAGGCTGGCGGCAAAGGTTCGAGGGATAGATGTGATGAATTTCGACGGAATCCGTGGCAAGTTGACGGCCAATCGCGATCTGGCGGGGCTCACTTGGCTGCGCGTGGGCGGGCCTGCGGATTACCTGTTTCAGCCTGCCGATGTGGACGACCTCGCAGCCTTTCTGCGCCAGCTGGACCCAGCCGTGCCCGTGTTTCCGATGGGTGTGGGCTCCAACCTGATCGTGCGGGATGGCGGCCTGCGGGCGGTGGTGATCCGGCTGGGGCGTGGCTTCAACGCGATCTCGGTCGAGGGCGATAAGGTCACCGCAGGCGCTGCGGCACTGGATGCGCATGTGGCACGCAAGGCGGCGGATGCGGGGGTCGACCTGACCTTCCTGCGCACCATTCCCGGCTCGATCGGCGGGGCAGTGCGGATGAATGCCGGCTGCTATGGCAGCTACGTTGCGGATGTGTTCGTCTCGGGCACCCTGGTGACGCGCCAGGGTGAAATTCGCGAGATCACCGCCGAGGAGTTGCAGTTTCAGTATCGCCAGACGGCCTTCCCCGAAGGCGCGGTGCTGGTTTCGGCCACCTTGCGGGGCACCGAGGGCGACCCCGAGGAGCTGCATGCGCGGATGCAGGCGCAGCTGGAGAAACGGGATGCCACCCAGCCGACCCGGGAGCGGTCGGCGGGATCGACCTTCCGCAACCCCGCGGGATTTTCCTCGACCGGGCAGGCAGATGACGTGCACGACCTGAAGGCCTGGAAGGTGATCGACGACGCCGGCATGCGCGGCGCCAGCCGGGGCGGCGCCCAGATGAGCGAGAAGCATTCGAACTTCCTGATCAATGCCGGTGGCGCCACCGCCGCGGATCTGGAAGGGCTGGGGGAAGATGTACGGAAAAAGGTTTACGAAAATTCCGGCATTACGTTAGAGTGGGAAATTATGCGGATTGGTGAACCGCTTCCCCGATAACTGGATTTAACCGGGCAACGTCAATGGGTTGACCTTTGGTTTCCCGCTGTCCATTCCGGGTGAGCACGGAGGCGTGCGGTGATTCCCGTGGCCCATGGTAAAAACTCTGTTAACGCCCCGGTAACGATTTGGGCGTTAGGGTGGCGGGCAGGCGGCGCGGACTGCAGGCCTGCGGCGTCGGGGCAGGCTATCGCCGCGATTGGCCGGGGATGATCCGGCAACACGACATAAGGCGGATCCGGAAAGGATTCCAAGAAACTGGGGCAAAAGCCCCGCATATTGAGGCGCTTGGTGGTGAGTAGGTCGAGCAGGACACTCCCGAAGGTCGCGGTGCTGATGGGCGGGCCATCAGCCGAACGCGAGGTATCGCTGTCCAGCGGTCGCGAATGTGCGGCGGCGCTGCGCGGTGAGGGGTATGAGGTTGTCGAGGTGGATGCCGGCGCGGATCTGTGCGCGCGGCTGACCGAGGTGCAACCCGATGTGGTTTTCAATGCGCTGCATGGCCGCTGGGGCGAAGACGGCTGCGTGCAGGGCATGTTGGAATGGCTGAAGATCCCCTATACCCACTCGGGCGTGCTGGCCTCGGCGCTGGCGATGGACAAGCAGCGCTCCAAGGCGGCGTTCCGGGCGGCCGGGCTGCCGGTGGTGGAGAGCGGGCTGTTTGCCAAGTCAGAGGTCAGCGCCGGTCACGTGATGGCACCGCCCTATGTGGTGAAGCCCAACAACGAAGGCTCCAGCGTCGGCATCTACATCGTGCATGAGGCCGCCAACGGCCCGCCGCAGCTGGCACCGGAGATGCCGGATGAGGTGATGGTCGAGACCTTCGCGCCGGGCCGCGAACTGACCACCACCGTGATGGGAGACCGGGCGCTGACGGTGACGGATATCCTCACGGACGGCTGGTATGACTACGATGCCAAGTACAAGCCCGGCGGCTCGCGCCATGTGCTGCCCGCGGATCTGCCGCAGGAGATTTTCGACCTCTGTCTGGACTACGCGCTGCAGGCGCACGCGGCCCTGGGCTGTCGCGGTGTCAGCCGCACCGACTTCCGCTGGGACGAGGCGCGCGGCGCGCGTGGGCTGATCCTCCTTGAGACCAATACCCAGCCCGGCATGACGCCGACCTCGCTGGCGCCGGAGCAGGCAGCCCATTGCGGCATCAGCTTTGGTCGCTTGTGCGCCTGGATGGTGGAGGACGCTTCATGCGGGCGCTGAAGCAGCGGTTTGGCCGTCCGGCCTCGGCAGGGCGGGCCGATCCGGCACCTTCGCGGCTGAAGTACCGATTGCAGCGCTGGATGCTGACCCCCGGAATTCGCTTCGGGCTGCGGTTCGGGGTTCCATTTTGCCTGATCCTGGCGGCGGCCGGTGGTTACCTGGCCAACGAGGAGCGGCGCGCGGATCTGCTGGCGCTGGTGCAGGACGCCCGTACCGCGATCGAGCAGCGGCCGGAATTCATGGTCAACGTGATGGCGGTGGACGGGGCCGGTCCAAGCGTTGCGCAGGACATCCGCGAGGTGATCTCGGTGGATTTCCCGGTCAGCTCCTTCGATCTGGATCTTGAGCATATCCGCGATGTCATCACCGGGCTGGACCCGGTCCGGAGCGCCAGCGTGCGGATCCGTCCCGGTGGCATCCTGCAGGTGGACGTGGTCGAGCGTGAACCGGCCCTGGTCTGGCGCAGCCGCGAGGGGCTGGCGCTGCTTGACAAGGACGGCATTCACGTCGCCGAGCTGGGGCGGCGCAGCCTGCATCCGGACCTGCCGCTGATCGCGGGCAAGGGGGCGGCTGCCAAGGCGGAGGAGGCGTTGCGCCTGTTCGCGGCGGCGCGCCCGCTGGGGCCGCGGCTGCGCGGGCTGGTGCGGGTCGGCGAGAGGCGCTGGGACGTGGTTCTGGACCGGGGGCAGCGCATCATGTTGCCTGCCCGAAATCCGGTGCCGGCGCTGGAGCGGGTGCTGGCGGTGAATGAGGTGCAAGATTTGCTGGAACGCGATGTCGCCGCGGTGGACATGCGTCTGGCCGGGCGTCCGACGGTGCGCATGGCCGAGAATGCAGTGGAAAACTGGTGGCGGATCAGGCAGTTGAATGGGGGCGGGCAGTAAAATGACAGATCTCTATCAATCGCAGCGGGCGATGCGGCAGATGCGCCGTCAGGCGATGCAGCGCGGCGTGGTTGCCATTCTGGACGTGGGTAGCTCCAAGATTGCCTGTCTGGTGCTGCGGTTTGACGGCAGCGCGCGGCTCAGCGAGGATGGTTCGATCGGCGCCCTGGCCGGTCAGTCCGGGTTCCGGGTGATCGGCGCGGCGACCACGCGCTCGCGCGGGGTGCAGTTCGGCGAGATCACCGCGATGCAGGAGACCGAGCGGGCAATCCGCACCGCGGTGCAGGCGGCACAACGCATGGCCGAGGTGCGCGTCGATCACGTGATCGCCTGTTTCTCGGGGGCCAACCCGCGGTCCTATGGGCTGGATGCGACCCTCGACCTGAAGGGGCAGGAGGTCACCGAACAGGATGTGGCGGAGGTGCTGGCCGCCTGCGAAGTGCCCGAATATGGTGCCGGGCGCGAGGTGCTGCACGCGCAGCCGGTGAATTTCGCGCTCGACAACCGCTCCGGCCTTGCTGACCCGCGCGGTCAGCTGGGGCAGACGCTGGCGGTGGACATGCACATGCTGACCGTGGATGCGATGGCGGTGCAGAACCTGGTGCGCTGCATCCAGCGCTGTGACCTGGAGCTGGCCGGGATCGCCTCGTCGGCCTATGCGTCGGGGTTTTCGGCGCTGGTCGAGGACGAGCAGGAGCTGGGCGCAGCCTGCATCGACATGGGCGGTGGGACGACCTCGATTTCGATCTTCATGAAAAAGCACATGATCTATGCCGACGCCGTGCGTCTGGGTGGCGATCATGTGACCAGCGACATCTCGATGGGGCTCGGGGTGTCGATGTCGGTGGCCGAGCGCACCAAGAACAAGCATGGCGGCGTGCATGCCACCGGGGCGGATGACCGCGAGATCATCGAGATCGGCGGCGACACCGGCGATTGGGAACACGACCGTCGCACTGTCAGCCGGGCCGAGTTGATCGGCATCATGCGGCCGCGGGTCGAGGAGATCCTCGAGGATGTCCGTGCCCGGCTCGACGCCGCCGGTTTCGAGTACCTGCCGAGCCAGCAGATCGTGCTGACCGGTGGCTCCAGCCAGATCCTCGGGTTGGACGGTCTGGCCAGCCGGATCCTGGGCCAGCAGGTGCGGCTGGGCCGCCCCTTGCGCGTGCACGGGCTGCCGCAGGCGGCGACCGGTCCGGGCTTTGCCTCGGCGGTGGGGCTGTGCCTTTTTGCGGCGCACCCACAGGATGAGTGGTGGGATTTTGACATGCCCGCCCGCAGCCACCCGGCCGGCACGCTGGGGCGCGCGGTCCGTTGGTTCCGCGACAACTGGTAGGACAGCAGGAAATCACGCGCTCGCGGTAAAGATCACGTGACAGGGCTGGTCACAGCCGTTAGAATCGCGTTAACGCCCGCAAAAAATATGCGGCGATTCAGCAGGCCGGGCAGTGGCCAGCCAAACTTGGAAATCCGATCCTCCGTGCCCTGTGGGCAGGGCTGGTGCGGTTTTGTTGTGTTCCGGTTGTGCCTCTTCCCCCATATCTGCTAGGGACGGCAAAATACCGCGGGTTTGTCCTCAGAATGGGGCCTATTTCGTGGAAGATCGCGCTTTTTGGGATGACGGAACTGGCCCTGCGCGGTAAGATTATAGTGAACTGGACAGGAAAAAGCCCTTTGCGGGAAGGGCGGGTAACACAGGCGGTAAGAGCATGACGTTGAATCTATCGATGCCCGGGCAGGAAGAGTTGAAGCCGAAGATCACGGTGTTTGGTGTCGGCGGGGCCGGCGGCAACGCCGTCAACAACATGATCGCCAAGGAGCTGGACGGCGTCGAGTTCGTCGTCGCCAACACCGACGCCCAGGCGCTGCAGCAAAGCTCGGCCAAGAGCCGCATCCAGCTGGGTGTGAAAGTCACCGAAGGCCTGGGTGCAGGCGCTCGTCCGCAGGTGGGCTCTGCCGCCGCCGAGGAAAGCATCGAGCAGATCGTCGACCACCTGGCGGGCGCGCATATGTGCTTCATCACCGCGGGCATGGGCGGCGGCACCGGCACCGGTGCGGCCCCGATCATCGCGCAGGCTGCTCGCGAGCTGGGCGTGCTGACCGTCGGCGTGGTGACCAAACCCTTCCAGTTCGAAGGTCTGAAGCGCATGCGTCAGGCCGAAAGCGGTGTCGAGAGCCTGCAGAAGGTGGTCGATACGCTGATCATCATCCCGAACCAGAACCTGTTCCGCCTCGCCAACGAGAAAACCACCTTCACCGAGGCGTTCTCGATGGCGGATGACGTGCTGTACCAGGGCGTCAAGGGCGTGACCGACCTGATGGTCCGTCCGGGCCTGATCAACCTCGACTTTGCCGACGTCCGCGCCGTGATGGACGAGATGGGCAAGGCGATGATGGGCACCGGCGAAGGTGAGGGCGAGGATCGCGCGGTTCAGGCCGCCGAGAAGGCGATTGCCAACCCGCTGTTGGACGAAATCAGCCTGAAAGGCGCGCGCGGCGTGCTGATCAACATCACCGGTTCGCACGATCTGACCCTGTTCGAGCTGGACGAGGCCGCCAACCGCATCCGTGAGGAAGTCGACCCGGACGCCAACATCATCGTTGGCTCTACCTTGGATACCGAGATGGAAGGCCGCATGCGGGTGTCCGTTGTGGCCACCGGCATCGACGCCAGCGATGTGAACACCGACATTCCGGTGCCGCGCCGCCCGATGTCCGCACCGCTGCGCCAGACCGTGAGCGTCGAGGAAACCCGCGCCGCGGCGCCGCTGGAACTGGATACCCCGGTCGAGCAGCCCGCAGCCGAAGTGGCCGCCACGCAGCCCGCCCCGGCACAGCCGGCCCCCCAGGCGCCTGCTGCTGAAAGCGTGCACGCGGTGGAGGAACCCTCGCTTTTCGCCGAGATGAACACGCCGGAAGCGGCTGACGACCACGGTGGCGAAGTCATCGAGACCAACGACCAGCTGGGCGACGACGGCCTGCCGCCGCCGGCCTACCAGCCCGACGTTCCGGAATTCCGCCCGCAGGCAGATGCGGTCGAGCCGCAGGCCGACAGCTTCATCGCCCCCAAGGCACCGGCCCCCGGCACCCCTTCGCCGCAGGCGCTGGAGCGGTTGCAGGCCGCCGCCAAACGCGCGCAGCCGCCGGTTGGACAGCCGCAGCGTCCGGCCATCGTCTCGGCCACGCAGACTGCGCAACCGCATCAGCAGCCGCAACAACAGCAGCCGCAGCAGCAGGGCGAGGGCCAGCGCCGCTTTGGTCTGAACTCGTTGATCCACCGCATGACCGGCAGCGCCGAGTCCGCCTCTGGCGGTGCCAAGCACCAGCCCCAGCAGATGCGGCAGCAGCCCGCGATGCAGGCGCAAGCGCCGCAGCCGCAACCGCAGACCCAGCAGGCTGACCCGGATCAGGAACGCATCGAAATCCCTGCTTTCCTGCGTCGCCAGGCCAATTAAGCGATCACAACTGAAGTCTGAAGGAGCCGCCTTTGAGGCGGCTTTTTCTATATTAAACAAGTGATTAGATGGCCCTGCGCGGTGTTTTGCCTATCTGTTACAGTCATGTTTCAATCCGTTACAAAGATTGAGTTGTAGGTTTTTTTCCTAAACCTTAACTCTCATCCGCAACACGGCCGCAGAGGTCGGACACAGTGGAATGAGGCACATCGTGCAAAATACGCTCAAGGCATCGGTGACATTTGAAGGGGTTGGTCTGCACACCGGCAAGCCTGCCCGCATGACGCTGATCCCGGCTCCGGCGGGGCACGGGATCGTGTTCAAGCGCACCGACATCGCTCTGGGCAATACGCTGATCCCGGCGCGCTGGGATCTGGTCGAGCGCAGCCCGCTGTGCACCCGGCTGGTCAATGCCGCCGGTGTCAGCGTGTCCACGGTCGAACACATCATGGCGGCGCTGGCCGGGTGTGGCGTGCACAACGCGCTGGTGGAGATTGACGGCCCGGAAGTTCCGATCGTCGACGGCTCCTCGGCGCCGTTCGTGCGGGGCATCATGCAGCAGGGCGTTCAGCGCCTCGGCGTGCCGATCGTCGCCTACCAGGTGCTGAAGCCGGTGACGGTTGAAAAGGATGGTGCGCGCGCCACGCTGCTGCCCAGCGATGGCCTGACCATCGAATTCCACATCGACTTCGCCGAGGAGGCCATCGGCCGCCAGAGCCGGACGCTGGATATGCGCAACGGCAGCTTCGCGCGCGAGCTGTGCGACAGCCGGACCTTCTGCCGCCAGGCGGATGTGGAGGCCATGCAGGCAAACGGTCTGGCGCTGGGTGGCGTGCCCGGCGAGAACGCCGTGGTGTTTGATGGCGCGCGGGTCGAAAGCGGCCTGGGGCTGCGCCATGCGGATGAACCTGTACGCCACAAGATGCTGGACGCCCTGGGCGATCTGGCGCTGGCTGGGGGGCCGATCTTGGGGCGCTATGTTGGCGAGCGCGCGGGGCATGCGCTGACCAACACGCTGCTGCGCGCCCTGTTTGCGGAGCCGGGCGCAGTCCGGGCCGTCGCCTGTGATGCGGCGATGACCGCCCGGCTGCCGGGGCAGGGGCTGATCTGGTCGGAAATTCCGGCCGAACAGCGCCGCGTTGCATAAGGCAAAAACCTGAAACGAGCATTCAACTGGCCCGGGGCGTCTGCGCTCCGGGTCTTTTCCTGCGGGCCTTTTATGCGCGCAGGGGGCAGGCGCTCTTGACCATGGCGCGCTTTCTCTGCCATCTGGGCGCGCATGGCGCAAAAGACGTTTTGCGCGCCATTTGAATATGCTAGACCCGGCATAACCGGGGCGCAGACCCGCGAAGGAAACGACGGTGAGGTTAGGCACTATGAACGGCATCAGAGCAGGAGCCAGAACCCTCGGCGTGGTCCTCTTGGTGGCGGCCCTTGCAGGGTGCGGCGGCGCGGATGGCGACGCGGCGACCCGGAACGAGGCGCTGGAAACCTACACGCCGGAGCAGATCTACCAGCGCGGCGAATACGAGCTCGCCAACAAGAAGCCCAAGGATGCCGCTTATTACTTCTCGGAGATCGAGCGGTTGTACCCCTACTCCGAGTGGGCCAAGCAGGCGCTGATCATGCAGGCCTTTGCCTATCACAGCACCAAGGATTACGAGAACAGCCGTGCGGCGGCGCAGCGGTTCATCGATTTCTACCCGGCGGATGAAGATGCCGCCTATGCGCAGTATCTGCTGGCGCTGAGCTATTATGACCAGATCGACGAGGTCGGCCGCGACCAGGGGCTGACCTTCCAGGCCCTGCAGGCGCTGCGCACCGTGATCGAGGTCTATCCCGACAGCGAATACGCCACTTCCGCGATCCTGAAGTTCGACCTTGCGTTCGATCATCTTGCAGGCAAGGAAATGGAGATCGGCCGGTATTACCTGCGCCGCGGGCATTATACTTCGGCGATCAACCGTTTCCGCGTTGTGGTGGAGGAGTTCCAGACCACCAGCCACACCGCTGAAGCGCTGCACCGACTGGTCGAAGCCTATCTGTCGCTGGGCCTCACCGGCGAGGCACAGACGGCGGCCGCGATCCTCGGCCACAATTTCCGCTCGACCGAGTGGTATGAGGACAGCTATCGCCTGCTGACCTCGAACGGGCTTGAGGCCAAGGATCGTGGCAACAACTGGCTGAGCCAGATCTATCGTCAGTCGCTGAAAGGCCAGTGGCTGTAACGCTGGCAAGGGCATTGGGGGCGGCCCGCGAGGGCCGGACGTAATGGGGGCGGAGCGATGCTGCGCGCGCTTGATATACGCGATCTACTGATCATTGATCATCTGGAGCTGAACTTTCAGCCCGGCCTGAACGTGCTGACCGGCGAAACCGGCGCCGGCAAGTCGATCCTTCTCGACAGTCTAGGCTTCGTGCTGGGCTGGCGCGGACGCGCCGAGCTGGTGCGCCAGGGCGCCGCGCAGGGTGAGGTGCTGGCCGAGTTCGATCTGCCCGCGGGCCACCCGGCGCATGCGATCCTCGAAGAGGCGGGCCTGCCCGGCGGCGACACGCTGATCCTGCGCCGGGTCAATACCGCCGAAGGGCGCAAGACCGCCTGGGTCAACGACCGGCGCTGCTCGGGCGAGGTGTTGCGGGCGCTGTCGGACACGCTGGTGGAGCTGCACGGCCAGCATGATGACCGTGGCCTGCTGAACCCGCGGGGGCATATGGCTCTGCTGGATCAATATGCCGGGGTGCAGGATCTGCTGGACAAGGTGCGCCGGGCCTGGAGCGAGGCCGCCAAGGCGCGCAAGACGGTGGAGGCTACGCGCGCCGCGCTGGAGGCGGTGCGCGCGGAGGAGGAGTTTCTGCGTCACGCGGTGGCGGAACTGGACAAGCTGGACCCACAGCCGGGTGAGGATGAGGCGCTGGACATCCGCCGTCGCCAGATGCAGGCGGCGGAACGGATCCGCGGCGACATCGCCCGCGCCCATGCGCTGCTGAGCGAGGGTGCAGAGAGCGCCATGGGCGAGGCGCAGCGTTGGCTGGAAGGCGTCGAGGGCCAGGCCGAGGACACCGGGCTGGAAGCGCCCCTGGCCGCACTGAGCCGCGCGATGATCGAGCTGGGCGACGCCCAGGACGGGGTCGAGCGGGTGCTGAACGCTCTGGAGTTCAATCCCGGAGAGCTGGAAGACTGCGAGGAGCGGCTGTTTGCGATCCGCGCGCTCGCCCGCAAGCATGGGGTCACCGCCGACGAGCTTGGCGAGTACGCCGAGACGCTGCGCGGCAAGCTGGCGGCGCTGGATGCGGGCGATCAGGATCTTGCCGATCAGGAGGCTGCCCTGAAGGCGGCCGAAACCGCCTATACCGAAGCCGCGAAGCAGCTGGGGGCGGTACGTCGCCAGCAGGCAGCAGCGCTCGACAAGGCGGTGATGGCCGAACTGGCGCCGCTGAAGATGGAACGGGCGGTTTTTGAAACCCGCATCACCAGCGCCGAACCGGGGCCAGATGGCATGGACGCGGTCGCCTTTACCGTGGCCACCAACCCCGGTGCGCCGGCCGGACCGTTGAACAAGATCGCCTCGGGCGGCGAGCTGAGCCGGTTCCTGCTGGCGCTGAAGGTCTGCCTGCGCGGTCAGGATGCCAGCAAGACGCTCATATTCGACGAGATCGACCGCGGTGTCGGCGGCGCCACGGCGGATGCCGTCGGACGGCGCCTGCGCAGCCTTGCCAGCAACGGGCAGGTTCTGGTGGTGACCCATTCGCCGCAGGTGGCGGCGCTTGGCGGGCATCACTGGCAGGTGCGCAAGCAGGTGATCGACGGCATGACGTTGTCGCAGGTTGTGCCGCTGGCCGAGCCTGACCGGGTCGACGAGCTGGCCCGCATGGTGGCGGGTGACACCATCACCGAGGAGGCCCGCGCCGCGGCCCGCGCACTGCTGGCAGGTTAGCGGCGAAACGCCAATGGGGTGAGGCTTCGTTAACTCGCGGTATGGCAATGTAAGTCATTGAACTCAAAAGACCTGCAGGCCCATTATGGTAGACGAAATCCGCCGTTCCCTTTCCGCCGCCCTGCTGCATTGGCTTGCCGGGTTGAAAGACCTGGGGCGGGTGCTGCGCCATCGCGGGCCAAGCCAGTTCCAGTTCTGGGTGATCGCGCTGTTGATCGGCATCGCCGCGGGCTTTGCGGCGCTGTTCTTTCGCAAGGGAATCGCGGCGTTGCAGGCCGGGGTCTACGGCGCCCCGGACGTGCATTTCCTGCACAGCCACGCGCAGGATCTTCCGTGGTACACGCTGGTTGGCATCGCCGCGGGCGGCGGGCTGGTGGTGGGGCTGATCCTCGACCGCTTTACCCCGGATGGACGGGTGCGGTCGGTGGCCGATGTGATCGAGGGCGCCGCGCTGCATGACGGGCGGGTGGAGACCCGCGCGGGCATCGCCTCGGCGCTGGCCTCCTTCATCACCCTGTCCACTGGCGGCTCCTCGGGGCGCGAGGGGCCGGTGGTACATATGGCGGGGGTGATCTCGACCTGGGTCAGCAACCATATCAACGCCGACGGCATTACCGGGCGCGATCTGTTGGGTTGCGCGGTGGCTGCCGGGGTTTCGGCCAGTTTCAATGCGCCGATTGCGGGCGCGCTGTTCGCGATGGAGGTGGTGCTGCGGCACTTCTCCGTCAACGCCTTTGCCCCCATCGTGGTCGCGTCGGTCGCTGGCACCGTCATCAACCGGTTGGAATACGGCGACGTGACCGAGTTTACCCTGAACACGCCGGGCGCACTGCAATTCTACGTCGAACTGCCGGCCTTCCTGCTGCTCGGGCTGATCTGCGGCTTGGTGGCGGTGGTGCAGATGAAGGCGATCTTCTTTGCCG
Source organism: Leisingera sp. S2M4 (assembly GCF_055398055.1). Taxonomy (NCBI): domain Bacteria; kingdom Pseudomonadati; phylum Pseudomonadota; class Alphaproteobacteria; order Rhodobacterales; family Roseobacteraceae; genus Leisingera; species Leisingera sp. S2M4. Next base: position 2,640,049 of record NZ_AP040861.1, read on the forward strand.
ACAAGGTGGGCAACCAGGTGCAGGAGCGGCTCAGCCTGCCGCGCTGGCTGCGCCCGGCGGTCTCCGGCGCCATGCTGGGCGTCATCGCGGTCTGGTTTCCGCATATCATCGGTGTCGGCTACGAAACCACGGTGCTGGCGCTGACCGGCGGTCTGCTGCTGGGGCAGGCGGTGGTGTTCACCGCGGTCAAGACGGCGGCGGTGGCGATCACCATGGGGGGCCGCATGGGGGGCGGCGTCTTCTCGCCCTCGCTGATGATCGGGGCGCTGACAGGTCTGGCCTTTGGCCTGATCGCCACGGCGGTGCTGCCGGATGTTTCGGGCACCCACACGCTTTATGCCTTTGCAGGCATGGGCGCCGTTGCAGCAGCGGTGCTTGGGGCACCGATCTCGACCACGCTGATCGTGTTCGAGCTGACCGGGGACTGGCAGATCGGCCTTGCGGTCATGGTCTCGGTCTCCATGTCCACCGCGCTGGCGTCGCGGCTGGTGGACCGCTCTTTCTTTCTGACCCAACTGGAAAAGCGCAACATTCACTGCGCGGCGGGACCGCAGGCCTATTTGCTGGCGCTGATCCGGGCCGGGGCGGTGATGCGTCCGATGGGCGATAGTCGCTGCGCGTCGCTCGAGGCGTGTCAGGAGCTGGTAGAGCAGGGCCTGCTGGTGCGGGCCTCTGCCACGCTGGAGGCCGCGATGCCGGTGTTTGACCGGGCTGACCTGGCCTATCTGCCGGTTGTCCTCGAGGAGAACGGCCAACAGGAGATCATCGGCGCCCTTTATCACATCGATGCGCTGAAGGCCTACAACCGGGCGCTGGCGGCGACCGCGGCCGAAGAGCACCGTTAACCGGCAACGTCACCGCGCCGCAAAAGGCCGGGGACCACGTTACGGGGAAAATTCCGGCGGCGTTCCCCGTCAGCTGTGCGAATTCGGTTACAGGTAAACAAGAAGTTAACTTTCTATTTGATTAACGAAGCCGCAGTTATCAACATTGAAAGCAGGGACAGGACTAAACTCTGACTTTGGCAGGAAAACCATGCGCAATTTCGAAATCGGCCCAAAAGAGGCTGGTGCGAATCATAAGGCGGACAAGCAGGCGAATGAACGTGCGGCATTGGAGGCAGCGATCAACTATGCGCTGCAATGTGCACGGGAAACCGACATTCTCGGGACGGGGGATGCGCTGGAGGCAGCGCGTCAGAACCTGAGCCGGGCCGTGCTGAGCTGAACTGATCGCACAATACGCCATCACGCTTTCAGGGGCGGCACGTCCGTCCCTTCGCGGGTGGTGACGCAAAAAACGCCGCTGTGAACAGTGCCGCACGCCCTAGGGGCGCGGCAGGGGCCGGTATTCATTGATCAAGCCGATGATCTGTCGGCCCCGTTCTCGGCCCCAGGCGGGCCGAGCAAGGGCATTTGCTCTCTAGGCTGCGGGGTATCGGCAGGGTGTGGGCCGGGACGGCGAGGCCTGTCAGGTCAGGCCTTGCAGGTGCAGGGCAGGGCAGCCCTGCGAATTGGCCCCGCAGCGCAAGCAGGCCGCGGGGCAGTCACGGGTGTTGGTCAGACCTGTTCGACCTTGACCGAATCGCTCAGCACAAAGGCGATGTGGCCCTTGATCGCGCTGGCGGTCTCGATCGGGTCCTCGTAGCTCCAGGCGGCGTTTTCGGTGACAGAGGATTTGTTGACGATCGAGTAGTAGCTGGCATCGCCCTTGTGCGGGCAATGGGTGCTCTTGTCGGTGCGGTCGAGAAACGCCATCGCGATGTCGCCGCGCGGGAAATAGATGACCGGTGCCATATCGCCCTCCGACAGCTCAAGCGCGTTGGCGCTTTCCCCCAGTACGGCGCCGCCGGAGCGGACGACCCAGGTGCCTTCGGCCTTGCGGATACGGATATTGGTCATGCGTGTTTTCCCATTCTCTTCATGCGTGTCGTCTTTGTGTTCAGTCTATGTAACGCGGCTGTGTCACAATGGCGTGGTAGCGGCATCCAGCCAGCGCTTTGCGTCCGGGCTGAGCCGAGGGCCGATCAGGGCCGCCACCTCGCGGTGATAGGCGTTCAGCCAGTTGCGCTCCTCGGTGCTGAGCATGTCCACAGCCACCAGCCGCCGGTCGATCGGGGCATAGGTTAGGGTGCGCCAGGCCAGCATGTCACGTTCCGGGTCGCTGCTGTCAAGTGCGGCAGCCGGTTCCACCACCAGCAGATTCTCCAGCCGGATGCCAAAGGCGCCCTCGCGGTAGTAACCGGGTTCGTTGGACAGGATCATGCCCGGCTCTAGCGGGACGTGGCTGGTGCGCGCCAGCCGCTGCGGGCCTTCGTGCACGCTGAGATAGGCGCCGACGCCATGGCCCAGCCCGTGATTGAAGTCCTGTCCCGCAAGCCAGAGCGGCATGCGGCCGACGGCCTCGATATCACGGCCTGCCAGCCCCTTGGGCCAGCGCAGGCGCGACATGGCGATCATGCCCTGCAGCACGCGGGTGAAGGCGGCGCGCTCCTCGGCGCCTGGGGTGCCGATGGCGATGGTGCGGGTGATATCGGTGGTGCCGTCGAGGTACTGGCCGCCGCTGTCGAGCACCAGAAGATGGCCGTCTTGCAGCGTGGTGTTGGTCTCTTCGGTCACGCGGTAGTGCATCACGGCACCGTTTTCGCCGGTGCCCGCGATGGTCTCGAAGCTGATGTCGCGCAGGGCCGGGTCCTTGCGCCGATTGGCCTCGAGCTGCCGCACCACGTCGATCTCGGTGAGGGTGCCGGGGGCCTGCGCGTCCAGCCAGGCGAGGGTTTCCACCACCGCCGCGCCATCGCGCAGGTGGGCAGCGGCGCTGCCCGCGATCTCGGCCTTGTTCTTGCGCGCCTTGGGCAGGGCGCAGGGGTCACCGGAGGGGGACAGCCGGTCGCCGAGGGTGTCGGCAACGATCTGCGGCAGGGTGCCGCTGTCTGCTGCGACCTGGCCGTCGAGCGCGGCGAGGGCGGTCAGGAAGTCCTCGGGCGCGTGCAGGCGGACGCTGCTGTCGAAATGGCCGTCGAGACCGGCAAGTTTCTCAGCCGCCATGAACAGGTCGACGCGGGCGTCGTCATGCAGGATGGCAAAGCCGTGCGCCACCGGGTTGCGCGCCACGTCAGAGCCACGGATGTTCAGCAGCCACATGATGCTGTCGGGCAGGGTGATCACCGCCGCGCTCTGACCGGCATCGCGCAGGCCCGTGGCGAGGCGCGCGCATTTCTCCGCAGCGCTTTCGCCCGCGTATTCAAGCGGGTGCGCGGTGACCGGGTTCATTGGCGGTGCGGGCTGATCGGCCCAGATGCGGTCAATCAGATTGTCGCACTGCGTCAGGGTGATGCCGCTGCCCTGCAGCTCCTTGGTCAGCGAGGCGATCTGGCCCGCGGCGTGCAGCCAGGGGTCAAAGCCGACCTTGCCGCCCTGCGGCAGCTGCTGCTTCAGCCAGTCGGCCAGCTGTACCTCGGGCCAGGGCACGGGGGTGTACTCCGCGGCGACCTGGCGTTTTACCTGGGTGCGGTAGCGGCCGTCGATGAAGACGCCTGCGATGTCCTGCAGCACGGCGCAGAAGCCCGCCGAGCCGGTGAAGCCGGTGAGCCAGGCCAGCCGCTCGTCGCGCGGCGCCACGTATTCGCCCTGATGGGCATCGGCGCGCGGCACCAGGAAACCGTCCAAGCCTTCCGCGGCCAGTTCCTGACGCAGGGCGGCCAGCCGGGGGGGACCCTGTTCCGGGCGGGCAGTCACGTCAAAGCTCTGGTACATGCGGGCGGGTCTCCTGTTTGGGGGCATGGGGCAGACAAGGCCTGGGGCAACCGCAATGGGTCGCGGGGCCGGGGTGGCTGACTGTGCGCCTCCTTGTCCCAAATCGGCGTGCCAGTGGCAAGCCCGGTGGGGGAGAAAGCCGCGTGGGACGAAATATGCCGGTAAATGGCGGTGGTGCGCAGCGCGGGTGATGTTGCGCTCGGGTGCCGGGGAATGCTGGCGGATCCCGCTGTCGCCCGTTCCCGGCCGGTGGCTGGGTAGTGGCGGCCCGGGGCAGCCGCTGGTGCCGCGCGCGTCAGCGCGCGGCCGGGCCCAAGACTGCGGATGGCATCGCAAGATGCCGTCCAAGGGCGCGGGAGGGCCCCGGTCTGCGTCGGGAGACCGGGACTGGGACGTCAGCCCGCGCGTTTCATTCCCATCACCCGGGCACGTGCACGCGGGTCGCTGTCGAAGAGGGCGGCCAGCTGCTCGGTCATGGCGCCGGCCAGCTGCTCCACATCGGTGATGGTCACCGCACGTTCGTAATAGCGGGTCACGTCGTGGCCGATGCCGATGGCCAGAAGCTCCACCTGCTTGCGGCGCTCGACCATGGCGATGACGTCGCGCAGGTGCTTCTCGAGGTAACTGGCAGGGTTCACCGACAGTGTCGAATCGTCGACTGGCGCGCCGTCGGAGATCACCATCAGGATCTTGCGTGCCTCGGGGCGGTTCACCATGCGGCGGTGCGCCCATTCCAGCGCCTCGCCGTCGATGTTTTCCTTCAGCAGCCCCTCTTTCATCATCAGGCCGAGGTTGTCGCGGGTGCGGCGCATCGGGGCGTCGGCGCCCTTGTAGATGATGTGGCGCAGGTCGTTCAGGCGACCGGGCTGCTGCGGGCGGCCCTCGTTCAGCCAGGCCTCGCGGGCAAGGCCGCCTTTCCACGCGCGGGTAGTGAAGCCGAGGATTTCGACCTTCACGTTGCAGCGCTCCAGCGTGCGGGCGAGCACGTCGGCGCAGATCGCGGCAATCGAGATCGGACGCCCGCGCATCGAGCCGGAGTTATCGAGCAGCAGCGTGACCACGGTGTCGCGGAACTCGGTGTCTTTCTCGATCTTGAAGGACAGCGGCGTGGTCGGGTTGGCGACAACCCGCGCCAGTCGACCGGCGTCCAGAATGCCTTCCTCAAGGTCGAACTCCCACGAGCGGTTCTGCTGCGCCTGCAGGCGGCGTTGCAGCTTGTTGGCAAGGCGGCTGACCGCGCCCTTCAGCGGCTCCAGCTGCTGGTCGAGATAGGCGCGCAGGCGTTCCAGCTCGGCCGGTTCGGCCAGATCTTCGGCGGCGATTTCCTCGTCATGGGCGTCGAGGAACACCTTGTAGTCCGGGTCGGCATCCGACACCGGCGGCGGTGCGGGCGGCTCCAGCGGTGCCTCGCCGTCGGGCATCTCGGTGTCTTCGGCCAGCTCCTCATCCGCCATGTCATCGGCGGAGATCTGCGCCTGGGATTCGTCCTGCTGCTGTTCCTGGCTCTGCTCGGGGGAGGCGTCGGCCTCCTCGTCGTCCGAGTCGTCTTGGCCGGAGCTGTCGGGATCGTCCTGCTCTTCTGGGGAGTCCTCGGCTTCGTCGTTGGCGTCATCGTCCAGATCGTCCGGGTCGTCGCCCAGCTGGTCGCCATAGCCGAGGTCCGAGATCACCTGCCGCGCCAGTTTGGCAAAGGCGGCCTGGTCGGCGATTGTCTCGTCCAGGTTTTCCAGCGTGCCGCCGGCCTGGGATTCGATGAAGCCGCGCCACAGTTCCATGATATTGGCAGCACCTTCCGGCAGCGGGCGGCCGGTGGCTAGGTGGCGGATCAGGTAACCGGCCGAGGCTGCTAGCGGCGCCTCGGAGGAGGATTTCATCTGGTCGTAGCCGCGGCGCAGCGCCTCGTTGCGGATCTTCACATCGATGTTGGAGGCGGTGCCGGGCATGTGGCGCGCGCCCATCGCCTCGCAGCGCGCGGTTTCCATTGCGTCGTAGAGGTCGCGGGCCATTTCGCCCTGAGGCGCATATTTGGCGTGCGTCGCGTCATTGTGGAACTTGTGCCGCAGCGCCAGCGCATCCGCGGTGCCTCGGGCCAGCAGGACTTCTTCGCGGCTCATCCGGCGGGAGACCTGCGGCAGCCGCATCGAGTCGCCCGACAGCCCCGAGGGGTCGACGGTGTAGCTGACCGAAAGTTCCGGGTCGTCGGCCATCACCTTGGTGGCTTCGGCCAGCGCCTTCTTGAACGGATCGGCGGGGTTGTCGTTCGGCTTTTTCATGGTCGCACCTTATCCCTTTTGAGCATCCCCCCTTGTTTCGGGAAAGTCCAGTGGGACAGCTGCGGTTGGGGCAGCGCCCGGCCCGGCGGGGTGGGAAGCGAAGCGCCCGCCCCGTTGGGGGCGGGGCGGGCGCGGCCCGGCCTGACGGCCGGGCGGTACGTCACATTCAGCCCAGCGAAACGCTTGCGGCGCTTTCGGGCAGCTCTTCGTCAAAGCAGCGCTGGTAGAATTCGGCCACGGTCTGGCGCTCCAGCTCGTCGCATTTGTTCAGGAACGACAGGCGGAAGGCATAGCCCACGTTGCGGAAGATCTCGGCGTTCTGCGCCCAGTTGATCACGGTCCGCGGGCTCATCACGGTCGACAGGTCGCCGTTCATGAAAGCGGTGCGGGTCAGGTCGGCAACCGTCACCATCTGGGAGATGGTCTTGCGGCCCTCGGCAGTGTTGTAATGCGGCGCCTTGGACAGGATGATGGCTGCCTCGGCATCGTGGCTGAGGTAGTTCAGCGTCGAGACCAGCGACCAACGGTCCATCTGCGCCTGGTTGATCTGCTGGGTGCCGTGATACAGCCCGGTGGTGTCGCCGAGGCCGACGGTGTTGGCGGTGGCGAACAGGCGGAAGAACGGGTTCGGGGTGATGATCTCGTTCTGGTCCAGCAGCGTCAGCTTGCCGTCATGCTCCAGCACCCGCTGGATCACGAACATCACATCGGCACGGCCGGCGTCGTATTCGTCGAACACGATGGCAACCGGGTTGCGCAGTGCCCAGGGCAGGATGCCTTCGTGGAATTCGGTCACCTGCTTGCCGTCGCGCAGCTTGATCGCGTCCTTGCCGATCAGGTCGATCCGGGAGATGTGGCTGTCGAGGTTCACCCGCACGGAGGGCCAGTTCAGCCGGGCCGCGACCTGTTCGATATGGGTCGACTTGCCGGTGCCGTGGTAGCCCTGGATCATCACCCGGCGGTTGTGGCTGAAGCCCGCGAGGATCGCGAGCGTGGTTTCGGGGTCGAACTTGTAGGTGGGGTCCAGCGCCGGCACCCGGTCGGAGCCTTCGGCAAAGCCCTTGACCGTCATATCCGTGTCGATTCCGAATACATCGCGCACCGAAATCGTTTCGGTCGGTTTCGCATTCATGTCCACAAAGCCGTCGGTCATCCCAGTCGATCCTTATCTGTCTGCCCTGCCGTCAGGGTCCAATTCGCGGGATTGGTGCCTGATCTGCGGCCGAAGGGCAAGGGAAACCGTCCCGACAACCGGGCGAAGGCGGCAATTGTGACAGGACAACTGTTGCGACAGCCAAGGCTGACGTCAGGGGAGAAGCCGCGCCAGCCAACGAACAGCGCCCCCAGCCGGGCAGCGGGGGGCGCGTTATGTCGGCAATGTTTTGCGCTCTCGGGGGGAAGGGCTGCAACCGACATCCCCTGCCTAACCGCGCTGCCGGAACAGGTCAAAGCAATAAAGTCTCTATCGTAAACGGTCGGCAAAAGACCGCTTAGACAGACCGAAAACGCCAATGGCTCCGCACCGGGGAGGCCCGCAAGCCCCCCGGTGATGCTGCGGATGCGGTCGGCGGTTACTTGAAGCTTTTGCTGTCCTTGATCTGGTCCCAGGCCCAGCGGACCTCCTGCAGCTGCTCTTCCTGGCTGCGGTCACCACCGTTCATGTCGGGGTGCAGCACCTTGATCAGCTTCTTGTAGGCCTTGCGGATCTCGGCCTTGGACCAGTCGTCCTTGGCCTCGAGGATTTCGATCGCCCGGCGCTCGGTGGGCGGCAGGCGTCGGCCCGCCTTGGCGTTGCGTCCCGGGTTGAGGGTCGCGTTCGCCCCCAGCACCTGGTGCGGATCCTCGATGCCCAGCCGGGCCCAGGCCCGCGCCTCGGGGTCGCCCATCGGCTTGGTCTGGCGCTCCCACACCTTGTCCTTGGATCGCTGGGCGTTCAGCTCGGCTTCGGTCGTGCCCTCGAAGAAGTTCCACTTGTTGTTGTATTCGCGCACATGCTCCTGGCAGAACCAGTAGTAATCATCGAGCACGTCCGGTGCCTTGGGAGCGCGGAACTTGCCGGCCTCCTCGCACCCCGGGTGATCGCAGACGCGGGTCGAGGTCTCGGAAGCCCCCGTGGCTGCGCGCCGCCCGCGCGGATTTTTCTTTTTGGCAGAGCGGACGGACATATCAAAGCCAAAGGGATCGGATTTGGTCATGGGGCGCACCTTCTAGACGCATCTGTTCGACTCGGAGGCAGCAGTTTAGTCTAAGGGGCGCCAGATAGAAGGGGGCGTGTAGAAAAAAGATGGGGATGAGCGGAAAATGAACGTGAAGCAGGAGATGGAAACGGCCTTGCAGGCGGCCTTTGATCCGACAGTTCTGGAAGTGGTGAACGAAAGCCACAAACATGCCGGTCACGCGGGCGATGACGGCTCGGGCGAGAGCCATTTCGCGGTGAAAATCCGTGCCACCGCCTTTGAGGGCATGAACCGGGTGCAACAGCACCGTGCCGTGCACAAGGCGCTCGGGGATATCGTGCCGCGCATTCACGCGCTGGCCCTGGACATCGGCAGCTGACGCCCGGGACTGCCGGGCGCTGCCCGTATCAGTACCCAGACAGCGCGGGGAGGGCTCAGCTCTCCCCGTTTTCTTTCTGCTCGTCCTTCTTGGCGGCTTTCTCTGCCCGCCGCTTCAGCGCGGCCGTCATGCCGGAGACCGGGCTCAGCTCTTCGACGCCGTCATCGGCTTGCATCCGGGCCGCGCCGGGGCCGGGAACGGGGGTGGCGTCTGCCGGGGCTTCCGGGTCGCCTGCGGTGGCCGTCAGCCGAGGTTCCCGGGCGGGGGCTTCGGGGGCGGTGCGCGCTGGCGCCCGCAGGGTGGCGTCTGCGGCGGGTGCGTCGGCGGGGGCCTGTGCCGCCACGGGGCGACGGAACACCAGCACGTTGCGCCAATTGGTGGTGCTGCCCGTCAGCCCGGCACGTTCCTCGCTCGGCAGCAGCTCGGCGCGCTGGTACTCCCAGCCCTCGGCCGCCATTTCGTTCATCAGGAGCTCGATCGTGTGGGCAAAGCGGGCTTCCGGGGTCTTGATGCCCTTGGCCTTGGTGCCTTTGGCCGGGGCGGGGACGACTTTGTACTCAAAGGCCTGCATGACTGTCTCCGGAATTTGCGTGTTGGTTCATTGGGGTAGATGCCCGGTTCCAGAGCGCGAGGTCAAGCGCCGAGTTGGGCGGGCATTCGCGTCCGCGCGGGGCGCGGACGGCGCCTTCAGCTCTACCTGCGTCGTTCAATCCTGCTTGGCGGCCATCTGCGCCAGCGTCAGGCAGACCTCGGTGGCGCGGGCCATGTCCTGCACCGAGATCCATTCCAGCGGTCCGTGGATTTCCTGCATGCCGGTGAAGATATTGGGCGTGGGCACGCCCAGCTCGGTCAGTCGCGAGCCGTCGGTGCCGCCGCGGATCGGCGTCGAGACCGGCTCGATCCCATGCGCGCGGCAGGCGTCGCGGGCCAGCTCCACCGGGGTCATGTCCTCTTCCAGCCAATAGCGCATGTTGCGGTATTGCGGGGTGATCTCAACGCTGATCTCGGCGCGGGGTTCACCCGCCTGCACGGCGGCGCAGACTTGGCGCAGCAGATCGCCCTTGTCCTCCAGGCCCTCGCGCTCGAAGTCGCGCAGGATCAGCTTCAGCTCCATCTCGGAGGAGCCGCCGTTCATGTCGGTCACATGCAGGAAACCTTCGCGCCCGTCGGTGGTTTCCGGCGTCATTGTCGCCTGCGGCAGGGTCTGCACGATCTTGGCTGCCAGGTGGGCGGCGTTGACCATCTTTTCCTTGGCCTGACCGGGGTGGATCGAGACCCCCTTGATGCGCACCACGGCGCGGTCGGCGCTGAAGCTTTCATAGATGATTTCGCCGACTTCGCCGCCGTCCAGCGTATAGGCGAAATCCGCCTGCAGGTCGCGGGGCAGCTGCGGGCCGACGCCGCGGCCGATTTCCTCGTCCGGGGTGAAGGCGATGCGGAGGGTGGGGCGGGGCAGGTCCGGGTTGTCCAGCAGGTGCCGCGCCATGGTCATGATGATGGCCACGCCCGCCTTGTCATCGCCGCCCAAGAGGGTCAGCCCCGAGGCCGTGATGATGTCTTCGCCCTGCTTGGAGGCGAGATAGGGGTTTGCCTCGGGCGACAGAACCAGATCCGGGTTGTCGGGAAAGCTGATGTCGCCGCCGTTGTAGCCCTGGATCACCCGCGGTTTGACGCCGGTGGCATTGAACTGCGGCGCGGTGTCCACATGGGCGAGAAAGCCCACGGTCGGCCCCGGCCTGGTGCCGGGAATGGTGGCCAGAACGACGCCGTAGTCGGTCAGCTGCACGTCCGCGGCCCCGATGTCGCGCAGTTCGTCGACGAGGAGGTTCAGCATGTCGAACTGGCAATCGGTACTGGGGGTGGTGGATGAGTTCTCGTCGCTCTGGCTGTCGATGGCAGCGTAGCGGACCAGACGGTCCTGTAGTTCCTGATCGAATTTGCGTGACATGTGACCTCCGGGGGTTTTCGCCGCAGCAAAGCCGCTGGCAAGGGGGAGGTCAAGCGGGATGGCTTCGGGGGGGGCGGCGGCGGGGCAGCCCGATGCAGACCCGAGGACAGGATGTGCGACCAATCCCCATGCGAAAAGGGCGCCGCTGTGGGCGCCCTTAGCAAAATCTGGTGCAAAGAGTCCGGCTTGTGGCGGGGTCAGCCGCCCAGTTTCTTGGCGACCAGTTCGTTGACCGCTTTGGGGTTGGCCTTGCCGCCGGTGGCTTTCATCACCTGGCCGACGAACCAGCCTGCCAGTTTCGGGTTCACCTTGGCCTTTTCCACCTGCGCCGGGTTGGCGGCGATGATCTCGTCCAGCGCGGCCTCAATGGCGCCGGTGTCGGTCACCTGCTTCATGCCGCGTTCCTCGACGATCTGCGCCGGATCGCCGCCTTCGGTATAGACGATTTCAAACAGATCCTTGGCGATCTTGCCGGAAATCGCGTCCGAGGAAATCAGGTCGATGATACCGCCCAGCTGCGCCGGGGAGACCGGGGATTCGGTGATCGGCTTGTCGTCGTCCTTCTTCAGGCGGCCGAACAGCTCGTTGATGACCCAGTTTGCGGCCAGCTTGCCATTGCGCCCTTTGGCCGTCTCTTCGAAGTAGGCGGCCGATTCCACCTCGGCCGTCAGCACCGATGCGTCGTAGTCGGACAGGCCGAAGTCCTTGATGAAGCGCGCCTTTTTCTCGTCCGGCAGTTCCGGCAGCTTGGCGGCGATATCGTCCACCCATTCCTGCTCGATCTCCAGCGGCAGCAGGTCCGGGTCGGGGAAATAGCGGTAATCATGCGCTTCTTCCTTGGAGCGCATGGAGCGGGTCTCCCCCTTGTCCGGGTCATAGAGGCGGGTTTCCTGCTCGACCTCGCCACCGGCTTCGATGATGGCGATCTGGCGGCGGGCCTCCACCTCGATGGCCTGCTGGATGAAGCGCATCGAGTTCATGTTCTTGATCTCGCAACGGGTGCCGAGATGCGAGAAGTCCTGCGTTTCCTGATATTTCTCGTATTGACCGGGCAGGCAGACCGAGACGTTCACGTCGGCGCGCAGGTTGCCGTTCTGCATGTTGCCGTCGCAGGTGCCGAGGTACTGCATGATCTGGCGCAGCTTGGCGATATAGGCGGCCGCTTCCTCAGGGCCGCGAATGTCGGGGCGGGAGACGATTTCCATCAGGCAGACGCCGGTGCGGTTCAAGTCCACGAAGGACATGTTGGGGTCCATGTCGTGGATTGACTTGCCTGCGTCCTGTTCCATGTGGATGCGCTCGATCCGCACCTTGCGGGCGGTGCCGTCGCCCAGTTCCACCAGCACTTCGCCCTCGCCCACGATCGGGTGGTAGAGCTGCGAGATCTGGTAGCCCTGTGGCAGGTCCGGATAGAAGTAGTTCTTGCGGTCGAAAGCCGACCACAGGTTGATGTCGGCCTTCAGGCCCAGGCCGGTGCGCACCGCCTGCTCGACGCAGTATTCATTGATGACGGGCAGCATCCCCGGCATCGCCGCGTCCACGAAGGCGACGTTCGAGTTCGGCTCGGCGCCGAACTTGGTGGAGGCGCCGGAGAACAGCTTGGCATTGGAGCTGACCTGGGCATGCACCTCCATGCCGATGACCAGTTCCCAGTCATGCTTGGCGCCCGCGATCACCTTGGGCTTGGGGAGTTCATATGTCAGGTCGAGCATGGTTTTCCGCCGTATCCGAATGTCAGTTGCAGTGACGTGGCGCGATGTTTCATCGGCACACTGTCAATTTCAGTTGCACAGCGTTCTAGGCCCGGCGGCGCGCAGGAGCAAGAGGGCAGGTGGCACAGAGAGCTTTGAGGTGGGCGGAAGACCCTTGAATCGCATGGGCTGACGCCTTGGCAGCGCTGGTCCGTCCCCATGGGCGGGCGCTATGCTTCTGCCCGCGGACGGGCGCTGGCCTTCGCGATGGTTCGCCTGTGCCTGATTCAGCCTCTTGGCGGGGTGCCGCAGGAGGGCTAGAACTGGCAACCCGAGCAGAACTTCAGGAGGTCGCCTTGGACACATCCGCCCGTATCAGCCAGACCATTGCCGCAGAGATCGGCGCTGCCGCCAAGCAGGTGAGCGCCGCGGTGGCGCTGCTGGATGAAGGCGCCACCGTGCCCTTTGTCGCGCGATACCGGAAAGAGGCAACCGGGGGGCTGGATGACAGCCAGCTGCGCACCCTGGCGGAACGGCTGGAATACCTGCGCGAGCTGGAAAAGCGCCGCGCGGCCATCCTCGAGTCGATCAAGGGGCAGGACAAGCTGACCGATGAGCTGGCGGCCTCGATCGCCAAGGCCGAAACCAAGGCGCAGCTCGAGGACATCTACCTCCCCTACAAGCCGAAGCGGCGCACCAAGGCGATGATCGCGCGGGAAAACGGGTTGGAGCCGCTGGCCGAGGCCATACTGGACAACCGCAACGCTGACCCGGAGAAACTCGCCGAAGGCTACATCACCGAGGCAGTGCCGACGGTGAAGGATGCGCTGAACGGCGCGCGGGACATCCTGACCGAGCGGCTGACCGAGAACGCGGGCCTGCTGGGGCGCTTGCGGACGTTCCTGCAGCGCGAGGCCGTGCTGACTGCGCGCGTCGTCGAGGGCAAGGAGCAGGAAGGCGCCAAGTTTTCGGACTATTTCGACCACAGCGAGCGCTGGGCCGATGTGCCGTCGCACCGGGCGCTGGCGATGCTGCGCGGTGCCAATGAGGGTGTGCTGACGCTGGATGCCGGACCGGAGCCGGAAGAGGGCGCGGCCCGCGCCGAGGCGATGGTTGCGGCGGAGCTGGGCGCGGGCGGCAACGGGCCGGGGGACGTCTGGTTGCGCAAGGTCGCAGGCTGGTGCTGGCGGGTGAAATTGAGCCTGTCGATGATGCTGGAGCTGATGAGCGATCTTCGGGCACGCGCCCAGGAGGACGCCATTCAGGTTTTTGCCCGCAACCTCAAGGACCTGTTGTTTGCAGCGCCAGCCGGTGCGCGACCGACCCTCGGGCTGGATCCGGGCATTCGCACCGGCGTCAAGGCCGCGGTGGTTGACGCAACCGGGAAATTGCTGGCCACCGAGACGCTGTACCCGTTTCAGCCGAAGAATGATCTGCGCGGTGCGCAGGTGGCGATCGTCAAGATGATCGCGGAACATGGGGTCGAGCTGATCGCCATCGGCAATGGCACTGCCAGCCGCGAGACCGAGCGTATGGTCGCGGAGGTGCTGAAGCATCTGCCCGCCAAGATCAAGGCACCGACCAAGGTGGTGGTGAGCGAGGCAGGGGCCTCGGTCTATTCCGCGTCGGAACTGGCGGCGCGGGAATTCCCCGATCTGGACGTGTCCCTGCGCGGCGCGGTGTCGATCGCGCGACGCCTGCAGGATCCCTTGGCGGAACTGGTGAAGATCGAGCCCAAGAGCATCGGCGTTGGCCAGTACCAGCATGATGTCGACCAGCACAAGCTGACCAAATCGCTGGAAGCGGTGATCGAGGATGTGGTGAACGCTGTCGGCGTCGACCTCAACATGGCCTCTGCGCCGCTGCTGTCCCATGTATCGGGTCTTGGTCCCGGTCTGGCCGAAGCGATCGTTGCGCATCGTGACCAGAACGGGCCGTTCGCCTCCCGCAGGGAGTTGCTGAAAGTGGCGCGCCTCGGGCCCAAGGCCTTTGAGCAATGCGCGGGCTTCCTGCGCATCCGGGATGGCAAGGAGCCGTTGGACGCCTCGGCCGTGCACCCGGAATCCTATGATGTGGCGCGCAAGATCGTGGCAGCCTGCGGCCGTGACATCCGCGAGATCATGGGTGATGCCGCGGCGCTGAAAAAGCTGAGGCCGGAAGAGTTCGTCAGCGGCGATGTCGGCCTGCCGACGGTGCGGGACATTTTCGCTGAACTGGAGAAGCCGGGCCGAGACCCCCGACCGTCCTTCGTCACCGCCGCTTTCAAGGATGGGGTGGAGGAAATCACCGATCTGAAACCGGGCATGGTGCTGGAAGGCACGGTGACCAATGTGGCCGCCTTTGGTGCCTTTGTGGATATCGGCGTGCATCAGGACGGGCTGGTGCATGTCAGCCAGTTGGCGGACCGTTTCGTGAAAGATCCGCATGAGGTGGTCAAGACTGGCCAGGTGGTCAAGGTCACGGTGACCGAGGTCGACGTGCCGCGCAAGCGCATTGGCCTGACGATGAAGAAGGATGGCGGCGCGTCTGCGCGGGACGACCGCAACGCGCGCGGCGGCGCCCGGGCAGGCGACCGCGCGGGGCCCAAAGGCGGGCCTGCGCGCGGCGGCGGCAAGCCCGGCGGCGCCAAGGCCGGGCGGGGCAAGTCGCAGGGGGACCAGAAAGGCGGCTCGGGAACGGGCGCGCTGGGCGCGGCGCTGATGGACGCTTTCAAGAAGACCTGAGGACGAGCAACGCGGCTCGGCGTGTTGCGGACGCGCGCCGGGTCGCGGCGGCGGGCAGGTGTTCTCAGGCCGGGGTGAACCGTGGGCCTTCCGCGGTGAAGGTCACGGTTTGACCGGCGGAGATTTCCTCGCGGAAGTGTCCGGCGATGGCGGCCAGCCCATCCGCCTCTCCGCGGGCGGCAAACCGGCTGACGGAGCGCACCCGAGCGCTGTTGTCGAACCCTTCTGCGGCATGGGCCCAGACCATTGGGTGCAGCTCTTGCAGGTGGTCTCGGATCAGCCAGTCGGCGGCGCTGGCGATCTGTCGCCGGTTCGCGGCCGCCTGACGCGACGCTTCCAACTGGGTGTCTTCGGCCCGGCGCAGGGTAACGCAGCAATACGCGGTGAGGAGATTGATCATCTCCTGCGAGGGTGCGGCGGCGACAATGTCGCGCAGACCGGCTAGGAAGACCCGCGTGTCAACGCGGGCGCAGGCCTGATCATCCAGCGCCAGGGCATCGAAATAGACCCAAGTATACCCGCCCGCGCCCCAGGTTTCGGCGGTGTTGGCCGCGGTGCGGCGGGCCTCCAGTTCGAGGGCGGCGTAGGAGCCTGCACTGCGGGGCAGCATCAGGGTTCCAAGGCTGCGCATCGGACGGTGATTTCGGGGCAACAGGGCGATCAGGGCGCCGAATTCATCGGCGACGTCCTCGGGGGCGTGGCCCTGGCCCGCCAGCAATGCACATTGCGCGGCCCTCAGAAAGGGGCTGTCCGCGCTGAGTTCTGCAATGGGGTGCAGCAGCGCGGCGGCGCGGTTGAAATGGGCGGCGCAGCGTCGCTGGTTGGGCGGGGTGACGGCTTGGCCGGTGTCCGGTCTGCGCCAGGCCCAGCCGATGTCGATATGCGCCAGTGCCACCAGTGCGGTCAGATAGGGATCGCGGCGATGTTCGGCGCGCAGCGCCTCAAAGGCCATCAGGCCCCGGATCAACGCCCGGCTGCCCGCATCCTTGCCTTCTGCCAGCGCGTGCTCGGTGGCATGCACCACATCCGCGCGCGCGCCAAAGGCGATGAGCTCGGCGATCGGCAGACCAGAGCTGGTCACGGTCCTGGCCTGATCCGCGGCACGAATCTCGGCGGACAGTTCGGCCCACAGCTCCTGACGGGCGAGGAATTGGCCCTGATCCTGTGCGGCAACCGCTTCGGGGTCTCCGTTCGCCTCGCAGATCGGAATCGACAGGCTGTCCTCCAGTCTGGGAGCGGGGCTTGCGACTGTCTGTTCAACCGGCTTCGGCTGCGTCGTTGGCACCGGGACCGGCACCGCAACCGGCACGGCGCAGGCTTTGGAGGCGGAGCGCAGTTGGCCGCCAGGCGCAGTGGCGGAGAGCAGGCCGGAAATCCGCGAGAACATTTCCCGCGCCTGTCGAGACGGATTGAACATTTGCGCGTCCTGAAGATTGGCAGCTTGTCGTTACTGGCATTCTCCTCAGGCATTGGGGCGCAATCATGGCGCGACTGGGGAAGTTCCTGAGCGAAGGCGATAATTCGCCGCAAACAGGCAAGATCGCACGCAGGTTTCCGCGCGGGCAGCCAATTGGTTCTGCTGCGCGCCAACGGGCAGCAGGGCCGTGTCAGAACGGGGAGAAATGGTGGCGTTTGCAGCGCAGCCCGCGGGCGGCAAATGCGGCTTCCAGCCGATCTATGGGTGGGGTCGCCTCTTGTGGCAGGCGGAGGCGCTGTCCGTCTTTCAGGACGAGCGTCGCGCGCCGGGAGAGATCCCAGCGGGTGTCGAGGCGCAGGTGGTCGACCTCCTCCAACTTCACGAAGCCGGTCAGCCGCCCACTGTGCCAGTCAACCCGTTGGGGCGACATCGTCAGCCCGGCACTGGGGTTGCGGATCAGATCCAGAAGGGCTGGCAGCACCGGCAGCGTCAGAAGTGCTATGACCAGCGGGGAGGCCTCCAGCAGTAGCCAAAGGCCCAGCAATGCAGCCAGCCAGGCAGCCACCAGCGCAAACGCGGCAGGGGACCGCCCCCGGCGGGCGAATGTGAAATCCGCCGGGGGAGGCGTGGTTTGCGGGTCAGGCATTCAGGATCCGGCTGACCATCTCGTTGGTGTCGCGGCTCAACCCGTCGGTGCCCGCGATCCGCAGGAGCTGCTCACGGATCCGTTCCTGACGGGCGGTGTCGTAGCGCTTCCAGGTCTGGAAGGCCGCGCACATGCGGGCCGTGGTCTGCGGGTTCAGCTTGTCGAGGGCGATCAGGTTGTCGGCGAGGAGCACGTAGCCGTCACCGCTGGCATGGTGGAACCCCGCATGATTACCGGCCAGCGCGCCGAAAACGGCGCGGAAGCGGTTGGGGTTCTTCATGTCAAACAGCGGGTGCCGGGTGAGGGCGGCCGCGGTGGCGGCTGCATTCTCGGGGGAGGCACAGGCGATTTGCAGGGCGAACCACTTGTCCATCACCAGGCGGTCGTGCTGCCATTGGTCGAAGAAGGTCTGCGACTGCGCATCGGCCTTTTCCGCCTTCATCAGGCAGGACAATGCCGTGTACTGCTGGGTCATGTTGTCCGCGGTCGCATATTGGCGCGCGGCCTGCTCGCCGCCGTCCAGCCGGGTCAGCAGCGACAAGATACGACCGTTCAGTGCGCGTTTGCCGGCGCTTTCGGCGTCCGGGCGATAGGGGCCGTCGACCGTCGTGGCGGCGTAAAGCCGGGGCAGGCTGGTCTCCAGTTGCTGCGCCAGCGTCTGGGCAAAGGTTTCGGCCGCATCGTAGATTTTTTGCGGATCCGGCGTGTGGCCGCGCTCTGCCAGGGTCTGGGCGATGTCGGCCTGGCTCGGCGGCGACAGCACCAGCGCCCGGAAGGCGGGGTCCTGGTCGTCGTCGCGCACCAGTTTTTCAAGGGCGTCCAGATAGGCCGCGTCGGGGGTGGCACCGTCAACGACCATCGCCACGCGGACTTCCTTGGCCAAGGCGTTGCCCGCTTCCCAGCGATTGAAGGGATCGGTGTCATGCGCCAGCAAGAAGGCGCGTTCGGCATTGGTGGTCTCGCGTTCGAGGATCACCGGGGCCGAGAACTCGCGCAGGATGGAGGGCACCGGCTTGGCGGCGAGGCCCTCGAAGGTGAAACTCTGCCTGGCTTCGGTCAGCTCCAGCACTTCGGTGCCACGCACCTCGTCGCCGTTGGGCGACAGTAGGCCGACCGCCACCGGGATCACGCGCGGCGCTTTCTGCGGCTGGCCGGGGGTGGGCGGCGTCGATTGCTCGAATGTCAGGGTATAGGTGCCGTCGGCGTAGTCCTCCGAGACTTTCAAACGGGGGGTTCCGGCCTCGCTGTACCACAGCTTGAACTGGCTGAGATCGCGCCCGGTGGCATCCTCGAAGACCTTCAGCCAGTCTTCGATGGTGCAGGCTTGGCCGTCGTGGCGCGCAAAGTAGAGTTTGAGCGCCTTGTAGTAATTGTCATCCCCCACCAGCCGCTTCAGCATGCCGATCACCTCGGCGCCTTTTTCATAGACGGTGGCGGTGTAGAAGTTGTTGATTTCCTGGAACTGTTCGGGGCGCGGCGGGTGCGCGAGCGGGCCGTTGTCCTCGGGGAACTGGCGGGCACGCAGGGCGATCACGTCCTCGATCCGCTTCACCGGCTCCGAGCGCATGTCGGCCGTGAACTGCGCGTCGCGGAACACCGTCAGCCCTTCCTTCAGGCAGAGCTGGAACCAGTCGCGGCAGGTGATGCGGTTGCCGGTCCAGTTGTGGAAATACTCATGCGCGATGATCGCTTCGATGCGTTCGAAATTGGCATCCGTGGAAGTTTCGGGCGACGCCAGAACGCAGGAGGAGTTGAAGATGTTCAACCCCTTGTTTTCCATCGCGCCCATGTTGAAGTCATCGACAGCGACGATGTTGAAGAGATCGAGGTCGTATTCCAGGCCGTAGACATCCTCGTCCCATTTCATCGACTTCTTCAGCGCTTCCATGCCGAAGGCGCATTTGTCCTCATCCCCCGGGCGGACCCAGATGTTCAGCTCGACCTCCTTTCCCGACTTGGTGGTGAACTGACCGGGGTGGTTGACCAGGTCGCCTGCCACCAGCGCAAACAGATAGGCCGGTTTCGGCCAGGGATCGTGCCATTCGGCCCAGCCCTCGCCTTTGCCCATGGGGTTGCCGTTGGACAGCATCACCGGCGCGTCGCCCTCGATGCGCACGGTGAAGGTGGACATCACGTCGGGACGGTCGGGGTAATAGGTGATCTTGCGGAAGCCCTCGGCCTCGCACTGGGTGCAGTACATGCCGTTCGACATGTAGAGCCCCTCCAGCGCGGTATTGCCCGCCGGGTTGATTTCCACCTCGGCTTCCCAGGTGAAGGGGGCGCTGGGCACGTCGCATTTCAGGCCACCCTCAACAAGCGTCGGTGACACCTCCTGACCATCAATCTTTGCCGAGATCAGCTTCAGCTCCTCACCGTGCAGGAAGAAGGTCGTGTCCGTGGCAACTGCCTTCGGAGCGAAGCGGATCTTGCTGAGAACGCGCGTGGCTTCGGGGGTGAGGTGGAAGGTCAGATGAACGCTTTCGACGTCGTATCCGAATGGCGTGTAGTCCTTCAGGTAGATGGTTTCGGGGGCGGTGGCAGGACTGGCATCTTTCACGGCGGAACCTCGTTTTTGGGGAACCGGAGCGGGTCCGGCACGTTGTTTCCCTAGTCGTAGGCAACAGCAGGCGGAGCGGCAAGCCGTCCTGCATGTCAATTTGTTACCTTAAGGAGATCTGTTATGTCAGCACCGGACACCAATGTTGAGCGTCAGAAGAAAGACCACAAACCTTCGCTGCTGGGTATCGGCGCTGCCGCAATTTTTGGTGTGGCCGCCATCGCATTGCTCACGCTGATGGTCGTTGACCGCGCGAGTGAGGATGACACCGCCGAGCTACCGGCGACCGCGGATGAGGTGCAGGCGGTCATCAACGGTACCGCTGACTGATATTGGGGCCCGAGCCGGTTTGCCGGGGCGTGCAGCGAAAGCTGTGCGCCCTTTTGTTGGGGGCTTCCAGCTATTGCATATTCGGAATTCTTTTCGGCACTTTCTTGAAAATCAAGAAATTGCGTTTGGTTTCACAGGATGGCTGTTTTGTTGCTGATCGGAAACTTCTGCCCTAGGTAGGATGCAGCATACAGTGGTGTACCGCCGAAAGGAGCAAGTCATGAGCCGGGTCGAGAAACAGGGAATTCAGGTCGCGCCGGAACTGGCGGAGTTCATCGAAACGCAGGCGCTGCCCGGAACCGGGGTTGCGGCAGAAACTTTCTGGTCCGGCCTTGCAGACCTGGTGAATACCTTTGGCCCCGAGAACCGTGCGCTGCTGCAAAAGCGCGAGGACATCCAGGCCAAGATCGACGCCTGGCATATCGCGAACCGCGACAAGCCGCATGACCATCAGGCCTACAAGACCTTCCTGAGCGAGATCGGCTACCTGCTGCCCGAGGGCGATGACTTCGAGATCGAGACCAGCAACGTCGATCCCGAAATCGCCAAGGTTCCGGGGCCGCAGCTGGTGGTGCCGATCACCAACGCGCGCTACGCGCTGAACGCGGCCAATGCCCGCTGGGGCAGCCTGTATGACGCGTTCTATGGTACGGACGCCATGGGCACGCCTGCGCCCAAGGGCGGGTATGACAAGGGCCGCGGTGCCCGCGTCGTTGCCCGCGCACGGGTGTTCCTGGACGAGGCATTCCCGGTGGAGGGCACCAGCCACGCCGACGCCCGCCGTTATCACGTGCAGGATGGCGCGCTGCTGGTCGATGATCTGCCGCTTGCGCAGCCGGAGAAATTCGTCGGCTACCGCGGCAACCCCAAGGCTCCCGATGCCGTGCTGCTGCGCAACAATGGCCTGCATGTCGAGCTGGTCTTTGACCGCACCCATGCGATCGGCGCGCGCGATCAGGCGGGGCTGGCTGACGTGCGGCTGGAAAGCGCGATGTCGGCGATCATGGATTGCGAGGATTCGGTCGCCTGCGTCGACGCCGAGGACAAGGTTCTGGCCTATTCCAACTGGCTCGGCCTGATGAAAGGCAATCTCGAGGCCAAGCTCGACAAGGGCGGCAAGACCCTCACCCGCCGTCTGAATCCGGATCTGGACTACACCGCGCCGGATGGCTCTGCCCTGACCGTGAAGGGGCGCGCCCTGTTGTGGGTGCGCAACGTCGGCCACCTGATGACCAATCCCGCGGTTCTGGACAAGGACGGCAACGAGGCCTACGAGGGGCTGCTCGATGCGTTGATCACCGTTGCGATTGCCATGCATGATCTCAAGCGGGATGGCGGCAACTCTGCCCATGGCTCGGTCTATGTGGTGAAGCCCAAGATGCACGGGCCGGAAGAGGTCGCCTTTACCGACCGCATCTTTGACAAGGTCGAGGACATCCTCGGCCTGCCGCGCCACACCGTGAAGATCGGCATCATGGATGAGGAGCGCCGCACCTCGGTCAACCTCAAGGAATGCATCCGCGCCGCCAAGCACCGGGTGGCTTTCATCAACACCGGCTTCCTTGACCGCACCGGCGACGAGATCCACACCTCGATGGAGGCTGGCCCCTTCAGCCGCAAGGATTTCATCAAGCGCAAGGGCTGGATCGGGGCCTATGAGAAC
Organism: Leisingera sp. S2M4; assembly: GCF_055398055.1. NCBI lineage: Bacteria > Pseudomonadati > Pseudomonadota > Alphaproteobacteria > Rhodobacterales > Roseobacteraceae > Leisingera > Leisingera sp. S2M4. The sequence goes on from NZ_AP040861.1 coordinate 2,661,608, forward strand.
CTGAACGTGGACATCGGCCTGGAATGTGGTCTGTCCGGCAAGGCCCAAATCGGCAAGGGCATGTGGGCGATGCCCGACATGATGGCGGCGATGCTGGAGCAGAAGATCGAGCATCCCAAATCCGGCGCCAACTGCGCCTGGGTGCCAAGCCCGACCGCGGCGACCCTGCATGCGCTGCATTACCACAAGGTGGATGTGATGGCGGTGCAGGCCAAGCTGAAGGCGGGCGGGCGCCGCGCCCATGTAGACGGTATCCTTGAAATCCCGCTGGCCAGCTTCCGTCGCTGGACGCCGGAACAGATCGCCCGCGAGGTGGACAACAACGCACAAGGCATTCTGGGCTACGTGGTGCGCTGGGTCGATCAGGGGGTGGGCTGCTCCAAAGTGCCGGACATCAACGACGTCGGCCTGATGGAAGACCGCGCCACCTGCCGGATCTCGGCCCAGCATATCGCCAACTGGCTGCACCACGGCGTGGTGAGCGAGGAGGAGGTGATGGCCTCGATGCGCAAGATGGCGCAGGTCGTTGATGCGCAGAACCGAGGCGACAACAGTTACCGCGCGATGGCGCCGGGCTATGACACCATCGCCTTCCAGGCCGCCTGCGACCTGGTGTTCAAGGGGCGGGTGCAGCCTTCGGGCTACACCGAGCCGGTGCTGCACGCGCGCCGTCTCGAGCTGAAGGCGCAGGCTGCGGCAGGCTGATTGCGGCCTGCGGCGAACTGACCCGCGCAAAACAGTTTCGCCGCAAATGCGGCTAGTCAAAGGGGGCCGTTTGGCCTCCTTTTTCGTTCTGACGCAAGGTAAGCGAAAGGCAGGACGGATATGGCTGGGATTTCTCTGAGCGAGGCGCGCGGCATCATCGGGGCGGCGCTGGAAAAGGGCCGCGCACTGGCGCTGAAGCCCTTGTCGGTGGTGGTGCTGGATGCGGGCGGCCATGTGCAGGCCTTCGTGCGCGAGGATGGCGCCGCACCGGGTCGCTTTGCGATCGCGCAGGCCAAGGCCTATGGCGCGGTGATGCTGGGCATGGGGGGCACGGCGCAGATGGCGCGGGCCGAGGCGCAGGGTTACTTCATGGCGGCGGTGAACGGCGTCTATGGTGGCCGGGTGGTGCCGGTGCCGGGCGGCGTTCTGGTGCGCGACAGCATAGGCGCGGTGATTGGCGCGGTGGGCGTGACCGGCGATACCTCCGACAATGACGCCATCGCGGCGCTGGCCGGGATCGAGGCCGTGGGCCTGCAGGGCGAGGCCTGAGGCGCGCGCCGGGTGTCTGCGCCGCCTGTCGTCCGGCTGCAGGACCATCGCGCATGTGTGTGCGTGAACAATGTGTTGCGCGGTGCCGACTGTTGAACCCTGCAGAGGGCAGAGCTAGGTTTTCCCACAGGCATTAGTTTCGCGGGTGGATCATGGCGCGTCCCAAGGTTGGCATTATCGGCAATTCCTATCTGATCAACGATCAGTACCCTGTGCACGCGGGCGGCACGATGAACTCCGAGGCGGTCGCCGAGGTGGCGGGCTGCATGCCGCTGATGATCCCGTCAGACCCGCGCTTCGTCACGGTGGAGGAACTGCTGGAGACCTTCGACGGCTTCCTGCTGACCGGCGGCCGCCCAAACGTGCACCCCGCGGAATACGGCGAGGCCGAGACCGAGGCGCATGGCGCCTTTGACCGCGCCCGCGATGCCATCACCCTGCCGCTGGTGCGGGCCTGCGTCGAACGCGGTCAGCCATTCCTGGGCATCTGTCGCGGCTTTCAGGAGGTGAACGTGGCGATGGGCGGCACGCTCTACCCCGAGATCCGCGATCTGCCGGGGCGGATGAACCACCGGATGCCGCCCGATGGCACGCTGGAAGAGAAGTTTGCCTTGCGCCATCCGGTCAAATTCAACTCCGGCGGGGTGTTCCACCAGTTGATGGGCGCCGAAGAGGTTATGACCAACACGCTGCACGGGCAGGGCATCAAGCGCCCCGGCCCGCGTGTGGTGGTGGACGGGCATGCGCCCGATGGGACGCCAGAGGCCATCTACATCAAGGATGCCCCCGGTTTTACCTTGTCGGTTCAGTGGCACCCGGAATGGGATGCCGCCAATGACCCGGTGTCGCGTCCGCTGTTCGAGGCCTTTGGCCGCGCGGTGCGGGGCTGGGCTGATACCCGCGTTCAGGCCGGATTCCAGAAAAGCGCCTGACCCGCACAACGTCGCAAGAGGTTTCAGATGACAGTGGCAACCAAAGGGGCTGCCGGGAGCGGGTGGTCCGCTTACCGCATCCGGCCCGGCAGGCCGGAGGATGCTGCGGCGCTGGCAGAGGTTTTTCATGCCGCGGTGCATGGGCTGGCCAGCCGTCACTACACCCCGGAACAGATCCGCGCCTGGTGCCCGGAACGCCCGCCGACCGAGGTATTCGGGCGGCGGCTGTCGGACGGGCGGCAGCTGTGGGTGGCGGCCGATGCGGAGGATATGCCTGCCGCCTTCATCGATCTGGAAGCGGACGGGCATGTGGATATGCTGTTCTGTCATCCGCGCGCCGCGGGGCTGGGCGTGGCCGCGGCTCTGTACGCGCATCTCGAGGCTGCGGCGCGGCGGGACGGGCTGACCCGCCTGCATGTGCGCGCCAGCGAGGCGGCACGCGGGTTCTTTGAGCGTCAGGGCTTTGCCGTGCAGCAGCGCTGCGCGTTCGAGCGTAACGGCGTGATGATGCACAACTACCTTATGGAGAAGCTCCTGGCCTGACCCGCCCTCGGCCCGCCCGTTGCCGGGCAGGCCGAGGTCTGTGTCAGACCAGCAGGTCGAAGTCATGCATCAGGGGCAGCCGCCGGGCCCGGATGCCGGTCAGGTCGAACAGTGCATTTGCCAGGGCCGGAGCGGCCGGGGGCGTGCCGGGTTCGCCCGCGCCGCCCATCCGCGGCTGGTTCTCCAGAAGTTGCACCTGCACAGAAGGCATCGTGTGCATGCGCAGGGCGTCATAATCCGGGAAATTGCCCTGCTCGGCGGCCCCATCGGCAAAGGTGATCTTACCAAAGCAGGCCGCCGACAGCCCATAGGCCATGGCTCCGAACATCTGCGCGCGAGTGTTGTCGGGGTCGATCACCCGGCCCAGATCGGCAGCAATCCAGGCACGGGTCATGCGGATGCTGCCGTCCTGCTGCGCGACCTCGATCACCTGCGCAACCGGGGTGCCGAAGCTGTAGCACAGCGCCACGCCGCGCCCGGTGCCTGCCGGGGGTGGGCTGTCCCAGCCGGACATTTCGCGCACCGCTTCCAGCACCGCTGCGGCGGGTTCCCATTCGCGCCGGGCCATCTCCAGCCGGAAGTCCAGCGGATCGCGCTGGGCGGCATGGGCCATTTCGTCGATGAAGCTTTCGACAAAGAAGGCGTTGAAACTGTTGCCGACCGAGCGCCAGAAACCCACCGGCACCTCCACGTCGGACAGATGCCCGGCCATGCGGTGGTTGGGGATTGCGTAGGGCGTGTTGAAGAACCCCTCAACATGCACCTTGTCGGGGCCCGCAGCGGCGAGGCCTGCGACCCGGTCCATTGCCTGTGCTACCGGCGAAGCGGCGGCCACCTTGCCATCCAGCAGCACCGCGCGGCCGTCTTTCACCGCGCCGCGCATCCGCGCCAGCGCGCCGGGGCGGTACATGTCGTGGCGCATGTCCTCCTCGCGGCTCCAGGTCAGCTGCACCGGCACGCCGGGCATCGCCTTGGCCAGACGGGTGGCGTAGACGGCGTAGTCGAACTCCACCCGCCGCCCGAAGCCGCCGCCCAGGTAGGTGGTGCGCAGATCCACCTGTTCGGCGTCCAGCCCGGCTTCGGCTGCGCATTTCATCTGAGTGAAGCCGGGCATCTGGTTGCCGCACCAGACGGTCAGCTTGCCGTCCTCGAAAAGGGCGGTGGCGTTCATCGGCTCCATCGTTGCATGGGCGAGGTAGGGCACCTGATACTCCGCCGCCAGCTCCGTCGCGCCGGGCGGCAGCTGGTCTGCGTCGCCATCGTCCCGCATCACGGAGTTGGGGGCGTCGTCGAAGGCTTCGGCGATGCGGGCAAAGATCTGATCGGTCTCGGGCGGGTAGGGCGCCGCCTGCCAGTCGATCTGCACCGCCTCTGCCGCCTGCATAGCGAGCCAGGTGTTGCTGGCCACTACGGCAATGCCGCTGCCCATGTCGACGACGCGCTCCACGCCGGGCATTTTCAACGCGTCTGTGGCGTCAAACCCGGACATGCCGCCGCCCTGTGCCGGGTTCATGCGCAGGGCTGCGAATTTCATCCCGGGCAGGCGCACGTCGATGCCGAAGGTTGCCGTGCCGGTGGCCTTCGAAACCATGTCGACGCGGTGCTGCGATTTGCCGATCAGCCGCCACTGGCTGCTGGGGCGGAGTTCTGCCTCGATCGGTTCCAGCTGCGCCGCGGCCTCTGCTAGATCCGCGTAAGCGATTTTGGTGCCGTCCGGGGCGATCACCGCACCCTGCGCGGTGCGCAGTTGGCTGCGGGCCACACCCAGCCGCTCGGCGGCGGCCTGTTTCAGGGTCTCGCGGGCGCTGGCACCGGCCGCGCGCAGGCGGTCAAAGCCATCCTTCATCGAGGTGGAGCCGCCGGTGCCGTGCAGGTTCAGCACCTTGCCCAGATGCCCCAGCGCGTTGCCAATGGCATGGCTGATCTCGCCACGGTCATAGCCCTTGCCCGGCAGCGCATCTGTCATGAAGGCGGAATTGTAATAGGCCTTGGCGGCGGGGCCGTGCAGCACCCGGACCTGATCCAGTTCCACGTCCAGCTCCTCGGCGATCAGGGCGGCCCAGCTGGTTTTCACGCCCTGGCCCATCTCGGCGCGCGGCGCAAACAGGGTGACGCCCTGCTGGTCGATCAGCACAAAGGGATTGAGCGCGGCCTCGCCCTTGCCAGCGGTCAGCGGGTTGGGGGCCGGGCGGCTGACGGAATAGGCGCCAAAGGCCACACCGCCGACAATGGCGGCAGAGCCGATCAGGAAACTGCGACGGGCGATCTTGCCAATGCTGGCCATGGTTTATGCCTCCTGCAGCTTGCGTGCGGCGGTGTGCACTGCGGCGCGGATGCGCGGGTAGGTGCCGCAGCGGCAGAGGTTGCCCTGCATCGCTTCGTCAATATCCGCATCCGACGGTGTGGGGTTTTCGGCCAGCAGGCTGGCGGCCTGCATGATCTGTCCCGACTGGCAATAGCCACATTGCGCCACCTGGTGATCCACCCAGGCCTGCTGCACCGCGGCCATGGCGTCCGGCGTGCCAAGCCCCTCGATCGTGGTGACCTCGCCCCAGACATCCGAAAGCGCCACCTGGCAGGAGCGCACCGCCTGGCCGTCGATATGCACAGTGCAGGCGCCGCAGGCCGCCACGCCGCAGCCATACTTGGTGCCGGTGAGGCCGATTTCGTCGCGCAATACCCACAACAGCGGAACCTCGCCTGGGAGATCCATCTGATGCGGCGTTCCATTGATGCGGAGGGTTGTGGGCATGGCGGGCTCTCTGCTTGGTTGAGTGGGCTTTGATGCGCTGACAAAAATGCTTAATTTTGTCAGCGTGTCAATTGACAAATTTCGCCCGGACTGTCAGACCTCGCGCCATGACCCTGAAGATGACCGGACTTGATCCCAAGCAGCAGGCAATTCTCGGCGCCGCCTGGAGCGCCTTTGCCACCTATGGTTTTCGCAAGACGTCGATGGATGACATCGCGCGGGGGGCGGGCATGTCGCGCCCGGCGCTGTATCTGCATTTCAAGAATAAGGACGCCATTTTTCGCGCGCTGGTAACGGTTTACAACGCGGAAGCCTGCGAAAACCTGCGCGCGGCGCTGGCCGGGCAGGGCACGTTGGAGACCCGTCTGCTGGCCGCGTTTCAGGCGCAGGTCGGGCCAGCGGTGGAGGCCATGCTGACCTCTCCGCATGGGTTGGAAGTGTTTGAGGCGGGCATGAACGCCGCCGCCGAGGATATCGAGGCAGGCGAGGCCGCGTTCCGGGCGATCTATGCCGACTGGCTGGAGGCGGAGGCCGCCGCCGGGCGGGTCAGCCTGACCGGTCCCAGCGCCGAGATTGCCCGCACCATCTGCGCCGCGCTGAAGGGGCTGAAGCATACTTCCGGTGATTTTGCCACCTATCAGGCCGGGGTGCGGCAGCTGGCCAAGCTGCTGGGCGCTGCGCTGACACCGCGCTAAGGCGGGCCGGTGTCCCGGCCCGCAGGGCTGCGTTAGAGCTCGGTGCGCAGGTGCCAGAGCTCGGGGAACAGCTCCACCTCCAGCATCCGTTTCAGATAGCTGACGCCGCCGGTGCCGCCGGTGCCGCGTTTGAAGCCGATGACGCGTTCCACCGTGGTGACGTGGTTAAACCGCCAGCGGCGGAAATAGTCCTCGAAATCGACCAGTTTTTCCGCCAGCTCATAGAGCTCCCAGTGGTCTTCGGGCGCGCGGTAAACCTCGGTCCAGGCGGCCTGCACGGCCGGGTGGGGCTGGTGCTTTTCAGCGGGGTCGCGCTCCAGCACCTCGGCAGGCAGCGGAAAACTTTGTGACAGCGCCCGCAACGCCACGTCGTAAAGGGACGGCTGCGCCAGTTCCGCCTCCAGCAGCTCCACCAGGTCGGGGCGGTGGGCGTGGGGCTTCAGCATCGCCTTGTTGCGGTTTCCCAGCATGAATTCGATCAGCCGGTATTGGTGCGATTGAAAGCCGGAGCTCTGCCCCAGCGCATCGCGGAACCGCGTGTAATCGGAGGGCGTCATGGTCCGCAGCACGTCCCAGGCCGAGTTCAGCTGTTCGAAGATCCGGGCGACGCGGGCCAGCATCTTGAAGGCCTGCCGGGCTTCGCCGCTGATCAGCTGCTGCCGCGCTGCGGTCAGTTCGTGGATCGCCAGCCGCATCCACAGCTCGGACGTCTGGTGCTGGATGATGAACAGCATTTCATCATGGGTGTCGCTCCAGGTCTTCTGGGCGTTCAGCAGCATGTCCAGCGACAGGTAGTCGCCATAGGACATGCGGTCCTTGAACGACATCTGCGCGCCTTCCTCGGCGGGATCATAGGGTTTGCTCATCGGTGTCTTCCTTTTCCTAAGTGTAGCATATGTCAGGGAAGGGAAGCGCACCTCCGGTTCAGCGTGCCGCATTGGGCCAGGCGGCGCCACAGCGCGACCCAGCCCGCCGGACGGCACAGCGGCAGATGGTAGGAGCGTCGCAAGCGCATCAGGTGACAGCGTTGCGGATCTTGTACTCCGGGTTGTCCCACAGCGCGTTGGTCATCACATCGGCAACGATGTCAGTTGCGGCCCGTACGTCAGCCTCGTCGATATAGAGCGGGGTGAAGCCAAAGCGCATGATGTCGGGGGCGCGGAAGTCGCCGATCACGCCGCGGGCGATCAGTGCCTGCATCGCGGCGTAGCCCTCCCGGAACTTGAACGAGACCTGGCTGCCGCGGTAGGCCGCGTCGCGGGGAGAGGCCAGTTCCAGCTGCGGACATTTGGCCTCGACCTCGGCGATGAACAGGTCGCACAGTTGCATGGACTTCGCGCGGACCTCGGCCATGTCCGCCATGTCCCAGATGTCCATCGCCGCCTCCAGCGAGGTCATCTGCAATACCGGCGGAGTGCCGACGCGCATCCGCTCGACACCGCGACCCGGCCGGTAGTCGAGGTCGAAGGCAAAGGGCGCCTCGTGCCCCAGCCAGCCCGACAGCGCAGGGCGGGCCTTCTCGGCGTAACGTGGTGCAACATAGATGAAGGCCGGGGCGCCGGGGCCGCCATTCAGGTATTTATACGTGCAGCCGACACCGAAGTCCGCGCCGCAGCCTGCCAGATCCACCGGCAATGCGCCGGCGGAATGGGCCAGGTCCCAGACCGTCAGAACGCCCATCTCGCGCGCCTTGGCCGTCAGCGCGCGCATGTCGTGCTTTCGACCGGTGCGGTAATCCACCTCTGTCAGCATCAGCACCGCGATGTCATCGGTGATGTTCTCTTCCACGGCCTCCGGGTCAACCACGCGAAGCTCATACTCCGCTCCCAGGGAGGTCAGCAGCCCCTGGGCGATATAGAGATCGGAGGGGAAGTTGCCGTTGTCTGACAGGATCACCTTGCGCCCGGGGTTCAGTTCCAGCGCCGAGGCCAGCGCCTGGTAGACTTTGATAGACAGCGTGTCGCCGACGATGACGTGACCGGGCTCAGCGCCGATCAGCCGACCGATCCGATCCCCGAGATCGCGGGATTTCTGCATCCAGCCGGCCTTGTTCCAGCCGGTGATCAGCATGTCGCCCCATTCGTGCTGCATCATGTTGCCAACCCGCTCGGTTGCGGCGCGTGGCAGCGGTCCCAGCGAGTTGCCGTCAAGATAGATCGTGCCCTCGGGCAGGTGGAACATCGCCTTGGTGGCCGCAAAATCAGTCATCGGAGCCTCACTTGCTCATGGTATTTTATGCTTAAAGCATATAGTGGTGCTATCCCAAGCCGCGGCTTCTGTCCAGTGATAGTCTGATCCCGCACGGCGCAGCGATCCGGCCTCGACCAGCGATACGGCTTTGTCCGGTGTGGCTTGGCAACCGCGTAAGGTTTAGGCAGGCCGCCCACGCGAGGCGCGGTCGGGGTGTTCTGTGCGGCGGCTCGCAGGAGTGAGACCGACCTCGGCCAATTTGCCGCAGTTGCATTTGCGCATGGCAGACTATGGTCGCAGTGTTGGTGCCAGACAGGCGCCAGCGTCCGGATGACCCGCCGCGAGCCCGACAGATCCATCAGAATTAGCGATGGGCATTTGGACAAAACTATGCAGGATCTTGCCGCAGGATGGAACGGATTCGCCGTTTTTGTGCAATCAGCGGCAAACTGTTCTTTTCTTCGCGATGGGGCCAAATGGCTCTGGACGATGTGGCCGGATATGGGAAAGCTGCCCGCCATGTACGTGTATTTGCTGGATAATGTTGCCGAGGCCTGCGGATGACGGGCTGTCTGGCTTTCCCTTTTGTGGGGTCCTGTGATCGGGGGCTGCATGGTCTGACTGCGCATGCACCGGGGACCGGAGGTCTCTCTGCACGGCTGCAGCTCGGGAACAGGGATCCATGTCGCGTATCCAGCAACAAAGGCGACGGGAAAGCGAGGCGGCCAACCTGACATTTCCGCGTCGCGGCGTAATTTTGCGGCGATGCAGCAATTTTGTTGCGCAACAATCTTGCGCCATGTACGAAGTAAATTCACGATCTGTACCCGGACAATCGGCGTCCGGGCAAGACGAGGGGAAAAGCGGTGAAACTAGGGACACCAAAAGAGACATTTCCGGGCGAGAACCGGGTTGCGCTGACGCCGGACTCTGCGCGTCAGTTGCAGAAGCTGGGTTACACTTGCGCGATCGAGGCCGGGGCCGGGGCGGCGGCGGGGTTTTCGGATGCCGCCTACGCCGAGGCGGGCGTCGAGATCGTCAAGACCGCGGCGCAGCTGTGGAAGACGGCCGACATCATCGCCAAGGTGCGCCAGCCCAATGAGACCGAGCTGAAGCGGCTGACCAAGGGCAAGACGCTGATCTCCTTCTTCAACCCGGCTGGCAATGAAGAGGGGATGGAGGCCGCCAAAGCCAAGGGCGCCAATGTCATCGCGATGGAAATGGTGCCGCGGATCAGCCGCGCGCAGAAGATGGACGCGCTGTCCTCGATGGCCAATATCGCGGGCTACCGCGCGGTGATCGAGGCGGGCAACAACTTCGGCCGCTTCTTCACCGGCCAGATCACCGCCGCGGGCAAGGTGCCGCCGGCCAAGGTGCTGGTGGTGGGCGCGGGTGTTGCGGGCCTTGCCGCGATCGGCACCGCGACCTCGCTTGGCGCGGTCACTTACGCCTTTGACGTGCGTCCCGAGGTGGCCGAACAGGTGGAATCGATGGGCGCCGAATTCGTCTATCTCGATTTCGAGGAAGAGCAGCAGGACGGGGCCGCCACCGGCGGCTATGCCTCTGTATCCAGCCCGGAATTCCGCGAAGCGCAGCTCGCCAAGTTCCGCGAGCTGGCGCCGGAGATGGACATCGTCATCACCACCGCGCTGATCCCCAACCGCGAAGCGCCCGAACTGTGGACCGAGGACATGGTCGCGGCGATGAAGCCGGGCTCGGTGATCGTGGATCTCGCGGCCGAGAAGGGCGGCAACTGCAAGCTGACCGTCGCGGACGAGAAGATCGTCACGGACAACGGCGTCACCATCATCGGCTACACCGATTTCCCCAGCCGCATGGCGGCGCAGGCCTCGTCGCTCTATGCGACCAACATCCGCCACATGATGAGTGATCTGACGCCGGGCAAGGACGGGCAGATCGTGCATGACATGGAGGATGACGTGATCCGCGGCGCCACCGTGGCGTATCAGGGCGAGATCACCTTCCCGCCGCCGCCGCCCAAGGTGCAGGCGATCGCGGCGCAGAAGAAGCCCGAGGTGAAGGAGCCGACGCCGGAGGAAAAACGCGCCGCCGAAGTGGCCGCCTTCAAGGCGCAGACCAAGGCGCAGGTGACCATGCTGGCAGGCGGCGGCGCGCTCTTGCTGCTGGTCGGGCTGTTTGCGCCGGTCAGCTTCATGCAGCATTTCATCGTCTTTGCGCTGGCCTGTTTCGTGGGCTTCCAGGTGATCTGGGGCGTTGCGCATTCCCTGCACACGCCGCTGATGGCGGTGACCAACGCGATCTCCTCGATCATCATCCTCGGCGCGCTGATGCAGATCGGCTCGGGCAGCTGGCTGGTGATCCTGCTGGCGGCGCTCAGCGTCTTCATGGCCGGGATCAACATCTTCGGCGGCTTCCTCGTCACCCGGCGCATGCTCGCCATGTTCCAGAAATCCTAAGGAGGCCGGACACATGGATTACGGTTTCACCACCGCCGCCTATGTCGTTGCGGCTGTTCTGTTCATCCTGTCGCTGGGCGGCCTGTCGAACCAGGAAAGCGCCAAGCGCGCGGTCTGGTACGGCATCGCGGGCATGGCGCTGGCGGTCTTTGCCACCCTCATCGGCCCCGGCTCGGGCCTGTGGTTGCTGTCGCTCTTGCTGATCGCGGGCGGCGGCATCATCGGCATGTATGTCGCCAAGAAGGTGCAGATGACCGAGATGCCGCAGCTGGTGGCGGCGATGCACTCGCTGGTCGGCCTCGCCGCGGTTTTCGTCGGCTTCATCGCCCATTTCGAGATCGGCAATGTGGCGGCCGCCGCGGCGGCGGGCACGGCGGACGAGCTCGGCACCTTTGCCAAGCTCATCGCCAAGAAGACCCCGGCCGAGATCGCCTTTTTGCGGGTTGAGCTGTTCCTCGGCATCTTCATCGGCGCCATCACCTTCACCGGTTCGGTCATCGCCTTTGGCAAGCTGGCGGGCAAGGTCACCTCGGCGGCCACCAAGCTGCCGGGCGGTCACGCGCTGAACGCCGGTGCCGCGGCGCTCTCCTTCATCTGCCTGATCTGGTACTTCAACGCGGGCACCTTCCTGCCGCTCTTGCTGATGACGCTGGCAGCCCTCTTCATCGGTTACCACCTGATCATGGGCATCGGCGGCGCCGACATGCCGGTGGTGGTGTCGATGCTGAACAGCTACTCGGGGTGGGCCGCGGCGGCGATCGGCTTCTCGCTGGGCAATGACCTCTTGATCGTGGTCGGCGCGCTGGTCGGCTCCTCGGGTGCGATCCTCAGCTACATCATGTGCAAGGCGATGAACCGGTCGTTCGTCTCGGTGATCCTTGGCGGCTTTGGCGGCAGCACCGGCCCGCAGATGGAGGTCGAGGGCGAGCAGGTCGCGATCGACGCCGAGGGCGTGGCGCAGGCGCTGGAGGAAGCGGACAGCGTCATCATCATCCCCGGCTACGGCATGGCGGTGGCGCAGGCGCAGCAGAACGTCGCCGAGCTGACCCGCCGCCTGCGGGCAAAAGGCAAGGAAGTGCGCTTCGCCATCCACCCGGTGGCGGGCCGTCTGCCGGGCCACATGAACGTGCTCTTGGCCGAGGCCAAGGTTCCTTATGACATCGTGATGGAGATGGACGAGATCAACGACGACTTCCCGGACACGGATGTGGCGATCGTCATTGGCTCCAACGACATCGTGAACCCGGCGGCGCAGGAGGATCCGAACTCGCCGATCGCGGGCATGCCGGTTCTGGAGTGCTGGAAGGCGAAACAGGTGATCGTCTCCAAGCGTGGCCAGGGCACCGGCTACTCCGGCATCGAGAACCCGCTGTTCTTCAAGGAGAACACCCGGATGTTCTACGGCGATGCAAAACAGAGCCTCGACACGCTGCTGAATTCGATCAGCTGATCGGATCCGCAAAACAACACCAGCAAGGCGCCCCAATTGGGGCGCCTTTTTTGTGTGGGCATGAAGGCCGCATGCGCGGCGGTGGCAAGGCGTAGATTCGCGCGTCGAGCGGGGTATGCTTGGGCCGCCGAGACGCCGATGAGATGCAGGGCAGGGGCGGTTCCCGAAGTGTTTCTGGTTTGGGTGCCGAATGCGGCGGTCAGCCGGTTCTTTGCGGCGGGTCAGCGCGCTTTCGTATACTGTCGTATTCACTCAAAGCATTGATTGTAAACATTTCTTTACTTTGTCTCGGGGCGATCTATGGTGGCCGGGATTGCCCCGGAGACCACCATGACAAAGATCCAGGACCACCCGCTGCGCTACCAGCTGACAAATGAGCTGCATGCCCGTCCGTTTCCGACCATCTCCAGCCCCTCCACGGTGAGCTACCTTGCGGTGAAGCAGCCCCAGGATGCCGAACATCGCGACAGGGGGCAGGATCTGCAGCATCTGATCGAGTTGCTGGACCGGCACGGCGCGGCGCACCCGAAGCCCGGGGCGACGCATCATACGGCGCAGATCGGGCGGCACACCCTGAAATGGGAACAGCACTCGGAGTTCGTCAGCTACACCGCCTATGCCACTGGTGTCAGCACGCGGGCCTTTGACCCGGCGGATTTCGAGGTGTTTCCAGCGGATTGGCTAGCCACCGCGCCGGGGCAGCGGATCACCTCGGCGATGATCCGTGTGGTGCAGCATGACGGGGACGGAAGCCTGCAGCCGATGTTGCAGGAATGGTTCGTGCCCGAAAGCCTGGCGGTGTCGCGCGTGCTTGACGGCAGCGCAGTTGTGGCCGGTGATTTCCGCATCGATCCAGCGGGGCACGTGCGGTTTGCCATTCTGCCTGCGGCAGACACAGGCAACCAGCGCATCGGGCGCATCGTCAAACGCCTGTGCGAGGTGGAAACCTATCGGGCGATGGCAATGCTGGGCCTGGCGCGCGCCCGGGATCTGACGCCGAGCATCAGCAAACTGGACACCCGGCTCAGCGAGATGATGCTGGAGATGACGTCGGGCCAGACTCCGGCGGAGGAAACCCTGTCGCAGCTCCTGGTGGTCTCTGCCGAGCTGGAGGCGATGGCGGCGCGCTCGGCGTTTCGGTTCAGCGCCACGGGAGCCTATGATGCGCTGGTCAATCAGCGCATCGGCTTGCTGCGCGAGGAGCGGTACAAGGGGTTCCAGACCCTTGGCGAATTCATGCTGCGCCGGTTCGAGCCGGCGATGCGCACGGTGACCTCTACCGAGCGGCGGTTGGAAATGCTGGCCGACAGGGCGCGCCGCGCAGGTGAGCTGCTGCGGACCCGCGTCGATGTCGAGCGCTCCGCCCAGAACCAGGCGCTGCTGGCAAGCATGGATCGGCGCGCGGATCTGGCTCTGCGCTTGCAGCACACGGTCGAGGGGCTGTCGGTCGTGGCGATCAGCTACTACGCGGTCTCGCTGGCCTCTTATGCGCTCTACCCGCTGGCGGCGGTGTTGAACCTCAGCAAAGGGGGGCTGACGGCGCTGCTTACGCTGCCGGTCGTCGTGTTGGTTTGGCTGGCTGTGCGCCGGATTCGGAAGCGCCTGCACTGAGCCAAGCATTCGTCACAAGACCGCCCAGTGCAATCGACGCCAGTGCCAGCAGGGCGGCGACGCTCAGCGTGGGAATGCCGGCAAGACCAGCGCCAACCGTGCAGCCGCCGGCCAGCACGCCGCCAATGCCCATCAACCCGGCACCGGTCATGTAACGACCGGTCTGGCGCGGACTCTCGAAGCTTTGCCATTGGAAGCGGCCGCTCAGCAGGGCGGCAAACAAGGCACCCAGCAGCACGCCGCCGACCAGGCCGGGTCCGAAACCGGCCGGGATAGAGCTGGAGGCGACGATGAAGAACAGCGTATCGGCGGCTGGAGCGGTGAAGGACAGGCTTTCCATCGCGATCGGGTCAAACTCGTCATAAAGGATGAAGCCCGTGCCCACCCAGGCGATTGGCACCAGCAGGCCGATCAGCGCAGCCGCAAGCAGCGTTGGCAGGCCGTTTCCGGAGCGCAGTGCGACAACCAGGGCGGCCGCCGCGATCAGAACGCTCCACAACCAGCTGCCGCCGGGGAGCGCCGCGAGCGAGGCGTATTCGGCCAGAGGCAGGGTGACTGCGCCCAGCGTGGTGCGCAGGGGTGCCAGAACCCCCTTGAGCGTTGCATGTGCGGTGATCGAAAAGACCACGATCACCAGCAGCGCGCGCAGATTGCCACTGCCACCCAGCACCAGCAGGCGCGATGCGCAGCCGCGTGTGAGGATCATGCCAGCTCCGAACATCAGCCCCCCCGCGACGATGGCGAGTACCGGCAGATCCGCAGCCATCAGGCGGTGGTCGGCGAAATCGATCCAGCCCTGAGCGACGGCCGCCTGCGTCGCGATCACCGCCGTCGCCAGCGCCAGCATCCAGACGCCTGCAGCCTCACGCCGGTCCTGCCCGACGAGGGCGCGTCGGAAACAGAACCCTGTGCACTGCGCCAGAGCGCCAAAGATAAGCCCGACAACGAGGGCAAACAGCACGGACACTTGTCGCGCGGTGGTCTCTTCAAAGCCGAAGGTTTCGAACATTTCGGTCACCAGCTGGGAAACGGAATATTTTCCCGAAATGGCGGTAATGAGGGCGAGGGGCAAGTCTTGATATGCGGCTTGACGGTGACAAAGCGGGAATGGCGTTCGCATTGTCTTGGCCAGAGCGAACAAATTGCCTTTCAGGCCGCCAGGGGCGAAACAAACTGGCCACCCGAAAAGGGTGGCCAGAAGTCATGTTCTTATTTGAATGTGTATTTGCGATTGCGATCTCAGCGCCCGCGGATGCGGGGGTCGAGGGCGTCGCGCAGGCCGTCGCCGAGATAGTTCACGCTCAGCACCGTCAGCGAGATCGCCATGCCGGGCCAGAACACCCGCTCGGGGTACTGTTGGAGGTAGTCGGTGGCATCAAACAGCAGTCGCCCCCAGGTCGGGAAGTCCGGCGGGAAGCCGAGGCCGAGGAAGGACAGCGACGATTCCGTGATGATCGCCGTGGCGATGCCCAGCGTGGCCGAGACCATGATCGGCGACAGCACGTTGGGCAGAATGTGCCGGGTGATCAGCTTGCGGTTGGTGGTGCCGATCGAGCGCGCTGCCATCACGAATTCGCGCTCCTTCAGTGCCAGCACGTCGCCGCGCACGATCCGGGCGGTCGGCATCCAGCTGGTGACGCCGATAGAGGCCACGATCAGGATGAAGATCCCCTGTTCCGGTCCAAAGGCGGCGTTCAGCGGTTCGCGGAACAACAGCATCATCACCAGCAGCAGCGGCAAGAGCGGCAGTGCGAGGAACAGGTCGGTGAGCCGCATCAGCGGACCGTCCAGTTTCTTGAAGAACCCGGCCATCACGCCGATGAAGGAGCCGAGCACCAGCGCCAGCAGCATCGCTGTCAGGCCGACTGAGACCGAGGTCGCGCCGCCTGCCATCATCCGGGCCAGCATGTCGCGGCCCAGCTGGTCGGTGCCGAAGGGGTGCGCCCAGCTGGGGCCCTGGTTGCGGGCGCGGATGTCGATCTTGGTGGCGTCGATGTCCCAGACCAGCGGCCCGGCATAGACGGCGAGGATGATGAACAGGAACAACGCCCCGCCCATCAGCGCGCCGCGGTGGGATTTGAACTGGTCCCAGACGTCCAGCCACTGGCTGCGCGGCGGGTTGTGCAGCTCTTCCAGTGCGCCTGCTCCCGGCACCGAGGTGGAGGCCGGTGCCATGCCTTCGTCGGGCACAAAGCGTTCCTTGTCAGTCATAGCGGATCCTCGGGTCAAGAATGCCGTACAGCACGTCGGCGATCAGGTTGAACAGCACGATCAGCACCGCAAAGATGAAGGTCAGCGTCTGCACCATCGGCAGGTCGTTGGCCTGGATCGCGCCGATCAGGAGCTGGCCGATGCCGTTCACCTTGAACACCTGCTCGGTGATGATGGCGCCGCCGAAGATTGACGGGATCCCCAATGCGATCACGGTGACCACCGGGATCATCGAGTTGCGCAGGACGTGGACCATGACCACGACATATTCGCTCAGGCCCTTGGCACGGGCGGTGCGGACGTAATCCTGGTTCAGGTTGTCCAGCATAGAGGCCCGCATGAAGCGGCTGAGTTGCGCGGTGATCTGCAGCGCCAGCACCATCACAGGCATGATCATCTGCTTCAGCTGGTAGACAAAGGCGTCCCAGCTATCGACCACATGGGTGGTGTCATAGATCGACGGGAACCAACCCAGCTGCACCGAGAAGATCACGATCACCAGCACCCCCGAAAAGAACGGCGGCACCGAGAAGCCGACCATCGACACGAAGGTGCCAAGCTGGTCGAACCAGCTGTACTGGCGGTAGGCGGAATAGATGCCGATCGGCAGCGCGATCAGGATCGCCACGATATAGGCGGTGCCAACCACCCACAGGGTCTGCGGCATGCGCTGGATCACGATGTCCATCACCGGCGAACGGGTCTGCCAGGAGATCACCCGCAGATCACCGGCCGAGAAGCTGGTGCCGAGGTAATGGTCGATCAGAACCTGTGGCTCGATCCAGAAGAACTGCACCAGCCACTTCCAGAACCGGATGTGCATCGGCTGGCCGAGGCCAAGCGCCTCGCGCATCTTTTCTTTCACTTCGGGGGGGACGGTCAGGGGAACCTGCGCCATCGGGTCGCCGGGGGCGAGCTCGAGCAGCAGGAAAATCACGAGGCTGATGAATAGCAGTGTCGGAACCGCGAGAAACAGCCGCCGGATTGTAAAGGTCAGCATCAGGTGGGCGCCTTTGCAACTTGTTTGGAATTCGGGTCAGGCTGGGTGCCTTGGAGCCATACGCAGCGCGGCGCGGCAGGCGGGCGCGGGGTAATGGCAAGGGGCCCCGGCAGAACGCCGGGGCCCCGGTGAGGCAAGCCTAGGCTTACTTGATGCGGTACCAGTCAGCCACGTTCCACAGCTCGCTGTCCCAGACGTTCAGGTCGACGCCGCCCAGGGTATTGGAGTGTGCCGACAGGCGACCACGGTGCACCAGCGGGATCATGCCGCCCTTTTCGATGATGATATCGTTCAGGCGTTTGGCGATCTCGGCGCGGGCTTCCAGACCGGCGGTCTTGGTCAGCTCGGCGTGCAGCTTGTCGTATTCCTCGTCACAGAAGCGCGAGATGTTCTCACCCTGCCACTGGGTGGCCGGGGTCGGTGCCTTGTCGCACAGGCCGTTGCCCAGGTAGGACTGCGGATCGGTGCCGTTGAAGGTGTTGGCGTACATCTCGACGTCGGCGTAGAACTTCTGGAAGGTGTCGGGCGAGCCCGGGTCACCGCCGAAGAAGACGCTGGAGTTGATGTTGCGCAGTTCGGTCTCGATGCCGATCTGGCTCCACCATTCCTTGATCAGCGCCTGGAAGTCCTGACGCACGGCGTTGGTCGAGGTCTGGTACAGGATCTTCATCGGCTTGCCGTCCGGGGTCTCCCGCACGCCGTCGCCGTTGGTGTCCTTGTAGCCGGCTTCCTCCAGCATCGCCTTGGCGCCTTCGATGTCTTGGGTGGAGCAGTCGAAGGTGTCGGAGGCGAAGGCTTCAGGCGCGGGCACCCAGTTGCAGCCGACCTTGCCGGCCTTGCCGTAACCGATCTCGACCAGCAGCGGGCGGTCGATCGCCATCGACATCGCCTTGTAGACTGCCGGATCACCCAGGAACGGGTGCGGGCGGATCACCGAACGTTCGTCCGGGCCAAGCGCCGGGTCGGGGTTGGTGTTGTTGAGCATGATGCGCTCGACCAGCGGGCCGAAGCCTGCCACCGGCTTGCCCTTGCCGCCGGCTTCCATCTGCGCGATCACTTCCGGCGCCAGCTGCAGGTTCCAGGCGTAGTCGAACTCGCCGGTTTCCATCACTGCACGGCCTGCCGCGGTGGCATCGCCGCCGCCCTTGAACAGCACCTTGGCAAAGGCGGGCTTGTTCGGGTCGCGGTAGTTGTCGTTCGCCGACAGGGTGATCACGTCGTTCGGCTTGAACTCATCCACAACAAAGGGACCGGTGCCGATCGGGGCGAAGTTTGCCTCGGTACACTCAGGGGCCTTGGCGCCAAGGCAGTTCTCGAACTGGGCCTTCTGGATGATCGGGCTTTCACCGCCAACGAAGGGACCGTAGGGGAAGGGGGTCGGCTCGGCGAAGGTCACCTTGACGGTCAGATCGTCCAGTGCTTCGACGTTGGTGACGCCTTCGTATTTGGTTACCTGTGCGCAGCCACCTTCGGGGTGCATGCAGTATTCGGCGGTAAACACCACGTCATGGGCGGTGAAATCGCTGCCATCGGACCACTTGATGCCCGGGGCGATCTTCCAGGTGATCGACTTCAGGTCTTCGCTGACGCCACCATTCTCGACGGTCGGGATCTCGGATGCGAGAAACGGCACCATGTTGCCTTTGGAATCGTAGCGCGCCAGCGGTTCAATCACCAGCGAAGCCGCCTCGACGTCCTTGGTGCCGCCCGACAGGAACGGGTTCATGATCGACGGCGCCTGCCAGTAGATGATGTTGACCTGGCCATCCGACCCACGCTCGGCGAAGGCCGCCGGGGCCAGAGTTGCCGCAGCAACGGCACCCATGAGAAGGGATTTGAACTTCATTACACTCTCCTTGTCGGACACGGTTTCGTGTCTTTTTGTTGCCCGGACCTGAGACAGCCCGGATTTTGCCGCATCACTGCGGAAGTCTAGCACTCAGACCTGCTGGTATCGGGAAACCAAGACACTGGTGGCCGGTCAAAAAAGCGGCACGAACTCTCTGTCGGATGCACCGACGCGCGATACCTCGCAGGAAAACGCTGAACTCATCGAAAACCACTTGCAGGAAAATTGCAAATTCGAATTTTGGAGTAGTCATGCGAAATTTGCATGAGCATTTCGCAGGAAACTAGAGTTTACTGCAAAACCAGAAGCCGCGATCAAAAAGTGGTCACCAGACAAACAAATGGGGAAGTTGACATGCTGGACAACGCAATTGCGTCCATCCGAAATCTGCGCGTGGAGTTTCAGACCAAGGATGGCACCGTCACCGGCGTTGAAAATGTGTCCTTCGATGTAAGCCCCGGCGAAACCGTCTGCATCGTCGGGGAATCCGGCTCGGGCAAATCGGTGTCCTCTTTGTCGCTGATGCGGCTGGTAGAGTTCGGTGGCGGCGAGATTGCTGGCGGCGAGTTGGTGTTCAACCGCCGCGAGGGCGGCAAGACCGATCTGGCGCGCGCCGAGCAGGAGATGATGAAGCAGATCCGCGGCAACGAGATCGGCATGATCTTCCAGGAGCCGATGACCGCGCTGAACCCGGTGTTCACCGTCGGCCGCCAGCTCACCGAGGGCCTTCGCATCCACAAGAACATGTCCAAGGCCAAGGCCGAGGAACGCGCGCTGGAGCTGTTGCGCCAGGTCCGTATCCCCGAGCCTGAGCGCCGCCTGCGCCAGTACCCGCACGAGCTGTCGGGCGGCATGCGCCAACGTGTGGTGATCGCAATGGCGATGGCCTGCGAGCCTCGCCTCTTGATCGCGGATGAGCCGACAACCGCGCTGGACGTGACCATCCAGGCCGAGATCCTCGCCCTGATGGACCGGCTGAAGCGTGAGACCGGAACGGCCGTCATGTTCATCACGCATGACATGGCGGTTGTGGCGCAGATGGCCGATCGCGTCGTCGTCATGTTCCGCGGCAACAAGGTTGAAGAAGGCTCCGTCGAGGAGATCTTTGAAAATCCCAAGCACGACTACACCAAGGCGCTGTTGGCCGCGGTGCCCAAGCTGGGCGAGATGCGCGGCAAGCAGTATCCCGAACCGATGAAGCTGATGGGCGTGACCGACCAGAAGATCGAGCCGATCAAGGGCACCGACGAGGTGCTGCTGGACGTGCAGAACCTGACCACCCGGTTCCCGGTCAAGGGCGGCCTCCTGCGTCGGACCATCTCGAATGTGCATGCAGTCGAGGATGTGTCGTTCAAGGTTTTCAAGGGCCAGACCCTGTCGCTGGTGGGCGAATCCGGCTGCGGCAAATCCACTGCGGGCCGCTCGATCCTGCGGCTGGTGGAACCTTTGTCGGGCAAGGTCAATTTCGAGGGCCGGGACATCCTCGGTCTCAGTCACGCGCAGATGCACAAGGCGCGGCTTGATATGCAGATGATCTTCCAGGATCCCTTTGCCTCTCTGAACCCGCAGATGCAGCTGATGGACCAGGTGGCGGAGCCGCTGCGCAACTATGGCCTTGCTTCCGGCTCGGAACTTCAGGATCGCGTCGCCAGCCTGTTCGACCGGGTCCACCTGCCGCGCAGCTTCATGCGCCGCTACCCGCACGAGATGTCCGGCGGCCAGCGTCAGCGGATCGCAATTGCCCGCGCGCTGGCGCTGAACCCCAAGCTGATCGTCGCGGACGAGGCGGTCTCGGCACTCGACGTGTCAGTGCAGGCGCAGGTGCTGAACCTGATGATGGAGCTGCAGGCGGAGCTGGGCCTGTCGTTCCTGTTCATCAGCCACGACATGGCGGTGGTCGAGCGCGTCAGCCATCAGGTCGGTGTCATGTACCTTGGTCGCATTGTTGAAATTGGCCCGCGTGATCGCGTTTTCGAGAACCCCTTGCATGCCTACACGCAGGCCCTGATGAAGGCGGTGCCGATTGCCGATCCGCGCCAGCGCAAGTCGGAGCGCGAGCTGAATTTCAAACCGATTCCCTCGCCGATCCACGGGCTGGACTACCAGCCGGAACCCTCGGAGTATCTCGAGCTGGAGCCGGGCCATTTCGTGCTGAAGACCGACAGCGGATATTAAGGCGACGGACATGGCAACTGTGCTGACGCCGCTGGAGATCATGACCCGCCTGGTCTCCTTCCCGACCGTGAGCCATGACACCAACCTGCCGCTGGTGGATTGGGTGCAGGCCTATCTGGCCAGCCATGGTATCGAAAGCCACCGCTGGGTCGATCCGCGGCAACCACACAAGGCGGCTGTGTTTGCCCATGTCGGCCCCCGCGTCGAAGGTGCCGTGGTGCTTTCGGGCCATACCGATGTGGTGCCGGTCGACGGCCAGGAATGGCAGAGCGATCCCTTCACGGTAGAGGAGCGCGACGGCAAGTATTTCGGTCGCGGCACCTGCGACATGAAGGGGTTTGATGCGCTCGCCATCTGGGCCCTGGTCGAGGCGCACCGGCAGGGCGTCAGCCGCCCCTTGCAGCTGGCGCTCAGCTTTGACGAGGAAATCGGCTGCACCGGCGCGCCGCCGATGATCGAGGCGATGCAACCGCTGCTGCCCAAGGGCGCGGCGGTGATCGTCGGCGAGCCTTCGATGATGCAGGCGGTGACCGGCCACAAGGGCATCATCGGCTTTGATACGCATCTCACCGGGTTCGAGGTCCACTCCTCCCTGCTGCACACCGGCGTCAGCGCGGTGATGCAGGGCGCGCGGCTGATCGACTGGGCCAACCAGCGCAACGCCGAGAACATGGCCGCGGAGCCGGGCGAGGTGCAGGCAATGTTCGAGCCGCCCTGGACCACTGCCCATGTCGGCACCGTCACCGGCGGCACCGCCAACAACATCACCGCCAAGGAATGTCGGTTTGTGATGGATTTCCGGGTGGTGCCGGGCGAGAATGCCTCTGACTGGGAGGCCGCCTACCTGGCCGAGGTGCGCCGCATCGAGGCAGAAATGCAGGCCATCCACCCGGACAGCCGCATTGACGTGCAGCGGGTCTTCGCGGTGCCCGGCTTGGTGCCGGAAGCCGAGGGCCGGGCCGAGGCGCTGGTGCGCGGCCTGACCGGCGACAACGGCACCCATGTGGTCAGCTACGGGACCGAGGCGGGCCAGTTCCAGGCGGCGGGCTATTCCGCGGTGATCTGCGGCCCCGGCGACATCGCCCAGGCCCATCAGCCCAACGAATACATCACCGTCGCCCAGTTCGAGGCGGGACATGCATTCATGCGCAAGCTGCTGGAGCGGCTGCAGGGCTGACCGGCGGCGCTTTCGCGCCCTGAGACCGACCGCTGCCTGCGCAGATACAGGGCAGCGGCGCGCCCTGCGGCGGCCATGACGCCCGCGTGCGCATTTCAATCCGGCGGTGCGAAATACGGCCGGGTGATTACTTGCTAAAGCAAGTTTTTTCGCAGACAGTCAGCGGCAACGGCAAAGGGCCGCGCAGCAACGGAGGGGAACATGCCAGTCAAAAATCGCTTGGCCGAAATGCACACGGAGATAACTGGCTGGCGCCGTCATCTGCATCAAAATCCCGAACTGATGTATGAGGTCCACGAGACCGCCGCCTTTGTCGCGGCGCGGCTGAAGGAGTTCGGCGTCACCGACATCACCACCGGCGTCGGCAAGACCGGCGTGGTCGCGGTGATCGAGGGCAAGACCAACACCTCGGGCCGCACCATCGGTCTGCGCGCCGATATGGACGCGCTGCCGATCCCAGAAGCCTCGGGGGTGGACTATGCCTCCAAGACGCCGGGGGTGATGCATGCCTGTGGCCATGACGGCCACACCGCCATGCTGCTGGGCGCGGCCAAATACCTGGCGGAGACCCGCAATTTCGACGGCCGCGCGGTGCTGATCTTCCAGCCTGCCGAAGAGGGCGGAGCCGGCGGCAAGGCGATGTGTGATGACGGGCTGATGGACCGCTGGGGCATTCATGAGGTGTACGGGCTGCACAACATGCCGGGCCTGCCGGTGGGCGAATTCGCCATCCGCCCCGGCGCGCTGATGGCCTCCTCCGACGAGTTCGAGATCACCGTCACCGGCAAGGGCGGCCATGCCGCGGCGCCGCATGACGCCATCGACACCACGCTGGTCGCCTCGCAGATCGTGGTCTCGCTGCATTCGATCGTCTCCCGCAATGTGGACCCGGTGAAGCGCATGGTGCTGACCGTCGGCACGTTCGAGACCGACAGCACGGCGTCGAACGTGATCGCCCATACCGCCCGGTTGCAGGGCACCGTGCGCACGCTGGACCCGGAATACCGCGAACAGGCCGAGGGCTGGGTGCGCCGCGTGGTTGAAAACACCGCCGCCGCCTATGGCGCCACGGCCGAAGTGAAATGGAGCCCCGGCTACCCGGTGACGGTCAATGATGCGGCCAGCACCGACCACGCGGTGGAGGCTGCGCGGGCGGTCGCTGCCAAGGTCGACGCTGAAACCGCCCCGATCATGCCGTCCGAGGATTTCGCCTATATGCTCGAGGAACGCCCCGGCGCCTACATCTTCCTCGGCAACGGCGACACCCAGATGTGCCACCATCCTGCCTATGTGTTCGACGATGACGCCATTCCGCTCGGCTGTAGCTGGTTTGCCGAACTGGTCGAACGTCGCATGCCCGCCGCCTGAGGAGTCACTGATGCCGATCAAGAACCGCGCTGCGGAGTTTCACGAGGAAGTCGCAGGCTGGCGCCGCGACATCCATGAACACCCCGAGATCCTCTATGACACCCACCGCACCTCGGCGCTGGTGGCGGACAAGCTGCGCAGCTTTGGCTGCGATGAGGTGGTGACCGGCATCGGCCGCACCGGCGTTGTCGCGGTGATCCGCGGGCGCATGGACACGCAGGGCCGCGCCATCGGTCTGCGCGCAGACATGGACGCGCTGCCGATGCAGGAACAGACTGGCCTGCCGCATGCCTCGAAGACTGATGGCGCGATGCACGCCTGCGGCCACGACGGCCATACCGCGATGCTGCTGGGCGCGGCCAAATACCTGGCCGAGACCCGCAATTTCGACGGCACCGCAGTGGTGATCTTCCAGCCCGCCGAGGAGGGCGGCAACGGCGCCGAGGCCATGTGCAAGGACGGCCTGATGGAGCGCTTTGGCATCGACGAGGTCTATGCCATCCACAATTCACCGGGGTTGGAGGCGGGCAAGTTCGCCATTCGCCCCGGCCCGCTCCTCGCTTCGGTGGATGAGTTCACCATCACCCTGCAGGGCAAGGGCGGCCATGCGGCCAAGCCGAATGAAACCGTGGATACCACTGTGATGATGTGCCACCTGATCACCGCGCTGCAGACCGTTGTGTCGCGCAACGTCGACCCGGTGTTGCAGGGCGTGCTGTCGATCACCTCGGCCGAGACGTCCTCCAAGGCGTTCAACGTCATTCCCGACCGGGCCGAGGTCCGCGGAACCATCCGCACCCATGCGCCCGCGGTCCGCGAGCAGATTCCGCAGCGGCTGCGCGCCATTCTGGACGGTATCACCCGGACCTTCGGCGGCCGCGGGGAGATCGATTTTCACCTTGGCGTGCCGGTCACCATCAACGATGTGGCTGCCAGCGAACACGCCCGCGACGCAGCGCAAGCCGTGGCGGGCGGCTGCGAGGAGGTGGCGCTGGCAATGGGAGGAGAGGACTTCTCCTTCATGCTGCAGGAGCGCCCGGGCGCGATGATCCGCTTGGGCAATGGCCCCAGCGCCGGTCTGCACCACCCCGAATATGATTTCAACGACGAGATCATCCCCGCCGGTATCAGCTGGTTTGCCGAGCTGGTGGAACGAAGAATGCCCGCGGCCTGACGGCGCGGGAAACCTACCCAAGAAGGAGTGTAAAATGCCGGTCAAGAACCGCTTTGCCGAACTGCAGGATGAAATCACCGCCTGGCGTCGTGACATCCACGAAAACCCCGAAATCCTGTTCGAAACCCACCGCACCAGCGCGCTGGTGGCGGAGAAGCTGAAGGAATTCGGCTGCGACGAGGTGGTGACCGGCATCGGCCGCACCGGCGTTGTCGGCGTCATCAAGGGCAAGTCCGACAGCGCGGGCAAGGTGATCGGCCTGCGCGCCGACATGGACGCGCTGCCGATTCATGAGCAGACCGGGCTGGACTATGCCTCCAAGACCCCTGGCGCGATGCACGCCTGCGGCCATGACGGCCACACCGCGATGCTGCTGGGCGCGGCCAAGTACCTGTCCGAGACCCGCAACTTCGACGGCACGGTGGTGGTGATCTTCCAGCCCGCCGAAGAAGGCGGCGGCGGCGGCAAGGAAATGTGCGACGATGGCCTGATGGAGCGCTGGAACATCCAGGAAGTCTACGGCATGCACAACTGGCCGGGCCGCCCGGTAGGCTCCTTCTCGATCCGCCCGGGGGCGTTCTTTGCCGCCACCGACCAGTTCGACATCACCTTCGAGGGTCGCGGCGGCCATGCGGCCAAGCCGCAGGAAACCATCGATACCACCGTGATGGCCGCGCAGGCGGTACTGGCGCTGCAGACGATCGCTGCGCGCAACGCAGACCCGGTAGAGCAGATCGTGGTCTCGGTGACCTCCTTCGAGACATCTTCGAAGGCGTTCAACGTGATCCCGCAGAAGGTGCAGATCAAGGGCACCGTGCGCACCATGTCCACGGCCATGCGCGACCTTGCCGAGGCGCGGATCAAGGAAATCTGCACTGGCATAGCGGCGACCTTCGGCGGCACTGCGGATGTGACCTATCATCGGGGTTATCCGGTGATGGCCAACCACGAGGAGCAGACCGAGTTCGCCGCCAAGGTGGCTGCGGATATCTCCGGCAGCTGTGACGAGGCCCCCTTGGTGATGGGCGGCGAGGATTTCGCCTTCATGCTGGAAGAGCGTCCCGGTGCTTATATTCTGGTCGGCAACGGCGACACCGCCGCGGTGCACCATCCGGAATACAACTTCAACGACGAAGCCATCCCGGCGGGCTGCAGCTGGTGGGCCGAGATCGTCGAGCAGCGGATGCCTGCGGCCTGATCGGCTTGATCTGAAACAGGGGAGGGGGCTGTCTGCCCCCTTTCTACGCCACTTGGCGCAAGTCCCCCCGGAAAAAAGAGAAGGGGGCAATTTTGACCGGAGCCAACCGCGCGGCCATGCCGTTGGAGGTTAGTGCTCCAGCATCTCGCGGTAGATGGTGACCAGGGTTTCGGCCTCTTTCTCCAGTGCGAAATTGGTGACCGCATGCTTGCGCGCGGCCTTGGACCACTCCGCGAGGCGGCCTTCGGTGGTCAGCACGGATTTGATCGCCTCGATCATCTGGCCGGTGTCGCCGGGATCGATCAGCAGGCCGGTCTCGCCGGGCGCGATCAGTTCTTCGAAGGCGCCGACGCGGGTGGCAACGGCGGGCACGCCGCAGGACATCGCCTCCAGCGGGGTCAGACCAAACCCCTCCCAGCGCTGCGGGGCGACGTAGAGATCCAGCGCCTGATACCAGCGTGCCACTTCCCAGACCGGGACTTCGGGTGGGAACAGCAGCCGCTCGGACAGGCCCGCAGCGGCCACGCGGGCGCGCAGATCCTTCTCGAAGGCTGCGTGTTTGTCGGTGGCGCGGCCCATCACGATGCCAACCGTGTTGGGGTTGTCTTTCAACACCTCGAGCATCGCATCGACAAAGACATCGGTGCCCTTCTGCGCGCGGATCCGGCCGTAGCAGCCGATCAGGGTGGCGTCCTGTGGCAGGCCCAGCTCGCGCCGCAGGGCCTGTTTGTCCCGAGGCGGGCAGAAGTCATCGGTGTTGATGCCGTGATGCACCACCTGCACGGGTTTCTCGAGGTAGGCCGCCCCCTTGGCAGAGGTGGCAATCACCCGGTCCATCTGCCCGATCAGCCATTTGGTATAGGCCGAATGGTGGCGCTGCGAGGCCGAGGTGAACAGGAGTTTCAGCCGCTTGCCCAGCAGGTATTTCAGCGCCAGCCCGCCCAGCATCTCGACGTTGCGCCGGGCATGCCAGACGCGCGCGCCGGTGGGGCCGTTGCGGCGCATGAAGATCAGCTGCGCGAGTGATAGATGCGGCAGATCCTCGGGCAGACCGCTGCCTGCCGTGGCAATGGCGATGTGCTGCCGTTGCAGCGGCACCAGCCGCACGATGGTGGAGGTGACACCGGACAGGCGGCGTTTGAAGTTGGGGGCGATGACCTCGATTGCATTGGCGTCTGTCCGGGCCATCACGGGGCCTCCTGTTGTTGCGCAGGCAGCAGCGCCAGAAGCGATGCGACCGTCTGATCCAGCTGGTCCGACTGGCGGAAGATGAACTGCGCCGCGGCTGTGCGGGCGGCGTCCAGCTTCTCCGGCTCTTGCAGCCAGAGCGACAGCTGTTCGGCAAGCTGTTCGGCCGAAGTGACCTCTGTCGCGGCACCAAGCCGGGTCAGCTCGGCGTAGGTTTCGGCAAAGTTGAAATGACCTGTACCGCTGATGACCGCCGCGCCAGCCTGCATGGGCTCAAACGGGTTGTGGCCGCCGATCTCGCGCAGCGAGCCGCCGAGAAACACCAGCGGGCTCAGCGCATACCAGGTGCCGACCTCGCCCAGCGTGTCCGCAAGATAGACTTGCGTGTCTGGGGCGGGGCTTTCGCCGACACTGCGGCGCGCCGAGGTGAAGCCGGCGGCGGCAATCAGCGCCTGCACCGCATCGCCGCGTTCAGGGTGGCGGGGGGCAAGCAGCAGGCACAGGTCCGGGTGGCGCTGCAGCAGCAGGCGGTGCGCCGCCAGCACGGTTTCCTCTTCGCCCTCGTGGGTGGAGGAGGCCACCCAGACCGGGCGCGGTCCGAGGGCGGCGCGCAGGTCAGCCAGGGTCTTTTCATCTGCGGGCAGGGGCGCGGAGACCGCCTTGAGGTTGCTGCCGGGCCGGATGCGCTCCGGGGCGGCTCCCATGGCGGCGAGGTTGTCGGCGGTCCGCTGGTTCTGGGTCACCAGCAGATCGAACTGATCGAGGATGAAGCGCGCGGTCTCGGGCCGCTTCTTCCAGCCGTCGGCGGAGCGCTCGGACAGTCGCGCGTTCAACAGCACCAGCGGGCAGCCCGTCCGGCGGGCGCGCACCAGCATCTGCGGCCACAGCTCGCTTTCGACAAAGACGCCCAGATCGGGCTGCCAATGGGCGAGGAAACGGTCAACGGCGGCGGCGCTGTCCAGGGGCGGGAACTGGTGGCGGCAGCGCGGCGGCATGCGTTTTTCGATCAGCTCGGCCGAGGTGGGCGTGCCGGAGGTGATCAGGAACTCTGCCGCGGGCAGCTGCTCGCCCAGCCGGCGGATCAGGGTCAGCACCGACAGGCTTTCGCCTACAGATGCTGCGTGGAACCAGATCAGCTGTCCGTCGGGGCGCGGCAGCGAGGCGTGGCCGAGGCGTTCGCGCACGCGTGCCTCGGGCAGACCGTAGGCGCGCAGCTTGGCCGCCACCTTGCGCCAGGCGAAGGGGGCCATGAGGGCGCTGGCGCCGCAGTACAGCGAATAAAGCAGCGTCGGCTGCGCAGGTGTTCCCCCGGGCATGGGTCAGCCGCCGGTGTGGCTCATGTGGCGGGTCATCTGGCCTGCAACCTCTTGCCGGGAGTAATCGAAGTCATGGCCGCGCGGCTTGTCGCCAATCGCTGCGCGGATCGCGGCCTCCAGGTGGCCGCTGCCTTCTGGATGGGCGCGCAGGGGCGCGCGAAGGTCGGCTTTGCCCTCCTGGCCGAGGCAGGTGTAGATCTCGCCGGTGCAGGTAACGCGCACCCGGTTGCAGCTTTCGCAGAAGTTATGCGACAGCGGCGTGATGAAGCCGATCTTTTGGCCGGTTTCCTCCAGCCGCACATAGCGCGCCGGGCCGCCGCTGCGTTCGGCGAGGTCGGTGACGGTGTAATGGCGCTCGTACTCGGCGCGCAGGTCCTTCAGCGACCAGTATTGGCCGATGCGCTCCATGGCGCCGATGTCCTCGCCCATGGGCATGACTTCGATCCAGGTCAGGTCCATGTCCCGTTCGGCGCACCAGCGGGTGATTTGCGGCAGCTCGGCCTCGTTGAAGCCTTTCAGCGCCACGGTGTTGATCTTGACCCTCAGCCCCGCCTTTTGCGCGGCATCGATGCCCTTCAGCACTTGCGGCAGGCGGCCCCAGCGGGTGACATCCGCGAATTTCTGCTCGTCCAGCGTGTCGAGCGAGATATTCACCCGGCGCACCCCGGCCGCATAGAGATCATCCGCGTATTTCGCCAGCTGCGAACCGTTGGTGGTCAGCGTCAGCTCCTTCAGGGCACCGCTGTCCAGATGGCGGCTCATCGCGTCGAAAAAGGTCATGATGCCCCGGCGCACCAGCGGCTCGCCTCCGGTGATGCGCAGCTTTTCCACCCCAAGCCGGATGAAGGTGGAACACAGCCGGTCCAGTTCCTCCAGCGTCAGCAGGTCCTTCTTGGGCAGAAAGGTCATGTTTTCCGACATGCAATAGACGCAGCGGAAATCGCAGCGGTCGGTAACCGAGACACGCAGGTAAGTGATTGCGCGGGCGAAGGGATCGATAAGCGGAGCTGTCATGTGTCTTAGGTAAAGGCGGCCACAGTCCGCGACAAGGGGGGCGTGATGTTTTGTGGCTGGCAAACTGTTTCGCACGAGGCTAGGGTCACCGCATGCGTATGACAGTTCTTTCCCTCGCGTCCATTTCCCTGCTGGCGGCTTGCAACAGCCCTCAGCTGAATTCTCAGATTTTGGGTGGTCAGGCATCTGTGCCTGTACAGGAAACCGGGCAATCGCCGGTTCTGGAACCGGCACCGGGTGTTGAGGTCGCAGAAGCTGCGCCACTGGCGCCCGATGCCCCCTCGTTCAGTGGCTCGGCCACGACCGTGGCTTCCCTCGGCGATCCTTCGGTGCCGGGGATGTGGATGGAGACACCGCTGGTTGCTACCGAGCAGCAGGCGCTGGTCCGGTCGGATCGGAACACGCAGGTGGTGGTGACGCTGAAGCCGCTGGCCGCTGGTGCCTCCGGCGGGAGCCGTCTGTCGATCGGCGCGATGCGGGCGCTTGGCCTGCCGCTGACCGAGGTCGTTGAACTGCAGGTTCTCCCGGCCGGGTAAGGCTGTTTGGTTCGGGGCGGGCCAGACCGTGGCCGGATCGCCCCGCCAAGGTCAGGCGTTTTTCAGATATTTGCCCGCTTCCTTGCGGGCAAAGCTTTTCATGGCGTCGCCATGTTCCGCCAGAAAGGCGCGCGTGCGGTCTGCATCATGCTTGCTGAGGTCGCGCAGCCACCAGGCCACGGCCTTCTGAATGAACCAGTCGCGGTCTGGCACGTAGGACGCGGCCCAGCCGAGGATACGCTCGCGCCGTTCCTGGTCCGCGGGTTTCAGATTGTTCATCTTGGCCCAGGGTAGGGTGGCGACCAGCGCCGCGCGGCGGGTCCACATGTGTTCAGACTGTGTCCAGTCTGCCACCGTGTCCAGCCGTTCGGGAGCTGCCACCAGCCGCTTGGAGATGGCAGAGCAGGCGTGATCGGCGATCGCCCAGCTGTCAAACTGCGGCACCCAGCCTTGCAGCAGGTTCCAGACTGCGCCGTCTTCCTTGATCCGCGCTTGCGTCAGCAGCTTGCCCGCGGCGATGCGGGCTTCGAAGATGTCGCTGTCCCACAGGGCGCGGGCCAGCTCTGCTCGCTCTGCGACGTCCAGAGCCTGCCGCCAGGATTTGGTCAGCTCGTTTATGGCAGGGTTCGGGACGCCCAGAACGTCCCGGGTCTGCTTGTGATAGGCGGTCATCTGCTCGGCCCGGCCGGGTTCGGCCAGCGCCTTCAGCTGATCCAGCGCATCCTGCAGTGTCGGTGCCGTCATTCCACGGTCACCGATTTGGCCAGGTTGCGCGGCTGGTCGACGTCGGTGCCCTTGGCCACCGCGGTGTGATAGGCCAGCAGCTGCGCCGGGATTGCATAGAGGATCGGGCTCAGCGCCTCCTTGACGGCAGGCATGCGGATCGCCTCCCAGACATCGTCACCCGCAGCCGCAAGGCCCGCCTGATCCGAGATCATCAGCACCTTGCCCTTGCGCGCCAGCACCTCCTGCATGTTGGAGACGGACTTGTCGAACAGGCTGTCATGGGGCGTCAGAACCACCACCGGCATGTTCTTGTCGATCAGCGCGATGGGGCCGTGTTTCAGTTCGCCGCTGGCATAGGCTTCGGCATGGATGTAGCTGATTTCCTTCAGCTTCAGCGCGCCTTCCAGCGCCAGCGGGAACATCAGCCCGCGGCCCAGGAACAACACGTCGCGGGCCTCGCTGACCTTCTGAGCGGCCTGGCGGATTGCCTCGTTCTGCTCCAGCGCCGATGACAGCACGTTGGGCAGGCCGCGGATGGCGCTGGCGTAATCGGCCATCTCATCTTCGGACAGATGTCCGCGATCGCAGGCCGCCTTCAGCGCCAGCGCCAGCAGCACGGTCAGCTGGCAGGTGAACGCCTTGGTCGAGGCGACGCCGATTTCCGGCCCGGCAAAGATCGGCAGCGCCAGATCGCTTTCGCGCGCGATCGAGCTTTCGGGGACGTTGACCACCGACAGGATGCGGTCGGCCTTCTCCCGGCAATAGCGCAGCGCCGCCAGCGTGTCGGCGGTTTCCCCGGACTGCGAGACGAACAGCGCCGCGGTCTTGGCCGGGATCGGCGGTTCGCGGTAGCGGAACTCGGAGGCGATATCGACCTCGACCGGCAGGCGGGCGATCTGCTCGAACCAGTATTTCGCGGTCAGACAGGCATAATAGGCCGTGCCGCAGGCGACCATGGTCAGCCGGTCCACCTGCGCAAAATCCACGCCGTCGCCGGGCAGGCGCACGGCGTCTTCCTCGACCGGCAGGTAGTGGCGGATGGCCTCGGCGATCACATGCGGCTGCTCGGCGATTTCCTTGGCCATGAAATGCTTGTGCCCGCCCTTGTCGACCTGGGTCGAGTCGATCTGGATGGTCTTTGTCTCGCGGTTGACCAGCGCGCCTTCGGCGTTGCGGATTTCCGCACCGGCGCGCGTGACCACGGCGCGGTCGCCTTCTTCCAGATAGGTGATCCGGTCGGTGAGAGGTGCCAGTGCGATCGCATCGGAACCGACGAACATCTCGCCGTCACCATGGCCGATGGCCAGTGGCGAGCCCTTGCGGGCGGCGACGATAAGATCTTCCTGACCCTCAAACAGAAACGCCAGCGCAAAGGCGCCTTCCAGCCGGTCCAGCGTCTTGAATGCGGCCTCGACGGGGGGCAGCCCCTGCTGCAGATGGCGTTCGGTCAGCAGGGCGACGGTTTCGGTGTCGGTCTCGGTGCGGAACTCCAGCCCGCAATCCAAAAGCTCGGCGCGCAGTTCCTTGTAGTTTTCGATGATGCCGTTGTGCACCACGGCCACCGCGCCCGCCCGGTGCGGATGGGCGTTGGCAATCGATGGTGCGCCGTGGGTGGCCCAGCGGGTGTGGCCGATGCCGGACTTGCCCGCCAGTGGCTCATGCACCAGCAGATCGGACAGGTTCACCAGCTTGCCCACCGCGCGGCGGCGCGCGAGGACGCCTGTGTTCACGGTGGCGATGCCCGCGCTGTCATAGCCGCGGTATTCCAGCCGCTTCAGCGCCTCGACCAGGATCGGGGCGGCCTCGTGATTGCCCAGTACGCCGACAATTCCGCACATCACTTGGCTCCCTTCAGCAGGCGGGCCTTCTTTGCGCGCAGCATGTCCATCAGCTTGCGCGCGCGGCCCGGTTTGTTGGTTTGTTCGGCGCGGGCAATGGCCAGGTCGCCGTCGTCAACATTCTTGGTGATCACCGCACCGGTCGCGGTCATCGCCTCGTTGCCGACCCGGACCGGCGCCACCAGCATGGTGTTCGATCCGATGAAGGCCCGGGCGCCGATCTCGGTGCGGTGCTTCATCACGCCGTCATAGTTGCAGGTAATCGTGCCTGCGCCAATATTCGTGGCTTCGCCCACCGAGGCATCGCCAATGTAACTAAGGTGGTTCACCTTGGCGCCTTCGGCAATCTCGGCGTTCTTGATTTCGACGAAATTGCCGATGTGGGTGTTCTCGGCCAGCTCGGCACCGGGGCGCAGGCGGGCATAGGGGCCGACCTTGGCGCCGCGGCTGACGTGGCAGCCTTCAAGATGCGAGAACGCCCGGATCAGCGCGCCGCTTTCCACCGTGACGCCGGGACCAAAGACCACGTTGGGCTCGATCACCGTGTCGCGGCCGATATGGGTGTCAAAGGCGAGATAGACGGTTTCGGGCGCCATCAGGGTGACGCCCAGCTCCAGCAGTTCTGCCCGCGCACGCGCCTGGAACACGGCATCCGCCTGCGCCAGATCGGCGCGGGAGTTGATGCCCAGCGTCTCGGCCTCGTCGCAGGCAACCGCGGTAACTGTCTTGCCCTTGGTGCGGGCCAGTTCCACCAGGTCGGTCAGGTAGTATTCGCCAGAGGCATTCTCGTTGCCGACCTCCGAAATCAGATCGAACATCACCGCCGCGTCGCAGGCCATCAGGCCGGAGTTGCAGAAGGTGATGGCGCGCTCGGCTTCGCTGGCGTCCTTGAATTCGACAATGCGCTCCAGGCTGTCACCGTCCATCACCAGGCGGCCATAGCGGGCGGGGTCGGCGGCCTCGAACCCGAGGATCACCAGATCGGCGCGCTGGCGGGCCTCGACCATGCGCTCCAGCGTCTCGGCGCTGACAAAGGGGGTGTCGCCGTAAAGCACCACGACATCGCCCGCGAAACCTTCCAGCGCGCTACGGGCCTGATCAACCGCATGGGCGGTGCCCAGCTGCTCTTCCTGCAGCACCACCTCGGCTTCCGGGTCGATCTCGGCAACGGTCTTGCGCACAGCTTCCGCGCCGTGCCCGGCGACGATGATCGTGCGCTCCGGCTCCAGCGCGCGGCCTGCGGCCATGGCGTGTTCCAGCATCGGCGCCTGGGCGATCGGGTGCAGGACTTTGGGAAGATCGGAGTTCATCCGCGTGCCTTTACCGGCCGCCAGGATGACAAGGGCAATGCTCATAATCGCTTTTCTCTTTGTCTTTTTAGCGCTCCCGTTTTATCCGCTGGGGGGCAGGGCGCAAGGGAGCGCGCCATCAAACTAGGTTGCGGGCTGCAACATCCGGCAGCGGAAACACGCCGAAACGGGCCGAGGAGGCGGGACATGCGGACGGTAATCTTTGATCTGGACGGGACCTTGGCGGATACCTCGGGCGATCTGCTGGCCGCGGCCAATGCCTGCTTTCGGCAAATGGGACTGGGGGATGTGCTGACCCATCCACAGGACGCAGGCGTTGCGTTGCGGGGAGGGCGCAATATGCTGAGCGTCGGCTTGCAGCGGGTGGGGCAGTTCAACTCCGCGACGGTGGACGAATTC
This sequence comes from Leisingera sp. S2M4, assembly GCF_055398055.1. NCBI lineage: Bacteria > Pseudomonadati > Pseudomonadota > Alphaproteobacteria > Rhodobacterales > Roseobacteraceae > Leisingera > Leisingera sp. S2M4. Next base: position 2,695,952 of record NZ_AP040861.1, read on the forward strand.
TACCCGGTGCTGCTGGACGCCTACCGCGAGGCTATCTGCCTGCACACCCGGCTGTATCCCGGCGCGATGGAGGCGGTGGAAGCGTTGAAGTCTGCGGGCTTTGGTGTCGGCATCTGCACCAACAAGCCGGAGGCGCTGGCGGAGCAGCTGATGCGCGATCTCGGTGTGCGCGACGCCTTTGCCTCGTTGGTGGGGGCGGACACGCTTCCGGTGCGCAAGCCGGACCCGGAGCCGCTGTTCGAGGCGGCGCGGCGTGCGGGTGGTGACCCGGCGCGCACCTTGCTGGTTGGCGACAGTGACACCGACCGAAAGACGTCCGCCGCCGCGGGCGTGGCGTCGGTGCTGGTGACCTTCGGTCCCTCCGGCGATGACATGGCGGCCTTGGAGCCCGAGGCGTTGTTGCACGACTTTTCGGACCTCGTGGACGTTGTGTCGCGGCTGCTGCCCTGACACGGCGAACGGGGCGGCGATGGTGCGCTTGCCTCTTGACCCTTCGCCTGCTGCGGCCCAGAAACGCGGGATGAGCGAGATTTTTTCCGGGTCATTCACCCAGCAGGAACCTATCCCCGAAGACGCCATCGAAGCGGCGCTGGCGGTTTTGCGTCACGGTCGCTTGCACCGCTACAACGTGGCGGCGGGCGAGGTTGGCGAAGTGGCGCTGCTGGAGCAGGAATTCGCCGCGCAGATGGGGGCCAGGTATTGCCTGGCTGTGGCCTCGGGCGGCTATGCGCTGGCAACGGCCCTGCGCGCGGTGGGCGTCGGTCATTCCGACACCGTGCTGACCAATGCCTTCACGCTTGCGCCGGTGCCGGGGGCCATTGCCGCGGTCGGAGCCAGGCCCGTCTTCGTCGACGTCACCGAGAATTTGACCATCGACCTGGAGGATCTTGCGGCCAAAGCGGGGCAGGCGAAGGTGCTGATGCTGTCGCACATGCGTGGCCACCTCTGCGACATGGACCGGCTGATGGAAATCTGTGACGCCGCGGGCATCACCGTGATCGAGGATTGTGCTCACACCATGGGGGCGTCCTGGAACGGGGTGAAGTCCGGTCGTCATGGCGCCATCGGCTGCTATTCCTGCCAGACCTACAAGCACGTGAACGCGGGCGAGGGCGGCCTGCTGATCACGGATGATGAAGAGATCGCCGCCCGCGCCATCATGCTGTCGGGCTCCTACATGCTTTATGGTCGCCACCTGGCGGCGCCGGGGCCAGAGGTGTTTGAGCGGGTGAAATACGAAACCCCCAACATCTCGGGGCGGATGGACAACCTGCGGGCCGCCATCCTGCGGCCGCAGCTGCGCAATCTCGACGCGCAGGTGGCGCGCTGGAACGAACGTTACCGCAAGCTGGAGGATGGCCTGCGTGGCACGCCGGGGCTGACCGTCGTGGAGCGTCCCGCTGCCGAGGTCTACGTCGGCTCGTCCTTTCAGTTCCTGCTGCTGGACTGGGCCGAGGGGGCGGTGCAGGCGGTGCTGGACCGCTGCGCTGCCCGGGGGGTGGAGCTGAAGTGGTTCGGCGTGCCGGAGCCGGTTGCCTTCACGTCGCGCTATGACAGCTGGCGCTACACGCAGACGCCGCGCTTGCCGCAAAGCGACCGGATCCTTGCGGGCATCATCGACATGCGGGTGCCGTTGACTTTCAGCCTTGAAGACTGCGCCCAGATTGCCCGCATCATTCGCGCCGAGGTCTCCGCGGTCTATCAGTCAGGCTGATAGAGCGGCACGGTCGAGATGGACACCTTGGCCGACCCATCCGTCAGCTCGGCCGCGTGGGCGACATAGATCAGCGTCTGGTTGGCCTCGTCGTAGAGCCGTTTGACCCGCAGCGATTTCAGGATGATCGACCGCGACTGGCGAAACACGTCTTCGCCGTCCTCGCTGCGGTCGATGTCACCGAGGGTGATCGGCCCGGTCTGGCGGCAGGCCAGCGATGCGTTGGACGGATCCTCGAACCAGTTGCCTTTGGACAGTCGGTCCAGAAGGCCGCGTTCGAAATATGCGACGTGACAGGTGACGCCTTCGACCTTGGGATCGGCGATGGCTTCGATCACGATGTCATTCCCCACCCAGTCCACGCCGATCTTCCCGACCTCCTCGGCCAGAAGGGGCGGGCTGATCAGGCAGGCCGCGGCGGCCAGGGTGGTTCTCAGGTAACTCATGTGACGCTCCTCGGGGTTCGGGTTCTGTCGTGATAGCAGACATACGCGGCTGGCCGCAAAAAGGATCCCCTTTTGCACGGTCTTCCGCCGGGCGATGTCGATCGTTTGGAACCCTTGGGCTTTGGCGACGTTAGTGCTGCACAACGGCGCAATGAGGCGCCGGATACTGACGAGAACATCGAGGAGAACACCATGTTTACGCCGAAGCTCGCCATGACCGCATCTGCCCTGGCCCTGGTTGCAGCGCCCGTCTGGGCAAGCACCCAGGTGCAGGCTGTGACCGACCTGAACCTGCGCACCGGCCCTGGCCCGCAGTATGAGATCGCCAGCGTGATCGACGCAAAAGGCGCCGTTGATCTGCAGGGCTGCCTGGAAAAGTCGAACTGGTGCAAGGTGTCCTATGAGGGGACTGAAGGTTGGGCCTATGGCGAATATCTGACCGGCACCGTCACTGAAAAATTCATCCCGGTGGTTGCCAGTGACAGCCCGGTCACCGTGGGCACCGTGACCTATGATGCCGTCGGCGAGACCGACGAGGAAATGGGCGCGATTGGTGGTGCCATTGCCGGCGGTCTGGTGGCCGGTCCGGCCGGGGTTCTGGCCGGTGCACTGGCCGGTGCAGCCGCGGGTGAGGCAGCCGTCCCGGACGAGCGCGTCGTCACCTATGTGCGCACCCATGAGGTCGAGCCTGTCTACGTTCAGGGCGAGGTCGTGACGGGTGTTATCGTGCCGCAGGAAATCCAGCTGGCCGAAATCCCGGACTCTGACTACCGCTATGCCTACATCAACGGCGTGCCGGTGCTGGTGGAGACCGAAAATCGCACCGTGATCCACGTTGTGCGCTGATCGGCATGACATGTGACAGGAAGCGGGCGGCCCGATGGGCCGCCCGTTTTCTTTTGCACCGCATTCGCCCCCCCGGCGGGCCAACCCGATTGACGCGAATCGAGCGGTGCTCTATTGAATTGAACAACTGTTCATATAATGGCCGTACCTGCGGGAGGATATGCGGATGTTCAATGCAAGCATGACGTTTGATCTGGGTGAGGACGTGAACGCGCTGCGCGACATGGTGCACCGCTGGGCGCAGGACCGCATCAAGCCGATGGCGCAGGAAATCGACCAGAAGAACGAGTTCCCGGCCGAACTGTGGCGGGAGATGGGCGAGCTGGGTCTCCTCGGCATCACCGTGCCGGAGGAGTTCGGCGGCGCGGGCATGTCCTACCTGGCGCATACCGTCGCGGTCGAGGAAATCGCCCGGGCGAGCGCCTCGGTGTCGCTGTCCTACGGCGCGCATTCCAACCTGTGCGTCAACCAGATCAAGCTGAACGGCAACGCCGAGCAGAAGGCGAAATACCTGCCACGGCTGATCTCCGGCGAGCATGTCGGCGCGCTGGCGATGTCCGAGGCGGGTGCCGGTTCCGATGTGGTCTCAATGTCCCTGCGCGCCGAAAAGCGCAATGACCGCTTCGTGCTGAACGGCAACAAGTACTGGATCACCAACGGTCCCGATGCAGACACGCTGGTGGTCTACGCCAAAACCGATCCCGAAGCGGGCTCCAAGGGCATCACCGCCTTCCTTATTGAAAAGGAGATGAAGGGCTTCTCCACCTCCAAGCATTTCGACAAGCTGGGGATGCGCGGCTCCAACACGGCTGAACTGGTGTTCGAGGACGTTGAAGTGCCGTTCGAAAACATCCTCGGCGAAGAGGGCAAGGGCGTGCGCGTGCTGATGTCCGGCCTCGATTACGAGCGCGTGGTGCTCGCGGGGATCGGCACGGGCATCATGGCTGCCTGCATGGACGAGATGATGCCCTACATGAAAGAGCGCAAGCAGTTCGGTCAGCCGATCGGGAACTTCCAGCTGATGCAGGCCAAGATCGCCGACATGTACACCGCGATGAACACCGCCCGTGCCTATGTCTACGAAGTTGCCAAGGCCTGCGACAAGGGGACCGTCACCCGGCAGGATGCCGCGGCCTGCTGTCTGTATTCCTCCGAGGTTGCCATGACCCAGGCCCATCAGGCAGTGCAGGCCTTTGGCGGCGCGGGCTATCTGAACGACAACCCCGTCGGTCGCATCTTCCGCGATGCCAAGTTGATGGAGATCGGCGCCGGCACCTCGGAAATCCGCCGCATGCTGATCGGTCGCGAGCTGATGGGGACGATGTGACAGGCAGAAGCGTGACAGGCAAAAGCGCGCTGGCCTGAAGGCGAGGGGCGGGGAGGCCCGGCAGCCGGTTGTCGGCCGCCGGACCCTCGCACGCAGACTAAGGGGGGATTAGAAACGGTGCACGTAAGCGAGGTTCACCACGACCGGATCGATTTCCGCGGTGCCGATGGCGGCCCCGTTAAGCGTTGCGTCCGTGTCAATGTCCATCCAGCGGACGTTGAACCGCAGCGCGCCGCGCTCCGTGATCTGGTAGTCGGCGCCGGCGTTTACCGCGATCCCGAAGCTGTCGTCCAGCTTCAGATTGCCGAGCGCTGTCTCCTCCTCGAAGAAGGTGGTGTAGTTGAGGCCAAGCCCGAGGAACGGCTTCACTTTGCCCGCGGTCGGGAAGTGGTAGTTCACCGACAGGGTCGGCGGCAGCTGCCGCGCCGAGGCGGCAAAGGCGCCGTTCAGTTTGACGTCATGCTCGAACGGGCTGGCCGCGAGCAACTCGACCCCCCAGTTGTCGCGAAAGAAGTATTCCACGGTCAGAGACAGCGCCGTGCCGTCATCAATGTCCGCTGCCGCGCCCGCCAGCGTTCCGTTGCCCGACTTGGGGTTGACATTGGCAATACCGACGCCAACGGTCCAATCCCCCCGTTGTTGCGCCAGACCCGGCGCGGCCATGGCGGTCAGGGCGGAGGTCAAGGCCAAAGCGGAAACCAGTTGTTTCATGGGGTGTGTCCCTTTTCTTTCAGTTGTCGCCGCGTGTTAGGCGCCCCGTCGCCGCGCGGCTCTGATCTGGATCAAAAGGCTGCCCGTTTGAGCGTTGAAAAGTTTGAGAAATATCGCATGGCTGCCATGCGTTTCAGGAATGCATCATGATGAATGACCGACCGCATGTTCCGGGACTGACAAGGGATGGCGACTGGGATCTGCCGCCAGGGTTGAACATGGCGGCGCAATGCCTGTCGCACCCTGCGGAGGCGCTGGCGCTGATCGACATGACCGGCGGTGAACGGCGCGATATCTCCCATGGCGTGCTCGCCCTGATGGTCGATGGGATCGCGCGTTACCTGCTGACCCGTATTCAACCCGGCGACCGGGTGGGCGTATTGCTCAGCCAGTCGCCCTGGTGCGCCGCCGCCCATCTGGCGATCTGGAAGATCGGCGGGATCTCGGTGCCGCTGTTCAAGCTGTTCAAGCACGACGCGCTGGCATCGCGGGTGGGCGACGCAGGCGCGCGCCTCGTGCTGACAGATGGCGAGGGGGCCGAATTGCTGGGCACCTTGGCAGAGCCGGTGATGGCGGCCGAAGTTGGCCTGGACGGTGCGCCGGTGCCCTTTGCCGACACCACGCCCGAGACCCCGGCGATGTTGATCTACACGTCTGGCACCACCGGCAGCCCCAAGGGGGCGCTGCACGGCCACCGGATGCTGACCGGACACCTGCCGGGCGTCGCCATCAGCCATGACCACCTGGGGCAGCCGGGTGATGTGCTGTGGACCCCGGCGGACTGGGCCTGGATCGGTGGCTTGTTCGATGTCCTGATGCCGGGTCTCGCGCTGGGTGTGCCGGTGGTTTCCGCGCGGTTGGACAAGTTTACCCCGGAGGCCTGCGCGGAGCTGATCGAACGGGCAGGGGTGCGCAATATCTTTTTCCCACCCACCGCGCTCCGCATGCTGAAGGCGGCGGGGCAGGGGCTCAGCGGTTTGCGGTCCGTCGCGTCGGGCGGGGAGCCGCTCGGGGCCGAGATGCTGGCCTGGGGGCGGCGGCAGCTGGGCGTGACCATCAACGAATTCTACGGCCAGACCGAATGCAACATGACGGTGTCCTCCTGCGGCGCCGACTTCCCGGTGCGCCCCGGCTGCATCGGCAAGCCGGTGCCGGGCCACGTGGTCGAGGTGATCGACGAAGCGGGCCAGCCGACGACAGAAGAAGGCGACGTGGCAGTGCGGCGCGGCTCGGCCTCGATGATGATCGAATACTGGAACCGCCCCGAGGAGACCGCCGCCAAGTTCCGCGGCGACTGGCTGGTCACCGGCGACCGCGGCATCTGGGAGGACGGCTACCTGCGCTTTGTCGGTCGCGAGGATGACGTGATCACCTCGGGCGGCTACCGCATCGGCCCGGCCGAGATCGAGGACTGCCTGCTGACCCACTCGTCGGTGGCGACAGTGGGCGTGGTCGGCAAGCCCGACAGCTTACGGACCGAGATCGTCAAGGCCTACGTGGTGCTGAAGGACGGTGCCACCGCCTCGGAGCAAGACCTGCAGGACTACGTCAAGGACCGCCTCGCGCATTATTCCTACCCGCGGGAGGTCGAATTCCTTGATACGCTGCCGATGACCGTGACCGGTAAGGTGATCCGCAAGGAACTGAAGGCGCGGGCGGCGGCGGAATGAAACCGGCTGTCGCACACTCGGCGTTCGCTGCGCCAACCGGAACGAAAGATCTCAACCCTATGACGGGAGAGTGGACATGAAACTCACATCCAAGGCGATGCCCTCCTCGGACGGCTTCAAGCAGAACCGCGAGGCGCATCTGGACGCGCTCGCGCAGATCAGCGAGGCGGCCGAGGCCGCGCGCATGGGCGGCGGCGAGAAATCCCGCGCCCGGCACGAGAGCCGCGGCAAGATGCTGCCGCGCCGCCGGGTGGCGAACCTGCTGGACCCGGGCTCGCCCTTTCTTGAGATCGGCGCCACCGCGGCACATGGCATGTATGATGGCGCCGCCCCCTGCGCGGGTGTGATCGCGGGCATTGGCCGGGTGCACGGGCAGGAGGTCATGGTGGTCTGCAACGACGCCACCGTGAAAGGCGGCACCTATTTCCCGATGACGGTCAAGAAACACCTGCGCGCGCAGGAGATCGCCGAGGAAAACCGCCTGCCCTGCATCTACTTGGTCGACTCCGGCGGCGCCAACCTGCCGCAGCAGGACGAGGTCTTCCCTGACCGCGACCACTTCGGGCGCATCTTCTACAATCAGGCCCGCATGTCGGCCAAGGGCATCCCGCAGATTGCCGTGGTCATGGGTAGCTGCACCGCGGGCGGCGCCTATGTGCCTGCGATGTCGGATGTCACCATCATCGTGAAGGAGCAGGGCACCATCTTCCTCGCAGGTCCGCCGCTGGTGAAGGCCGCGACGGGCGAGGTGGTGAGCGCCGAGGACCTGGGCGGCGGCGACGTGCACACGCGGCTCTCGGGCGTGGCCGACTACTTGGCCGAAGATGACGCCCACGCGCTGGCGCTCGCCCGGCGCGCGGTCCAGTCGCTGAACATCACCAAGCCGCTCACCGTGAACTGGGCCAGCCCCGAGGAGCCGGCCTACGACCCCGAGGAGATCCTCGGCGTGGTGCCCGCGGACCTGCGCACGCCCTATGACATCCGAGAGGTGATCGCACGGCTTGTCGACGGCTCCCGCTTCGACGAGTTCAAGCCCCGCTTCGGCGAAACCCTGGTGACCGGCTTTGCCCACCTCAAGGGCTGCCCGATCGGCATCATCGCCAACAACGGCGTGCTGTTCTCGGAAGCCGCCCAGAAAGGCGCGCATTTCGTCGAGCTGTGCAGCCAGCGCAAGATCCCGCTGGTGTTCCTGCAGAACATCACCGGCTTCATGGTGGGCCGGAAGTACGAAAATGAGGGCATCGCCCGCCACGGCGCCAAGATGGTAACGGCGGTGGCAACGACCAACGTGCCCAAGATCACCATGCTGGTCGGCGGCTCCTTCGGCGCGGGCAACTACGGCATGTCGGGCCGCGCCTACCAGCCGCGCTTCCTGTGGACCTGGCCGAACTCCCGCATCTCGGTGATGGGCGGCGAGCAGGCGGCCGGCGTGCTGGCCACCGTCAAGCGTGACGCCATCGAACGCCAGGGCGGCAGCTGGAGCGCCGAGGAGGAAGCCGAGTTCAAGCGCCCCACCATCGAGATGTTCGAAAAGCAGAGCCATCCGCTCTACGCCTCGGCGCGTCTCTGGGACGACGGTATCATCGATCCGCGCAAATCCCGCGAGGTGCTGGCGCTCTCGCTGAGTGCGGCGCTCAATGCACCGATCGAAGACACCAGGTTCGGCGTCTTCCGGATGTAAGCCGCCGGGCTTTCATCTTTCGAAAAATACTCCGGGGGTCCGGGGGCAGCGCCCCCGGTCCAGAGCTCCAGACAAAGGACCAACCCCATGTTTGACAAAATCCTGATTGCCAATCGCGGAGAGATTGCCTGCCGCGTGATGGAAACCGCCCGTGCCATGGGGGTGCGGACCGTGGCCGTCTACTCCGACGCGGATGCCGCGTCCAAGCATGTCTCGCTGGCGGATGAAGCGGTGCACATCGGCGGCCCGGCCCCGGCGGACAGCTATCTGAAGGGGGACGTGATCATCCGGGTAGCGCAGGAGACAGGCGCTCAGGCGATTCACCCCGGGTATGGTTTCCTGTCGGAAAACCCCGATTTCGTCGAGGCCGTGGAGGCCGCGGGCCTCACCTTCATCGGGCCATCGGCGGATGCGATCCGCAAGATGGGGCTCAAGGATGCGGCCAAGGCGCTGATGGAAGAGGCCGGCGTGCCGGTTGTGCCGGGGTATCACGGCGCCAATCAGGATCCGGAGTTCCTCGCCGAGCAGGCCAAACAGATCGGCTACCCTGTGCTGATCAAGGCCGTGGCCGGCGGCGGCGGCAAGGGGATGCGGCTGGTTGAGAAAGCGCAGGACTTTGCCGATGCGCTCAAAAGCGCGCAAGGCGAGGCAACCACGGCCTTCGGCAACCCGGATGTGCTGATCGAGAAATACATCCAGCAGCCCCGCCACATCGAGGTTCAGGTCTTTGGCGATGGGACCCACGCGGTACATCTGTTCGAGCGTGACTGCTCGTTGCAGCGCCGCCACCAGAAGGTGATCGAGGAAGCCCCGGCGCCGGGCATGATGGACGAGATGCGCGCCGCCATGGGCGAGGCCGGCGTGCGCGCGGCCGAGGCCATCGGCTACAAGGGGGCCGGCACGGTGGAGTTCATCGTTGACGGCTCGGAAGGGCTGCGCCCCGATGGCTTCTGGTTCATGGAAATGAACACCCGCCTGCAGGTGGAACACCCGGTGACCGAGCTGATCACCGGCGTCGACCTGGTGGAATGGCAGTTGCGTGTCGCTTCGGGCGAAAGCCTGCCCGCGCGGCAGGAGGATCTGAAGATCACCGGCCATGCGTTCGAGGCGCGGCTGTATGCCGAGGACGTGCCCGCAGGCTTCCTGCCCGCAACTGGCACGCTGACCCATCTGTCGTTTCCGGCCGAGTGCCGGGCGGACAGTGGCGTGCGGGCCGGGGATACCATCAGCCCTTGGTACGATCCGATGATTTCCAAGGTGATCGTGCACGGCTCCACCCGAAAGGTGGCGTTGTCGCGGCTGGCGCGCGCGCTGGAGGACACCCAGGTCGGTGGCACCGTCACCAACCTTGCCTTCCTTGGCGCGCTGGCCAGTCATGAGGGGTTCGCGGCGGGCGAGGTGGATACCGGCTTGATCGCCCGCGATCTGGAGGCCTTGACCACGGCGCCCGAGGTCGAGCTGCGTCACAAGGCGGCGGCCGGGATGGTGGCGTTGGACCTGGTGGACGCCGCGGCGGAGACGGGGTTCACGCTCTGGGCACCGTTGCATCGGGCGGTGACACTGTCTCATGCGGGCGAAAGCTTTACCGCTGATGTGCAGGTCGACGGGCCGGACCGACAACTGTGGACGGTGGAGGGTGAAACGGTCGTGGCCGAACGCTCCCAGGGCCAGTGGCGCATCGGCGGGCAGCGCATGCCAGCGGTGTCGCGGTCGGCTGGCTTGATCACCGTACATGACGCCTATGGCCTCGAGTTCACCGTCATTGACCCGCTTGATCGCGATGCGGCCGCCGGGGGGGATCTGAACGTGATCGAAGCCCCGATGCCGGGCCTGGTGAAGGCGGTGTTCGCCGAAGCCGGGCAGCCGGTGAAGGAGGGGGATCGCCTGGCGGTGCTGGAGGCGATGAAGATGGAGCATTCCCTGCTGGCCCCGCGCGACGGCGTCGTTGCGGAGGTGCTTGCGGGTGCGGGCGACCAGGTCGAGGCCGGCGCTGCGCTGGTGCGGCTGCAAGACGAGAGCGATTGACCCCGGTCCGGGGCGGCGCGCCTGTCGCCCCGTTGCGGTTTGAGTATTTTTGGAAAGATGAAGGGGGAGGGGCGTTCCATGGCAGAGCACGTCGAGATTTTCGAGGTCGGTCCGCGCGATGGGTTGCAGAACGAGAAGCGCGAAATCCCGGTAGCGGAGAAAGTCGCGCTGACGGATTGTCTGAGCCGCGCGGGCTTTCGCCGGATTGAGGTGGCCAGTTTCGTCTCGCCCAAATGGGTGCCGCAGATGGCAGGCAGCGCGGAGGTGCTGGCGGGCATCACCCGCGCCCCCGGCGTGCGCTACGCGGCGCTGACGCCGAACATGCGCGGCTACGAGGACGCGGTGGCGGCGCGGGCCGACGAGATCGCGGTTTTCGCCTCCGCCTCCGAAGGGTTCTCCAAGGCCAATATCAACGCCAGCATCGAGGAGAGCATCACGCGCTTCCTGCCGATCCTCGAGGCGGCGAAACAGACCGGGTTGCCGGTGCGGGGCTATGTCTCCTGCGTGACCGACTGCCCCTACGATGGCGCGGTGCAGCCCGGCCAGGTGGCCAAGGTGGCGGCGCGGCTGTTTGAGCTTGGCTGCTACGAGGTCTCGCTCGGTGATACCATTGGCCAGGGCACGCCCGAAAGCATCACCGCGATGCTGCAGGCGGTCACGGCAGAGGTGTCGGCAGGTAAACTGGCGGGCCACTACCATGACACTGCGGGCCGCGCGCTGGACAATATCGAAGCCTCGCTGGCGCAGGGCGTGCGGGTGTTCGATGCGGCGGTGGGCGGGCTCGGCGGCTGCCCCTATGCGCCGGGGGCTGCGGGCAATGTCGCGACCGAGGCGGTGCATGCACGGCTGCTGGCGCTGGGTTATGAGACCGGGCTGGACGCTGATGTTTTGACTGAGGCCGCGGAGCTGGCGCGCGCGATGCGCAACCCCAAGTGAAACGAAACAGGAGAAGCGGCATGTTCGAGACAATTACCCTGGAAACAGATGCGCGCGGCGTCTGCACCCTGACCCTGAACCGTCCGGACAAGCACAACGCCATGTCCGGTCAGATGCTGCAGGAACTGACCCTGGCGGCAGGCCGCCTGGCGGCGGATGACACGGTGCGGGTGGTGGTGCTGACCGGCGCGGGCAAGAGCTTTTGCGCAGGGGGTGATCTGAACTGGATGCGCGCCCAGATGGATGCCGATGCCGAAACCCGCGGCCGCGAGGCGCGCGTGCTGGCCGAGATGCTGATGGCGCTCAACACGCTGCCCAAACCGGTGATCGGCGCGATTCAGGGCAATGCCTTTGGTGGCGGCGTCGGCATGGCCTCGGTCTGCGACGTGGCGATCGGCGCGGACCACCTGAGGATGGGGTTGACCGAAACCAAGCTGGGCCTGATCCCGGCCACCATCGGCCCCTACGTGATTGCCCGCATGGGCGAGGCGCGCGCACGTCGGGTGTTCATGTCGGCACGGCTGTTTGACGCCGCGGAGGCCGTCGAGCTGGGTCTGCTGGCCAGGGCGGTGCCTGCGGACCAGCTGGCCGAGGCGGTCGAGGCCGAGGTCGCACCCTATCTCAACTGCGCGCCGGGGGCGGTTGCTGCGGCCAAGAAACTGGCCCGGGACCTTGGGCCACGCCTGGACGATGCCGTGATCGATCACACCATCGCGGCGCTGGTCGAGCGCTGGGAAGGCGCGGAAGCGCAGGAGGGGATCAGCGCCTTTTTCGACAAGCGCAAGCCCGGCTGGCAGGCCTGAAAACAGGTATCTGACATATCTGTTCAGTACTCGGTGGCAGCCCACGGCTGTCACCGATTTCCTATTAAAATGATAGGGTATCAGAAACTTGGCGCTGGGGTGCTTTTTCCTGTCACAAACCCTGCATGATTAACCTCGCCTTAGTTGACGCTGTGGGGGTGGGGGAGTATGCACGATCCAAATCAACACGCCAATTGACGTCGCGCGGGAAACCGCCGGGGAAAGGAGCTGCTCTTGGAAGAGATGTTGAGGGAATACCTGCCGATCCTGGTCTTCCTGGGCGTTGCGGCAGGTTTGGGGATTGTCCTTATCCTGGCAGCCGTGGTGCTGGCGGTCCGAAATCCGGACCCGGAAAAGGTCAGCGCCTATGAATGCGGTTTCAACGCTTTTGACGATGCCCGAATGAAATTCGATGTCCGGTTCTACCTGGTGTCGATTCTCTTCATCATTTTCGACCTGGAGATTGCCTTTCTCTTTCCCTGGGCCGTCGGTTTCAAGGACATCAGCGACCTTGGCTTCTGGTCGATGATGGTGTTCCTGGGCGTGCTGACCATCGGCTTCGCCTATGAGTGGAAGAAGGGAGCGCTGGAATGGCAGTGATGACCGGGGCAAACACCGCAGGCGTGGACAAGGAAGTTGTCACCCAGGCGCTGAATGCGGAACTGCAGGACAAGGGGTTCCTGCTGACCTCTGCCGAAGACATCATCAACTGGGCACGCACCGGTTCCCTGCACTGGATGACCTTTGGTCTTGCCTGCTGCGCGGTGGAGATGATGCACACCTCGATGCCGCGCTATGATGCCGAACGGTTCGGTATCGCGCCGCGCGCCTCGCCGCGCCAGTCGGACGTGATGATCGTCGCGGGCACCCTGACCAACAAGATGGCCCCGGCCCTGCGCAAGGTCTACGACCAGATGCCCGAGCCGCGCTACGTGATCTCGATGGGGTCCTGCGCCAACGGTGGCGGGTACTACCACTACAGCTATTCGGTGGTGCGCGGTTGTGACCGTATCGTCCCGGTCGATGTCTACGTTCCGGGCTGCCCGCCGACCGCTGAGGCGCTGCTGTACGGGCTGATGCAGCTGCAACGCAAGATCCGCCGCACCGGCACATTGGTCCGCTGAGGCAGGGAGGCAAGCAAATGACGCAAGCGCTGCAAGAGCTGGGTGCCCAGATCGAAGCCAAACGCCCCGATTGCGTGGTGTCCTGGGATATCTCCTTTGACGAATTGAACATCGACGTGGCCCCAGCCAACATCGCCGGGCTGGTCGAGTTCCTGAAGAACGATCCGAACTGCAAATTCTCGACGCTGGTCGACATCACGGCGGTCGACTACCCCGACCGGCCCAAGCGGTTCGATGTGGTCTATCACTTCCTGTCGATGTACCGAAACCAGCGCATCCGCCTGCGTGCCGCCGTGCGCGAGGACGAGATGCTGCCGTCGATCACCGATGTGCACCCCTCGGCCAACTGGTTCGAGCGTGAAGTCTACGACATGTTCGGCATTCTGTTCACGGGCCACCCGGACCTGCGCCGGATCCTGACCGACTATGGCTTCCGCGGCTACCCGCTGCGCAAGGACTTCCCGACCACCGGCTATACCGAGGTCCGCTATGATGACGCGCAGAAGCGCGTGGTCTACGAGCCGGTCAAGCTGGTGCAGGAATACCGCCAGTTCGATTTCATGAGCCCTTGGGAAGGTGCCGAATACATCCTGCCCGGTGACGAGAAGGAGGGCGCGAAATGATGGATGGGACCAACCTCGAGGCCAAGTTCGACGATGGCAGCGTGGATGCGCTGAGCGGCGAGCAGAAGATCCGCAACTTCAACATCAACTTCGGCCCGCAGCACCCGGCGGCGCACGGCGTGCTGCGTCTGGTGCTGGAACTCGACGGCGAGATCGTCGAGCGCTGTGACCCCCACATCGGCCTGTTGCACCGCGGCACCGAAAAGCTGATGGAGAGCCGCACCTACCTGCAGAACCTGCCGTATTTCGACCGGCTCGACTACGTGGCGCCGATGAACCAGGAACACGCCTGGTGTCTCGCCATCGAAAAGCTCACCGGCGTCGAGGTGCCGCGTCGCGCGTCGCTGATCCGGGTGCTGTACTCCGAAATCGGCCGCATCCTGAACCATCTGCTGAACGTGACCACCCAGGCCATGGACGTCGGCGCGCTGACGCCGCCGCTTTGGGGCTTTGAAGAGCGCGAAAAGCTGATGATCTTCTACGAGCGGGCTTGCGGTGCGCGCCTGCACGCGGCCTATTTCCGGCCCGGTGGCGTCCACCAGGATCTGCCGGATGAGCTGATCGATGACATCGAGGAATGGGCGATCGAATTCCCCCGCGTGCTCGACGACATTGATGGCCTGCTGACCGAGAATCGAATCTTCAAGCAGCGTAACTGCGACATCGGCGTGGTCACCGAAGAGGACATTCAGCAATATGGCTTCTCGGGTGTCATGGTGCGCGGCTCGGGCCTTGCCTGGGATCTGCGCCGTGCGCAACCCTATGAATGTTATGACGAATTCGACTTCCAAATCCCGGTTGGCAAGAACGGCGATTGCTATGACCGTTACCTGTGCCGGATGGAGGAGATGCGCCAGTCGCTGTCGATCATCCGCCAAGCGATCCACAAGCTGCGCGAAGCTACCGGCGACGTGCTGGCGCGTGGCAAGCTGACGCCGCCCAAACGCGGCGACATGAAGACGTCGATGGAGAGCTTGATCCACCATTTCAAGCTCTACACCGAAGGCTTCCATGTGCCGGCGGGCGAGGTCTATGCCGCGGTCGAGGCGCCCAAGGGCGAGTTCGGCGTCTACCTGGTGGCGGACGGGACCAACAAGCCGTACCGCGCCAAGCTGCGCGCGCCGGGCTTCCTGCATCTGCAGGCGATGGACCACGTGGCCAAGGGTCACCAGCTGGCCGACGTCGCCGCCATCATCGGCACCATGGACGTCGTATTTGGAGAGATTGACCGCTAATGCTTCGCCGTCTGCATCCCGAACAACCCGAAAGTTTTGCCTTCACCCCGGCCAACCAGGCCTGGGCCGAGGCGCAGATCACCAAATACCCCGAAGGGCGTCAGGCCTCTGCGGTCATTCCGCTGCTGTGGCGCGCGCAGGAACAGGAAGGCTGGGTCAGCAAGCCGGCCATCGAATATGTCGCCGACATGCTGGGCATGGCCTACATCCGGGTGCTGGAGGTTGCGTCCTTCTACTTCATGTTCCAGCTGCAGCCCACGGGGTCGGTCGCGCATGTGCAGATCTGCGGCACAACCTCCTGCATGATCTGCGGCGCCGAGGATCTGATCGCGGTCTGCCGTGAGAAGATCGCCGCCAAGCCGCACACCCTGTCGGCAGACGGCAAGTTTTCCTGGGAAGAGGTCGAATGCCTTGGTGCCTGCACCAATGCGCCGATGGCGCAGATCGGCAAGGACTACTACGAAGACCTGACCACCGAAAGCTTTACCCGTCTGCTGGACGATCTGGCGGCTGGCAAGACCGTCACGCCGGGGCCGCAGAATGGCCGCTACGCGGCAGAGCCAAAAACCGGCCTGACGTCGCTTGGCGACTATGAGAGCGGCAAGACGCAGTACAACGCTTCGGTGCAGCTGGCGATGGACATCAAGGATGGCGTCAAGCGCATCCAGGGTGACGAGGTGCCGCTGCTGACGCCCTGGATCGGCAAGGATGGCAAGGTAGCCGGGCGCGCAGCCGGGGGGCAGCCGCCGAAGGCGCCCGAAGCCGTGCTTCCGGCCGTGAAACAGGCGGCCAAGGACGCCCCCGAGAAGAAGGCAAAGGTTGCCAAATCCGCTGCGGCCGAGCCGTCTTCGCCGGAAGGTGCCGCCGCCAAGGTGACGGAAGACTCCACGACCCAGCCCGCGGTTGAGGAAAAGGCGCCGGAGACCCTGAAAGAGGCCCGCGGTGGCCTGCCGGATGATTTGAAACTGCTTAAGGGCGTTGGCCCGAAGCTGGAGCAGACCCTGAACAAGCTTGGGTTTTTCCACTTCGACCAGATCGCCGAATGGACAGACGCCGAGGTCGCCTGGGTCGACGCGCGGCTCAAATTCAAGGGCCGGATCAAGCGGGACGGCTGGATCGAACAGGCCAAGCGCCTGGCCGTGGGCGATGAGACGTCATTCGCCAAACGCGCCAAGGACGAAGGCATCTACAAAGACGACGACAAGTAACAGGGGCGGCTCCGTCAGGGGCCGCGCCCGGGTGATAGGGAACAGATGAGCAAGGATCAGGACCACGCCATCGCGGCCAAGGGTCGGCATATCGCGCTTGTGATTGCCGGGACCATTTCGCTGTGGGTTGTGCTGTCGCTGTTCATCGGCCCCATGCTGGGACTGCCGGGGCGCTATGCCCTGCTGTTCGACTTCGCCGCGCTGGCAGGCATGATCTATGCGCTGGTCAACATATTTCAACTCTGGCGGATGCGCCGGGACAACCAAAGGTAGGCACCCATGCTGAAGGATCAGGACCGGATCTTTACCAACCTTTACGGCATGCACGAGCGCACGCTGGCTGGCGCCAAGGCGCGCGGCCATTGGGACGGCACCGCGGGCATCATCGAAAAGGGCCGCGACTGGATCATCCAGACGATGAAGGATTCCGGTCTGCGTGGCCGCGGCGGCGCGGGCTTCCCCACGGGTCTGAAATGGTCCTTCATGCCCAAGGAAAGCGACGGACGCCCGGCCTACCTGGTAATCAACGCCGATGAATCCGAGCCCGGTACCTGCAAGGACCGGGAAATCATGCGCCACGATCCGCATACGCTGATCGAAGGCGCGCTGATCGCCAGTTTCGCGATGAACGCGCATACCTGCTACATCTACCTGCGCGGCGAATACATCCGCGAGCGCGAGGCGCTGCAGGCGGCGATCGACGAATGCTATGATCAGGGCCTTCTGGGCCGCAACGCGGCCGGTTCGGGCTGGGATTTCGACATCTTCCTGCACCACGGGGCAGGGGCCTACATCTGCGGCGAGGAAACCGCGCTGATCGAAAGCCTTGAAGGCAAGAAGGGCATGCCCCGGATGAAGCCGCCGTTCCCGGCGGGTGCGGGGCTCTATGGCTGCCCGACCACGGTGAACAACGTCGAATCCATTGCCGTCGTTCCGACCATCCTGCGCCGCGGCGCAGAGTGGTTTGCCTCTTTCGGGCGGCAGAACAACGCGGGCACCAAGCTGTTTGCGATCTCCGGTCACGTCAACACCCCCTGCGTGGTGGAAGAGGCGATGAGCATCTCCTTCGAGGAGCTGATCGAGAAGCACTGCGGCGGCATCCGCGGCGGCTGGGACAACCTCCTGGCGGTGATCCCCGGCGGCTCCTCCGTGCCCTGCGTGCGCGGTGAGAACATGCGCGATGCGATCATGGACTTCGACTACCTGCGCGGCGAGCTGGGCTCGGGCCTCGGCACCGCTGCGGTCATCGTGATGGACAAGCAGACCGACATCATCAAGGCGATCTGGCGGCTTGCGAAGTTCTACAAGCACGAAAGCTGCGGCCAGTGCACCCCGTGCCGCGAAGGCACCGGCTGGATGATGCGGGTGATGGAGCGACTGGTGCGCGGCGAGGCAGAGCTGGAAGAGATCGACATGCTGTGGGATGTGACCAAGCAGGTCGAAGGCCACACGATCTGCGCGCTCGGCGATGCGGCGGCCTGGCCGATCCAGGGCCTGATCCGCAACTTCCGCGAGGAAATCGAGGACCGCATCAAGGCGCAGAAGTCGGGCCGCATGGGCGCGATGGCCGCGGAGTAATCACCAGTGGACGCTTTGGCCGCATATTCCCATGCTCTGGTCGCTTTGGCGGGGTTTGCCGTCATTGTGCTGCTGCTGTCGCCGGTCTCGGCGCTGGCCAAGCAGAAGGCCGGGCTGGCACCGGGCGGCACCCCGGCAGAGGACTATGCGAACCCGGCCTACCGGTTGAACCGCGCCTATCTGAATGGCTGCGAAACCCTGCCGATCTTCCTTACCGTGACGCTGCTGGCGATTCTTGCCGGGGCGGCCCCGTTCTGGGTGAACATGCTGGCGTCACTGGTGCTGGTGACGCGCATTCTGATGGTGATCGTGCACATCCGCGGCATCGGCCGCGCGCAGGCAGGGGCAAGAACGATCTTTTACGTGACGGGCTGGGCCTTGATGCTCGGCCTGGCAATTCTGGCATTGGTGGCACTGTTTTGAGTATGAATGAACGATATCGTGTGGCGGCCCCGCTGGTGATCGCGGCTGTCCTGGCGCTGACAGGATGCGAGGCCGTCGTCGGCAACAAGCGCCCCCTGTATGACGGCGTGCCTTTCAAGACCAGCGCCAAGGCTGTCGACAAAAAGGTGAACCGCGCGCTGTTCTCGGTGACGGTCAAGGACGCAGGACGTTCGATCACCGGGGCGCGGCAGGCGGCTGCCCATGCCGGAACACGCTACTGCATCGAAAACTATGGCACCTCGCGGATCGACTGGGCCGTGAACCCCTCGGACGAAAACGCGCCTCTGACGCTCAGCGGTGGTGATGCGATTTTCCAGGGAACATGCAACCCGTGAGCAGGAGCGCGGCATATCAGCAGCGTCTGCTATTGCATAGCAGAGCTGTGCTGCGGCGCAGTGGCCTCTCTTTTACAAAGGAGAGACCCATGTTGCGTACCCTGACGGCCGCCACCCTGACCCTGGTCTTGGCGTTGCCTGTGGCAGCCTTGGCCAAGCCATCCCTGCGTGATGTCGCTGAAATCGAAGACCCGCTGTTCGCCGTCGCCGTCGCCAAGGAAGTGGCGGACCATTGCGACAGCATCGCGCCTCGCTACTTCAAGGGGCTGGGCGAGCTGCGCCGTCTCAAGTCGCGGGCGAATGCCCTGGGCTACAGCGATGCCGAGATCCGCGAATACATCGAATCCGACGATGAAAAGGCGCGGATGCGGGCCAAGGGCGAGCGGCTGCTGGCGCAAAACGGCGTCAGCTACGGCGAACCGGAAACTTTCTGCGCCTATGGCCGCGCGGAGATTGAGAAAAACAGCGCGATCGGCGTGTTACTGAGGGCGAAATAGACCATGTCTGACCTCCGCAAGATCAACATTGACGGAACCGAGATCGAGGTGGACGGGGCAATGACCCTGATCCAGGCCTGCGAAGAGGCGGGCATCGAGATCCCGCGCTTCTGCTATCATGAGCGCCTGTCGATTGCCGGCAACTGCCGCATGTGCCTCGTCGAGGTCGTCGGCGGCCCGCCCAAGCCCGCGGCCTCCTGCGCAATGCAGGTGCGTGACCTGCGCCCAGGGCCCGAAGGCCAGGCGCCGCAGGTGAAAACCAACTCGCCCATGGTCAAGAAGGCCCGTGAAGGCGTGATGGAATTCATGCTCATCAACCACCCGCTGGACTGCCCGATCTGCGACCAGGGCGGCGAATGCGACCTGCAGGACCAGGCGATGGCCTATGGCCTGTCGGGCAGCCGCTTCAAGGAGCCCAAGCGGGCGGTGGATGATCTGGACCTCGGCCCTCTGGTGGACACCACCATGACCCGCTGCATCAGCTGCACCCGCTGCGTGCGCTTCACCACCGAGGTCGCTGGCATCACCCAGATGGGCCAGACCGGCCGCGGCGAGGATGCGGAGATCACCTCCTACCTGAACCAGACCCTGCAATCGAACCTGCAGGGCAACATCATCGACCTCTGCCCGGTGGGCGCGCTGACCTCCAAGCCCTATGCCTTTACCGCACGGCCCTGGGAGCTGACCAAGACCGAAACCATTGACGTGATGGACGCGCTGGGGTCGAACATCCGGGTCGACACCAAGGGCCGCGAAGTGATGCGCATCCTGCCGCGCAACCATGACGGCGTGAACGAGGAGTGGATCAGCGACAAGACCCGCTTTGTCTGGGATGGCCTGCGCCGCCAGCGTCTCGACCGCCCCTATGTGCGCGTCGACGGCAAGTTGAAGCCCGCCACATGGCCCGAAGCCCTGTCCGCGGCGGCCAATGCCATGCAGGGCAAGAAGGTTGCGGGGCTGATCGGTGATCTGGCCCCGGTCGAGGCGGCCTTTGCGCTGAAACAGCTGATCGAGGGGCTTGGCGGCAACGTTGAATGCCGCACCGACAACGCCCGTCTTCCGATCGGCAACCGTGCGGGCTATGCCGGCACCGCCACCATCGAGGACATCGACAACGCCAAGTTCATCCAGCTGATCGGCACCAACCCGCGTGACGAGGCTCCGGTGCTGAACGCCCGTATCCGCAAGGCGTGGCTGAATGGCGCCCAGGTCGGCCTGGTCGGCCAGCCTGCCGATCTGACCTACGACTACGCACATGTCGGCACCGACCGGGCAGCCCTGTCGAGCCTGCTCGACAAGGACCATGGCGCCGTCAAGGACGCGCCGTCGGTGGTAATCGTGGGGCAGGGCGCGCTGCGCGAAGCCGACGGCCTGGCGGTTCTGGCCGCCGCGCAGAAACTCGCGGCCGACACCGATTCCAAACTGCTGGTGCTCCACACCGCCGCCTCCCGCGTTGGCGCGATGGACATCGGTGCGGTCACCGAAGGCGGCATGGCCGCCGCCATCGACGGAGCCGAGGTGATCTACAACCTCGGTGCCGATGAGGTGGAGATCGACCCGGGTGCCTTCGTGATCTACCAGGGCAGCCATGGCGACCGTGGCGCGCATCGCGCCGACGTGATCCTGCCCGGCGCCGCCTATACCGAGGAAAACGGCCTGTTCGTGAACACCGAAGGCCGTCCACAGCTGGCGATGCGTGCCGGCTTTGCACCGGGCGAGGCCAAGGAAAACTGGGCCATCCTGCGGGCGCTCAGCGCCGAGGTCGGAAAACAGCTGCCCTATGACTCGTTGGCGCAGCTGCGGCAGGTTCTGGTCGCGGCAGTGCCGCACTTGGCCAAGATCGACCGGGTGACTGCGAAGGAAGGGGCCCCGCTGGCACAGGACACGCTCGGCACTGCCGACTTCCTGCCCGCGATCCGCGACTTCTACCTGACCAACCCGATCGCGCGCGCCTCGCAGCTGATGGCCGAGCTGTCCGCCGGTGCCAAGGCCCGCACGACCGGGAAACTGGCCGCCGAATGATCCGTTTCGCCCTCATATCTGTGCTGATGCTGGCCGCCTGCGCGATGGAGCCGGGCAGCACCGGCGCGCGGCCCACCCCGGTCTACGAAGGGGTGGAGACCAGCCTGCTTGAGGGCGATCTGGTGCAATTTCATGTCTCCATGCGCGATGTGCGCGACACTGGGGATCTCGACAAATATGCGGAATGTGCCGCCGCGCAATATGCGCTGATCCGGGGTTACGGGTTTGCGCGCCACGTGCGCACGACAATGAAACAGGCAGGGGGCAGCCGGACCGCCGATGCGGTTTATCTGATCTCCCCCGCTTTGCCGCGCGGATTGCGCACCATCGACGCCGAGGTCGTGGTGGCGGATTGCGCGGCGAACGGAATACCCACGGTGTGAGGACCTATGGCTGATTTCTTTAACACTCCAGGCGGCATCGCTGTTCTGATCCTGGCGCAAGTGCTGGCAGTTGTTGCCTTTGTGATGATCTCGCTCCTGTTCCTCGTCTACGGGGACCGCAAGATCTGGGCCGCGGTCCAGATGCGCCGGGGCCCGAACGTGGTGGGCGTCTTCGGCCTGCTGCAATCGGTGGCGGATGCGCTGAAATACGTGGTGAAAGAGGTGGTGATCCCCGCGGGCGCCGACCGCACCGTGTTCATCCTGGCACCGATGACCAGCTTCGTCTTGGCGATGATCGCCTGGGCGGTGATCCCGTTCAACGACGGCTGGGTGCTCTCGGACATCAACGTCGCCATCCTCTATGTCTTCGCGGTCTCCTCGCTCGAGGTCTACGGCGTCATCATGGGCGGCTGGGCGTCGAACTCGAAGTATCCGTTTCTCGGCAGCCTGCGCTCGGCGGCGCAGATGATCTCCTACGAGGTCTCCCTTGGCCTCATCATCATCGGCATCATAATCTCCACCGGAAGCATGAACTTCGGCGACATCGTGCGTGCACAGGATGGCGACCTGGGGCTGTTGAACTGGTACTGGATCCCGCATTTCCCGATGGTGTTCCTGTTCTTCATCTCGGCGCTGGCGGAAACCAACCGCCCGCCGTTCGACCTGCCGGAAGCGGAATCCGAACTGGTGGCGGGCTACCAGGTCGAATACTCCTCGACCCCGTTCCTGTTGTTCATGGCCGGTGAATACATCGCCATCTTCCTGATGTGCGCACTCACCTCGCTGTTGTTCTTCGGGGGCTGGCTCAGCCCGATCCCGGGCCTGCCGGACGGCGTGCTGTGGATGGTCGCCAAGATGGCGTTCTTCTTCTTCCTCTTCGCGATGGTAAAGGCGATCACCCCGCGCTACCGCTACGACCAGCTGATGCGCCTGGGCTGGAAAGTGTTCCTGCCGTTCTCGCTGGCCTGGGTGGTCTTCGTGTCCTTTGCTGCAAAATTTGACTGGTTCTGGGGCATCTTCGCCCGCTGGACCGTGGGAGGCTAACTGATGGCGAACATCGACTATACCCGCGCCGCAAAATACTTCCTGCTGCAGGATTTCTGGGTCGGTTTCAAATTGGGGCTGAAGTATTTCTTCGCCCCCAAGGCAACCGTGAACTACCCGCACGAAAAAGGCCCGCTCTCGCCCCGCTTCCGCGGCGAGCATGCGCTGCGTCGCTATCCCAACGGCGAGGAGCGCTGCATTGCGTGCAAGCTCTGCGAGGCGGTCTGCCCGGCGCAGGCGATCACCATCGACGCGGAACCGCGCGAGGACGGAAGCCGCCGCACCACGCGCTATGACATCGACATGACCAAATGCATCTACTGCGGTTTCTGTCAGGAAGCCTGCCCGGTGGATGCGATTGTCGAGGGGCCGAACTTCGAGTTTGCCACCGAGACCCGCGAGGAGCTGTTCTACAACAAGGAAAAACTCCTGGCCAACGGCGACCGCTGGGAAGCCGAGATCGCCCGCAACCTGGAAATCGACGCACCCTACCGATGAAAGAGCCGCGCAAAAGTTTCCCAAAACTTTTGCCATGACTTTTTGAAAAGTCTCGGGCCAGAGGAGATGACGTGACCAAGCAGCCGCCAAACCCGTTTGAGGCCATGATGGAACAGATGCAGGCCCAGGCCCAGCAAATGGCCAAGGCGTTCAATCCGGCGCTGGAGAACTTCTCGCCCTCCGAGGCCTTCAAGGAGTTCGAGGCGCTGTGGCCCACCATGCCCAAAGAAGTCATGGAAATGATGTTCGGCAATACCGTCAACAAGGACGGTCTGGATGCCAAGACCCGGCTGCTGCTGACGCTGGCCGGGCTCACCTGCCAGGGCGCACAGGCCGACAGTGCCGTGCGCCAGACCGTGCGCCACGCCCTCGCGGCAGGTGCCAAGAAACAAGAGATCGTGGAAACGATCGGACAGATGTCGGTCTTCGCCGGCATTCCGGCCATGAACCGGGCGCTGGATCTGGCGCAGCAGGTCATGGACGACAAAAGGGACGATGAGACATGAGCGTTTTTGCCTTCTACCTCTTCGCCATCAGCGCAATCACCGGCGGGCTGTTCACCGTGATCAGCCGCCAGCCGGTGCATTCGGTGCTGTGGCTGATCCTGGCCTTCCTTTCCTCGGCCGGGCTGTTTGTGCTGTTGGGGGCGGAATTCGTCGCCATGCTGCTGGTCATCGTCTACGTGGGGGCGGTCGCGGTGCTGTTCCTCTTCGTGGTGATGATGCTGGACGTGGATTTTGCCGAGCTGAAGGCGGAGATGGCAAAATACATGCCGCTGGCGCTGCTGATCGGCTTGGTGATCCTGATGCAGTTCGTGATGGCCTTCGGCGTTTGGGAAACCGCCCACAAGGCGCCGGAGCTGCTGGCCAATCCGGTGCCTGCGGACCGTCACAACACCGAGGCGCTCGGCCTCATCATCTATGACCAATATTTCCTTCTGTTCCAGCTGTCGGGCCTGATCCTGCTGGTGGCGATGATCGGCGCGATCGTGCTGACGCTGCGCCACCGCACGGATGTCAAACGCCAGGACGTCGTCGCGCAGATGATGCGCGACCCGGCGATGGCGATGGAGCTGAAGGACGTGAAACCGGGGCAGGGGCTGCAAGGCAAATGATCGGACTTGAACATTATCTGACCGTCGCGGCGACGCTGTTCGTCATCGGCATCTTCGGGCTCTTCCTGAACCGCAAGAACGTCATCATCCTGCTGATGAGCATCGAACTGATGCTGCTGGCGGTGAACATCAACCTGGTGGCGTTCTCCAGCTTCCTGGGCGATCTGGTGGGGCAGGTGTTTACCCTGTTCGTGCTGACCGTGGCCGCCGCCGAGGCCGCCATCGGCCTTGCGATCCTGGTCTGCTTCTTCCGCAACCGCGGCACCATCGCCGTCGAAGACGTCAACGTGATGAAGGGCTAAAGAACCATGGAAACCATCCTCCTCTTTGCCCCGTTGGTGGGGGCGGTGATCTGCGGCTTCGGCCACAAGTTCATCGGTGAAAAAGCCGCCACGATCACCGCGACGGCTCTGTTGTTCCTGTCGGCGCTGCTGAGCTGGATCACCTTCCTGTCGTTTGACGGCACCACCGAGACCATCACCATCCTGCGCTGGATCGAGAGCGGCTCGCTGGCGACCGACTGGGCGATCCGTCTGGACCGGCTGACCGCGATCATGCTGATCGTGATCACCACGGTTTCCAGCCTCGTGCACCTCTACTCCTTCGGCTACATGGACCATGACCCGCAGTGGAAAGAGGGCGAGAGCTACAAGCCGCGCTTCTTTGCCTATCTGTCGTTCTTCACCTTCGCGATGCTGATGCTGGTGACCTCCGACAACCTGGTGCAGATGTTCTTCGGCTGGGAGGGCGTCGGTGTCGCCTCCTACCTGCTGATCGGCTTCTACTATCGCAAGCCGTCGGCCAATGCTGCGGCCATGAAAGCGTTCATCGTCAACCGTGTCGGCGACTTCGGCTTTTCGCTGGGGATCTTCGGTCTGTTCTTCCTGACCGACAGTATCAACCTCGGCGACATCTTCGCGGCAGCGCCGACGCTGGCAGAGACCCAGGTGTCCTTCCTGTGGACCGAGTGGAACGCGGCGAACCTGTTGGCCTTCCTGCTGTTTGTCGGCGCGATGGGCAAGTCGGCGCAGCTTTTGCTGCACACCTGGCTGCCGGACGCGATGGAAGGCCCGACCCCGGTGTCGGCGCTGATCCACGCCGCGACCATGGTCACCGCGGGCGTGTTCCTGGTTTGCCGCATGTCGCCGCTGATGGAGTTTGCGCCTGAAGCCACGGCTTTCATCACCGTGCTGGGGGCCGCGACCGCATTCTTTGCCGCCACCGTTGGCCTGGTGCAGAACGACATCAAGCGCGTCATCGCCTATTCGACCTGCTCGCAGCTCGGCTACATGTTCGTGGCGGCTGGCGTCGGCATGTATTCGGCGGCGATGTTCCACCTGTTCACCCACGCCTTCTTCAAGGCGATGCTGTTCCTTGGCGCCGGTTCGGTGATCCACGCGATGCATCACGAGCAGGACATGCGCAACTACGGCGCGCTGCGCAAGAAAATCCCCTATACCTTCTGGGCGATGATGATCGGCACGCTGGCCATCACCGGCGTCGGCATCCCGCTCACCCACATCGGCTTTGCCGGCTTCCTGTCCAAGGACGCGATCATCGAAAGCGCCTATGCGGGCGGCTCGATGTTCGGCTTCTGGGCGCTGGTGCTCGCGGCCTTCATGACGTCGTTCTACTCGTGGCGCCTGATGTTCCTGACTTTCTATGGCGAGGCGCGCGGCGACAAGCACACCCACGATCACGCCCACGAAAGCCCCATGGTCATGCTGATCCCGCTGGGCGTTCTGGGCCTTGGCGCGATCTTCTCGGGCATGCTTTGGTACGGCAGCTTCTTCGGTCACGCCGATCAGGTGGGCAAGTTCTACGGCATCCCGGTGGCCGAAGCCGCGGCAGAGGCCCATGGCGAAGCGGCGGCAGACGATTATGCCGGTGATGAGCACCACTACGCATTCGTCGGCCAGCCGGGGGAGGGCGCCTTGTACATCGCGCCTGACAACCACGTGCTGGAGGATGCCCATGCCGCGCCCAAATGGGTGAAGGTCTCGCCCTTCATCGCCATGCTGGGCGGCTTGGCGCTGGCCTACCTGTTCTACATCGTGAACCCCTCGCTGCCCAAGCGCCTGGCCAAGCAGCAGCGGCCGCTGTACCTGTTCCTGCTGAACAAGTGGTACTTTGACGAGATCTATGATGCGATCTTTGTCAAACCGGCGGTGGCGCTTGGTCGGCTCTTCTGGAAGAAGGGCGATGGCAAGACCATCGACGGCTTCCTGAACGGTCTGGCGATGGGCATTGTTCCCTTCTTCACCCGCCTCGCGGGCCGGGCGCAGTCCGGTTACATCTTCACTTATGCCTTCTGGATGGTGCTGGGCATTGCCGCCCTGGTCACCTGGATGTCGATCGGCGGAGGAGCGCACTGATGGACAATCTCCTTTCTATCGTCACCTTCATCCCGGCGCTTGCGGCGGCCATTCTGGCCCTGTTGATGCGCGGCGCGGATGAGGCGGCGCAGCGCAACGCCAAATACGTCGCGCTTTTTGCCACCACCGTCACTTTCCTGATCAGCCTCGGGATCTACTCCCAGTTCGATCCCGCCAATACCGGCTTCCAGTTCGTCGAAGAGGCGGAATGGATCTTCGGGTTGAAGTACAAGATGGGCGTCGACGGCATCTCGGTGCTGTTCGTCATGCTGACCACCTTCATCATGCCGTTGACCATCCTGGCCAGCTGGTCGGTCACCGACCGGGTGAAGGAATACATGATCGCCTTCCTGCTCTTGGAGACCCTGATGCTGGGCGTCTTCATGGCGCTGGACCTGGTGCTGTTCTACCTGTTCTTCGAGGCGGGCCTCATTCCGATGTTCCTGATCATCGGTATCTGGGGCGGCAAGGAGCGGATCTACGCGTCCTTCAAGTTCTTCCTCTATACCTTCTTCGGCTCGGTTCTGATGCTGGTGGCGATGGTGTTCATGTATGTGGATGCCGGTACCACCGATATTGAGACCCTGCTGACCCACAGCTTCTCGGCGGCGTCGTTTGACGTGCTGGGCCTGCACATCGTGGGCGGCGCGCAGACACTGATGTTCCTGGCCTTCTTTGCCTCCTTCGCGGTGAAGATGCCTATGTGGCCGGTGCACACCTGGCTGCCGGACGCGCACGTGCAGGCGCCGACCGCGGGCTCCGTGGTGCTGGCGGCAATCCTGCTGAAAATGGGCGGCTACGGCTTCCTGCGCTTCAGCCTGCCGATGTTCCCGGTTGGGGCGGACGTAATGACCGACGTGGTGCTGTGGATGTCCGCCATCGCGGTGGTCTACACCTCGCTGGTCGCCATGGTGCAGGAGGACATGAAGAAGCTGATCGCCTATTCGTCCGTCGCACACATGGGCTTTGTCACCATGGGCATCTTTGCCGCCAACCAGCAAGGTGTGGACGGCGCGATCTTCCAGATGATCAGCCACGGCTTCATCTCCGCCGCGCTCTTCCTCTGCGTCGGCGTGATCTATGACCGCATGCACACCCGCGAGATCGACGCTTACGGCGGCCTGGTGATCCGCATGCCCGCCTATGCGCTGGTCTTCATGTTCTTCACCATGGGCAACGTCGGCCTGCCGGGCACCTCCGGCTTCATCGGCGAGTTCCTGACCCTGATGGGCGCCTTCCAGAAGAACACCTGGGTCACCGCAGTGGCGGCAACCGGCGTGATCTTCTCGGCAGGCTATGCGCTGTGGCTCTACCGCCGCGTGGTGTTCGGCGACCTGATCAAGGGCAGCCTGAAGACCATCCAGGACATGAGCGCCCGCGAACGGTTCATCTTTGCGCCGCTGGTGGTGATGACCCTGCTGCTGGGCGTCTACCCGGCGCTGGTCACCGACATCATCAGCCCCTCGACCGAGGCGCTGGTCGCTAACTTCAACCAGTCTCTGGCTGCTGCCGATACCTCGGCGGCGACCCAGATTGCTTCGCACTAAGGGAGCATCAGGCAGATGATCCAAGCTGATCTCACCGTAATCCTGCCAGAGATCGTTCTGGCACTTTACGCCATGGCGGCGCTCTTGGGCGCGGTTTACACCGGCAAGGACAGGCTGGCGGGCCCGCTGGTCTGGTCCACCGCCGCGCTGCTGGCGGTGCTGGCCTTCTGGATCGGCTCCAGCCCGGCCGGAACGCAGACCGCCTTTGGCGGCATGTTCATCGACGACGGTTTCTCGCGCTTTGCCAAGGTGGCGCTGCTTCTGGGCGCCGCTGCGGTGCTGCTGATCGGTCAGGAATACATGGCCCGGCGCGGCATGCTGCGGTTCGAATACCCGATCCTGGTCGCGCTCTCCGCCGTGGGCATGATGATGATGGTCTCGGCAGGCGACCTGATGGCGCTGTACATGGGGCTGGAGCTGCAGTCGCTGGCGCTGTACGTCGTTGCTGCAATGCGCCGCGACAGCGTGAAATCGACCGAGGCGGGCCTCAAGTATTTCGTGCTCGGCGCGCTGTCCTCCGGTCTGCTGCTCTACGGTGCCTCGCTGGTCTACGGCTTTGCCGGCACCACCAAATTCGCAGGCATCATCCAGGTGGCAGAGCAGGGCCACATGTCCATCGGCATGCTGTTCGGCCTCGTCTTCATGATCTCGGGGCTTGCCTTCAAGGTTTCGGCGGTGCCGTTCCACATGTGGACGCCCGACGTCTACGAAGGCTCTCCGACGCCGGTTACCGCCTTTTTTGCCACCGCACCCAAGGTGGCAGCGATGGGCCTGTTCGCCCGCGTGCTGCATGACGCCTTCGGCGGCGCCATCGCCGACTGGCAGCAGGTGATCGTGGTTCTGTCGGTGCTGTCGATGTTCCTCGGCGCGATTGCCGCCATCGGCCAGCGTGACATCAAGCGTCTGATGGCCTTCTCCTCGATCGCCCACATGGGCTATGCGATGATCGGCCTTGCGGCCGGGACCGAGGCAGGCATCAGCGCGATGCTGGTGTACCTCGCGATCTATGTCACCATGAACATCGGCACCTTCTCCTTCATCCTGATGCTCGAGAAAGACGGCAAGCCGGTCACCGACATTCTGGCCCTGAACCAGTTCGCCGCGCGTGAGCCGGGCAAGGCGCTGGCGGTGCTGGTGCTGATGTTCTCGCTGGCGGGCGTGCCGCCGATGCTGGGCTTCTTTGCCAAGCTGGGCGTGTGGAAGGCGGGCGTGGATGCCGGGCTGATGGGGCTGGTGATCGCCTCCGCCGTGGCTTCGGTCATCGGTGCCTTCTACTACCTGCGGATCGTGTTCTACATGTACTTCGGCACCGGCGAGGGCGATGTCGAGGCCAAGGGCTCCCCGGTGCTGGCGGTGGCCCTGATGGCCTCGGCAGCGATGATGCTGGTGGGCGTGGTCTACCAGTTCGGTATCGACGGCGCGGCGGCTGCGGCTGCGGCCACCCTTGTAAACTGATCGGCTTTTCATCAGGCTGAACGGGCCCGGTCGCTTGACCGGGCCTTTCGCACTTTCTAAGGAGCGCGCATGAGCTGGCCAGCAGGATATGGAAAACGGGTGCTGCCCGAGGTCGACAGTACCCTGGACGAGGCGGCCCGTATCGCCGACGGGCTGGCGGGGCCGGAGTGGATTCTGGCCCTGCGTCAGACCAAGGGCCGCGGCCGACGCGGTCGCGACTGGAAAGACCCCAAGGGCAATTTCGCCGCCACCCTGGTGATGCGCCCCGAAGGCGCCCCGGGTCAGGCGGCGCTGCGCAGCTTCGTGGCAGCCCTCGCGGTCTATGACGCTTGCGTCGCGGTCACCGGCCGCAGCGACGGCTTGTCGCTGAAGTGGCCCAACGACGTGCTCTTGAAGGGCGGCAAGCTGGCCGGCATCCTGCTGGAAAGCTCGGGCAATGGCAAAGGCGTCAACCACCTGTTCGTCGGCATCGGTGTCAACCTGGTGGAAACCCCGATGAAGGAATGGCTGGAACCCGGCGCGGTCTGGCCGGTGTCGCTGTTGTCGGAAACCGGCGTGCAGGTCTCGCCCGAGGATTTCCTCGAAGCCCTGGCAGAGGCCTTTGCCCGCTACGAGCATCAGTTCTCCACCTACGGGTTCGAACCGATCCGTACCGAGTGGCTCGCCCGTGCGGCCAAGCTGGGCGAGGTGATCACCGCCCGCACCGCCAATTCTGAAACCGAAGGCACATTCGAGACGGTGGACGCCAACGGCAACCTCGTCCTAAACACGGCCAAGGGCCGTGTCAGCATCCCGGCGGCGGACATCTTTTTCTAGAAAGGGGCAGCGATGCTTCTGGCAGTTGATTGCGGCAACACCAACACGGTCTTTTCGATTTATGACGGCGAAGAATTTATCGCCATGTGGCGCACGGCCACCGACTGGAAGCGCACCGCCGACCAATATTATGTCTGGCTCAACACGCTGATGCGGCTGCAGGGCATCGAGGCGGATATCACCGACATGATCGTGTCTTCCACGGTGCCGCGGGTGGTGTTCAACCTTCGGGTGCTGGCCGATCGGTATTTCAACACGCGCCCGCTGGTCGTGGGCAAACCCGAGTGCAAGCTGCCGGTCGCCGTGCGGGTAGATGAAGGCACCCAGGTCGGGCCCGACCGGCTGGTCAACACCGTGTCCGGATTCGACCAGCACGGCGGCAACCTGATCGTGGTCGATTTTGGCACGGCAACCACCTTTGACGTCGTCGCCGAGGATGGCGCCTATATCGGCGGGGTGATCGCGCCCGGCGTGAACCTCAGCCTCGAGGCTCTGCACCAGGCCGCGGCGGCCTTGCCGCATGTGGACATCACTAAGCCACAGCGTGTAATTGGCACCAACACCGTCGCCTGCATGCAGTCCGGCGTGTTCTGGGGCTATGTCGGCCTCGTGCGCGAAATCTGCGACCGCATCAAGATGGAACGCGGCGTGGCGATGAAAGTTATCTCAACAGGCGGGCTGGCGCCTTTGTTCCAGCAAACGGCAGATCTGTTCGATGCGTTCGAGGAAGACCTCACCATGCACGGGCTTCAGATCATACATAAATACAACAAGGAAAACGGAACTGACGCATGAGCAGTGAACGACTGATATACCTGCCCCTCGGCGGGGCGGGTGAAATTGGCATGAATGCCTATGTCTATGGCTACGGACCGCAGGACAAGGAGCGGCTGATCCTGGTCGACCTCGGCGTGACCTTCCCGGACATGGACACGACCCCGGGTGTGGATCTCATCATGCCGGACATGACCTGGCTGAAAGAGCGCGTGGACCGGCTGGAGGGGATTTTCATCACCCACGGTCACGAGGACCACATCGGCGCCATCGCGCATATGTACTCCAGCCTGAGCGTGCCGATCTACGCCCGCCCCTTCACCGCCAACCTCGCGCGGCGCAAGATGGAAGAAGCGGGCCATGATCCGGCCAATGTCGTCACCGTCGAGGCCTGGCCCGAGGTGAGACGGCTTGGCCCCTTCACGGTTGGCGTCGCGCCGATGAGCCACTCGATCCCCGAGAGCGGCGCCCTGGTGATCGACAGCCCCGCAGGCCGGGTGGTGCACACCGGCGACTTCAAGCTGGATCCGAACCCGCTGGTGGGCGAACCCTTCGATCCCGAGATGTGGGCGCAGATCGCCGCGCCGGGCATCCAGGCGCTGGTCTGCGATTCGACCAACGTGTTCTCGACCCATCCGGGCCGCTCGGAATCGGAATTGCCGGAGCCGATCACCGAACTGTTCGCCAATGCCAAGGGCATGGTGGCCGCCACGACCTTTGCTTCCAACGTGGCGCGGGTGAAGACGCTCGCGAAGGCGGGCGAGAAGGCCGGGCGCTCCATCGTGCTGCTGGGCCGCGCCATGCGGCGGATGATCGAAGCCGCGGTGGAAACCGGTGTGCTGAGCGATTTTCCGAAGACCATCAGCCCCGAGGACGCCAGCGATGTGCCGCGCGAGAACCTGATGCTGATCACCACCGGCAGCCAGGGCGAACGCCGCGCTGCCACCGCCCAGCTGGCGCGCGGCAAGTACCGCGGGCTGGAGCTGAAGGAGGGTGACCTGTTCCTGTTCTCCTCCAAGACCATTCCGGGCAATGAGAAGGGCGTGATCCACATCATTAACCAGTTTTCGGAAAAGGGCGTCGATGTCGTGGACGACAGCTCGGGCCTGTACCACGTGTCGGGGCATGCCAATGGGCCCGACCTGGAGGCGTTGCACGATCTGCTGAAGCCCAAGATGGTGGTCCCGATGCACGGCGAACACCGTCACCTGCGCCAGCATGCGCGCCTGGCCGAAGCCAAGGGCATCGCCAGCGCGGTGGTGGTCAACGGCATGATGATGGACCTGACGGGCGATGCGCCCAAGGTCACCGGCTATGTCGACACCGGCCGCACCTACTTGGACGGCACGGTCAAATACGGCGCGCTGGACGGCATCGTGCGCGATCGCATCCGGATGGCGCTGAACGGCCATGTCACCGTGACGGTTATCCTCGACGAAGAGGACGAGCCTCTGGGGGAGCCGTGGTGCGACATCAAGGGGTTGGCCGAGACAGGCAGCTCCAACGCGGCACTGGTCGAGGTGATGGAAGAGGACCTGAACCAGTTCCTGATGCGGGCCGGGGCCAAGACCCTGCGCAACGAGGAAAAGCTGGAGCAGGAACTGCGTCGCATCGCGCGCCAAAGCGCGCAGAGCGAGATCGGCAAGAAGCCGGAAGTCACGGTGGTGGTCAGCCGCATGCGCTGATCCTGCGTGGCAGGGCAGGGCGGCTCTCCCGCCCGGCCCAAGCTGCATCCCGGATGCATCAGGCCCCGTTGGGCCAGGCGCCGCGGTCCCTTGACGGGACCGCGGCGCTGTCGCTTTTGCGGAGACGTTGGGACAGCAGCCTGAAACGGGCGGCCAGCAATGAAAAACGCCGCGGCCCTTCGGGGCACGCGGCGTTTTGATCGTCCCCCCCGGACGGGGGGCAGTGCAGCCCTGGGTGTCAGCCGTGCAGCGGACGGGCGCAGCTGGGGCAGGAGACCACTTTGCGCGGCGCGCTGAACACGGCGCGGAACAGGGTGCGCAGCATGGAGGCAAAGGCCTCGGCGCGCAGCTCATGTGCGCGTGCCTCGATGGCCTGGAAATCGGCAAGGGTCAGGGTCGGCGTTGTGTTTTCGGTGCTGGTCATGGTTTGGCCTGTCATCAGTGGCGCGTTTTCTGTTGGCGCAGCTATACGCCTCTCTCGGCCCGTTTACGCCAACCAAGATCGAAGACCCGTTATGCTGCAAGTGCAAAGCTTGCCATGCCGCACTTGCATGGGCGTGTCTGAACATCAGTGCCAGCGCCCGAATCCATACGGCAGGACAGACGCAAAAGGGCCGCTTCACTGGGAAGCGGCCCTTTGGAAATCGGGATCAGGAGCGTCCTTTGCCGATTTAACCGGCGCGGCGCTCGGCAAAGCTGAGGGCGATGAAGCTGGGCATGTGATCGCCCATGCCCACGACGGTCTTGTCGTCACGACGCTCGCCCTTGCCACGTCCAGAGGAGCGGCCGCTCTTCTGGTTGACCTTGTTGTCGCGGTTGTCGCGCGTGTCCTTGGCGGATTTCGTCGCGGGCTTCCCACCGGATTTCTCCTCGCGGCTTTCGACCTTGGCGTCTGCCTCGGGTTTGGCCTCCGGCGCGGGCTTGTCCTTTTTCGGCGCGGGCTTCACCGGGTTTTCCAGCCGGGTGATTCCCTTCTGGATCAGGGTCTCAACCGCATCCAGCGCCTTCTCGTCGCGGGGCGAGCAGATGGTGATCGCCTTGCCCTCGCGACCCGCGCGACCGGTGCGGCCGATGCGGTGGACATAATCCTCGGCATGGCCGGGCACATCGAAGTTGAACACATGGCTGACGCTCGGCACGTCCAACCCGCGCGCTGCGACGTCAGAGGCGACCAGGATCCTCAGGGAGCCTTCGCGGAAGCCGTCCAGCGTCTTCATGCGCTGGCTCTGGTCCAGGTCGCCATGGATCGCGGCCGCGTCATAGCCGTATTTCTTGAGCGATTTCGCGCAGATATCCACATCCGTCTTGCGGTTGCAGAAGATGATGCCGTTGGTCAGCTTCTCCCCCTCGGCGTCGATCAGCGCGCGCAGCACCTTGCGCTTCTCGCTGCCCTCGCGGTCGCGGCGGGAGGGTTTGAACATCACCACGCCCTGCTCGATGGTTTCGGAGGCGGTGGCCTGGCGGGCGACCTCGATCCGGGCCGGGGCCGACAGGAAGGTATTGGTGATGCGTTCGATTTCCGGCGCCATGGTGGCCGAGAAGAACAGCGTCTGACGGGTGAAGGGCGTCAGCGAGAAGATGCGCTCGATATCGGGAATGAAGCCCATGTCGAGCATCCGGTCGGCCTCGTCCACCACCATGATCTGCACGCCGGTGAGCAGCAGCTTGCCGCGCTCGAAATGGTCCAGCAGGCGGCCCGGAGTGGCGATCAGCACGTCGACACCCTTGTCGATCAGCGCGTCCTGTTCCTTGAAGGAAACGCCACCGATCAGCAGCGCCTTGGTCAGCTTCACGTGCTTGGCATAGGTGTCGAAGTTCTCGGCAACCTGTGCCGCCAGCTCGCGGGTGGGGCACAGCACCAGGCTGCGCGGCATCCGGGCGCGGGCGCGGCCACGGGCCAGCAGGGTAATCATCGGCAGGGTGAAGGACGCGGTCTTGCCGGTCCCGGTCTGGGCAATCCCCAGAACATCGCGCCCTTCCAGCGCCGGAGGAATCGCCCCGGCCTGAATGGGGGTGGGGCTTTCGTAACCAGCTTCCTCAATTGCCTTGAGGACCTTGGCGTTCAGGTTCAGATCGGTGAATTTTGTCATCTGTATCCGTCATTGCGGACACTGACCAGGCCCGCGCGTGTGTGTTGCAGCCGGCTCCGCTAGGGTCACGCGGGATGGCAGCTTCCGGCTCGAGGGCGGGCATAGCAAAATACCGGGTGATCGTCAATTAATGCCGGTTTTTGCGCTCTTTTTAGCCGGTGGCGCGCTGAAAAGGGAACAATTCAGGGGCTGGACGGAAAGTGTTTCTGTCGCGTCGCGCCCAAGCCCAGTTGGCGAATCCGCAGCAGTCCGGCCGCGTCGAGCCGCTCGCGCAGGGCGGGGCTGTCGGCACAGACCGCCGCAAAGAAGCGGCGCAGTCCGGCGGTGCCTTCTTCGCGCTCAAGCGTGCTCAGTAACTCGTGCATGGTGATTCCCCCGGCTTGGCGCGCGCGGGTGGGCTTCAATTCGGCCCGGTAGGAGCCTTTGCGAAGCCGGTATTGATAGTGTGCCAGCCAGCTGTCCCAGTCCTGCGCGTGAAAGTGGCACAGCTCCATCTGGTCCAATTCGGCCTGTCCCGGGTTGGGGGAGTCATCGACAAAGGCGTTATGGATGCGAAACTCCAGCCGGGGCTGGCCGCAACGCACGAACAGCTTGCCCTGGGTGTGGCTGAGGAATCCGCCACGCAGATCGGCGCCAAACGGGCCATAGGCGGCGGCTGAGGCGGTCTCATCGGCAAGGGTCTTGAAGGCCGAGCCATCGCCGCCCGCCAGCGCTTCGAGAGGGCGGACCCTGGCGCAGAGCGCCTCTTGTGGCAATTCCGCCAATGTCGCGGCGACGGGGTCGGGCGACCACAGGAATTCATCCACGTCGCAGTGCAGCAGCCAATCAACGTCCCCCGCCGCCTGGCGGTGGTAGGCCCGCGTGGCGTTGGCGCTTTGGCGGACCTGGTGTTTGGCGGGTCGGCGGCCCTTGGTGCCTCCCTGCTTGCCCCAATAGGTGTCGTCGCAGGTGATGACGCGGATCTTGGAATGCGCTTTCAGGTGGCCAAAGGCGTCGGGGCAGGGCGCATCCAGATAGAGATACAGCCGGTGTGCGCCCATCTCCAGATGATGGGCGGCAAAGCGCAGGATGTCTTCGGCTTCGGCCTTGATGGTGCTGACAATGCCCCATTTCACCTGCTGCTGCGCCATGGCCTGTCCCCTGCCTGCGGTCCTCTCCGCCTGTGCGGTCAGCATCCGCGCAGAGCCGGGCAAGTGCAAGGGGGGCAAAAGAAATCGCCCGGCAGAGCCGGGCGCTTGGTCAAACCATCATTTCCTTGGTCGCGGTCAGCTTGAGGTCGGGGTAGTCCCGCTCGACCCGGTCGATGTCCCACTGCAGCCGTGTCAGATAGACGATGTCGCCGTCGTGGTCATGGGCGATGTGCTGCTTGTTGGTGTTGATGAACTTGTCCACCGCCGCCTTGTCGCCGCTGACCCAGCGGGCCGAGGTGAACTGGCTGGCCTCGAAGCGCACCGGCAGGCCATATTCCATCTCGATCCGGCTGGCCAGAACCTCGAACTGCAGTGCGCCGACCACGCCGACGATGAAGCCGGAGCCGATCGAGGGCTTGAAGACCTTGGCGGCACCTTCCTCGGCAAACTGCATCAGCGCCTTTTCCAGGTGCTTGGCCTTCATCGGATCGCCCGCGCGCACGCCCTGCAGCAGTTCCGGCGCAAACGACGGGATGCCGGTCACCTTCAGAGCCTCGCCCTCGGTCAGGGTGTCGCCGATGCGCAGCTGGCCGTGGTTCGGAATGCCGATGATGTCACCGGCCCAGGCCTCTTCGGCCAGCTCGCGGTCGGAGGCCAGGAACAGCACCGGGTTGGAGATCGCCATCGGCTTCTTGGTGCGCACATGGGTCAGTTTCATGCCGCGTTTGAAATGGCCCGAGGCCATGCGCACGAAGGCCACCCGGTCGCGGTGCTTGGGGTCCATGTTGGCCTGCACCTTGAAGACAAAGCCCGCGACCTTCTTCTCCTCCGGCGACATCTGCCGCGGCTCCGCCGATTGCGGTTGCGGCTCGGGGCCGTATTTGCCGATGCCGTCCATCAGCTCCTTGACGCCAAAGGAGTTGATCGCCGAGCCGAACCAGATCGGGGTCATGTGCCCCTCGAGCACCGACTGGGGGTCCAGCGCGGGCAGCAGCTCACGCGCCATCTCGACCTCTTCCAGCAGCTTCTCCAGCAGATGCGCAGGCACGTGCTCGGCCAGCTTGGGGTCGTCCAGCCCGTTGATCTCGATGCTTTCGGCCACCTTGTTGCGGTCGGCGCGGTCCATCAGCTCCAGCCGGTCACGCAGCATGTCGTAGCAGCCGATGAAATCGCGGCCCACCCCGATCGGCCAGCTGGCCGGGGTCACGTCGATCGCCAGGTTTTCCTGGATCTCGTCGATGATCTCGAAGGTGTCGCGGCTTTCGCGGTCCATCTTGTTACAGAAGGTCAGGATCGGCAGGTCGCGCAGGCGGCAGACTTCGAACAGCTTCTGGGTCTGGCTTTCCACACCCTTGGCGCCGTCGATCACCATCACCGCCGCATCCACCGCCGTCAGCGTGCGGTAGGTATCCTCGGAGAAGTCCGAGTGGCCGGGCGTGTCCACCAGGTTGAACCGGAAGCCGTTGAAATCGAACGACATGGCCGAGGCCGAGACCGAGATGCCCCGATCCTTTTCCATCTGCATGAAGTCCGAGCGGGTCCGCCGTGCCTCGCCCTTGGCGCGCACCTGTCCGGCCATCTGAATCGCGCCGCCATAAAGGAGGAACTTTTCAGTCAGCGTGGTCTTGCCCGCATCCGGGTGCGAGATGATCGCAAAGGTGCGGCGACGGGCAACTTCGGGCGGCAGTTCGGGGCGGTTGGTGACGGTATCCTGCATGAGCGCGCGTATAGCAGGAATGCGGCAGGAGGCAAGAAAAACAGCCGGGCCGGGCGCCGCGTCCCTGCCGTGGTGGGCGGTCGGCGAAAACTTACCTGCGGGCTGCAAAACACGCTACCATGCAAGTCCGCGCCACGGTGGCACACCCGCCCCGCGCGGCACGAACAGCGGCGGCCCGCCGAGGCACGCCGCGCCAGGAAACAAGAGAGGCAAGACACCGACCTGACCAACCCCATAGGGAGACCCTGATGAAAATAGCCATGCTGTCCCGCAATCCAGAGCTTTACTCGCACAAGCGGCTGAAGGAGGCTGCCGAGGAGCGTGGCCATGAATTGCACATCATCAACACCCTGCGCTGCTACATGAACATCGCCTCAAGGCGGCCCGAGATCTACTACAACGGCGAAAAGCTGACCGGCTATGACGCGGTGATCCCGCGCATCGGCGCTTCGGTCACCTTCTACGGCATGGCGGTGCTGCGCCAGTTCGAGATGATGGGCGTGTTCCCCCTGAACGAAAGCGTGGCCATCGGCCGCTCACGCGACAAGCTGCGCTCGATGCAGCTTCTGGCGCGCGACGGCATCGGCCTGCCGGTCACCACCTTTGCCCATGACCCCAAACAGACCGACGAGGTGCTGGACCTGGCCGGCGGCGCGCCCATCGTGATCAAGCTGCTGGAGGGTACACAGGGCATCGGCGTGGTGCTCGCCGATACCAACCGCTCGGCCAAATCCGTGGTCGAGGCGTTCCGCGGCGCCGGCGTCAACATCCTCTTGCAGGAGTTCATCAAGGAGGCGGGCGGCACCGACATCCGCGCCATCGTGGTCGGTGGCCGGGTGATCGCGGCGATGAAACGCACCGGCGCCGAGGGCGAGTTCCGCTCCAACCTGCACCGCGGCGGCTCTGCCGCGCTGGTAAAGCTCTCGCCCGAGGAACGCTCCACCGCGGCCCGCGCTGCCAAGACCATGGGGCTGAATGTCTGCGGCGTCGACATGCTGCGCGCCAATCACGGCCCGGTGGTGATGGAGGTAAACTCCTCTCCCGGCCTTGAGGGCGTTGAAAAGGCTACCGGCCTCGATATCGCCGGCAAGATCATCGAATACATCGAAAAACACGCCAAGCCGGGCGCGACCAAGACCAAGGGCAAGGGGTAGGGGCTTGGGCGGGCGGGGCCTGACGGGCCGTGACCGGCGCTAACGCAACGACGCGCGCTTCAGCAGCTTTACCGCGTCGGGACGGTTGAGCAGCGCCCGACCCACCTCGAGCCCGTGCGCGCCGGGCTGGGGAATGCCGGGCCACGCGCCAGCCCCCTCGCCACCGCGGCATATCCGAAGGTCCTCCGGCAGCGCGGGGCGGGTCACCGGGTCGAGGAAAGTTGTCTCGGCCGCGATCCCTTCGGCGTAGATGATGTGATGGCTGTCGAACAGGATCTGCACATAGTCGACAAAGCCGCCATCCAGCACCACGACGCTGTTGCCGTTGACCAGGTCACGGGCCCGCACGAGGATCTCCGGCGCGCCTGCACCGATCTCGTCGCTGCGCTGATAGACCATCAGCCGGTGGTTCGGGCTGACGATCAGGTCGCGGGCGTTGTTCAGCGCCCCCTCGCGGATCAGGATCGGCGCGAGATTGCCCACCGCGCGCAGGGTGGACTGGCCGACCCAGCGCACCTGCTGCACCCCTGCATCGCGCGTCAGCACCCGGTCGCCGGGGGCCAGGTCCTCGATCGGGCATTGCGCGCCGGTGGCCAGGGTGATGCGGGTGCCGCGGGTAAAGGACACGCAGGCCGACTGCGCCAGCTTGCGTCTTGCAGGCTCCCGTTCGGCGCTGACCAGCGTGTAATTCACCTGCGGCAGCAAGGGGGCCAGCGGCAGCAGAAAGATTTCCGCCACATAGCCGTCAGGGTCGGCCTCGACCACCAGCAGGATCTCGACGTTGGCGCCGCTGTCGGGCATCACGGTCAGCAATCCGTCCAGGTGCAGCGTTGCGCCGGGCGTGCCCAGCTGGGTCTCCTGGTCAACGGTCAACCGCCCGTCATGATGCGCGGCGATGCCGAGACGGCGCGGGCGCGCGGATTGCGCCAGCACATAGATGTCATCCAGCACCAGGTCTTCCAGCAGGCCGAGCGGATCGCCCATGCAGGCCCCGTAGGCGGCGCAGAAATCAGCGGCCGGATAGGCCGGGAGGGCGGCATGGCTGGAGGTCAAGCTGGGGTCCATCGTCAAGTCCGGGTCTGTCCCTATGATGTCGCCTGCGCGCGGCGCGTCCAAGGGGTATGGCGTGAAAACATGGCCAAAAAACGGTGCCCCCGCGCAGATTTTTCGGCGCGGCGGCGGTGCGCGACGCGCAAGACGGTCCGGGGCTGGTCATCGGGTGCGCAACGGTGCAATCTGCGCCGCGAACGAACAGGAATCCCAAGGGAGAATGACGATGGATCTGGGAATTGCGGGCAAGCGCGCGCTGGT
Source organism: Leisingera sp. S2M4 (assembly GCF_055398055.1). Lineage (NCBI taxonomy): Bacteria > Pseudomonadati > Pseudomonadota > Alphaproteobacteria > Rhodobacterales > Roseobacteraceae > Leisingera > Leisingera sp. S2M4. The sequence continues at coordinate 2,736,270 of NZ_AP040861.1, forward strand.
TTGCGCCAGCAGCAAGGGGCTGGGCCTGGGCTGCGCCGAGGCGCTGGCAGAGGCCGGTGTGAACCTGGTGATGAACGCCCGCGGCGCCGACGCGCTCGAGGCTTCGGCGCAGGCGATCCGCGACCAGTATGGCGTCGATGTGGTGACCGTGGCGGCCGACGTGACCACCGAGGACGGCCAGCAGAAGGTGCTGGAGGCCGCCGAGCGCGTCGATATCCTGGTGACCAACGCAGGCGGCCCGCCGCCGGGCATGTGGACCGACTGGGAGCGCGAGGACTTCATCAAGGCGCTGGACGCCAACATGCTGTCGCCGATCGCCCTGATCAAGGCGCTGGTGCCCGGCATGATGGAGCGCGGCTGGGGCCGGGTGGTCAACATCACCTCTGTTTCGGTCAAGTCTCCGATCCCGGTGCTGGGTCTGTCGAACGCGGCGCGGGCCGGGTTGACCGGCTATGTCGCGGGCACCGCGCGGCAGGTGGCCGGCAAGGGCGTCATCATGAACAACCTCCAGCCGGGCATCCACGCCACCGACCGCGCCGTGTCGCTGGATGAGGGCGCGGCCAAGGCGCAAGGCATCTCCGTCGAGGAAGCCAAGGTGCAGCGCTGCGTCACCATTCCGGCAGGCCGCTACGGCACCCGCCAGGAATTCGGCGCGACCTGCGCCTTCCTCTGCTCGCAGCACGCGGGCTTCATGGTCGGTCAGAACATCCTGCTGGATGGCGGCGCCACCAACACCACCATGTAAGGAGCCGCGCATGGCCAGCGGGTTTTCCCTGAAAGACCAGCTGTTCAACCGCGACAAGGTCCGCTACCTGGCGGGCCTTTTTTCTGCGGCTGACACTGGATTTGATGCTGCCGCCTTCGAGGCGCAGGTGATGGCGGATCTGCCCGCGCTGGAGCTGAAGCAGCGCATCACGCTGATCGCCGACGTGCTGGCAGATCATCTGCCCGCCAGCCTCCCCGAGGCCGCCCCGGTTTTGCTGCGCGCGCTGCCGCCGCCGCTGGACCCGTCGCTCAAGGATGATGACTTCGGTGATTTCATCTTTGCCCCCTTGGGCGACTACGTTGCCCGCCACGGGCTGGAGGATCACCGCGATCTGTCGCTGGACCTGCTGGAAGAGATCACCCAGCGGTTCTCGATGGAATGGGCGATCCGCCCCTTCCTGAACCGCTGGCCCGCCGAGGTGCTGGCGCGGATGGAGCGCTGGGCCGGGCATTCCAGCTATCACGTCCGCCGCCTGGTCAGCGAGGGCACGCGGCCCCGGCTGCCCTGGGGCGAGGCGGTGGGGCTGGCGCTGGCCGACCCGCTGCCGCTGCTGGACCGGCTGCACGCCGACGGCGCGCGCTTCGTGACACGCTCGGTCGCCAATCACCTCAACGACATTGCCAAGAAGGATCCTGACCTGGTGATGGACCGGCTGCAGCACTGGCAGGCCGCTGGCGCACAAAGCCGGAAGGAGCTGGACTGGATCACCGCCCACGCCCTGCGCGGGCTGGTCAAGGCCGGCCATCCGCGGGCGATGAAAATGCTGGGCTATGACCCGGACCTGGAACTGCGGGCCGAGATCGCCCTGCCGCGCCGCGAAGTCCGTATCGGGGACGCGCTTGAACTGGCCTGCGTTCTGGCAGCCGCGCCGGGCTCCGCCGTACTGGTGGATTACGTGCTGCATTTCCAGCGCCCGTCGGGCAAGACCTCCGCCAAGGTGTTCAAGCTCAAACAGGCCCGGGTGACGCGCGACCAGCTGCGGCTGAAAAAGACGCACAAGCTGAAGGGCGATGCCACGACCTTCAAGCTGGTGCCGGGGCTGCACCGGGTGGAGCTGATGGTCAACGGTCGCGTGCGTGCGGCGGCGGAGTTCGACTTGCTGCCACCGGCCTAGTGCCCGGCCTGCTGACGCGCCATCACGTTCCTGTGGAAGATCTGGCAGCGGCCCCGCGCCGCTGCTAGTCCGGGGAGACCAAATTCTCGGGATCTGTCCATGCAAGCCATCGCCATCACTGCTCTCTTTGCTGCCGTTATTGCTCTCAGCCTGTTGGTTGCCCCGCGCCGGGCAACGGTCGGAGGCTTCTTTGGCGGACGCTCCGCCGAGGGGCAGGCGCCGGGGCTGTGGACGCTGGTGCTGTCACAGGTGACGACATGGATCTTTGCGCGGTCACTGATGAATGCCGCGATCCTCGGCTTCTATTATGGCATCGCCGGCACCCTGGCCTATGCAGCCTATTACGGCTCCTTCCTGACCGGTGGGTACATCGTCGGGCGAATGCGCGCCCAGGGGGCAGGGTCGGTTCAGGACTGGCTGACACAGCGGTTCGGGACGACAGGGACCACCGCCTACAACCTCGTCATCGCGTTGCGGCTCCTGTCCGAGGTCTTTGCCAACCTCCTTGTGGTCGGGTTGATCTTCGCCGCCGCGCTGCCGCAGGTGGAGGGCGCCGAGACCGTGGCCATCATCGCCGTCGGCTTGCTGGCGCTGGGCTATTCCGCCTGGGGCGGGCTGTCGGCGGCGCTGCGCACCGATGTCATCCAGATGGTGGTGTTTCTGGCGGTTTTCGGCACGGCGCTGGTGGCGCTCATGCTGCGTCCGGGCTTTGACCTTACCGCGGTGCTGACCGCGCCGGGCACGGCAGGCGCGCACAACGGCTGGGTGCTCTTGGCGGTTGCCGCGCTGCAGGTGTTTTCCTACCCGGTGCATGATCCGGTGATGATGGACCGCGGCTTCCTCGCCGATCCCGCCACCACCCGCAAAAGCTTTTTGCACGCCTTCTGGATTTCGGCAGTCTGCATCCTGGGCTTCGGTTTTTTCGGCATCCAGGCCTCGCTGGAGGGCGCGGCCTATGAAGGCCAGCTGCTGGGAACATGGGCCGCCATCCTGCCCGGCTGGGTCTTCGTGCTGCTGATCGTGTCGCTGCTTGTCTCGGCGCTGTCGACGCTGGATTCGGCGCTCAGCAGCGCGGCGCGGCTGATGGTCGAAGAATTGCGCCTGCTGCCGCGCACGCTGTCAGGCGGCCGGGTGGCAATGCTGGGGTTTGCCGCGGCTGGCGGCGCGCTGACGCTGTGGGGCAACCAGACCTTGTTTGATGCGGTGGCGGTCTCTGGTACCGCGTCGATGTTCCTGACCCCGGTGCTGGCGGCAGCGCTGGCAGGGCGACAGGTTGCGCTCTGGGCGTATCTGGTCAGCTTTGCCGCGGCGATGGCAGGGGCTGCGGCCTACATGCTGCGGGATCTGCCCGCCTTGGCCGCGCTTTTGTATGACGGGCACAAATACGAACAGCTGCTGCAGATCTGCGTGGCTGTCCTGCTGGTCGGCTTTGCCGCAGTGGCCCGTGGCAGCCGCAGGGTTGAAGCAGGGCAGGCGGGCTGATAGAGCTTCGGCAAATTCCGACGAAAATCGTCGGGGACCGCAAGAGGCGACAGGTGCAATTGCAGACCCAAACTCCAGCCCCCCGTCTTGAAATCCGCAATATCAAGCGTCGCATCGAAGGCCGCACGGTGGTGGATGATGTCTCCTTGCAGATTCAGGCGGGGCAGGTGACCTGCCTTCTGGGGCCATCGGGCTGCGGCAAGTCCACCACGCTTCGGATGATCGCCGGGGTCGAGATGCAGGACAGCGGCGAGATTTATGTCGACGGCAAGCTGATCTGCGACACCGTGTTCCGGGTGCCACCGGAACGGCGCGAAATCGGGCTGATGTTCCAGGATTTCGCGCTGTTTCCGCATCTGACCGTGGGCGCCAATGTCGCCTTTGGCCTGAACGGCAGCAAGGACGAGAAACGCGCCCGTGTCGAAGAGCTGCTGGCGCGGGTGTCGCTGGGCCGCTACATCGACGTCTACCCGCACGAGCTGTCGGGCGGCGAGCAGCAGCGTGTCGCCCTTGCCCGCGCCCTGGCGCCGCGGCCGCGCATCATGCTGATGGACGAACCTTTCTCGGGTCTCGACAACCGGCTGCGCGACGGCATCCGCGATGAAACCCTGAGCCTGCTGAAAGAGGAAGACACCGCGGTTCTGCTGGTCACGCACGAGCCGGAAGAGGCGATGCGCATGGCCGACGAGATCGCGCTGATGCGCGGCGGCCGGATCGTGCAGCAGGGGGCGCCCTACAACGTCTATACCCACCCGGTCGACAAGGCGGCGCTGTCCTTCTTCAGCGATGTCAACGTGCTGAAGGCGCAGGTCAATGGCGCCCTGGCCCGCACCGCCTTTGGGGAATTCCTCGCACCGGGCGTCGCCGATGGCACCGAGGTCGAGATCGTCTTTCGTCCGCAGCACCTGCGCATCGATTTCGACCGTGGCGGCAAGGGGCCGCTGCCCACCTCCAGCGACGGCGTCCCGGCCCGCGCGGTGGTCGAACGCGCCCGCTTTCTGGGACGCGAGAGCCTGGTCGAATTCCGCATGGACTTCGATGGCTCCATCCTGCGCGCGACGGTGCCGAACGTGTTCCTGCCGGAAAAGGGCCGGGTGATGTGGTTGACAGTGCGACGCGACCGCTGTTTCGTCTTTCCCGCCTGATATCCGACCGGGCGCAACCCGCCGACCGGTCTCCCCGCGGACAGCTGATCAGCCCCTATCCTTGTAGGGTTGGTAATCCTTCAGTCGTTTGCCGGGCTCATCAACGAACAGTTCCGGCAGGGCAGCAGCCTCTTCGATCAGGTCCACGCGGAACACCCGAAAATCCTCGCGGGTCTCGCACCAGGCGGTCAGCGTCCAGACCCGTCCCCAATACTCCATGTGCAGGGGGCGGATCGTCCGCTGCGTGAGGGTGCCATCGATGCGCCGGTAATTCAGCCGCAGCTTCTGCCGCGCCTTGATCGCCGAGCGCAGCGTCGGCATGTGGGCAAAGCCGCGCGCCGCATCAGCAAAAGGGTAGACCGCGAATTTCCACGCGTCGGCTTCGGCTATCGTCTGTTCGGGCAGCACCGCGTCCACCTTGGCGGCCAGCGATTGCGCCGCCGCCTTCAGGTCGGGATCTGCGGCTTCGGCGACGATGGCCATGCCGAGGTTCAGCGCCTCCAGCTCCTCCGGGGTCAGGGTCAACGGCGGCAGGCTGATCTGTTCGCGCACCATATAGCCGACGCCGCGCTCGCCCTCGACCGGCACCCCCGAGGCAACCAGCGTGTCCATGTCCCTGTAGATGGTCCGGGTAGAGACCTCGAGGCGCGCGGCAATGTCCTGTGCGCGGTGCAGCTTGCCGTCGCGCAGGATCTGGATGATTTCGAATAGGCGGTCGGTGCGGCGCATGCTCCAGCCTTGGATTGCCAGCGCGAGGAGGTCAAGGGCTGCGCCATGTCAGATGTGGCGCAGCCCGCGATGGCTCAGGGCAGCATCGACCACTGCACTTCCTCATGGCGCATCCGGGCGCTGCCATCGGCGATGGCCTGCATCACCGCAGGGGCAAAGTCCTGCTGCATGAAGGTCTGCGCCACCTGTTGCGCCGTGGCCATGTCCTGCCAGACCACATGATCCGTCCAGCTGCCATCGGCGCCACGGCTCAGACGCCGGGCAATGAACCCTGGCTGGGCGCGCACGAAGCTCTCGGTGCGTCGCATCAGGCTGGTAAAGTCCGCCTCGCTCATGCCCTCGGCCAGTTGGAAGGTCACGATTTCCGCCACATGTTTGGTCATCACTTTGTCTCCTGTTTGTCGTGATGGGCTGGATTTACCGGATAGCAACTGACATAAACCTGTCAGTTGAGGTTTGGCGTCCCGGAAAAACTGCACTTTCAGCGGTGTCTGGGCCTCACCCGGAGGGCTTGATGCTTCCGCTGCAGGTCGTCGGCGCGCTAAACCCGAAAGTGACCGTATTTACCGGCGCGCATATGCCGCGTCGGACCATGTAAGGAGACACACTCATGCTCAACAACATCGGCCTTCCCGGCATTCTTCTGATCGCCGTCGTGGTTCTGGTCCTGTTCGGCCGCGGCAAGATTTCCTCGCTGATGGGCGAGATCGGCAAGGGCATCACGTCCTTCAAGAAGGGCATCAGCGAGGGCAACAAGGAGCTGGAAGAGGACACCGCCGCCGAGGCGAAGGACGTCACCCCCGCGACCGAAAAAGACAAGGTCTAAACGCTTATGTTCGATCTTGGCTGGACCGAACTTCTGGTCATCGGCGTGGTCGCGCTGATCGTGGTCGGCCCCAAGGACCTGCCGGTGCTGTTTCGCAATGTCGGACGGTTCGTGGGCAAGGCCAAGGGGATGGCGCGCGAATTCAGCCGGGCGATGCATGATGCGGCGGATGAAGCCGGGGTCAATGACATCGCCAAGGGGTTGAAGACCGCCACCAATCCGGTCGGCACCGCCATGGACGGGGTCAAACAGGCGGCGCAGGAGATGGCATCGTCGATCGACCCGACCAAATACGACCCCGACAGCGAGACCGGCAAACTGGCCGCGGAGCGGGCCGAGGACGCCAAGCGCATCCAGGCCGCCACCGCGCGCGCTGCCGCCGACCGCAAGGCGCGCGAGGCCGAAGCCGCCGAGGCCAGCGCTGCCGCCGCCGAGGCTGAGGTGAAACCCGACGGAGAGGCCAAATCATGAGCAACACGGACGAGATCGACGACTCGACCGCGCCGTTGATCGAACACCTGGCCGAGCTGCGCAGCCGACTGATCCATTCGGTCGTGGCCTTTGTCATCGGCATGGTGATCTGTTTTACCGTTGCGACGCCGGTGTTCAATTTCCTCACCGCGCCGCTGTGCGATGTGCTGGCCGAAAGCGGGCAGGACTGTTCCCTGATCTTCATCAGCCCACAGGAAGGTTTCTTTGTGGCGATTAAGATCTCTTTTCTGGGCGGCTTCATCCTGGCCTTTCCCTACATTGGCTTCCAGATGTGGCGGTTCGTGGCGCCGGGGCTCTACAAGAACGAGAAGGGCGCTTTCCTGCCCTTCATGATCGCCTCGCCGTTCATGTTCCTGCTGGGGGCCAGCTTTGCCTTCTACGTGGTCACGCCGCTGGCCTATGACTTCTTCCTCGGCTTCCAGCAGTTCGGTGCCGAAGGCGAGGCCGTCGTCGGCGAACAGGTGAACCAGGGGCTGAGCGTTGTGTTCCAGGGCTCCGCGCAGGAGTATCTGAACCTGACGATCAAGTTCATTGTCGCCTTTGGCCTCTGCTTCCAACTGCCGGTTCTGCTGACGCTGATGGGCAAGGCAGGTCTGGTCAGCGCCGAGGGGCTCGCGTCTGTGCGCAAATACGCGGTGGTGGCGATCCTCGTTCTCGCCGCGCTGGTGACGCCGCCGGATGTGATCACCCAGATCATTCTCTTCGTCGTGGTCTACGGCCTCTATGAGGTCTCGATTTTCCTGGTGCGCCGGGTCGAGGCCAAGCGCGAAGCCAAGCTGCGCGCCGAGGGCTACTATGACGCCGAGGACGACACGGTTGAGACAGAGATGGAAGCCCATCCTGATGATCCGCTGATGGCTGAGTTTGACGCCGAGGACGGCAAGGACAAATAGGCCGTCTCGATAAAACACAGGAAGGCGCGCCAGCAATGGCGCGCCTTTTTTGTCTCTCCTTGCGCAGCGTGCGGTCCGCCGGAACTTTCCCACAGGGCAAACGTTGGCTCTGTATCGCGCCATGGAGGATGTTATGCCCGAAGACAGAAAAGCCGACGGCCAATCGAACAAGCAGGATGCCCGCCCGGAAGTTGCGCAGGATGGTCACGGCAAGCCCCGGCAGAAAATCAAGGAAGACTGGAAAAACACGACCGACACGATGGATGAGGGCCCCGCAGGGAGCCCGAAGGCCGAAGAGCAAAGCCGCAAGAGCTGAAGCCCAGCACCGGTCGGCAGCGGCCGCGTCCGACACGTGATGTGAGCCGCCCGCTGCCTCTGTGGCTGACCGGAATGCCCCCTCTCGCTGCCACCACGCAGGGGACCGGGCCCGCGCCATAAACGCCAGGACAGAAGGGGCAGGGATGGCGCTCAGCCAAATTTCCGCGCCACGCGCCAGCCGCACCGCATTCTGAGCCACCGGTCTTTGGGCGGGGTTTCTCCCACGTCTCCCGCCTCTTGCCGACCGTCCACGAACGTGCTTTGAACACCGCCAACGCACAGGCAGACGGAGGCACGCCCATGGACCAGACCGCATTGACCCGCATCGCCGAGGCGCTGGAGCGGATGTCCCCCGCGCCCTTGGCGGCACCCGACTTTGACGTGGCCTCCGCCTTTGTCTGGCACGTGGGGCCGGAACGGCTGGAGCCGGTGGCCGAGGTCAGCCGCGTCGATCTGGAGCTGCTGGTTGGCATCAACCGGTCTCGGGACACGTTGCTGGAAAACACCCGTCGCTTCGCGCAGGGGTTCGCGGCGAACAACGCGCTGCTCTGGGGCGCGCGCGGCATGGGCAAGTCCAGCCTCGTCAAGGCCGTGCACGGCGCGCTGGTGGCCGATCACCCCGGTCTGAAGCTGGTCGAGCTGCAACGCGAGGATCTGCCCTCGGTCGGGCGGCTCTTGAACCACCTGCGCGGCGCGCCGCACCGTTTCATCCTGTTCTGCGATGACCTGTCCTTCAGCCATGACGACCAGCACTACAAAAGCCTCAAGGCGGTGCTCGACGGCGGCATCGAGGGGCGGCCGGAAAACGTGGTGTTCTATGCCACCTCCAACCGTCGCCACCTGATGCCGCGGGACATGATCGAGAATGAACGCTCCAGCGCCATCAACCCGTCCGAAGCGGTCGAGGAGAAGGTCTCCCTTTCCGACCGTTTCGGCCTGTGGCTGGGGTTCCACCCCTGCGACCAGGACGAATACCTGGCGATGATCGAGGGCTATTGCGCCGCCTATGGCGTCAAGGTCGCACCGGAGACCCTGCGCGCCGAGGCGGTGGAATGGCAGGCCACCCGTGGCGGACGCTCGGGCCGGGTGGCCTGGCAGTTCTTCACCGATCTGGCCGGTCGCCACGGGGTCAGCCTGCGCTGACAGCACAGGCAAAAGCCCGGCATCTCTGCCGGGCATGCTGTCAGCTGCGGAAAGGCGTCAGCGTCAGTTCAGGTAGTTGAGCGGATCGATGCTCTCGAACCCGTCGCGCACCTCGAAATGTACATAGGCGTCGTCGCCCCCGCGCAGCGAGGCGATACGCTGCCCGCGCGCGACGGTATCGCCCTTGTTGACGGTGATGTTGTCGACGTTCTGATAGACCGTCAGCAGCTTCTGGCTGTGGCGGATCACGATGATCGGCACATTGTTGGAATCCTTGGTGATGGCCGCCACGGTACCGGCTTCCGCCGCCTTGACCGGGCTGCCAGCAGGCCCCGCAATGTCGATGCCGTCATTGCGCCCCTTGGAGTATGTCTTGATGATCTTGCCCTGCACCGGATAGGACATCGCGGCATCGCTCTGGCGGCTGGGTTCGGGCAGCGCCGGTTTCACCTCTGCCGGGGGCTTGGCGGCCTCGGCAGCGGGCGCCACCGTTTCGCGGGGCAAGGGGCGGGTGGCGCTCGGCGGAACAGGCGTGACGCTGCCTTCGCCGGGTTCGGTGACGGTGACCGGGGCCGCCGCTGCCGAGACTTCCGCCTCCGGTTTCGGGGCGGGTGCCTCTTTCAGCGGGATCAGCAGGTATTGCCCCTCGCGAACGGCGAAATCGCTGCCAAGGCCATTCCACTCGGCCAGGGATTTGACCGGCACCCGGTAGAGACGCGAAATGGTATAGGCGGTCTCGCCACGTTTGACCTTGTGGCGCACCGGCTCGGGGCCGGACTGGACCTTGGCCGGCTGCGGCTTGGGCGCGGGTTTGAGCTCGGTCGAGGTGACGGAGCCCGGGTTCGGCGTGGTGAGCGGCGCGGTCTCGATGGCCTGACCCGCAAGAGAGGCGATATCAACCGAGCCGGGCGCGGCGGTGCCGTCAGCGGGTACCCCGTCGGGGGCGCGGCGGGGCAGGGCCAGTATTTCGCCCTGCCGGACACTGTCGCCCGGGCTCATGCCGTTGTAACGGGCAACCTCGTCGGCGGGCAGGCCCACGCGGGTGGCGACATCCGCCACGGTGTCGCCGCGGCGGGCCACGGCCACCTGGTAGGAGGGGTAGGTGATCAGCCCGCGGCTGTCCGCACGGGGGCGGTCAGAGGTCACGGATTGGGCTGCGCTGGTTGTATTGAAGGCGCCAATCTGGCCGCGCAGATCGTAGTCCAGCGGGCTTTTGCAGGCGGCCAGTACCCCGATCAGAGGCAGCGCCGCCAGCAGTCGGGTGCGGCGGGACAGACCGGCGCGTGTCGGCCCGCTCTGGGCCGGGCCGTCGGTGCGCAGCGCATGCCTGGCCGTCCGGGGGTGGGGGGTCCGGGTCATCTTGCTCTCCTCAAAACACGCCTCCCCTTTTTCGCGGGGATTCTCTCGCGTCAATCATTATAGCCCATGCCGCCGGGCGGCCGGCTGAAATCCGCCGGCATGATACGTGGCCCAAGGGGGAATATCAAACCAGCTGGAGAAATTGTGACCGGTCCGGGCATCGCGGCGGCAGAGGCATGCGGCAGCGGTCGCGGGACGCGGGCTGGCCTTGCCGTGACAGACCGGGAACTGGTGGCCCGCGTCGCGGTCAGACTTCCTTGCCGAGCCCTTCCAGCAAGGGCACGAAACGCACCGGGCGCAACTCGTCATATTCCAGCCCGTCTTCAGTCTTGCGAACGCGGATCAGCGTCTGCACGTGGTCGGACTGCCCGACCGGCAGCACCATGATGCCGCCCGTCTTCAGCTGGGCGAGCAGCGGGCCGGGCGGGTCCTCGGCGGCGGCAGTGACGATGATGCGGTCAAAAGGCGCCTGGTCCGGCAAGCCGTGGCTGCCATCGCCGACCAGCGAGGTCACATTGGCCAGCTGAAGCTGTTCGAACACCGCCCGCGCCTCGCGCACCAGCCGCGCGTGCCGGTCGATGGTATAGACCCGGCGCGCCAGTTTCGACAGGATCGCGGCCTGGTACCCCGAACCGGTGCCCACCTCCAGAACCTTGTCGCGGGGGCTGACCTGCAGCGCCTGGGTCATCATGCCCACCACCGAGGGCTGCGAGATGGTCTGGCCGCAGGCAATCGGCAGCGGCACGTCCTCATAGGCACGTTCGGCGAACAGCCCGCGCAGGAACAAGCCGCGGTCGATCTCCTCCATCGCCTCCAGCACAGAGGCGTCGGTCACCCCGCGCGAGCGGACCGAGTACAGGAATTGCATCTTGGTTTCGGCGTCGGGTCCGCTCATGCGCCGAGTCTCTCACCGTCGGTTTCGATCGCCTGCAGGGCCTCCATCGCGTCATGGGCGGTCAGATCCGCGCGCATCGGGGTGACGGAGATATAACCGGCCATGTTCAGCGCCGCATCCGTGCCAGGCGCGGTTTCCACCTGCTGGTTGCCACCGCGCACCCAGAGGCAACGGCGCCCGGTGGGCGAGACCTGCTCCTCGGCGCTGAAGCCGGTGCCCGAGCGGAACCCCTGGCTGGCCGCGCGCACGCCCTTCACCGCGGCGGCGGGCACGGGCGGGAAATTAATGTTGTAAAACAGGCGGTAATCCTGTCGGTCTTCGGGCATCTGGCACAGGATCTTTTGCACCAGCGCTGCGCCATGCACGGCGGCGGCCTCGAACGGATCGGCGGTGTCGCGGTTGGCGGGGCCGTAATATTGCGACAGCGCCATCGCCGGGATACCCTGCAGCGCGGCTTCCATCGCACCGCCCAGCGTGCCGGAATACAGCGCATTCTCTGCCGAGTTGTTGCCCCGGTTCACCCCCGACAGCACCAGATCGGGCCGCGCATCCCGCATCACCACGTGCAAACCCGCCAGCACGCAGTCCGCGGGCGAGCCTTCGGCGGCAAAGCGGCGGCTGTCCAACTGGCTGAGCATGGTCGGACGGGTGTAGCTGATGCAATGGCCAACGCCGGATTGCTCGAACGCCGGTGCCACGCACCAGACCTCGCCGTCCGGGCCTGCAACCTGTCGGGCGATGGTGTCCAGTACGGCCAGCCCGGGGGCGCTGATGCCGTCGTCGTTGGTAATCAGGATGCGCATGGGTCTGCCTGCCGTCTTTTGCCGGGTTTGCGATTGAATAGGACCTGCGCCGGGACGGGGCAAGCCTTTCGCGCCGCCGCGCCGGATCGATCCCCAAGACGGGCAGAGAGGCAACAGACTGGGCCGCGGGGCGGTCGCAGGCAGGGCGAAGGCAGTCGAAAACGGGCGTCACGCGGGGGAGGGGAGAGGGAGGGGAGACCAGCCGCTTGGCCGGTGGCTAGCACCCTGCGGGACGGGGACCGCCGCCCGGCGTCGCATCATGCAAGCAGGGTCGCCCCTTGGGCCGCGCGCCGCCCCGGGGACGGGGCGGCGGGCAGGCCAGGTGTGTGGTCGTCAGTCGGCCAGGATTGCTGGCAGCAGGCGGTGCGCCTCGTCCTGGATGCTGGCCAGGGCTGCGCGATCTTCGCCGGGGTGGAAGCGGGCGCGCAGCGCGGTGGCCATCGGGCGCGGCTCCAGGATGCGGACCTGCGGGCCGGTGCGCTCCGTCTCTGCCTGCCAGCTGCGGGCCAGCGCCATCTGCGCCGCCTTGGTCGCGCCATAGGTGCCATAGAACTTCTCGCCGGCTTTCGGGTCGTCAAAGAACACGACCCGGCCCGACTGGCCCAGCAGCGGCGCCACATAGGGGATCAGCACCGATGTCGCGGTGGCATTGACCGCCAGCGCCTTGGTCCAGTCCTTGGGGGCGACCGACGGCGCCGGGCACAGCGCGGTGGCATGAATGGCGGTGTGCAGCCACAGGTCCAGCTTGCCCCAGCGGTCATGGATGCCCCGGCACAGGGTCGCCATCGCTTCGGGCACGGTGATGTCCATCGGCGCCAGCGTGGCACTGCCGCCGGCCGCCTTGATGCGGTCGTCGAGCTCTTCCAGAGCGCCGGTGGTGCGGGCCACGGCGACGATGTGATGGGTGGGGGCCAGGGCTTCGGCCAGGGCACTGCCCAGTCCGCGCGAGGCACCGGTGATGAGAGCGATCTTATCTGTCATGGGCCACCTTGTGGTCCGCGGGCGCAGGCAGGTCAAGGGGCGCTGACAGCGCGCCGCGGCTGCCGGGCCGATTTATGGCAGCGCCTGTCAGATTTTCCGCGCACGGCCGCTGCCATCGTGCGGCCTTCGGCGGTGGTTGGTGTCGGCCGACGGCTCAGGAGCCCGGCATCTCCAGCAGCTTGGTACCGCCACGGCTGCTCAGCACCAGCCCGCGCGCGTCGATCGCGACCACCTGGCCCGCCGACAGGCGGCTGCCACGCTGCACCGTGCGGGTCCGCCCGGAGGGCAGCCGCACCAGCGCCGTCATGCTGTCCTCGGGACCGTACAGCCCAAGCAGGCTCAGGTTGTTGCGGTTCACCGCATTGCTCTGTGTTGCAAGCCCGGCGACCTTGGCAGAGGTGCGGGCTGTGGAATCTGAATTTGCCATGTCGTCCTTCCCCAAAAGGCCATCACAGGTGGGTCTCTGTCGGGGCGTGTGTGACGGCTCGGCAGTCGGGCGGCAAGGGTGTGAGACATACGCCCCCCGCTTCGGCAGGAAGCCGCGAACCGGGCAGGGGGACTGGGTGGAAAGGCGCCGACGCCGGGCCGTTCAGCGGCGCTCAGGCATCATAAACCAGCGACGGCAGGTCGTGGCCATAGGCATAGAGCAGCTCCAGCAGCTCCTCCAGCGAGGCCCCGTCGCGCTGCAAGGGGAACAGCGGGTGGCCTTGCTCGCTCACCTTCAGCTCCGGGTACTGGCCTTCGGGGCGCATCTCCAGCATGCAGCCGGCGGGCAGCGCCAGGTCCGGCGGAATCGCATTGGCCAGCCAGGCCGGACGATCGCCAAGCTTGTCCGCTTCGCGCATCTCGAACAGGTCGAGGTAGGCGTCAAAATCATCGCGGCTGAGGCTGGCCCAGGTGCCCAGCACGAATTCCTCGCCGCGACTGTTGGTCAGCGGCACCGCCAGCACCGCGCGGATGAAACGCAGATCACCCAGGCGGCAGAAATCTTCGGTCAGGATGTCTCCGCGGGTGGCCAGAACCGCTGAATTGTCCTCGACCTCCATATCCTCGGGGCAGACATCGGGCCTGTCACAGCTGAGGCTGAGAAGTTGCGCAAAGGTGGCGCCGCAGCAGCGGCACTTGCGCGGAGAACTCAGCATGCGGGCAAGATGCGGATCCAAGAAGAGGCCTTTCGTCAGAAGGCATAGGAAAAGGCGCGGACCATCGCGGCCAGCGCCTCCCTATTGCCGTGTTGCCGCCCTCATACGCCGACGCGCGCGAAAGTTCAAACCCCCGCGTCAGCCATGGGCGAGCGTCAGCCCTGCGCCAGCTTGGATGCGTTCCACGAGGCGCCGGGCACCGGCATGTCCTTGATCTTGGCGCTGACGCGGCTGCTGCCTTCCAGCGCCGCCAGGTAGTCTTCGGTCACACCGGTGACGTAGTTGCCGTCAAAGCAGGAACAGTCAAAGCCCTGGATGTCCGGGTTGCCTTCCTGCGCCGCCCAGATCAGGTCTTCGAGCTTCTGGTAGAACAGCCCGTCGGCGCCCAGTTCGTCGCGGATTTCTTCGATGGACAGGCCATTTGCAATCAGCTCATGCTTGGTGGGCATGTCGATGCCATAGACGTTCGGGTATTTCACCGGCGGCGAGGCGGAGGCGATGTAGACCTTCTTGGCGCCTGCCTCGCGGCACATCTGCACGATCTTCTTGATGGTGTTGCCGCGCACGATCGAATCGTCGATCAGCAGCACGTTCAGGTCCTTGAACTCCAGCGGAATCGCGTTGAGCTTGCGCCGGACCGATTTCTGCCGCTCGGCCTGGCCGGGCATGATGAAGGTGCGGCCGACATAGCGGTTCTTCACCAGCCCCTCGCGGTAGCGGATGCCGGTCGCGTTGGCCACTTCCAGCGCCACGGGGCGCGCCGAATCAGGCACCGGGATGATGCTGTCGATTTCCAGGCCCGACTCCTGGATCTGCTTGGCCAGCGCCTGACCCATGCGCAGCTGGGTCTTGTAGACCGAAACCCCGTCCAGCATCGAATCAGGGCGCGCCAGGTACACGTATTCGAAGATACAGGGGGTGAGCTTGCCCTCGACCGCCTGGAAGGTGTGCATCTTGCCGTCCAGGTCGATCAGGATCGCTTCGCCCGGTTTCACATCGCGGACCTTCTCAAAGCCGTTGATGCCAAAGGCCACGTCCTCGGATGCCACGCAGTAGTCATCCCCTTCGCCCTGCGCGGGGCGCTTGCCCAGCGACAGCGGCCGGATGCCGTGCGGGTCGCGGAAGGCCAGCATGCCGACGCCGGCAATCATGCACAGAACCGAATAGGCGCCCTGCACCCGTTCCATGGTCATCTTGACGCCGGCAAAGATGTTGCGGATCGGATCCGCGTTGCCGTTGACCTTGATCGCGTCCGCGACCTTGTCGGCCAGCACGTTCAGCAGGATTTCCGAGTCCGAGGTGGTGCGCAGATGGCGGCTGTACTTGCCGGTCACCTTCTCGCGCTGCTCTGCGGTGTTGGTGATATTTCCGTTGTGAACCAGATAGATGCCATAGGGCGCGTTGACGAAGAAGGGCTGGGCTTCGGCCGCGCTCAGCGAGCCCGCGGTGGGATAGCGCACGTGGCCCATGCCGACCCGTCCGGTCAGGGTCTCGGCATCCTGCGGACCGAAGACATCCTTGACGAGACCGTTTGCCTTGCGCTCGCGGAAGAACTCGCCGGTGTAGGTGACGATGCCGGCCGCGTCCTGGCCGCGGTGCTGAAGCATCAGGAGCCCGTCATGTATCTCCGCAAAGACATCCGTATCCCGGCTTGCGATCCCCAAAATCCCGCACATTGGCTGGCTCCAATCCCACTTAGGCTCTGCTGTTCGACTGCTGCTGGAAGCGGCTTGGGCACCTGTGTGACACAGCCCAGGGCAGGGGTGTCAAGCGGTCGCCGGCTGCTGTACGGGCCTGGCCCCGATGGCCGGCTGCGTCCATGGCTGCGCGCGCGTGGCGCGTCGGCTCATCATCACTTAGGCAGGCGTGCAGCAGCGGCAAGGGCTGAGGCTCCGAATCCGTTTCCTGTTCCGGCCCTCACATAGTGCCTTTCCAGGGCGCTGTCATCAAAGGATCACACATCCCTTCTGCGCTGCGGCGTCTGGGCGCGGCAGAAGCGGACAGCCTGACGGCGGTCGAAAAAAAAGGCCCGCAGCGAACTGCGGGCCAGAGGCAGGGACAAACCATCATCTTGGCGCGGCTGGGTGGTGGGGGTGGGGTGAGCGCCGCGCGAAATCAGGCCGCCAGGATGCGATCCAGAAGGTTGTCCAGCAAGTTGTTCATCGGGCCAGGCAGGCGGGCATCGACCTCGCCCATGCCGGTTTCGGCCAGGGCGCGGCCTTCGTCGCTGGCCAGAACCTGGCGGGTTTCGCTCAGCGACAGCTGGTGAAAGGCGCTGTCCTCGGCGACGTCCCCGGCCGGCAGCAGCATGCCGCATTCGGCCCAGACCAGTTCTTCTTCTTCGAATTCGAAATGAATGCGGCCGAGGCGTTCCGGCGCGGCCGGGGTGATGCCCTTGTAACCGGCCAGGGCGATCAGCTTGGTCACCACGACGGGCAGGCCGAACAGGCGCTCGGCGGTGTCCATCTCCAGAACCACCTTCTGGTCCGAAGGCAGCATCAGGTCGGTGTCGTTGCCCAGGGCGCCGGCCGGAACATGCATGCAGGTGGTCAGGCGCGGCACCGCGTGTTTCACCGCTTTGACTTCCTGCGCGCCGCCATCAAAGGTAAACACCTTGTCGCCGGGCTTGATGTCGCGGGCCTGCTTGAAGCCTTCTTCGGTCTCGACCAGCGTATCGGGGAGGAAGCCGCCGCTGCGCGGACGGGCGCGCTTGGCAGCCGGGGCAGCGGTTTGCGGCAGCGGATTGGTCAGCAGCAGTGCGTCAACCGGCTGAAAGTCAGCAAAGCTTGTAACGTGATCCAGCTGCATTGTTTCGTCCCTTCTGAAGCGTCTTGACCCGGCGTCCTGCCGTTGAAGCCATATCGCCCCCGAATTGGGACCAAATTGGGGCAGCTGTGCGGCCCCTTCCGGGACGCGCCGGGATTCCGGTGGAAAAAACGCCGATTCCGCAGCGGATGTTAACCTTTCCCCCCCGCAGGCTGAGGATTTTTCCCGCGACAGGGGAGATTGCGCGCCGTCTCCCGGCGCAGGCAGAATCACGATTCCCTGTGGTTAACAAAAGGTTAACGTTGCGGCAAGCGGTTAAGGAAGTGCTTGTTTTGGCTGTGGATAACTGTGTGAGTGCTTTGCCGCGACAAAAAAAAGGCGGGCGCCCCATGGGCACCCGCCGTGTCACAGCCAGGCTGCTGCTGTGTTGGTTTACTGGTCGCAGGCGCTGGTCAGCGCCACGTATTGGCTTTCGATCCAGCCCAGGGCCTGCTCGGGGTTGCGCTCTTCGATTTTGCCGATCAGTCGCTCGAACACCCGTGCCGAGCGGCTCTCGTCAACGATCGTGAAATTCTGGCCGGTCATCACCACGTTGTAGACGAAGAACGCGATCGCCACCAAAAGAATGCCGCGCAGCACGCCAAAGAAGAAGCCCGCGCCCTGGTCCAGCCCACCCAGGGCAGACCGCTGCACCAGCGTCGAAAACAGCGGTGTGAAGAACGAGACCACGATCAGCGCCAGTGCAAACACCGCGGCGAAGGCAGCAATGATCGAGATCTCGCAGCTGTCGGCGATGAACTCGCCCACCACCGGGATCTCGGCCATCAGCGGCTCGACCTGCGGCGCAAAGATGAACGCCAGCACACCGGCGGCAACCCAGCCGGCGATGGCCATGGCCTCGCGTACGAAGCCGCGCGAATAGGCCAGCAATGCCGATACGACGATGACAAGGGCCACGACCCCGTCGATGATTGTGAAACCTTCCATGTCCCTCGCCCGTTTGCCTGCGATATCAAATTTTTTGCGACTTTAGCCGGCCCCGAAGAATTCGCCAACAAATCCCGCAAGATCGGTGGTATGGCGCAGATTCAGGCCGGTCACCGCAATGGATTTGCCGCCGCTGGGGGCTATCGCCGCCGTGAAACCAAGTTTTTGCGCCTCTTTCAACCGGTTTTCGGTCTGCGGCGCCGGGCGCAGGGCGCCGGACAGCGAAATTTCACCAAAAACCGCGGTATCGGCGGGCAGCGCCACGTCCTCGCGGGCGCTCAGCAGCGCCGCCGCCACGGCGAGGTCGGCGGCAGGCTCGGAAATCTTCATGCCGCCGGCGACGTTCAGATAGACATCCAACCCGGCAAAGGGAATGCCGCAGCGTGCCTCCAGCACCGCAAGGATCATCGCCAGCCGCGACGAATCCCAGCCCACCACCGCGCGGCGGGGTTGTGAATGCGGCGAGGGCGCGATCAGCGCCTGCATCTCGACCAGCACCGGCCGCGTGCCCTCGATGCCCGCAAACACCACCGAGCCGGGCGACGGTTCGCCGCGCTCCGACAGGAACAGCGCCGAGGGGTTCACCACCTCCGACAGCCCGCCGCCGGTCATCTCGAACACCCCGATTTCATCCGCCGGGCCGAAGCGGTTCTTGACGGCGCGCAGGATGCGGAACTGGTGGCCGCGCTCACCCTCGAAGTAGAGCACGGTGTCGACCATATGCTCCACCACGCGCGGGCCAGCGATCTGGCCCTCCTTGGTGACATGGCCGACCATGATGATGGAAATGCCGTGGCGCTTGGCAAAGGTTGTCAGCTCATGCGCGGCCGCGCGCACTTGGCTGACAGAGCCGGGGGCGCTGTCCACGTGATCGGCCCACATGGTCTGGATCGAGTCGATAATGGCCAGCTGCGGCTTCTCCGCCTCCAGCGTGGTCAGGATGTCGCGCAGGTTGGTCTCGGCGGCCAGCTGCACGGGGGCATCCGCCAGCCCCAGCCGCTGCGCGCGCATCCGCACCTGGGCCGAGGCCTCCTCGCCGCTGACATAGACGGTCTTCACCCCGTTCTGGGCAAAGCGCGCCGCCGCCTGCAACAGCAGCGTGGATTTGCCGATGCCCGGATCACCGCCGACCAGGATCGCCGAGGCCGCAACCAGGCCGCCGCCCAGCACCCGGTCCAGCTCGCCCACGCCGCACAGGCTGCGCGGTGGTGGGGTTTCGCGGGTCGACAGGTCCGTCAGCTCGATTGTGCGCCCGCGCTTGATGCCCAGCGACTTCTTCGAGGGGCCGGACGACAGGCCCTTGTCCTCGCTGATGGTGTTCCATTCGCCGCAGCCCTCGCAGCGGCCCGACCATTTCGATAAGCTGGCTCCGCAGGCGGAGCAGGAGAAAGATGTTTTTGCCATGTGGGATCACTGGCAGATGTTTCTGTTTTGTTCAAGTGTCCACATGCGTGCCGTCGATGCGCGGCGTCGGCCGACGCGCGGAACTGCTGCGCGGATGCGCCTCAGCCGCCGCTGCGGGGCGGCTGGATCGGCACCACGCTGCCGGTTTCCGGGTCGGATCCGTCCGGCGGGGTCTGCAGCTGTGCCGACAGTTCCGGCAACAGCTCGAACAGCTCGCCGCGCAGTCGCCCGAGGTGCGATTTGGCAATGCTTTCCTCGATCTCCACGTCGCGGCTCCACTGGCGCAGCTCCTGCATGATGATCTGCGCATCCTCCAGCCGCGTCTTGAAGGTGTCCAGCTCCTGCTGGCGCTGGGTGAGGAAGGCGCGGGCGCGCGCCACCTTGTCATCCGAATAGGTCTCCGCCAGCTCGCGGCTGACCTGGCTCATCTGCGCCGCGACCTCCAGCACATCCGGCTCCAGCCCGGCAAGATCGGGGTGGTCGCGCAGGAAGGCCAGCCGCTCCTTCACCGCGTCGAATTCGGACGCCAGCGTGAACACCCCGGCGCGGTCCCCGGCATGGGCCAGCTGATAGGCGTGCAGCACATCTTCCATGTTCAGCGAAAACCGCCGGTGCGAATTCTCCAGCGCCAGCATGCGGCCGTTGGCGGGCAGGAAGAACACCAGCATCACCGCCAGCAGCGTCAGGCCGATCTGCGCCGCCATTCCCGCCTGTGGATGGGGCTCTGCGCCAAAGCCCGCCTGCAGGTTGAGCCACGGCCAGACGCCAAGGGCTGACAGGGCGGTCGCGACCAGCGCCGCCAGCGCGACAAGGCAGATTGCACAGAAGCACAGCCGCATCATCGCGGCCTGCGCGGTGAAAAGGAATGTCTTATACCCGGCCATAGGCCCCCCTCCGACAACATCCGCGGACCCGGTCCTGCCAGGCGGGGGAGACCTGATTGCCGCAGGAAATTCCGGTTCCGGGGACTCGATCCCGAACAGTTCTCTGCATTCAACTGGAGCGGTTTGCCCCGGGATCAAGGGCTTAAGCGTTTTGGCGCAGCCCGCGTTCGGTCAGCATGCCCAGCCCCAGCGAGGTCAGGATGCAGGCGGTGAACAGGTAGAGACCCCAGGCGGTCTCGATCGTGCCCAGCCCGATGCCCTTGGCCAGGGTGATGTAAAGCGCGATCAGAAAGACGTCGGCCATCGCCAGCTTGCCCAGCACATGCAGCACCGGCTGCACCTTGGCGTCGAGCAGGTCCCATTGCACCAGCGCCAGCCCGATGGTCTTGAGGTAGGGCGCAAAGATCGCGAAGAAGGTGACCACCAGCGCAAGCGCCGCATCGCTGGCCCACAGCGATTGCAGCCCGGTCAGCACCGAGATTTCGGACAGGCCAAACAGCGGCAGCAAGCCCGCCCGCATCAGGGGCGCAAACCACGCCACCGGATAAAGGACCAGCAGCGACAGGGTGAGGAGGCGGAGCAACAACCTAGCGCAGCTCGCTTCTCAAACGCGAGAGGTTACGCCGCACATACCACAGTCCAATGCAAGAAAGTGACGCCCAGAAAACGACAGCCGCGTAACCAGCCCACGCCGTTTGCGGAAGCAGAACACGCGCTGCCAAAGAGCAGAGCTGGAATAGCAGAAGTACCGCGAACATCGCCCCCATGAGCCGTGGAATAGCTTTCCTGAGGAACTTTCGACGCAGTTGAGGCGCATTGAGACTTGGGCCTTTTGCGACCTCCATCCACGCGCCGACTGTGAATATCAGAACAATGACGCCAACGATGCTGGGAACTATTTGCATGTCTACCTTACCGCCTCAATCGGCCCCTCGGCGCGGCCGTGGATGAACTGCTCCATATAGGGATCGCCGGACTGGTCCATTTCGCTCACCGGGCCGGTCCACTGGATCACGCCGTCGTGCAGCATTGCCACGTTGTCGGCGATGGCGCGGACCGAGGACATGTCGTGGGTGATGGTCATCGCGGTCGCGCCCATCTCCACCACGATCTCGCGGATCAGGTCGTTGATGACGCCGGACATGATCGGGTCGAGACCGGTGGTCGGCTCGTCGAAAAAGATGATCTCCGGCTCGGCGGCAATGGCGCGGGCGAGGCCGACGCGTTTCTGCATACCGCCCGACAGCTCGGAGGGAAACAGATCCGCCACCGCCGCGCGCAGGCCGACCCGGCGCAGTTTCTCGATGGCGATCTCGCGGGCCTCCTCGGCCGGGCGTTTCAGCCGACCGCGCAGCAGGCGAAAGGCGACGTTCTGCCACACCGGCAGGCTGTCGAACAGCGCCGCGCCCTGGAACAGCATGCCGAAACGCGCCAGAAACGCGTCGCGGTCGCCCACGCCAGCCGGTTTCCCGTCGACGTAGATCTGGCCGCTGTCGGGCTGGATCAGCCCCAGCACGCTTTTCAGCGCCACCGATTTGCCGGTGCCGGAGCCGCCGATGATGACCATGGACGTGCCCTTGGGAATTTCCAGGGTCAGCCCCTTCAGCACGGCATTGTCGCCAAAGGACTTGTGGACGTTTTCCATGCGGATCATAGCGAGAAGAACACCCCCGTCAGGACAAAGTTGGCGGCCAGGATCAGCACCGCGGCCGCCTCGACCGAGCCCTTGGTGGCGCGGCCCACGCCCTGCGCGCCGCGGCCCGAGGTCATGCCGTAGTAGCAGCCCATCAGCGCCGCGATGGTGCCGAACACGGCACCCTTGGTCAGCGAGGACAGGATGTCGTGCGCCTCGAGGAAGTCGACGGTGTTCTTGAGATAGGCCGCCGGGTTGAAGCCGAGGTTCTGGGTCGCCACGGTGTAGCCGCCAAGGATGCCGATGATGTCACCGACCGCGACCAGCACCGGCACGGTGACCAGCGCTGCCAGCACCCGCGGTGCCACCAGGTATTTCATCGGATGGGTGGACAGCGTGACAAGCGCGTCGATCTGCTCGGTCACCTTCATGGTGGCGATCTCGGCGGCGATCGACGAGGTGACGCGCGCCGCGATCATCAGGCCGACCAGCACCGGGCCCAGCTCGCGCACCATGCCGATGGCGACAATCTGCGGCACCACGGCCTCGGCGTTGAAGCGCGCACCGCCCGCGTAGATCTGCAAGGCCAGCGCACCGCCGGTGAAGATCGCGGTCAGCCCCACCACCGGCAGCGACAGCCAGCCGATGTTGAGCAGCGCCTGGAACAGCTCGCGCGGGTAGAAGGGCGGCCGCAGCATGTGGCTGAAGGCCGAGAGCGCAAACAGCGCTGCCCGTCCCACCGCCGCCAGCGCAGACAGCGCCGTGCGCCCCAGCCGGGCCAGAAGTGCGATCGGTGTCATCCCTGGTAGGTCCGTGCGTGCCGGTGACCGGTTGCGGTGAGGATCTCGTAGCCGATGGTGCCCGCGGCATCGGCCAGCGTGTCGACGGTCTGCTGTTCGTTCAGAATCGCCAGCATCTCCGGCACCTCGGGCAGATCGGTGACATCCACGGTGATCAGGTCCATCGAGATGCGCCCGACCACGGGGCAGGGGGTCTCACCGGCGTAGAGGTGAATGCCGCCATTGCCCATCGCCCGGTGCAGGCCATCGGCATAGCCGGCCGCCACGGTGGCGATGCGGCTGGGACGCTTGGCGGTCCAGGTGTTGCCATAGCCTGCGGTCTCGCCGACCTCCAGGTCGCGCAGCTGGATCACCGGCAGCTCCAGCTGGACCACCGGCAAGGCATCCTTGAACGGCAGGCCGCCGTACAGGCCGACACCGGGGCGGCAGAGGTCGAAATGGTAATCCGGCCCCAGCAGCATGCCGCCGGTGGCCGCCAGCGAGCGCGGCAGGTCCAGCCCGTCGGTCATCTCGCGGAAGGTCTTCAGCTGATGCGCATTCATCGGGTGCGACGGCTCATCCGCGCAGGCCAGGTGCGACATCAGCAGCACCGGGTTCTGGCCGAGCGCAATTTCCGCAACCGCGGCCCATTCGCCGGGCTCCATGCCCAGCCGGTTCATGCCGGTATCGAGCTGCACGCCGAACGGATGGCCGGGCAGGGTCTCGAAGTGGCGCAGCATCTGGTCCAGCGAGTTCAGCATCGGCGTCAGCTGGAAGTCCTTCAACAGCTTGGCGTCGCCCTCCATATGGCCGGAAAATACCGAGATGCCCGGTCCCGGACCCAAGGCGCGGCGCAGCGCGCCACCTTCCTCGGCCACCGCCACAAAGAAGTTGCGCGCGCCCGCCTTGGCCAGTGCGGTGCCTACGCGACCTGCATCCAGGCCATACCCGTTCGCCTTGACCACGGCTGCGGTCTCGCAGCCGGTCAGCGCATCCAGATTCCGCCAGTTGGTGACCAGCGCATCCAGGTTGATTGTCAGTTTTCCCGTGCTCATGCGGTGTTCTTGACACGGGTGTGGCGCAGGTCAAGGGGGAAAGCCCATGGCCCCCGCGCATGGGCAAGAAAACGGTTGTGAATCTGCCGCGGGCTTCGCAGGTTGGCAGCAACAACCAGGGAGGGCAGGGCAGAGATGGGGTGGATCGCAGAATTGTTCGGCAGCATCCGCCTGCAAGTGCTGCCCTTTTCGCTGGCGGCGGGCCTGCTGGGCTGGTTCCTGCGCCGCGCCTATGTCGAAAGCGTTGCGCGGCGGCGGCTGATCCGGGCGCTGTTTGCCGAGATCGACTTCAACACCCGCGACATGGAGACCTTCCGCCGCTCCTCGCCCAGTCGCGAGGTCTTGCAAGCGGCGCTGGGGGCAAATCCCGACCTGGTGCCGCATGTGACGGATGCGCGCCACACGGAGATCTACCGGCAGCATATTGCCAGCCTGCATTTCATTCCCGGCCACCTGCTGCACCAGGTGATCGACTACTACGGCCTGCTGGAGAAGATCCGGGTGCAGGTGGAGGGGCTGAACTACGACAGCTACAAGACCCTGTCGCTGGCCGGGCGGGTGCGGGCGGTGGATCTGCTGCGCACCACCAGTGCGGATGCCGAAACCAGCGGCAAGGCGCTGATGGCGGCCTTCCGGCGGACATTTCCCCGCCTGAACCTGACCCGCTACAAGGCGCCACACCGGAGCCGACCCACGGGCAGCTGACGTCGGACGCGCGGCGTCGCACGCCGCAGCACGCCGCCACAATCGGTCAGCGTCAGGACAGATCCCGGAACGTCAGGGAAGTTTACGGGAAGACAGAATGCAGAAAGACAGAAGGGGCCGGTGTCGTTCGGCCAGACGCAGGGGCGCGGCGGCAGCGGTTGCCGCAGCGGTCATACGATGATCGGATCTGGTCCCAGTTTCATGCGTGATCTCCCATTTTGGCCGGTCGCCTAGTATCGGCCGGTCGCCCGGTTTTGGCCAGTCGCCCGGCGGTCTGGCGTCTGCGTTCCAGCATAGGTGGCCGTGAGGCGTGCGGCAAGCCCTGCAAGGCCGTCGCACGCCTGTTATGTGTGCACGCCGCGGCTTGATTTCAAGTTAAGCTGCCGCGCGCTGCCCGGAGCAAGGCCGGATCAATAGTCCTCCGGCCCCTGTTGCCAGGATTTGGCGAGGTTGCCAAAGCGGGTGAACTGCGCCTCGAAGGACAGCTCCACCGTGCCGATGGGACCGTGACGCTGCTTGCCGACGATGACCTCGGCCTTGGCGTGCAGCCGTTCCATCGCCTGCTTCCACTCTTCCATCTTCTCCAGCTCGTGATCGCCGGGCTTTTCCCGTTCCTTGTAGTATTCCTCCCGGAACACGAACATCACCACGTCGGCGTCCTGCTCGATCGAGCCCGATTCGCGCAGGTCCGACAGCTGCGGACGCTTGTCCTCGCGGTTTTCCACCTGGCGCGACAGCTGCGACAGGGCGATCACCGGGATGTTCAGCTCCTTGGCGATCGCCTTCATGCCCATCGAAATCTCGGCGATCTCGTTCACGCGGTTGTCGGACATGCCACGGCAGAGCTGCAGGTAGTCGATCACCAGGAGGTCCAGCCCGTGGGTCCGCTTCAGGCGCCGCGCCCGGGCGGCCAGCTGCGAGATCGGGATCGCCGGAGTGTCGTCGATGAACAGCGGGCAGCTTTCCAGATCCTTCGCCGCCTGCACGAAGCGGCGGAATTCCTCCTCGGTCATGTCACCCTGACGGATCTTGTGCGAGGAGATTTCCGAGGCTTCCGCCAGGATCCGGCCCGCCAGCTGCTCGGCCGACATCTCGAGGCTGAAGAAGCCCACGACGCCGCCGTCGATGGCGCCTTCGGTGCCGTCGGGCTTGATGCCGCGCTTGTAGGCCTTGGCGACGTTGAAGGCGATGTTGGTCGCAAGCGAGGTTTTCCCCATCGAGGGGCGCCCGGCGAGGATCAGCAGGTCCGAGGGGTGCAGGCCGCCCAGCTGCTTGTCCAGGTCGGTCAACCCGGTTGAGATCCCGGCCATGCCGCCGCCACGCTGGTAGGCCTCGTTGGTGACGTTGACCGCCTCGGTTACCGCCTTGAGGAAGGATTTGAAACCGCTCTCGGTCTGGCCCTGTTCCGCCAGCTGATAGAGCTGCTGTTCCGCTTCGACGATCTGTTCCCGCGGTTCCGAGGCGACGTCGACGCGCCGCGCCTTGTCGGCGATCGACTGGCCCAGGGCGATCAGCTCCCGGCGGATCGCCAGGTCGTAGATCATCTGCGCATAGTCGCGCACCGCGAAGGCCGAGATCGACGCACCGGCCAGCTTGGCCAGGTAGGCCGGGCCGCCCAGCTCCTTCAGACCCTCATGGTCTTCGAGGAAGGCTTTCAGGGTTACCGGCGAGGCCAGCGCATTCTTGGAAATCCGCGCCGCGGCCACCTCGAAGATGCGGGCATGCACCGGGTCGTAGAAATGCGAAGAATCGATGATCAGCGCGATCTTGTCGTAGACCTCGTTGTTGGTCAGGATCGCGCCCAGCAGCTGCTGCTCGGCCTCTACCGAATGCGGCAGCTCGTTGTCCGGCATCGCGCTGTCGGCCTGTGCAGGCTCGGGCATCGGGGCCGGAGGGGGCATATCGCCGTCGAAAGGGGTAATCTCGTTCATCACTGCTCTCGTCGTTAGGCCTGCGTTATAGGGCGCGCGGAGGCGTTCTCCTATCTGGGAATCTCTGTGGATACCCTGTGCATATCCGGCGTCTGTCTGTGGATGGCTCGGGGCCATTCGGCTGCTGTCCGGTTTCAGACAGGCTAAAGGATGCGGGGGGCTTAGGAAAGCCCCCCATATCTTGTGGTTCTTGTCTCTGGAGTGCGATTCGGGGCGCGTGGCTTATCCACAGCGCCAGCCGGGAAACGCGGTCAGCTTGACGTATCGTCAGGCGGATTTATGCGCATCCTGCCAGGCGCGCGGATCCTTCAGGAAGCGCTCCACCTCGTCCAGTGTCTCGGTGCTGAAAGCGCCCTGCGCCCGCGCTTCGGCCAGCACATCCCACCAGGTGCAGAGGTAGTGCAGCTCCACCCCGTGGTCGCCCAGCGTCTTGGTCGTCTCGGGGAAGATGTCGTAATAGAAGATCACCGCGGTATGGCCGCAGCTGGCGCCGGTCTCGCGGATCGCATCCACAAAGGACAGCTTGGAGCCGCCATCGGTGGTCAGATCCTCGACCAGCAGCACCCGCTCGCCTTCGCTCATCGCGCCCTCGATGCGGGCATTGCGGCCATAGCCCTTCGGCTTCTTGCGCACATAGGTCATCGGCAGCGCCATGCGCTCGGCCACCAGCGCGGCAAAGGGAATGCCCGCGGTCTCGCCGCCGGCGATGTTGTCGAACGCCTCGAAGCCCGCGTTGCGCATCACGGTGACGGTCATGAAGTCCATCAGCGTCGAGCGGATGCGCGGAAAGGAAATCAGCTTGCGGCAGTCGATGTAGCTGGGCGAGGGCAGGCCGGAGGCCAGCGTGTAGGGCTCATCCGTGTTGAAGTTCACCGCGCCGATTTCCAGCAGCATCCGGGCCGACAGGCGGGCGATTTCTTCTTTCGACGGATAGGAGGAGGGGATCATGGGCAGGGCATCCTTTGCGGCAGCGGTTTTGCTGTCCATAAACCGGATGCGGACCGGTTTGAAGCCCCGCAGATGGCTTGTGGCAGCGCGCGGGCCGCAAAATGGCCCGCGCGCCGCCGAAGCTGGTCAGAAGATGAAATCGTTGGCCGACAGGTCGGCGATCGAGACATCTTCGAGGGTGATGCTATTGCCGCGGTTGTCGCTGATCACCACGTCGCCGTCGCCGTTCTCCGACAGGTGGTTGTTCTTCAGGTCGCGGAAACTCCGGATGGTGCTGACCCCGTCCAGGTCAATCTTCTCCTTGCGGCCGCTGGTCTGGAAATCGGCAATGATGTCATTGCCAAAACCGTCGTTGAAGACAAAACGGTCGGCATCCTCTTCGCCCAGCAGGCGGTCATCGCCGCCGCCGCCTTCCAGCGTGTCGCGGCCGCGGCCGCCAAAGAGGGTGTCATTGCCGCCAAGGCCGAACAGCTTGTCATAGCCGCCTTCGCCTTCCAGTTTGTTGCGGCCACCGTTTCCGGTGATATTGTCGCGCAGCTCGGAGCCGCGCACGTCCTCGATGCTCTTGAGCGTGTCGCGGTCGCCGAAACCGTCGATGGCAAAGCTCTTGTTCAGCTTGACGGTCACGCCGTCATTGCCGCCATAGCGTTCGTCGCGGTCGTAACGCACCTGATCGCGGCCGCCGCCGCCGTTGATCGTGTCCTCGCCTGCCAGCCCGCGGAAGTAGTTCGCCTTGCCGTTGCCGATGAACTTGTCGTCATGGGCCGAGCCGCGCAGCATCTCGATGCTTTTCAGCGTGTCGGTCTTGCCCCAGCCATCTGTGGCGCGGCCGGTCTTCAGGTTGGCGGTGACACCGGTCGGATCGCCCGCAAAGGTCACCTGGTCATAGCCGCCTGCGCCGCCGTCATAGGTGTCACGCCCGTCGGAGCTGACAAAATAATCGTCCCCGGCGCCGCCCTTGTAATTGTCGCGGCCGGGGGTGCCGTAGAATTCGTCTTCCTCGGTTGTGGTGGCGCCGGGAATGTCCGTCCAGGCGATGTCGGCGCCGGGCGCAAAGGCACCTGTCGGCGTCGAGAAACCTTCGATGTCCGCTTCCACCGCTGCCCAGTCTGCGGCCGAGTTGATGCTTGGCAGCGGCTTGCCATCCAGCACGATATAGAACTCGGTATCCGTATAGTCGCCGGTTTCAAGCGACACGATCAAGATCACCGTGGAGCCACCACTTTTCCAGCTGACCTCTGTAATCAGGGTTTCATCGGACCGGATTTCGCTACTCAAGTTGTCGAAGTTGATGTCGTCGAGGATCGGCTGCACGACGTCGTCATCCATCTCGACGATGTCGATGCCGTCGTCTTCGCCCACGACCCGGTAGCGGAAAGTGGAGGAAGCGGAGGGTACCGTGAGGGCGCCGTCAATCGTTCTGATGACGTCTGAACCGTCGCCATCATCATAATCCGCCCGAATACCTTTAAATGAAACCGTTGTCATGCTTTTGCGCCCTTTTTAGAAGTGCTGCCGCCACAATCTGTCGACAGAAACCAATAGGGCGAAACCTGCGTTCTGGGGGTGATTCCCTGCAAGGACGAAAGCCGATTCGCTGGCGGGATAGTTAACGCGTGTGGCAATTCGGCCAGTTGTCCGGCAGCGCAGTCACGGCGGATGGGGGCCGCAACGCGGCCGGGGCGTGACCGTCATCAGACAGCTGCGCGGGTGGGCGACCGGCGCGCGCCCGCGCAGCTGTTCAGCGGGTCTTGCTCAGTCGTCGGCGACGGCCCAGAACACCTCTAAGCCGGGGTCAAACACCGTCACCGGCCCGTCGGCGGTGGCGATCTTGGCCGGGAACTCGACCGCAGTCTCGGACTTGCGCAGCGTCAGGCGCTGCGTGCTGACCGGCAGGCGATAGAAGGCCGGGCCGTTCTCCGAGGCAAAGCCCGCCAGCTTGTCGAGCGCGCCTTCTTCCTCGAACACATGCGCCAGCAGCGACATGGTGTTGGTGGCCGTGAAGCAGCCCGCACAGCCGCACTCGCTGAGCTTGTTGGGATCGGTGTGCGGCGCCGAGTCGGTTCCGAGGAAGAACCGCGCATCGCCCGAGGTGGCGGCGGCACGCAGGGCCAGCCGGTGTTCCTCGCGCTTGGCGACGGGCAGGCAGTAGTAATGCGGCTTGATGCCGCCGACGAGGATGTGGTTGCGGTTGATGATCAGGTGGTGGGTGGTGATCGTCGCGCCCAGATCCTTGTCCTGCGAGCGCACGTAATCGGCGGCATTGCTGGTGGTGATATGCTCCATCACCACGCGCAGCCCCGGGGTGGCGCGGCGGATCGGGTCCAGCACCCGGTCGATGAACACCGCCTCGCGGTCAAAGATGTCGATGTCGTGATCGGTGACCTCGCCATGGGTGCACAGCGGCAGGCCGATCTCGGCCATTTTCTCCAGTACCGGGCGGACATTGTCGAAATTGGTCACGCCCGAGGCCGAGTTGGTGGTGGCCCCCGCCGGATAAAGCTTTACCGCCTTGACCAGCCCGCTGGCATGGGCGGCGGCGACGTCTTCCGGGTCGGTGTCCTCGGTGAGATACAGGGTCATCAGCGGCTCGAAGCTCATGCCGTCGGGCAGGGCGGCGAGAATCCGGTCCCGGTAGGCCGCGGCCTGCGCGGAGGTCACCACCGGCGGCACCAGGTTGGGCATGATGATGGCCCGGCCGAAATGGCGGGCGGTCTCGGGCAGCACGGCCTCCAGCATCGCGCCATCGCGCAGATGCAGATGCCAGTCGTCGGGGCGGGGGATGGTCAGGTCCTGGGTCATGCCGCTCGCCTAGCACAGGGGCGAGCGAAAAAGAAGCCGCGCAATGCGCCGCAGGGGGCGTCCGCGCGCGGGTATTCCGACGTCTCCCGGAGGGCTGCGAGGCGTGCGCCCTCAGCGTTTTGCGGGCAGGTGGAATTCGCCGTTCGCGGCCCGCTGTTCCAGGTCGGTCAGGCGGCGGCGGAACCGGGGCGCGCGCATCCGTTCGGTCACGTTGCGGCACAGAAGGGCCATCAGGTAGCAGCGGTCGTCCCGCTCCAGCCGCGCCAGCAGGTTGCGCAGGAAGTAGGAGTTGTTGCGCCGGTTGCGGAACAGCTTGTAGAAGGCCGTCGCCGTCAGCTTGCCGCTGCCCGCCATCGACAGGATGTGGTACAGCATGTCCATCTCAATCAGCCGGGTCTGCACGGCCTCGCCCATGTGCATCGCGCGCAGGCGGGTGACGTTCTTGCGGGCAAACAGCGACGCGTGCATCGCGTCCAGCCGTTCCTGCGGATCATAGATCACATAGGCGCGTTCAGCGGCGTCCAGCATGTCGGGCGCATAGCCATAGCGGTCGGTGAAGCACAGCCGCCGTTGCTCGGTGAAACGGTCGTCCCATTCGGTCATCCGCGGCTCCAGCGTGGCCTGCGGCTGGACGGCCACCACCGAGGCGCCGGGGGCGGCAACGGAATAGGCCGCCGCCGCATAACCGCAGGGGCCGGCACCGTAGAAGATCACGTTGTCGAATTCGTCAAAGAAGCCATCGTCGATCAGCTGATCGAAAAAGGCATAGATCTGCTCGTCGCGGAACCAGGTGTCGCCGTCGGAGACCACGCACATATGCGACCAGCCCAGGTTCTTGACCAGGTCAAAGCCCAGCGGCTGCGCCAGGTCGGACAGGTTGTGGATGCCTTGCATGGTCTCGAAGGTGACCAGCAGCGTGTCCCCCTGTTCGATGAAGGTCGCGAAATGCCGCTTGCCCAGCGGCTGGTACATGCCGTTGGTTTCGGCCAGCTCGGCAATACGGGCCTTCCACTGGGCGGTATCGAGCCCGGAAAGATCCTCGTCCAGGTTTTCAAGTCCATCCTGCATCTGTGCCATCCTTACTGCCCGCGCTGCGCCGCTTTCAGGGCTGCCTGCCGTTAAAGGCTAGGTTGGAAATAAGGCCAAATTTGGAAAAACTCATGCGTTAATGCGGCCTTGCAGCGCCCATTCGGCGGCGATCTGCCGAGAGCGCAGCCGCGTCGCCCCCCCGTGACGCTTCAATCCTTGTCCGGCGGGGCGCGCAGCGCAAAGCGGCGCAGCAACCCCGCCGCCGCCGGGCTGATCGGGCGCGACGGCGGCGTCATCAGCAGGCGCGCGAACAGGGCGCGATAGGTCTCCTGCTCCATCAGCTGGGCAAAGCGATCATGCCGCCACTGCACCGCCGCGTGATGCAGCCGGGCCAGCACCGGATCATCCATCAGCTCGGCCTGCAGCGCGGCGCGGGCCGGGGCGAGGCGCTGCGCCGCGTCGTCCTCGATGCTGCCGTAATTGCGCTCGACCCAGTAATCCATGCCAAGCTCCGCCTGCCGGTTGACGCGGCCGCGATCTGCCTTCAGCACGTAGCTTTCCATCGCGCCCAGCGGGTAGTGGTTCAGCTGGGCGAGGCGGGTGTTGGACTGGCCGTAGTCGTTGAACAGGCGTTGCTTGCGAAAGGCCTCCCCCAGCGCGCGCCCCTCGCAGTCGTACCAGCGGAACCGGGCCAGCCGCTCCGCGTCCCGGGCATCGCGGGGGCGGTGCACGCCACATTTGCGATAGGTGCCATCGTTGCGGTACAGCGTCTTGAACATCGTCGCGCGCCACGGCCAGTGGATCACCTCCGGGGCGCAGCGGATAAACTGTTCCGTCACCGGGCGATCCTCGTAGCGCACGATGCCGCCATTGCCGAACAGCCGCCAGGTCAGCGTCACGGCATCGGCCTGCGGCAGCGCCGCCAGCAGATCCGCGAGCTGCCCGCCGCCGGTCTTGACGCAGACGAACTCGTCGATGTCCAGCACCATCACCCAGTCGGCGGCTTTCATCAGCGGGTGCCTGTCGGCCGTCTTCAGCGCGGTGAACTGGATGCCGCCCTGGTCATAGGGGCCGTCGTTGCGCACATGGGTCAGCTGCCCGAGCTCCGCCAGCCGGTCCAGCATCTGGTCGGTGCCGTCCTGGCAATCGTTTGAAAACACGAGGAAGTCGGTGAATCCCGCAGCGCGGTGGTGGGCCAGCCACTCCAGCAGGAAGGCAGCCTCGTTGCGCACGCACAGAACAGCCAGGGCACGCATCGCGCTCACCTGCGGCAGCCGGGGGCTGCAATACGGGGGAGGGGCTGGGGCGTCATGCGGGGGGGGTATCCTGTTACCTGCGTGCCTGCGGCCCCATGCGCATGGGACCATCGGTTGCGCCAGAGTCTACCGTGCTGCCGGGGTTTTACAACCGCCCGGACATCTCTTGACCGCAAGGGCGTTGCCGTGGCCTGTTGTCGGCATGGGATGCGCAGCAACCATGGGGAGAACCGCCAATGCCGCCAGTGCAATCGATCGAACAGGTCCAGCAGCAGCTTGCACAGCAGGGCTACGTCTGCGGCCGCGCGCTGGCGACGGTGGTGTTCCTGTCGCTCAAACTCGGCCGCCCGCTGTTCCTCGAAGGCGAGGCCGGCACCGGCAAGACCGAGATCGCCAAGGCGCTGGCCGCTGCCCTCGGCCGCCGCCTGATCCGGCTGCAATGCTACGAGGGGCTGGATGCCGCCAGCGCCGTCTATGAATGGAACTTCGCCGCCCAGATGGTCGCCATCCGCAGTGCCGAGGCCACGGGCCGCGCCGACCGCGCCGCGCTGCAGGCGGATCTGTTTTCCGATGACTACCTGATCGAACGCCCGCTCCTGCAGGCGCTGCGCCCGGATGAGGCCGGCCCGCCGGTGCTGCTGATCGACGAGCTGGACCGCACCGATGAGCCCTTCGAGGCCTTCCTGCTGGAGGCGCTCAGCGACTTCCAGGTGACGATCCCCGAACTCGGCACCGTCACCGCGCCCGCGCCGCCGATCGTCATCCTCACCTCCAACCGCACCCGCGAGGTGCATGACGCGCTGAAGCGCCGCTGCCTTTACCATTGGGTCGACTACCCGGATTTCCCGCGCGAGCTGGAGATCCTGCACGCCCGTGCGCCGGGCGCAAGCGAGGCGCTGAGCCGCGAGATCGTCGCCTTCGTGCAGGCCCTGCGCACCGAGGATCTGTTCAAGAAGCCGGGCGTGGCCGAAACCATCGACTGGGCCAATTGCCTGCTCGCGCTCGACGTCATCGCCCTCAGCCCCGAGGTGATCGCCGACACCCTGGGCGCGATCCTGAAATACCAGGACGACATTGCCCGTCTGCACGGCTCCGAGGCCAAGCGCATCCTCGACCAGGCCCGCGCCGGTCTGGGCAGCGCCTGATGCTTCACCTTTGCACAAATACTCCGGGGGTATGGGGGCAGCGCCCCCATGGAACCTGCTGATGCCGGATTATCCGCCGCTGCCGCTGCCGGACACCCCCCGGCTGGCCGCAAACATCGCCCATTTCGCCCGCGCCCTGCGCAAGGCGGGGCT
This sequence comes from Leisingera sp. S2M4, assembly GCF_055398055.1. Taxonomy (NCBI): domain Bacteria; kingdom Pseudomonadati; phylum Pseudomonadota; class Alphaproteobacteria; order Rhodobacterales; family Roseobacteraceae; genus Leisingera; species Leisingera sp. S2M4. The sequence goes on from NZ_AP040861.1 coordinate 2,769,835, forward strand.
GACCATCGGCCCGGGCCGGGTGCTGAACGCGGTGGAGGCGGTGGCGGCGGCGGGTTTCACCAGCCGCCAGGATTTCTACTGGGTGCTGCACGCCTGTTTCGTCTCCAAGCCCGAGCACCGCGTGGTCTTTGCCCAGGTCTTCCGGCTGTTCTGGCGGGATCCGCGCTATCTCGAACGCATGATGGCGGCGATGCTGCCCGCGATCCGCGGCGTGCAGCAGGACCGCGCCGCCAAACCCGCCGAGCAACGCGCGGCAGAGGCGCTGCTGGACGGCATGGCCAGCCAGCCCGACACCCCGGCCGAAGAACCCGAGGGCGGCGACATCCAGATCGACGCCGCGCGCACCGCCTCGTCCCGGGAACGGCTGCGCACGCTGGATTTCGAGCAGATGACCACCGCCGAGGCCGCCGCCGCCAAGCGCATCCTGGCGCGGCTGAAACTGCCGGTGCCGCCGATCCAGTCGCGCCGCCTGATGGCCGCGCCGCGGGGCGCGCGCGCTGATTGGCGCCGGACCCTGCGCACCGCCGCGCGGCAGGGCGGCGAGCTGCAGGCGATCGCCCGCGCCAAGCGCCGCATCCGCCGCCCGGCGCTGGTGGTGCTCTGCGACATCTCCGGCTCGATGAGCCAGTACAGCCGCATCATCCTGCATTTCCTGCACGCCGCCGCCAATGCCAGGGACGCGGGCTGGGCGCGGGTGCATGGCTTCACCTTCGGCACCCGCCTCACCAATATCACCCGCCATCTGCATCAGCGCGATGTGGATGCCGCGCTCTCTGCCGCGGGGAGCGAGGCGCAGGACTGGGAGGGCGGCACCCGCATCGGTGACTGCCTGCACGCCTTCAACCGCGACTGGTCGCGCCGGGTACTGGGGCAGGGGGCGGTGGTGCTGCTGATCACCGACGGGCTGGACCGCGGCGATGCGGACGCTCTGTCGCGCGAGATGCAGCGGCTGCAGCTGTCGGCGCGCCGCCTGATCTGGCTGAACCCGCTTTTGCGCTGGGACGGCTTTGCCCCCAAGGCGGCCGGCATCCGGGCGATGCTGCCGCATGTGGACAGCTTCCGCGCCGGCCACTCCATCGCCTCGCTGCAGGATCTGGCGCAGGTGATCGGCGACCCGGGCGATAGCGGCGAAAAGGCCCGCCTGATGGGCCTGCACTGACGCCGCGGTTGCGGCTTGAAATTCAGCGGGCTAAGGCCGACCTTAGACAGACCCCCAAGCCCCTAGTCGGAGACAGCCAGATGCCGCAGCCGCCCCGTTTTGAAAATGCCCCGGAAACCGCGCTGGACTGGCACCGGGCGGGCAGCGGCGCCGCGCTGGCCACCGTGGTGCAGACCTGGGGCTCGGCGCCGCGGCGGGCGGGCTCGCAGCTGGTGGTCGCCGGCGATGGCCGCATCGAGGGCTCCGTCTCCGGCGGCTGCGTCGAGGGCGCGGTGGTGGCCGAGGCGCTGGAGGCGCTGCAGGACGGCCAGCACCGGCTGCTGGAATACGGGGTCAGCGACGCCGATGCCTTTGCCGTGGGGCTGGCCTGCGGCGGCACCATCAAGGTGCTGGTGGAACCGGTCGGCAGCGCGCTGCCGCTGGGCATGCTGGAAGACCTCGTCGCGGCCCGCGCCGCCCGCCGGCCGGTCGCCTATGAGGTGAACCTCGCCACCGGCGCGCGGCGGCTCGGCCTCGAGGGCCATGCCGACCGGATGCGCATGGATCGCTCCGGGATCGAAGACGACGGCGAGACCTTTGTCGCGGTCCACAACCCGCCCTTGCGGCTGGTCTGCGTCGGCGCGGTCCACATCACCCAGGCGCTGGTGCCGATGGCGCGGATCGCCGGCTATGATCCCGTCATCATCGACCCGCGCACCGCCTTTGCCGCGCCCGAGCGGTTCCCGGGCGAAACCCTGATGGACGACTGGCCCGACGAAGCCGTCGAAAAGCTCGGCCTCGACAGCCGCACGGCGCTGGTGCTGCTGACACATGATCCGAAACTCGACGATCCGGCGCTCACCGCGGCGCTGGGGGGCGATGTGTTCTATATCGGCGCGCTGGGCAGCAAGAAGACCCACGCCGCCCGCGTCGCCCGCCTGCAGCAGGCGGGGTTCACCGAGCATCAGATCGCCCGCATTCACGGCCCCGTGGGCCTCGACATCGGCGCGGCCAGCCCGGCCGAGATCGCCGTCTCGATCCTCGCCGAGATGACCGCGGTGCTGCGCGGCAAGTCGCAATGAAATTCGGCCCCGTTCCGCTCGCCCAGGCCGAGGGCGCGATCCTGGCGCATTCGCTGCAGGGGGCCAGCCGCAAGGTGGCCAAGGGCACGCTGCTGCGCGCCGCTGACCTGGCCGAGCTGTCGGCGGCGGGCCATGACACCCTGACCGTTGCCCGGCTGGACGCGGACGATTTGCACGAAGACGCCGCGTCCGAGGCGCTGGCACGGGCGCTGGCGCCGGAGCCGGAGGCGCAGGGCATCCGTGTGTCGGGCGCGGGCACCGGGCGGGTAAACCTTTACGCCGCCCACGCCGGGCTGGTGCGGCTGGACCGCGCCCGGCTGCAGGCCTTCAACGCGGTCGACGCGATGCTGACCATCGCCACGGTGCCGGATTACCACCGCGCCGATGCGGGGGGCATGATCGCGACGATCAAGGTGATCTCCTATGCGGTGGCCGAGGCTCTGGTCCGTCAGGCCTGCGCCGGTGCCGCCGGGGCGCTGCGAGTGCTGCCGCCGGTGATCGCAAGCGCCACGCTGATCGAAACCCGCGTCAGCGCGGATATCCCGCCGGACAAGGGCCGCGCCGCCATGGCCGGGCGGCTCGACCGTATGGGCGTTTCGCTGTCGGACCGCGTGGTGGTGCCGCACCGCGAGGCGGATCTGGCGGCGGCGATTTCCGAGGCTCCGGGCGAGCTCTTGCTGGTGCTGACCGGCTCTGCCACCTCGGACGCGATGGACGTGGCACCGCAGGCGCTGCGCCGGGCGGGCGGCAGCGTCACCCGCTTCGGGATGCCGGTGGATCCCGGCAACCTCCTGTTCCTGGGGCAATACCAGGGTCGCCCGGTGATCGGCCTGCCGGGCTGCGCCCGCTCGCCCGCCCTGAACGGTGCCGACTGGGTGCTGGAGCGGGTGCTCTGCGGGGTGGAAGTCTCGTCGGACGACATCGCCGCAATGGGCATCGGCGGGCTGCTGAAGGAAATTCCCACCCGTCCGATGCCGCGCCGCGAAGCCGCGGGTTGAGCGTATTGCGAACAAGTCGGCGGGGCGGGGCACTCTGCAACCATAGGTAAGTGTCGCTGACGTGAATTTTACCCAGACCAGAAGGGCAAAAACACTTCGCACCGCGCCCGGGGCGTGTTTAACTCTGCTCAGCCAGACAAGAACAAGCTAAGGGAGGGTACTATGGCCAAGGTCTCAATGACCGTGAACGGCAAGGCTGCCAGCGGCGAGGTCGAGGGGCGCACGCTGCTGTCCTCGTTCCTGCGCGACACGCTGGGGCTGACCGGCACCCATGTGGGCTGCGACACCAGCCAGTGCGGCGCCTGCGTGGTGCATGTGGACGGCAAGGCGGTGAAATCCTGCACCATGCTGGCACAGGAAGCCGACGGCTCGGATGTTGCCACCATCGAGGGGCAGGCCAACGCCGACGGCTCGCTCAACGTGATCCAGCAGGCGTTCCAGGACCACCACGGTCTGCAATGCGGCTTCTGCACGCCGGGCATGGTGATGTCGGCGGCGGCGCTGCTGAAGGACAACCCCAAGCCCACCGAGGCGGAGATCCGCGAATACCTTGAGGGCAACCTGTGCCGCTGCACCGGCTACCACAATATCATCAAGGCGATCCTTGCGGCTTCGGGGCAGGATGTCTCTGCCATCGCGGCGGAATAACCGCCGCCCCCCATATGCGACGACCGCAGGCCGGTGCCCGGCCTGACCTGCAAAAGGAGTGAATACCAAGAGCTGCGCCAATGGCCGCAGCCTCCAGGGAGGAGACTTCAGACATGCCCAAGGACAACGACAGCGGTATCGGCGCCAGCCCCAAGCGGCGCGAGGACGTGCGCTTTCTGACCGGCGCCGGCAATTACACCGACGACATCAACGTGCACGGACAGGCGTATGTGCATTTCCTGCGCGCCGACGTGGCCCATGCAACCATCAATTCCATCGACACCAGCGCCGCCGAGGCGATGCCTGGCGTGGTGAAAATCTTCACCGGCGCGGACTTTGCCGAGGTCGGCGGCATCCCCTGCGGATGGGGCGTGACCGACCGTCACGGCAACCCGCAACAGGAGCCGCGCCACCCGATCATCGCCGATGGCACCATCCGCCACGTGGGCGAGATCGTCGCCGCCGTGGTCGCCGACACGCTGGAACAGGCCCGCGACGCCGCCGAGGCGATCGAACTGGACCTCACGGACAAGCCGGTGGTGGTCGACATGGCCGCGGCATTGGCGGAGGACAGCGCCAAGGTGCATGAGGATCTCAGCTCAAACCTCTGCTATGACTGGGTGTTCGGCAATGACGACGACGACGCGGTGCAGGCGGCCTTTGATGCGGCGGCGCATGTCACCACGCTGGAGCTGGTCAACAACCGGCTGGTCGCCAACCCGATGGAGCCGCGCGTGGCCATTGGCGAATACAGCCGCGGCACCGATGAATACACGCTGCACACCACCAGCCAGAACCCTCATGTGATCCGCCTGTTGATGTGCGCCTTTGTGCTGGGCCTGCCCGAGCACAAAGTCCGCGTGGTGGCGCCGGATGTGGGCGGCGGCTTTGGCTCCAAGATCTTTCACTACGCCGAGGAGGCGTTCTGCACCCATGCGGCCAAGGCCTGCGGGCGGCCGGTGAAATGGACCTCGACAAGGTCCGAGGCATTCATCTCGGACGCCCATGGCCGCGACCATGTGACCAAGATCGAGCTGGCGCTGGACAGCAACAACAACTTCACCGCGCTGCGCACCAACACGATGGCGAACATGGGCGCGTATCTGTCGACCTTTGCCACCTCGGTGCCCAGCTACCTGCACGGCACGCTGATGGCGGGCAACTACAAGACGCCGGTGGTGCAGGTGAACGTGAAGACGGTGTTCACCAACACGGTGCCGGTCGACGCCTACCGCGGTGCGGGTCGGCCCGAGGCGACCTTCCAGCTGGAGCGCGTGATCGACAAGGCCGCGCGCGAGCTGGGCGTCGACCCGATTGCGCTGCGGCGGCAGAACTTCATCACCGAGTTCCCCTATGAAACCCCGGTGGCGCTGACCTATGACACCGGCGATTACACCGCCACCATGGACAAGCTGGAGGAGATCGCCGACGTCGCGGGCTTTGCCGCCCGCCGTGCGGAAAGCGAGAAGAAGGGCAAGCTGCGCGGCATGGGCGTCAATTGCTATATCGAGGCCTGCGGGATTGCGCCCTCGAACATCGTCGGCATGCTGGGCGCGCGCGCGGGCCTGTACGATGCTGCAACGGTGCGGGTGAACGCCACCGGCACCATCAGCGTCTTCGTCGGCGCGCACAGCCACGGGCAAGGGCACGAAACCTCCTTCCCGCAGGTCGTTGCCGACATGATCGGCATCGACGAGAGCATGGTCGATATCGTGCATGGCGACACCGGCCGTGTGCCCTTTGGCATGGGCACCTATGGCTCGCGCTCCATCGCGGTCTGCGGCTCGGCCATGGTGCGCGCGACCGAGAAGATCATCGCCAAGGCGAAGAAGATCGCCGCCCACCTGCTGGAGGCCTCGGACGCGGATATCGAGCTGAAGGACGGCCAGTTCACCGTTGCGGGCACCGACAAATCGGTGGCCTGGGGCGATGTCACGCTGACCGCCTATGTGCCGCACAACTACCCGCTGGAGGAGCTGGAGCCGGGGCTGGAGGAGACCGCGTTTTACGATCCGGCGAACTTTACCTATCCCTCGGGCGCCTATGCCTGCGAGGTGGAGGTCGATCCCGACACCGGCAAGGTCACCATTGAGCGGTTCTCGGCTGCGGATGATTTCGGCAATATCATCAACCCGATGATCGTCGACGGCCAGGTCCATGGCGGGCTGGGGCAGGGCATTGGCCAGGCGCTCTTGGAAAACGCCGCCTATGACCAGGACGGCCAGCTCTTGTCGGCCTCCTTCATGGATTACGCGATGCCGCGGGCGGATGATGTGCCGTTCTACCAGGTGGATCATTCCTGCCAGACGCCCTGCACGCACAATCCCCTGGGCGTGAAGGGCTGCGGCGAGGCGGGCGCGATCGGCTCGCCGCCCGCGGTGGTCAACGCGGTGGTGGATGCGCTGCAATCGGCGGGCAAGAACGTGACCCATATCGACATGCCGCTGAGCCCTGCGCGGGTCTGGGCGGCGATGAACGGCTAAGGGTTCATGGGGGCGCTGCCCCCATACCCCCGGAGTATTTTCGGAAAGATGAAGGCCGGAGTGCCGGTTTTCGGAAAGGATACACGATGTATGAATTCGAGTTTGTAAAGCCTGCGACCGTGGGTGAGGCGGTGGCGGCGCTGACGGAGGAGGACGCCCAGGCGCTGGGCGGCGGGCAGACGCTGATCCCGACCTTGAAGCAGCGGCTGGCGATGCCGTCCAAACTGGTCAGCCTGTCGGGAATCACCGAGATGCAGGGCATCAGCGACAGCGGTGGCGTGCTGACCATCGGGGGTGCGGCGACCCATGCGGCGGTGGCCGCCGGGGCCGCCAGCTATCCGGCGCTGGCGGAGCTGGCCAGCCACATCGGCGATCCGGCGGTGCGCAACCGCGGCACCATCGGCGGCTCGCTGGCCAACAACGACCCCGCCGCCTGCTACCCGGCGGCGGCGCTGGGCAGCGGCGCGACCATCGTCACCAACAGCCGCGAGATCGAAGCGGATGACTATTTCCAGGGGCTGTTCGAGACCGCGCTGGAGGAGGGCGAGATCATCACCGCGGTGCGCTTCCCGGTGCCGGAGAAAGCCAACTACCAGAAGTTCGTGCAGCCCGCGTCGCGCTTTGCGCTGGTGGGGGTGTTCGTGGCCAGGTTCTCTGACGGGGTGCGGGTTGCGGTCACCGGCGCGTCGGAGGAGGGCGTGTTCCGCTGGCGCGAGGCGGAGGCGGCGCTGAGTGCCAATTTTGCGCCTGATGCGCTGGACGGGCTGAGCGTGGATGCAGAGGGCATGATCGCCGATCTGCACGGCTCCAAGGAGTACCGCGCGCATCTGGTCGCGGTGATGACCAAACGGGCGGTGGCGGCGGCGGGCTGACGCCTGCGGGCCGCCCGTGCCAAAGCGAAAGCCCCGCGGCAGCGCCTGCGGGGCTTTCTTTATGTCCGGGCGCCGCGGGGGCGCTGCGGCTTATTTCTTCGCCAGCGGGCCGATCATCATGATCATCTGACGGCCTTCCATCTTGGGCATGTTCTCGACCTTGCCCAGTTCCTTGATGTCCTCGGCGACGCGTTCCAGCAGTTCGCGGCCCAGGTTCTGGTGAGCCATCTCGCGCCCCCGGAAGCGCAGGGTGACTTTCACCTTGTCGCCGTTCTCGAGGAACTTGTAGACGTTGCGCATCTTCACATCATAGTCATGAGTGTCCGTGTTGGGACGGAACTTGACCTCTTTGACCTCGATGATCTTCTGCTTCTTGCGGGCTTCGCTCTCGCGCTTTTGCTGTTCGTACTTGAACTTGCCAAAGTCCATGATCTTGCACACGGGCGGGTTGGCGTTGGGCGAGATTTCAACCAGATCCAATCCGGCCTCTGCCGCCATGTCCATGGCTTTCGCGGGATGCACGACCCCAACGTTTTCGCCATCGGCACCGATCAGGCGGATTTCGGGGGCACGGATTTTTTCGTTGACGCGCGGGCCGGTGTCACGTTGCGGCGGCGCGTTATGAGGTCTGCGGGCTATGACTGTGATCCTTCTGTCATTGCAAAAAGTGCGGGAAAGCTACTGCTCCCGCGCCTGTGATTCAAGGCCTATGGGCGGTATGGCGGCAGGAAAGCTGCTTTTCAAGGCCGCATGTTGCAATTGCTGCCAAAACAGGGGGTGGAAGGGGGCAGAACGGTGCGGTTGGCCGGGGGACGACGGCGGTCGCGCGCGCATGAGGCGTGGTCGGGAAACTTCCCCCTTGAGGAAGGCCGCGCGCATCGCCATGTGGCGGGTGTGAGGCATCTGCGGATGTGCATGGTCTTGCGGGGCAAATCCCGTCGGCCCGCGCGGCGGAGGCCGGAACTAGGAAGGAAAGCATGATGAAACAGCTATTGATCCTGGCGGCCCTGGGGGCCGCAGCGGTGGGGGGCTATGTGGTGATCAGGGGCCAGCAGCCGCAGGACAGCGCGCCGGTGGCGACAACCGAGGATGCGCCCCAGACAGCCCCCGTGACCGAGCCCGAGCAGGTGCAGGTGGAGACGGTGCCCGAAGCAGACCTGCCGGAGAGCGTGGATGAGGCTGCGGATGCGCTCGGCGAGGCCGTTGAGGCCGCGGGCGAAGTGGCGAGCGAAGCCGCCGCCACGGTGGGTGAAACGGTGAACCAGGCTGCCAAGGCCGTTGAGGAGGCCGTGGAAGGTGCGATTGACAGCGCGGCCGACAGCGCCAGCGAGGCGCTGGATTCCGGCATCGCCGCGGCGGGCTCTGCCGAGGCGGGTGCTGATGCCGCCGCCGAGGCGGCAGCAGAGGCGATCACCAAGGGCGCTGATGCCGCCGGAGCGGCGGCAACCGAGGCTGCGGAAGCGGCCGGAGCGGCCACGGATGCGGCGACCGGCGATGCCGGTCAGGCGCTGGATGATGCGGCTGCAAATGCCAAGAAGCTGCTGAGCGCGCCGACCGAGGCGGAAGCTGGCGCGGAGGCGACGGTCGAAGGCTCCGCCGGGGGCAGCGCCGCGAGCAACTGATCCGGGCGGCCCGCATCGGGCAAGACGCCCTGCGTTCCACATGGCAAAACGCAGATCAGCCCCTTCCGGCGGGAAGGGGCTGATTGAGTCTGCCTGCTCGCCCTGTCGCAGCATCGCTGGGCAGCGTGATGCGACGGCGGGCGCGTGGCCGGTCAGTGCGGGTGCATCTGTGCGCCGGTCTGCGCGGTCTGGGCCAACTGGCTGATATGGGCCATCGGGGTTGGCTTCTCGGCCAGCGGGGCGGCGGGCGCTGCCGCCGCGACCGGGGCGGGCGTTGCGGCCTGCGGGGCCAGGAACGCCAGGAAAGCTTCCCAGCTGGCACTGCTGCCGCCCTGCTTGCGGGCGCGCTGGATCTGCAGTTTCGCCACGGCGACCAGGTCCATCGGACGCGCCGCATCAAAGGGGTTGCCGGTGATCGCGGCAAGGCGTCCGCGGAACGCGGCCCCCATCGAATTCAACAGCAGCATGGGCGCGGTGACCGGCTGGCCGGCTTCGACCAGCGCGTCGAACATCCGGTCGATGTCGAGCGGCGAAACGGCGGTGAGGTCAAAGCTGGCTTTGACCGCGGCGATCTTGTCGGGGATGGAGGGCTGCACCTTGTCCGGGCGGGACTGGAAACCGTTCAGGGCCGCCTTGACGCGGGCCTTGCCTGCTTCGCTGCGGACAGAGGAGAAGATGGGCGCCTGCCCGGTGGTGGGATCGTTCTGCATCGGTGCTGCTCCATTCTGGATGTCAGCATCAGAATTAGGCAAACATTCCCAACAAAAGATAAACGGGACAAGGCGCGGCACGGACAAAACCGTGACCAAAACAAGGCATGCCGCCGCGCCCCCGGTGCCCTCCGGTGCCAAAGAAAAAGGCCGCCCGGGCGGGGCGGCCTTGGTTCCGGGGCGCGGGTGTGCCGGATCAGTCCAGGAACGCCTTTTCCACCACGAAATGCAGCGGCTTGGAGTTGGCGCCTTCTTCCAGCCCGTAGGTGTTCTCGAACAGGTCTTTCAGTTCGAGGTTGAAGGCCAAGTTGCCGCAGATCATCGCGCGGTCGGTGTCCGGGTTCAGCGGCGGCACGCCAAGGTCGGCGAAGGCCTCGCCCGAGCGCATCAGGTCGGTGATGCGGCCCATCTTGGGGCTCTCCTCGCGGGTGGTGGTCGGGTAGTATTTGATCTTCTTCCAGAAGCCCTCGCCGATCAGCTCGTTCAGCAGCTCGTCGTCCTTCAGGCTTTCGATCAGTTCGCGGCCGTACTGCAGCTCACCCACGGTGCGGCAGGTGTGGGTGATGATGACCTCGTCGTAATCCTCGTAGGTCTGCGGCTCGCGCAGCAGCGATGCAAAGGGCGCAAAGCCGGTGCCGGTGGCAAAGAACCAGATCCGCTTACCAGGCAGCAGCGCGTCATGCACCAGCGTGCCGACCGGTTTGGGGCGCAGGATGATCTCGTCGCCGGGCTGGATGTGCTGCAGCTTGGAGGTCAGCGGGCCGTCCTCGACCTTGATCGAGTAGAACTCCAGTTCCTCGTCCCAGGAGGGCGAGGCGATGGAGTAGGCGCGCAGCAGGGGTTTCTGCTTGCCGGTCTTGGGGTCGGGATCGTTCATCAGGCCGATCATCACGAATTCACCCGAGCGGAAGCGCAGCGAGGCGGGGCGGGTCACCCGGAAGGAAAACAGCTTGTCGGTCCAGTGCTTGACCGAGGTCACGGTCTGGGCGTCGGGCAGGGCCGGTTTGGCCTTTTCGGGCGCGGCGGTGGTTGCGGTCTCGGTCACGGCGGTCATCTCATTCATCACATGCACTGCCGGAAGATCTGCCGGCACCTCTGATTAGTCTTTGATACAGGTCAGGAAAACCCCTGTTCCGCAAATCCTGCCCGCTGCGGCGCGGGCGCCGGGGCAGGGTGCGGGGTTTTCCCGGTTGCAAGGGGGCTGGCTCAGCGGGCAGCGGTGCTGCCGCGCAGGCGGGCCTGGTAGCTATGCGCTTTCCAGTTGGCGCGGGCAAGCCATTGGTCCTCGGGCTGGCGCGCGGCGAGATCGTCGCTGATCTCGACCTCGTCGAAACCCGAGCGCCGGGCCATGGCGTATTGATCGGCGATCACATGGCCAAAGGCGCGCAGGCGGCCCTCGTAGCCCTTCAGCCGCAGCTGCCGGGCGAGGGTGAAGCCGCGGCCGTCGGCGAAGCTGGGGAACTGGATCCGCACCAGTTCCACCCCGTCCAGCGACACGTCGCTCAGGTCGGCGTCAGAGGCCAGCTCCAGCACGTTGGCGCCGTCAAAGCCGCCGGTCCAGTCGTCGGGGGCAAAACCCGTGTCGGTCACGATAACAGTCATCTCACTTACGCTCCTGTGCGTACGAATTTGCCATCCACCACGTGGATGCCGCATTCTTCCTTGTTTTCACCGCGCCAGCGGCCGGCACGGGGGTCTTCGCCTTCCTTGACCGGGCTGGTGCAGGGCGCGCAGCCGATCGACGGGTAGCCCTTGGCCACCAGCGGATGGCGGGGCAGGCGGTTTTCATCCATGTAGGCGCGCACGTCCTCGGGCGCCCAATGGGCCAGCGGGTTGATCTTGAGCCGCCCGGTGCCATCCTCGACCTCGAAGAAATCGAGCGCGGCGCGGGAGCCGGACTGGAACCGCTTGCGGCCGGTGATCCAGCCGTCATAGCCCGCCAGCGCCTTTTGCAGCGGAATGGTCTTGCGCAGGGTGCAGCAGGCGTCCTTGTCGCTGAAGCGCAGGGCGCCATAGGGGTCTTTCTCGGCGATGTCGTCGGCGCGGATGATATGCACGTTGCGCAGGCCCAGCCGCTCGCTCACCTCCTGCTGATAGATCAGCGTTTCGGTGAACAGCAGCTCGGTGTCCACGAACAGGACCGGCGTCATCGGATCGATGACCGCGGCCATGTGCAAAAGCACCACCGATTCCGCCCCGAAGGAGGAGACCAGCGCAATGTGGCCTGCGTCCTTCAAGGCGCCTTCCATCACCGAGGTGGCCGAGTGGTGGCGGAAGCGCGCGTTCAGCGCCTCCGCCTTGGCGGCCAGCTCCCGGTCGCGGGTGGGGTTGCCCCCCCCGGCGGGCTGTTTTCCGGCTGTGTCGAACATGGTCAGGCGACCTTTTTCTGGGCCTCTGGGTAGAGGGCTGCCTTGAAGGGCTCCATGCCAATGCGGCGGTAGGTCTCGAGGAAGGTCTCGTCGGCGCTTTCGCGCTGCGCCATGTAGACCTCGACGATGCGCTCCACCGCAGGCACGATTTCGTCATAGGCGAAACCGGGGCCGGTGCGGGTGCCGATGGCGGCCGTCTCGGTCGCGTCGCCGCCCAGGGTGATCTGGTAGTTCTCCACCCCTGCGCGGTCCAGCCCGAGGATGCCGATATGGCCCACGTGGTGATGGCCGCAGGCGTTGATGCAGCCCGAGATCTTGATCTGCAGATGGCCGATGTCGTGCTCCATCTTCAGCTCGTCAAAGCGGGTCGCGATCTCCTGTGCCACCGGGATCGAGCGGGCTGTCGCCAGCGCGCAGTAGTCCATGCCCGGGCAGGCGATGATGTCCGAGATCAGGCCGACGTTGGCGGTCGCGAGGCCGTGCTGTTTCAGCTTGGCGTGGATCGCGGGCAGGTCGTTCTTGTGGACATGCGGCAGGATCACGTTCTGCTGGTGGCTGATGCGCAGCTCGTCATAGGCGTATTGCTCGGCCAGGTCGGCCATCGCCCGCATCTGCTCAGCGGTGGCGTCGCCGGGGGTGGCGCCATGCGCCTTGATCGAGATGGTGGCGATCGCGTGATCGTCCTTGCGGTGCTCGGTCAGGTTGGTGTCGGCCCAGGCGCGGAACACCGGGTCGGTGTCATAGGCCGCGTCAAAGGCTTCGGTGCTGCCGGAGCGGAAGTCGGGCGCCGCGAAATGCTGCTTGATGTCTTCCAGCAGCGCCTGGTCGGTGCCGTCGAACTGGGCGCGCAGGGTCAGGAAGGCTTCCTCGACCTTGGCGCGGAAGGTGTCGATGCCGTTTTCCATCACGGTGATCTTGATGCGCGCCTTGTACTTGTTGTCGCGCCGACCCAGCACGTTGTAGACGCTGAGGATCGCCTCCAGATAGGGCAGCAGGTCCGCCTGCGGCAGGAACTCGCGCAGCACCTTGCCGACCAGCGGGGTGCGGCCAAGGCCGCCGCCGACGATGACCTCGAAACCGGTCTCGCCGTCGCGCTGCACCATGCGCAGGCCGACGTCATGCGCCTTGGTCACGGCGCGGTCGTTGGGGCTGCCGGTGATGGCGATCTTGAACTTGCGGCCCAGGAACTGGAACTCCGGGTGGTCGGTGGACCACTGGCGGATCAGCTCGGCATAGGGGCGCGGGTCCATCAGCTCATCCTTGGCGGCACCGGCGAAATGGTCGGCGGTGGTGTTGCGGATGGTGTTGCCGGAGGTCTGGATCGCGTGCAGGCCAACCTCGCCGAGGGCGTCCAGCATGTCGGGCAGGTCACGCAGCTTGGGCCAGTTGTACTGGATGTTCTGGCGCGTGGTGAAATGGCCATAGCCCTTGTCCCACTTCTCGGCCAGCAGGGCCAGCTGCCGCATCTGGGCGGAGTTCAGCGTGCCATAGGGAATCGCCACCCGCAGCATGTAGGCGTGCAGCTGCAGGTAGACACCGTTCATCAGGCGCAGCGGGCGGAATTCTTCCTCGGTGAGCGAGCCGTCGATGCGGCGCTCGACCTGGGCGCGGAACTGAGCGTTGCGCTCTGCCAGGAAGGCTTCGTCGAACTCGTTGTACTTATACATTGGCTTGCGCCTCCTGCTTGCCGTGGAAGTAGTTCGAGGGGCCAGTGCGGCGGAATTCCTCGCGGAAGTGGGTGGGTTCGGGGCCGTTCGGGCCTGCCTTGGCATCGGCCAGGTAGGCACCGACGATCTTGAGGTTCTGCTTCTCCGCCTCGATCAGGCGCAGCTGGGCTTCGGCTTCATCGGTGATCAGCTCGGCCTCGGACATGTCGCGGGTCCAGGTGTCGTCAGCGGTGAAATAGATCACGTCGCCCTCGAGCAGGTCGTTGGCGGTGATGACTTTGGGCGTAAAGGCGCGAGGCATTATGCAAGCTCCGTCTTGAGATCGGTGAGGGCGGCGGCCGCTTTGCGCGGCGCGAGCCCCAGGAAGGTGAGGGCAGGACCGTCCAGCCCGGCCGCGTCGAGGTCGGCAGGCAGGCGTTCCAGCGTGGTTTCCAGCACCCGCTGTTCGGGGCGCGAGGCGTTTTCGACGAGGGTGACCGGCATGGCGCGGTCGGCCCCGTGCATGATCAGGCGGCCCTGCACGAAGCGGGCGGATTTCTTGCCCATGTAGACCGCGGCCACTGCACCGGGGCGCGCCAGCGCGGCCCAGTCGTGGTCGGCAAAGCCCTTCATGTCGTGGCCGGTCAGGAACCGCACCGAGGAATTGCGCCCGCGCTGGGTCAGGCTCTGGCCGATGGCGGCAACGGCGGCGGAGGCGGCGGTGATGCCGGGCAGGATCTGGCTGGCGATGCCTGCCGCCTCCAGCGCCGACAGTTCCTCGTCCAGGCGGGCAAAGATGGTCGGATCGCCGGCCTTCAGGCGCAGCACCTTCCTGCCGGCCTTGGCATGGGCCACCAGGCGGGCGTTGATGTCCTCCTGGCTGACCTGCGGGCCAAAACCCTCCTTGCCGACGTTTTCCAGCGCGGCTTGCGGACCTGCCAGGGCCAAGACGGCGTCGGACACCAGGCGGTCATGCAGGATGACATCGGCCTCTTGCAGGGCGCGCAGCACCTTGAGGGTGAGCAGCTCCGGGTCGCCGGGACCGGAGCCCGCAAAGGCAACCTCGCCCGCAACCAGGCAACACATGCCGCCGCGAACGTGAGCGGTGGCAATAGCGGCATGTGTCGTAGGTGCGGACATCCCTGTACCCTCTGTGGTGCGTGTTTGACTTGGCTGTAGATATAGGAAATATTCCCGCCATTACGCTATATCGGCGGATAAATAAGAACGTTGGTTTCTGCGCGGCGCGAAGCCGGGCTGATTGGTCCTCAGACAAGGAGAAAACAGGAATGACGGTGCGGATCGACGGCACGGACCGGAAAATTCTGGCTGAACTGCAACGCGACGCCAGCCAGTCTCTGGATGAAATCGCCCGCCGGGTGGGCTCGTCAAAGACGCCGGTGTGGAATCGAATCCGCAAGCTGCGTGAGGCGGGGGTGATCGGTCAGCAGACGGTGCTGCTGGATGCCGAGGCGCTGGGGTTCGAGGCCTGTTTCTTTGTCCTGATCCGCACCTCGGAGCACGAGGCGGAGTGGCAGGCAAAGTTCCTGCAGGCCCTGCGCGACCGCCCCGAGGTGCAGGAGGCGCACCGGCTGGCGGGGGATATCGACTATATCCTGAAGGTGCGGGTGCAGAACGCGCGGGCCTATGACGTGTTCTACCAGGCGCTGATCTCGGAGGTGAAGGTGCACAACGTCACCGCGCTGTTGTCGATGGAGGAGATCAAGTCGACCACCATGCTTCCGCTGGACAGCGTGGCGGTCTGATCCCCTGGCCGCGCCCGCAGCACGCGCGCTCCCCGGAAGGGGCGGGCCCC
This sequence comes from Leisingera sp. S2M4, assembly GCF_055398055.1. NCBI lineage: Bacteria > Pseudomonadati > Pseudomonadota > Alphaproteobacteria > Rhodobacterales > Roseobacteraceae > Leisingera > Leisingera sp. S2M4. The sequence continues at coordinate 2,785,219 of NZ_AP040861.1, forward strand.
GGCTGACCGCGCCCCAAGCGGCGCGGTCAGCCGGGGCGTAGCCTCAGACCGTCACCATCAGCCGGGTCAGCCCGTGGAAGTGATAGGTGTTGGCGTATTGCGGCGCGGCGGCCAGTTTCAGCTCCGGGCAACGCTCAAACAGGATCGGCAGCGCGATCTGCATCTCCAGCCGGGCCAGCGGCGCGCCGACGCAGAAATGCAGCCCGCCGCCGAAGCTCTTGTTGACCTTGGCGGGGCGGGTCGGGTCGAACCGCTCCGGGTCCTCCAGCATCGCGGGGTCGCGGTTGGCGGCGGCCAGCAGCAGCGCCACCTGCTCGCCGCGCTGGAAGGTATGGCCGAAAACCTCTGCCTCCTCATAGGCGTAGCGGGTGAACATGTGCAGCGGCGGGTCGTAGCGCAGGATCTCCTCGACCAGCCGCTCGATGCCCTCGGGCGCCAGCCACTCGGCCTGCCAGCCCTGCTGCAACATCGTCTTCACGCCGTTGCCCAGCGAATGCACGGTGGCCTCGTGGCCCGCGTTCAGCAGCAGGATGCAGGTGCCGATCAGCTCATCCGTCGACAGGGTCTCGCCCTCTTCCTCGGCGGCGATCAGCCGGGTGATGAGGTCGTCGCGGGGATCGTCGCGGCGCGCGTCGATATAGCCGCGCAGGAAGTCGGTGAACGCCTGCGCCGCGGCGGCGGCGGCGTGTTCGGTCGCCTCGGTGCGGGCGGCCTGGTACATCGCCACCATCCGGTGCGACCAGTCCAGCAGCTGCGGCGCCATGTCGGTCGGCACGCCCAGCAGGCGGCAGATGGTGATCACCGGCACCTGGGTGCAATAGGCCTCGAGAAGGTCGAACGGGTGGTCCGGGAACGCGTCGATCAGCTGGTGGCACAGCGTCTCCAGCTCCGGCTGCAGCGCCGCGATCCCGCGCGAGGTGAAGGCGCGCATCACCAGCTTGCGCAGGCGGGTGTGGCGGGGCGGTTCGGCGTCCAGCATCGAATGCGCCTCGGTGGCGAGGAAGGGCGCGAGATGGGCCGGGCCGTGCTGCTGCATCTCCTGTGGCAGTTCGCGGCCAAAGCGGCGGTCGCGCAGCAGCATGTGCACCGCTGCATGACCGAAGGCGGCAACCATGCCGTAGTCCTGCCAGTGGTGCAGCTGGCCCTGCGCGCGGGCCGCCGCGTAAAACGGGTAGGGGTTCTGGACGAAGCCGGGATCGGTCGGGGATTGGGACAGGATCTGCATGGGGTGATTTTGCCGGCATGGCTGGTCTTTGCAAGGGCTGCGCTGTTAACTTGCCCGCATGAAAGCACAAACTCTGATCCGCTGGAGCCTGCCCGTGGGCTTCCTGCTGGCCGTCGCGGCGCTGGCGCTGGCGGTCTGGTCCTATGGCTACCGGCAGGCGCTGGACAGCCTGGCCGAACGCAGCGCCGCCGACCTGGCGCTGGCGTCGGACCGGGTCAGCACCCAGCTGGAAGTCTACCAGGAGCTGGCGGTGCTGACGGCGGAACACCCGGTGCTGCGCGACCTGTCGGAGCCGGTGGCCCGGGCGGCGGCAGCGGATCTGCTGCGCTCGATCGCGGACAAGACCGCGGCGCTGGACGTGTTCTTCACCGATTCCTCGGGCCGGGTGCTGGCGGCAGCCGAGGGCGTGGTGGGCAGCAGCGTGGCCGACCAGGCCTATTTCCGGCGCGCGCAACAGGGGGCGCTGGGCACCGGCCATGGCGTGTTGCGGCCCGACGACCAGCGGGCCTATTTCTACGCCGCCCCAGCCTTTGGCACCGATGGGCGCGTTCGCGGCGCGCTGGTGGTGGTTGCGGATATCGAGGACGTGGAGCAGACGTGGCGCGGCAGCCTGCCGGCGGTGTTCTTTACCGTGGCCAGCGGCGAAGTGTTCATCGCCAACCGGTCCGAGCTGCTGTTCTGGAACCGCAAGGCGGCGGTGGCGGGCGGCGCGGCGGGGCCGGGGCCGGGGCTGGGGGCGGCGGCGAGTCGGCCCCGGGTACTGGCCCAATGGCACATCGGCCCGCATGAGATCTGGCGGCTGGCGGGCAGCCCGTATTTGCCCGCGCGCGCCTTGCATCTGTCGGTGGCGCTGCCGGTGATCGGCATGACCGGAGAAATCCTGGTGGATGTGGCGCCGGCCCGGCGGATCGCCGCGCTGCAGGCGGCGGCGCTGGCGGCGGTGTGCCTTGCCTTCGGGGCCATGCTGTTCTTCGTGATGGAGCGCCGCCGCACCCTGGCCGAGGCCAATGCGGTGCTGGAAAGCCGGGTGGCGCAGCGCACCGAGGCACTGTCTGCCGCCAACGTGCAGCTGCGCCGCGAGGTGCGCGAGCGCGAGGAGGCGGAGGCCGCCTTGAAGCGCGCGCAGCAGGACCTGGTGCAGGCGGGAAAACTGTCGGCGCTGGGGCAGATGTCGGCGGGCATCAGCCACGAGCTGAACCAGCCTTTGATGGCGATCCAGCAATATGCCGAGAACGGCGCCGCCTTCCTCGCCCGTGGCAAGGCCGAGCGCACGGGGGAGAACCTGGCGCGGATCTCCGACATGGCGGCGCGGATGGCGCGGATCATCAAGAACCTGCGCGCCTTTGCCCGCAACGAGAGCGAGCCGGTCGGAAAGGTCGACCTTGCCAAGGTTCTGGAGGACGCCGTGGAGCTGACCCAGACGCGGCTGCGCGAGTGTTCCGTGCGCCTGGACTGGGCGCCGCCGCCGCGCGGAGAGATTTTCGTGCGCGGCGGCGAGGTGCGGCTGACGCAGGTCTTCGTGAACCTGATCAACAACGCGGTGGACGCGATGCTGGACCAGGAGGACCGGGTGATCCGCCTGCAGGTGCACCGCGGCGCGCGGCTGTCGGTCACCGTGCAGGACATCGGCCCCGGCCTGAAGGAGCCGGAAAAGGTGTTTGATCCGTTCTATTCGACCAAGGCGGTGGGCTCCTCCGAGGGGATGGGGTTGGGGCTGTCCATTTCCTACGGTCTGGTGCAGAGCTTTGGCGGCAACATTCGCGGCTCCAACGCTGAGCGCGGCGCGGTGTTCACGGTGGAGCTGGAATATTGGAAAGAGGAAGAGGCGGCATGACACGAAGGGTTTTGCTGGTCGACGACGATGCGGCGGTGCGCGCGGCATTGGCGCAGACGCTGGAGCTGAACGAGCTGGACGCGGTCACCGCGGGTTCCTTCGTGGCGGCCAAGGATCTGATCACGCGGGAGTTCGACGGCATCATCGTCTCTGACATCCGGATGCCGGGGCGCGACGGGTTCCACCTGCTGGACTATGCCCATGAGGTCGACCCCGAGTTGCCGGTGGTGCTGCTGACCGGCGAGGGCGACATTCCGATGGCGGTCCGGGCGATGTCGCGGGGGGCGTTTGATTTCCTCGAAAAACCCTGTGCCGCCGCCGATTTCCTGCCGGTGCTGGAGCGCGCCCTGCGGACCCGCGCCCTGGTGCTGGAGAACCGCCGCCTGAAACAGCAGCTGGAGACCGGCGATCCGGCCTCGCGGATGCTGTTCGGCAGCTCGCCGCAGGCCAGTGCGCTGCGCCGCCGGGTGCGCACGGTAGCCCCGACCGGGGCCGAGGTGCTGGTCTCGGGGCCGCCGGGCAGCGGCATTTCCAAGGTGGCAGAGGTCATCCACCTGATGTCCCCGGTCGGCCAGGGCCCCTTCGTGAAACGCGCCGCCGCCGGGCTGGGGCAGGCCGATGTCGTCAGCCTGTGCAAGGACGCCGCCGGGGGCTCGCTGTTTCTCGACGAGGTGCAAAGCCTGCCCGAGGCGGCGCAATATGCGCTGTTGGGGCAGTTGGAACAGGGCGCGGGCACGCGGGTGATCGCGGGGTCCAGCGCCGATCTGGCCGGACAGGTGGAGCAGGGCGCCTTCAACGCCGATCTGTTCTACCGGCTGGACGTGATGCGGGTGCGCATCCCCTCGCTGGCGGAACGTCCCGGCGATATTCCGGTGCTGTTTCGTCACTACGTGGCGCAGGCGGCGGAACAGGCGGGCATCCAGCCGCCGGAGATCAGCCAGGAACATCTGGCGGCGCTGATGGCCCAAGACTGGCCGGGCAATACCCGGTCCCTGATGTCGGCGGCGATGCGCTTCGTGCTGGGCATGCCCGAGGAGGCGGCGGCCAGCGCGGGGCTTGGCCTTGCGGAACAGATGGCGCAGGTGGAGCGCTCGCTGCTGATCGCGGCGCTGGGGCGGGCAAACGGGCGCGCGGCTGTGGCGGCGCAAGCCCTGAAGCTGCCCCGCAAGACCTTCTATGACAAGCTGGCCCGCTATGGCATCCGCCCCGAGGATTATCGCCGCTGAGGCGGAGAGAGGGGGGAGCCGTGCGGCTCGTTCTGATCCGGCATGGCTGCCGGTGGTAAAGGAGGCGGCGCCGCCGCTCCCCCCGATAAAAGGGGGCGCATGGGCGGAGGCAGGATGGGGGCGTTTCCCCCATGTCCGCTGAAGCCTTCGTTGCGGGTCACCCCTGCACCCAATGAGGAGGTGGTCTGAGGGGGCCGGTTCTCCTGTTGGTGCGGGGTGTCAGTCCGCACCGGTGTCGCGACGAAAGCCAGTATCGCAAGACCGGGTTAAGGAGCGGACACTGCGGCGTACGCTGCATGTGCAACAGGCACCGCGCGAGCATTCGCCCAAAGACCGGGCAGAGCGATTCTGCCAGTGAAACGATGGTTTATGTCATACGCTAACATTTGTGCGGATTTTCGCACAAAGCCCGAAATGGCCTGTGCGGGATTTCGCACAGCGGGCGCAGCCGCTGGCGGGGGTTTCCGGGGGTGGCCGGAAAACGCGTTGAAAAACAATATGAAATTGGCGTGTCACGTGATTCTCGAATCAACTGTTGAGCGGATTTTCGCAACTTGGGATGTTATGTGCGGGTTTCAGCCATGCTGCTGAACACAGCACTGCAATTCTGGGAGGAATGACATGAAGATGCTGACTGCTGCCGCCACCGCGATGGCGCTGACCGTGACCGCTGGTGCGGCAAGCGCTGCCTGCGACGACGGCGAGATCGTGGTGAAATTCAGCCACGTCACCAACACCGACAAGCACCCCAAGGGGATCGCCGCGTCGCTGTTGGAAAAGCGTATCAACGAGGAAATGAACGGCACCATGTGCCTGGAGGTCTATCCGAACTCCACCCTCTACAACGACAACAAGGTGCTGGAGGCGATGCTGCAGGGTGACGTGCAGCTGGCGGCACCGTCGCTCTCCAAGTTCGAGAAGTTCACCAAGCAGTTCCGCCTGTTCGACCTGCCGTTCATGTTCAAGAACATCGAGGCGGTAGATGCGTTCCAGGCCTCCGAGACCGGTCAGGAAATGCTGGATTCGATGCAGCGCCGCGGCCTGCAGGGTCTGGCCTACTGGCACAACGGCATGAAGCAGATGTCGGCGAACAAGCCGCTGCTGGCGCCGGAAGACGCCAACGGGCTGAAGTTCCGCGTGCAGTCCTCGGACGTGCTGGTCGCGCAGATGGAAGCGATCGGCGGCAGCCCGCAGAAGATGGCCTTCTCGGAAGTTTACGGTGCCCTGCAGCAGGGTGTTGTGGACGGCCAGGAGAACACCTGGTCGAACATCTACGGCAAGAAGTTCTTTGAAGTGCAGGACGGTGTGACCGAGACCAACCACGGCGTGCTGGACTACCTGGTGGTGACCTCGGTGGACTGGCTGGACAGCCTGGAGCCGGAGGTGCGCGAGCAGTTCCTGACCATCCTGAACGAGGTGACCGCGGTGCGGAACGCGGAATCCACCAAGGTCAACAACGAGGCCAAGCAGGCGATCATCGATGCCGGTGGCGTGGTGCGTGAGCTGACGCCCGAGCAGCGCGCGGTCTGGGTCGAGGCGATGAAGCCGGTTTGGGAGAAATTCGCAGGCGATGTCGGCCAGGACAAGATCGACGCCGCCCAGGCGATCAACGCAGGCTTCTAATCCGGCCCGCGGAATTTCAGACAGGCAGGGTGCCCCTTGGCGGGCGCCCTGCACCCGGCGCCGCGGCTTTGACCGGCGGCCCAACCAAGCAATCCAAAAAATTTGGGGGACTATCATGTCGGGGGCAAGAACCGGCCCAACCGGGCTACTCAATTCACTCGAAGAAACCCTGATCGCGCTGCTGCTGGGGCTGATGACCATCATCACCTTTGCCAATGTGATCGCGCGTTTTGTGTTTAATTCCAACATCCTGTGGGCGCTGGAGCTGACCGTGTTCCTGTTCGCCTGGCTGGTGCTGCTGGGGGCGTCCTACGCGGTGAAGGCACATGCGCATCTGGGTGTGGACGCCATCGTCAACATGCTGAACCCGGGCGCACGCCGGGCGGTGGGGCTGTTTGCCGCCGCCTGCTGCATCGTGTTCTCGCTGCTGCTGCTGAAGGGCGCCTATGACTACTGGGCGGTGTTCGCCGACCTGCCGCCGACCTCGGGGCGGTGGTTCCCGACCGGCTTTGACATGAAGGCCCGCAGCCAGAGCTTTTACGAGGTGCAGGACGTGCCGATGGTGAGCTTCCTGCGGTTTCTCGAAGACCTGATCAACTACGGCGATTCCTACGAGAAGCTGCCCAAGGTGGTGCCCTACGTGGTGCTGCCGGTGTCGACCCTGCTGCTGGTGGTCCGGTTCATCCAGGCGGCGTTCCAGATCGCCCGCGGCGAGGCCGACCGGCTGGTCGCCAGCCATGAAGTCGAAGATGAAATTGCAGAAGTGCAGGCGCAGCGCGGGGAGCATGACTGATGGAAGTGGTAATCCTCTTTGCGATGGTGATCGGCCTGTTGCTGATCGGGGTGCCGATCGCGGTGTCCCTGGGTCTCAGCTCGACCATCTTTCTGCTGATTTATTCCGACAGCTCGTTGGCGTCGGTCGCCGGTACGCTGTTTGAAGCCTTCGAAGGCCATTTCACCCTGCTGGCGATCCCCTTCTTCATCCTCGCCTCCAGCTTCATGACCACGGGCGGCGTGGCCCGGCGGATCATCCGCTTCTCCATCGCCTGCGTCGGCCACCTGCCGGGCGGTCTGGCGATCGCCGGCGTCTTTGCCTGCATGCTGTTTGCGGCCCTGTCCGGGTCGTCGCCCGCAACCGTGGTGGCGATCGGCTCGATCGTGATCGCGGGCATGCGCCAGGTGGGCTACTCCAAGGAGTTCGCAGCCGGTGTGATCTGTAACGCGGGCACGCTGGGCATCCTGATCCCGCCCTCCATCGTGATGGTGGTCTATGCCGCGGCGGTCGAGGTCTCGGTCGGGCGGATGTTCCTGGCGGGGGTGATTCCGGGCCTGATGGCCGGCCTGTTCCTGATGGTGACCATCTACGTGATGGCCAAGGTGAAGAACCTGCCCAAGGGCGAGTGGAAGGGCTGGGGCGAGATCATCGCGTCGGGCCGGGAGGCCGGTTGGGGCCTGTTCCTGATCGTGATCATCCTTGGCGGCATCTACGGCGGCATCTTCACGCCCACCGAGGCGGCAGCCGTTGCGGCGGTCTATGCCTTCTTCATCGCGAGCTTTGTCTACAAGGACATGGGGCCGCTCTCCAATGGTGAGGGCGAGGCCAAGACATCGCTGCTGAAGAAGCCGCATGCGCTGCTGACCGCGTTCCTGCACAGCGACACCAAGCACACGCTGTTCGAGGCGGGCAAGCTGACCGTTACGCTGCTGTTCGTGATCGCCAACGCGCTGATCCTGAAGCATGTTCTGACCGACGAGCAGGTGCCGCAGCATATCGCCAATGCTATGCTGTCGGCGGGTTTCGGACCGGTCATGTTCCTGATCGTCGTCAACGTGATCCTGCTGATCGGCGGCCAGTTCATGGAGCCGTCGGGCCTGTTGGTGATCGTGGCGCCGCTGGTGTTCCCGATTGCCATCGAGCTGGGCATCGATCCGATCCACCTGGGCATCATCATGGTGGTGAACATGGAGATCGGCATGATCACCCCGCCGGTCGGTCTGAACCTCTTCGTGACCTCGGGCGTTGCGGGCATGCCGATGATGTCCGTGGTGCGGGCGGCCCTGCCGTTCCTGGCGGTGCTGTTCGTCTTCCTGATCCTGATTACCTACGTGCCCTGGCTGTCGACGGTGCTGCCGAACGCGGTGATGGGACCGGAGATCATAACCAACTAGGTGCACATGTTCGTGCCCAAAAAAAACGCCCCGGGAAACCGGGGCGTTTTTTCATGCCTGCACAGGTTTGCACCTCTGCGTGTGGGTCAGGCGTTTTCCAGGGTTTCGATGATCGGAGAAAAATCCGCGGCCTTCAGGCTGGCGCCGCCGACCAGCGCACCGTCGACATTGGCGACGGCAAAGATTTCGCCCGCGTTGCCGGGTTTGACCGAACCGCCGTAGAGCAGGCGGATGCCATCGGCGATCTCGGCACCGAAACGGTGCACCAGCTCGGTGCGCAGGAAGTTGTGGACCTCGCCGATCTGCTCCAGCGTCGGCACCTTGCCGGTGCCGATGGCCCAGACCGGTTCATAGGCAATCACTGTATTGGCGGCAGTGGCGCTGTCCGGCACCGACGCGGCGAGCTGATCGCCAACGATCTTCAGTGTTTCACCCGCCTCGCGCTGCTCCAGCGTCTCGCCGAGGCAGATCACGGCGATCAGGTCTTCGGCAAAGGCGGCCTCGGCCTTGGCGCGGACCTGGGCATCGCTTTCGCCGTGGTCCGCGCGGCGCTCGGAGTGGCCCAGGATCACGGCGCTGGCGCCTGCATCCTTGAGCATGGCGGCGGACAGGTCGCCGGTATGGGCGCCCGCGGCCTCGGCGTGGCAGTCCTGGGCGCCAATGGCGATGGCACCGCCCTGAACCGCCTCTGCCGCCCGCGACAAGAGCGTGGCCGGGGGGCAGATCAGGATGTCGACCGCCGGATCCGCGTGACGCTCGCCGAGGTCCGCCAGTTCTGCCAGGCTTGCGCCGGTGCCGTTCATCTTCCAGTTGCCTGCTGCCAGTTTGCGCCGCATGGGGAAAGCCTCCGCTGATCTGTTTGGAGGAGACAGGTAACACCGGCGGGCGCGCGGCGCAATTCGCTTGCGCGCCTGTGGCGGCACGCAAAAAGGGCGGGGAAGACCCCGCCCGTCCGTGTCCGGCCCTGGCATGCCGGGTCAGCTGCCGGGCTGTTCCTTGAAGCTGATGGATTCACCGCAGCCGCAGGCCTCGGCCACGTTGGGGTTGTTGAACTTGAAGCCGCTTTCCAGCAGCGTCACTTCGTAGTCGATCTCGGTGCCGAACAGGAACATCTGCGCCATCGGTGCGATCAGGATACGGGCGCCGTCCTGTTCCACCACCTCGTCGTTGGGGGCGGCTTCGTCGACGTATTCCATGGTGTATTCCATACCCGCACAGCCGCCCTTCTTGACGCCGATGCGCAGGCCGGCATGGCCGTCTTTCTCCATCAGCTTGGCAATCTGGGCCGCTGCCTTGGGGGTCATGGTTACCGCCTGTTTGCCGGGGATGCCGAACATGAGAGATCTCCAAATTTCGCGCGTTACGTCTAACTTAGGCGCGGGGTGGTGCTGGCTCAAGGGGGGGGAGGCGGGGCGGGCCCCGCAGCGGACTGCGGAGCTGGCGGCAGCGCGCAAGGCCACGGGCGGAACCGCGGCCCGGGGCGCAGGTTACATGAAGCCCAGTTCCAGCCGGGCCTCGTCGGACATCATTTCCATGCCCCAGGGCGGCTCCCAGGTGAGTTGCACATCGACATCCTTGACGCCGGGGATCGGCGAGACGGCATCGACGACCCAGCCCGGCATTTCGCCCGCAACCGGGCAGCCCGGTGCGGTCAGGGTCATGATGATCTTGACCTCGTTCTCTTCGCTGATGTCGATGGTGTAGATCAGGCCCAGCTCGTAGATATTGACCGGAATTTCCGGGTCATAGACAGAGCGGCAGGCATCGGCCACCGCTTCGTAGAGCGGATGGTCGACGGAGGAGGGCGCGATCAGCGGGGTACCTTCGAGAGGTTCGGACGAGTTGGTCATGCGTGTTCCGGTCTGGTTTTCCGACCGTTTATATAGGAAACACCGGCTCCGGCGTCCAGTGGTGGCGGCGGCGCGGCGGGAACTTCCTGTCTGGCGGGTGACGGGAATTTGATTTCAGGGGGTTGCAGCACTAGATTGTGGCCCCCCTGCTGAACCGGCAGGCAATCGGGCCAGGCGGCGCGGGGGATGCGTGCGGGCAAGAGCCAACGGGGTGCCACGGGGCGGCTCCGGCGAGACGATTGCGCCGCCGCACCGGGAGGTGCCATGACCATGCCAGTTGTCCAATCCAGAGCCCGGCGAGCGAAGCGGCCCGCCTTGGCGGCGCTGGTGATCGTGGCTTCGGGACTGGCCGCGGAGCGCGCAGAGGCCGAACGGATCTGGCAGTTTCAGCTGACACCCATGGTGCAGGCCGGGTCGGTGGAGGGGGTCACCGAACTAGGGCTGCCGGGCCGCGACCTGTCGATTGATCCGGGCGATATGCTGGACCCTTTGCGGGCCGGAGGCGTGCTTGAGTTCGAGGCGCGCCATCGCAGCCGCCTCGGCTTTCGGCTGCGCTACACGGTGCAGGATGCCGATGGGCGCGGCGGGGGCGGCGTGGTGGTCGACTATGACCAGAACATCGGCGAGGCGGTGGTGACCTACCGGCTGGGCCGCATCGGCCCGGAGGCGGCCAGCGCCCGCGATCGCCTCGAGGTGTTCGGGGGCATCCGCCATTGGGACGTGGATGTGCAGGAGGCGGCTCCCGGCAGTTTGCGCCGCAGGGCCGACTGGAGCGATGCGATCGTCGGCCTGCGCTGGCAGCGCCGCCTGAGGCCGGGATTGAGCCTGCTGCTGGAGGGCGATATCGGCGGGCTTGGGGGGAGCGATCACAGCTGGTCGGCGACCGGCGGGGTCGTTTTCGACCGCTGGCAGCGGGCGTCGGTCTACGTGATGTATCGCGCTCTTGGTGTAGACTACGAGGACGGCCAGCGCGGTACGGCGGGCTATTTCCGTCACGATACCGTCAGCCACGGGCTGCTGGCCGGGGTGGGTATCCGGTTCTGACACCCCCGGCTGTGCGAGAGGTGAGGGCCTGTTCCAGGCCGGGCAGGCTGCCCCCAGCGTGTCGCCGGGCGGGGCAGCCGGCGCGTTTGTCAGTCGTTGATGTCGTGGTCAAAGGTCTTGACCTGCCCCTTGGGCAGGGCGAACAGGCGCCGCAATATCAGCCAGGCCACCAGCGACAGGGCGGCGAAGACCAGCAGCAGCGGCGACAGGCCGATGCTGCCGCCGCCCAGCAGCAACAGCGCGGTCACGGCCGCGGCGCCAATGGCAAACCCGAGGAACACGAAACCGGGCACCAGGACCTCGAGAATGGCGAGCACGAGCGCCGCGGCGCCCCAGACCCACCACAATGCCCAGAACTGGTCCGCCATCACTTGCCGCCTTTCAGCAGTTTGAAGGCATCGCCAAAGGCTTCCAGCGCGGCCGAGGGCAGCACGATGGTCTGCTTGCCGTCACCGTTGCCGAGCGCGTTCAGCGCTTCCACCTGTTTCAGCGCCACCTGGTACTGCGCCGCTTCGATGCCGTTGTCGGCGATTGCCTTGGCCACCACCCCGGTGGCATAGGCTTCGGCCTCGGCCTGGATGCGGCGGGCCTTGGCGGTCTGCTCGGCGGCATAAAGCTCGGCATCGGCGGCCAGCTCGACGGCGCGTTTCTGGCCCTCGGCCTTGGTCACCTCGGCGCGGCGGGCGCGCTCGGCGTTGAGCTGCTGCAGCATTGCATCCCGGGTGGCCTGGTCGAGGTTCACATCGAGGATCTCGGCACGGGTGACTTCGATGCCCCAATCGTCCACGGCACTTTCGACGCTGCGCTTGATCTCGGCGATCAGCTGGGCGCGGTTGGACTGCACCTCGTCCAGATCCATCTTGCCGATCTCGGCGCGCACGATGCCCGCCACCGTGGTGGAAATCGCGCCATCGACGTCGCGGATCCGGTAGACGGTCTTTTCCGGCTCGAGGATGCGGTAGAACACCGAGGTGTCGATCTCGACCAGCACGTTATCCTTGGTGATCGCGTCCTGGGTGGCATTGGGCAGCTGGCGTTCGAGGATCGAGACCTTGTGGCGCACCACGTCCAGGAACGGCACGATGAAGTTGATGCCGGGGCCGAGCACCGCGTGCAGGCGGCCGAAGCGTTCGATCACGAACTTCTGCGACTGGGGCACGATGCGGATGCCCTTGAGCACCACGATGACGAGCAGCAGCGCGCCCAGCAGGTAGAGGATGTTGTCAGCCAGCAGGGTGAGGAAAATGTCTTCGGCTTGAAAATCGTTCATTCAGATGTCCTTTGGTTGCCGGGCGTTCTCTGCCCGGTGGCGGCAGGCGGAGCGGGGGCTGTCGGCCCGAAAAGGCTGGCATCGGCTGGCCCCGAGGGGGCGTGCCCGGCAGCGGTGTTCTGCCTCTGCCGGGTACAAGTTATGGCGGTGGCGGCGGGGGACTGGCAAGCCCGGAAATGTCCCCCAACCGCAGGATTTGGCGCGATTGTCAGCCCGCAGACCCGGGCTTGCGCCGCCGCAGGGGAGCCGGTCGTACCCGGTCCTCGATCTCGTCGAGGATCAGCCCGGCGATGTTCTTGCCCGAGGTTTTCTCGATGCCTTCGAGACCGGGGGAGGAGTTCACCTCCAGCACCTTGGGGCCGCTTTCGGAGCGCAAGAGGTCGACGCCCGCGACGTTGAGGCCGAAGGCCCGTGCCGCCCGCACCGCGGTGGCGCGTTCCTCCTTGGAGATGCGCACCGCAACCGCGCTGCCGCCCAGATGCAGGTTGGAGCGGAAATCGCCCTCGGCGCCGGAGCGCTTCATCGCCGCGACCACCTTGTGGCCGACCACGAAGCAGCGGATGTCCTCGCCCGCGGCCTCCTTGACGAATTGCTGCACCAGGAAATTGGCGCGCAGCCCGCGGAAGGCGGTGATGACGCTTTCCGCGGCCTTCTTGGTTTCTGCCAGCACCACGCCTTTGCCCTGCGTGCTTTCCAAGAGCTTGACGATCAGCGGCGCGCCGCCGGCGATGCCGATCAGATTGGTGGTGTCCTTGGGCGAGGCGGCAAAGGCGGTGGCAGGCATGCCGATCTTGTGGCGCGCAAGGATCTGATGCGCGTGCAGCTTGTCGCGGCTGGCGGTGATCCCGGCAGAGCCGTTGACGCAGAAGGTGCCCAGCGTTTCAAACTGTCGCAACAGGGCGGTGCCGTATTGGGTGACCGAGGCGCCGATCCGCGGGATCACCGCGTCAAAGCGCGGCAGCCGCTGGCCGTCATAGTGAATTTCGGGGGCCAGCGTGTTGATCGCCATGTAGCAGCGGGTGGTGTCGATGATCTCCACCGTGTGGCCGCGCTTTTCGCCTTCCTCGATCAGGCGGCGGTTGGAGTAGTTGCTCTCGCGGCTGAGGATGGCGACGCGCAGGGCCCGCGGCGGCGCGGCCTTGCGGATGTCGGCGGAGGCATAGACGGAATAGTCCAGCTGCGGCTGGCAGAAGCGGTCGGAGGGATCCACTGTCACGTTGTCCAGCGCCTGGCGTCCCAGCAGCATATGCAGGGCCATGCCGCGGCGGTCGGTCAGGGTCAGTTCGACCGGCCAGCTGCGCCCGGCCACCTCGAGGGCGGTCTCGATGACGAAACGCATCTCGCTTTCCCCGTTGGAGGAGGTCACCTCGCGGCGGTCCTTGATGACCGCCGAGCAGGGGATCTCAAGGTCGTACTGGCCGGGAATGGGGTGGACGATGAAACGCACCTTTGGTGCGGCAACCGGGCCGAAGGTTTCGATCTCGGTGGCATGCAGGGACGAGGTCCGGGCGCCTGTATCAACCTTGGCCCGCAGCGCGGGCAACCCGAGGTCGGGCAGGCTGATCCATTCTTCCCAGCCCAGTTTGAGTTGCGGCGCCGGGTCTGCTGTGGACATGCGCGGGGCTCCTTGGCATTAGGGGGAATCACCGGTTTGCCGGTGTGATGGTAACGGCAGGAACACGAGATGGCAGAGCTTTTCAACTTTGAACTGAAGGCAACCGACGGCAAGGCGCGTACCGGTGTTATCAACACGCCACGGGGCGAGATCCGTACCCCGGCGTTCATGCCCGTGGGCACCGCTGCCACCGTCAAGGCGATGTTGCCGGAGAGCGTTCGGGCCACCGGTGCCGATATCCTGCTGGGCAACACCTACCATCTGATGCTGCGCCCCACCGCCGAGCGCATCGACCGGTTGGGCGGTCTGCACAAGTTCATGAACTGGGAGCGCCCGATCCTGACCGACTCGGGCGGGTTCCAGGTGATGTCGCTGGCCGGGCTACGCAAGCTGACCGAGAAGGGGGTGACCTTCAAATCCCATGTCGACGGCTCCAAGCATGAGTTGACGCCGGAACGGTCGATGGAGATCCAGCGCTTGCTGGGCTCCGACATCGTGATGTGTTTCGACGAATGCCCGGCGCTGCCTGCCGATCGCAAGCGCATCGCCGACAGCATGCGCCTGTCGATGCGCTGGGCCGAGCGCAGCCGCGAGGCGTTTGGCGACCGTCCGGGGCACGCGCTTTTTGGCATCATGCAGGGCGGGCTGGAGAAGGATCTGCGCGAGGAAAGCGCCGAGGCGCTGAAGAAGATCGGGTTCGAGGGCTACGCGGTGGGTGGCCTCGCCGTGGGTGAGGGGCAGGAGGCGATGTTCGAGTGCCTCGATTATGCGCCCGGTTTCCTGCCCGAGGACAAGCCGCGCTACCTGATGGGCGTGGGCAAGCCTGACGATATCGTCGGCGCGGTGGCCCGTGGCATTGACATGATGGACTGCGTGCTGCCGTCGCGCTCGGGGCGGACGGGGCAGGCGTTTACCCGCTACGGCGTGGTCAACATCAAGAATGCCCGCCACCAGGACGACCCGCGGCCGCTGGATGAAAACTGTTCCTGCCCTGCCTGCAGCAGCTATTCCCGCGCCTATCTGCACCATGTGTTCCGCAGCAACGAGATGATCTCGGGCATGCTGCTGACCTGGCACAACCTGCATTACTTCCAGGAGATCATGCAGGGGATGCGGGATGCCATCGCGGCGGGCACGTTCGAGGCCTGGCAGAAGGACTTCCACGAGACCCGCGCCCAGGGCGATATCGAGCGGTTGTGATCCGGACTGGCCCAAGGCCGAGGTACATCGCTTCTTTCGTGAACGACTGAATGGCCGCCCCTCGGGGCGGCTTTTCACGTTCCGGCAGCGCATCATTTTCTGCTGTTGCCAAAGCCCCGGGGCGGTAGCCGGGCAAAAAAGTCCGCCCGCATGTAACATTCCTGAGACTGGAGGGTTGAAACTGCGGAACGGCATGCACAGCTCCTTTCGGGCAACATTCCTGTTGCTGGAAACTTTGATCGGAGGGACTACCCCGTGACCCAAGAATTGTTTTCCGCCAGCACTGCTGGCGCAATCGAGTTGAAGAACCGGATCGTCATGGCGCCGCTGACCCGTAACCGGGCTGATGACCAGACCGGTGAAGTGCTGGACCGGCATATGGAATATTACGCCCAGCGGGCGGGCGCCGGATTGATCATCACCGAGGGCAGCCAGGTCAGCCCCGAAGGCAAAGGCTATATCCAGACTCCGGGCATCCACACGGCGGCGCAGGCCGCTGCCTGGCGCAAGGTCACCGACGCGGTCCACGCCAAGGGCGGCAAGATCGTCATTCAGCTGTGGCACGTCGGGCGGATCACCCACGAGTCGCTGCTGCCCGCAGGCACCCCGGCGGTCTCGTCGACCGATGTCGCGGCGGAGGCACAGATCTTTACCCATGACGGGTTCGTGCCGACAGCCAAGCCGCAGGCGCTGAGCCCGGAGGGTATCCAGCGGGTCGTTTCGGATTACGTGCAGGCGGCGAAATACGCCAAGGAGGCAGGCTTTGACGGTGTCGAGTTGCATGCCGCCAACGGCTACCTGCTGGAGCAGTTTCTGAAGGATGGCGTGAACACCCGGACCGACGCTTATGGTGGCTCTCCCGAGAACCGCGCGCGGTTCCTGTTCGAGGTTCTGGACGGTCTGCTGACGGTCTGGGAGGCGGGCCGCATTGGCCTGCGCCTGTCGCCCTTCGCGACCTTCAACGACGTGTCGGACAGTGACCCGGTGCGCCATTACACGCCGCTGATCGAGCGTCTGAACGGTTATGGGTTGGCCTATCTGCACATGATCGAAGGGGACACCGGCGGAGCCCGCGAGGGGGATTTCGAGACCCTGCGCAAGCTCTACACCGGCACCTACATGGCCAACAACGGGTATGATCGCGATCTGGCGCTGGCGCGAACCGCGTCCGGCGAGGCGGATCTCGTCGCCTTTGGCCGCCCCTTTATTGCCAACCCGGATCTGGTGGCCCGGCTGGCAGCAAACGCGCCGCTGAACGAAGGCAACCCCGAGACCTACTATGGCGGCGGGGATGAAGGGTTTATCGATTACCCGACCTTGCCGCAGGCAGCGGAGTAGACCCCGGCAGTTTGCCATCCTTTGAACGGGCGGCCGGGCTGACATGCCCGGTCGCTGTCGTTTCGGCAGGGGGCGCTGCATTCACCGGTTGTGAAGGTCTCGGCTGGTAGCATTGCGCCAAAAGCGGGGAGGATTGCGATGTTCCGGTATCAGGCCTTAGTCGTTGCGGCTGTGCTGGGCGGCAGTTCAGCCGGTCTTGCGCAAACCGCAGAGACCGCACAGACCGTGCAGACGGCGCCGGGGTCGCTGGCGGAGGCGTCCAGCTTCTTCAAGGCACCCGCCCTCGATGGGTGCCGCATACCCCTCGAGGATCTGGTCAAGGGCGGTGCGCAGGCGCTGCGGGGGCAGTGGATCCTGCGCAAGGGGCCGGGCGAGATGGCCGTGCCGGCGGCGGGCCGCATCCACATGGAACCCATGCCGCAGCGCAGTGGCGAGCTGGTGAACCTCACCTTCCGCAACGGCCGCCTCGTAGTGGATTCCCCGGTGGCCGGGATGCTGCCGATCTCGGTCCGGGATCGCGCCCCTCCGGAGCCGGGCAGCGGTTTGCGCGCAGCCAGCGTCGGACGCGGCGATCTGCCGGAAGGGGCGGAGGTGTTTCTCGACGAGGTGGCGATCGGGCGTCTGCCCTGCGGCCCGGATCAGCTGCTGCAATTACGGTTGCAAGCGGCGCTGGATACGGCCACCCCCGAGCCCCGGCGCGCCGATTATCGCTTGTTCCTGATCGACGCCACGCGCATCAGCGGCACGTACCGTGAAACCGGCCCCGCAGGTCACATCACCCGTGGCCTGGTGACGCTGGAGCGCCCCTGATGCGCAAGTCGCAGGCGACATGCCCGCTTGACGGTCTCGTTATTGCTTTGCTCACCGTTTCCCCATTTGCGCCCTTGTGATCCGGCGTCGGTGCGGGCAAGGTGAGCCCCAACCTGGCAGCAGGGCAGTTGAAAATCTTCGACAGCCCCACCAGATATAGACATCCAATGAGGAGACGGGCCAAAGCTGCCGATGACCGGGGCCGGACCGTCTTGCCAAACCAAAGGACCGAGTATGCAAGAGCCACTCAATTCCTCCTACCCAGTCCTGCCGCTGCGCGACATCGTGGTGTTCCCCCACATGATCGTGCCGCTGTTCGTGGGCCGGGAAAAATCGGTGCGTGCCCTGGAAGAGGTCATGGCGGATGACAAGCAGATCCTGCTGTCCAGCCAGATCGACCCGGCCGAGGACGATCCCGAAACCGATGGCATCTACACCGCTGGCGTGCTGGCCAATGTGCTGCAGCTGCTGAAACTGCCCGACGGCACCGTCAAGGTGCTGGTCGAAGGCCAGACCCGTGTGAAGATCACCGAATTCCTGGAGAACGACAGCTTCTTCGAGGCCAAGGCCGTCGAGCTGACCGAGATTCCGGGCGACGTGACCACCACCGAGGCGCTGGTGCGCACCGTGGGAGACGAGTTCGAGCGCTACGCCAAGGTGCGCAAGAACATCCCCGAGGAAGCGCTGTCCGCCGTTGGCGAGACCACCGAACCGGCCAAGCTGGCCGACCTGGTGGCGGGCCATCTGGGCATCGAGGTCGACCGCAAGCAGGAACTGCTGGAAACCCTCAGCATCAGCGAACGCCTGGAGAAGGTCTACGGGCTGATGCAGGGCGAAATGTCGGTCCTTCAGGTCGAGAAAAAGATCAAGACCCGCGTCAAGTCGCAGATGGAGAAGACCCAGCGCGAGTACTACCTGAATGAGCAGATGAAGGCCATTCAGAAGGAACTCGGCGATGGCGAGGACGGCTCTGGCGAGATCCAGGAGCTGGAAGAGAAGATCGCCGCCACCAAGCTCTCCAAGGAAGCGCGCGAAAAGGCCGAGGCAGAGCTGAAGAAGCTCAAGAACATGTCGCCGATGTCGGCGGAAGCCACCGTGGTGCGCAACTACCTCGACTGGATGCTGTCGATCCCGTGGGGCACCAAGTCCCGCGTCAAGAAAGACCTGGCCCGCGCCCAGCAGATCCTGGATGCGGATCACTATGGTCTGGAGAAGGTCAAGGAACGCATCGTCGAGTACCTGGCGGTGCAGCAGCGCTCGGCCAAGCTGAAGGGGCCGATCCTGTGCCTTGTCGGCCCTCCGGGCGTGGGTAAGACCTCGCTGGGTAAATCTGTCGCCAAGGCGACGGGGCGCGAGTTCATCCGCATCTCGCTGGGTGGCGTGCGCGACGAGTCCGAGATCCGCGGCCACCGCCGCACCTACATCGGCTCGATGCCCGGCAAGATCATCCAGGCGCTGAAAAAGGCGAAGACCACCAACCCGCTGATCCTGCTCGATGAAATCGACAAGATGGGGCAGGATTTCCGCGGCGACCCGGCCTCGGCGATGCTGGAGGTTCTGGACCCTGAACAGAACAGCACCTTCATGGACCACTATCTGGAGGTCGAATACGACCTCTCGAACGTGATGTTCCTGACCACCTCGAACAGCTACAACATGCCCGGGCCGCTCCTGGACCGGATGGAGATCATCCCGCTGTCCGGCTACACCGAGGACGAAAAGCGCGAGATCGCCAAGCAGCACCTGATCTCCAAGCAGGTGAAGAACCATGGCCTGAAGGCCAAGGAATTCGAGCTGACCGAGGAGGCGCTGACCGAGATGATCCGCACCTACACCCGCGAGGCGGGCGTGCGGAACCTGGAGCGCGAGATCGCCAAGGTGGCGCGGAAGTCGCTGACCAAGATCGTCAAGAAAGAGGCCGAAAGCGTGACCGTCACGCCCGACAACCTGGACGAATTCCTGGGCGTGAAAAAGTACCGCTATGGCCTCGCCGAAAAGGAAGATCAGGTCGGTGTCGTCACCGGGCTGGCCTATACCTCCGTCGGCGGCGAGCTGCTGTCGATCGAGGCGCTGCGTCTGCCGGGCAAGGGGCGGATGAAGACCACCGGCAAGCTGGGCGACGTGATGAAGGAGTCGATCGAGGCGGCGTCGAGCTACGTGCGTTCGATCAGCCCGCAGATCGGCGTCAAGCCGCCGCGCTTTGACAAGCTGGACATCCACGTCCACGTCCCCGATGGCGCCACCCCCAAGGATGGCCCCAGCGCCGGTCTGGCGATGGTGACCGCCATCGTTTCGGTGCTGACCGGCATTCCGGTGCGCAAGGACATCGCCATGACCGGCGAGGTCACCCTGCGCGGCAATGCCAGCGCCATCGGCGGTCTGAAGGAAAAGCTGCTGGCAGCGCTGCGCGGCGGTATCAAGACGGTGCTGATCCCGCAGGAGAACGAGAAAGACCTGCCGGATATCCCGGACAACGTGAAAGAGGGGCTGGAAATCATCCCTGTCTCCCATGTGTCCGAGGTGCTGGAACATGCGCTGGTTTCCAAGCCCGAGCCCATCGAGTGGGACGAAGAGGCCGAGGAAGCCGCTGCTGCCAAGGCGGCGCTGAAGGAACAGGGCGACGGCGCCTCTGCCACCGCCCACTGATACCGGGTTGCCCGGTGCTCGTCCTGTTGGCGGGCCGGGCGGGGCAGGCTGCGGCCTGCCACCAGATCCTACCCGTGCAAAAAAGAGGGCGGCCCCGTCGTGGGCCGCCCTTTTCAGGTGTTCTCTTCCGTTCTGGCCCTTCTGTGACGGGGCGTCGTTATTCGCTTGTCTGGCGGCGGAGGCGCCGGACCGGTTGCCCGGCCCGGCACGCTGGCGACCCCGACAGGGCAACCAGCCGCGCCTGAAGCCGGGACGAGGGAGGCGCCGCCGGGCCGCAGGCTGTTTGACAGGGCGGGGCGCGGCGGCGTTCAGGCCGCCTCGCGCGCCATCCGGGCCTGCACGGTGGCGATGGCGACCGCGTCCGGGCTGGTATTCTCGACCCGCGCCTGGTTGAGGATGGTGGCTAGGGTGGCGTCCAGCGCGGCCAGTTTTTCGGCCACGAAGCCGGCCCGGTCCGAGATCTTCAGGATTTCCGTTGCGACATTGATGATTCCGCCACCGTTGGCGACGAAATCGGGCGCATAGAGGATGCCACGGTCATGCAGCGCGGCACCGTCCGCCGGTGTGGCGAGCTGGTTGTTGGCGCCGCCTGCGACGATGCTTACCTTCAGTTGCGGGATCGTCTGGGCGTTCAGAATGCCGCCGATGGCGCAGGGCGCAAAGATGTCGGCCTGCACGCCGTAGATTTCCTCGAGCCCGACGGGGCGCGCGTCGAATTCCGCCACGGCCTTTTCAACCCGGGCGGCGTCGATATCGGTCACCACCAGTTTGGCGCCTGCTTCGAAGAGGAACTGGCAGAGGTACCAGCCGACATGCCCCAGCCCCTGAACCGATACGGTGAGCCCGTTGAGGTCGCGGCTGCCGTGCTTGTGCGCCTGCGTGGTGCAGATGGCGTTGAAGATCCCGCGCGCGGTCACCGGCGAGGGGTCGCCGCTGGCGAACTCACCATCCGGCAGACCGGCGACGCAGCTGGTTTCCTCGGCCAGCAGGGCCATGTCGGCCGGGGTCATGCCCATGTCCTCGGCGGTGATGTAGCGCCCGTCCAGCGTGTTGATGGCGCGGGCGAAGGCGCGGAGCAGCTCCGGCGATTTCTGCGCCGTCGGGTCGCCGATGATGACCGCCTTGCCGCCGCCCAGCGGCAGACCGGCTGCGGCGTTCTTGTAGGTCATGCCCTCGCTGAGGCGCTTGACGTCGGTGAGGGCCTCGTCCTCGGAGGCATAGGGGCGCATGCGCAGCCCGCCAGCTGCGGGGCCGAGCAGGGTGGAATGGATGGCGATATATCCCACCAGTCCGATAGAGGCGTCCTCGACGCGGACGATTTCTTCATGGGTGGTGGATGCAACGGCGGTCACGGACATCTGGACAGTTCCTCCTCAGGGTGCCGGAATACTAGTCTGGTCGCAGAGCCGGTTTTCACCAAAAATGTCTGCTCGAAAGGGCAGTTTTGGTGGTAGGGTGTCATCTGAAAGAGAATTTTGGAGGAAATCGGCGTGGATTCGATTGATCGTAAGATCGTGGCAGCCTTGCAGCGCAATGGGCGGCTGCGGATATCGGAGCTGTCGTCCATGGTCGGCCTGTCTCCGACGCCCTGTGCGCGGCGGGTGGCTAACCTCGAGGAAAGCGGTGTCATCAGCGGCTATTCGGCCCGGGTGGACCAGGCCAAGCTGGGGCTGCCGGTGACGATCTTCGTGGCGGTGGAGCTGGAGCGGCAATCGCGGGACGCATTGATGGCCTTTGAAAACGCGGTGCGCCGGTTCGACCAGGTGATGGAATGCTACCTGATGACCGGCACCCGGGATATCCTGCTGCGGGTGGTGGCGGAAGATCTTGCCGACTTTGACCGTTTCCTCGAGGACCGGCTGATGCGGGTGCCGGGGATTCGCAACACGCGATCGAGCTTCACCCTGCGCACGATGATTCAGCGGGATGCGCTGCCCAGTTGCTGAGTGCTGTTGGCGAGAGCCGATAAAATTGCGCGTCGGGTAAAATTTCTTCCCCGGACCCTCTTGCAGAGGCCGCGGCCTGCGGGTAATACCCTGCCTCACGGGTGATTAGCTCAGTGGTAGAGCGCTTCGTTCACATCGAAGATGTCAGGAGTTCAAATCTCTTATCACCCACCATCTTTCTGTAAGGCGCTCCCTGAAAAAGGTTGAGCGCCTTTTGCTTTTGCGCCTGTTGTTTCCGGCTTCCTGTTGCCTGTCGCTGCCGTTACCACTGTGAGGGCAAACAAGGAGGCCGCCATGCCCTTTCCAAAGATCTGGCTGTTGCGTCATGGACAGACCCACTGGAATGCCGAGCGCCGCATCCAGGGACAGTTGGAATCACCGTTGACCCAGCTGGGAATCGAGCAGGCGCGTCGTCAGGCGCAATTGATGCGGCCCTATCTGACGCCGGATCTGCGCTGCTTCGTCTCTCCGCTGGGGCGCGCGCAGCAGACTGCGGACATTGCGTTGGGCGGTGCCCCGTATGAAACCGATCCGAGGTTGGCCGAGGCCTATGCGGGCGAGTTGCAGGGCATGACCCTGTCGGAAGTCGAGCGCACCTACCCGGAGATCTATGCCAACAACCCGCAGAATCTGGACCTGTTCTGTAATGCGCCGGGCGGCGAGGGGTATGAGCGCTTTCACGGTCGCATCCTCGCCTTCATGCAGTCGCTTGAAGGTCCGTCGGTCGTGGTGGCCCATGGGCTTCTGGGGCAGGTCATGCGGGGAATTGCCTGCGGGCTGACGCGGGACCAGATGGCGGCGCTGCCGAACGGGCAGGGGTGCGTGTATGTTCTGGAGAACGGCCAGGAAACGGTCCTGGCCTAGGCCGTCGGTCGGTGCGTTCGCGGGGCAAAAAAATCTTCTTTTTCCTCTTGCGTCCGCCAGCGCCATTGTCTAAATCCCCGGCCAACGGGTCGTTAGCTCAGTTGGTAGAGCGCTTCGTTTACACCGAAGATGTCGGGAGTTCGAGCCTCTCACGACCCACCATTCTCCCTATTTTCGACGACTGAACGCATACGCCTTCACGGGTTTCGTGGAGGCGTTTTTTGTTTTGTTTCAGGGGTTTGGGGGTGGGTTTGGATTTTTTTCCAGGAAAGTTCCGAAAAAGGCAAAACACGGCTTGACGGTGCGCAGGGTGGCGCATATTACAGCCCAACATTCAGCAGCGATGCTGAAGACGCAGCGGGCGGTTGTAGCTCAGTTGGTTAGAGTACCGGCCTGTCACGCCGGGGGTCGCGGGTTCGAGCCCCGTCAACCGCGCCACTGCTGCGCCCCTGTTCCGGGGTTGAAACGGAACCCGCCCCGGAGGGGAATTGGACTGGAAACGGTCCGCCGCAAGGCGAAAATGCGGTTGTAGCTCAGTTGGTTAGAGTACCGGCCTGTCACGCCGGGGGTCGCGGGTTCGAGCCCCGTCAACCGCGCCACTTTCGCCCGCCGCCCTGACGTTTCAGGGTCCGCCCCGGAGGGGACATCGGCCAGAGATGGCCAGCCGAAAGGCCCATGCGCGGTTGTAGCTCAGTTGGTTAGAGTACCGGCCTGTCACGCCGGGGGTCGCGGGTTCGAGCCCCGTCAACCGCGCCACTTTCCCCACTTCTCCAGGAATTTGCCTGTTTTGATGGCACCGAGGCGCTTCGCTTTCGGGTGTTTCGTCGCTTGGCTCTTTCGTCTGCTGTGCGCGGCTGCAATGCTGGGGATAGCCCCGTTTGCGCCAGGAGACAGTAGATGAGCCAGCAGATGCAGCCGCCCGAAACCCAGCCCACGCTGCGCGTGATCGCGATGCCCACCGATACCAACCCGGCGGGCGACATCTTTGGTGGCTGGCTGATGAGCCAGATGGACCTTGCGGCGGGAACCATCGCCGCGCGGGTCTCCAAGGGCAGGGCGTCGACGGTCTCGGTCGAGGAGATCCAGTTTCACCGCCCGGTGCTGGTGGGGGACGAGGTGTCGCTGTTTGCGGAAATGCTGAAAATCGGGCGCACCTCGATGCGCATCCGGGTGCGGGCCTGGCGCCGGGCCCGCCATCAGGAGGAGACCCAGCAGGTGACCGAGGCGATTTTCACCTTCGTGGCGCTGGATGAAAACGCCCGCCCGAGGCCGGTGATCCGCGACGCAGGCTGAACACCGGTACGCGGGTGTAAAAAAGCCCCGGCCGAAGCCGGGGCTTTGTGGCTATCAAGACGGCACCTGGGGTGCCTCAATCCGACGCCGTCTACTTGCGCGACAGCGCGTCGAGAACCCTTGCCCAGGAGCGGATGCCCTTGTGGAGTAAGGCCCGTTCAGGAAACGCTCCGGGGGAGCGTTTCAGGGTCGAACGGGCGGAGCCCTTCAGAGCTTCCACCTGCGGCGGCTTACTTCCGCGACAGCGCGTCGAGGACCCGCGCCCAGGAGCGGATGCCCTTGTGGAAGCTCTCCAGGTCGTATTTCTCGTTCGGCGAGTGGATCGCGTCATCTTCGTTGGCAAAGCCGATCAGCATCGCGTCCATGCCGAGGATCGACTTGAAATAGCCCGCCACCGGGATCGAGCCGCCCATGCCCGAGAACACCGCCTCGCGGCTCCATTCGTCGCTCAGCGCGCCGCGGGCGGCTTTGAATTCGGGGCGGGTGGTGTCGATCACATAGGCGGGGGAGCCTTCGAGGTCCACGTCCCAGGTGACGGTGCAATCGGCGGGCAGCCGGTCCTCGACGTGTTTGCGGATCTTCTGGCGCAGCGCGTCGGGGTCCATGTCGCCGACC
Organism: Leisingera sp. S2M4; assembly: GCF_055398055.1. Taxonomy (NCBI): domain Bacteria; kingdom Pseudomonadati; phylum Pseudomonadota; class Alphaproteobacteria; order Rhodobacterales; family Roseobacteraceae; genus Leisingera; species Leisingera sp. S2M4. Next base: position 2,809,787 of record NZ_AP040861.1, read on the forward strand.
AGGCGGCAGGTGATCTTGCAATGCGCCTGCGCCGGGATCACGGTTTTCGAGCCTGCGCCCTGGTAGCCGCCCCACAGCCCGTTGATCTCCAGCGTCGGGCGCGCCCACTGCTGTTCCAGCACCGAGTATTTTTTTTCCCCGTGCGCTTGGGTGTAGCCTGCGTTGGACAGGTAGTCCTGCTCGTCAAAGCCGCAGCCCTGCCACTGGCGCAGTATGTCCTCGGGCACCTCGTGCACGCCCTCGTAGAAGCCGTCGACCGCCACGGCGCCGGTCTCGGGATCGTGGAACGAGGCGATGATATGCGAGATCTCGCGCAGCGGGTTCAGGCCCGGGCCGCCGTAATGGCCCGAATGCAGGTCGATGCGCGGGCCGGTCAGGGTAAATTCATCCTTCAGCATGCCGCGCAGCTGCGATGCAATCGACGGCACCCCGCGCGACACCATCGAGGTGTCGCAGATCAGCGCGATGTCGGCCGACAGTTCTTCCTTGGCGGCCTCGAGGAAGGGGATCAGCGAGGGCGAGCCGCTTTCTTCTTCGCCCTCGAAGAAGAAGGTGATGCGGCAGGGCAGGGAACCGTTCACCGCCTTCCAGGCGCGGCAGGCCTCGACGAAGGTCATCAGCTGGCCCTTGTCGTCCGAGGCCCCGCGGCCGCGGATCACGGTGCCGTTCGGGGTTTCCTCCAGCTGGGGTTCGAACGGCGGCGTGTTCCACAGGTTCAGCGGATCAACCGGCTGTACGTCATAGTGGCCGTAGAACAACAGATGCGGCGCGTCGCTGTTCTCCTCGCCGACATGGCCCACGACCATCGGATGGCCGGGCGTTTCGCGTTTTTCCGCCTTGATGCCGATGCTGTTGAGGTCGGCCACCAGCCAGTCCGCGGCCTTGTCGCACTCGGCCTTGTAGGCAGGATCGGTGGAAATCGACTGGATGCGCAGCAGGTCCAGCAGCCGGTCGGTTGCTGCGCTCAGATCTGCGTCGATGCGGTCCAATACGTCGTTCAATGCCATTCTCGTGGTCTCCTTCCTGGCCGGACGCGCCGGCGCTGGTGTCGTTTTGCCGCGGAGCCTAACAGCGTGCCCCGGCAGGGGCCAGAGGCTGCAAACAACCGCTGGCGCTGCCTTTCCTGGGCTGCCCGGCAGTGCGGCAGGCAATGCGGGCGTGCGACGCACCGTCACAATCCGGCGCGCAGGCGGCAGGAGTTCTTGCCGACACATGCAATAAGTTCTATTTGACCTGCATCAATGTCGCGCAGCCGGGCCTGGGCGTATGGAGTTGATCGGAAGGGGCAGCTGCGGTAACCACGTCGCCAACGTGAATGTGGCCGCATCGCCAGAAGGCAGTGCCCTGAACACAGCCCCGCGTGTTCCTCTGGAACACCTTTAGCTATGGAGATGCCGGTGGACTATACCGCGAAACTGGACGCAGCGATTGCCAGCCTTCATGACGAGGGCCGCTACCGGACCTTCATCGACATCGAGCGCAAGAAGGGCCATTTTCCGCATGCGGTCTGGTCGCGTCCAGACGGCAGCCAGCAGGATATCACCGTCTGGTGCGGCAACGACTACCTGGGCATGGGCCAGCACCCGGTGGTGCTGCAGGCCATGCATGAGGCGATCGATGCGACCGGTGCAGGCTCGGGCGGCACCCGCAACATCTCCGGCACCACGGTCTATCACAAGCAGCTAGAGGCGGAACTGGCGGACCTGCACGGCAAGGAAGCGGCGCTGCTGTTCACCTCTGCCTATATCGCCAATGACGCGACGCTTTCGACTCTGCCCAAGCTGTTCCCGGGCCTGATCATCTATTCCGATGCGCTGAACCATGCCTCGATGATCGAGGGCGTGCGCCGCAATGGCGGGGCCAAGCGCATCTTCCGCCATAACGACGTTGCCCATCTGCGCGAGCTGCTGGAGGCGGACGACCCCAAGGCGCCCAAGCTGATCGCCTTTGAGTCGGTCTACTCGATGGACGGCGATTTCGGCCCGATCGCCGAGATCTGCGACCTGGCCGATGAGTTCGGCGCGCTGACCTATATCGACGAGGTCCATGCGGTCGGCATGTACGGCCCGCGCGGCGGCGGCGTGACCGAGCGGGACCGTCTGGCGCATCGCATCGACATCATCAACGGCACCTTGGCCAAGGCCTATGGCGTCATGGGCGGCTATATCGCGGCCTCCGCCAAGATGTGCGATGCGATCCGCTCCTACGCGCCGGGCTTCATCTTCACCACCTCGCTGGCACCTGCGGTGGCGGCAGGGGCGGCGGCCTCGGTTGCGCATCTGAAGCAGGCGCAGGAGCTGCGCGACAAGCATCAGGAACAGGCCAAGGTACTGAAATTGCGCCTGAAAGGGCTGGGCCTGCCGATCATCGATCACGGCAGCCACATCGTGCCGGTGATCGTCGGCAACCCGGTGCATACCAAGGTGCTGTCCGATCATCTGCTCGAGGATTACGGCATCTACGTGCAGCCGATCAACTTCCCGACCGTGCCGCGTGGCACCGAGCGGCTGCGCTTCACGCCGTCGCCGGTGCATGGACCGCGCGAAATTGATGCGCTGGTCAACGCGATGGACGCATTGTGGTCGCATTGTGCGCTGAATCGTGCCGAACTTGCCGGTTAACACACTGATCAGTGTAATTTTACGCTGCGTGTGTTACGCTGTTGTCAATCAATACGTGGATTTGAGTCGCAACTGTGATTCTTTCACCACTCGGGGACGATTGCGGCAGGCATTTATGGGACGGCAGGCATGATCGGGCGCTTTACTCAGCGCAAGCATGAAGAGCATGACAAACCGGCGGAACCCAAGGGTTTTGACGATTTCGAGCTGCGATTGGGCGACATGATGCGCGGGGAGCGCGCCACCATGGGCAAATCGCTGCTGGATGTGCAGCGAGAATTGCGCATCAAGGCCTCCTACATTGCCGCCATTGAAAATTCCGATCCTTCCGCCTTTGACACCCCCGGCTTCATCGCCGGTTACGTGCGGTCCTACGCGCGATATCTGAACATGGATCCGGAAGAGGCGTTCAACGCCTTCTGCCGGGAAAGCGGCTTCAGCGTTGCCCATGGCATGTCGGCCGAGGCCTCGGGGCGGAGCAAGGCCGGCGCTGCGCCGCGGGTGCGCTCCACCGGGCTGGGCGGTGATGCCTTCACCGGCTCTGCAACCCCTTATGTGCCTGCACCCAGCAGCCTGCTGAGCCAGATCGAGCCGCGCGCCATCGGATCGCTGATGGTGCTGGTCGCCCTGATCGGCGGCATCGGCTACGGCGGCTGGTCGGTGCTGAAAGAGGTGCAGCAGGTGCAGTTCGCCCCGGTCGATCAGACTCCGGCGGTTCTGGCGGATCTCGACCCGCTGAACAGCGCCGTTCTGCTTGGCGAGGAGGGCACGCAGGATCCGGCGGCCGAAGCGCTGGATCGCCTCTATCGACCGCAGGCGCTGGACGTGCCGGTGCTTGTCGCGCGCGATGCGCCGATCGCGACGCTGGACCCTTCCAGCCTTGGCAATTTCGCGGCACCCGAACCGCCCAGCCTTGCACTTGCCGAGGCGAGCCTGCCGCATGATGCGACAGTCGCCGGGCCGCATCAGCCGGTGCCGCAGGTGGTTGCAGAGGTCAAACCCGGCGTCGAAATGGTGGCCGTGCGGCCGTCCTGGGTGCAGGTTACCGCGGCGGATGGCAGCGTGATCTTCGAAACCATCATGGATGCAGGCCAGCGCTTCCAGGTGCCTCTGACCGAGGATGCACCCAAGTTGCGCACCGGCGAGAGCAGCGCCATCTACTTTGCTGTCAACGGGGAACATTTCGGCCCCGTCGGCAAGCGCGGCCAGGTCTCCAAGAACATCGAACTGTCGATGGATGCGATCACCAGCCGCTTCGAACTGGCTGATCTGGCGGATGACCGGAACCAGGCGCTTGCGACCTTGGTGGCACAGTTGCAGGCGCAGCCCGAAACCCAGCCGGGCGAGTAACGATTTCATGAAACCTGCGGGCTTTTGGCGGCTGCCATTGCAGCTCCGCCCGCCTGCGCGTATCTAGACGCCAACAGGATCCAGCCGGGACACGCCACTCATGTCGATGAACCATATCCGCCCCTGGCGCCACATCGAGCGCCGCAAAAGCCGCCAGATCCACGTCGGCAACGTCGCCATTGGCGGCGACGCCCCGATTGCGGTGCAGACGATGACCAATACGCTGACCACCGATGTGGCGGCGACGGTGGCCCAGGTGCAGGCGGCGGCTGAGGCCGGCGCCGACCTCGTGCGTGTCTCGGTGCCGGACGAGGCGTCGTCGCGGGCGCTGAAGGAGATCGTCCGCGAAAGCCCGGTGCCGATCGTCGCCGACATCCATTTCCACTACAAGCGCGGCATCGAGGCCGCCGAAGCCGGTGCCGCCTGCCTGCGCATCAACCCCGGCAACATCGGTGATGAAAAGCGCGTGGCCGAGGTGATCAAGGCCGCCCGCGACCACAACTGCTCGATCCGCATCGGCGTGAACGCGGGCAGCCTCGAAAAGCACCTGCTGGAAAAATACGGCGAGCCGTGCCCGGAAGCGATGGTTGAATCCGGCCTTGATCACATCCGCATCCTGCAGGACCACGACTTCCACGAGTTCAAGATCTCGGTGAAGGCGTCGGATGTCTTCATGTCCGCTGCCGCCTACCAGCAGCTGGCGGAGGCCACCGACGCGCCGATCCACCTCGGTATTACCGAGGCAGGGGGCTTTGTCTCCGGCACCATCAAATCCGCCATCGGCCTTGGCCAATTGCTGTGGATGGGCATCGGCGACACCCTGCGCGTCAGCCTGTCCGCCGATCCGGTCGAAGAGGTCAAGGTCGGCTTCGAGATCCTCAAATCCCTCGGCCTGCGCCATCGCGGCGTCAACATCATCTCCTGTCCCAGCTGTGCGCGGCAGGGGTTTGACGTGATCAAGACGGTGGAAAAGCTGGAGCGGCGGCTGGAGCATGTGAAGACCCCGATGAGCCTCAGCATCATCGGCTGCGTGGTCAATGGCCCCGGCGAGGCGCTGATGACCGATGTCGGCTTCACCGGCGGCGGTGCAGGCTCCGGCATGGTCTATCTGGCGGGCAAGGCCAGCCACAAGATGTCCAACGACCAGATGGTCGATCACATCGTTGAAGAGGTCGAGAAAAAGGCCGCCGAGATCGAGGCAGCCCAGGCCAGAACAGCGCAGGACGCGGCAGAATAACGGCGTCTGCGGGCGCGCCCGTCGTTTTCATCTTTCTGAAAATACTCTGGGGTCCGGGGCAAAGCCCCGGTCCTGTGCTGTCGGATCAGCTCTGCTGTTCGCGGATTTCGGCCACCATGATCTCCATCTGCTCCGCGGGCAGAAAGCCGCGCAACATTTCGGTGCCGAGCACAAAGGTCGGCGTGCCGGAGATCGCCAAATTCTGCGCCAGAGCACGGGTCTGGCGCAACTGGGCGGTCACCTCGTCGCTGTCCATCCGCGCCAGGATCGCATCTGCGTCCAGCGACAGCCCTTCGGCGAGACGGCGCAGTGCCACTTCGTTCGGCTCGCCGGTGAAGGCGATCAGCGCGTCATGAACCTGCTTGTAGGCGTCGTCGCCGGCCTCCAGCTTGGTCGCCACAGCGAAGCGTGACGCCATCACCGAGGCCTCGCCGAGAATCGGGAACTCCTTGATGATCAGGCGGATGTTGCCGTCATTTTCCAGCAGCTCGGCGACTTCGGGTGCGGCCCGGCGGCAGTAGCCGCAACGGTAGTCCATGAACTCGACCAGCGTGATGTCGCCATCAGGGTTGCCGCCGACCCAGGAGTAGCCATCGTTGATCAGCTCTTCCATGTTCTCGGCCACGAGGGCGTCATCGCGCGCGGCTTCGGCTTCCTGCTGGCGCTGTTCCAGCAGGTCCACCGCCTCGAGGATCAGCTCGGGGTTCTCCAGCAGGTAGGCGCGCACTTCGGCGCCAAAGGCTTCGCGTTCGGCATCGCTCATCGCCGTCAGGTCAAAGGCCTGCGCGGGGGCGCCCAGCAGGCTCAGGGCGGTGGCGGCCATGGCGGCGGCACGGGTCAGGGGTTTCATTTCCGTTTCTTCCTTTTTTGATCTTGTTCGTAGGCCACCAGCACATCCTGCGCCCGCCGGGCCGCGGGCGAGCCTGCGGGCAGCTGCGCCATCGCGCGTTTGGCGTGGATACCGGCGTCCTCCAGCCGCCCTTGCAGGGCATAGCGTTCGGCGGTGACGAGGGCGGCCATGCCGCGCTGGCCGGTCTTGGCGTAGGCGAGGGACATGTCGCGCAGCATCACCTGGTTGCGAAAATCCTGGTGGCGGGCTTTTTCCAGCACTGCCAGCGCCGCCTTGGGCTGGCCCGCAGCGAGCAGCGCGCGCCCCTGTCCGGCCAGGATCAGTGGCTCCCGCGGGGCGAGGGCCGCGGCGCGGCCATAGGCCGACAGGGCGGCGGACCACTGGCGGTTTTCCATCAGGATCTGGCCCTTCAGCTCGTGATAGAAGGCATCACCGGGGCGCTGTGCAAGTGCTCCGTTGATCGCCTTCAGCGCTTTGGACATGTCGTTGCGCCGGTGGTGAGCGGCGGCCTCGCGCATCAGGCGCACGTCCTTGTAGCGTTCGCTGCGCGCGCGGCGCAAAGTCCATTTCGGGGAGCGGGTGAAGGCGGAGAGCTTGCCCTGCAGACGGGCAAACCAGTATTGCGCCTCGGCGTCGGTCTGCCCCTTGTCGCCATGCGCGGCGACATAGGCCCGTGCCGCCCGCAATCGGTCGCGGCTGAGCGGGTGCGACCGCATGTAGGGATCCTGGTTGGCCGCGCTCAACACCTCTTGTCCGGCAAAGACCTGATGCAGGTCCACCAGACCCTGGGGGCTGATACCGGCGCGGTTCAGATAGTCCTCGGCGGCGCGGTCGGCGGAGCTTTCCTCGGCCCGGGTGTGGGCCAGGAAGCCGCGCAGCGCCGTGTTCTGGCTGCCGACGGCAATGCCGCCCGCCGCCTCTCCGGCACCGGCGGCCGCGGCCAGCACTGCCAGCGCCATGCCCAGCCCGGCGGCATTGTTGGCCGAGCGCAGGTTCTGCATCCGGCGGGCGATGTGGCCATTGGTGATATGGGCGGCTTCATGCGCGATCACGGCCTGCAGCATTTCCGGCGTGGTCGCTTTCCGGACCAGGCCGTAGTGAATGAAGATGGTGCGCGAATCCACCACGAAGGCATTGAAGGACGAATCGTTCACCAGCAGGATCCGAACCCGCTTGGCGTTCAGCCCGGCGGCGTTCAGAACCGGTGCCGCCAGCCGGGTCAGACCGTGTTCGATGTCCGGATCGCGCAGCAGGGAAATCGACGCCGCTTGCACCGCCGTGGCGAAATGCACCAGCGCACACAGCACCATGGCCGGGATTGACGCCAGCCGGAAGAAACGGTCAAAACTCATGCGCGCACCATGGGAGATCAGAATGCGAAACTCAAGCCGCTCCGACGTCGATCCTTTTATTGTGATGGATGTAATGGAGGCCGCCCGCAAGGCCGAGGAGGCCGGCCGCCACATCATTCACATGGAGGTTGGTCAACCCGCCACCGGCGCGCCCTCGGGTGCGTTGAAGGCGCTGGGAGCTGCGCTGGAAACCAACGCCCTCGGCTACACCGTGGCACTGGGACTGCCGGAGCTGCGCCGCCGCATCGCGCGGCTTTACGGCGAGTGGTACAACGTTGATCTGAACCCGGAGCGGGTGATCATCACGCCGGGCTCTTCCGGCGCATTTCTGCTGGCCTTCACGGCGCTGTTCGACAGCGGCGACCGGGTTGGCATCGGCGCGCCGGGCTACCCCTCGTACCGGCAGATCCTGAAGGCCCTGGGGCTGACGCCGGTGGACATCCAGACCGCGCCGGAAAACCGGCTGCAGCCGGTGGCAGCGGATCTCAGGGGGCAGGATCTGGCCGGGCTGATGGTAGCTTCGCCCGCCAACCCGACCGGCACCATGCTGGACCACGCCGCGATGCGCGCATTGATCGAGGCCACCCAGGAGGCTGGCGCCAGCTTCATCTCGGACGAGATCTATCACGGGTTGGAATACGAGGCCAAAGCCGTCACCGCGCTGGAGATCACCGACGAGACCTATGTCATCAACTCTTTCTCCAAGTTCTTTTCCATGACCGGCTGGCGGGTCGGCTGGATGGTCGTGCCGGAGGATCACGTGCGGGTGGTCGAGCGCATCGCCCAGAACATGTTCATCTGCGCACCGCACGCCAGCCAGGTTGCGGCTCTGGCGGCGATGGACTGCGAGGAGGAGCTGCGCGGGAACCTTGCCGTTTACGCAAAGAACCGCCAGTTGATGCTAGAGGGGCTGCCCAAGGCCGGTTTCACCAATATCGCGCCGCCGGACGGGGCGTTCTACGTCTATGCGGATGTCTCGGACCTGACGTCGGACAGCCGCAACTTTGCCGCGGAAATTCTTGAAAAGGCTGGCGTTGCCGTCACTCCGGGACTGGATTTCGACCCGGTGCGCGGGGCCACGACGCTGCGGTTCTCCTATGCGCGGTCAACCGCGGATATCGAGGAGGGGCTGGCGCGGCTGAGGGCCTTCATGGCGCAGCGCGGCTAAAGGCGAAAAGGCGGATTTCAAATTCCGGTCGAATTGCCTACCTTGCGCGCAAAACCAAGAAACGGGGGCCGGGGCATGGGCAGGCTGTTTTCCATCATCACGCTGATCTGGCTGCTGACAGGGGCCGCGTGGGCCCAGTCGGCGGGCGCTCAGGGCTTCAGCGGCCTTGCACGTATCGATGCCGAAACCAGCCGGGTGCGCGATGCCGGGCAGGGGGTCGAGGTGTCGCTGGGGCTCAGCCAGGGGGTGCCTTACCGGTTGTTCACTCTGGACGGGCCGCCGCGTCTGGTTCTGGATTTTCAGGAAGTCGACTGGACCGGGCTGACCGTTGCGCGATTGCTGGAGGGCGAGCAGGTCAAGGCGGCGCAGTTCGGCACCTATGTGCCGGGCTGGTCGCGGTTGGTTCTGGAGCTGGCGGCCCCGATGCAGGTTGCTGTCGCCGCGATGGAGGTTGATCCGGTCACCGCCGCGGCCCGGCTTGAGCTGACATTGGAGCCGACCAGCGCGGAGGCGTTTGCGGCCCGTGCGGGCGCGCCCGACGATCCGCGTTGGGATCTGCCGCAGCCCCAGGTCATGCAGGGGCGTGCGCCACGCGATGAACATGCGCCGATGCTGGTGATGCTGGACCCCGGCCATGGGGGCATCGATCCGGGCGCCGAGGCGGAAGGCGGCATCAGCGAAAAACAGCTGATGCTGCAGTTCGCCCGCGAGCTGGGCGAGGCGCTGCTGCGCTCTGGCCAGTTCACCGTGGCCCTGACACGGGACGACGATTATTTCGTCTCGCTCGAGCGGCGCATCGCCATGGCGCATCAGGCGGGGGCCGACGTCTTCATCTCGTTGCACGCGGATTCGATTTCCGAGGGCCGGGCCCATGGCTCTACCGTCTATACCCTGTCGCGGGAGGCTTCGGATGCGGCTTCGGCCAAGCTGGCGGAACGGCATCTGCGTGGCGATCTGCTCTCCGGCACCGACCTCAGCGAAGCGGATGACGAGGTGACCGGGGTGATGCTGGACCTCGCGCGACTGGAGACGCAACCGCGCAGCGACGCGCTGGCGGCGGCGCTGATCGACGGGCTGCGGGCGCAGGGACGCCCGATCAACAACCGGCCGCTGCGCAAGGCCGGGTTCTCGGTGCTGAAATCTGCGGATATTCCGTCAGTGCTGGTGGAGATCGGTTTTCTGTCCAGCAAACGGGATCTGAAGAACCTGATCGACCCGGATTGGCGCGCCAAGGCGGTGCGCGGTATCCTGAATGGGCTGATCACGTGGCGGGCCGAAGATGACGCGCGCCGGGCCTTGGTGAGGCAGTAAGACATGCGCCGATCGGCGTAATCGTGCCGGAATTGACCAGCGGCAAGGCGCGGGGCGGCTTCAGCGGTGAAAACCAGTGGTTTTTTCCCGCCGTTTTACGTGGCGATCCGCGCTTTGAGCTTTTGACCCCGCGCGGCAGCGTGCCTATATAGGCGTCATCTCGCGAGAAAGGCCCAACTCCGTGCTCAGGTTCATACTCTCCTTCTTTGGTTCCATTTTCAGCACCATCACCCTTGGAGTGGCGATGGTCGCGCTGACCATCGGAGCGGTGTTCTGGACCTATGGCCGTGATCTGCCCAGCCATGAATCGCTGGCCCAGTACCAGCCGCCGACGATCAGCCGGATCTATTCCGGCGAGGGCCACCTGATCGACGAATTCGCCAAGGAACGTCGCCTGTATACCCCGTCGTCGGAAATCCCGGACCTGGTGAAGCAGGCGTTCATCTCTGCGGAAGACAAGAATTTCTACAGCCACGCCGGCTATGACGCCCGTGGTATTGCGGCCGCGGCAATCGAGGCGATCCAGTCGCGCGGCAAGAACGTGCGCGGCGCCTCTACCATCACCCAGCAGGTGATGAAGAACTTTCTCTTGTCCGGTGACCGCCGGGCCGAGCGCAAGATCAAGGAAATCATCCTCGCCACGCGGCTGGAAGAGACGCTGGACAAGGAACGCATCCTCGAGCTGTACCTGAACGAGATTTTCCTTGGCCAGAACTCCTACGGGGTGACGGCTGCAGCGCAGACCTATTTCAACAAGACCCTTGGCGAGCTGGCCCCGCATGAGGCCGCGACCCTGGCGGCGATGCCCAAGGCGCCTTCGGACTACCATCCGGTGCGTGAAAAGGAGCGGCTGCTGGCGCGGCGCAACTACGTGCTGCGGGAAATGCGCGAGAACGGCTATATCTCGGATGATGTCTACAAGGTGGAAGTGGCGCAGCCCCTGCGCTCGGTGCAGAACGGCGATTTCGAAAGCTTCCGCACCACCTTGCCGCCGCGCGACTATTTCACCGACGAGATTCGCCGCCAGCTGACACAGGATTTCGGCGAGGGTGAATTCTTCACCGGCGGCTTTACCGTGCGCGCCACCATCGACCATGAAATGCAGGCCGAAGCTGCCCTGGCGCTGCGCACCGGATTGCAGAAGTACGACCGCTCGCGCGGCATCTGGCGCGGCACCGGTGTCGAGCTGGAGGAATCCCAGCTGGTGGACGAGGCCTCCTGGCGCGCCGCCCTGGCCGAGGCCGATGTGCCGCGCGACATTGACCTGGGGGGCAAATGGTACCCGGCCGTGGCGCTCGAGGTCGGCGACCAGGCGCTGACCGTTGGTGTCGAGGGGCACGAGGGCACGGGATCCGTGCCGCGTGCGGACATCAAGTGGATGAAGGGCAGCTTCAAGGACAACATCAGCCGCGGTGACGTGGTGCTGGTGCGGGCGGAAAAGAAAGACGGCGAATTCAGCCACTGGTCGCTGCGGCAGGTGCCGGAAGTGCAGGGCGGCTTCGTGGCGATGGACGTGGATTCGGGCCGCGTTCTGGCGATGCAGGGCGGCTTCTCCTACCAGCATTCGGTGTTCAACCGGGCTACCCAGGCGATGCGCCAGCCGGGCTCCAGCTTCAAACCCTTCGTCTATGCCGCGGCGCTGGACAGTGGCTACAGCCCGGCCACCATCGTCGTTGACGCCCCGATCGAGATCAACACGCCGCAAGGTCTGTGGCGGCCCAAGAACTCCTCGAACAAGTTCTACGGACCGACGCCCTTGCGTACCGGCATCGAGATGAGCCGGAACCTGATGACGATCCGTCTGGCGCAGGAGGTCGGCATGCCGGTTGTGGCGGGCTATGCCGAGCGCTTTGGGGTCTATGACAACATGGGCGCTTTCCTCGCGAACTCGCTCGGTGCCGAGGAAACCACGCTGTACAAGATGGTGGCGGCCTACGCGATGTTCGCGAATGGCGGCGAGCGGGTGCAGCCGACGCTGGTGGACCGGGTGCAGGACCGTTTCGGCCGGACCATCTACCGCCACGACGACCGTGACTGCGTTGATTGCGCCGATCCGGAATTGCCTGCTGGCCAGAAGCCTCGCATAATCGCGGATCGTGAGCAGGTGATGGATCCGATCACCGCCTATCAGCTCACCTCGATGATGAAGGGCGTGGTCGACCGCGGCACCGCATCAAGCGTCATCAACCTGCCGGTGCCCACCGCTGGCAAGACCGGTACCACCAATGACTCCCGCGACGTCTGGTTTGTTGGCTTTACCTCCAACATCGTTGCGGGCTGCTACATGGGCTTTGACCAGCCGCGCCCGATGGGCCGCGGCGCCTATGGCGGCACCATGTGCGGGCCGGTGTTTCAGCAGTTCATGGAAAAGGCCGTCGAGAAATACGGCGGCGGCCCGTTCGAGGTGCCCGAAGGTGGCCATTTCATCAAGATCGACCGCTACACCGGTGCGCGGCTGCCCAACGACGCGTCCGGCCCCTACGTGGTGGCAGAATACTTCCGTGACGGGGAAGAGCCGATCTTTGGCCTGACCTATGACGGCGGCTTTGCCATGGGCTCCAACCTGCCGCTGGTGGAGGAAGTTCAGCAGTCCGGTCGCAAGGTGACCACCTCCAGTGGCGGGACCGCTGTGCTCGGGCCCAAGGCAACCTTTGGTACTATCAGCTCCGGTGGCCTGTACTGACCGCTATCGCTGGCTTGCGCCGCTGCTGGCTTGCCCGCGGCGCAAGTGTGGTCTATCACGCAGGCCTGACCTGACATTGCCCAAGATTGCAAGGACACCCCATGCGCGCGGAAACCCAGAACATCGTGGCGGACATCGAGAAATCGCTGGAGCTGCTGGCCCAGCGGCTGAACTGGGAAACCGCCGAATACCGGTTGGAGGAGTTCAACGCGCGGGTCGAGGACCCCAACCTGTGGGACGACCCGGAAGCGGCGCAGAAACTGATGCGCGAGCGCCAGGCGCTGGTTGACGCGATCAACACCTACAAGGGCATCAAGCAGGATCTCTCCGACAACATCGAGCTGATCGAACTGGGCGAGATGGAAGAGGACGAGGACGTGATCAAGGATGCGGAGGTCGCCCTGGCCGCGCTGAAGGTCACGGCCGCCGAGAAGGAGCTGGAAGCGCTGCTGGACGGCGAAGCCGACGCCAACGACACATTCCTTGAAATCAACGCAGGCGCGGGCGGTACCGAAAGCTGCGACTGGGCCTCCATGCTCGCCCGCATGTACGTCCGCTGGGCCGAGAAGAAGGGCTACAAGGTCGAGCTGCAGTCCGAAAGCCCGGGCGAAGAGGCGGGCATCAAATCCGCCGCCTATAAAATCTCCGGCCACAACGCCTATGGCTGGCTGAAGTCCGAGAGCGGCGTGCATCGCCTCGTGCGGATCTCGCCCTATGACTCGGCGGCCAAGCGCCACACCTCGTTCAGCTCGGTCTGGGTCTACCCGGTGGTTGACGACAACATCGAGATCGAGGTGAACCCGGCCGACATTCGCATCGACACCTACCGTTCCTCGGGTGCGGGCGGCCAGCACGTGAACACCACCGACTCGGCGGTGCGGATCACCCACATTCCCACCGGCATCGTGGTGACCTCCTCCGAAAAGTCGCAGCACCAGAACCGCGACATTGCCATGAAGGCGCTGAAATCGCGGCTCTATCAGCTCGAACTCGACCGCCGCAACGCCGACATCAACGCCGCGCATGAGGCCAAGGGCGATGCAGGCTGGGGCAACCAGATCCGCTCCTACGTGTTGCAGCCCTACCAGATGGTCAAGGATCTGCGCACCAACTATGAGACCTCCGATACCAAGGGGGTGCTGGACGGCGACCTGGACGGTTTCATGGCAGCGACGCTGGCCTTGAATGTCTCTGGCAAGAGCCGCGCCGACGCCCAGTCGGACGACTGACGACCAGCTTGCATTTTGACGGTCATGGCAGGCCCCGGAGGACACTCCGGGGCTTTTCCACATCTGTCTTCGGCTGTCTTAACATACATCTGCAAAACATTTTTTCCCGCCCAAAGCTGCGCTAGGCTGCCCCTGAGGCCGCGCCGCCCTTGCCATGGGCAGGGCAGCGGCAGGCAAGAGGGACAGGGCAGGGGGCAGGGATGGAGACGCAAAAGCCGTTTGGCGTACCGCAGTTGCGTGCGGCCAGTGTGGGAATGCTGCTGGAGGCGTTGCGCTGTGGCTGGGCGGACTTCAAGGCCCGTCCCGTCTATGGCCTGACCTTTGCAGGTTTCTACGTGCTCGCAGGCTGGGCGATGGCCTGGGTGACGCAGGCGACCGGCACGACTTTCTGGCTGGTGCTGGCCGCCATTGGCTTTCCGCTCATCGGTCCTTTCGCGGCGGTTGGCCTTTACGTGGTGTCGCACCGCCTGTCCACGGGGCAGCCGGTGCGACCGTCCGAGATCTTTGGCGTGGTGCTGCAGCAAAGTCGCCGCCAACTGCCCTCGATCTGCGCGATTATCGTGGTGGTTTTCCTGTTCTGGTTCTTTATCGGCCACATGATCTTTGCCCTGTTCCTGGGGCATTCCACGATGACCAACATCATGTCCTCGGCCGAGGTATTCCTGACGCTGAACGGCGTGGTGATGCTGGCCGTGGGCAGCACGGTGGGTGCGCTGTTTGCGCTGCTGCTCTTCATGATCACGGTGATTTCGCTGCCTCTGTTGCTGGACCGGGAAGTGGATTTCGTCACCGCGATGATCACCAGCTTCCAGTATGTGCAAGGCAACCTGGTGGTGATGCTGCTGTGGGCGGCCCTGATCGCGGGCTTGACCTTCCTGGCGCTGATGCCGTGGTTCCTGGGGTTGTTCCTGGTGCTGCCGGTGCTGGGACACGCCAGCTGGCACATCTACCGACAGATCTCCGGCGGCTAGGCTCAGCGGAAGGGCTGGCTCGGCGTCAGCAGCCGCAGGTGGAAGGGGAGCAGGTCCTCTTCGGTGACAAGACCGGCGTTGCGCGCTGTTTTCAGGACCTCGGCGCGGTTGCGGCCCAGGTGTTCGTAAACCATGCGCGTGACCCGTTCGCCGCTGCCTTCGCGCACGGTGCGGGCCACGTAGCCGGACCAGAAATTGTTCTCGAGCGAGGCGACCCGGGCCAGGTAGTTGAACGAATAGGTCCTTGCCTTGCGCCGCGCGATGACAAAGGCGACGCCGTCCTCATGGGTGCTGACATAGCCGCGAAATTCGCGCGCCGAGGGGCTGGTCGACAGGCCCTGGCTGCGCATGGCTTCCTTGGCTTCGAACCCCTTGATGTAGGTGACGCCGCCGGAGCGGAACACATAGGTCAGGCCGATCACGAACCTGTTTTCATCGATGAAGCTGCGTCGGCTGAAACGGTAGAACCCGGAGGGAAAGAAGGATTCCGTTAGCTGTTGCACCCCCTGGCCGAGGAACTCGCCGAGAAACGGCCCGTTCACCACCCTGTCCCCCGTCGAGATGTGGTCTACAGGAGTGAGCAGGATGCGGGCGTCGACCTCGAAGAAGCGGCAGATCCGGTCCAGAACATCGGGACGGGGAAAGCTTTCGCCAGACAGGTAGCGGTTGAACTGGGTCCGGTTGATGCCCAGCTGTCGCGACAACTCCGAGATCGACGGATACTGGTCCGCCAGCTGGCGCAGGTTGGCGCCGAACATGTTTCTCAACTCAGCGGGGGAGCGATCCTGCGGGGTCATCATGCCTGTCCGGTCTCGACGTTTGGGTCAATTTTTTGCCTCTTGCCCGCATGACGTAGCAAATTCAGGCAGCTATAAGGTGGCGCTGTAATGAATCTGCGCCAATAGTGGCGCGAATTCACGTCAGGATGCTAATTTAGCTGACACAAAATGCAATAGGTTAGCTTTGATTTTGTCATGTAGGTGTCAGCGCAATTGATCCAGTATTATTATACGGGAATGTGAGGATTGGTATGATTGGAGTTGTACTGTGGAGCGAGCAGGCCCTGAACAAAGCCGTAATCTGGTGTGACGATCAGGGCGATCTCGCCTTTTATTCCGACAAAACCGGTGCCGGTTTTCAAGACCTTAACCCAGGCGACTGGGTTGAGTTTGAGCTAACCCTGGGTGGCAATTTCCGAATTGCCAAGAATCTGCGCGTATTGATGGAAAAGGGCAGCCCGGACCTGGCAGCGCGCTTGACCGAGGCCCAGGATCACGCGGAGCAGGACTGCACGCAACACGCCGACGGGGCGGCCGCAGCGACCCCTTTTGCTGGTGTTAGCCGCAAAAGCAAGGGAAGCGAAAAAGTTGTGCCCTTCCCTCAGTCTTCTCCGCGACGCTCCAAAAGCACTGCCAAGGCCGCAGTGGTAAAGCTGACGCGTCGCTGACATCGGTCGGTTTGGCGATGGCGGATGGTCGTATCAATGCACGTACGCCCCGGCAGGCTTCCGGGGCGCTGGTGAAGTCTAAACCGCGAGTTTGACACGGGCTGGTGTCACTGGGGCATCAGCGGTAGGGCGACGTGTCGCCCCCAAAGCGGGCGATCCCGAAAACCTGGCGGTGCCCGGACGGCAGTCGCGATCACTCTGACGCGCCGCGACTGTCAGTTGTGAGCGCGGTCTCAGTTGCCGCGCAGCAGGGCAGCAACGCCGGTGCGGGCAATTTCAGTCAGACCCAGGGGGCGCATCAGATCGGCGAATGCGTCGATCTTGTCCGGCGCGCCGGTGATCTCGAACACAAAGCTATTGAGCGTGCTGTCGACCACATTGGCGCGGAAGATATCCGCCAGCCGCAGCGCCTCGACCCGTTTGTCGCCTTCGCCCGCGACTTTCAGAATCGCCAGCTCGCGCTCCACGGCATCGCCTTCGACGGTGAGGTCGTGCACGTCACGCACGGACACGATGCGGCCGAGCTGTGCCTTGATCTGCTCGATCACCTGCGGCGTGCCGGTGGTGACGATGGTGATGCGGGACAGGTGCCCGGTGTGGTCCACCTCGGCGACGGTGAGGCTTTCGATGTTGTAACCGCGGCCGGAGAACAGGCCGATCACCCGCGCCAGCACGCCGGGTTCGTTTTCCACCAGCACCGCGATGGTGTGACGCTCCTGCGTGTCGGAAAACGTCGGGCGTAGGTTGTAGGCGGAGTGGCGGGTCGAGCCTTTTTTGATGTGTAGGGCAGACATTCTGGGTCTTCCTCTCATATGTGGCTGCCGGGACATCCGAGTGCTCCCGGCAAATCTCTTTGAAGAAACTTGCGGCGCCGCCGCGATTATACCAGCACGGCGCCGCCGGCCTGGATGACACCCTGGGTGTCAGCCTCTCCCAGCAGCATCTCGTTGTGCGCCTTGCCCGACGGGATCATCGGGAAGCAGTTCTCATGCTTTTCCACCAGGCAGTCAAAGATCACCGGCCCGTCGTATTCGATCATCTCCATGATCGCATCGTCCAGATCCTTGGGGTCCGAGACACAGATACCCTTGGCGCCGAAGGCTTCGGCGAGCTTGACGAAATCGGGCAGCGCTTCCGACCAGCTGTGGCTGTAGCGCTCACCATGCAGCAGCTCCTGCCACTGGCGCACCATGCCGAGGCGCTCGTTGTTCAGGATGAACTGTTTCACCGGCAGGCGGAATTGCACCGCGGTGCCCATTTCCTGCATGTTCATCAGCCACGAAGCCTCACCGGCGACGTTGATGACCAGCGCATCCGGGTGTGCCATCTGCACACCGATCGATGCCGGGAAGCCATAGCCCATGGTGCCCAGGCCACCGGAGGTCATCCAGCGGTTCGGATCCTCGAAGCCGAGGAACTGCGCCGCCCACATCTGGTGCTGGCCAACCTCGGTGGTGACATAGCGGTCATGCCCCTTGGTCAGCTCCTCCAGCCGCTGCAATGCGTATTGCGGCTTGATGGTGGTTTCCGACGGCTTGTAGGTCAGGCATTTGACCGCGCGCCATTCGCTGATCTGCTTCTGCCATTTCTCCAGCGCCTCGCGGTTGACCTTGCGGCCGCGCGACTTCCAGACCTTCAGGATGTCTTCGAGCACATGGCCGACGTCACCGACGATCGGAATGTCGACCCGGATCACCTTGTTGATGGACGACGGGTCGATGTCGATATGGGCCTTGGTCGAGTTGGGGCTGAAGGCGTCGATCTTGCCGGTGATGCGGTCGTCGAACCGCGCGCCGATGTTGATCATCAGATCGCAGTCATGCATCGCCATGTTGGCTTCATACAGCCCGTGCATCCCCAGCATCCCCAGCCAGTTCGGCCCGGAGGCAGGGTAGGCGCCAAGCCCCATCAGCGTCGAAGTGACGGGAATACCGGTCGCGTCCACCAGTTCGCGCAGCAGCTGGCTGGCAGCGGGGCCGGAGTTGATGACGCCACCGCCCGTGTAGAACACCGGACGTTCCGCGGTTTCCAGGGCTGCGACCAGCTCGGTGATCGCCTCCATGTCGCCCTTCAGCTGCGGCTGGTAATGCGAGGCGGCGGGCTTGGGGCCTGCGTATTCGCCGGTGGCGAACTGCACGTCCTTCGGAATGTCGATCAGCACCGGGCCGGGGCGGCCGGATGTGGCGACATGGAAGGCCTCATGCAGGGTGGGGGCCAGGCTGTCGGTGTCCTTGACCAGCCAGTTGTGCTTGGTGCAGGGGCGGGTGATGCCGACGGTGTCGGCCTCCTGGAAGGCGTCGGAGCCAATCATGAAGGTCGGTACCTGGCCGGTCAGAACCACGATCGGGATCGAGTCGAGCAGCGCATCGGTCAGGCCGGTGACCGCATTGGTCGCGCCGGGGCCGGACGTCACCAGCACAACACCGGGTTTGCCAGTGGAGCGCGCATAGCCTTCGGCCGCGTGAACCGCGCCCTGTTCGTGGCGCACCAGCACGTGACGAATGTCGTTCTGCAGAAATATCTCGTCATAAATCGGCAGCACGGCGCCGCCAGGATATCCGAAGACTACGTCCACACCCTGGTCTTTCAGGGCTTGGACAACCATCTTTGCGCCGGTCATTTCACGTGTCATCTGCTTTTTGCTCCAATTGGCGGCATCGTGCGTTTCGCATAAAAAAAGCCCCCGATTTTTGGTCAGGGGCGCATGGGTTCGATTATGGTCAACCGTCACCGGCCCATGCGCGTGGTTCCTACAATTACGACTAGGGTGGTCATTTCGGCCACGGGCTCCATTTTGCGTTGCGGGCGACATTATGGCGGGGGGCAGGGGGCGTCAACCTGCAAACCTGTCAAAAATGCCCCGTATGGGGACATTTTCTTGCGGCTTTGGGTGTTCAGGGGAAATTTCTGCGAAACCGAGGTGGCCTTCTGCCCTGTTTTGCTGCGCATGGGCTGCACGTATCGCCATACGACTGCCGATCGGGGGCTGTCAGGTGGGACGATCTGTAGCGCAGATGCGCGGATATGGCGGAGCCAGAGGCAATTCCGTTCCTTTGTCAGCGCCACTCGCCGCTTAACCGGCGGTGACCTGCCGTGGCGGGAAACCGGGCCTTGGCGCTGGACCTGCTTTCTGGCAGCCTGTCGGGCAAAAGCCCCGGTCACACAGGCAAGGTGACGCAGAAGGGGATGATGGATCTTGGCAGCAAGCGGGCATTGGACATGAGCATTTCACGACGGAGTTTCGGTTTTGGA
Organism: Leisingera sp. S2M4; assembly: GCF_055398055.1. Taxonomy (NCBI): domain Bacteria; kingdom Pseudomonadati; phylum Pseudomonadota; class Alphaproteobacteria; order Rhodobacterales; family Roseobacteraceae; genus Leisingera; species Leisingera sp. S2M4. Next base: position 2,829,258 of record NZ_AP040861.1, read on the forward strand.
GTGGCGGCGCTGGGGTTGACCGCCTGCGGCGGCACGGTTCCTACGGGCGGGGGCACCAGCGGAAGCAGCGGCAGCAGCAGCCTGCCAGCGGACCTGCGGCCCACGCCCAATGCAGGCTATGACGCCTGGGTGGCCGCGTTTCGCAGCCGGGCCGAGGCCAAAGGCATCAGCCGTGCCACGCTGCGCGCGGCTTTTCGCGGCGCGGGCTACTTGCCGGGGGTGGTCAAGCGGGACCGCAACCAGACCGAGTTCAAGCGCACCCTGGAGGACTACCTCGCCATCGCGGTCTCTGACGAGCGCCTCGCCAAGGGCAGGGCGGCCTATGCCCGGCATCGAACCACTTTGAAGACGCTGGAGCAGACCTATGGCGTGGATGCGGAAATCATCTGCGCGATCTGGGGGCTGGAAAGCTTCTACGGCGAGCGGCGCGGCAATGTGCCGGTGATCTCGGCGACATCGACGCTGGCCTATGACGGGCGTCGGGGCGCGTTCTTCGAAAAACAGCTGATCGCGGCGCTGAAGATCCTGCAAAACGGGGACATATCGGCCGCGCGCATGACCGGCAGCTGGGCCGGCGCGATGGGGCATACCCAGTTCATTCCGACCTCCTACCAGTCATTTGCGGTCGATTTCACCGGCGACGGGCGGCGCGATATCTGGTCGGACGACCCGACGGATGCATTGGCCTCCACCGCCGCCTACTTGCAACGCAATGGCTGGACCCGCGGGTTGAAATGGGGCGGGGAGGCCGGTGCGCCCGGCACGCCCGCCGGTCGCAAGCTGCAACCGCAGGCGGGCGGGCCGGTGTTCTCCGTGACGTCCAATTTCGACGTCATCAAGCGCTACAACAACTCCGATTCCTACGCGATCGGCGTGGGGCATCTTGCCGACCGCATTGCAGGTGGCGGGCCTTTGCGCGCGTCCTTTCCGCCGGACAGATACGGTCTGACCAAGGAAGACCGGATCCTGTTGCAAAAGCGGCTGACGGCACGCGGTTTCGACACCGGCGGTGCCGACGGGGTGCTGGGGCCGAAAAGTCGCGCTGCCATCAGCGCCTACCAGTCCAGTCGGGGGCTGGCGGTTACCGGGGATCCGTCGCCAGCGCTGCTGAACAGCCTCGGCTGATGCAGTCTGGCTGACGCCTTCGTGACGGTCGGGGCGGGGCGGTCAGAACCCCGCGCCGGTGCCTTGCAGGACCCCGTGTTCCAGCGCGTAGCGGGTCAGCCCGGCGGTAGAGGAGATACCCAGCTTGCGCTTGATGTTCTTGCGGTGGGTTTCGACTGTCCTGACAGAAATGTCGAGTGTCTGCGCCACATCCTTGTTGGACTTGCCCTGCGCCAGTTCCAGCAGGATCGTCTGTTCGCGTCCGGTCAGCGCTTCGCGCGTGTCGCCCGCCTTGGGTTTCAGCGAACCGGCGGCCCCGGTGCAGAGGTAGGTCTGCCCCTGCATCACCGCATCGATGGCCTGCTTGATTTCATCCGTCGGCACATCCTTGAGGATGTAGCCCATGGCGCCGTGGCTGAGCGCGGAGGAGATGTATTCGGGGCTGTCGTGCATGGTCAGGATCAGAATGCGCGTGCCCGGATGTTGTTCCAGTATGATCTCGGTGGCGCTGAGCCCGCCCAGTTTGGGCATGTTGAGATCCATCAGCACCACGTCCGGGGCCAGCTGCCGCATCTGCTCGACCGCCTCGCGGCCATCGGTCAGGGAGCCGACCACCTGAATGTCGTCATAGCTTTCGAGGATCGACTGAATGCCTTCGGCCACCATCGGGTGGTCATCCACGATCAGTACTTTTACCGGTGTCGCCATGTCATCCCCAATTCGCATCCATCGCAGCCCGTGGCTGCCTGCTGCCGATGTCGCCCACCCAACCTAGGTTTCGCGCCTCGCCATCGCCGACTTTCGCACGCGGCGCCGCCCCTGTCGGCGCTCATGGTAACTGTGCCGGGCTGCTGTCTTCTCCCGGTGGCAAAAGGTGGCTGAGGGGCAGCCCGACCTCGATCACCGTGCCACTTTCGGTGCCTCGTGATGACAGAATGCGCAAGGTCCCGTCAAGTTGGTCGATGCGTTCCTGCATGTTGCGCAGTCCGATCCCCGGGCCGGAGCGGGCGCTGAGGGGCGGCAGGCCGACGCCGTTGTCGGTGATCCGCATGGTGGCGCCCTTGGTGTGGCCGCGCAGATCTATGGTGACCTTGGTGGCGCCTGCGTGGCGCTCGATGTTGGTCAGTGCTTCCTGGGCGATGCGGTAGAGCGCGATCTTGGCGTCCTGATCCAGCCGGTTGCGGAACACCACGGTCGAGAACTCCGTCTCGATGCCGGTGCGGGCAGCGAAATCGTCGGTCAGCGCCTTCAGGGCCGGACCCAGGCCCAGGTCGTCCAGAACGCCGGGCCGCAGGTCACGGCTGATCCTGCGCACTTCGGTGATCGCGGTCAGCAGATGTTCCGTGCCCTTCTCCAGCGGCGCAGCGGCCCCTTCGCTGTCGCCCCGCGCGAGGCGGCGGCGGGCATTGTCCAGCGCATAGCGCACCCCGACCAGCAGCTGGCTGATGCCGTCGTGCAGTTCGCGCGCAACCCGGCCGCGCTCGTCCTCCTGGGCGTCGAACACCCGTTGAGTCAGCTCCTTCAGCTTGGCATCCGCCAGTCGGCGTTCGCGAATGTTGAGCAACATGCCGGAGGCAAAGACCAGGACCAGCGACACGAGCGTGATGGCCCCGATGTAGAGGAAGGTGCGTTGCACGCGGGCTTCGACCTCGGCCCGTGTCGCCGCAACCGAGGACAGCACATCGTCGATGAACACACCTGTGCCGACGGCCCATTGCCAGTCCTGCAGGCCGACCACATAGGCGATCATCTGCGCCTCTTCTCCGGTGGAGGGCTTTTGCCATGTAAAGCTGTGCCAGCCGGCCCCGTTGCGGGCCAGTTCGATGAAACGGTCCACGACCGGCACACCGGCGCTGTCGGTCAGCCCCGCCCAGTTGCGGTTGATGAACTCGGTCTGGCGCGGGCTGACCAGGTTGGTGCCGTCATAGTCATAGACAAAGAAGAAGCCGTCCTTGCCGTAGATCATCGCGCTGAGGATCTGGGCCACCTGTTCCTTGGCCTCGGCATCGTCGGGCGCGGCGAGACCATAGATATGGGCAAACCCGTTGCGGGCCTGGGTCACGTAGTTGCGCAACTCCGCCTTCTTCGCCTCGATCAGCTGAACCTCGAGCGCCTGGATCTCGCGCTCGGCCAAGGCACGTGACTGATACCCGACCAGCACCGCGATCGCGGTCCCGGCCACGATCAGCGGCAGCGTCATCAGAAGCGACAGTTTCTGGGCGTAGGTGGGGCGAAACAGCGTATCGAAAAGGCGCATGGGCAAGGGGCAAGCCGGGGCAGTGGATTGGTAAGAAACTTGTACCGAATCATCCCGCCAGCGCCCAGAAGAATCACCGGCCCGCGGCAAAATACACGCAGAGGCTGTGGCGGGGAGGGCTGGATCCGGTCGGAAAATCAGCGCTCTGGAGGGGCAAATGCTGAAAATTGCGCCGCTCTACGCAGTACTAGGTATTCACAACCGCGACTGCCTCGCTAGTCTGACCGCACTCGAACCGATCCGCTGGGCAGTCAACTGCCGGGCATCCAAGAATTATGGGAGGAATAATACATGGATCGCCGTTCTTTCTTGAAAACATCTGCACTGGGCGGGACCGCAGCCGCGGCCGGCACGCTGGCTGCACCGGCCTACGCTCAGGGCAAACGCACCCTGACCATGGTCACCACCTGGGGGCGCGGCCTGGCGGGCGTGCATGATTCGGCCCAATATGTTGCTGATGCCATCACCACCATGTCCGACGGCAACCTGACCGTGGACCTGAAAGCCGCGGGCGAACTCGTCGGCGCCTTCGAGGTGTTTGACGCCGTGACCGCCGGTCAGGCCGACATGTACCACGGTGCGGACTACTACTTTACCGGTCAGCATCCGGGCTATGCCTATTTCACCGCCGTGCCCTTCGGCATGACGCCGCAGGAACTGACCAACTGGTACTACCACGGCGAAGGCATGGCGCTTCACGACGAGCTGGGCCAGATCTTCGGTCTGAAGTCCTTCCTCGGCGGCAACACCGGCCCGCAGTCCGGTGGCTGGTTCAACAAGGAAATCAAAGGCCCCGAAGATTTCAACGGCCTGAAGTTCCGTATGCCGGGCCTGGGTGGCAAGGCGCTGGGCAAACTGGGCGCATCCGTTCAGAACATCCCGGGCTCCGAAGTGTATCAGGCGCTGTCCTCCGGCGCGATCGACGGTACCGAGTGGATCGGCCCCTGGGCGGACGAAAAGGCCGGTTTCCAGGAAATCACCAAGGTCTACTACACCGCGGGCTTCCACGAGCCGGGTGCGGGCCTGTCGGTTGCCACCAACCGTGACGTCTTTGAGAGCCTGTCGCCAGCCCACCAGAAGATCATCGAAATGGCAGCTGCCGCTGGTCACCAGTGGAACCTGGCCCAGTTCATGAACAACAACGGTGCGGCGCTGCAGCGTCTGCAGTCCGGTGGCGTGAAGACCCTGGAATTCCCGGAAAGCGTCTGGGATGCCTTCGGCACCGCGACCAAGGAAACCCTGGACGAGTTCATGGGTGACGAGCTGTTCGCCAAGATCCGCAACAGCGTCGAAGCCTCGATGAAAGCGTCCTCGGGCTGGATCACCAAATCCGAAGGCGCCTATCGCGTCCAGCGCGACCGCGTTCTCGGCTAATCCGCCTGACAGGCATCAACCGGATCCCCCGCCACTGCGCGGGGGATCCCTTTACAGTTGCGTGACGCGGGGCTTAGGCCGGCCTTGGGGCCGTGCGCCGGACTCGCCGCAACAAAGACCCCCGGGGGAAACATGCAGGAAGAGAGTGGTCTCACCTTCTTCGGCGCCATAGCGGGCGGACTGCTCTGGCTGGTCCAGAACATCGCCGGCGCCTTCTACAACTTCGGCTACGCCGTTACCCATCCGCAGCTCTGGCTCGACTGGTCCGACAAGGCCTCGATCATGCGCTTTGTCTATTACGGCGGGTCGGTCGAATTCTTTTTCGTCGTCTTCACGGCCTTTCTGGTCCTGACCGCCATCGGTCTCTACTTCCGTGGCTTCATGTGGGGCATGGTGCGCGGGCTGGAAGGCATGGCGAACATGATCGGCCGGTTCTTCGCGTGGGCCGGCCTTCTGATGGTTCTGCAACAGATCATCATCGTCTTCATGCAGCGCGTCTTTGCGCGTCCCGACATCAGTTTCGGTTTCGGCATCCCGTTCAGCCAGGACATCAGCTGGTTCGCGGAAGAGCTGAAGCTGTACAATGCGCTGGTGGTCTGCATGTGCGTCACCTACACCTTCGTGCAGGGCGGCCATGTGCGGGTGGACCTGATCTATTCCGGCATCAGCTTCCGCGCCAAGCGGGTGGTCGACATGCTGGGATCGCTGCTGTTCATGATGCCGGCCGCGGTGCTGACATGGATGTACGGCTGGTTCTTCCTGTGGCGTCACCTGATCGTGCCAAAGCCGTCGGCCTCGGACACGCTGGACCGCCTGGTGATGAAATCCCGCGCCCTGCGCTGGAACGTGGAAACCATCGGCTTCAGCCCCAACGGCTTCAACGCCTACTTCCTGTTCAAGATCCTCCTGATCGCCTTTGCAGGTCTCGTGTTCCTGCACGCCATCGCCTTCTTCTACCGCTCGTACCTCGAGTTCGTCGAAGGGGAGGGCAGCGAAAACAAATACCTCGACAAGGATAGCCTTGGAGAGGGTGAAGAAGCCTACGAAGGCACGCACTAAAGGGACGTCGGAAACATGCTATTTGGACTTGATGGCGTCGAAATCGGCCTGCTCATCGTATTTTTCTGCCTCTTCGGGGGCATTCTCTCCGGCTTCCCGGTGGCCTTCGCCATTGGCGGTGCCGGGGTCATCTCCTTCGGGATCATCGCGGCGCTGGACAGCGCAGGGATCCTGATCCACCAGGCAATCGACTCTTCGTCGCAGGCTTACCGCGACCTGGTTGCCTCCGGCGTGCGGCCCGACAAGATCTCGGTATTCCGCTATCCGGACCTGCCGAGACTGGCCGAGCCGGTCTTTGCACAGGGCTGGGAAGTGGCGCTGGACCGCAACATTTCCTTCATCGTGAACCGGATGAACGAACGCGTTCTGGCCGGGGCCTCGATCGAGACCCTGCTGGCGGTGCTGATGTTCGTGCTGATGGGCATCACCCTGGAGCGCTCCAAGATCGCCAATGACCTTCTGACCACCATGGCGCGGGTCTTCGGACCGCTGCCCGGCGGTCTGGCGGTGTCGATCGTGGTGGTGGGTGCCTTCCTGGCGGCCTCCACCGGCATCGTTGGCGCCACCGTGGTGACGATGGGGCTTCTGGCCCTGCCCACCATGCTGCGCAACAACTACTCGCCCGAGCTGGCCACCGGCGTGATCGCCGCCTCCGGCACGCTGGGGCAGATCATCCCGCCGTCGATCGTGATCGTTCTTCTGGGCACGCTGGCGGGCGACCTCTACTCCACCGCGCAGGAAACCCGTGCGATGGAGGCCGGTTGCTCTGATGCGCTGACCTACCTGGGTGAGCCCGCGGTGGTGTCCGTCGGCACCCTGTTCCAGGCGGCACTGCTGCCGGGGATCATGCTGGCGCTGCTCTATGCCTCCTATGCCTTTGGCTATGCGCTGCTGAACCCGCACAAGGCGCCCGCCGTGAACTTCGAAGGTGGCACCGGTGAGGTCATCACCCGCAACGAAGGCCTGCTGTGGTTCCTGGGCGTGCCCGCGGCGCTGATCGGTGGTGCCGTGCTTCTGTCCAGCTTCAACGTGATCGGCAGCCAGAACACCGTGGTGTCGACCTTCTCTGACGCCGGGCAGACCGCCAGCCTGCGCACCAACGTCGGTGCCGAGTGCAAGGCAGCGATGATCGAGCTGCACGGGCAGGAAGCCTGGGACGCGGCCTTGGCCGAGCAGGAAAGCATCGATGCAGCCGGTGGTGTCGCTCTGGCCGAGAAGCTGAGCGAAGAGGAAATCGCCGCGGCTGTTGAGGCCAAGATTGCCAATGCTGCGCCGATCGGCACCGGCATTGCTGCGATCATGGTGATCCTCGGGCTGGTACTGGCCTTTGGTCGCGGGGTCGCGCCGTCGCGTGACGCCAAGCCCCTGATCCTCGGCGCCATCGGCATCCTGCTGATCGCGTTGGTGGATCTGGTCGCCATCGCGCCGACCACCTCGCCCGGCAAGACGGTGCTGCTGATCGCGCTGCCGCTCTTGCTGGCGCTGTACGGCTGTCGCGAGGCCGCCGCGCGCTGTGCCAAGAATGATCTGATCCGCGTGGTGTTCCCGCCGCTGGTGCTGATCGTCGCGGTGCTGGGCTCGATCCTGGGCGGTATCACCAACCCGACGCCGGCTGCGGCGCTGGGCGCAGGCGGTGCCATCATGCTGGCGGCCTACCGCAAGCTGCAGGACGAGGGCAAATCGGGCAAGATCATCATCTGGTCCACCTTTGCCGTGATGATCTGCATCCTGATCGGCATGAACTTTGACCTGCGCGTCAACCAGGGCGGCGTGACCGTCGAGAACTGGATCGCATTCTTCGCGGCTTATGCGGCCTATCTGTACGCCTTGTTCGGCCTGCTGTTCGGCTGCTGGGTTCTGTTCCGCTCCGGCGTGCTGACCCCGGTGGTGCGGGAAACCGCGAAGGTGACCTCGATGGTGTTTACCATCCTGATCGGCTCGCAGCTCCTGAACCTGGTGGTGATCTCCTTTGGCGGCGAACACTACATCCAGCAGTTCCTGAAGAGCTTCGACAACGAGATGACGGTCTTCCTGATCGTGATGCTGGTCTTGTTCTTCCTGGGCTTCGTGCTGGACTTCCTGGAGATCATCTACATCGTGATCCCGATCGTGGGGCCGGTGATCTATGGCGGGTCGTTCGATCCGAAATGGGTGACCATCATGGTGGCGGTGAACCTGCAGACCTCCTTCCTGACCCCGCCCTTCGGCTTTGCGCTGTTCTACCTGCGCGGGGTGGCACCGAAAGAAGTGACCACCGGCCACATCTACCGCGGGATCATTCCGTTTGTGCTGATACAGGTGGTGGGTATCGCGATCCTCTGGGCCTTCCCGTCGATCGTGACCATCGTGCCGGCGCTGATCCCGAACTGATCCGGGCGCAGGATAGGAAATCGAAAAAAAGGGGCCCCGAGCGGGCCCCTTTGCTTTTGTCCCGGGGCAGGGGCGCTGCCCCTCTTGGCCAAGGGCCAATTCACCCCGGAGTATTTGCAGAAAGATGAAAGGCGGCGGCGCGGCCGTCAGGTGAGCTGGATCAGGTCCCAGCGGTTGCCGAACGGGTCGCGCCAGACCGCAACGGTGCCGTAAGGTTCATGCCGCGGTTCTTCCTCGAAGGTCACGCCCTGGGCCAGCATCGCATCGTGGTCGCGGGCAAAGTCGTCCGTGGCCAGGAACAGGCCGACGCGGCCGCCGAACTGGTTGCCGATGGCCGCCTGCTGCTGCGCCCCCTCGGCGCGGGCGAGGATCAGGCTGGCAGCGCCAGAGCGGCCATCTGATCCGGGTGGGAGGATCCGCACCCAACGCTTGCTGCCCTGGTCGATGTCTTCGGCCAGGTGCCAGCCGAGTTGACCGCAATAGAAGGCGATGGCGGCGTCATAGTCCGGCACCGGCAGTGAGACTGCCTGCAGGGACTGCATCAGCGATTGCGGTGAATGGGCTGCTCTGGCAGCTGGATGTTGGCGACCTGCTCGGCGATCGGGTCCGTCGACAACGGATGCCCCTCATCGGCGTATTCGGCAGGGTCGGTCATCTTTTTCCACTGGTTGGCGTGATAGATCTCCAGACCGGAGAATTTTGCCTTGTATCCCATCTTCTGGCTGCCGGGCACCCAATAGCCCAAGTAGACATAGGGCAGGCCGGCCTCGCGCGCGATGTTGATATGGTCGAGGATCATGAAGGTGCCCAGTGAATTCTGCGGCAGGTCCGGGGCGTAGAAGGAATAGACCATGCTGAGGCCATCCTCGAGGACATCCGTCAGCGAGACCGCGGTCAACGTGCTGGAGCCGGGTTCGGCATATTCCACCACCCGACTGCGGACCGGGGTCTCCTCGATCATGGCGGCGTATTCGAATACATCCATGTCAGCCATGCCGCCATCGGCGTGCCGGCTGTCGAGATAGCGGCGGAACAGGTCGTATTGATCCTCGGTTGCCCAAGGGGAGGTGGCGCGGCGCTCCAGATGTGCGTTGCGCTTCAGCGTGCGCTTCTGGCTGCGGCTTGGTTTGAAGGCGGCAACGTCGATCCGCGCCGACAGGCAGGCGGAACATTCCGAACAGGAAGGGCGATACAACACGTTCTGCGAGCGTCGAAACCCTTGCTGGCTCAGGCTGTTGTTCAGCTGCTCGACGCCGTCCCCCTGCAGAGCGGTAAAGAGTTTGCGCTCCATCCGGCCCTCAAGATAGGGGCAGGGCTGCGGGGCCGTCACATAAAACTGCGGTGCAATCGGTAAGGTATGGCGCATCGGGTCTCATTCGCGGTTTCGCGTGGCAATCTAAATTGGCGGCCGCTTCGGGTGGCAGGTGCTCCGGATGATGATAGCAACGCCATGGGTATGCGCCAAGCCTGCATCTGAGGCTTGGCTTAACAGGTTCTTGATGCGTGGGGCTGGCCACGCCGGGTCAGGCGCGGCGGTTCAGCATGACGGTGCCGAGCAGATGGTCGGTCAGGCCCTGACCGCGCGCGGAGGTCAGCATCAGCACGATGGAGATCACCTGCAGCACCGGAATGGCCAGCGACAGCGTGTAGCCTGCGGTGTGCAGCAGCGCCTGCGCGCCGTCCAACCGCTGGCCGCTGGTGTCGCGCAACTCGATCCCTGCAAAGCGCATGCCCCAGGTGGCCGAGCCGTTGGCGATGGTCACCACCCTGTAGGCAAAGCCGACCACAAGATACAGCAGCGGCCAGACGAACAGCCCCACGAAGGCGGTTGCCACCACCGCGGCGGCGCTCAGCATCACGATCAGGAGGCTGTCCACGACCCAGGCCACGAGGCGTTTGGCGGGAACGGAGGCGTAGAATTCAGCCTGGTAGTCAGGGTCGGGCAGGGCAGTCATCTTGGTGTCCTTTGGCTCTGCGTGTGTGGAAAACCTATGCAACGGTGCCCCGCCCGACAAGGACGGGACCCGCGCGGGGCGATGGCCCCCGGAGGCAGGCCCAAAGGCCTGCCCGGTCAGTGCTGTTTGCGGCCGGAGCTTGCGTCGCGGTTGGGCGCCTCATCCGCGTCGTCCAGCGGATCGCTCTCGGCCTCTTCGCCGACCGCATTGCGGGCGCGTTCCTCCATGAACTCGTCGAATTCGGCCTTGTCCTTGGCTTCGCGCAGGCGCTGCAGGAAGGCCTCGAAGTCATGTTGCTCCTGTTCCAGCCGTCTCAGGGTATCGGCCTTGTAGGCGTCAAAGGCGCTGTTGCCCGACGGGCGCATGGCGGAAAACCCCTGACGCGCCCAGGATTTTTCGCCCCAGCTCTTGTTGGCGTAGCGGCAGGATTTGCTGAACATGCGTTTGCTCCAGATCATGTAGAAGAGAAGGGCGAGGCCGACGGGCCAGAAGAACACGAAGCCCAGGACCATGGCGGCGATCCAGGCCCCCTTGCCCTTGCGGTCGAGCCAGGCTTCGCTGCGGGAAAACCAGCCCTGCTCGGGTGCCGGGGTGGCTGTGGCGGTGTAAGTTGTCATCGGTGTCCTCCGGGATGATGTGAATGTAAATTCCTTTCACATCATGTCATATTGGGTGGGGGCCGGGGGCTTTCAAGGCTGTATGTGAATGTTTTTTACATTTTGCCTGCGGTTGACCGTTCCGTGGCTGAAAACTGTATACTTGTCAGGGAGTTGCCAGGAGACGCGGACGTGAGTGAAGGAAACCCTTCCGGGCGTCCGCGTTGATCCGGCAATTCCCCATTGACGCGCCGACATGCTGCGAACACTGTCTGCACATGAGCACCGCCCTGAAAATATCCCGCGTTCCCCGTGCCTTCGACCCTGAACTGGGGGCGGAAACCCGTGCCCTGCTGCCCGCCTTGAATGGCGAGCAGGCAGAGCTGGTGGCGGGGGCCTGTGGCTCCAGCCCCTATCTCAAGGAGCTGACGGTGCGCGAGGCCGACTGGCTGCCGGGCGCGCTGCAGGATCCGCAGGCTGCAGTGGCGCAGGTGTTCGACACCTGCCGCGGGCTGGAGGGGGCTGCGCTGAAGCCGGGCTTGCGCGAAGGCAAGCGGCGGCTGGCGCTGCTCACGGCATTATGTGACCTCTCCGGTGGGTGGAGCCTTGAGCAAGTCACCGGTGCGCTCACCGATTTCGGCGCCCTGGCCGTGGATGTGGCGATCAAGGCGGAAATCGCCACGCTGATCCGGCGCAAGAAACTTCCGGGATTGTCGGAGGATGACGTCGCGACGGCCGGGGGGCTGACCATTCTGGCGATGGGCAAGATGGGGGCGCATGAGCTGAACTACAGTTCAGACATCGACCTGATCTGCTTGTTCGACGAGACGCGCTATGATCCTGATGATTTCTACGAAGCCCGACAGGCCATGGTGCGCGCGACCAAGAACATGTGCGCGGCGCTGAGCGATCGCACCGGCGATGGCTACGTGTTCCGCACCGATCTGCGACTGCGGCCAGATCCCTCGGTCACCCCTGTCTGCATGGCGATGGAAGCCGCCGAGCGGTATTACGAGAGCCTGGGCCGCACCTGGGAACGCGCGGCCTATATCAAGGCGCGCGCGTGTGCTGGCGATATCGAGGCTGGCGAGCGCTTTCTGAACGCGTTGCGCCCCTTTGTCTGGCGGCGGCACCTCGACTTTGCCGCCATCCAGGACGCCCACGACATCCGCCTGCGGATCCGGGAGAGCAAGGGGACCGGCGGTGCGCTTTCGGTGCCCGGCCACGATATGAAGCTGGGGCGGGGCGGCATCCGCGAGATCGAGTTCTTCACCCAGACCCGCCAATTGATCGCCGGCGGGCGGGACGAAACCCTGCGCTGTCGTGGCACCGTGGACGGGCTTGCGGCGCTGGCGGCCAAGGAGTGGGTGCCACAGGATGTGGCGGACACGCTCAGCGCGCACTACCGCGCGCATCGCGAGGTCGAGCACCGCATCCAGATGGTGCATGATGCCCAGACCCACAAGATGCCGCAGTCGCCTGACGGAATCGCCCGGATTGCCTGCCTGATGGACCGCGAGCCAGAAGCGCTGACCGAGGAAATCCGGGAGCGCCTGCAACAGGTGCATGAGCTGACCGAGGGCTTTTTCTCGCCTGGGTCGGCCCCCGGCAGCGCGCGTCCGACGACCGCTGCGGCCGTGCCGGAAATCGGCGCGGAGCTGGACGGGGCCGTGATCGCCCGGTGGCCAACCTACCCGGCGCTGCGCTCCAGCCGCGGCGCACGGATCTTTGAACGTCTGAAACCAGAGCTTCTGGCCCGTGTCGCCGCCACGGCCCAGCCGAATGAAACGCTGCTGGCGCTGGATGGCTTCCTCTCCGGGCTGCCTGCCGGGGTGCAGCTGTTTTCGCTGTTCGATGCCAATCCGCAGCTGCTGGACCTGCTCGTCGACATCGCCGGCACCTCGCGGGAACTGGCCAGTTTCCTGTCGCGCAACTCCTCCGTGTTCGATGCGGTGATCGGCGGCTCCTTCTTTGATGCCTGGCCGGGCGCGGATGTGCTGCAGCGCCAGCTGGAGGACCGGCTGGCGCGGGAGGAGGACTACGAAACCCGGCTGGACATGGCGCGCCGCTGGGCCAAGGAATGGCATTTCCGCATCGGCGTGCATCATCTACGGGGATTGATTGGCGGTCAGCAGGCCGGGGCGCAATATGCCGAACTGGCCAGCGTGGTGATCGCGGCCCTCACGCCGACGGTGGTCGAGCAGTTCGCCGCCAAGCATGGGCCACCGCCGGGCCGCGGCGCGGCGGTGCTGGCAATGGGCTCGCTTGGGGCGGGCCAGATCCACGCGCAGTCCGACCTCGACGTGATCGTGATATACGATCCCTGCGGTGCGGAGATGTCCGAGGGCAAGCGGCCTCTGGCGACCCGGCCATATTTCGCGAGACTCACCCAGGCTTTCGTGACGGCGCTCTCCGCGCCGATGGCGCAGGGGCGGCTTTACGAAGTTGACATGCGGCTTCGCCCGTCCGGGACGCAGGGGCCGGTTGCGGTCAGCCTGACGGGGTTCACCAGCTATCAGGAGAACGAGGCGTGGATCTGGGAACACCTCGCCTTGACACGTGCCCGCGTGGTGGCGGGCGACGCCAGCCTCGCCTCCGAGATCGAGAGCTTTCGCGAGAGGTTCCTGTCGACGCCGCGCCCGGTGTCAAAGGTTCTGCAGGAGGTGGTGCGTATGCGCGGCCGCTTGTCCGAAGCAAAACCTCCAAAGGGTGTCTGGGATGCCAAGAACGGCGCGGGCCGGATGATGGATATCGAGCTGCTCTCCCAGGCCGGCGCCCTGACCGCCGGTTCGGTGGCGCGGGACGTGCACGCGGGACTGGATGGCGCGGTCACGGCCGGGTGGCTGGACCGGACGGATGCGGATTACCTCGGGGCCAGTTACGATCTGTTCTGGCAGGTTCAGAGCGCGGCGCGGCTGCTTTCCGGTAAACCGATTGATGCGGCCACCATCGGCGAAGGCGGCGCACGTTTTCTGTGTCGCACAACCGGGCATGACCAGCTCGAGACGCTGGAGCAGGCCCTGACGGCGCGCTATAGCGGCTGCGCAGAGCGGATCGATGCCGCCTTGAACATGGAGGGATTGGATGCAGGGCAGGACTGAACAGGATCCCCGCGGGCTGATCTACGAAGCCTACCGGATCGACGGGATCACCGATGAACAATGCCGCAGCATTTTTCTGGACTGGGCGTTGGGAATGGCGGCGGAACGCGACAGTCGGACCGACATCCAGTCCTTGCTGCGGCAATACGGCGAGGAGCATCCCGAGCATCCGATGACGGCCGTGCTGCGCGCGGGACTTGAGGCCGCAGCGCGTCCGCGCCGTCGTGGCGGCTGGCGCTCGCGCCCGCGCGGGCCGCTGTCCTGAGGCCCGCTTGAGGCCGCCGCAGCCTCTTTCCCTGCGTCGCACATGCCGCTAAGAGGAAGCCATGACAGCCTCCCCTGATGCGCCGCAGCGCCCCCGTGTGAAAATGAAACCCAAATCCAACGCCCGCGCCATCCGGCACGGGTTTCCCTGGGTTTACGCCAATGAACTGGTCACTGACCGCCGCACGCGCAAGCTGGCGCCCGGTACGCTGGCCGTGCTGGAGGACGAGGCGAACACCCCGCTGGGGCTGGTCGCCGTCAATCCCGAGAGCAAGATCATCGCCCGGATGCTTGACCGCGACCCCGCGGCTCAGATCGACCAGGCCTGGTTCGCCGCCCGGCTGAGCCGCGCGCTGGAGATGCGCGAACGCCTGTATGACGCGCCCTTCTACCGGCTGGTGCATGCGGAATCCGACGGGCTGCCCGGCGTGGTGATCGACCGCTTCGGCGACGCTTGCGTGGTGCAGCCCAACGCCGCCTGGGCTGAGGCACATCTGGACCAGCTGACCGCCGCATTGGCCGAAGTCACCGGTGCGGACGTGATCCTCAAGAACGCCTCCGGCCGCACCCGCAGCCTCGAGGGGCTGGATGATCTGAACCAGACCCTGCGGGGCGAAACTCCCACGGCGCCGGTGCCGGTGCAGATGAACGGCGCCACCTATATGGCGGATCTGACCGGTGGCCAGAAAACCGGCCTGTTTTACGATCAGCGCGAAAACCACGCCTTTGCCGCGCGGCTGACCGCACCGGGCGCACGGGTGCTGGATGTGTTCTCGCATGTCGGCGGCTTTGGTCTGGCGATGCTGGCCGGTGGTGCCGCACACGCCACCTGCGTCGACGGCTCTGCCGCGGCGCTGGAACTGGCCGTCCAAGGCGCTGCCGCCAGCGGCCATGGTGACCGTTTCACCGCCCGGCAGGGCGACGCCTTCGAGGTGCTGACCGCCCTTGGCGAAGAGGGCGCGCAGTTCGACGTGGTGATCTGCGACCCGCCGGCATTCGCGCCCTCGAAACCGGCGCTGGAGGCGGGCCTGCGCGCCTATGAACGCGTCGCCAAGCTGGCCGCACCGCTGGTGGCGCCGGGCGGCTATCTGGGCCTGTGCAGCTGCTCGCACGCGGCGGATCTGTCGAAATTCCGCAACGCTTCGGCCCGCGGCATTGGGCGCGGCGGACGGCGCGGTGCGCTGATCCACACCGGCTACGCTGGCCCGGACCATCCGCAGCTGCCGCAGCTGGCCGAAAGCGGCTATCTGAAGGCCGTGTTCTTCCGGCTCGACTAGGCCCATGCGCAAGCTGCTGCTTGACACCTGCGTGCTGTACCCGACGGTGATGCGTGAGATGCTGCTGGGCGCGGCCCGGCTTGGCCATTTCACGCCGCTGTGGTCGGCCCGCATCCTGGGCGAGTGGGAGCGCGCGGCGCTGAAACTCGGCCCCGAGGGCGCGGCGCAGGCCAAGGCGGAGATCGCCCTGACCCGCGCGGCCTTTCCCAAGGCGGAAATCGCCGCCGCACCGGGGGTGGAGGCGCGCCTGTGGCTGCCGGATACGGCGGACATTCACGTCCTCGCCGCAGCCATCGCAGGCCACGCCGAGGCAATCGTCACCGTCAACAACAAGGACTTCCCCCGCCACACCCTGGCCGAGGAAGGGCTGGAGCGCATTGGCCCCGATCAGCTGCTCTATGATCTGTGGCTGGCGGATCCGGCGGGGATGGAGCAATTGGGCGCGCAGGTGCTGGCCGAGGCCAACCGCCTGTCGGGCGACAACTGGGAGATCCGCCCGCTGCTCAAGAAAGCCCGCCTGCCGCGACTGGCCAAGGCGCTGGCCAGCCGCTGATCACATCTCGCGCAGGATCTCGGCGGCAATCTCGAACGAGCGCAGCCGTGCAGCGTGGTCGTGGATCTGCCCGGTCAGGATTACCTCATCCGGTTGATGCCGGTCGATGATCTGCGCCAGCTGCGCCTGCACGCTGTCGCGGCTGCCGGTGGCGGAAATCGCCAGCGCGGCGTTGACGCCCTCCAACAGCTGCGGCTGCAATACCGTCGTGATGTCATCGACCGGCGCGGGCAGCTTGCCCGGCGTGCCCATCCGCAGCCGCGCAAAGGCCTGCTGCATGGTGGTGCGCAGCCGCACGCCCTCGGCGTCGGTTTCAGCTGCAAAAACGTTGATTGCCATCATCGCATGCGGGCGCTCCAGCGTGGCTGAGGGGCGGAAGCTGCGCCGGTATACCTCCAGCGCCTGTTCCAGCGCGGGCGGCGCAAAATGCGAGGCAAACGCATAGGGCAGCCCGAGGGCGGCCGCCAGCTGCGCGCCGTACAGGGACGAGCCGAGGATCCACACCGGCACCTCGGTGCCTTCGCCGGGAATGGCCCGCAGCGCCGCGCCCTCGCGGCGCGGGCCAAGGTATCCGATCAGCTCCTGCACGTCCTCGGGGAAGCGGTCGCCGGCGCCCGCATCCAGACCGCGCCGCATTGCGCGCATCGCCGCCATATCGGTGCCGGGCGCGCGGCCCAGCCCCAGGTCGATCCGGTTTCCGTGAATTTCCGCAAGCGTGCCAAAGGCTTCGGCCACCATGTAGGGCGCATGGTTCGGCAGCATGATGCCGCCCGCGCCAATCCGCATGGTGCTGGTGGCCTGCGCCACATGGCCGATCATCACCGCCGTCGCGGCGCTGGCAATGCCCGGCATGTTGTGATGCTCCGCCAGCCAGTAGCGGTGATAGCCCCAGCGTTCCGCGTGGGCGGCCAGGTCGGCGCTGTTGCGCAGCGCGGTGGCGGTGGTCTGCCCTTCGGGCACCGGGGCGAGGTCAAGTACGGAATAGCGCATGGAAACCTTCTTTTGGCTGGAAGGTTTACATGTGCATCATGCGGGCGTTTGCAAGGGGGCCACCCGAAATTGGCTGGGCGGCGAAGATGGGCAGTTCAGCCCCGGGACCACCTGTCCTCAAGCGCCTCCAGCGCGGCGATGCGTTCCTCGGTCTTCGGGTGGCTCATCAGCCAGGCGGGGGCCATGCCGGCGCGGGCCTGGGTCAGTTCCTCGAGCTTGCGGAACAGGCTTTTCTGCGGTTCGGTGCCGATGCCTGCCTTGGTCAACAGCGCAGCGGCGTATTCATCCGCCTCGTATTCGTCGCCGCGCGACAGTCGGGCGGCCAGCAGGCTGGTCAGCACCCCGGCGATCCACGGGCCGATAAAGGGGATATAGCGCCCCAGCAGCAGCATCAGCGCGGTGCGCAGCGCGTTCTGGCCGGAAAAGTCGATCATCCGCTTGCGCGCATGCCCCAGCGCCACGTGGCCCAGCTCATGCGCGATCACGCTCGCCATCTCCTCGGCGCTGACCTCGCCGTTCTGGTACTTGCGGTAAAAGCCGCGGGTGATGAAGATCCGCCCGTCCGGCGCGGCCAATCCGTTCACCGGATCGACCTCGTAGATATGCACCGGGATACGGTCGATCTCCAGCGCCGCGGCCAGCCGGTCGGTCAGCCGCTTGAGCTTGGGATCCGCCAGCTCGGTCGAGCGCTGGTCCAGCTCGCGGTGGGTGCGCCAGACGGAAATCCGGTACATCACAAGACCATAGAGAACGGCCAGCAGGATCGGGGTGAGGCGCAGCATGGCTCAGATATGGGGGCTTTGCCGGACAGGCTCAAGCGCAAAACGCGGTAACCGCCGCCGCCGGGTGCCGACTGCTGAGCCCGGCTACAGCGCCAGCGCGGGCGAGGTGCCGGAATCTTCCAGCTCCCAGGCCGCGGACCAGTTTCCGCCCTGGCGCTCCAGCGTCAGGTAATTGCGCTCGGCCACGTAGCGCCCTGCCTGGCCGGGGATCTTGCGGATCCGGATCGGATGGCCCTTCAGCGGCGCATCGCCCAGCCAGGCCAGCAGCCCCAGAACCCGCGCCCAGGCCTTGGGCGGGGCGCGGTGGGCAATGCCCGAGGCCACCAGCTGATGCAGCAGCTTGCCGCCGCCCAGCGGCATCTCGCCCCGCGTGGCCAGGTGGATTTCGCCCGACAGCGCGGTGACCTGCTGGCCCTCCCGCGCCGCCATGTCGCGCACCATCCGCAACATCCGCCGCCACGAGGCCCGGTGCGCGCGGCTCTGCCATTGGTCGCGCAGGTCGTCCTCGTATTTCTGCATGCGGGGCGTCAGCACCATCAGCAGCTCCAGCAGCGACAGCCGCGGCCCCAGCAGGGGCACGCTGGACAGCAGAAGGGTGCGCCCCGGCGCCGGGGTTTCCACCGCCGCCTCCATCATTCGCCAGCCGCCGCGCGCCATCACCCGCCGCCGGCTGCGCTCGCTGCGCAGGTCCGGCGCCAGCAGCCGCAGCCCCGGCGCTTCGACGCACCAGCCCAGGTGGTTGCCCTCGGGGTCGGCAAAGCGCGGCGGCAGATCGCCGACGGTGCAACCGTGCTGAAACAGCAGCGCCGCCTCGCGCGCGGCGGCAAATAGCGTCTGGCCCACCGGTGAATAGGTGCGCGAGCGCGGCAGCGAGCCCCAGCCGTCGCAGATGTCATGGTCGTCCCACTGCGCCAGCGCGGGCACCCGGGCCGCGAGCCAGGCAAACTCCGGTGCGCTGCAGACCGCCAGGTAGCGGCGCAGGAAGCCCTCGCGCAGATGCGTGTGCAGCGCCTTCAGATCCTCGCGGCTGGGTTCGCGCGGCGGGCGGCCGGGCCAGTTCTCGCTCAGAGGGTGGCCATGGGTCACCTCGTCGGCATAGACCTGATCGCCGCCGTGCAGCAGCAGCGAGAATGGCCGCGCGGCATGATCGCGCCCCATCCGCGCCCACATCGCGTTGCGCTCCTCGCCACTGCGCTCAAGGTCGCCGTGCTCCTCGCCGTTGCAGGAGGCATAGGCGATGCGCAGATCCGCCGTCTCGTCGCCCAACCTGCCGGCAACCTCGTAGGTTGCACCGTCCCACTCATAGCTGGAGGGGCGGTCGGTCGGCAGGCTGAAGCGGGCGCGCAGCACCGCATGGCTGCGGTATTCGGCAATCACCTCGGGTGTGGTCTCAGCGCCCTCGTGGCGCAGCGGCGGCAGCTGCGTGTCCCGGGGGACGATGAACAGCGCGGCAAGCTGCATCCGCCCCTGCTGGAGGCTGTCGAGGATCAGGATCGGGCCGGTAACGGGTTCTGTGCTGCTCATCACAGGCTCAGACCTAGGCGGGGGCGGCCGGGCATTCAACCGCAGCCGGGTCCGGTCGCGGAATTTTGCAACATTTGCTGTGTCTTGGGCCGGGGGCTGCGCCACTCCCGGCAGGTCTTTGTCGCCGCGTCAGAAGCGCTCCCGCCCGCGCGGGGCAGCATGGGACATGCCGCCCTTGCGGTTGGGCCCGGCGCCGGAGCGAGGCTCCGGCGCGCCTGCGGCCTGCCATCGGCAGGCCGCAGGCCATGCCCAAAGCCGCCAGACGGTGCTGGCGTCAGCCAGCGCAGGCGCGGGTGCGGGAGGGCTTGGCGGGACTTGCTGCCGGTTGCCGGGCAGGGGCCGAACAGGGGGGACCTAGCGGAGGGCTTAGCGCGACAGCTCGCGCATGCCCCGGTCCAGGCCGTCCAGCGTCATCGGCACCATGCGGCCTTCGAAGATTTCGTGGATCATGCCGATCGACTGGGTGTAGTCCCAGTATTTCTCCGGCACCGGGTTGATCCAGAGGTTCGCGCTCCAGGCTTCCCGCGCGCGCTGCAGCCAGACCTGGCCCGCCTCTTCGTTCCAGTGCTCGTTGGCACCGCCGGCATAGGCGATCTCGTAAGGGCTCATCGAGGCATCGCCCACGAAGATGCATTTGTAATCCGGCCCGTAGGTGCGCAGCACCTCGTGGGTGGGGATCTTTTCGGCCCAGCGGCGGCGGTTGTCGCGCCAGACGCCTTCGTACAGGCAGTTGTGGAAGTAGTAGTATTCCAGGTGCTTGAACTCGGCGCGGGCGGCGGAGAACAGCTCCTCCACCACCTGGATATGCGGATCCATCGAGCCGCCCACGTCCAGAAACAGCAGCACCTTCACGGCATTGTGCCGCTCGGGCCGGGTCTTTACGTCAAGATAGCCGTGTTCGGCGGTGGAGCGGATGGTGCCGTCGAGGTCCAGCTCTTCTCGCGCGCCCTCGCGGACCCAGCGACGCAGGCGTTTCAGGGCGACCTTGATGTTGCGGGTGCCAAGCTCGACCTCGCCGTCGAGGTTCTTGAACTCACGCTTGTCCCAGACCTTGACCGCGCGCTGGTGGCGGCTCTTGTCCTGGCCGATGCGCACACCCTCGGGGTTGTAGCCGTAGGCGCCGAAGGGAGAGGTGCCGGCGGTGCCGATCCACTTGTTGCCGCCCTGGTGGCGGCCCTGTTGTTCCTTGAGGCGCTCCTTCAGCGTCTCCATCAGCTTGTCGAAGCCGCCCAAAGCCTCGATCTCGGCCTTTTCCTCGGCGCTGAGGTGCTTTTCGGCCATCTTGCGCAGCCAGTCCTCGGGGATATCGACGGCCTCCATCACCGCCTCGGCCGGGATCGCCTCCAGCCCCTCGAAGGTGGCGGCAAAGGCGCGGTCGAAGCGGTCGATGTGGCGCTCGTCCTTCACCATGGCGGCGCGGGCGAGGTAGTAGAAGCCTTCGATATCGTAGGTGACGAGACCGGCCCGCATCCCTTCCAGAAAGGTCAGATACTCGCGCAGCGACACCGGGATGGCGGCCTTGCGCAGGTTTTCAAAGAAGGGCTGGAACATATCGGCGCGCTCCGGTCAGGCCAGCAGTCGGTGCGTCAACAGCGTCGCCAACAGGCCGAGGATCCCAAAGACGATGGCATAGACTGCGCCGTATTGCAGCATGTCCAATGTATTGCCGCCCCGCTTGCGGGCCTTAAACGCGCCCAGCAGAGCTCCCAGCAGCAAACCGCCTATTACGATCATGTCATGTTCCGTCTTCTGTTGTTGTCGCTGTCGTCCTAAGGTCGGCGGGACGTCAGGGGCCGCAAGGATGCGATGTCCTCCAGCCGCGCCTTGACCTGCCAATCCGCGCCATAGCCGTAGCGTGCCCACCCGAGGCTGTCCAGTCTGACCCGGCGCGCCTCGACCACGCGGCCGGTGAGCTCAAGCGCTTCCGCCTGCAACATCAGAAGCGTCGACAGAAGCGCCGCGTTTTGATGGGCTGCGGCGGTGGCAGAGGCTGGCTCCAGCCGCGCCAGTGCGGCCTCGCCCCGGCCCGAGGCGATATCCTGCGCAGCCAGCTGGACGGCCAGTTTGGCCTGATGCAGCGCGGTGCCGGGCTGGCCTTGCAGGAAGCTTTCGGCCGTGAGGTAATGCTGTCGCGCCAACAGCGGCTCCCGCGGGTGCAGCGTGCGTCCGAGGAGATAGTGGCTGAGCGCGCGGCGGTGGTCCTGCCAGCCGAGGTCCCGGGCGATGGCGGCGGCGTCATTTGCGGCGCGGGTGCGTGCGCGCACGGGGGCGTGGGGATCCAGGGCCTGTTCGACCGCGTCGATCCAGGCGCGCGGCGTGGGTGGCAGCCAGAGCGTGGCATGCCGGGCACCTGCCGGATTCAGCCGCGCGAGGATCGCGGGCAGCCGCGCGGCGACTTCGGCGCGGGTCATGCCGGTGCGCAACTCCGGGGCATAGGTGGCCCGCAGGATCAGCATGTCAAACCCGGTCAGAACCGCGTGGACGTTGTCGTCGTTGAAGATCGAGTCCGGCAGCCGGTAGAGGTCGTTCAGCGGTCCGATCGCCTGAGCCAGCTCTTCGTGCAGGCAATCGCGGACCTCTTGCAGGCTGACGTCATTGGGGATGAAAACGGCCAGCTTCTCGCGTTGGTGCAACAGCGACCAGCGCGTCCGCGGGTTGCGCCGGTTGCGCCGGTATTCCGCAAGCGACGACACGTTTGGCACCACGAAACACGCAGCCTTTGGCAGCGCGCTCCGGATCTGGGTCCGCGAAACCGACTCGATGGTGATGCGGGCGGTCGTGTCTGCATCTGCTGAGCCAAGCACGTGAATGTCGATCCCCGCCTCGTTGCGCAAGCGGGTCAGCAGTGCGGCCAGCTCCCGTCGGAAACCCGGGGCAGGCTCACCGGTTACCCGCAGGGTGATCGGGCTCTCGAACCGGGAAAAATGGGGCAGGCTGGCACCGCCCTCCAGCTCGAAGTGCAGGTCGAGGAAATCGCGGGCGATATCCGTGTTGGAGCGTTGCGCGGCGGTCGGCGGACGCGGGGTGAACACCTTGACCGGGGGCAAGACCAGCACCGCGGAGGCAGCGCGGGTGGGCGGCGGCGCCTCCGCCCCAGGTCGCCCGCATCCCGTCAGCGCCAGTGCGGTCAGGGCGACCATGCCCAAACGCATCAGGCGGCTGCTGACAGGGCGGGGCGTGGTCCGGGCTTGCAAAGGGGCGTCAGCGGGCACTCAGGCGTCTCCTATCGGCCCGGCTGAAGTTGGCCTGGCATCCTTGTCTTGGTGATAGGCCAAGGAACCGGCAAATTGAAGCAAAACAGCCCACCGCCGGATGACACGGCTCAGCGCCGCCCGCGCGCCATGAAGGCGAGCCGCTCGAACAGGTGCACGTCCTGCTCGTTCTTCAGCAGGGCGCCGTGCAGTTTCGGCAGCGCATCGGCTCCGTTGCGGGCAATGTCCTCGGGGCCCAGGTCTTCGGCCAGCAACAGTTTCAGCCAGTCGATCACTTCCGAGGTCGAAGGCTTCTTCTTCAACCCCTGGGTTTCGCGGATCTCGTAGAACTGGGTCAGGGCCGCGGTCAGCAACGCCTCCTTGATGCCGGGGTGATGCACCTCGACGATCTTCTTCATCGTCTCGGCATCCGGAAAGCGGATGTAGTGGAAGAAGCAGCGGCGCAGGAACGCGTCGGGCAGCTCCTTTTCGTTGTTGGAGGTGATGATGATCACCGGCCGGTGCTTGGCGCGAATGGTTTCGCCGGTCTCGTAGACGTGGAACTCCATCTTGTCGAGTTCCTGCAAGAGGTCGTTCGGGAACTCGATGTCGGCCTTGTCGATCTCGTCGATCAGCAGCACCACGCGCTCGTCCGCCTCGAAGGCCTGCCACAGCTTGCCCTTCTTGATGTAGTTCTTCACATCATGGACCCGCTCGTCGCCCAGCTGGCTGTCGCGCAACCGGCTGACGGCGTCGTATTCGTAAAGCCCCTGCTGCGCGCGGGTGGTGGATTTGACGTTCCACTCGATCATCTGCATCCCCAGCGCGGAGGCCACCTGTTTGGCCAGCTCGGTCTTGCCGGTGCCCGGTTCCCCCTTGACCAGCAGCGGGCGCTCCAGCGTGACGGCCGCGTTTACCGCGACTTTCAGGTCGTCGGTGGCGACATATTCCTTAGTACCTTGAAACTTCATATCTTTCCCGTTCCGATCCTGATCGCGGGGCGCAGGCCCCCTTGTTGCCTTTCTTTTAACCAAACCAGACTACTATTGTGTAGTGACATTCCTGCCCGATAGGGATAAACGCAGCGGCAGAGGGGGAGCCACAATGTTCAGGTGTAAATTATGACCAGCATTATGGGCCAGACCGAAGGAGCCGAAATGAAGCAAGAAGTGTTTCTGCCGGACGACTACCGCCCGGCCGAAGATGAGCCGTTCATGAACGAACGGCAGCTTGAGTATTTCCGACGTAAGCTATTGAACTGGAAAGAAGAGTTGCTGTCCGACAGCCGCGACACGATCGAGGGACTGCAGGACAACACCCGCAACATCCCCGATGTTGCCGACCGCGCCAGCGAAGAGACAGACCGCGCGCTGGAGCTGCGCACGCGGGACCGCCAGCGCAAGCTGGTTGCCAAGATCGACGCCGCGCTGCGCCGTATCGACGAAGGTGAATACGGCTATTGCGAAGTGACCGGTGATCCGATCTCGCTGAAACGCCTGGACGCCCGACCGATCGCAACCATGAGCCTGGAAGCCCAGGAGCGCCACGAGCGCCGGGAAAAGGTCCATCGCGACGACTGAACGGCCGAAATTGCGTCAAAAATGAAAGAAACCTGAACGCCGGGGGCTTTTGCTCCGGCGTTTTTTGTTTCATTTGGTGCAGGCTTGCAACACGGCGGACCCTCATGGAACTCAAAGGCCTCAAGATAACCATTATCGGCTCCGGCATCGGCGGGTTGACCGCGGCGGTGGCGCTGCGCAGGCTTGGGGCGTCCGTCACGGTGCTGGAACAGGCCAGCGCGATCACCGAGGTTGGCGCCGGCTTGCAGATCAGCCCCAACGGGGTCGCGGTTCTGCGGGCGCTGGATCTGGCGGATGATCTGGCCTGGTGTTCCCAGCGGGCCCGGGCCGTGGTGTTGCGCAGCCACCGGCGCGGCGCAGAGGTGCTGCGACTGGATCTGGATCAATATGCCGCTGGATTGCCCTATTACATGGTGCACCGGTCGGATCTGATCGGCCTTCTGGCAGCCGCCGCGCGCCGCGCGGGGGTGCAGGTGCGCCTGTTGCAAAAGGTCGAACGGGTCGAGGTTGGCGCCCGGACGGTGGTGCATCTGGGCAATGGCGCGCAATGCGGCGGCGACGTGGTGATCGGCGCCGATGGTCTTCATTCGAAAATGCGCACGGCGCTGAACGGGGGCGATCAGCCTTTCTTCACGGGGCAGGTGGCCTGGCGGGCGACCGTTCCCAATCACCTGAACCTGCCGCCCGAGGCGCAGGTCTTCATGGGGCCGCGGCGGCACCTGGTGGCCTATCCGCTGCGCGATGGCCGGTTGGTTAACCTCGTGGCGGTGCAGGCGCGCCGCAGCTGGGCCGAGGAAGGCTGGCAGTTCCGTGATGACCCGGCGAACCTGCGGGCCGCTTTCGCCGGCTTCGGCGGGGCCGCTGCGGCGTTGCTGGAGGCGGTCGACGAGGTCATGCTGTGGGGGCTGTTCCGCCATCCGGTGGCAGAGTGCTGGCACCGGGGCAATGCGGCGATCGTCGGCGACGCGGCGCATCCGACGCTTCCTTTCATGGCGCAGGGGGCCAATCTGGCGCTTGAAGATGCCTGGGTGCTGGCGCGCTCGCTGGCCGAGGCCCCGGGGGTCGAAAGCGGTCTGGCCATGTACCAGCAACGGCGCCGTGACCGGGCGGAGAAGGTCGTGCACACCGCCAGCCGCAATGCATGGAAATATCACCTGCGCGCGCCGCTGAACTGGCCGGCGCACCAGGTGCTGAAACTGGCGGGGCGGTTCGCCCCGGAGCGGATGGTGCGGCAGTTCGACTGGATTTACCGTCATGACGTGACCGTCTGAGGCCGCCGTACCGACAGCTGCCCGAGGCTGCGTGCATACGAGCTGCGCTGAGTCTGCCTTCGCCGGAACAACGATCCCCGTCGATTTGGGGACCGGTTCACCCGGTCGGAGGCGCGACGCGTCCCTGTGTTACAGGTCGAGCTCCACCCAGACGGGCACATGGTCCGAAGGTTTTTCGCGCCCCCGCACATCCTTGTCGATCTGGCAGTCCAGCAGCAGGTCCGCCGCCTGGGGGGTGAGCAGGAAATGGTCGATGCGGATACCGTCGTTGCGGTTCCACGCCCCGGCCTGGTAGTCCCAGAACGAGTAGTGTCCCGGCTCGGGGTGGCGCGCCCGGAACGCCTCGGTAAAGCCGAGGTTGAGGATCCTCTGATAGGCGGCCCGGCTTTCCGGACGATGCAGCGCATCCTCGACCCAGGCTTCTGGGCGTTTGGCGTCCTCGGGTTGGGGGATGATGTTGTAATCTCCGGCCATGAGGGCAGGCATCTCCTGATCAAGAAGCGCCTGCGCACGGGCCTTGAGGCGTTCCATCCAGGCCAGCTTGTAGGCATATTTGCCGCCCGCCACCGGGGTTCCGTCAGCCTCCAGTTCAACCGGGTTGCCGTTGGGCAGATAAAGGCCGCAGATCCGGATCGCCTGCTGACCAACCGCCGTGGCTTCGATCCAGCGGGCCTGTTCGTCGGCATCATCTCCCGGCAAACCCCGGCTCACGTCCTCCAGCGGCAGTTTCGACAGGATGGCGACGCCGTTGAAGCTTTTCTGGCCGTGGGTCTCCACGTTGTAGCCCCGTTCTTCGAACACCTCGCGCGGAAAGGCCTCGTCGACGGACTTGATCTCCTGCAGCACCACCACATCGGGTTGCGCCTCGTCCAGCCAGTCCGGCAGCGCCTGCGCGCGGGCCTTGATGCCATTGATGTTGAACGTGGCGATTTTCATGGCTTGCCTCCGACGCATGGTGCTGTATTCACGCGCTGATCTATCGCCCAATCGCGGGGCCGGAGCAAGGTGAATGCGTGCCGGTCAGCCTCCGTTGCGAATCATGCGGGTGTGGCATTCGGGAAACTGCCTTTGTGCATCTGCAAAGCAGCCCTCAGATTTGCGGCGAAGGGCGTGCGTTTCGGCGCATGTGCATAACTTCATCTCTCGCCTGTGGATCGTTTGAAATCATTTTGACCCGCTAGATGACAGTCGAAGAAAGTTCATGTGGGTATAATCATGGATTGTTTGTTGTCGTTAAAATTCTACTTTTTGTTGAGTGATCGCCATGTAAGCGTCAGTGGGGTAACCGTCTCAAACACATGAGGTTTCCGATGTCTGCACTGCGCAAGTTCACCGAATTTTCCGTTTCGCACAGCGAGGAGTCGCCCTTGGCCGATTTGCACGCAGGGGGTGGGGTCGAGATGTTCTCCTCAGGCTCCCTGCCGCAACGGGATGCAGATGTCAGCCTTGGCGAGGCCGTAGGGTGCTTTTCTTCCGGCTCCGCCCCCTCGGCGCGGCTCTCTGACACCGTCAGCGGCAACCAGGTGGGCCTCTATTCCTCCGGGTCGTCACCAGTGGCGCGGGGCAGCCGGGTGGCGATGGACGCCGGTGTGGCAACGGGGCTTTTCTCCTCCGGCAGCTGATCTGAACTGCGCCTTGGCGGGCCCGTCTATATGTCCGCCATCTGCCTAATTTCGCAGGGCACGCCGAGGCACGCTCCCAGGGCGCGGTCAAAACGGCTTTCCTGCTCAATATCGGGCGCACTGGCTGGACAAGACCCTGGCCGGCGCCCCTCGCTCGACGAGGTTTCAATGGCCCAGATCATTCCTCTTTCCGTCCAGCCCTCCGGCGCTGCATTCCATGGAGGCCGCACGGGCTTTGCGCGCGGGTCCATTGGGGGTGGTTCTTCGCCGCAACGGGCGTTGGTCGCGGCCTTCGCGCGGGGCCGCCGTCGCGAGGAGGATGTGTTCTGGCTCAAGGAAAACGCCGAGCTTCTGAACATCCTGCAATGCACGGGGCATCGGTTCGCGGATGATTCGCTCGCGGTTCTGGCCCCGTTTTACGCTGCAGCTCCGCGGCATCTGAGCTTTTTTCGGCAATATTACCGGTTCATCCTGTCCATCTGCCTCGACCTCGAAGATCTCGGGATGGAGGGGGAGAGCGGCGCGCAAATGGCGCAGTGGGCGGCGAGGCAGGGATTGGTGCAGGCCGAACTGTCCGACCTGCAACGGGCCGAGGCCCGCCGCCTGCTGGGGCGCCGCGACGTGCAGTTGGCTGATGCGGGATTGGACGACCGCCTGCGCGGGTTTGCGTCGCGCTCGCAAACCTTTGCCATTCCGAACAAAAAAGCGGCCTACGAGCTGACCCATATCGTCTTCTACCTGTCGGAATACGGGCAACGGGACCCGGATCTGCCGACGCAGGTAAAGACCAGTCTGGAATATGCCGGATTGGTCGCCTTTCTCGATCAGGATGCGGATCTTCTGGCCGAAATCTGCATCGCCCTGCGCTATGCCGGGCACCAGCCGCCGTTGCAGTGGGAGGCCTGGCTCGACCGGGTGTTAACGGAGTTTTCACTCGCAAAAGGAGAGTTTTATGGTGTCAACGACGATTATCACGCGTATTTTGTGGTGAATTGGCTGATGGTTCTCTCGGGCCGCCGTGGTTTTCGGCATCCGGTGCCGCGAACCATTGGCCCAGCAACGGCTGGGGGAGAGGCCGGGACGCGCGGGGGTGGTGTCTCGCGTGGGCTGCTCGTTTCCGGGCCGCAGGGAGGAAGTGTTTTGAAACATTTGTCCGAGGCTGTTTTCAAGGCAGGCGAAACGCGGCCACATTGGCCGTCGATCAAGACCCGCTGCCAGAGCGCCTTGACGCCGCAGGCGCAGCAGGTGCTGAGGTCCGCGGAGCAGAGCTGCGCTGACTTCGACGGCTTTTTCGAGTGTTTTGCCCGTGCGGGCCACGCGGCTCCGGCATGAGCCGCGTTCGGACCCAGAGCCTTCTCGGCGCCCTGCTTGTGGTGATCTACACGGGGTTGATCGCCTCGGCCGATGGCATAACCAAGGTCCTGGCAGGGGGCTATGGCCCGGTGCAGATCTACGCCTTGTCCGGGGCGGTCGTTGTGCTGTTGTGCCGCCTCGCCGACCGGCTCCCGGGGCAGCGCCGGGGGTTCGCCACCAGCTGCCCGCGTGCGACGGCCTTGCGCAGCCTCGCAACGGTCATCGCCGCGATTTGCTTTTTTCAGGCCTTCCGGCTGCTGCCCTTTGCAGAAGTCTTCGTGTTCATCGGTCTCATGCCATTGCTGGCCGGGGCGATGTCGGGCGCGCTGCTGAACGAGCCGGTGCGCCCGGCGGCCTGGCTGGCACTGCTGGCGGGGTTCGCCGGGATGCTGTTTCTCTTTCCACGCGGCCTGGCAACGGTCTCGGCCGGTCATCTGCTGGCCTTGATGGCGGCGGTTGCGGGCACGTTCTCGATGACCATGGCGCGCTACATCGGCCGTTACGAGGCGAAACCGCTTGTCCAGGTCTTCTACCCGAATCTGTGCCTTTGCCTGCTGATGCTCCTGCTGGTTCCCTTTGCCTGGCAGCCCATGTCCGCAGGGGACGTGGGGTGGGTGCTGGCCTATGCGCTGCTGCTGTTTGCGGCCCGTTGGTTGCTGGTGGTAGCGCTGCGGCTTCTGGCCTCTTATGCGGTCACGCCGCTGATGAACTTGCAATTCATCTGGATGGCGGCCATTGGCGCGCTCGGGTTCGGGGAGTACCCGCCATTGACCACCTATGTCGGGGGGCTCGTCGTCGTGGGCTCGGGGCTGTATCTGGTGTGGGATCAATTCGCGCCGCGCGGGCCGCAAACGGCTGCGCAACCGACGCGACCGGCGCGGCTGCGCACCGATCCCTGAAGCTGCCCGGCACAGGT
The DNA here is from genome assembly GCF_055398055.1 of Leisingera sp. S2M4. Classification (NCBI taxonomy): domain Bacteria; kingdom Pseudomonadati; phylum Pseudomonadota; class Alphaproteobacteria; order Rhodobacterales; family Roseobacteraceae; genus Leisingera; species Leisingera sp. S2M4. Next base: position 2,858,397 of record NZ_AP040861.1, read on the forward strand.
GGCGCGTGCAGCCCGCGGTGTGGCCAATGGCCGTCAGTCAGTGGGCTGTCAGAGCCGCCGGAGATCCCATCAGATGCCCCGGACGCCCCGCGCTTACATCGAAAAAGACGTCCCGCAGCCGCAGCTGGAGGTGGCGTTGGGGTTTTCGATGGTGAAACGCGCGCCGATCAGCTCTTCGGTGAAATCGATCACCGCGTTTTCCAGGAAGGGCAGAGACACCGTGTCGACCACGACTTTCTCACCCTGGCCTTCCAGAACCAGGTCGTCAGGCTTGGCTTCGTCCAGCGCGATCTCGTACTGAAAGCCGGAACAGCCGCCGCCTTCCACTGCGATACGCAGCGCCTGACCCTGTGCAGCGGCGCCGATTTCGGCCAGCCGGGCAAAGGCGCGGTCGGTCACTTTGGGGGGCAGTTGCATGGTCGTTCTCCGCAGGCTCAGGTTGCAGCGCAAAGCTTTATATAGAAAGGTGCAGTAAAAGCGGCAAGATGTAGAGCCTGTTCGGGGGGAAAGATTTCTGATGCATGCACCATATGCCACCATGCCGGAGCGCAGCCGTGGACGTCAGGTCGCCGAGGAAGAAAGCTCCTTTCGGTCCCCGTACCAGCGTGACCGCGACCGCATCATCCACGCCAGCGCCTTTCGGCGGCTGAAGCACAAGACGCAGGTTTTCGTCGAGCACGAAGGCGACAACTACCGCACCCGGCTCACCCATTCGATCGAGGTGGGGCAGGTGGGCCGCACCATTGCCGGCGCGCTGGGGCTGAACCAGGAGCTGACCGAGGCGGTGGCGCTGGCGCATGATCTGGGCCACACGCCCTTTGGCCACACCGGCGAGGATGCGCTGCATGCGCTGATGGCACCCTATGGCGGTTTTGACCACAACGCCCAAGCCATCCGCATCGTGACCCGGCTGGAGCGTCACTACGCCGCCTTCGATGGCTTGAACCTCACCTGGGAAACCCTTGAGGCGATTGCCAAGCACAATGGCCCGGTGGTGGGGGAGCTGCCCTGGGCGCTGGCCGAGTGCAATGCGGAAATAGACCTCGAGCTGCACAGCCACGCCAGTGCCGAGGCGCAGGTGGCGGCGCTTTCCGATGATATCGCCTATAACAACCACGACCTTCAGGACGGGCTGCGCGCCGGGCTGTTCACCGATGCGGATATCGCCGATTTGCCGCTGATCGGGCCCTGTTATGCCGAGGTCGATCGGATCTACCCCGGCCTGGAGGCCAACCGCCGCCGCCATGAGGCGCTGCGCCGGTTCTTCGGGGTTCTGGTAGGGGATGTGATCGACACCGCCCGCGCCAACCTGTCGAACAGCGGCGTGCAGTCGGTGGAGGAGGTGCGGGCGCTCGGGCGACCGGTGGTGACGTTCTCGGACGGCTTGTGGCGCGATCTGAAGGAGGTGCGGAGCTTTCTGTTCACCCGGATGTACCGCGCGCCCTCGGTGATGGAGAAGCGGGCCAAGGTTGCCAGCGTGGTCGAGGCGCTGTTTCCGCATTTCCTGGACAACCCGGCGCATATGCCGGAGCGCTGGCAGCCGGAAATCGCGGCGGCCCCCGACCGCGTCGCGCGTGCGCGCATCGTTTCCGACTACATTGCCGGCATGACGGACCGCTTCGCCCTGCAACAGTACGAGCGGCTGTTCGGCACCCCGGTCAAGGTGTGACGCCTGCGGGTCGGCGACCGGCGCGCAGCCGATCTGGCCCTAAGCGAGGCTTGCGGCTGGCCCTATGACACGGTGCCGCCATGGCGGTAAGCCGCAGAGAGGGCTGCAACAAGGGGAAGCGTTATGGCGCGCTGGACGGTCACATTCACGGACAGGCCGGAGATGGACCGGGTGCGCGGCGACAAGCGGCGGCGCGAAGCGCATATTGCCTTTGTGCGGGCGCATCCCGAGTTGCAGATCGGCGGTGCGCTGGCGATGCGGCCGATGCAGGATTTTCCCGGGGCGATCTGGAATGTCGAGGCCGAGACCCGGCAAGACGTGGAACGGCTGATCCGGCAGGACCCCTATTTCACGGACGCCCTGCGCAGCTATCGGATCCGACGCTGGGGCACGGCGGCTGCGCTGCAGGGCAGCGGCAGCTGACGGCCGTGGCCCGTGGGGGCGAAAGCCGGTCCGACCCGATGAATTCTGCGTCCCGCACCCGGGGATGAGGCCCGCAGTGGCGGCAAGGCTGTTGACCCTGCCTCTGCCCCTCGGTATCCGCCTCTGTGAACATATGGGACGCCAGATATGAACCTCTTTACCGATATCCGCTCGCTTGTGATTGACAGCCTCACCGCCATGACCACGGAGGGCGTGCTGCCGGAAGGCCTCGATTTTGCCAATGTCGCGGTGGAACCGCCGCGCGATGCCGCCCATGGGGACATGGCGACCAATGCCGCCATGGTGCTGGCCAAGCCTGCCAAGATGAAACCGCGCGACATCGCCGAGGCGCTGGCGGCCAAATTGGCCGCGGATGACCGCGTCACCTCGGCCGAGGTGGCAGGCCCTGGCTTTTTGAACCTGCGCCTCGCTCCGGGCATCTGGCAGGGGGTGCTGAAATCGGTCCTGGACGCAGGCACGGATTACGGCCGTTCGGACATGGGGGCAGGCAAGCGGGTGAACGTGGAATACGTTTCCGCCAACCCGACCGGCCCGCTGCACGTGGGCCACACCCGCGGCGCGGTGTTCGGCGATGCTCTGGCCTCGCTCTTGGCCTATGCGGGCTACGACGTGACGCGCGAATACTACATCAACGATGGTGGCGGTCAGGTCGACGTGCTGGCGCGCTCCGTCTACCTGCGCTACCTGGAGGCACACGGCCAGGAGATCGCCTTTGCCGACGGCACCTATCCCGGCGATTATCTGAAGCCGGTCGGCCAGGCGCTGAAGGATAAAGTGGGGGATGCCTATCTCGATCAGCCCGAAGACGTCTGGCTGGCCGAGGTGCGCGAATTCTCCACCGATGCGATGATGGAATTGATCCGCGAGGATCTGGCCCAGCTCGGCATCGAGATGGATGTGTTCTATTCGGAAAAATCGCTCTACGGCACCGGCAAGATCGAGGCCGCGCTGGCCGCGCTCGAAGCCAAGGGGCTGATCTACCAGGGCGTGCTGGAGCCGCCGAAGGGCAAGAAGCCCGATGATTGGGAGCCGCGCGAGCAGACGCTGTTCAAATCCACCGATCACGGCGATGACGTCGACCGCGCGGTGAAGAAATCCGACGGCTCCTGGACCTATTTCGCGCCCGACATCGCCTATCACTACGACAAGGTGGAACGCGGCTTTGACGAGCTGATCGACATCTTCGGCGCCGACCACGGCGGTTACGTCAAGCGGATGAAGGCGGCGGTGTCGGCGCTGTCCGACGGCAAGGTGCCGCTGGACATCAAGCTGTGCCAGCTGGTCAAGCTGTTCAAGGACGGCCAGGAATTCAAGATGTCCAAGCGCGCGGGCACCTTCGTTACCCTGCGCGACGTGGTTGATGCGGTGGGCGCTGATGTCACCCGCTTCATGCTGCTGACGCGCAAGAACGACCAGGGCTTCGACTTTGACCTCGACAAGGCGCTGGAGCAGTCCAAGGACAACCCGGTGTTCTACGTGCAATATGCCAACGCGCGGATCTGCTCGACCCTGCGTAAGGCGGGCGAGCAGGGCATTGCGGCCGATGACGCGACGCTGAAGGCGGCCGATCTGGCGCTGATTGCCGATCCGGCGCAGCTCGCGGTGGCTAAGAAGCTGGCCGAATGGCCGCGCCAGGTCGAGATCGCCGCACGCACCCATGAACCGCACCGGATTGCCTTCTATCTCTATGATCTGGCATCGGAATTGCACGGACTGTACCACCTCGGCAAATCGCAGGAAGGTTTACGATTTGTTAACGAGAGCAGCCAATCGGCAACACATGCGAATTTGGCTCTGGCGCGGGCCGTTTCCGTTGTCATTTCTGCGGGGCTTGGTATTCTTGGCGTCAAACCGGCAGAAGAGATGCGATAACCACCGGGGGCGCCAGCTCTCGATGGTATAAATTCCACATTCCGCTGGTATGAGGCAGTTCAAGAGACTTGGAAAGCAGCGCCCCACGGGGTGCTGCTGCACCGGGCAGTGAGGCGGACAATGGCGTATTTCGCGCAGGCAGGCCAGGGGCGTGCCTTCACCCAAGGTGATGTTCAGGAACAGGAAACAGCCGCAAGCGGTGCCTACGGGCAGGGCTATGCGGGGGGATATCAGGCGCAGGTGAACCCGGCCCCCGGCTACCAGCCGCAGGGGTATCAGGCGCAGGGGTATCAGCCGCAAAGCTACGCGCCGCAGGGCTATCCCGCCGAACAGGCATATGTCGGCCCAGGGGCCGAGCCGCAATATACCTACGCCGAACCGGATGAATTCGGCTATGTGCCGCCTGCGCCGGGACAGGCCCGTGCGGGCATGACGCAGACGCTCAGGCTGCTGGGTGCTGCGGCATCGGTGGCGCTCGTCGCCGGGGTCGGTGTCTGGGGCTACAAGCTGGTGATGCGGGATGTCAGCGGTGTGCCGGTTGTGCGCGCAGCCGAAGGCCCGATGCGGGAGGCTCCGGCCAACCCCGGCGGCATCCAGGCCGACCATCAGGGGCTGGCGGTGAATGCCGTGGCCGCGCAGGGCAGCGCCGCCGCGCCAGCCGATCGGCTGACGCTGGCACCTGCCGCCATCGAACTGACCGAGGACGACAAGCCGCAAGCACTGCTGACCGCGCAGGTCTCTGCGCAACAGGCGGCCGCCACGGCCCAGCCCGCCGAGGATGCGGGCGTCAGCGAGGCCGCGGTTGCCTCCTTCCAGAACGGCGATATCGATGCGCTGGTGGCCGAACTGGCGGCCGAAGCCGAAAGCCTCTCGGCGGCCACTCCGGCCTCGGCCCCCGCCATCGTGCAGCCGGAACCGCTGCGCCCGGCACTGGCGGACGCGGCCAAGATTTCTCCGGCCTTGTTGAATGCACCGGGCGTGAAACGCTCTCTGCGCCCGCCGGCCCGTCCGGCGCGGATCACCCGGACCGCGGCCGCCGCTCCGGCGGTTGCCGCCAGCCGCACCACGGTGGAAGTCGACCCCGCCACCCTGCCGCCAGGCACACGGCTCGCGCAACTCGGGGCCTATGAAAGCGCCGAGATCGCCCGCGCCGAGTGGGATCGGATCTACGCGCGGTTCTCTGATTTCCTGGCAGGCAAGCAGCGGGTGATCCAGCGCGCCGAAAGCGGCGGTCGCACCTTCTACCGGCTGAGGGCGATGGGGTTCGAAGGGCTGTCGGACACCCGCCGGTTCTGCTCGGCGCTGGTGGCTGGCGATGCGGACTGCATTCCTGTAACCACACGCTGACGACGCCCCGCACGGCGGGGTCGGGCCGCACAGCAGGAGGAAGCATGACCTACGGAGCCACCATCCTCGACGCCGAAGGGCTTCGCCTCAGCGCGGAGGAAAAGGCGTTTTTCCGTGATGCGAACCCTTTCGGGTTCATCCTGTTTGCCCGCAACATCGAAAGTGCCGACCAGACCCGCGCCCTGTGCGATGACTTCCGCGAGGCGGTGGGCCGCGACTGCCTCATCACCATCGACCAGGAGGGCGGACGGGTGCAGCGGCTGCGGGCGCCGCTGGCGCGCGACTGGCTGCCGCCGCTGGACCATGTGCAGCGGGCCGGCGCGGGGGCTGAGCGGGCGATGTACCTGCGTTACCGCCTGATCGCGCATGAGCTGCGCGCGCTTGGCATCGACAGCAACTGCGCGCCGGTGGGCGATGTCGCCTGCGCGGTGACGCATCCGTTTCTGAAGAACCGCTGTTATGGCAGCGACGCGGCGGCGGTGGCCCGACTGGGCCGCGCGGTGGCAGAGGCGCATCTCGACGGTGGCGTGTTGCCGGTGCTGAAGCATCTGCCCGGCCATGGCCGCGCCACTGCCGACAGCCACAAGGACCTGCCGCGGGTGAGCGCCCCGGCGGTGGAGTTGGAACAGGCGGATTTCGCGGCCTTTCAGGCGTTGAATGACCTGCCGATGGCGATGACCGCGCATCTGGTCTACGAGGCCTATGACGCCGAGCGCCCGGCCACCATATCGCCGGTGATGACGCAGCTGATCCGCGAGACAATCGGCTTTGGCGGCCTTCTGATGAGCGACGACATCTCGATGAAGGCACTGCGCGGCGCGCCGCAGGACATTGCCCGCGCCACCATCGCGGCGGGCTGCGACGTGGTTCTGTTCTGCAACGCCCCCCTGGCCGAGCGCCGCGCCGTGGCGGAGGCGGCCGGGCAGATGACCGCGGCAGCGCAATCCCGCGCAGAGGCCGCTCTGGCTGCCCGCAAGGCCCCTGCGGAGCTTGACATTCAGGCCGCCGAAGACGAACTTGCCGCCCTCATGGGCGGGCAGGTGTATGGCTGAGCAGACACTCTTTTCAGAGAAGGATCCAAGTGTAGAGGAACGGCTGGCGGCCGAGGCCTTGATCGTGGACGTGGACGGCTTTGAAGGGCCGCTGGACCTGCTCTTGACGCTGTCGCGCACCCAGAAGGTCGACCTGCGCCGCATTTCCGTGCTGGAGCTGGCCAAGCAGTATCTGACCTTCGTCAACCGCGCCAAGGAACTGCGGATCGAGCTGGCGGCCGACTACCTGGTGATGGCGGCCTGGCTGGCGTTCCTGAAATCGCGCCTGCTGCTGCCGCCGGATCCGGAGGAGGAAGGCCCCTCGGGCGAGGAGCTTGCCGCCCACCTCGCGTTCCAGCTGGAGCGGTTGCAGGCGATGCGGGATGCGGCCGCGAAACTGATGGCGCGCGACCGCCTGGGGCGTGACTTCTTTGCCCGCGGCGAGGAGGAAAACGTCGCGCGGATCAAGACCGTCACCTATACCGCCAACCTGTTGGATCTGATGCAGGCCTATGCCCGCATCCGCACCAAGGAAGATTTCCGCCCCTTCGTGATGGACCACGACTCGGTCTTCACCATGGAGGAGGCGCTGGACCGGATGCGGCACCTTTTGGGCTTTACCGGCGACTGGACCGACCTGATCAGCTATCTGCCCGATGGCTGGCACAGCGATCCGGTCAAGCGCCGCTCGGCCACCGCCGCGACCTTTGCCGCCTCTCTGCAGTTGGTCAAGGAAGGCAAGGCCGAGCTGCGCCAGAGCGAAACATTTGCGCCGATCCAGCTGCGCAGCCTCGACGAGGACGAATGATGGAAGATCAGATGATGTACGGGCCGTCCACTTCCGGGCGGACCGAGAATGATACGCTGTTCGATGCGCCGCCGATGGCCGAGCAGGAGCGGATGGTAGAGGCGGTGCTGTTTGCCAGTGCCGAGCCGGTCACCTTGCGTGACCTTGAGGGGCGGATGCCGCCGGGCTGCAACCCGCGCGAGGCGCTGGAGCATCTGCGCAAGCGCTACGAGGGGCGCGGCGTGCGAGTGGTGCGGCTGGGCGAGGCCTGGGCGATCCGCACCGCGCCGGACCTCGGCTTCCTGATGCAGAAGGAAACCACCGAGCTGCGCAAGCTCAGCCGTGCCGCGATCGAGACGCTAGCGATCGTTGCCTATCACCAGCCGGTCACCCGTGCGGAGATCGAAGAGATTCGCGGTGTCTCCGTTTCGCGGGGCACCATCGATCAGCTTCTCGAGATGAACTGGATCCGTCTCGGCCGCCGTCGGATGACGCCGGGACGGCCGGTGACTTTCGTGGTGACGCCGGAGTTCCTCGATCATTTCGGTCTCGAGAGTGCGCGCGATCTGCCGGGCCTGAAAGAGCTGCGCGCCGCGGGCCTGCTGGAAAACCGGCCGCCGCCGGGCTCCTTGCCGCTCGGGCAAGGCGATTCCGACGACGACGAACCTGCGGACGAGCAGGCGGAACTCTTCGAGGAATAGACGGCCCTCCGCCGGTTTGGCGGGGCCATGCCTCGAAATCGCCAAGCTTTGCGCCTAGGCTGGCCTCTGAACGTCAGGGGAGGCATCGGCCATGACACTGAATGCGATCGTGAACATGGTGCTGCGGCGCCTGCTGCGCCGCGCGGTCAACATGGGCATCAATGCATCGATCAAGGCGGCCTCCAACCGGGGGCAGGCCGCCCGCCGAGATATCGCGCGGGAGGACACGGCCTCGGGCATTCCACGGGTCAAACAGCGCCGCAGACCGAAATAGATCTTCGGGTCAGGCGGCCGCAGCCGCCGTGATGGGGCTACTCCGGCGATTTGAAGTGTTTGGAGAGCTTCAGCCCTTGGCCCTGGTAGTTGGAGGCAATGCCCGCGCCATAGAGCTGCTGCGGCACCTCGGCCATCTTCTCGTAGACCAGCCGCCCAACGACCTGCCCGTGTTCAAGCACAAAGGGCGCTTCGTGGCAGCGCACTTCCAGCACGCCGCGCGATCCGGTGCCACCGGCGGCATCATGGCCGAAGCCAGGGTCGAAGAAGCCCGCGTAATGCACCCGGAATTCGCCAACCATCGCCAGGTAGGGGGCCATCTCGGCGGCATAGGCGGGCGGGATATGCACCGACTCGCGGCTGACCAGGATGTAAAAGGCACCGGGATCGAGGATGATGCGGCCATCCTTGGTGCGCACCTCTTCCCAGTACTCCTGCGGGTCGTATTCGCCGATCCGGTCCAGATCGATGACCCCGGTATGTGGCTTGGCGCGGTAGCCGACCAAATCCGTGCCGGGCAGCTTCAGATCGACCGAAAAGCCAAGTCCGTCCTCGATCACCGCGGGGCCGTCCACCAGCGGCGTACCGGCGTGCAGCATCTTCAGTTCGGCGTCCGACAGCACCGCCTGCCCGGTGCGGAACCGGATCTGGTTCAGCCGCATGCCCGGCCGCACCAGCACTGAGAACGACCGCGGGCAGATTTCGGCGTAGAGCGGGCCGCTGTAACCCGGCTTGATCCGGTCGAATTCCTCGCCGCCATCGGTGATGGTGCGGGTCAGAAGGTCGAGGCGCCCGGTCGAGCTTTTGGCGTTGGCCACTGCCGAGACGGTGTCGGGCAGGGCCAGGCTCTCCATCAGCGGCACCACGTAGACGCAACCCTTCTCGAGCACCGCACCCTCGCTGAGGTCAATGCGGTGCATTTCAAACTCGCTCAGCCGGTCAGAGACGCTGCTGCCCTGTCCTGCGAGGAAAGAGGCGCGCACGCGGTAGGCGACCCGGCCCAGCCGCAGGTCCAGGCTGGCGGGTTGGACCTGGCCTTCCGCGCAGGGAGCATCAAGGATGATCTCACCACGTTCCAGCATCTTTTCAATGGTTTGGCCGGGCAATACGCCTGTCATCTTCTGCTCCCTCCGCACCGGTGTTCCGGTAATGCTGTCCCATCGGAGGGTTTCGCGCAATTGGCAAAACCTCCGCGGGATATGAAAACACCCGGTCGCCAGAAGCAACCGGGTGTTTTTCAATGGTCGGGCTAGCAGGACTCGAACCTGCGACCTTCCGTCCCCCAGACGGACGCGCTACCAGGCTGCGCCATAGCCCGTTGAGGAGCCTTCTAACCTTTTTCGCGGCAGGGGCAAGAGGGGGCGATGAAGTTTTTTCCAAAACAGGCGGAAAACTTTGCCGGAGGCTGCATTTAGCGGCCGTCGATCCAGGCCCGCAGCGCCTGGGCGCAATCGGCGATCTCCGCGGTGAGGTGCGGCGGCAGCTGTTCCAGTTGCGCCAGATGCGTCAGCACGCCGGGCACCACAGATTGCGGTGCGGCGGCGGGTGCGGGTTGCGGTCTTTCCACCGTCGAAGGCTGTTCAGCATCCAGTTGCGGCAGATCCACCGGTCTGGCGCTGGCAGCGACGCCAGCTGTGGCGGTGGACACCGGGGCAGCGGGCGCAGCGGCTGGCAAGTCCGCGGGTTCCGGCTCCTCCTCGAAGCCGGCGGCGAAGTCCAGCGGCTGGACCTGGCGGCTGGCCTCATCGAGATCCTGCGGCGGGAAGGGGGCCGAATCCGTGTCCTCTGGCTCAGGCTCCTGTGCAGGCGCTTGTGCCTCGGCAGCCGTGCTCTCCGGCGGCAGGGCAGTCGCCTCGTCGCCGAAGTCCAGCGGCATGTCGGGTACAAGGTCCGCCGCCGCCAGCAAGGCGTCCTCCGGTTGCGGGTCGGCCATCTCGGTTTCGATCTGCGGTGGTTCAGACAGCACCAGTGTGTCCGGGCCAACGGATTCGGGGGCCGGGTTTGCCGCGGGCGAAGCGAGATCTTCGAAAGCGGGGCGGGAGACCTCAGCCAAAGGCTGCAGCGATTCGCTGTCCGACATTGTGGCGGTCTCCCCTTGCGGCTCCGCCGCGGTCTCGAACTCAGTCTCGGATTCGGCGTGATGCGGCAGCGCTTCGGGGGCAGGGGCCTCTTGTGTCGAGGCGGGGAAGTCCATCTGCATCTGCGGCGCAGGCGCTGCCTCCTCGGGCGCGGGCGCGGGCGTGGCGGGATCGGAGTTCAGAGGTGGGGCGGTCTTGGCTGCGGCGGCCGGGAAGCCGAGCACATTGTCACTGGTGGCAGCGGCGGCGGGCTGCGCCTCCTGCGCCAGCTGCATGCTTTCCTGCCAGTCGCTGCCCAGGGTGTCGGCGGCAGGCTGCGGATCAGCGGGCGTCCGCGGACCGTCGTCCTGCGGGCTGTCTTCGCCATCCAGCGGCTGCGACAGGGCGGCAACATGGGACACGCCGCGGTCGCGTAGCAAGGTCTGCACGTCCTTGATGCTCAGCCCGTCATCATGCAGCAGCTTGCGGATGCCGCCGAGCAGCAGCATGTCCGCAGGCCGGTAGTAGCGGCGCCCACCGGCCCGCTTGACAGGTTTGACCTGGGTGAACTTGCTCTCCCAGAAGCGCAGTACATGCGCCTGCACGCCCAGCCATTCCGCAACTTCGCTGATGGTGCGGAAGGCATCCGGTGATTTCGACATGGCTGTTTGGTCCCGTTACTTACGGTTGCCCTCTGCCACGCGGTCTTTCATCAGGTGGGACGGCCGGAAGGTCAGCACGCGGCGCGGCTGGATCGGCACCTCTTCGCCAGTCTTCGGGTTGCGCCCGACGCGGGCCGACTTGTCCCTTACGCTGAATGTCCCGAACGAGGAGATCTTCACCTGTTCGCCGCGCACCAGGGCGTCCGACATATGTTGCAGCATGCTTTCCACCAGCTGCGCGCTTTCATTGCGCGACAGGCCGACTTCGCGGAAAACCGCTTCGCTCAAATCCATTCGTGTCAGTGTTTTTTCGCCCATACCATTCCCCGTTGTTTCCCAAAGCATAGGGCGCAGAGAATTTCCCTGTCAATATCAATGAATTGCGGGTGGTCTTTCTGGCGGATCTGCTACCAGCGCAGCACGACGGCTCCCCAGGCGAGCCCGCCGCCAATGGCCTCGGTCACGATCAGGTCGCCCTGCTTGATCTGGCCGCGTGCCTTGCCGACGGAGAGGGCCAGCGGGATCGAGGCGGCGGAGGTGTTGCCGTGATCCTGCACGGTTACCACCACGTTGTCCATGCTCAGTCCCATTTTCTTGGCCGTGCCCTGGATGATGCGGATGTTGGCCTGATGCGGCACGATCCAGTCCACGTCCTCGGCTGCCAGGCCCGCGCGCTCCAGCGCGGTCGTGGCGGTGGAGGCGAGCTTTTCGACGGCGTGGCGGAACACCTGGTTGCCTTGCATCCGCAGATAGCCGGTGGATTGCGTCGACACGCCGCCATCCACATAAAGCAGGTCCTTGTAGCGCCCGTCAGAGTTGAGGTCGGTCGACAGGATGCCGCGGTCGTCGCTGGTGCCGCTCTGCTCCTGGGCTTCCAGCAGCAGCGCCCCGGCGCCATCGCCGAACAGCACGCAGGTCGAGCGGTCGCTCCAGTCCATGATGCGGCTGAAGGTTTCGGCACCGATCACCAGCACCCGCTCCGCCTGGCCCGAGGCCAGCAGCGCATTGGCGTTGGACAGCGCATAGACAAAGCCCGCGCAGACCGCCTGCACGTCAAAGGCAAAGCCGCGGGTCATGCCCAGTTTGGCCTGCACCATGGTGGCGGCCGAGGGGAAGGTGAGGTCGGCGGTGGAGGTGGCGACCACGATGGCATCGACGTCGTCGGCCGTCAGGCCGGCGTCCGCCAGCGCGGCCTCCGCGGCCCTGGCGGCCATGTCGGAGGTCGTCTCACCCTCGGCGGCGAAATGGCGGCGTTCGATGCCGGACCGGGTACGGATCCATTCGTCCGTGGTATCCAGTTCCGGCATTGCTTCGAATTCCGCGTTTTCAACAACCCGTTCGGGGAGATAGTGGCCAGTGCCTACAACTACCGCACGTCGCGTCATCCGGTGCCTGCCTTGTTGTTAGTCTTGATCGGTGGCTGCCCGCAGCGCGCGGTCAGCCGGGTCATCTTGGGGAGGCGCACCGGCAGATGCAACCCGTGCCGCCAGTTTTTCGGCAAAACCCTGCTGCGCCAGCCGGAAGGCCAGTTTCACGGCAGCCGAAACTCCGGTGGCATCGGCGCCGCCGTGGGATTTCACCACGGTGCCGTTCAGGCCCAGGAACACGCCGCCGTTGACGCGCCGCGGGTCCAGCCGTTTCGACAGGCGTTTCAGCGAGGTCATCGCCAACAGCGCGGCAATCCGGGACAGGAAGGAATACTGGAACGCCTCGCGCAGGGCGGTGCGCATCAGCGTGGCGGTGCCTTCGCCGGTCTTGATCGCCACATTGCCGGTGAACCCGTCGGTAACGATCACATCGGCGATGTCGCCGGGAATGTCGCTGCCTTCGACAAAGCCCACGAATTCGAACTGCGACCGCGCCGCGTTCTCGGCGATCAGCCCGTAGGCTTCCTTCAGTTCGGCGCGGCCCTTGTGCTCCTCGGTGCCGACATTCAGCAGGCCCACACGCGGGCAGGCGATGTCCATCGAGTTGCGCACGTAGGAGGTGCCCATCAGCGCGTATTGCAGCAGATCCTCGGCATCCGCCTTTACGTCGGCGCCCACGTCCAGCATCACGTTGAACCCTTGCGGGTTCAGCGACGGCCAGAGAATTGCAATGGCAGGGCGGTTGACGCCTGGCAGTTTGCGCAGGCGCAGCATCGACAGAGCCATCAACGCGCCGGTGTTGCCACAGGATACGGCACCGGCGGCTTCACCATTCTTGACCGCGTCGAGCGCGGACCACATCGAGGTGCCCTTGCCGTTGCGCATCACCTGGGAGGGCTTGTCCTCCATGGTGACCACATCGCGCACGTCGCGGATCTCGACCCGGCCATCCAGGGCACGCCGCTTGTCGACCAGCGGTTTCAGCTGGTCGGCGGGACCGTGAAGAATGAACCCGATATCGGGGTTCTTCTCGGCAGACATAGCAATGCCGGCCACCACAACCGCGGGGCCGGCGTCTCCGCCCATGGCGTCAACAGAAATGGTGATGCGGCCGGCTTTTGCCTGAATGTGATCGGGTTTACCCGTCATGCGAAAGCCTGCCTGGCATCAAATCCTGTCCGTGGCTTACGCCGCGTCCTCGTCGATCTCGATCTCGTCAGCTGCTGCGACAATCTCTTTGTTGTCGTAGTGGCCGCAGGAGGGGCACACGTGGTGCGGGCGTTTCAGCTCGCCGCAGTTGCCGCATTCGTTCGGGTTTGCAGCAACCAAGGCATCGTGCGCGCGGCGGTTGTTGCGGCGCGATTTGGATACTTTGTTCTGTTGGACGGCCATGTCTCAACCTTTGTCTGTTTGGGCCTTGGGGGCAGCCCCGCGGCGCGATTGCGTTCTGTTCGATCAGTCTGACGTGCGTTTAGGCGTCTGCCTTAGCATTGTCCAACCAAAAATTCCGATGAGCGCGCGAAAATACTGCGAATCTCCGTCGGCGCAAGGGGTTTTTTAGGGCAGCGCCCGCAAGGGTTCCAGCCGGAAATTCAGCTGTCGGCGAAAAATGCGCGTCAATCTTCCGGCGTGTCGTCCTTTTGCTCCAGCTGCCCGCGCAAGGCGGCCAGCCCGGCAAAGGGGCGGGTGTCCTCGTCACGCATCGGCGTGACGCCTTTTTCGGCATAGATCGCTTCGCCCAGGCTGGCGCCTTCCTTGCGCGGATAGGCTGGGATATGCAGCGCCAGCGCTTCGGTCATCACCGCGGCGGGGTCGATATGGCTGCCGAGCGGCTCGGTGGTGTCATCTTCCGGCATCTCGACTTCCTCCTCGTCGGGAGTCTCGAAATGCGCAAGGTAGGTGATCTGCACCGGCTCGTCGATCCGGGTGGTGACCGGTTCCAGCGTCACGACGCAGTCCTGCACCACGGTGGCCCCCAGGGTGCCGGTCAGCTGCCAGTCAGCCTTGCCGATGGCGCGGATCTGGCCGGTGAAGCGCAGCTTGCGCAGTCCGGTCACGCCCAGTTCCCTCGCCAGGGCATCCAGCGCCGGTTTGTCCGGTGTGATCTCGAATGGGGTGGGGGCGTTCTGTGGCAGATCGGCCACCCGCAGGGCGGTGCTGTCAGTCATGGTCGGGAACTTTCGTTTCTTGAACCGGAAGCGGTCATTAGGTAATCGGGTTGCCAGATGTATTCAAGCCGCCGGTTGCGGCGGCGGCTCGGGGGGCCATGATGTTTGCCAAGGGATTTGATCTTAAACCTGTTCTGCGCACGGCGGTTTTTGTGGCCGTGGGGGTGGCGCTGAGCGCCTGCGCGGCGACCTACCGCAAGCATGGCTACGTGCCGTCTCCGGATCAGCTGGCCGAGGTGGTGCCGGGGATCGACACGCGGGATTCCGTGGCCGAGACCATTGGCGTGCCGTCCTCGACCGGCGTGCTGAATGACAGCGGCTACTACTATGTCGCGACCCGGTTCCGCCATTATGGCGCCGCCGCGCCCAAGCCGGTGTCCCGCGATCTGGTGGCGATCAGCTTTGACACCGCCGGCGTGGTGCAGGGAATTCAGCGGTACAACCTCGAAGACGGCAAGGTGGTGCCTCTGGAGCGCCGCGTGACCAGCTCGAGCGTGCAGGATTCCACCTTCCTGCGGCAGTTGCTGGGCAATCTGGGCAACTTCAGCCCCGACCAGTTCATCGGCGACAACTGACGCGGCTGGCGCAAGGTGCGCGCCTGCACCGCCCCCGCGCGCAGGTCTTCACCGCGCTGTCACAGCGCCTATGCTAAGGGCTGAGCCGGAGCACGGGGAGGCCGCGATGGCAGAACCACAGATCGCGTTGAGCAAGGGGCGTTACCGGGCGCGGCAGGCGGCGGGGGCGGCGGATGTCGCCGCGGCGCAGGCCCTGCGCAGCCTGTGTTTTCAAACGGCTCAACCGGATCGCGACGCGCATGATGCGCTCTGCACCCATGTTCTGGTCGAAAACACCGACACCGGCGCGCTGGTCTGCTGCTTTCGATTGCTGGTGCTGGAAGATGGCAGCGACCTCGCACGGAGTTATGCGGCGCAGTTCTATGATCTCGCGGCGCTGCAGGGCTTTGCCGGACGCATGGTCGAGATGGGGCGGTTCTGCATCCATCCCGAATCGTCCGACCCTGATATTCTGCGGGTTGCCTGGGGCGCCATGACCGCCTTTGTCGACCGCATGGCGGTGCGCCTGCTGTTCGGCTGCTCGTCCTTTGCGGGCACGACGCCGCTGCCCTATCTGGATGCCTTTGCGCTGTTGCGGCAGCGCCACCTGGCGCCGGGGCGCTGGCAGGCCGGCTGCAAGGCGCCCGAGGTGTTTCGCTTTGCCACGGGGCCGCAGCGACGGCCGGACGTGAAGCGGGCGATGCTGCAGATGCCGCCATTGCTGCGGACCTATCTGTTGATGGGAGGCTGGGTCAGCGACCACGCGGTGGTGGATCGGGACCTCAACACGCTGCATGTGTTCACCGGGCTGGAAATCAACGCGATTCCCGCCGCGCGCAAGCGGCTGCTGCGGGCGGTCGCCGGCCAGGGCTGAGTATTTCTGGAAAGATGAAAGGCGGGCGTTGACGCGTTTCTGCCGCCGGGGTAGCAGCCTGTCATGGCACGTATTCCTCTTTTGCAGATGTCCGGCATTTCCCTCACCTTCGGGGGCGATCCGGTTTTCGCCGATCTTGATCTGGTGGTGCAGCCGGGCGACCGGGTGGCGCTGGTGGGCCGCAACGGATCGGGTAAATCCACCTTGATGAAGGTGATGGCGGGCATTGTCGAAGCTGACAGTGGCTCGATCGTGGTGCCGCCCGGCCGCTCCGTCGGCTACATGGAGCAGGACCCCAAGATGGAAGGGTTTGCCACCCTGGGCGATTTCGCCGCCAGCGGGCTGGAACCGGGCGAACTTTACAAGGTGGAGCGTGCGGGCGAGGGGCTGAAGTTCGATCCGGCGCGGCCGGTGGAGACCGCCTCGGGCGGCGAGCGGCGGCGTGCCGCGCTGGCCAAGCTTATGGCCGAGGCGCCGGACCTGATGCTGCTGGACGAGCCGACCAACCACCTGGACATCGAGGCGATCACCTGGCTGGAGGAGGAGCTGAAATCCACCCGCGCCGCCTTTGTGCTGATCTCCCACGACCGGGCGTTTCTGCGCGCCTTGACCCGCGCCACCCTGTGGGTGGACCGCGGCCAGGTGCGCCGCCAGGAAAAGGGGTTCGAGCATTTCGAGGCCTGGCGCGACAAGATCTGGGAAGAGGAAGACCAGCAGCGCCACAAGCTGAACCGGCTGATCAAATCGGAAAGCCGCTGGGCGGTGGAGGGCATCTCGGCCCGGCGCAAGCGCAACATGGGGCGGGTGCGGGCCTTGCAGGATCTGAAAGCGGAACGCGCCAGCCAGATCAAGCGGCAGGGCACCGCCGAGATGGCGCTGGAAGCGGGGCCGAAATCGGGCCGCAAGGTGATCGAGGCCGAGGGGCTTAGCAAGGCTTTCGGTGACAAGGAGATCGTCAGGGATTTCTCGCTGAAGGTGCAGCGCGGCGACCGGGTGGCCTTTGTCGGCCCCAACGGGGCGGGCAAGACGACGCTGCTGAAGATGCTGTTGGGCATGGAAGAGCCGGATGCGGGCGCGGTGCAGCTGGGCACCAACCTGGAGATTGCGCTGTTTGACCAGACCCGTGACCAGCTGGATGGTGATGCGAGCCTGTGGGAGAACCTGACCTCGGACCCGCTGCTGGGGATTTCCGGCAAGGCCGACCAGGTGATGGTGCGCGGCCAGCCCAAGCATGTGGTCGGCTATTTGAAGGAATTCCTGTTCGATGAACGGCAGGCGCGGGCGCCGGTGCGGTCCTTGTCGGGCGGCGAGAAGGCACGGCTGCTGCTGGCGCGGCTGATGGCGCGGTCGTCGAACCTGCTGGTCCTGGACGAACCCACCAACGATCTGGACGTGGAGACGCTGGACCTGTTGCAGGAACTGCTGGACGGCTACGACGGCACCGTGCTTCTGGTCAGCCATGATCGCGATTTCCTGGACCGGGTGGCCACCACCACCATCGCGATGGAGGGCAATGGCCGGGTCACCGCCTATGCGGGCGGCTGGAGCGATTACCTCGCGCAGCGCGGCCCGCTGGAGGGCGAGGCAAAGCCCGAGAAGGCAAAACCCGCCAAGCCCAAGCCCAAGCAGGAGAGCCAGCCCAAGGACGGCCTGAGCTTCAAGGAAAAACACCGGCTGGACGCGCTGCCCGGCGAGATCGAGCGGTTGGAGGCGGAGATCGGCAAGCTGCAGGAGCTGATGGCGGACCCGGAGCTGTTCACCCGCGAGCCGGTCAAGTTCAAGAAGGCCACCGAGGCCTTGGTCGAACGGCAGGAAAAGCTGGCCGCGGCCGAGGAAGAATGGCTGCTCTTGGAGGAGAAGGCCGGGGGCTGATGTCGCCCGGTCGGGTAAGGCAGCAAGGCTGACCCATTGTTTCGCGCGCGAAACAATGGGTCAAAGACACTGTCGTAAGGCTTTGTGATTTATCAATAATCATATCTGGTGGGTAAACGTCGCGGGCGCCGGGGTTTGCGTTTGTCTTCTTGTCTTTGGCGGACCATTGGCACGGATCCGCGGGCGGCGGCGCACAGGCGCGTGCAACACCGGCGGGCGCTGTTGCCGCAACAGTTTGGCTTTCAAGGGTGAGCGGGGTGTCCGCGCAGGCGCAGCGCTCCCGCGCCCGCAGGTGTTCCGGCTGCGCCGGAAAACCTTTGTGCGGCCTTGGGCCGGGCGTTGCTGCGCAACGCTGAAGATATCTGCTGAGAAGCGCTTGCGGGGCAAGTGTGTCCCGCAAGGCGCCATGTCGAGTGTGTTTGCCGCTGATTGCGCGTCGAGGGTGAACCCGTGCTGCGCACGGCGGCTTTGCCGCCCTTGACCCGCAACCAGCGGCGGTTGCGTCAGCGCATGCGCAGGGCGCCGTCGATGCGGATGACCTCGCCGTTCAGATAGCCCATTTCGACGATGAATGCGGCGAGGCGGCCAAATTCGCGCGGATCGCCCAGCCGGGCGGGGTTGGGGACGTCGGCGGCGAGCTGCTGCTGCACCTCTTCGGGCAGCCCGGCCAGCATCGGCGTCATGAAGATGCCCGGCGCGATGGTCATCACCCGGATGCCGAGCGAGGCCAGATCACGCGCCATCGGCAGGCACATGCCTGCAACCCCGCCCTTGGAGGCGGCATAGGCGGCCTGGCCCTTTTGGCCGTCGAAGGCGGCGATGGAGGCGGTGTTGATGATGACGCCGCGGGCACCGTCCGCGTCGGGAGCGTTCTTGGCGATTTCGGCGGCGGCGAGGCGGGCGACGTTGAAAGTGCCGACGAGGTTGATGTCGATGGTGCGCTTGTAGGCGTCCAGCGGATGCGGGCCATCCTTGCCCACGGTCTTGGCGCCGATGGCGATGCCGGCACAGTTCACGCAGGCGGTGACCTTGCCCATCTTGTCCGCGGCATGGGCGATGGCGGCCTGCACCGAGGCTTCGTCCGTGACATCGGTTTCGGCGAAGTGGCCGCCGATGTCTTTGGCCACCTGCGGGCCGCGCTCGGCGTCACGGTCCAGAATGGTGACCTGCGCGCCTTGTTCGGCGAAATGGCGGGCGGTGGCCTCGCCGAGGCCGGAGGCGGCGCCGGTGATGACGGCGGCGGTGTCTGCGAGTTTCATGGGCGGGTCTCCTCCCGGTTATCTGAACGTGTGTTCATATAATCCGGGGCAGGCAGCCCTGTCCAGCGGCGCGGCGGGGCGGGACGGCACGTCGCGGCGGTTTGCCGCTAGGCCTGCATCAGCCGTCGGTCCAGCGCGGCGAGCGGGCGCAGCAGGCGGCTCAGCGGCGGCCAGAGCGCCCAGGTGCCGCCGAGGCGGTGCAGGCGCGCGCCGGTGCCGAGCTTGAACCGGGCAAGGCCTGCGGCGTCCTCAGTGTTGATCAGCCCGAGGTCGAGCTGGCGGACGCCCTTGGCGGCGAGCCAGGACATTGCCTCCCACATCAGGAGGTTATGGGCGCTGAGATGGCGGCCGCGGGCGGTGGAATGGGCGATGTGATAGGTGGCGGCGCTGTTTGCGCCGCTGCCGTGGCTCAGGATCAGCATGGCGGCGACCGGCTCGCGGCCCTCGAAGGCCTGGAACAGTTTGGCGCGGCCTTTGTTCTGCCGCGCATAGGCCTGCGTCAGCGGCACCGGCCAGCTGCGGTAGCGGCGCGCCGCCTGCTGGGCGCTGTCGGCGGCGAGCAGCCAGTGGCCGGGGTCGTCCGGCATGTTCTGACGGGTCAGGCGCAGGCCTTGGGCGGCGGCGTGGTTCAGCCGGTTGCGCCATTTCTGATGCAGCGCGGCGCGGCGCTGCTGCGGATCCGGGGTGAGGTCCAGCAGGGCGACATGGGCGGGGCTCATCAGCGGCACGGCGCCGTGACGGGCCAGGTCCGGGGGCGCAGTTTCGGGGGTCAGGATCAGTGGCGTGCGGCCAAGGCCCGCTGCGCGCAGCTGGGCGATAAGTTCCGGCAGATCGTCAACTGGTGCACGGTTGATCATGGCGGCGTGGAGCCCTCCCGCAAAGCGGCGGCGCAGCACCAGCACGTCGGGGGATTGGGGGCTGTCGGCCAGCCAAAGCAGGGTTCGGCCGCAGGCGCCGAGGGCGCGGGCAAATTCCGAGGATTGCTGCAGCGCGGCTGGACGTGCGGTGGTGGTTGCGGCGGGTTCCGGGGGTCGATCGAACATGCATCGTATTAACGCGCTGGAAACCTAAATGATGGTTAATAAAGCGATGAAAAAGCGAAGTGAAGTTCTGGGGCAGTCAGCGTCGGCGCCGCGGGTGACCAAGGCGGCGGCAGTGCTGCTGGCGGCGGCATTGTCGGTGCCGGTTTTCCTGCTGTTGACGCTGGCGGATTGGCTGCTGTTTTAGGTGGCGCTGCGTGGCTGCTTTGCGCGGGGAGAGGCTCCCGCGCCCGCAGATGTTCTGGCTGCGCCAGAGCATCTTTTACGGCCTTGGGCCGGGCGCCGCTGCGCGGCGGGCTGCTGGCGCAGCAGGAAGATCCGCTGAGAGGCGCTGAAGGGCAGGTCTGCCCATCAGCGCCAGTACCAGTTTATGTTCGCCCTGGCCGCGTCAAGGGTGAACCGTGCTGCGCACGGCGGCTTTGCCGCCCTTGACCCGGCCTGGGCGGGGTGGGCGCTGAGTCCGTTGCCGTGGGCGGAGACATTGAAAGGGCAGAGCTGCCGCAGCACGCGGGAGCGTGCTGCCCGGCCCAACCATGACGTTCCATCTGCGATGGGGCTGGAATGGGCGGGAGGGGCTGGAATAGCATGAAAAAAGGGAGCCCGAAGGCTCCCTTTGACGGGTGGTGAGGGCGGTGGCTCAGTCGGCCAGCTGCACCAGCGCGTGGCGCTTCTTGCCTGCGCTGAGCTTGATCGGCGAGGTGAGCGCGCCTGCGTCGATCATCAGGCCTGCGTCGGTCAGCGGCTGGTCATCCAGCTTGGCGCCGTTCTCGGCGATCAGGCGCTTGGCGTCCTTGCCGGATTTCGCCAGCCCCGACTTCACGATCAGCTGCACGATCGAGATGCCGTCGCCCAGATCCGCAGGCGACAGGGTCAGCGTGGGCAGGTCGTCACCGATGCCGCCCTTTTCGAACACCTCGCGGGCGGTGGCTTCGGCTGCCGCCGCGGCCTCGGCGCCGTGCAAGAGTTTGGTCACCTCATTGGCGAGGATCACCTTGCCCTCGTTGATCTCGGAGCCTTGCAGCGCGCCGAGGCGCTCGCATTCGTCAACCGGCAGCTCGGTATAGAGCTTGAGGAAGCGGCCGACGTCGGCGTCGGTGGTGTTCCGCCAGAACTGCCAGAACTCATACGGCGAGAGCATCTCGCCATTGAGCCAGATCGCGCCGCCCTGGGACTTGCCCATCTTGCGGCCGTCCGAGGTGGTCAGCAGCGGCGAGGTGAGGCCGTAGACCTCGTGGTCGATCACCCGGCGGGTGAGGTCGATGCCGTTGACGATGTTGCCCCATTGATCCGAGCCGCCCATCTGCAGGATGCAGCCGTAGCGGCGGTTCAGCTCCATGAAGTCATAGGCCTGCAGGATCATGTAGTTGAATTCCAGGAACGACAGCGACTGCTCGCGGTCGAGGCGGGATTTCACGCTCTCGAACGACAGCATCCGGTTCACCGAGAAATGGCGGCCGATGTCGCGCAGGAATTCGAGGTAGTTCAGATTGTCGAGCCACTCGGCGTTGTTGAGCATGATGGCGTCGTTTTCGCCGTCGCCGTAGGTCAGGTAGTTCGCGAAGACCTTTTTCATGCCGGCGATATTGGCGTCGATCTGTTCGGGGCCCAGCAGCGGGCGCTCGTCCGAGCGGAACGAGGGGTCGCCCACCTTGGTGGTGCCGCCGCCCATCAGGGTGATCGGCTTGTGGCCGGTCTTTTGCAGCCAGCGCAGCATCATGATGTTCAACAGGTGGCCCACGTGCAGCGACTGCGCGGTGGCGTCATAACCGATATAGGCAGGCTGAACCCCCTTCAGCAGCGCCTCGTCCAGGCCCTGATAATCGGTGCAGTCGGCCAGATAGCCGCGTTCCATCATTACAGCGATGAAATCCGATTTGGGAGTGTAGGTCATGACATGCCTCGGTCTCTTGGTTTGCACCTAGCCCCTATAAATCGCATCCGCGCGGGTTGGAACCTGTTTTCCCGGCAATTTATGCGCGGTAATATCCGCGCGAACGGGCAGGACAGGCCCGGAGGCTGTGAAGGGGCAGGCGGATGGGCAGAGCCATCGCAAGGACGGGCGCAAGGACAGGCGCAAAGACGGGCCCAAAGACTGGCATGGTGCGGGCCTTGGGCGCGATGAGCGGCACCTCGCTGGACGGGGTGGATGCGGCGGAGGTGGTGACCGACGGCGAGCGCATCCAGAGCTTTGGCAAGAGCCGCTACCGCGAATACACCGCGGCAGAGCGCGACGTGTTGCGTGCGGGTCTCGGCAAATGGACCGGGCCGGAGGTCGAGGCCGCGGCGGAGGTCTGCGACCGCGTCCATGCGGAGGTGCTGGCCGGGTTCAGCGAGGCCGAGATCATCGGTTTTCACGGTCAGACCCTGGCCCATGCGCCGCGCCGCCAGGGCACGCTGCAGGTGGGCGACGGCGCGGCGCTGGCAGAACGCCTGGGCAAGCCCGTGGTCTGGGACTTCCGCAGCGATGACGTGGCGATGGGCGGCGAGGGCGCGCCGCTGGCGCCGTTCTTTCATTTCGCCTGCGCGAAATACATCGGTGCGACCCGGCCGTTGTGCTTTCTGAACCTCGGCGGGGTGGGCAACCTCACCTATGTCGATCCGCGGTTTGAACGTCCCGAGGACGCGGGTGCGCTGATTGCCTTTGACACCGGCCCGGCCAATGCGCCGGTCAATGATCTGGTGCAGGAGCGGCTGGGCATCCCGTGGGACGTGGACGGCAAGGTGGCGCGGTCCGGCACCGTGGAGACCGGCGCGCTGGAGCTGTTCCTGGCCGAGCCCTATTTCGCGCGAATGCCGCCCAAGTCGCTGGACCGAAACGATTTTGCCGAGATGGTCTCCTTGGTCAAGGAACTGTCTGATGCCGATGCCGCGGCCACGTTGACGGCGATGTGCGCCGCCGGGGTGGCGCAGGGGATGGAGCATTGCCCGGAGCCGCCCGAAATGGTGCTGGCCACTGGCGGCGGGCGGCATAACCCGGTGCTGATGGAGATGCTGCAGGTGTCGCTGGACTGTCCGGTGAAGCCGGTGGAGGACGTGGGGCTGGACGGTGACATGCTGGAGGCGCAGGCCTTTGCCCATCTGGCGGTGCGGGTGGCGCGGGGGCTGCCGACCTCGGCCCCCGGCACCACGGGCGTCAGCGCCTGCGTCGGCGGCGGCGTGGTCAGCGTGCCCGGCGAGGCGTGACAGGCGGCAGCTGGGGCGAGAGCTTCTGAAGAGTTCGCCATGGTCCGCGTAACGGGGCTGCGCCCGCCGACAGGTCAGCGCGGGATGTCGAAACCGGGCGCTGCCAGCTCGAAGCCCTCGAACTGGAAGCCGGGTGAAACCGTGCAGCTGACCAGAGTGTAGTCGCCAGTGCTGCGGGCGGCCTGCCAGTGGCCCTCAGGCACCACCAGCTGCGGTGCGCCCTTGGCCAGATCGGGCGTCAGCAGATGGTCCTGTGCCGGGCCTGCATCGCTTGCCGCCATCGACAGCACCAGCGGCGCACCGGCGTGGTAGAGCCAGATTTCCGCCGCATCGACACGGTGCCAGTGGCTGCGCTCATCGCCCTTCAGCAGGAAATAGATGCAGGTGCCGGTGGGGCGGCCGTCATTTTCGGCGCGCCAGGTTTCCTTGTACCAGCCGCCCTCGGGGTGTTGCTGAAGGCCGAGGTGCTCAATGATCTGGTCCGCGGTCATCTGGGGTATCTCCCGTTTGGTGCTGGTAAATCCCGGTTCCGGGCATATGTTTGGGCCATGACACTGATGATCCCGTTCGACAATACATACGCCGCCCTGCCTGGGGCCTTCCACAGCAAACTGCCGCCGGTGCCGGTGAAGGCGCCGGACCTGCTGGCTTTTAACGAAGACCTGGCCGCGGTGCTGGGCATCAGCGCCGGGGACGCGGCCGAGATGGCGCAGGTCTTTGGCGGCAACATTGTGCCCGAGGGGGCCGAGCCCCTGGCGCAGCTTTATGCGGGGCACCAGTTTGGCACCTACAATCCGCAGCTGGGCGACGGGCGCGCGATCCTGCTGGGCGAGGTGGTGGGGAGCGACGGCATCCGCCGCGACATCCAGCTGAAAGGCTCGGGGCGCACGCCCTATTCGCGGGGCGGCGACGGGCGTGCCTGGCTGGGGCCGGTGCTGCGTGAATATGTGGTAAGCGAGGCGATGCACAGCTTGGGCATCCCCACCACCCGCGCGCTGGCGGCGGTGGCCACGGGCGAGACCGTGTGGCGCGAGGGCGGCCTGCCCGGTGCGGTGCTGACGCGGGTGGCGGCCAGCCATCTGCGGGTGGGCACGTTCCAGGTCTTTGCCGCGCGCGGCGACACCGACAGCCTGCGGCAGCTGACGGAGTATGCGATTGCCCGCCATTATCCGGACGCCGAGAGGCCGATGGGGCTGCTGCGGGCGGTGCGCGACGCCCAGGTGGCGCTGATCTCGGCCTGGATGTCGGTGGGGTTCATCCACGGGGTGATGAATACGGACAATTCCTCCATCTCGGGCGAGACGATCGACTACGGGCCTTGCGCCTTCATGGATGTGTATCATCCGAATACGGTGTTTTCCTTGATCGACCGGGGCGGACGCTATGCCTATGCCAACCAGCCCAATATCGCGGTGTGGAACCTCGCCCAGCTGGCCACCGCGCTGATCCAGCAGCTGGAGGATCCGCAGGCGGGTGTCGAGGAAGCCACCGCGATCGTGCATGCGATGCCGAAGATGCTGGAGGAGGCCTGGCTGGCGCGGTTCCGGGCCAAGCTGGGGATCACCTCGGCGCGCGCGGGCGACCTAGAGCTGGTCACCGGCCTGCTGGAGCGGATGGCCCAGAACCAGAGCGATTTCACCAACACGTTCCGGGCGCTGGGCACAGGCACTGCGCGGGACCAGTTCACCGATCCGGCGGCCTTTGACAGCTGGGCCGAAGGCTGGCGGGCGCGGCTGGAGGGAGAGCCGGACCCGCAGGCGCTGATGCGCCGCACCAACCCGGCCTTCATCCCGCGCAACCACCGCATCGAGGAGATGATTGCCAGCGCGGTGGCCGGGGATTTCGCGCCCTTCCACCGGCTGAATACGGTGCTGGCGCGCCCCTATGAGGACCAGCTGGAGCACGCAGACCTGCAGCGCCCGCCCGCGCCGGAGGAAGTGGTGCAGGCGACCTTCTGCGGCACCTGAGCCGCCGGTCCGTCTCAGCCCGGCTGATCGTGGTAGACAAGGTCAAAGCATTCATCCGCAGCGGGCGGTTGGAAGTGCTTGGCAAACTGGTGGAACTGCGCCTCGGTTGCGGCAAAGGGGTGGTCCCCGCTTGCGTTGCGGCTGCGCAGCCGTTCGAGGCAGACCGCATCCGGCGGCAGCAGTACGTGCATCTGGTGGCGCAGGCCGCTGCGGCTGACGAGGCCGCGCAGCCAGTGCCGCTGCTGGCGCGTGTTGGCGGCAAAATCCAGCACCACCGACAGGCCGCTGTCCAGCAGCGCCGCGACGTGCGGGGCCATGATGGATTGCAGCCGACCGCTGCAGCGCAGGTAATCGGCGCCGGTGCGGAGCTGATCGGCAAACAGCGCCGCGAGCCAGCGGTCCTCGGCGATCAGAAGCGTGCCGGGCTGGCGGGCAAGCTGAGCCGCCAGGGTGGATTTGCCCGCGGCGATCTTGCCGCAGAACATGTGGAGCGTCGGGTGGGAAGAAGTCATGGAAGGACCCCGCGTGCGGTGCGGTGCGCCGGCTTTGCATAGAAGGTGGGAAGAAAAGTGTTCAGACAGGGTGACCCGGCCCGGCGGTTCAGGCCGGGATGGTAATTCGGATGCTGGCCTGCGGGCCGGTTGTCTGAGCGGTGGGATCCATACGCCAGACTTGCACCGGACCGCCGTCCGTGTCCAGCGGTGCCGCAGGAGCTGGGCCAGCCAAGGCGGCCCGATCTGCTTGTAAGGCGGCGCTGGACGGGTCAATCTGGCGGCAGGACAGCGGAGGGCGCAGATGCCGGATCATCCACCCCGGAACGGGTTGCGGATCGCGACCTATAACATTCAGAAATGCGTCGGCATGGACATGCGACGGCGGCCCGAGCGTATCCTGCAGGTGCTGGAGCGGCTGGGCGCGCAGGTCGCGGTCCTGCAGGAGGCCGACAAGCGGCTGCCGCCGCGGCCTGCGGCGCTGCCGCCGTTCCTGGTCGAGGAAACCGGCTGGCAGGCCGCGGACCTGGGCGGTGCGGGCTCTTTGGGCTGGCACGGCAATGCGGTCCTCTACCGCGGCGCGATCGAGCTGATGGACAAGGGCCACATCACGCTGCCGGGGCTGGAGCCGCGCGGCGCGGTCTGGGTGCGGCTGGATACGCCGCTGGGGCCGCTGCGGGTGATCGGTGCGCATCTGGGGCTGACAGGGCGCGCCCGACGCGAACAGATGCGCGCGCTGGCCCGCGC
This sequence comes from Leisingera sp. S2M4, assembly GCF_055398055.1. NCBI lineage: Bacteria > Pseudomonadati > Pseudomonadota > Alphaproteobacteria > Rhodobacterales > Roseobacteraceae > Leisingera > Leisingera sp. S2M4. The sequence goes on from NZ_AP040861.1 coordinate 2,884,762, forward strand.
CGCCAAGACCGATGATGCGGCGGTGGTGCTGGCGGGGGATTTTAACGAATGGTCCCGCGCGCCGGTGCTGGAGCATATCGCGCCCTCCCTGACCTTCCTGCCGCGCAAGGCCAGCTTTCCGGCGCTGCGGCCGCTGGGCGCGCTGGACCGCATCGCCCATTGCCATCGGCTGAAGGCGGTGGCGCATGGGGTGCATGGCGCACGGCCGGCGCATGTGGCCTCGGACCATCTGCCGGTCTGGGCGGATTTCCAGGCGGTGTGAAACGTTCAGGGTGCTATGGCAACGGGGGAAAGGGGCTCCCGCGCCTGCGGGTGTTTCAGGCTGCGCCTGAACCGCCCTGGCAGGCTTGGGCCCGGCGCTGCTGCGCAGCGCAAGGGGGGGGCACAGGAGGCCGGTTGCGGATCGATTGCCGATGCGCCGCGCCGCTCATCTGGCCATGGATTTTATGCTGAGAGGCGCTGACGGGCAGGTCTGCCCGTCAGCGCCATTGCAAGTGTGTGATCCGCCAGCACCGCGTCAAGGGCAGGCCGCGCGTGCCGCGCGGTCCCTGCGGGACCCTTGACCCGGCGCTGGCGGATGGGGCGCGATCAGCGGGCGCGCTGCTTCTGGCTGCGGCGGCGCTGACCGCCGGGCTTGGCGCCCTGCGGTCTGGCGTTCTGGCCGCCCTGGGCACCGTGGCCGCCCTGGCCGCCACCGCCCCGGCGACGCGGACCGCCGCGACGGCCGCCGGGCTTGCCGCCCGGTTTACCGGCGGGGGCAGCGGGATCGGGCATCGCCTCCCAGGCGCGGCCGGAGGCCACGGGGATGGTCAGCTTCATCACCTTCTGGATCGCCTTCAGCTCATCCATCTCATCCGGGGCGCAGAAGGCCACGGCGGCGCCGTCCTTGCCCGCACGGGCGGTGCGGCCAATGCGGTGGACATAGGCGTCCGGCACGTTCGGCAGCTCGTAGTTGTAGACGTATTTCACATCCGGGATGTCGAGACCGCGAGCGGCCACATCGGTGGCGACCAGCACCTTGATGTCGCCGGACTTGAAGGCGGCAAGGGCGCGCTCGCGCTGGCCCTGGGATTTGTTGCCGTGGATCGCGGCAGCTGCAAAGCCAGCCTTGTCCAGGGTCTTCATCAGCTTTTCCATGCCCCATTTGGTGCGCCCGAAGACCAGCGTGCGTTCGTCCTTGTGGGTGTCCAAAAGCTCCTTCAAGAGGTTCAGCTTTTCAGCCTTGGCGATGAAGTGCACCGACTGGGTGATTTTGTCCGCGGCCTTGCCCGGGGGCGAGACCTCGATCCGGACCGGGCTTTGCAGATAGGAATTGGCGATCTCGTTCATCTGCTTGGGCATGGTGGCCGAGAACAGCATGGTCTGGCGTTCGGACGGGATCAGCGCCGCGATCTTGCGCAGGGTATGGATGAAGCCGAGGTCCAGCATCTGGTCGGCCTCGTCGAGCACCAGGAAGTCGCAGGAGCCGAGGTCCAGCGCGCCGCGATCGAGGATGTCGATCAGGCGGCCGGGGGTGGCGACCAGGATGTCGGTGCCCTTACTGATGCGGGAAATCTGCGGGTTGATGGAGACGCCGCCGACCACCAGGCCGACCTTCATCGGGGTGCCTTCGGTCAGCCCCTTCAGGGTGTCGGCGATCTGGTTGGCCAGCTCGCGGGTGGGGGCCAGCACCAGGCCGCGCACGGTGTGGGCGGCGGGCTTGCGGCCGTATTCCAGCATCCGCGCCACCAGCGGCACGCCGAAGGCGGCGGTTTTGCCGGTGCCGGTCTGGGCCAGGCCCAGCACGTCCTTGCCGTTCAGCGCATGGGGGATGGCGCGGGCCTGGATCGGGGTGGGATCGTTGAGGCCCATGTCCTTGAGCCGGGCGAGGAGCTGCTCGGGCAGCCCCATGGTCGAAAATTCAGTCACGTATTGTCCTTTCACGGCCCTGCGGATTGCACGAGCCGGATCCACCGCAACGCGGTGGTATCTTGCGGGTCAGGGACCTCGGGCGTGCACTGGCCGGATACCAGGCTGCTGGCCTCTGAAATCCCCACGCGTGATTTTGGGAACGGCGGCATATCACTAGACCCCGGACGATTGGTTGAGCGCTGATAGGCGCGGCCGGTTTTGGTCTCTGCTCACGCGGCAGGGAGGGATGCCTTTGCGCTAGATGGCTGTGGATAAGGCGAATGTCAACTGTTGATGAGGGCGAAAAGCCTGTTTTCGGCGCTGGGCGCATCCGCTAAAGAGAAAGGCCAGAAGACCGCGAGGACACCGATGCGAGAGACGATAATCGCCCGATGCGAGGCCAAGGGGCTGCGGATGACCGGCCAGCGCCGGGTGATTGCACGGGTGCTGCAGGACAGCGACGACCACCCGGACGTAGAGGAACTTTACGCGCGCGCCAGCGCACGGGATGCGGCGATCTCGATCGCCACGGTGTACCGGACCGTCAAGCTGTTCGAGGAAGCCGGCATCCTGGAGCGGCTGGAGTTCGGCGACGGCCGCGCGCGCTACGAAGACGCCGACCGTGAGCATCATGACCACCTGATCGACATGAACACCGGCGAGGTGATCGAGTTCTGCGACCCCGAGATCGAGGAACTGCAGGAAAAGATCGCCCGCAAGCTGGGTTACGAGCTGCGCGGCCACAAGCTGGAACTCTACGGGGTGCCGCGCAAGGCGGACTGAGGTCACCGGCACTGCCCACCCGGCGATTCCGCGGGCCGGGAGCTTGCGGCCATGGATAATGCGCCGTTGCATCACGAATGGTGATGCGACGCCCCACAGCAAGTCATGGGCGCAGGTCGCAATCAGAGTTGTCGCGCCGCAGAATTGTCGCTTTTGTCCCCGGACGTCCGGCACGCCCGCCGGCAAGCAACAGGAGCGCGCTTCAATGAACAATCTGCATGGCATTCTGCTGGTCATCGCGTCGATGGCGTTCTTCACGCTTGAGGACATGTTCATCAAGCGCCTGTCGGGCTCGCTGCCGGTGGGCCAGATCCTGATGCTGCTGGGCATGATCTGCGCGCTGGTCTTTGCACTGTTGGCCAAGTCCCAGCGGGCGGCGCTGTTTGCGCCGGCTGCCTGGCAGGTGAAGCCGGTGATGCGCGCCGCAACCGAGATGGTTTCGGCCATGGCCTTTGCAACGGCGCTGGCGCGGGTCGAGATCTCCACGGTTGCGGCCGTGTTCCAGGCGACGCCGCTGGTCATCACGATGGGGGCGGCGCTGTTTCTGGGCGAGGACGTGGGCTGGCGGCGCTGGTTGGCGATCTGCACCGGTTTCGCCGGGGTGCTGTTGATCATCCGACCGGGGCTGGACGGCTTTGAGCCCGCGGCCCTGCTGGTGGTGATTGCGGTGTTGGGCGTGGCGGCCCGGGACTTGTTGACGCGCACGATGAACAGCGCGGTTCCGTCTTCAGTCGTGAGCTTTCAGGCCTATATCACGCTGATCCCGGCGGGCGCCTTGTTGCTCGCCTTCACGCCGGGCGATGCCCAGATGCTGGAGGGCGTGGAATGGGGCATGTTGCTGGGGGGCAGCCTGTTCGGCGTCCTGGGGTACTACGGGATCGTGGTGGCAATGCGGGTTGGGGATGCGGCGGCGGTGACACCGTTTCGCTACACGCGGTTGCTGTTCTCGATCCTCGTGGGCGTGGTGGTCTTTGGCGAGCGGCCCGACGCGCTGACCCTGGCGGGGGCAGCGCTGATCATCGGTTCCGGGCTTTACACCTTCGTGCGCGAACAGCGGCTGGCGCGCCAGGCCCGGCGGCGGGCGGCGCAGCTGCAGGCCGGTCGCGCCACGGCCTGATGCCCGCATCCCCATCCTGCGCTGACCGTTGGCGCAAACAGTGAAATGTTAGCCCTAAACTCCCGAGAATAGGTGCGTTAGCGATAACGAGGGCGGTTTACTTTTCCGCGCCGACTGCTATGACGCTGGCAACGGAACGCGCCGCTTTTGGCCCAATCAAGGATGGACAGATGAGCACCATTATCGACATTCACGCCCGCGAAATCCTCGACAGCCGGGGCAACCCGACGGTGGAGGTCGACGTCGTGCTGGAAGACGGCACCATGGGCCGCGCCGCGGTGCCCTCGGGTGCATCGACCGGCGCCTATGAGGCGGTGGAAAAGCGCGACGGTGACACGTCCCGCTACATGGGCAAAGGCGTGCTGGAAGCGGTGGCCGCTGTGAACGGCGAGATCGCCGAGGAGCTGGTGGGCTTTGACGCGACCGAGCAGGTCGCGGTGGACCAGGCGATGATCGAGCTGGACGGCACCGACAACAAGGGCCGCCTTGGCGCCAACGCCATTCTGGGCGTCTCCATGGCGGTGGCGAAAGCGGCGGCGGATTTCACCTCGCAGCCGCTCTACCGCTACATCGGCGGCGCCTCTGCCCGCGTGCTGCCGGTGCCGATGATGAACATCATCAACGGCGGCGAGCATGCCGACAACCCGATCGACATCCAGGAATTCATGATCATGCCGGTGGCCGCGGAAAACATCCGCGACGCGGTGCGCATGGGCTCCGAAGTGTTCCACACCCTGAAGAAAGAGCTGTCGGCGGCGGGGCTGAGCACCGGCATCGGCGACGAGGGCGGCTTTGCCCCCAACATCGGCTCTTCCCGCGAGGCGCTGGACTTTATCCTCAAGTCGATCGAGAAGGCGGGCTACAAGCCGGGTGAGGAAATCTACCTGGCGCTCGATTGCGCGGCGACCGAATACTACAAGGACGGCAAATACGTTCTGGCGGGAGAGGGCAAGACCCTGACCTCGGAAGAAAACGCCGACTACCTGGCGGCGCTGGTCAACGACTATCCGATCATCTCCATCGAGGACGGCATGTCCGAAGATGACTGGGATGGCTGGAAGCTGCTGACCGACAAGATCGGCGGCAAGGTGCAGCTGGTGGGCGACGACCTGTTCGTGACCAACCCGGCCCGTCTGGCAGATGGTATCGAGCGTGGCGTGGCCAACTCGATGCTGGTGAAGGTGAACCAGATCGGCACCCTGACCGAGACCCTTAAGGCGGTCGATATGGCGCATCGTGCGCGTTACACCAACGTGATGTCGCACCGCTCGGGCGAGACCGAGGACGCCACCATTGCCGATCTGGCAGTCGCAACCAACTGCGGCCAGATCAAGACCGGCTCGCTGGCGCGCTCGGACCGGTTGGCGAAATACAACCAGCTGATCCGCATCGAGGAAATGCTGGGCGAAGTTGCGGAATACGCAGGTCGTTCCATCCTGAAGTAAGCGCAGGACCCAATGACGTCGGCGGGCTCGCTCCCGCCGTGGCCCCGCCAGGAAACTGGCGGGGTTTTTCGCGAGCGCGCGGCAGTTGCCCAAAAAACCTGTCCTTCTGTGGCCGTGGTCACAGAAGGGTGCGGTGGTTTTATGGTAAATTTTCGGTGTGCAGCGCGTTTGACGTTGCCGGAAAGGGGAACAGGCCATGACCATGCGAACGCTTCGCACAGTCGCAATCTGTGCATGTCTTTCAGCACTTTTGGGATGCAGTTACACCGGGAGTTATCCGTTCAGCGGCGCTCCGGTTTCGGAGGCTGATCCGGTACATCGGATGAATATCGTTTCGGTAACGGCCTTGCCACAGGGGCTGTAAGTACCGCGAGGCCGAAGACGCGGTGGCGCTGACGCCCTGAACGGGCCGGGGTAGGGCGTCAGCGAGGGCGATCAGATCAGCACGGTGCGGTGTAGTAGGTGCCGTCACCGCGGGAATAGGCGCACTGCTTGGTCTGGTTGTTCTGCGCAACCATGGTGCCGGCAGCGGCGCCACCAAGTGCTGCGATCAGCTTCCAGTCGTCGTCAGCCTTCAGCGCGTCGGCGGCAATCAGGCCAGCGGCGGCACCACCGGCGACACCGGCCACGGTGCGCTGTTCCGGCGTCATGTTGGTGCAGGCGCCCAGGCCCAGGGTAGCAGTGCTTGCAAGAACGGCGATCCAGCGGAAGGTCATGTAAAGTCTCCATTTGCATAGGTTCATGCAGCCCGCTGTCGGGCCGCAGATGACAGTAGAACTCTTGCTGTGAGAGAATTGTTCCGCAAAAAGTGAACGGCTGGCGGGAACAGGCGGAAAACCGCTGTGCCCCCTGTTTCGCCGTGGCCAGGGGCGCGCCCTCAGAGGTCCTTGGTCATCAGGATGTAGTTGGCGCGCGGCTGGAACCGGGTGCGCAGGTAGAGCCGCTGGGCGGTTTCATTGGTGCGGTCCACTTCAAGATGCAGGGCCCGCAGGCCGGCGGATGCCAGTGATTTCGGCAGTTCGGTCAGAACCTCGGTTGCGATGCCGCGACCGCGTACGGCGGGGCGGATGTAGAGCTCATCGACGAACCCGTCCATGCCGCCAAATTCGACCGACCAGCCAAAGGTAATGATGATGTAGCCGATCGGTGCCCGGGTGGGGCCGATCAGGTAGACCGCACCGTAGGGGTGCCCCTCCAGCAGCGGCGCGATTCCGGCGCGGCGATGCTCATCGCTGCTGTCCAGGCCGGTTTCGGCGTGAAAGGCGGCGACCAGAGACAACACCTGGTCAAGGTGCTCGGGCTTGGCGAGATGCAGGGCGGCGCTCATAGCCGCGCCAGCCGTTGTGTCAGCAGCTCGAAGAAGCCGTCCGCATCGGCGTCGCCGATGAACAGCGCGTTGGGCGTCCGGTCCGTCACCCGCCACCAATCGGCGACGGTCATGCCCAGAGTGAGATCAGAGCGGGTCTCGACCTCGACATTGACGTGGCGGCCGGAAAACAGCTCGGGCCGCAGCAGCCAGGCGATGACGCAGGGGTCATGCAGCGGCCCGCCTTCGGAGCCGTATTTTTCCACGTCGAAGCGTTCGAAGAAGTCCAGCATCTCGGCCGTGAAGTGACCAACCCGGCTGTCCAGTGCGCGGATCGCCTCGATGCGCGGTCGGGTGGCCAGCACCTTATGTGTCACGTCCAGTGGCATCACGGTGATGGGTGCGCCGGATTTGAACACGATTTCAGCCGCTTCCGGGTCGACGTAGATGTTGAATTCGGCCGCGGGGGTGATGTTGCCGACCTCGAAATAGGCGCCGCCCATCATCACCACTTCCTGCACGCGGCTGATGATGTCGGGGGCGGTGTTGAAGGCGGCGGCGATGTTGGTCAGCGGCCCCAGGGTGCAAAGCGTCACGGTGCCGGGATCGTGGCTGCGCAGCGCATCGATGATGGCGTCGACCGCGGAACCCTCCGCCAGTGGCATTTGCGGCTCCCACAGTTCCGGGCCGTCGAGGCCTGTTTTCCCGTGCACGTGTTCTGCCGTTACCAGCGGCCGGTGCAGCGGCGCAGGGCAGCCGGCGTAGACGGGCACATCGGTGCGTCCCGCGGCCTCTAGCACGATGCGGGCATTGGTCTGGGTGCGGTGCAGCGGGACGTTTCCGGCCACGCAGGTGATGGCCAGCAGGTCCAGCTCCTCGGGGCTGGCCAGCGCCAACAGGATGGCGACGGCATCGTCTTGTCCCGGGTCGGTGTCGATGATGATCTTTCTGCGGCTCATGGTCCTCTCCGCTGTTGATTGGGCATCCATCGGTGCGGTCGCGGTGGCGGATTGATCCGCCTTGTCTGGCCGGGGCGGGGGGCTTGGTGTTCCTGCCAGCGGCGGTGCGGGGTTGCGATGCCGGATTTCGAGTATTTGAAGAAAGATGAAAGCCGGGTCAGGCTTCGCCGCGCTCGTCCGCCTTGACCGCCTCCCACAGCGCGTCCATTTCGGCAAGGTCGCTGTCCTCGGGGCGTTTGCCGCGGGCGGCGAGCCGGGCCTCGACGCCCTCGAAGCGGCGGGTGAACTTGGCGTTGGCGGCGCGCAGGGCGGCTTCGGGCTCCACTCCCAGATGGCGGCCGAGGTTGGCCATCACGAAGAGAAGGTCGCCGAATTCCTCTTCGACCTCGGCTTGGGTGAGGCTGTCGCGGGCCTCGACCAGCTCGGCGCATTCCTCGTGGATCTTGGCGATGACGTTGTCGGCCGAGGGCCAGTCAAAGCCGACCCGCGCGGCGCGTTTCTGCAGCTTGTAGGCGCGCAAGAGGGCGGGCAGGCCGATGGCGACCCCGTCCAGCGTGCCAGTCTCGGATTTGTCGGCGCGCTCGGCCGCCTTGATTGCCTCCCAGTCCCGGGTCTGCTGTTCGGAAGATTTCTCACGGCTCTCGTCGCCGAAGACATGCGGGTGACGGCTGACCATCTTGTTGGCCATGGTGGTGACCACGTCCTGAAAGGTGAAATGCCCCGCCTCGGCGGCCATCTGGGCGTGAAAGACCGACTGGAACAGAAGGTCGCCCAGCTCGCCCTTCAGCTCATCCCAGGCTTCGCGTTCGATGGCGTCGGCAACTTCGTAAGCCTCTTCAATGGTGTAGGGAGCGATGGAGGCGAAGTCCTGCTCGATATCCCAGGGGCAGCCGGTCTTGGGGTCGCGCAGGCGCGCCATGATTTCCAGCAGGCGTTCGATGCCGGCGGTTTCGTCGTGGATCAGGTCAGTTTCGGGCATTGCGGCTCAGCTTGGTTCAGTGTCAGATGCATCATCCCGAGTCTGGAACAGGAGTCCACCCCCATGCCGGTCGTCAACCGAATTGCCGATTATGCCGATGAAATGAAGACCTGGCGGCGGCATCTGCACCAGATCCCGGAACTGGCGCTGGACCTGCCCAAGACCGCGGCCTTCGTGGCCGAGCGGCTGCGCGAGATCGGCGTGGACGAGCTGCACGAGGGCATCGCCACCAGCGGCATGGTGGCGATCATCAACGGTCAGGGCGAGGGGCCGACCATTGGCCTGCGCGCGGATATGGATGCGCTGCCGATCCCGGAAGAAACCGGTGCCGATTATGCCTCGACCCATGCGGGCAACATGCATGCCTGCGGCCATGACGGCCATACCACCATGCTGCTGGGGGCGGCGAAATACCTGGCGGAGACGCGCAACTTCAAAGGCCGCGTGGCGCTGATCTTCCAGCCCGCCGAGGAAGCGATCGGCGGGGCCCGCATCATGGTCGAGGAAGGCATCATGGAGCGCTTTGACATCGGCGAGGTCTACGCGCTGCACAATGCGCCGGGTCTGCCGGTCGGGCAGTTCCTGACCACGCCGGGCGCGCTGATGGCGGCGGTGGACACCTTTCACATCCATATCCAGGGCAAGGGCGGTCACGGCGCCATGCCGCATGAGACCCGCGACCCGGTGATGGCCGCCTGCGGGATTGCCCAGGCGATCCAGACCATCGTCAGCCGCAACCACCACACGCTGGAGGACCTGGTGGTCTCGGTCACCCAGATCCACACCGGCACTGTCGACAACGTGATCCCCGACACCGCCTACATCAACGGCACCGTGCGCACCTTCAATCCGCAGGTGCAGAAGATGGTGATGCAGCGGATGCAGGAAATCGTGGCGGGGCAGGCCGCCAGCTACGGCGTCGAGGCGGAGCTGGAGTATGAGGTCGGCTACCCGGCGACCATCAACGATGCGGAAAAGGCCGGGTTCGCCGTGGAGGTCGCGCGTGAAATTTCGGGCACCGACAATGTCGAACCTGACGGCGGCCGCGAGATGGGGGCAGAGGATTTCTCCTATATGCTGCAGGCCCGCCCCGGTGCCTATCTGTTCCTGGGCCAGGGCGAGAGCGCCGGGCTGCATCACCCCAAGTATGACTTCAACGACGAGATCGCGCCGATCGGTGCCTCCTTCTTTGCCCGGCTGGTGGAGCGCGCGCAGCCCCTGAGCTGAGCAGCAGCCGCTGCGGAGAGGTGACAAGCGCGCCGGAAGCCGGTATTTGATCAAATTACTGGCGGCCATCCGGCCGCGTTCACAGCAGAGAGGTGACGACATGGCGCTGGAAGATGCCAAAACGCAGGTTGACCAGGCTTTTACCCGGGATGATCTGAAAGGGCTGACGTTCGAGAATACCTTTGGCGGGGCGCTGTCCTTCCTGCGTCGCCGATATACCAAGGACCTGACCCATGCCGATATCGCGGTGACAGGCGTGCCATTTGATCAAGCCGTCACCAACCGCCCCGGCACCCGGCTGGGACCGCGGGCGATCCGCGAGGCCAGCGCCTTGCAAAGCCCGGATGCGCCCTATGGCTGGGGTTATGATCCGCTGAGCGAGCTGGCAATCGTCGACTATGGCGACCTGGCGTTCGACTATGCCAATGTTCCGGCCCTGCCGGAGACGCTGACGCAGCACATCCGCGGCATCCTGGAGACCGATACCGCATCCGTCACGCTGGGCGGTGACCACTACATCAGCTTTCCGATCCTGAAGGCCTATGCCGAGAAATACGGCCCGATCTCGCTGGTGCAGTTCGACGCCCATACCGACACCTGGCCGGATGATGATTTCTCCCGCGTCGATCACGGCACCATGTTCTACAAGGCGGTGAAATCGGGGATCGTGGATCCGGCGACCTCGGTGCAGGTGGGCATCCGTACCACCAACGAGGACACGCTGGGCGTGAACATCATCGACGCCCCCACCGTGCATGAGATCGGCCCGGATGAGACCGCGCGGCGGATCAGGGAGATCGTCGGTGAGCGCCCCGCTTACCTGAGCTTTGACATCGACGGGCTGGACCCGGCCTATGCGCCCGGCACCGGCACGCCGGTCTGGGGCGGGCTGACCTCGGCCCAGGCGGCGCGCATCCTGCGTGGCATTGCGGGCATCAATCTCAAGGGCGGCGACGTGGTCGAGGTCTCTCCCCCCTTTGACACCACGGGTGCAACTGCTATTGCCGGGGCACATGTGGCGATGGAGATCATCTGCCTTCTGGGCTGGAACATGAGGGACAATGACTGAGTTCAATCAACCGATCAGCGGAAATGACCTGGCGCGGTTTTCGGGCCCGAACACCTTCATGCGGCTGCCGCAGGCAACCTCGCTGGAAGGTCTGGACGTGGCGGTTCTTGGGGTGCCGATGGATATCGGCACCTCCTGGCGGTCGGGGACACGCTTTGGCCCCAAGCAGATCCGTGCCGAAAGCGCGATGCTGCGCCCCTACAACATGGCGACCGGCGCGGCGCCCTTTGACAGCCTGAACGTGGCCGATATCGGCGATCTGGCGATCAACACCTTCTCGCTGCCGGATTCGCTGCGCATCATCCAGGAAAGCTATGAGGCCATTCTCTCGGGTGGGGTGATCCCGATGGCGATGGGCGGCGATCATTCGATCACCCTGCCGATCCTGCGCGCCATTGCCGACAAATACGGCCCGGTGGCGCTGGTGCATGTCGATGCCCATGCGGATGTGAACGACGAGATGTTCGGCGAGCGCGAAACCCACGGCACCGTGTTCCGCCGTGCCTACGAGGAAGGGCTGATCGTTCCCGACAAGACCTATCAGATTGGCATCCGTGGCACCGGCTACGCGGCCACCGATTTCTCCGAGGCGCAGGGCTGGGGCTTCCAGCACTTTCCGGCGCAGGAGCTGTGGGGGCGCTCGCTGCACCAGATGGGTGCGGAAATTCGTCGCGATATCGGCAATAGGCCGGTCTATGTCTCTTATGATATCGATAGCCTTGATCCGGCCTATGCGCCGGGCACCGGCACGCCTGAAATCGGCGGGCTGACCACGCCGCAGGCGCTGGAGCTGATCCGTGCGCTGCGCGGGATCAATATCGTCGGCTGCGATCTGGTCGAGGTCTCGCCGCCCTATGATCCCTCGGGCAATACGGCACTGGTTGGCGCCAACCTGCTGTATGAGCTGCTGTGCGTGCTGCCGGGAGTAAAGACGAGGTAAGCGACCGGCGCTGGGCAGGACCTGCCGCCGCGGCGGGCGCGAGGAGGAGGCAGGGCTTGACCTTGATTGCGCAATGAAGCGACTGATGCTGCTGGTCTGGCTGGCCCTGGCTGCAGTTGTCGCTGTGCTGGGCTTTATCCGCTTGGCGCCGAGCGATCCCCTGGACTGGAACACCCAGCCGGAACTGTCCGAGGACAAGGAGTTTCAGGGCGGCGTCTTCCGGGTGGTGCGCACCGGCCCCGGCGGGCTGGAGCGCTTCCATCAGATCGCCAGCTCGGCGCCGCGCACCAGTGTTCTGGCGGGCGGGCCGCAGGACGGCATGGTGACTTATATCACCCGCACCCAGGTGCTGGGCTTCCCCGATTACACCACGGCTGCGCAGGATGGCGACTTGCTGAAGGTCTACGCGCGCCTGCGCTTTGGCCGCTCGGACCTGGGGGCCAACCGCGAGCGCATCAACCGATGGCTGGCCGAGATGGAGTGGGACGCGCCCTGATCTTCTCGGCGGTCCTCCCGCCGGTTCGCGGGTTTCTTGCAAAACCCCTCACCGTTGGGCGTGGCACCGCGCAAGGGCGCGGTGCGGGCGCTTCCCCGCGAAGAAACTGGCTGTGTTTCGGTGCTGTCAGGGATCAGAGCTCCCCTTAAGGCGTGTCCCGCGTGAGATCGTCATTCCGCGTCAAGGGCAAGCTACGCTGGCCTGCGGTCGCTGCGCCACTATTGATCAGGTGTTGCGCGAAGCAATGGCGGGGCTTTCCATTGCTGGGAGGTGACTGTAGGCTGGGCGAAAGAGCATTGTTTTAATTGGATAAAGAGGGATTTCCATGAGCAAGAAATTTACCGGGCCGGGGTTGACGCTGGCCTGTTGCGCGCTGTTGGCTGCCTGCGGTGGTGCCCCCGCGAGCAATGAGCTGCGTTTCAACTATGACGGGAATGGCCGGTTCAGCGGTGGTGCCGGTGCTGACTGGACCGAGCAGGAAATCCGCTCCCACGCCGCGAACACCTTGTGCGGCAATCGTGCGGTTGCGGAGTTCCAAGTCTCCGTCCTGCCAACCGCACCGGATTACAAGATATTTTCGGGCAGATGTGCCGCTGGGGGACCTGCCGCGGCCATCGCGGGCACAGGCCAGGACCACATCGTTGCTCAGCCGCCGACCACATCAGCGCCGACAACGGTGCCGACGGCAAGCAGCGGCGTCTGGGACGGCTCCACCCCATTCGTGGACTAAAGTGACGGGGCGGGGATGCCGGGAGCAGCCAGGGCATTCCCGTTGAGCTTCTGCCCGCCCGCTACAGGCGGCGCGGGTCTGGCCGCGAAGGGGGCGCGAGCTGGGGCAGCTCCGGCGGCGAGGGCGATACCGAGGGGGCTGTGGGCAGCGAGGCCGACAGGCAGCTGCTTTGCACCTCGCGCCACATCGGCACGTTCAGCGACATCTGGCACTGCGCCATGAACATGCGCCCGTCCACCTGCAGGCAGCGCATCTCGCCCAGTTCGACGCGGGCACCGGATTTATCGGTGCAGTAGCAGTCGATGGTTTTGCCACCCGGTCCGGTCACATCCGCCAGCGCGGCTGTGGAAGGCAGGCCCATGAAGATTGTGCTAATAAGGACTCTGGCATGTCGCATGGCTCTAGCATATCACATGGGGGTCAACTGCCAAAACATGAACAAGAATAGGCGCGTCCATGATCCCCGAGGAACGGCTGGAACAAATCCTGCAACGGTTTCAGTATCTTGAAGCTGCCATGGCGGATGGCGCCGGGGGCGGCGACATTGCGGCCCTCGCCAAGGAGTATTCTGACCTGCGCCCGGTGGCCGAGCAGGTGAGCTCCTACCGCAAGCTGCTGAGCGATCTGGCGGAGGCCGAAGCGATGCTGGGGGATCCGGACATGAAGGATCTGGCCGAAGAAGAGATCCCGGCGCTGAAGGCCGCGATCCCCGAGGCCGAGCGCGCGTTGCAGCTGGCGCTGCTGCCCAAGGATGCGGCCGATGCGCGCCCGGCCATGCTGGAGATCCGCCCCGGCACCGGCGGCGACGAGGCGGCGCTGTTTGCCGGAGACCTTCTGCGCATGTACCAGCGCTACGCCGAGGCGCGCGGCTGGAAGTTTGACATCATCGAAGAGCAGGCGACCGAACTGGGCGGCATCAAGGAAGTCGTGGCGCATATCAAGGGCGAGAATGTCTTTGCCCGGCTGAAGTATGAATCCGGCGTCCATCGGGTGCAGCGGGTGCCTGCGACCGAAAGCGGTGGGCGCATCCACACTTCGGCCGCCACTGTGGCGGTGCTGCCGGAAGCCGAGGACGTGGACATCCAAATCGATCCGAATGATCTGCGGATCGACACCATGCGGTCGTCCGGCGCGGGCGGGCAGCATGTGAACACCACCGACTCCGCCGTGCGGATTACCCATCTTCCTACCGGCATCGTGGTGACGAGCTCGGAAAAATCGCAGCACCGCAACCGCGAGATCGCGATGCAGGTGCTGAAGGCGCGGCTTTATGATGCCGAGCGGCAGCGGATCGACAGCGAGCGCTCGGCGGACCGCGCCAGCCAGGTCGGCTCGGGCGACCGTTCGGAGCGTATCCGCACCTACAATTTTCCGCAGGGCCGCATGACCGATCACCGCATCAACCTGACGCTTTACAAGCTGGAGCAGGTGATGGGCGGTGACCTGGACGAGGTGATCGACGCGCTGACCGCGGACAACCAGGCGCGGCTTCTGGCCGAGATGGGGCAGTGACCATGGCGGAAACCGCAGCACAGGCGATGGCGGCGGCAACGGCACGGTTGCGGGGGGCAGGGGTACCCGACCCGGCGCGGGACGCGCGACTGTTGCTTGCGCATGCGGCGCGGATCGAGGCCAGCCGGGTCACGCTGATCGCGCCGGAAGAGCTGGAGAGCGAAGTTGCAGAACGGTATGAACAGCTGATTTCGCTGCGGGCGATCCGCGTGCCGGTGTCGCACCTCTTGGGGGAACGGGAGTTCTACGGGCGTCGCTTCAAGGTGTCGCGGGACGTTCTCGACCCGCGCCCGGAAACCGAGATCCTGATCGAGGCCGCCTTGGCGCAGCCCTTCACACGGGTTCTGGACCTTGGATTGGGGTCGGGGTGCATCCTTGTAACTCTGCTGGCCGAACGGCCGGGGGCAACGGGGCTGGGGGTCGACATCAGTGAGGCCGCCTGCTTGCAGGCCAGCGCCAACGCTGTCTTGCACCGGGTGGAGGCGCGTGTGGACATTCGCCAATCGGATTGGTTTTCCGACGTCGAGGGGCGCTTTGACCTGGTCGTGTCCAACCCGCCCTATATCGCGCTGGAAGAAATGGAGGGGCTGTCGCGGGAGGTGCGGGAGCATGAGCCTGACATCGCGCTGACCGATGGTGGCGACGGGTTGGGTGCATATCGGATGATTGCGGCGGGTATCGCGGCGCACCTGGAGCCCGGTGGCCGGCTCCTGCTGGAAATTGGCCCGACACAGGGCGCTGCCGTCAGCGCTTTGCTCGAAGAGGCGGGGATGAGCGGTATCACCGTTCTGCCGGACCTTGATGGCCGGGACCGGGTTGTCTGCGCGCATTTGCCGCCTTTCAGCGAAAAATAGCGCGATAAATAGGGTTTTCGTCAGAAAAAACGCCGAAAACCCCATTGTGCCCCTTGTCTGAGGCTCCAAAAACGGGTTACTCAAAGAAAGCCGCTCGAGGAGAATGCCTTATAGGCGTTCCCGCGGCTACAAGCCCAAAATAGCTGATGATCCGGCGCTGAGGCGCGCATGTTTGGGTCTGCGGCGCATCAATTCAAGGCTGACGTTAGGCAGATGAGATCTTCCAAATCACGTTCACGTTCCAAGTCGAACCGTAACCGCCCGAACGGCGCCAATGTCGTGAACCGCGTGTTCGACAGCTCCGGCCCCGAGGGTAAGGTGCGCGGAACCCCGCAGCAGATCATCGATAAATACAACCAGTTGGCCCGTGACGCCCAGCTGAGCAATGACCGTGTTGCGACCGAGAATTTCCAGCAGCACGCCGAACATTACCTACGCATGCTCAACGAGGCGCAGCGTGAGATCGAGGCGCGCCGCGAGGAGCAGGAACGTCAGAACCGCGAACGCCAGGCTGAGCGTGACCGCGAGCGCGCCGAACGGCTGGAGCGCCAGGAGCGCGAGGCCGCGGCAGCAGCTGCAGCCCCGGCGGATCCGGCTTCGGCACCCCAGCCCGAGGTGATCGACCCGCGCGGTGACAACGGCAACGGCGAAGGCAGCGGTCTGGTGGAAACGCCGGAAAACCACGGCCAGGAGGATGCCGCGGCCGAGGCGCAGCCCAAGAAGCCAGCGCAACGCAAGCCGCGCACCCGCAAACCGGCCGCCAAGGCCGACGCGAAATCTGACGCCAAGGGCGAAGTGCAGCCCGACGCACAGCCGCAAGCGGGCTCCGACGAGGGCGGCGCGGCCGCTGCCGACAGCAGCGCAGAGGCCAAGCCGGCCAAGAAGCCGCGCACCCGGACGAAACCCAAGCCCAAGCCCGAGGACGGTCCGGCGGAAGCGGCAGAGTAAACCCTTTGCCACGAGCCTGGCCACTCCATGACATCAGGGCTGTACGCTCGATAAAAAGACCCCCGCAGCCCAAGGCTTGCGGGGGTCTTTTTATCTGAGTCCGGCCCGGGCAGCGTAATGGCGCGCAAAAGGCGCAGGTCTTAACTGTGAGGGAAAGGCTTGACCGGTGGTGAGCCTTGAGTGGGTCGCCTGGCCCGAACTCCGCTTACCACAGGGCGGGGTCGTCGAACGGCTGGAGGCACGTGCAGGGCCCCTGCAGCGGCGCAAAGGAGGCGGCATCCGTCGCGGTGTCGGCCGTTGACATCGCCTGCCAACCGACGGGCTGGCTCAGCGGGTGCGGCGGCGGCAATTCTTGTGCCGTCACCTGACGAAAGCCGAACCGGCCATAGTATGCGGGATCGCCGTAGGTGACCGCAATCTCTGTACCGTCCAGCCGCAACTGTTCCAAACCAAATCGGATCAGGGCCGAGCCAACGCCCTTGCCTTGCCAGTCTGGATGCACGGCAACCGGTGACAGCAGGGCCACGCGGCGTTTGTCCTGCGCGTAGTGCAGCGGAGAGAACAGAATACAGCCCGTCAGGGTCTGTTCCTGCTGGGCTGTGAAGACCAGTACATGGTCCTTAGCAGGCGCGGCCAGCAAAGCGGTCACCAAACCTGCTACCAGAGTGCCTTCCTCTGCATTAGCAGCGTCGGTAAAGGCCGTTTGGAACAGCTGGGAGATCGGCTTTGTCTCCGGAGAGGCTGGGGCGGAGAACTGCATGCCTGCCATCCGGGATCAGCGTTGCGCCGCGGCTGCCACGTGGCGTGCCAGCGCGCAGAAGGCTTCGAGGCTAACCTGCTCTGCCCGTTCGGTCGGGGGGATGCCCGCCGCATGCAGCAGGTCTTCGATCTCGGGAGAAATGCCCTTGAGCGAGGCGCGCAGCATCTTGCGACGCTGGTTGAAGGCGGCGGCGACAACGCGGTTCAGCACCGCCGCATCGGCTTCGAAGCGGGGCGCGGGCAGGGCATCCAGATGGACCACGGCGCTGGAGACCTTGGGTGGCGGGGTGAAGGCACCGGGAGGCAGCGACAACACGATCCGCGCATCGGCACGCCATTGCGACAGGAGTGCGAGGCGGCCATACGCCTTCGAGCCGGGCTGGGCGACGATGCGCTCGGCCACTTCGCGCTGGAACATCAATGTCAGGCTTTGCCAGAAAGGGGGCCAGTCCTTTGGCGTCAGCCAGCGCACCAGCAGTTCGGTGCCGACATTGTAGGGCAGGTTGGCGGCGATGCGGATCGGCGGCGTCAGATGCGCCAGCGTGTCGATCTCCAGTGCGTCACCATTGATGACGTCAAACCGGCCCGGATAGGCGTCGGCAATTTCCTGCAGCGCGGGAAGGCAACGGGCGTCCTTTTCTACTGCGAGCACCCGCCGGGCGCCTTCGGCCAGCAGCCCACGGGTGAGGCCCCCCGGCCCGGGGCCGATCTCCAGTACGTCGCAGCCCGACAAATCCCCCGCCTGACGGGCGATCTTGGCGGTGAGGTTGAGGTCCAGGAGGAAATTCTGGCCCAGCGACTTTCGCGCCGACAGCTGATGCTTCGCGATCACCTCGCGCAGGGGGGGCAGGGAGTCGATTGCGCTCATGTGGCTGAGGTACCTTGGGGCAGGGCGCAGGGCGCGCACGGGAAGGGGATGTTGCGGCTGGGGATATGTCCCGGCAGGCAAAGAATCAAGAGCTGGCAGCCATGGCCTGCGCCAGCTTCAACGCTTCGATCAGGCTGGTCGGGTTGGCCTTGCCGCTGCCCGCGATGTCAAACGCGGTGCCGTGGTCGGGTGAGGTCCGGATGAAGGGCAGCCCCAGCGTGACATTGACGCCGCGATCGAAATCCAGCGTCTTGATCGGGATCAGCGCCTGGTCATGATACATGCAGACCGCAGCGTCATAACGCGTGCGGGCGGCGGCGTGAAACAGCGTATCGGCGGGATGCGGGCCGGTAACGGCCAGCCCTTCGGACTGCATCTGTCGGACCAAGTCATTGATCC
The DNA here is from genome assembly GCF_055398055.1 of Leisingera sp. S2M4. Taxonomy (NCBI): domain Bacteria; kingdom Pseudomonadati; phylum Pseudomonadota; class Alphaproteobacteria; order Rhodobacterales; family Roseobacteraceae; genus Leisingera; species Leisingera sp. S2M4. The sequence continues at coordinate 2,903,043 of NZ_AP040861.1, forward strand.
AGTCCAGTTCTTCATGGCCCATGGCGCCGCCTTCGCCCGCGTGGGGGTTCAGGCCGGCCACCGCGATGCGTGGGGCTGCGATGCCGAATTGCCGTTGCAGGCCGAGCGCGGTGATCTCGATGGTTTCGCGCAGGAGGGCAGGGGACAGAATGGATGGTACATCGGCGAGGGCAATGTGGATGGTGGCAGGCACCACGCGCAGCTGCGCGCTGGCCAGCATCATCACCACGCGCTCGCATCCCGCCAGTGCTGCCAGAAACTCCGTGTGACCGGGATAGGCAAAACCGGCGCCGTCGATCAACGCCTTCTTGTGGATGGGGGCCGTGCACAGGGCTGCGGCCTCGCCTGCCTGCACCAGCTGGACCCCGGTCTCGATCGCGCGGATCACACCTGCCGCATTTGCGGGGTCGGCCTGACCTTTGCCCGTGCTGCCCTGAAAGGGCAGCCGCAGGACCGGCATCGCATCCGTGCAGGCGGACAAGGCTTCCATCGGCGCGGTGATTTCACGAATGGGGGTGCCCGGAGGCAGGTGACGGGGATCGCCGATCCAGAAGAACGGGCAACTGTCGCGCAAGGTCGCCCACGCCTTGGCGGCGATTTCCGGGCCGATCCCTGCGGGTTCGCCGCAGCTGAGTGCAATCGGCCCGGTGCGGGTCATTTGATCTCGATGCGCGCGTTCGCACGCAGCTGTTGCAGGTAGCTGTCGGACAGGGAGGTCATCCGCTGCACCGTCAGCGCATTCGCCACCGCCTCACGGGTGGCGCCTTCGCCCAGATCCGCAGTGCGGCCGCAGAGCATCAGCACCATCAGGGTTTCGCCGTTGTTGCGGCTCAGCGCGGTCGAGGTTTCACCATTGTCGAGCTTGGCGAGCTCCAAAGCGATGTCATTTGGGATCTCGGCGGGCGGCAGGCTGTGGATTTCCAGCACGGAGGGATCTTGGTCCTTCGCCAGCCCGTAGAAATCGTCGCAGGTGTCAACGCTTTGGGCGACTTTGCGCGCCTTGGCCAGGTTTTCCGGCGTGCGCGGGCCGGGCAGGTAGTAGGTTGCGTATTCGATGGCTGTGTAGCGGGGGGCTGCCCCTTCGACTTCGCGCACACCGCGCATCTGGAACAACGCGATCGCGCCCTGCAGCGGCATCGGTTCGGAAATTTCACCCGGCTTCAGGGCCAGCACCACTTCCTGCAATTGCGGCGGCAGTTTGGTCAGCGTGACCCATGGCAACCGGCCGCCCTCGTCGCGGCTGGCGGCGGCAGAATACTGCGCGGCAGCGGCCGAGAAGGCGTCATACCCCTTGAGGCGGGAGACGTGCTCCACCAGTTCTTCGACCTGGGCGGCGTTCTGTTCTGTTAGCGGCACAATAAATTCCGACAACAGCACCTGCACGGTGCCGCTGCCGGCCTGCCCCATGGCGCGGTCAATCTCTGCGGCTGTGGGGCGGGCGCGGGACAGGAAGCGGGCTCGGGTGTATTCCCGCCAGCCAAGGCCCACCGTGGTGAAATCGCGCAGCGTCTGCGGGTCGACACCGTTCTGGCGCAGCACCGTCAGAAAGTCGTTCAGAGACAGGTTGGCGCGCCCCGCCAGTTCTTCCATGCCCTTGGTGATTTCTTCCTCGTTGGGCAGAATACCGGCCTGCTTCAGGACTTCGAGTTTCAGCCGGTCGTTGATCAGCTCCTTGCGGGCGGTTTCCACCGGATCGCCGGGAACCCGCAAGGCGGCCTGGAAGCGGGCGCGCTGTTCCAGTTCGTAGCGGGTGATGACCGCATCGTTGACCGTGATCGCCGGGGCAAAGAGGTTCTGCGCGGCGGCGGGCAGGCCGGTCCAGGCCAGCCCGGCAGCCAGTGTCAGCGCGGCTGCGGTGTTGAAAGCGCGGGAAAGGATGGATGCCGGGAACCGGGATTTCACGTCTTGCTGCATGACCGCCTGTACTGTTTGCTGCCGCTGTTCACGGAAAAACCGTTCAGCGAGATGGTAAAGCCGAAATCCGTCGTCGGCTCAACACTTGTTGTCGAGGTATAGCGACGGTTGACCGAAACGTCGACCGTCACGCATTCGTTGCTGTAGGCCACCCCAAGCCCTGCGCGGGTGGCGCGGGCATCGGACACATCATATCGCAAGCGGGCGCTGGCCGACCAGTTCGGGTTGAGGTCATAGCGACCATCGAGCCAGAGTTCCGAGGTCTCTTCGTCGCGTTCTTCGTCCGGGTCGGTGCCCAGCCAGAGATAGGTGCCCGACAGGCTGGAGCGGTGGGTGGTCCAGTCGCCGCGCAGCTCAGCCTTGGAGAAGTTGAACGACCCGTTCAACAGCCCGCGTGTTGACAGCGCCAGGCCTTTGCCGAACTTGATCTGCCCGGCCAGCAGCAGGTCCGAGGACGTGCCCCCAAGACCCGAGCTTTTGGTAAAGCGCGGGTCAGCTTCGCTGCGCAGAACATGACCGGCGGTGGCGTAGGCCTGCCAGCCGCTGGGGGCGTAGCGCGCCCAATTGGCCCCGTACACCAGCGTCAGCCCGTCTTCGCGCGCATCCGCCTCCGCAAAGCGGGACAGAGACAGCAAGTTGCCTTGATCGAATTCGACGAAACGGCTCTCTTCACTGGCGACGTCACCGCTGCCTTCATTGCGCCAGCCAATCTGCAGGATGGGCTCCAGATACTGGGTGGCGCCAGAGGCCTCCTGGCGTGTCATCGGCAGGCGGAATGTCACCGCGCTGCGCGGCGTGAACCGGGTCAGCCTTTCGGTATAAAAGCTGTCGTCATAAGAGCGGAAGGCGTCGGCGGCCCCGCCAATTTCCCACTCGGCCAGGATGCCGTAGCCAAGGCGCCAGCTGCGGCGCCACTCGATGTCGGCGGTCAGCCGGGTCAGGTCGCGGCCGTTGCTGGCGGTTTCCGTCCCTTCGAGACTGGAGCTGCGGTGGTGGCCGTGCCCCTGCAACGTCAGCCGCAGCTCGCCGCCCGTCAGGGCCGGATGATGGCGGGTCTGGTAATAGACCTCGGCGATGCCGGAGGGAATTTCGCTTTGAATTTCGCTGTCCCGCAGCGTCTTGTAGTGCGTCAGCGATGCGCGCAGAAGGCGATCGCGGCGGGCCCGCTCCAGAACGATGTCAGACCGCAAGCGGTCGAGATCGGGGAGGCCGTAGTCAGCAAGATAGGCATCGTCGGAAACGGTCTTGAAGTCGAAGCTGAGCTGATAGTCGCGCGGCAGCTGAAAGCGCCCCTCGAGGAAGGCATATCCACGGCCTTCGCCACTGTAGAGATCGTCGCGGGTATAGGCGCCGTTGAACTCGATCCGCCCAGTGCGAAAAGCCTGGCGGTAGCGCAGGTCCAGAGTTCGGGTGCTGGAGGAGATATAGGGCGCCAACGTCAGGTCACGGTGCGGGCCGAGCGTGAAGAAATACGGCAGCTTGATGCCGGTTCCGAGGTTGGAGGTGGAGCGCAGCGACGGGATCAGGAAACCGGTGGCCCGATCCAGTGACGGGTCCGGCAGGCGCAAGGCCGGGAAATAGACAACCGGCACATCGAGAATGCGAAACTGGGCGCTTTCGAAATACAGCTGTCGTTCGAGTTGGTCGTGGGTGACACGTTCGGCGCGGATCTGCCACAACGGAGGGCGCCCGTCGTCGCAGACATCACAGGAGGTCGCGGCGGTCTTGTACAGTTGCGTATAGCGCCCGCCGACACGCGACATCTGCAGCGAAGCCAGCTGAAGTTGCTGCTGAAACACCATGCGCGCGCCGGTCAACAAACCGTTGCGCAGATCGCGGTCCAGTTCCGCGGCGCTGGCCAGAATGGTGATCGTATCGCCTTGGTCGATGCGGATCGGCCCCTCGATGTCGAGGGTGCCGGTGGTTTGGTCGAAGGTGATCTTCGCGGCGCGGAGGCGGGTGTCGCCCTGGAAGGCTTCGACGTTGCCCTCGGCGACCAGCGTGCGGTCCGGCGTGATGAACAACTGGTCGGCGACCAGCATCGCAGGCGCGGTCTGCTCCTGCTGTGACACTGCCTGCGCCTGTACAGGCGCGTCAGCGAGCGCCAGCCAGGGCAACACGGCGGAAAGCAGCAGCCTGTGGCGCAAATTACCCGTCTTCGGCATGAAGGAGCAGTCCCAAAGTCAAAAGTATCGCGGCAACGGGGGGCGCCCAGGCCGCAAGGGCCACCGGGATCTGCCCGTTCTCGCCAAGGATTTGCGCGAAATTGCGGATGAAATAAAGCCCGAATCCCAGCAGGACGGCCATCAACACGGCAAGTCCGGTTCCGCCGAAGCGGGCATGGCGCATGGTAAAGGCAGCGCCGACCAGCACCATCGCGATCAGGAACAGTGGTCGGGCGAGTTGCGCCTGGTAGAGCACCTCGTATCGTTTGGTGCTGAAGCCAGCCTGCGAGAGTTCGCGGATGGTGGCGGGCAGATCATAGATAGAGATGCCACTGGAGGTGCCCAGCGTGTCGCGGATGCGATCAGTTGTCAGCGTCGTCGGCAGGCGCAGTTCGGCGTGCCGCACGGCGCCACCTTCCGGGTTCAGACCGGCCACCAGTGGCCAGGATTTAACGTCCTTCAAGATCCAGACACCATCTTCCAGCCGTGCCGAATCTGCGGTGATCCGGCGGACTGGGCCGCTGTCCTGCGCGTAACTGTGGATCGACACATCGTGCAAAGTGATCTCGGCAGCGTCGCCGCTGTAGCCCTTGGCGTGGATCACCGACTGGCCCTGGCTGCCGCCCTGACGCAGCCACAATCCCTCGCCGCTGAGCGACAGCGCCGAGGGGCCGCCATTGCGGTAGGTCTCCGCCAGGTCCTGGTAGCGATTGGTGGTGGCCGCCACGATCGGGTTCAACATGCTGACCGCCAGCCCGCCAATCACCGCGGCCACGAGAACCGGCGCCGCCAGGGCCCGGATGCCGGAGCGGCCGACTGCCCGGGTCACCACCAGTTCGCTGCTGCGGGCAAGGCCGACAAACAGCACGATGGTGCTGAGGATCATGATCAGCGGCAAAAACTCACTGAGCGCCGCAGGCAGGTTCAACAGGGTAAGGCCGATCAGCTGAGCCATGCTCAGATCGGCCGAATCGAAACGTCGGATCTGCTCGTTGAGATCGATCAGCAGCACCAGCGTCATCAGCACGGCGACAATCACCATGAACCATTGAACAAAGCGGCGCGCATAGTAGAAATCGAGCGTCATGCGGCGGCCTCCGGCGTCGCGGCGAGGATCCTTTTGGGCCGCCCCGCGAGGATCAGGAACACCAGCGCGAGCGCCAGACCCAATGCGGTCGGCGCATAAATCAGCGGCCACAGGTCGGGGTTCTTCACAACCGGTTCCGACACCACGCCGCGCAGCCCTTCGATGAAGATCAGGATGACAAACGCCAGCATCGCCTGACGCCAGACGCCAAACCGCGAGAACGTGCCGAGCATCAGCGTGGCGAAACCAATCAGGGTAACCGCGATACAGACCAACGCGCGGGCGAACCGCAGGTGCAGTTCCTCGGCCTGGGCGCCGGGGCTGTGGCCGTCCTTTTTCTGTACCTCCGCGCGGTTGCGCAGCAGTTCCAGGCTGGGGATGGCGCGGATATTGCGTGCGGAACTCTCAGCTTTGTTTGCCAAGACACTGATATCGTATGAAAAATCAGAAAAGAACGTGGTCGACAGCTGCTGGTTTCGGTGCGTCAGACGCTGCGCCATGCCTTCGACCATGATGAGGTGGGCACTGTCCTCGTCCCGGACCAGGAAGGCACGCGCGCCGGTGTAGGTGACGGTGACCTCGGGGTCGCGCCGGTCCGACAGGAACACGTCATTCAAGGTGCCGTCAGGATCGATCTGGCGGATATAGAAGGTCACCCCGTTGGCCGGGTGCAGGAAATCCCCTTCGCTCAGCAGTTTTGCGGTGATGTTGCGGGAGACTTCGCTCTCGCGCCGCTCGAGCTGATTGATTGAGGTCGGCAACAGGTAGTGGGTCAGCGCCGACATCATGAGCGCCGTGATGATGCCAAAGACCAGAGCCGGTCGCGCCATCTGCCAGGGGCTGGTGCCCGTCGCCCGCAGAACGGTCAGCTCGCTCTCGCTGTTCAAGCGGTTGGTGACCCAGACCGAGGCGCCAAAGGCGGCGATCGGCAGCACCATTCGGATCAGGTTGGGGAGGGTCAATGCGGTGAATTCAAGAAATACCAGCGCCGACTGGCCATTCCCGATGAGCCGGTCAAACAGCACAACCGCACGATTGACCCAGAACACCGCAACCAGAATCAGCGCGAAGAAGCCGAAGAACAGCAGGTACTGAGACAGTACATATCTGTCATATCTTGACACCCGATCCCCCCAGATCCTGCCATTGTTGTTTTGCCGGACCTTAGTGGATTTGCTGCGCGGGGAAAACTGCATTCTGGGGTTGATGCGAGATCCGCGCAGGCTCTGGCCGAAGCGAGGTCTGGTCAAGCGCGACCGCGCGCGATAGCTGTTTGCTCAACAAGCAACCGACCCAGCAGGAGAACGTGGCATGAGCAGCCTCACCCCGATCCGTTTTGCAGACTATGACCCCAAGGCCCTGTCCGGCATGACCGGCCGTGTTGCGGTGCTGGTCACGCCCGAGGGTAGCATGGATCAGGCGGCGCGGACCGCCAACCGGTTGAGCAAGGGCGCCATTGCCCGCCTGATCGAATCGGACGGTTTCAAGAAGGTGAAATCCGGGCAGGTTGTCTCCATTACCTGGCCCGCCGGGATGCAGGCTGAAGCCTTGGATGTGTTGGTGCTGTCGCGCAAGCTGACCCCGGTGGAGGCGCGCAAGGCCGGGGCCAAGCTGGCCTCGGTGGCAGCGGGCAAGCCACTGACGGTGATGGTCGGAAATATGAACAAGGCGGCGGATTTGACTTTGGGGATTGCCCTGCGTGGCTACGAATTCGAAAGCCACAAGACCGCCACCGACGAGGCACCCCGGGCCGAGGTGACGATTGCCAGCAAGGTGCCGTCCGATTTGGAGGCGACCTGCGCGCCGTTGTTGGCCGTGGCCGAGGGCGTGCATATGACACGCGATCTGGTCAACGAACCGGCCAATGTGCTGACCACCACCGAATTCGCCCGTCGGATCGACGAGATGAAGGCCATCGGCCTGGAGGTCGAGATCCTTGAAGAGGCGGACCTGGAAAAGCTGGGCATGCGCACATTGCTCAGCGTCGGGCAGGGGTCCGACAGCCCCTCCAAGGTTGCGGTGATGCAGTGGAACGGCGGTGCCAAGGATGCCGCCCCGCTGGCGCTGGTCGGCAAGGGCGTGGTGTTCGACACGGGCGGCATCTCGCTGAAGCCGGCGGGTGGCATGGAAGACATGACCATGGACATGGGGGGCGCCGGCGTTGTTGCCGGCACCATGAAGGCGCTGGCGCTGCGCAAGGCCAAGGCCAATGTGGTGGGCCTGGTCGGACTGGTCGAAAACATGCCATCGGGCAATGCCATCCGTCCCGGCGACGTGGTGAAATCAATGAAGGGCGACACGGTCGAGATCATCAACACCGACGCCGAGGGGCGATTGGTGCTGTGTGATGTGCTGTGGTATGCGCAGGAACGTTTCAAGCCTGCGGCCGTGATCGACCTGGCGACCCTGACCGGTGCCATCATCATCGGTCTCGGGCACGAAAATGCAGGCGTGTTTTCCAACGATGATGCCCTGTGCAACGCTTTCCTCAAGGCCGCAAATGCGGAAGGCGAGGGCGCCTGGCGGATGCCCCTGGGCAAGGCCTACGACGATCAGTTGAAATCGCGTATCGCCGATATGAAGAATGTCGGTGGCCGCCCCGCCGGCTCGATTACCGCGGCACAGTTCCTGCAGCGCTTCATTCAGGACGGTGTGCCGTGGATTCACTTGGATATTGCGGGTGTGGCCTCTGTCAAATCGGACACCGATTTTGCACCCAAGGGCGCAACCGGCTGGGGAGTGATGGCGCTGAACCGTCTGGTCTCGGACAAGTTCGAGGCGGAATAATCACGCATGGGGGCTGCCTATTTCTATCACCTGACGCGCGCGCCGCTGGAGGAGACGCTGCCGGTGCTGCTGGGCAAGGCCCGCGGCGTCGGATGGCGGATCGCGGTGCGCGGGCGCGATCCGGAGCGACTGGCCTGGTTGGACGATTGCCTGTGGCAGGGGCCTGCTGACAGCTTTCTGCCCCACGGCCTGGCGGGTGGCCCTCATGATGCGTTGCAGCCGATTTTGCTGACCACGGCTGCCGAGGCGGCAAATGCGCCAGACTGCGTGATGGCGGTGGACGGTGCCGCCGTCAGCCCGGAGGAGGTGCAGAGCCTGCAGCGGGTGTGCATTCTTTTCGATGGGACCGATCCGGACGCCGTCCAGCACGCGCGTGTCCAGTGGAAGTCCCTCACCGACGCGGGCTGTTCTGCCCAATACTGGTCCGAAGAAAGCGGGCGGTGGGAGAAAAAGGCGGAAAAATAGCGCCTCCGCCCGATTGGTCGGCGAGTTTTCGCCGGTTCCTCACGGGATTGTTTCAATTGTGCAGGAATTGCTCGCGTGAGCGTGCAACCCACAGTATGCCTGCTGCCAGTAAGGCTGGGACAAGTCGATCACGAGGGACGGATGAAGGTACGAGGTGTTCTTGGGCGAGCGCGCCTGACATTTGTGGCTGGCGCAATGTTGCTGACACTTGCGAATTGCGCGGACATGCAAAGCGGCTCGGTCAGTCGCGCCGAAGTGGACATGGAACGGCTGACCTTTGCAGTCGACGTGGCGCAGACGATGCGGTCCAAGGGCCAGAGGGTCTGGTGTGTACCGTTCGCCCGCAACGCCAGCGGGATCGAGATCTACGGCAATGCAAGAACCTGGTGGAACCAGGCCAAAGGCCAGTACCAGCGCCAGAAGACGCCGCATACCGGTGCGGTTATGGCCTTCACCGCCACAAGGTCCAATCCGCTGGGTCACGTGGCTGTCGTCTCCGAGGTCGAAGGGCCGCGTCGGATTCGGGTGAACCACGCCAATTGGCGCCGGAACCGGGTGTCTCTGGACATGGCAGTGGTGGATGTGTCGAAGAACAACGACTGGTCCGCCGTGCGTCTGGAAAGCAACCCCGGCGCACTCGGCCGGGTCTATCCGGTGACCGGCTTTATCCTGCCGCCCGCCAGCAAGGGCTGAACCGACCCGGCGCTACATGGCTGCGGGGCGGTGGCAACACTTGTCTCCAGCTACTTCAGGCAAAGGTGTCTGCTTCCAGCGCCGTCTTGGGGCTGGAGTCGCGGCTGACCGGCGGCGGTCAGCGGGTCAGCACCAAAGCGCCATTGCGGATCTCGATGCTGGACCAGCGTTGCAGATAGCCCATGCCAAGCAGGGATTGCTCCAGCTCGCCCTCGTTCACCCAGACGCGCAGATTGCGATCGGTGATGCCACCCAGTGAAATCTCGTCAATCCAGACCGAGGCGGTGCGCACCTCGCCGTTGGCGGTTCGCGCGCGTCCAAGATAGGCGAGGGCCTTGGTGTCGATGCCCGCGCGCTCTGCATCGCGCTCATTGAGGACAACCTGGCTGGCACCGGTGTCGACTAGGAACTCGACCGGCGTGCCGTTGACCTCGAGGGTGAGGTAGTAGTGCCCATCGCGCGAGCGTGGAACTTCGACGCGGCCAGTCTCTTGCGCGACGCTTTGCTGCGGGCGCACGGTCTGGCGGATGTCATCCCACAGCCCATAGGAGGCAATGACGCCGAGAAAAATGAAGATCCAGACCGCGAACATTTGCGCGGCCTTCCCAAGGGAGTTGCGGTTCTGGACAAAGACCCAGGACCCGACCGCAACAAGCAGGATCACCAGATAGATAACTCGTCCGATTTCATAGTCGCCCATCGCGGCACCTCCCCCTTGTTATGTAGGTGGGCAGGGCGGTGGTGCTAGGCTGCAAAACCATAAGCGCGCAGTCCGTCGAGGACGAATTGCACCGACAGGGCGGCCAGCAGCATGCCCAGAAGCCGGGTGACCACGGTGATGCCGGTCTTGCCCAGCAGGCGTTCGAACAGGCCGGAAAACAGGCACATCACCAGCAGGATTGCCAGCACGCAGACAACAACGCCCATGACCATTGCGAAACCGGCGAACCCCGGTTGCTGGCCGGTCAGCAGGATCACCGTCGCAATCGAGCCGGGTCCGGCGATCAGCGGGATCGCGAGTGGAAAGACCGAAGGGTCGTCAATGTCGTCGTCTTCACTGCGATCTTCGCGTCGCTTGTTACGGCGTTCAAACAGCATATCCAGCGCCGTCAGGAACAGAAGTACGCCCCCGGCGATACGAAAGGCGGGCATGGAGATGCCGACGAAGCCCAGAACCGCCTCGCCAAGAGCTGCAAACAAGGCCAGCAGAACCGCGGCGATGACGGTGGCGCGGATCGCGATGCTGCGACGTTGGCGCGGGGTCATGCCTTGGGTCAGCGCCAGGAAGATCGGTGTCAGCCCGATCGGGTCGACAATGACGAACAGGGTCACGAAAGAGGTGATCAGGAATGCGGTGTCGATCATTGCGCCTCGGCCTGCTCCAGCTTTTCAAGGGCGTCCATCCACAGGGTCTCCGCCCGGGCCAGCGCCTCGATACATTCGGCATGTTTCTTCTGCCAGGTCTCGATGTCGGCTGCTTTGCCCGGCTCGTACAGGCTAGGGTCGGCCAGCTTTTCGTCAAGCTTTTCACGCATGTCGGTCAGCTTTTCCACACGCGCTTCGGATTTGCGCACCTCTGCGCGCAGCGCCAGAAGCTGATCGCGGGAAGCCCGTTTCGGTTTGGCGGTCTTGATCGCCTCGGCCTCGGCCTTGGGGGCAGGTTTGTCCCGTGCCAGCAGCAGCGCGCGGTAGCTTTCCAGGTCGCCGTCATAGGGTTTGACCGTGCCGTCGGAGACCAGCCAAAGCCGATCCGCCACCAGGCTCAGCAGATGCATGTCGTGGCTCACCAGGATGACGGCGCCGGAGTAGGCTGTCAGCGCCTCGACCAGGGCCTCGCGGCTTTCGATATCCAGGTGGTTGGTCGGTTCATCCAATATCAGCATATGCGGTGCGTCGATCGTCGCGAGCAGCAGGCTGAGCCGGGCCTTCTGGCCGCCAGACAACCGCCGCACCTCGGTCTCTGCCTGGGCAGCCCCAAGGCCGAAACCCGCCAACCGAGAGCGCCACCGGCCCGGGGCTTCCTCCGGGCGAAGGCGGCGCAGGTGGTCCAACGGGGTTTCATCCACATACAGCTCATCAACCTGGTGCTGCGCGAAATAACCGATACGCAGTTTGGAGGACCGCGTCATCGAGCCAGCCATCAGCGGCAGACGGTCCGCGAGAAGTTTCGAGAGGGTCGATTTGCCCTGACCGTTCTTGCCCAGCAGGGCGATCCGGTCGTCCTGGTCTATGCGCAGGTTCAGCCGTTTCAGGATTTCGGTGTCCCCATACCCGGTGACGCCCCCTTCGATCTGGATGATCGGGGGCGACATCTCCTCCGGTTCGGGGAAGGTGAAGGCGCGCAGGGCGGCTTCCTGCGGGGTGGTGATCGGCTTCATCTTGGCGATCATCTTGAGCCGCGATTGCGCCTGCACCGCCTTGGACGCCTTGTAGCGGAAGCGGTCGACAAAACTTTGCAGGTGCGCGCGCCGCGCCTCCTGCTTCTTGGCCTCGGCTTCGGCCACCGCCAGCCTGGCGGCGCGGGTTTCGGCAAACGTATCGTAGTTGCCCTGATAGAGCGTGAGCTTCTTGTCTTCCAGATGCAGGATCGCGCCCACAGCCCGGTTCAGGAGGCCCCGGTCGTGGCTGACGATCAGCACCGTATGCGGGTATTTGGCCAGGTAGCTCTCGAGCCAGAGCGCGCCCTCGAGATCCAGGTAGTTGGTGGGCTCGTCGAGCAGCAAAAGGTCCGGTTGGGAAAACAGCACCGCTGCGAGGGCCACCCGCATCCGCCAGCCACCGGAAAAGTCCGAACACGGGCGCTGCTGGTCGGCATCGTCAAATCCCAGCCCCTTCAGGATCGAGGCAGCGCGTGCTTCCGCTGACCAGGCATCGATGTCGGCCAGCCGGGTCTGGATCTCGGCAATACGGCCGGCGTCCGTAGCGGTGTCCGCTTCGGCCAGCAGTGCGGCGCGCTCGGTGTCGGCGGCCAGCACCGTATTCAGCAGCGACACATCCGACGAAGGCACCTCCTGTGCGACACCGCCGATGCGGGCGCGGGAGGGCAGGGTGATGCTGCCGGATTCCAGCGCCAGCTCGCCCCGGATGATGCGGAACAGCGTGGTTTTACCGGTGCCATTGCGCCCGACCAGACCGACCTTGTGCCCGGTGGGAATATTGGCGCTGGCGCCCTCGATGAGCGGGCGGCCTTCGACCGAATATGTGATGTCCTGAATGCGTAACATGAGCAGCGGTGTGGCGCAGCCGTCGGGGGCTGTCAATCGGCCTGCCGCCTTGGGCGGCTCGAAAATCTTGTACCAAGATGCGCGCGTGCGTGTACGCGCTCTGAAAACATCTTCCCAAGCGCGCCAAGCCATGTTAGGCGGCGCGCGGAGTTTCCGGCCCAGGGACATCCCCCGCGGCCCATCAATCAGGAGAATGCCAAATGGCTCTGGAACGCACTTTCTCGATCATCAAGCCCGATGCAACCCGCCGCAACCTGACCGGCAAGATCAACGCCAAGTTTGAGGAAGCCGGCCTGCGCATCGTGGCGCAGAAGCGCATCCACATGACCAAGGAACAGGCTGGCAAGTTCTACGAAGTGCACGCCGAGCGCCCGTTCTACGACGAACTGTGCGAGTTCATGTCCTCCGCGCCGGTTGTCGTGCAGGTTCTGGAAGGTGAAAACGCTATCGCGAAGAACCGCGAAGTCATGGGTGCGACCAACCCGGCAGACGCCGCACCGGGCACCATCCGCGCCGAGTTCGCCGAGTCCGTTGGCGAGAACTCCGTGCACGGCTCCGACGCTCCGGAAACCGCTGCTGCGGAAATCGCATACTTCTTCTCCGGCATCGAGCTGGTTGGCTAAGCCATAGACGCTGGCTGATTTCAGCTGGTTTGAGGGGGCTGCAGCTTTGGCTGTCAGCCCCCTTTTTTCATCGATCCAATGTGCGGCTCAGCGGATGCTGCCAAGCCGGACGATTGCGCGGCCTCCCACGGTGGTGCATGCCGACATAAGAGGGCGCCATTTTCAGCTCGCGCGGCGGCGTGAGGCTGGAAAAGGGTTTGCGACCCAAGCGCTTAGGAAGCGGCTCCTTTGGCGGTGTTTCCTCGAGGTGGCGGCGCAGGAGGGCCGTGTTGCGAGTATTTGCCTTCCACGCCACGTCGAACAGGTCACCGACCAGCGGCACCGACCCGATGAGGGCATCGACACCGATATTGGCAGCCATCCGCGCCAGTATCGGGGCGGAAGCACCCATGCGGTAGCCGGAGTAGAGGATGTATCCGGCAGGGATCAGGGCGACAGCGTCGCCGACGCCGGGCACAAGCCCGGCAATGCTGTCCCAGCCAATCCGTACCCCGAGTACGGGGATACGGAAGGCGCGATCCATACGCTGAGCAAGACGATCCAGGGTTTCGAGCTTGCGCTCCTGAAGGGGGCTAAGGTCAGACATGTTCAGGTCTCCTCGCGATGATCCAGACCGCATGGACGATACCGGGGATGTAACCCAGCAGAGTCAGCAGAATGTTCAGCCAGAAATGTTTGCCCAGACCCACTTGGAGGAACACGCCAAGTGGCGGCAGAATGATGGCGAATATGATACGGATCAGGTCCATGCCGGGTCTCCTTGCTTCGCGTTGCACTCGTCAGGACAACGATTGAAACCGGCAAAAGGTTGCATCCCGGACAGAGGCGGCCCTTGGGGCTGGCTGGAGAGAGGCGCTGAGAGAAGGGCGACAGGCCGCGGCGCGGGCAGTCACCTGCCGTTCAGAGCGTCTTCAGATCGGCGACGCTGGCCCGCACGCCAATGGCGTCGAGTTCTTCCAGGAATTTGCTGTCGTGCTGCGGGCGGGCCTCGGCCTTGATCGCGTCAAAGCGTTTGCGCAGCTCTTCTTTTTCTCTGCCCTTGCAGTCATTCCACGGGCGTCCCTGCAGGGCCATGACCAGCGCGTAGTAACCGATGAAATGCGGCCGCGTGCCACTGCGGAGCAGGCGTGCGTAGGCGGCATCGGCACCGATTTCGCGCAGTTCCTCGGCCGAGTGGATACCCGCGGCGCGGCAGGCCTCTTCATATGCCGGGCCAAGGTTGCGAATGCTGGAGATCGGAGTGTTCATGGTTTGTTTCTATCGCGTCGCGCAAGGTTTGTCACCCCAAGATGTCTGCATGTGGCCGACTCCGGTCTCGCTATCTGCCACCTCAGCGCGGCGTTCCCTCTTTGCGCACGGCGCTGAACCACTCCGCCATGAAACGGCGCCGTTTCTGCGCATCGAGATAGACCAGCAACCCGGGGCCGAGGTGAATGGGTCGATGTCCGCTGGTGGTGTCGGTCAGGGATTCCGGCGGCGGGCTGAAGGGAAAATCCTCGGCAAGCGGGCGGGACCAGCCGGCGGTCACCAAGTGATCAACGAAGGCCTCTGCGCGTTTTGGCTGAGCGCCGCCGCGCAACAGTACCGCCGAGCGCATCATCAGATGGGTATAATCGACCGGATCCACGACGATGATCTTGTCGGCCAGATCCTTGCGCGCCCGGGCATAGCTGCCAAGGACGTTGTAGGCGACCAGAATGTCACCGGCGGCCACGCTTTCGATCATGGCGGCGGAACAGCAGAACAGCTGCGGGCGCAAGCTGCCGATCACCTCCATCAGCCGCCAGTAGGTTTCCGACGTGCGGGCATCCTGGGTGGCAAACAGGTAGCCCAAGCCACTGAGGGACACGTCATAGGTGCCCACTTTGCCGCGAAAACGCTCAGGTTTGGCGCGCAGCAGGGTGACCAGATCCTGCCGGGTGCGGGGAACCTCCTGCTCCTCGAACCCTTTGGTGGAAAAGACGATCGAGGCCGGTTCCATCGAAAACGCAAAGACATGGCTGCGCCACTCGCCCCAGGGGGGGATACGTGCGGTCGCGTCTGACTGGTAGGGCCTTGTGTAACCGTCATTGGCAAGCTTGGTCTGCAGATCCATCGCGGAGGAGAGTGCGACGTCAAACTGGTGCTCGCCCTCCAGGATCGCTTTCATGACCTGACTGCTGTTGGCCACGGTATAGTCCACCGCGGTCCCCGGGTTGCGGCGCAGAAAACTGTCGATCAGCGGTGCAAGAATATGCGTGTCGGTGGTCGAGATGACCCTCAGCGGAACGCCGTCCGCCGGGCCGATCCATCGGTGTTCTTCGATTTCAAAGCTGCGAGCAGGCTGGGCGTGGACGAACAGAAACAGCGCCAGCAGCAACTGGGTCGCTAAGGTCATCAACTTCTGCAGGTGCTTCATGGGGCTGGAAAACACAGGGTAACGCATGCGCCTGCTCCTGTTTCGCAATTCTTGATGAGGAGTTGGCCCGCGTGTGCCTCTGCAACCTCGCGGGCGATGGTCAGCCCCAGGCCGGAGCCAATGGTGTCGCGGGCATTGGCGCCCCGCACAAAGCGTCGGGTCAGTGCTTCGGTGTCCTCCTTGCCAAAGCCGCCAGCCTGGTCTTCGACCGTGATCCGCGCGAGGCCATCACGGGTTTCCACCCGGATCCACACCTGGCTGTCTTGCGGCGAATACTTGATGGCGTTGTCGAGGATATTGCGCACCGCGTTCTGGATCAGAATGCCGTCGCCGCAGGCGCGAACATCGGTTTCTGCGGCGAAGTGCAGTGTGATTTCCTTCATTTCTGCAACCGGTTGCAGCCTGTCGGCAAGCTCGCGGGCCAAGGCCGTCAGGTTGATGTCATCCTGCTCCAGGCTGTCGGTGCGAAAGGAGACCATGGCGTGGTCGAGAAGCTGCCCGGCGGCGCGCGAGCTTTCGTCGATGGCGCGGATCATCTCGCGCAGACCCACCCGGTTGGCCTCCTTGTCGACCCGCATCAGCATGACCTCGGCCTGGGTCCGGACGGTGGCCAGCGGCGTGCGGACGCGGTGGGCGGCCTCGGCGATGAAATCCTCGGACCGGCTGAGCGACGTCTGCAGGCGGCTGATGAAGGTGTTCAGCGAGGCCACCAGCGGGGCCATTTCCGAAGGCACCGGACGCGTCACCGGGCGCAGGTCCTTTGGGCCGCGCCGCGAAATCGCCGCAGTCAGCGCGCGCAGCGGCGTGATGCTGGACTGCGCGGACCAATAGGCCAGCGCCGAGGCGAGCAGGAAGAAGGCCACCCCCAGGTGAAGCGCCGAGCGGAACAGCTGGCTGAGCTGCACGTCCTGCCCGGTGCGGGTCTGCGCCACCGAGACCTGCACCAACACCGGTGCGCCGCTGACGGCCAGTCGCCGCGACAGAGTGACCACACGGATGCTCTCCTCCTTGTATTCGGCGGTCTGGAACAGCGGCTGGGCAACCTGGCCGGTGGAGCGGCCGACGGGCAGATCGGCATAGCCAGTCAGCAGTCGCCCGGCAGTGGTAATCCGGTAAAAAACCCTGTCGTCGCTGACATTCCCCAACATCGACAGTGCCGCGTAGGGGATGTCGGCGGTGATTTCGCCAGACTGTACGGACACCGAATCGAGGATCGAGCTGGCCGAGGCCAGCAGGATGCGGTCGTGGCTTTCTTCTGCCACGTTGCGCACGAACCCCAGCACCGCAAAGAACAACAGCGCGGCCAGCAGCGCCGCGCTGCCCACCAGCTGCAGCAGCAGGCGGCGGCGGATCGAGCCGCTGACATTGACGGTGCCGCTCATTCCAGCGACAGCCGATAGCCGAGGCCGCGCACGGTGGTGATTTGCGCCGAGGACCCCGCCAGATGCTTGCGCAGCCTTGCCACATAGACCTCGATCGCATTCTCCGAGACGTCCTCGTCATAGGAAAACAGCCGATCAACCAGCTTGGCCTTGGAGAAGATCTGGTCTGGAGCGTTCAGGAAGACCTCCAGCAACCGCAGCTCCCGGTTGCGCAGGGTGGCGGATTTTCCGGCCACGGTCAGCGTGCCGGCCATCGGGTCGAATTCCAGATTTCCGAATCGCCGGATGTTGGAGCTGACCCCGCCGCGGCGCCGCAGCACCGCCCGACAGCGCGCCTCCAGCTCGGCAAAATCGAATGGTTTGGTGATGTAGTCATCGGCGCCCAGATCCAGCATGCCGACCCGGTCGGAAATCTCGGAACGGGCGGTCAGCACAATCACCGGGGTTTCCTTGCGGTGGTCGCGATGGTCTTTCAGAAAGCTGCGGCCGTCGCCATCCGGCAGCATAATATCCAGTAAAATCAGATCGTAATCCGTGGTGCCGACAAAGGCGGTCGCGGTGGAGACATCGGCGGCGTGGTCCACCACATGGCCGTCCAGGCGCAGCCGGTCCAGCAGGGCGCTGGCCAGGCTCTCGTTATCCTCGACCAGAAGAAACCGCATGCCGGGTGATCCTTTCCTTACGCGCCGTGACAGGTTTGTGTCAGCTTGCTGTGTTCCCTTTCAGTCATGGGCGGCAAAACCGCGCTTTGTCAAATGGGAGGACATAATGACGAAATTTACCCTTACACGCCGGGTGGCGATGGCCGCGGCGGCGGCGGCACTGGCATTCGGCAGCCCGCTGAAGGCGGCAGAGCAGGTGGTTGACAGCATCCACTTCCTGATCCCCGGCGGCGCTGGCGGCGGCTGGGATGGAACCGCGCGCGGCACCGGTGAGGCGCTGACCAAATCCGGACTGGTGGGCAAGGCATCCTACGAAAACATGTCCGGCGGCGGCGGTGGCAAGGCGATCGGCTACCTGATCGAAAACGCCGACAGCAACCACGGCACCTTGATGGTGAACTCCACCCCGATCGTGATCCGCTCGCTCACCGGCGTGTTTCCGCAGAACTTCCGTGACCTGACGCTGGTGGCAGGCACCATCGGTGACTACGCAGCGATCGTGGTGGGCAAGGACAGCCCGATCAATTCGATGGAAGATCTGCTGGAAGCCTATCGGGCAGACCCGCGCGGCACGGCCGTTGGCGGCGGCTCGGTTCCGGGCGGCATGGACCACCTGGTTGCAGCGATGGTGATGCAGGCCGCGGGCGAGGATCCGACGGCGGTGAAATACATCCCCTACGACGCGGGCGGCAAGGCGATGGCAGCGTTGCTGTCGGGCGAGATCGCAGCCCTGTCGACCGGTTTCTCCGAGGCAATCGACCTGGCCAACGCGGGCGAGGTGAAGATCATCGGCGTTACCGCGGATGAGCGTGTCGACAGCTATCCGGACGCACCGACGATGAAAGAGCAGGGGCTGGACACGTCCTTCGTGAACTGGCGCGGCTTCTTCGCGGCACCGGGTCTGCCCGAGGACAAGCTCGCCGCCTATCAGGAGGCGCTGGCCAAGATGTATGACACCCCCGAATGGGAAGAGGTCCGGGCGCGCAACGGCTGGGTCAACATCCACAACTCGGGCGATGATTTCCGCAGCTTCCTCGAGGAGCAGGAAAAGGTCATTGGCGATCTGATGAAGCAGCTCGGCTTCCTCTGAGCGCCCACCCTGACGCTGCCGCGGCATGCGGGGGCATTGCCCTCGCGCTCCCGGGGTATTGAAAGCAAAAGGAAGGCGAGGCCTGGGCCTCCCTTCCGAGGATAACGGCACTGCCTTCCCCGTGTACGGCCCTTGGCTCATCAGCCTTCGCCGCGGGGCACGTCCCGCAGGCCATGGTTCACAGACCCTTTCCTATTGCCGAAAAATCTCCCGGGGGCCGCGTGCTCCGCGCGGCGGGGACTACGCTCCCCGCCTGATCGAAACATCCACCACAGGAGCCGCAAATGGCACTCGACCGCTGGATTGCCCTCGTCATCCTGATGATCTGCCTAGCCTATGGCTATGCAGCCTTCTTCACCATGGACGCGGGGCTGCCGCCGTTCATGAAACACAACCCGATCTGGCCCAGCACCTTCCCCAAGGTCCTGTCGGTGATGGCCATTCTGGCCGCACTGTTCATCCTGCTGGGGTTCGAGAAGGGCGCCGACGAGCCCAAGCCGATGGACATCAACTACCGCCGCCTGGCGGATTACAACCTGGGCCAGGCGCTGATGCTGCTGGGGCTGATGGTGGCCTATGCGCTGCTGCTGCGTCCGGCGGGCTTCCTGCCCTCGACCGTGGGCTTCCTGGTGCTGGGCGCCGTTGCGCTGGGCGAACGCAAGCTGCACATCCTGCTGCCCGTTGCCGCCGCTGCGGCCGGTCTGGTCTGGTATCTGGTGCAGGTGGTCCTGGGTATTTTCCTGAGCCCCTGGCCCGCATTTTTCATGAACGGAGGCTGACATGCTCGAAGGTATCATGATTGGCCTGGGAACGGCCTTCTCTCTTACAAACCTGTTGATGGTGATCGGCGGTTGCCTGATCGGCACCTTCATCGGCATGCTGCCCGGCCTTGGGCCGATGTCGATCATCGCCATCATGATCCCGGTGGCGATCTCCATCGGTGATCCCTCTGCCGCGCTTATCCTGCTGGCGGGTGTCTACTACGGCGCGATCTTCGGCGGCTCGACATCGTCAATCCTTATCAACGCGCCCGGCGTGGCCTCAACCGTGGCGACCAGCTTCGACGGCTACCCACTGGCGCGTCAGGGCAAGGCGGGTAAGGCGCTGACCGTTGCCGCCATTGCCTCGTTCTCCGGTGGCACAATCGGGGCGATCCTGCTGATGATCTTTGCCCCTGCGCTGGCCAGCGTGGCGCTGCTGTTCCATTCGGCCGAGTATTTCGCGTTGATGGTTGTGGGCCTGTCGGCGATTGCCGCCTTTGCTGGCTCCGGTCAGGTGGGCAAGGCGCTGTTGATGACGCTGCTGGGGCTGATCATGGCCACGGTGGGCGAGGGCGCACTGTTCAACATGCCGCGTTTCACCATGGGCGTCATGGACCTGCAGTCCGGCTTTGGCTTCATCACCCTGGCGATGGCGATGTTCGCTCTGCCGGAGGCGATGTACCTGGTGCTCGACCCCTCGCGCTCCAACACCGAAGGCGGCAGCAACGAGATCAAGGACCTGCGCATCACCCGCGAAGAAGCCAGGGCGATCACCCCGGTAATCGGCCGCCAGTCGATACAGGGCTTCCTGATCGGCGTGCTGCCGGGGGCAGGGGCCACCATTGCCTCCTTCCTGGGCTATGCGGTGGAACGCAACATCGCCTCCAAGGAAGAGCAGGAGCAGTTCGGCAAGGGATCGGTCAAGGGGCTGGCGGCGCCGGAAAGCGCCAACAATGCCGCCTGCACCGGGTCTTTCGTGCCGCTCCTGACGCTGGGCATTCCCGGCTCTGGCACCACGGCGATCCTCTTGGGTGCGCTGATCGCGCTGAATGTCTCGCCGGGGCCGCGGCTGATGGTGGATGAGCCGCAGATCTTCTGGGCGGTGATCATCTCGATGTATCTCGGCAACCTGATCCTTCTGATCCTGAACCTGCCGTTGATCCCCTATATCGCCAAGGTCCTGGCGGTGCCGCGCAACTACCTGATTCCCTTCATCCTGTTCTTCACCCTGATGGGGGCCTACATCGGCCAGAACAACGCCACGGAGCTGTTGATCCTGGTGGGACTGGGGATCTGCGCCACCGTGCTGCGCTTTGCCGACTATCCGCTGGCACCGCTGCTGATCGGTTTCATCCTGGGGTCGATGCTGGAGAACAACTTCGCCCGCTCGATGCAGCTCTACGATGGGCTCGGCTTCATCCTCGAGCGGCCAATGACCGTTGGCCTTCTGGGGCTGGCAGTGATCCTGGTGGTGCTGCCCAGCTACCGTGCCAGACGGGCACGGCTGCGCGCCAAGGGTGTCGCAGACGCAGACTGAAACAGAAAATGGAAGGCGAAAGCCTTCCATTTTTCTTTCTGGCGGGGGCGTTTCGGAATTTACTGCGTTGCCCGCTTTTGGCGGCGCCTCAACGGCCTTCAACGAAGGCATGACAGCGGGAGAGGTGTTCAACGAGATCGAGTCAGGGGCGATCCAGCGAACGCAACGGTGCGTTGCCTTGGGCAAGCAATCCAGATCTGTCTTCTGATGTAGTGCTTTTTGTGCTTTTCAACCCGAATGAAGAGGGGTTGGCTCCGGCGGTAGGGCGCGCAATGCACCATCAACACTACTGAAAACAAACGATCTTTCGCTCCGAATATCTCATCGAATCCGGATGTGTAAGAGTCTGTGCCACGATTGTTGCTATAGAGCAAGTTCTTGGCGCTTACAGTTGCATACCTACACTGCGCAAATGTAGGCGTAACAAATGTTTCCTACAGTAAACCACACGCTTCGGCAAAGCGCGTTCCAAAAGCGGTAAACTGAACTTCCAAATTGAGTTGCGGACCGAACGCATGCGGCGAGAAAAGTTGCTCTGGTGCAGATGCTTGCCGTTTTGCAATCTCCTGGGTCTCTCGAAGGCTTTCGTGGAACTCTTCAAGTGCCTGAGCCACATCCCTTTCATCACGAATTCGTGGCCCAAAGGATGACAGGTTATGAAACTGTTGGACTGGTGTTCTCTCAATAACACCTTGCCTCATTAGGTTGTCGGCCCAACTTGGTGATCCTTTTTCGGCCAGCCCATATTCTTCGGACTTTTTTTGAATGGCCGCGACCGCTCGTTTTTGAAGCTCCGCATTCTTCTTCCGTATTTTCTTTGCCTGATCCTCTTCCTCGGGCGTAAAACTCATAAGAGATTTGGGCGTAAATTGCTCAAAATTCTCTCCTACTTCTGCGTCTGTCCGTTGGATAAAGGCAAGCAGATCTATGATCTTCGCATCCATTGGCGAAAGGCTTTCAAGGATGCTGATATACGGCCGCTCAGCTTCTGTTTCTGCGTCAGGCTTGAGGGCGCGTGCGAAGAGGCCAGCCCACATGCCCCGGACATTTTCATCATCGGCCAGTGATAGACCATTCATCAGCAGATGAAGCTCTTCTTCCTTGGGCGGTGTAATGTCCTTCATGTCCACGTCGGCAGCATCAAGCTTCGCGCGCACTTCTTCCATGCCAAGTTTGGCGTTCAATTCACGTTTGCGCCTCACCCGGTCTCCGAGAATGCCAATACCATCCGCAACAAGGTCCCCCACGGCTTCAGCAGGCTTCCGAAGCAGGCCTCGGACCACATCGCCGAGTGCTGCATCAATCTCTTTGCCAACACTAACATCTATGGAAGTTTTTGGGCTACCGCCGCCTTCGCTCACCACGACATACTCCAATGCATGTTTCTATTGTCTGACCTGATTTTCTTACGGTTCAACGTCCTCATCGGAGACGCTCTGGGGTGAGCCATTGGGTCGACCCTTTGTTGCCTTCGATGCGCCGCTTGTCCCAGTAAGACCGACGATTGCGTTCTTTTGTTCGTTAACGAAATCCATCAGCTTATTCTTCGCGTCAGGGACTTCTGCGAAGAACGCTTTGATGGTCGGATTGTCGAGCGCCTCTTGCAGGGGTGAGCTGTGATCGACCTGCGAGACAAAACGGCTGGGCAACTCATCAAGTCGGGTCAGGGCAGAGCCAAACAGTTGCTTGGCAAACTCTTGATCAAGATTAACAGCTTCCTTCCTGTAACCTTCGTAGGCCTTTGAGATCGAAGCTTTGAACGCATAGTCCTCTGCCAGCTTGAAGCTTTGCCCAATGTTTTTTGTCGAAAGCCACGCAAGCCAAATGGGGCCACCCACCCCCAGAACGGTGACTAAGAGATTGAGTAGGATGACGGATGTCGATGCGTTGTTGCTCAATAGGCTCTCGTATGCTTCGAGCCTGAAATATCCGATCCCGACGGCGCAACCAAGAGCTACCGCCAGCAGGAAGACCCAGAACCAACCTGTTTTGGTCAGCGATTTTGATCGAGCCTCAAACGCACCAGCGAGACCGGCAGAGGTAGTGATACGGTAATTTTCATTGCATCTATCAACAAGTTGCTGTGATTGGTCTGCCAGTGACGAAGTGTCCTCATGCAGACTCTCAACCTTTGAGCGAACCGTTTTGGTCTCTTCCAAGTTGTTTTGAATAAGAGCGGTATTTTTCTGCGCTTCAGCCAACAGCTTTCTGAGTTCACCATTGTTGCGTCGCAGTTCTTCCATGTCGGTGGGAAGCTGCTCAGCGGCATCGTGCGCTGTTTCTATGGCTTTGATTTTTTCTTGAAGGCTCTCAGTGCGAGGGCTGAGATCCGCAAGGCGCTTCTCAATGCTGTTGATTTTTCTTGAAAGGTCTTTGGGGATGTATCCTTTCGTCTTGACTTTGTCCCAGTCCACATCGGCCGGCCGAGCCGGAAGATTGGCGTTGCAAAACAGCAAAAAGTCAAACGTAGATTTTGCGACTGAATACGGATCGCTGGTGAAATTGGCAAAATCGACTTGCTCGGCTTGGTTGGCGATAAGCGCCCAAAACTCATCCGCTGCGACGGTTTCAGGCTTCCCCTGATCCTCTGCCAGTTCACGTAGCCTGTTCGCAACTTCCCTTGCCAGAAAACAGGCATCTTCCGGAGTAAGTGCTGCCGCAGGCCAGTTCCTTTCCTTGAAAGTCGTGTCCCGTGGAATATGAGGAAGCCAAATCTGTTCGACACGATTTGCGATCCCTTCAAAGGCGACAGCTACTTCTTCAAGAGTCTTCATAATCTACTCGCTGATTTCAAATGCCACGTTGACCTATACCAAGCATAGAACCTGAATTGAAACACCTGAGTGGGATCAGCTTCAGATTGTGGGTGTCAGTTTCCAAGACTGACCCAATTCCGCCCCAAGAGCTATCAAACTCGCTTTGTAAATAGCGGGTTACACCCATCTCCCGTTAGCCAAACGCGTTAGACTAACGGAGATCCTCACATGACCGCGCAAATCGTCAATATCACCCCTGAAGTTGAAGCCGCAATCCACGCAGGTGAGCTGGCCAAAATCGAAATCACCGAAGCCCGCATGAGGCTGAAAGACGGTGTTTTCACGCTCAACGCCAAAGATCTTTTGCCCCAAAAGACAGAACCTAACGGAGACAAGAGTAAACCCAAATCAGGCGCGGAACGGCAGCGTGCGCTGGCTGAACGTAAGAGAGAAGCTGGTCTTGTCAGGGATTGGGTTCACAAAAGCGTTCTTTCGATGGCGAAAGAATTCGGCAAGCCTGAAGAGTTTGCGGCGGAAATCGAAAGGCTGCGGGCCCGTGCAGAAGAGGCTGAGGCAATGGTCGTTTCAGAAAAGCAACGTGCCGATGCCGCCGTGGCCGAGGTGCAGCGACTTAAATCCCGGCGCTGGTGGTGGTTCTGGCGCTGACAACCCCGCGCCTTGGGCTATTCGCCCAGGGCGCAGTCCCCGGCCATTCTACTTCGTTGCGGGATAGCGCCGGGGGCGTCGTCGTTATCCACCCTCGGACGCTTTCGCAGTCTGATCCCGCGTCGCGCGGCGGCTTCGATCAAAGCCACTTCTACATCAGTCAGGAAATCATAGATTTCGACTGAAGACATGCCCCATCCCTGAAACCTCATAAGATCCACATGCGAACACCTGCCACCGTCTACAACGACAGGCAGGTCCCACGGATCTTGATAAAAGAACGGCTCCAGTTGCAGGGAATAATAGGCCAGCCTGTCGCGAATTTTGATGAAATGCAGAAACTGTGGCGGCACATTCAGGATGCTGTAGTCACGCTCTTCCAGGTCTTTCATGAATTTCTGCTGGGGTGTCATCTTACGTCCTGAGATTCAAAACTCTGATCCAAAATCAGGTTCAGCTTGCGGGATACACCGTGGCCGCTTGCGATCCTGATATTGCGAACGGTTTTCGCATCGCGCCTGACTTGAACCTCTTGCTTGTCCAGAGTGGCTGCACGGCGCGCAGAGAACTGCTCAAAGGCTGATTTCTGCTCTGACAGCGCCTTCTGACCTGCCAGCAGTTCCGCCTCTCTCTGCGCCAAAGACTGCGCCTGTGCCTTATTCCGCGCTGCTTCTTGCTTGTTTCGCTCCCGCGCCACGCGGTCAGCTTTCGAGAGCGCTCGGGCATTGTCATGCAGGCGCTCGCGGTCCTTTCTCAGGCCATACTCTTCAGGCTCCACCCTATCCCTCGCGGTGAACTTTTTACGTTCCGGCGGCATGACCTCGGATAGCTGCATTTCACCACGCAGATATTCAAAGAAGGCGTCTTGCAACGCTGATCCTTGTGCTCGTGTATCGTCGCGCGGAATGGGCTTGCCTGTCTTACGGTCGATGAGCGCTTTGCCCGTTTTCTTGTCTGTCTTCACATATCGCTTGCTGGCCTGCTCTTTGGAGAACTTGGACACGCTGGCTTTCTTGACGACGCGCCCATCTTTGTAACGAAAATCGTATTTCGGTAGCAGGAAAGCATCCACGGTGTGCCTTCCAGTTTCATCGCGGTCGAGACGAGCGGCAAACACGGCATCGCCCCCATGAAACTCATTCAAGAATGTCACAGCATGATCGAGCATCCGCTGTTGCTGCGCCTTGGCTGTCCCGTCGATGAGGTCGGTGGGAAACTGCACAAGCGCATGGATGCAGGCTGTGCGGCCCGATTGCTTGACACCATCCATGTGTCGTGCGCGGGCCGCTGTCAGATCCAGTGTGCCGTAAACGAGCGGTTCTTCATCCCGCACGCGGCGCTTCTGGCTGCTTTCATCCTGCCGTTTCCCGTGCTTCTCTGCGCGGCTCAGACCCGACGATTTCAGCGCTTCCTGCCGCACCGCGCCTGACTTTCCCGCATTCTGTTTTTTGTCGTTTCGCATGGGGTTCAGGTAAGGCAGAAATTATCCGATCCAAAAATCGGATAACCCGCTAACCCTTTTGCTGTGCGCAAAAGGCAGGCCCTCCGGGGGGGGGCTGCGTTATCTTCAGCCGAGGTTTTCGCTTTAGGGGACACAGTCCAGATGCGAGTAGAAATCGCCCGTTTCAGAAAGCGCCCCTCCGGCCACTCGGTGTCTTTGTGGCGCATCCGTATCACGACATCTGTGTAGCCTGGGCGCGATCCCTCTTGGACAAGCAGCACGGCGAAGGTGATCTTGGTTTCATCAGCCCATTTTTGCAGTTGGGGGCGCAAGTGCCGCTGGATTTGGCTTGGAACAAGATTGGGCAGCGTATGGTCCGGTTGGGCGCCATATCCCTTTTGAGGCCCCAGCAGGCGAAATTCAGGCCTACGCTTTTTACGATGAAGCGGGATCTGTGCAAGCAACGCACCGCCAAACTTGCCATGACACAGAGCGATTTCGCTGGCGTCGATCAACCCATAGACATCCATGCCTGCCATTACGTCAAAGAAGTTCTCAGAAAACCGCCAAGTCAGGTAACGACCATTCGACGCAATTTCGAGATGATCGAAGATCCCGGGGATGGCGACCAGCTCGGCAACGGGTTTACGCAGAAAGCGGCTTGATCCGGTTTTGGACGGGAACCCCAGCTCGCGGAGTTCGGCGACCAAGACAAAGTGGTTCTGTGATCCTTCGTCTCCCTCGAACATGGGCCAGCCTTCTTCGGTTTGATCTTGCAGGAAGATTAACGCGAGGAAAAGCTTGGCTGTGGCGGCAGAGAACCCGGCCATTTTGATGAACTCCGCCACATATGCAGAGATGCGAAATTTGGTGTGATTGTAGTGCATTTTCATGTTCCTTTCTTGGTAGGCGGAACATGGGAACGTGGGCTTTGGGGCAAAAAGATTCCGGTAAAGATTTTCTGCGCATATGCTGGTGCGGTCGCCCCCCCTGCGAAATCACCTGCAAAAGTGCTGACGTAAGTCGCCAGATCCTACGGAAAGCCTGCATGCGTGACAATTTTGAACCCATAAGCTACTGATGGCGTGTAGAAATCCCCACACAGAAATGATGAAACATAGAAATCCAGAAACCGGGAAATGACATTGGTTTAGATGTGTTAGAGGGCAAACAGGTTGCCCCGTCTGCCCAAACTCAACACCTGTTTCCAAGTGGCTACCGCTCAAATTTCCTGTGCAAAGGAAGGTTCGCAGGTCACACCACGTGCAAGCGTTTTCGCGTTGCTTGCAAGTCAGACACTTTCGCCTTCTTGCTATCGGCAAAGGGGCTTTGGATCATCGAAACGTCGATGTCCACACGCTGCACAATCTCGTGCAGATATTCGAGATCATGACCATCGCCCCCGTAGTGCTTGAGGTTCACCGTATCCATCTCATGCCCCATCAGGATGTGGCGCAATTCACTCTCGGTGCGGGCCTTGATTTGCTCGACGTTGAACTGCGTGCGGAAGCTGTGAAAGTCGATGCGCTTTTCATAGACATCGTTGGCCTTGCGGAAGCGTGTAAAATCCTTTGTGAAGTTTTCTGACAGGGTTTTGCGGTTCTTACCACGCGTCAGGTGCGGGAACAGGCGATCTTCACCTTCGCGCCGCCGCATAGCCACCAGATCAAGGAAGCCAAGTGCAATCAGACTGTTGTGGAGAGGCACACGGCGCGTTGCCGCTTTGGATTTCAAACGCTGCCATGGTGCGCCTACCTTGATATCGAAATAGACAATACCGTTTTCGGTCCGGATATCGTCAAGGCGCAGCTGTAGCACCTCTTCTTCACGTAGACCGTGGAGAACCGCAATAATCACCGCCCAGAACAATGGATCGCCAATGTCGGTAATCTGTCCTTGGAATAGCGGGGTTCGGAACAGCTTCGGCAACTCATCTCCCCAGATCTTACGGCTGTTGTCTTCTTGCAGAATTTCGAGACGTTCCAGCTCCCCCTTGGACCACATTACATATTCCATGAAATTCTCTGAGAGGTAGCCAAGGGCCTCCATATAGCGCACGACGCGTTGGGCGTCCTGCATATGCCGATAGACCGTGTTCACGCGAAGCCGCGCGATGTTTTCCTGATGCTCAGCGGCTTCGATGTTGCCCTGACTTGCACCGGCTTTTTTTAACTGCGCGTGAACAAGCGCCTTGTTTTTCTGCTCCTCAAAGTCCGTCGCCTCAACGATTTCGCGGATCGTTCGGATTTCCTTGGAGGATTTGCCGTGGTTCGCTGGCACCCTCTGGATGATCGAAAACGCCTCAATAAAATCCGCTTTCGTCAGATCGCATAGCTGTTTGTCGCCAATGACGTCGATCATCAGCTTAGCGTTGGCCTTCAGATTTGAAAACGAGTTTCGCTCCCAAGACTCGCCTTTGGCTTTGACTGCAAGCTCTTCCGGTCGCTTGCCCTCTTTGCCCGCCAAACGTGCCTCACTGTATTTTTCATATGCTTCCGACAGTTTGATAGACGCCTTTTTCGGCGCCTTTGGGGGCGAAGGTTGGATCGGTTCAGACGCGGTCGGTGGCGCGCTGACAGGCGCAGAAGTGGTTGCGGTCGCAGGCTCTGCTACCATTTGAGCAACGGGGGCTGCATGAACCGCAATGGCCGCAGGTTCTACACGATAGGCAGGCATTGAGGGCGCAGCGTCCGCCTTCATCGCCGTCTCAAAGAAACGGCTGCGGCCAGAGAAAACACCCTGATCACGCTGTGCCCGCTCAACACTCAGATCCAGCAAAACGCGGGTCGCCTCATAGGCCAGAGCCACCCAATCACTGTTATCTTCGGAAACCTGCACGCCCAGACGCTCCGCCGCAGCGCGGACAGGCTCTCGCGCCACCTCTCTGTTGCGCAAAAGCAGGGCGTCTCGCAAGGTCGCTTGCAGCGCGTGTTCGCGTTGCAAGGCCTGTTGCGCTTCTTCACGGGTGCGTTCAGGTGCAATGGCGCGTGCGTGGTCCGATGCTACGATTTCAAATCGCACCAATTCGGTCAAAACCCGCTCCATCAGACCTGTTTCCATGTTCGCAACGCCTCTCGAATAGTCGAAGGCAAGGGAGCTGAGCCACGTCAAACGGCGGGCCAGCACCTCGGCCTCACGAACCACATCGGTCTTCAAGGAAAATACGAAAAACCGGTTTGAGGCGTTTTTTGAAAAAAGTTCCGGGACGCGCCGCCGCCAGTAAAACGCCGATGGTCTGCGTTCCAGATGCAAGCATGGTGTTGGTCTTCTCAATGCTCCGACTCCCACATGGGGTTTGTGTAAACGGATGTGACAGAGAATGTGCCCAGAACGACAAAAGCGCCCCAAGGTGGAGCGCTTTGTCGTTTATTTCCAACCTCTTAGAGGGAGATTGGCTCCGGCGGTAGGGATCGAACCTACGACCAATTGATTAACAGTCAACTGCTCTACCGCTGAGCTACGCCGGAATGTGAGGCGTGATATAGAGTTATCGTTCTTTGGCGTCCAGAGGAAAATTGCGGGTTTCGTGAGATTTTTTGCGAAGTTCAGAGGCCCTTGGGTGCCGAGCCACAGGCACCGGGAGCGGTGACCTCTTGACCAACTGTTTTGTGGAAACAGCGATCGCGCGTTGGCGGGATTTTAGAGCAGCGCTTGAGGTCGGACGGCAGAAACAGCTCATGCATCAGAAAAGAAAAAGGGCTTAGCGATGGTACGCTAAGCCCTTGAAACTTTTGGCTCCGGCGGTAGGGATCGAACCTACGACCAATTGATTAACAGTCAACTGCTCTACCGCTGAGCTACGCCGGAACGGTGCGTGCCGTATAGCGGCCTCTCGCTGGGTCGTCCAGAGGGGAGGAGCAAGTTTTTTCAAAAAAAATCAGAGATCGGCGCACTCGAAAACAGCATCGGCTGTCAGGGCCCCTTTCGGGCGCGCCAGAGCGCGTCCTGTGAGGTCGACAAGATGGGCAAGAACATTGCGTTCAGCCGCTTTCAGGAGCGCGGTGGGGGTGTCCGTATAGACCATTCGCGCCAGATCCGAGGCCGTCTCTGGCCCCTGTTTCAACGCGCCAAGAATTGCGGCCTCGCGGTTCAAGCGGTGCTGGATCAACCAGTCAAGTCGAGTGGCGGGGTCATGGACCGGTCGGCCATGGCCAGGATGGAAGACACGCCAATCCCGGGCGCGCAGGCGGCGGCAAGAGGCCATGAAGTCGGTCAGATCGCCATCCGGCGGAGACACCAGAGAGCTTGCCCAGCCCATCACATGGTCAGCGGTAAAGCAGGCGTCCCCCCATGCGAGGGCGATGTGGTTGCCGAGGTGGCCGGGGGTGTGGATCACTTCCAGCTCCCAATCGGAGCCTTTTATGACCTCGCCATCCCTGAGCGTGATGTCGGGGCAGAAGTCGGCGTCGATGCCCTCGCCGCCGCCCATCAGGCCATTTTCGACCAGGCGCGTCATGGCGGCGCTGCGCCCGGCCAGCGGGCCGCCATAGGCCAGCACCGGCGCGCCGCATGCCCGTGACAGCGGCGCGGCGAGGGGGGAGTGATCCAGATGGCTGTGGGTGACGATGATATGGCTGATCCTCTGCTCCGGTCGCACCGCTTCGAGAATCGCCTGCAGGTGGCTGTCCGAAAGCGGCCCCGGGTCGATAACCGCCAGATCAGTGTGCCCGAGCAGATAGGTATTGGTCCCGCGGTACGTCATCGGGGATGGATTCGGCGCCAGAATGCGGCGCAGGCCGGGTTCCAGAATCTCTGCGGTGCCCACGGTTGGGTTGAATTCGTCGTCTGCCTGCATCGGCCTGATCCTGCTGTTGGCATACCGGAGGGCGTTTCTCCGGTTCGTCTTTTCTATTTTCCTGCCAGCCTATAGGGTCTGCCCATGATTTTCCAATGGCTCAAACGATACGTGCCCCGCAGCCTCTATGCGCGTGCCGCGCTGATTCTGGTGGTGCCGGTGGTGGCATTGCAAATCGTGGTATCGGTGGTGTTCATCAAGCGCGATCTCGAAGATGTCACGGTGCAGATGACAGCTACGATCCTGCGCGAAATGCGGCTGGTTCAGCAGGTCCTCAACACCGCGCCGGACCGTACGGCTGCTTTGGCGCAGGCCTCGAGCATTTTGCATCCCCTGAACATGCAGCTTCAGTTTCTGTCCCCCGGCGCGGCGCCGCCCGAGGACGTATTCGGGCTGACGGAGTTTTCCGGCCGGGTGGTACGAGAGGAGATGAGCAAGGCGTTCCCCGCCTTCCTGGCGATACAGTTCCTCCCCGAACACCGCGTGCGGGTCTATTTCGACACTGTTCATGGTCCGGCAGAGCTGGTGCTTGACCGGCGTCGCCTGACAGCCGCAGCACCGCATCAGCTGATTGTCACCATGTTGCTGTTTGGCCTGGTCATGATGTTGATTTCATTTCTTTACATGCGGAATCAATTACGCCCGATCAAACGCCTGGCCAACGCGGCAGAGGCTTTTGGCCGCGGGCGCGTCGTCCCGTATTCACCGGCCGGAGCATTGGAAGTACGTGCGGCGGGCAGTGCGTTCCTGGATATGCGGGCACGCATCGAACGCCAGATCGAACAGCGTACGCTGATGCTGTCAGGGGTCAGCCACGATCTGCGCACGCCGCTGACGCGGATGAAGCTGGAATTGGCGTTGCTGGACCCGGAAGACGCCGCACCGATGCTGCGCGACGTCGAGGAAATGCAGGCGCTGCTGGATGCGTTTCTGGATTTCACCCGTGGCGCGGCGGTCAGCGAGCCGGAGAAGCTGGATCCCGAAGCCTTCGTGGCGGAGATCGTGGCTGGCTGGCAACGGCAGGAGAAACCGGTGGTGCTGGCGCAGGTGTCCGGCGGTGGGGAGGTCACGCTCCGGCGGCAGCCGATGCGCCGGGCGGTGGAGAATCTGATCTCCAATGCCGTGCGGTACGGCTCACAGGCCAAGGTCTCCCTGACGCTGACGGAGCGCTCGATGCGCATCAGGGTTGAGGATGACGGTCCCGGCATCCCGGCTGAGCAACGAGGGGATGCGGTGCGACCTTTCACGCGCCTTGATCCGGCGCGCAATCAGGATCGTGGGTCCGGTGTTGGCCTGGGACTGGCCATCGTCGCAGATACGGCGCGTGCGCATGGCGGCACCTTGCGACTGGGCGAAAGCACCGAACTTGGTGGGCTGCAGGCGGATATCGTGATCGCGCGCTGATGCAGGCTGTCTCGGCCCTCGTAGGCCGGGGCTTCGGAGACGGCGGCCGGTGAAATTGGCTTTAGTGGAATGGTAGGCCCGGCAGGATTCGAACCTGCAACCAAAGCGTTATGAGCGCTCTGCTCTAACCGTTGAGCTACAGGCCCGCCACGCTTGCTGGTTAGGGAATGCCGCGCGGGAGGTCAAGCGGTGATTGAGCGCGGGAAGGCCGCCGCTGGCTGACGCTGGCTTGACTGTCGGCACGGTGTGGCACCGAAACAAAGTGACTTGCGCTGTGGGGGTGCGCGCGGAGTGCCATGGGAAAGACTGTAAACCACCGGGGGTGTCGCTTTGGCTTTTAGGTCACTTGGGAGGGCGTCATCCCCGGTCTGATGCGACCCTTGCGGGGGTGGCGCAATCCCTTGTTCCCTTCTGTCGCGCCTTGCGTTAAAGGCTGCGCAACCCAGTTGAAGGAGCCAGATGATGACCAGCGGCAAGAACGGCCTGACCTATGCGGACGCAGGTGTGGACATTGATGCAGGCAACGCTTTGGTCGACCGGATCAAACCGGCTGCCAAGCGCACCAACCGCCCGGGCGTGGCCAGCGGGCTGGGTGGGTTCGGCGCGCTGTTCGATCTGAAGGGCGCAGGTTACAGCGATCCGATTCTCGTGGGCGCCACCGACGGTGTCGGGACCAAGCTGCGCATTGCCATCGACACCGGCCACGTTGATGGCGTCGGTATCGACCTGGTCGCCATGTGTGTGAATGATCTGGTCTGCCAGGGGGCCGAGCCGCTGTTCTTCCTCGACTATTTTGCGACCGGCAAACTGGAAACGGAAACTGCCGCCCGCATCATCGAAGGCATCGCCGAGGGCTGCGTGCGCTCCGGCTGCGCGCTGATCGGCGGCGAGACGGCTGAGATGCCCGGCATGTACCCGGAAGGTGATTTTGACCTCGCGGGCTTTGCCGTGGGCGCGATGGAGCGCGGCACCGCTCTGCCCGAGGGCGTGGCAGAGGGCGACGTGCTTCTGGGGCTGGCCTCGGACGGTGTGCACTCCAACGGCTATTCGCTGGTGCGTAAGCTGGTCGAGGTTTCGGGGCTTGGCTGGGACGCGGACTGCCCGTTTGGCGAGGGCACGCTGGGGGAGGCGCTGCTGACGCCGACGCGCCTGTACGTCAAACAGTGTCTGGCCGCGGTGCGGGCAGGGGGTGTGCATGCGCTGGCCCATATCACGGGCGGCGGTCTGACCGAGAACCTGCCGCGTGTGCTGCCCGAGGATCTGGGCGCCGACATCGATTTGAACGCGTGGGAACTGCCGCCCGTGTTCAAATGGATGGCCGAAACCGGCGGCATCGCCGAAGCCGAGATGCTGAAGACCTTCAACTGCGGCATTGGTATGATCCTGTCGGTCTCTGCCGACCGTGCGGACGCGCTGGTCAAGGTGCTGGAAGACGAGGGCGAGAATGTCGTGCGCCTCGGCACCGTCACCAAGGGCGCGGGCATGCGTTACACGGGCAAGCTGCTGTGAGCCACAAGCGGGTTGCCATCCTGATTTCCGGCGGCGGCTCCAACATGGTGTCGCTGCTGGAAAGTATGACCGGAGATCACGCCGCGCGCCCGTGCCTGGTGTTGGCCAACAACGCCGATGCGGGCGGGCTGGCCAAGGCCGCCGCCGCAGGGGTCAAGACGGCGGTGGTGGATCACCGGCCGTTCAAGGGCGATCGCGAGGCATTCGAGGCGGAGTTGGTAAAGCCGATCCTGGCGGCGGAAGCCGACATTGTCTGCCTGGCCGGCTTCATGCGGGTCTTGACGGCTGGCTTCGTCTCTCAGTTCGAAGGGCGGATGCTGAACATCCATCCCTCGTTGCTGCCGAAGTACAAGGGACTTCACACGCACGCCCGGGCGCTAGAGGCGGGTGACGCCGAGCATGGCTGCACTGTCCACGAGGTCACACCGCGTCTGGATGACGGCCCGATCCTCGGTCAGGCAAGGGTGCCAGTGCAATCGGATGACACCCCGGACACGCTCGCTGCGCGTGTATTGGTGCAGGAACATCTTCTGTATCCCGCGGTGCTGCGGCGTTACGCAGCGGGTGACAGAACGCCGGTTCTGCTGGGCTGAGCGGCGATTGGCCGGGTTGATTGCATTGCCGTGGCCAAGCGCGTATCACATGCCGACCCAGATGAGATTGAAAAGCCGTTATTGATGAAAACTCTGACCACAACCGAAGAATTGCAGGCGTTCTGCAAAGACGCCGCCCAGCACCCCTATGTCACTGTGGATACTGAGTTTCTACGTGAACGAACCTATTACTCCAAGCTGTGTCTGATCCAGCTGGCCTATTCTGGCGACGGCGAGAACGACGCCGTGCTGGTGGACCCTCTGGCGGAGGGGATTTCGCTGGAGCCGCTGTACGATCTCTTCCGAGATGAAAATGTGGTCAAGGTGTTTCACGCGGCCCGGCAGGATCTGGAAATTTTCTGGGTCGATGCGGGGGTCTTTCCCAAGCCCTTGTTCGACACCCAGGTGGCTGCGATGGTCTGCGGCTTTGGCGAGCAGGCGGGCTACGAGACCCTGGTTCGCAAGATCGTCAAGCAGGGGTTGGACAAGACCTCGCGCTTCACCGACTGGTCGCGTCGCCCTCTGAGTGAGGCGCAAAAGACCTATGCGCTGGCGGATGTGACCCATCTGCGCAAGATTTACGAATTCCTTGCAGCCGAGCTGGAAAAGAGTGGCCGGTCCCATTGGGTGGCCGAGGAATTGCAGGTTCTGACCGACCCTGCGACCTATGATATCCAGCCCAGGGAAGCCTGGAAGCGGGTCAAGACCAGAACGACGTCGGGCAAGTTCCTGGCGGTCGTGCGGGAACTTGCGGCGTTCCGCGAGGAATACGCCCAGAGCAATAACGTGCCGCGCAACCGGGTCTTCAAGGATGATGCGCTGGTGGAATTGGCCTCGACCAAGCCGCGCACCCCGGCCGAGCTTGGCGGCTCTCGTCTGCTGTTGCGTGAAGCCCGCAAGGGCGCGATTGCCGAGGGCATCCTCGCGGCGGTCGCCAAGGGCGTGGCTTGCCCGCCGGAAGACCATCCAAAGCCTGATCGCAGCAAGGAAAAGATGCAGGTGAACCCGGCGCTGGCCGACCTTCTGCGGGTTCTTCTGAAGGCCAAGACCGAGGCGGAGGGCGTCGCTGCCAAGTTGATTGCCCCCAGCACCGATCTGGACGCGATCGCTGCCGGTCAACGGGACGTGCGGGCGCTTCGCGGCTGGCGCCGTGAGGTGTTCGGAGAAGATGCCTTGCGGCTGTGCGAGGGCCAGATTGCGCTGGCTGCCAAGGGGCAGGCCGTGCAGGTGGTCGAGCTGTAATATCCTGCGGGCGTGCAGAGCTGCACGTCGAGGTAAAACGCGGAAACTTAATAGGAAAACGGCGCCCTGTTGTCAGGGCGCCGTTTTTTCATCAGCGGCGGCGGCTTTCGCGCGCGTTTGTCGCGCCATTCACCCTGACGACGCGAATGGCTGCCAGTTCCTGCGAAGACAGGCTGCGGGCGGCATGAACCGTACGGGTGGCGGCTGGACCGACGGGGGTCGGCTCCTGCGGGAATGTCACCCGAAATTCCAGAGTGAGCACACCGTCTGTCGCTTCACCTGCGCGGCGCAGCTCGACGTCATAGGCGCCCTGCCGGCTGGTGACCGCGGTGGCGCGAATGATGGCGCCGGTCGGGGTGGGCTCGATCTGCAGGTCGGTGATCTGATTTGCCAGCACGCTGCGATCCACCGCTTCGGGCCGGGAGAACACGCCGCGTTTGCGGCTTTCTTCCGGGATCAGCGGGTTGGTCCCCTCGGCTGCAACCACTTCAACCGGTTCAGATCTGCCGAACCAGTTGACCGGATTGATCCGCGACTCCTTCCAGCCGCACCCCGCCAGCACCAGCGCACCGGCCAAGGTCAAAACCAAGGGTTTTTGCATCTGTCCCGCCCCACTCAAAATGTGTTTGTTAGGAAGTACCCGATTGGGTGCAGCTTGAAAAGCGGTTGAAAAGGGCGGGGCAGGGGCTTAGGTGCTGAACAGTCCCGATAAATGCCGCAACTGAGGATGGACCGACAATGGCCGCAGCCGCCTTTGAAGAGATCGTGGAAGACTTCGAGTTCATGGAGGACTGGGAGGACCGTTATCGCCATGTGATCGATCTGGGCAAGGCGATGGAGCCGCTGGAGGATGCGCTGAAGGTCCCGGCGACCAAGGTCGATGGCTGCGCCAGCCAGGTCTGGTTGCATGCGGTTGTCGAGGGTGGCCGCTTCCGCTTTGATGGCGACAGTGACGCGATGATCGTGCGGGGACTGATCGCGGTGCTGCGCAGTCTCTACAATGGGTTGCCCGTCGCCGAGGTTCCCCAGGTGGACGCGAAGGCGGAGCTGGGGCGGTTGGGGCTGAACGACCATCTGTCCGCGCAGCGCTCGAACGGACTGCGCGCGATGATCGAGCGGATCCGGGAAACCGCGATGGCGCAGGCCTGACGAGGCCGGGCGAGGGGGGGTGCCCCTCGTGCTTGGCGGCGAATTTCAGGAAAGATGCGGGCGGCTATTCGGCCCAGCGGGTGATGGCGGTTTCCAGGTCGCCGTAGCCGGTGTGGCGGTGTTCGAATGCCAGCCCCATGCGTTCGGCGCAGTGACGGGCTTTCTCCACCAGCGCAGGATCGCGGGTCTGTGACTGGTAGACCAGCTTGGTGTAGTTGCCGAACACCATGTCCCGCAGCTCCGGGTTCCTGTCGAGACCCATCGGGCGCCAGACGAAGGCGTCGAACTGCTTGACCAGGAAGTCGGTCAGGTAG
The DNA here is from genome assembly GCF_055398055.1 of Leisingera sp. S2M4. NCBI lineage: Bacteria > Pseudomonadati > Pseudomonadota > Alphaproteobacteria > Rhodobacterales > Roseobacteraceae > Leisingera > Leisingera sp. S2M4. The sequence continues at coordinate 2,939,700 of NZ_AP040861.1, forward strand.
AAGGCGGTGATTTCGCCCTCTTCGGCGTGTCGGGCGAAGGTGTCATTGCCCTCGAAGAAGGAATAGCAGTGCGGGCCCGCCACCATTTCGACGCCCAGCTCGGCGCATTTGCGCTCCAGCGCGCCGCCGGTGCCGCAGTCGGCGTATACCACATAGATCTTGTCATAGACCGATGAATGCTTTGCCACGGCGCCTTCGATGGCGTCGGTGATCTGCTCCGGGTAGAGGTGCAGCTTGGCAGGCAGGCAGGTGAGGTCGATGTGATCGAGCCCGTTTTTATCCTTGATATCAAGGATTTCACGCGCAAGCGCGCCGCAGGCGATCAGCAGGATGCGGCCGGTCTTTTTCTCAGGGGCAGCCAGACCCTGTTCGGTGAGGGAGCTTTCCTCGAGTGTTCGCCCGGTCGGCGGGCGGAAGGCAGCCCGCTCGGTCAAGCGGGCTGCGCGTCCTTTGCGTGCCAAATCAGGCGCTCATCGAGTTGTGCTTGCGGGCGACCAGTTCCTTGGCCATTTCCACTGCAACGGCGGCGTCGCGGCAGTAGCCGTCCGCGCCGATGGCCTTGCCGAACTCCTCGTTCAGAGGGGCGCCGCCGACCAGCACGATGTAATCGTCGCGCAGACCCTGCTCCACCATCGTGTCGATCACCACCTTCATGTAGGGCATGGTGGTGGTCAGGAGGGCGGACATCCCCAGGATGTCGGGTTTGTGCTCGGCAATGGCCTCCAGGTAGTTTTCGACCGGGTTGTTGATGCCGAGATCGACGACTTCGAAGCCCGCACCTTCCATCATCATGGAGACCAGGTTCTTGCCGATGTCGTGGATGTCACCCTTCACGGTGCCGATCACCATGGAGCCGACGCGCGGTGCACCGGTTTCGGCCAGCAGCGGCTTCAGGATGGCCATGCCGCCCTTCATCGCGTTTGCGGCCAGCAGAACCTCGGGGACGAACAGAATGCCATCGCGGAAGTCGGCGCCGACGATGGTCATGCCACCCACCAGGGCCTTCGTCAGGATGTCGTAAGGCGCCCAACCGCGCTCGAGAAGGATGTTCACACCTTCTTCGATTTCCTCTTTGAGACCATCATAGAGGTCGTCAAACATCTGTTGAACGAGCTCCTCGTCATCGAGTTCCGAGAGGATGATGTCTTCTTCGTCCGACATGCGCCTATTCCTTGCTGACGGGCTGCGCCCCGTGTTGGCCTAGTTTTGGAACTTTTGTGACAGATTGCCGCTATGCGACTGCATTATTTGCGACATTGCTACAGTCCGAACCGACGTATAGAGGCAAAAATGACGATTTGATAATTCGGATTTTGCATGGAAATCTTCGTTTCCATTCATTTGTTCTTTATTTGTTCTCTTTGATGGCGCATATTGTGGCCATGACAGACATCGATGTGACCGTTCCGATGCGCCGCAAAGCGCGTGCCAGCCTCAGCAATGCGGCAGGCCGGTTCGATATGGGGCGCGCGGACGTGGATGACGGCTGGTCGCGGGACGACGCGCCTGAGGTGATTCCCACCGAGTTGAGGCTTGAGACCGCGCGCAGCCTGATTTCTTATAACCGCTCGCCCGATTTGCCGTTTGACCGCTCCATCAACCCATATCGGGGCTGCGAGCATGGCTGCATCTATTGTTTTGCCCGCCCGAGCCATGCCTACTTGGGGTTGTCGCCGGGAATGGATTTCGAAACCCGCCTGGTGGCGCGGCCGAACGCGGCAGAGGTGCTACGGCGCGAATTGTCGGCACGGAAGTACAAGGTCGCGACGCTCGCCATCGGTACCAACACGGATCCCTACCAGCCCTGCGAACGCGATCAGGGGATCATGCGCGCCTGCCTGGAGGTGCTGCGCGATTTCAATCATCCCGTGGCCATCGTCACCAAGGGCGCATTGGTGGAACGCGACATCGACATCCTTGCGCCCATGGCGGCCCTGGGGCTGGTGCGGGTGGGGGTGTCGGTGACGACGCTGGACGCGGATCTCTCACGCCGGATGGAGCCGCGCGCGCCGCTGCCTGCCCGGCGGCTGGCAACGATCCGGCGTCTGTCGGAGGCAGGCGTGCCGGTGCGGATCATGACCTCGCCGGTGGTGCCGGGGCTGACCGACCATGAGCTGGAGGCGCTGTTGGCGGCCGGTGCGGAGGCGGGCGCGGATGCGGCGAGCTGGATCATGCTGCGGTTGCCGCGCGAGGTGTCGGAGCTGTGGCAGGAATGGCTGGCCGAACACGTTCCGGGCCGGGCGGCCAAGATCATGGCGCGGTTGCGGGAGATGCACGGCGGGCGCGACTACGATCCACGTTGGGGCCACCGCATGCGCGGCGAGGGGCGGTATGCCGAAATGATTGGGCAGCGGTTCAAGGCAGCCTGCAAGCGGCTCGGCCTGCAGGAGCGCACGCCGCCGCTGCGCTGCGACCTGTTTTCCCGACCGCCGCAGCCCGGTGATCAACTGGCGCTGTTTTGACGCTGGGGGAACAGAATAATCGGCCCAATCGTGGTATGATGCAGCGTCACTAGTGGAAAGGAAGGTGGGCGATGTCTGCCGTAGCAGTAAAGGCGCGCGTGACCGGACGCGTGCAGGGCGTGGCCTTCCGCGCCTGGGCCAAGGCGGAGGCGCTCCGCCACGGGCTGACGGGTTGGGTGCGCAATGAGCCGGATGGATCTGTGCGGGCGTTGCTGATCGGGCCAGCGGCCAGCGTCGCGGACATGGTCAGACGCATGGGGCGTGGCCCCGGAGCGGCCTCGGTCACGGATGTGCGAACGGAAAAAGTTGAGCCGGATCCGCAGCTGAAGGACTTTCAGATCCTGCGTTAGGTGTCCCGCCACGAAAGATCGGCTGAGCGCGCTCAAGCCGGATCGGAAGGTGCAGACGGGGAGGGGCTGCGGGATAGAAACGCGGCACCGCAGGCAGTTTGCGGTGCCGCTTGTTCTGTGGGCCGCGTTGCCTCAGGCGCGACGGCGGCGGCGCGAACGGCGCTCGCCACCGGTATTGTCGTCGTCTCCGGTGCCGTCGCTTTCGGAGGTGAACGGTCCCAGCACTTCGACGATCTTTTCCAGCGCGGGGCGGTCGCCGCGCGGCCGGGTGTCGAGTGCTTCGCGCATAGCGCGCAGGTGATCTGGCATGGTGCCGCAGCAGCCGCCGATGATCTTGGCACCTGAATCCCGGGCCATCACGGCGTATTCACCCATCAGTTCCGGCGTGCCGTCATAGTGGATATGGCCATCGACATACTTGGGAATGCCGGCGTTGCCCTTGGAAATAATGGCGCGCTCGGTGCCTTGGGCGGCAAAGCCCAGCACGGTGCGCAGGATGTCGGATGCGCCGGTGCCGCAGTTTGCGCCAAAGGCCAGCGGGGCATTGTCGAATTCCTCGACCAGCTTGGCCAGATCAGCAGAGGTCACGCCCATCATGGTACGCCCGGCGGTGTCAAAGCTCATGGTGCCGCACCAGGGCATGTCGGCCAACTTGAAAGCCTCGGCCGCGGCGCGGAATTCCTCGGGCGCGGAAATCGTCTCCAGCCACAGGACGTCGACGCCGCCTTCCTTGAGCGCATCGGCCTGTTCGTGGAACATCTCGACCGCGACGGCATGGGACATGTCGCCCACGGGCTCGAAGATTTCGCCGGTGGGGCCGACGGAGCCGGCCACGGCAATCGGGCGACCGGCCTTGTCGGCGACTTCGCGCCCCAACTCCGCGGCCGCACGGTTCAACTCGCGCACGCGGTTTTGCGCATCGTGCAGTTTCAGGCGCGCGGCGGTGCCGCCAAAGCTGTTGGTCAGGAACAGGTCGCTGCCTGCGTCGACAGATCCCTGATAGAGCGCCATGATCTTCTTGGGCTCGCTCACGTTCCACAGCTCGGGTGCATCGCCGGACTGCAGGCCCATGGCAAACAGATTGGTGCCAGTCGCGCCATCCGCCAGCAGCACGTCGCGTGTTTCCAGCAGCTTGGTGAAAGTATTGGTCATTGGCCTCTTCCCGTATCAGTTAACCGGCCCGGCGGGCCGGGCGGTAAAAAGGGTATCCCGCCCCTGTGTCACGACGGGACCGCAAGGGCAATTCCATTTTATTCATCTTCATTATGAACGCCGTCCGTCCTGCGGGCCCGGCAGGCGACGCTCCTCGATATGGCTCGTGCCTGTTTGCAACGGGGGGGGATGCCCGCTCGCGCGCATGGGAATGGGCAGGGTCTCCGTCAGTCGGCTTCCTGCATGACCTCAAGCTGGGCTTGCGGCAGGAGTTCCAGCAGCTTGGCGCGGATTTGCGCCTCGCTCACGCGGGAGCCGAGATCTGCGGACAGCTTGCGCACCACGTCTTCGTGGCCGGCTTCCTCCAAATCGGCGGATACAACGGACTGTGCATATGAGGTCGCCTCCGTCCCGGTCTTTCCCAGCAGGTCCGCCGCCCAGAGACCGAGGAGCTTGTCGCGTCGGGCCTGTATCCGAAACCGCATGTCCGCATCATGCACAAATTTGGCTTCGAAGGCCTGTTCACGTTCGTCGAATAGCGTCATGGCCGTTCCTCATCTACCAGTTCACCCAAGTATACACATATATAAGATTGGAGCCTGAAACGGGCGCAGGGCAAGAAGAATATCGTGTTGCGCCGCAGTTGCGGCTACCATCGTCGCCGTCCTTCCGTGTTTCCAGCAGCCGTGGGCGGGCAGGACGATGCAGCGCGCTTGCGGCCAAGGCCCCCTTGGCTTATGAGGGCGGCACATATCAGGGCCGGATTCCCGGCATTGACCCCGAAAGGTTTGCAATGGCGCGTCGCAAGAAAATCTACGAAGGCAAGGCCAAGACACTGTATGAAGGTCCCGAGCCGGGCACGATCGTGCAGTATTTCAAGGATGATGCCACGGCCTTCAACGCCGAGAAACACGACGTGATCGAAGGCAAGGGGGTTCTCAACAACATCCTGAGCGAGTTTTTCATGCTGGGCCTGGCCCAGATCGGCGTGCCGACCCACTTCCTGAAACGGTTGAACATGCGCGAGCAGCTGGTGCGCAGCTGCGAGATCGTGCCGCTGGAAGTCATCGTGCGCAACTACGCCGCGGGCAGCATCTCCAAGCGGCTGGGCATCGACGAAGGCACCCAGCTGCCGCGCCCGATCGTGGAGTACTGCTACAAGGACGACGCCTTGGGGGATCCGCTGGTCACCGAGGAGCATATCGCGGCTTTCGGCTGGGCCAGCCAGCAGGACATGGACGACATCCTGAGCCTCGCGCTGCGCGTCAACGACTTCCTGTCCGGTGTTTTCCTGGCGGTTGGTATCCGGCTCGTCGACTTCAAGATCGAGATCGGCCGTATCTACGACGGTGACTTCCAGCGCTTGGTGGTCGCGGACGAGATCAGCCCCGACAGCTGCCGCCTGTGGGATATCAAGACCGGTCAGAAACTGGACAAGGACGTGTTCCGGCGCGATCTCGGCAGCTTGACCGATGCCTATTCGGAGGTTGCGCGGCGCCTGGGTGTCATGCCCAACAACCCGCCGGCGCCTGGCAAGCCGACGCTGGTGAACTGACGAAACAGATCCCGCTGCGCCGGTCGCGCCGCGGGATTTTGACTATTACTGGAAAGATGAAGTCCGTATGGGCTTCGCCATCGAAAACCTGAGGGATGATGCGATGAAGGCACGGGTGCATGTGATGCTGAAGAACGGGGTTCTGGATCCGCAGGGCGAGGCAGTGCGCCACGCGCTGGGAGCTTTGGGCTTTGACAAGGTTGAAGGCGTGCGCCAGGGCAAGGTGATCGACCTGGAGCTGGCCGAGGGCGCCACCGAGGCTGATGTCACCGCCATGTGCGAGAAGCTGCTGGCCAACACCGTGATCGAATCCTACAGCATCGAGATGCAGTGATGAAGGCGGCGGTAGTAGTCTTTCCGGGCTCCAACTGCGACCGCGATCTGGCGGTGGCGTTCGAGCAGGCCGGTTTCGACGTGTCGATGGTCTGGCACAAGGACAGCGCGTTGCCCGCAGGCGTCGATATCGTCGGCGTGCCGGGCGGGTTCTCTTATGGGGACTACCTGCGCTGCGGCGCCATCGCCGCGCAATCGCCGATTTGCAAGGCCGTGGTCGACCACGCGGAGCGAGGCGGCTACGCCATCGGTATCTGCAACGGGTTCCAGATCCTGACCGAGACCGGGGTCCTGCCGGGCGCGCTGCTGCGCAACGCCGGGCTGAAGTACATCTGCCGCACCGTGGATCTGAAGGTCGCAACCGCCGACAGCGTCTTTACCGAAGGGTACAACGTCGGCGATGTGATCGGCGTGCCGATCGCCCATCACGATGGCAACTATTTTGCCGACGAGGCGACGATCAAGACACTGCAGGACCAGGATCGTGTGGCCTTCACCTATGAAGACAACCCCAACGGTTCTGTTGCGGACATCGCGGGGATCCTGTCGGAAAACCGCCGGGTTCTGGGTATGATGCCGCACCCGGAGCGGGCCGCGGACGAAGGCCATGGCGGCACCGACGGGGCAGCAATGTTCCGCGCATTGGCGGGCATGGTCGCCGCTGCGTGACTTGAGAAGGCGGGGCGGCCGCAATAGGTATGGATTATGTCCGCCCCGCGCAATGATTTGAAACAGACCAGGTCCAAGGCCCGATCGCGCACGATTTCGTGGCGCGCGCGGCTTGCTTTGCTGGTGTTCATGGCCGCGGCGGCGGTTACCGTCTGGACGACCAACCGCGCGCTGACACACCGCTTTACCGAAAGCACCCGCAACCGCGCCGAACTGCGGTTGGCGCTCTATTCCGGCAACTTGCTGAGCGAGCTGCGCCAGCATGCCATCGTGCCGCAGCTATTGGCACGGGATCAGACGCTGATATCGGCATTGCAATCCAATGATTTTTCGCTGTCGACGCAGCGGTTGATTTCCTTCGTCGACGAAATTGGCGCAGCCTCGATCATGTTGCTGGCCAGTGACGGTCGCACGGTGGCAGCCACCGACCGCAACCGGCTGGGCGAAAATCACCGCAATGCTGCCTATTTCGTCGATGCGGTGCGGGCAAAATCGACCGTGTTCTCCGTTATTCCGCGCGAAGTCGGCGGCTATCGTTTCACCTATTCACGCCGCATGATCGACGCCACCGGGGTGCTGGGGGCCATCGTCGTCGAGGTCGATCTGCAAAAGTTCGAGCGCGCCTGGGCGGGTATCTCCGATGCGGTTCTGGTCAGCGACAGCACCGGTTCGATCATTCTTGCCACCGAAGCGCGCTGGCGCGGGCTCAAGGAGGCGGAGGCGCTGACGCTGCAAACCCCGGAAGGCGCGATCCAGAGAGCGATCCGGGCAACCACCGATTGGACCGCGCTGCCGCCCGATGCCTATTTGCAGGGCGAGGCGGTGATGCGCCTGGAGACGCGCGTGCCGTTCCAGGGGTGGCGGATGGCGTCTTTCACCACCTATTCCTCCGTGCGGGAGCGGGTGAACGCGGTGCTGGCGCTGGAAATCATGGGATTCGCCATTCTGCTGGCCCTGGCGTTCTATGCCCTGAGCCGCAAGACGGCGCTGCGGATGGCCCTGTTCCAGCGCGAGTCGGCAGAGCTTCGCGTATTGAACACCCGCTTGCAGCGGGAAATTGCCGAGCGTGAACGCATGCAAAAGACCCTTGCAGTGGCCGAACAGAGCCTTGCTCAGAGCTCGAAACTGGCCGCCCTGGGCGAGATGTCGGCCGCTGTCAGTCACGAGTTGAATCAACCGCTTGCCGCGATGAAAACCTATCTGGCCGGTGCCCGGTTGCTGCTGAGCCGCAACCGCCCCGATGAAGCGCTGGCCTCCTTCGGGCGCATTGATGATTTGATTGAGCGTATGGGCGCGATCACCCGTCAGCTGAAGTCTTATGCGCGCAAGGGCGGAGACACGTTCAGCCCTGTAAATCTTGGGGATGCGCTGGCGTCCAGCCTGTCGATGATGGAGCCGCAGCTGCGTCAGCGCCATGTCAAGATCACCCGCATTCTTCCGGAAGAACCTGTTATGGTGATGGGGGACCGGATGCGGCTGGAGCAGGTAATGGTCAACCTCTTGCGAAACGCCCTGGACGCCACCAAGTCTGTGGACGACCCGGAGGTGGAGATCCTGTTGGCCGCGGGCGAGACCGCGACCTTGTCGGTGCGTGACAACGGGATGGGGATCAAGGACTTCGACAACCTGTTTGAGCCTTTTTACACCACCAAGCAGCCCGGCGATGGGGTTGGTTTGGGACTTGCCATCTCTTCGGGGATCGTCAACGACCTCGGGGGACGGCTGACCGCCCGCAACGGCCAGAACGGCGGCGCGGTTTTTGAGATGCAATTGCCGATCCTGGTGGACGGCATCGAGGCGGCGGAATGACCGCGCCTAGAAAGATGGAGAGAGGACGCGCATGGCACAGGCTATGAAAATCGCGATCGTCGATGATGAACAGGATATGCGGCAGTCGATCAGCCAATGGCTGGCGCTGTCCGGATACGATACCGAGACCTTCTCCAGCGCCGAGGAGGCGCTGAAGGTGCTGGGGCCCGATTACCCCGGTATCGTGATCTCGGACATCAAGATGCCTGGCATGGATGGCATGCAGTTCCTGAAGAAGCTGATGGGCAGCGACTCGGCGCTGCCGGTGATCATGATCACCGGTCACGGCGATGTGCCGATGGCGGTCGAAGCGATGCGGGTCGGGGCGTTCGATTTCCTCGAGAAGCCCTTTAACCCCGACCGCATGTCGGAGCTGGCCAAACGTGCGACCAGCGCGCGGCGGTTGACCATGGACAACCGCGCCCTGCGCCGTGAACTGTCGGATGGCGGGCAGATCATGAAGAAACTGATCGGCCAGAGCCCGGTGATGGAGCGGCTGCGCGAGGATATCCTGGATCTGGGCCAGGCCGATGGCCATGTGCTGATCGACGGCGAGACCGGCACCGGCAAGACGCTGGTGGCCCATGCCCTGCACGCTGTGGGTAGCCGCGCGGGCAAGAAATTCGTGCTGATTTCCTGCGCTGCGCTGGAGGAAGATGCCTTGGCCAAACGCCTGTTTGGCCCCATGCAGCCGGAAGACAGCATGTTGCCCGCGATTGAAGAAGCCCGCGGGGGCACCCTGGTGCTGGAGGATATCGAGGCGCTGTCGGAAACCCTTCAGGCGCGCCTGCTGAGCGTCATCAACGAACAGGGCACGCCTGCGGAGACCCGGATCATCGCGATCTCGAACCTGCAGGAGGCTGGCAAGACCTGCGAGGATGCCCTGCGCCCGGATCTGTTCTACCGCCTCGCAGCACTGCGCATCACTGTGCCGCCGCTGCGGCAGCGGGGCGAGGATATCCTCACCCTGTTTACCCGCCTGTCCGAGCAATTCGCAGATGAATACGGCTGTGACGCGCCGCAGGTGAGCGCCCAGGAGGCGGCACAGCTGTTGCAGGCCCCGTGGCCGGGCAACGTCCGACAGCTTATCAACATTGCCGAACGTGCGGTTCTGCAATCGCGCCGGGGCTCGGGCACGATTGCGTCGCTTCTGATGTCGGATCACGAGGAGATGCAGCCGGTGATGACCACCGAGGGCAAGCCTCTGAAGGAGTATGTCGAGGCGTTCGAGCGCATGTTGATCGACAACACCATGCGCCGTCACAAGGGCTCCATCGCCAGCGTGATGGAAGAGCTTTGTCTGCCGCGGCGCACGCTCAACGAGAAGATGGCGAAATACGGCCTGCAGCGGTCGGACTACCTAGGCTAGGCGTCGCGGGAGCCGCGCGGCCTGCCGCCCGGATCGCACCACGGCTGCTTCGCTTCGCAAATCGGGAGGGGTAGCGGGGCGAGCGGTCTGAAAATTGAGCAAACTTTAACAGCCTGTCCGGTAAGGATGGGCTGTTTTCATTTTAAGTACTGCCGGTGACGAATGCCCATTGTCATTACCTATCCACAGGCCTTATGCTGATCCAACGGGCTGCAAACCGCATCGAGGTTCGCCCCGTTCTGATGAGTTTCGCTGACTTTGGTAGTCCTCCGGCATAATCCGCGATCACCACTGTCAGACCGATTGGCCCTCTGACGCAGAGGGCAGTTTCACGCCCAAGCCGGGAAACCCGGCAAAGGGATAATGTGGCAGGGCCGGGCACGACCCACCTGCCGGAGAAGAACCGCGATGACGCGCGCGAGAGCGAAGAGCACTGAGGCAGGAAGGCCGGGCATTGTTTCCGGGACCACCTGCTTCACCGCGCCGTCCGAGATCGCCCTGACAAGACATCACCCAAAACGCGCGCGGCCACCTGGTAGCAGGGGCCTGCGGGCGCGCAGGGTAGATGCACCAAGGACCAATGGCCAAGAAAATGCTGATCGACGCCACCCACGCGGAAGAAACCCGCGTTGTGGTGGTGGATGGAAACAAGGTTGAGGAATTCGACTTTGAGTCTGAGAACAAGCGCCAGCTTGCTGGCAATATCTACCTCGCCAAGGTAACGCGCGTCGAACCGTCGCTGCAGGCGGCGTTTGTGGACTATGGCGGCAATCGCCACGGTTTCCTGGCGTTTTCCGAAATTCACCCGGATTACTACCAGATCCCCGTCGCCGACCGCGAGGCGCTGATGGAAGAGGAGCGCGCCTATGCTGAGGCGATGCGCGCGCGCGACGAGGAAGAAGAGACCAAACCTGCCAAGCCCAAGCGGAGCCGCCGCTCGAAACCGGCCTCCAAGGCAGCCAATGCGTCGTCTGACGACGTGGTGGAAACGAAGGACGTGGAAACCCCGGACAGCGACAGCGCTGAAATCGCCGGGATGGAAACCATTGACCTGACCGAGAGCACCGAAGCCGCTGACGAGTCGACCGCGGAGCTGGCGGAGGTACCTGAGGACACCGGCGTAGACGCGCCGATCGAGGACAGCGCGCCCGCCGCGGAGACCGCCGACGCGGGCGAAGCCGAGGCGGCTTCCGACGCATCCGCCCCGGCGGGCGAAGAGGCTGGCGATGCCAGTGTCGCCGAAGCCGAGGATCAGGGGGCGTCTGACAGTGCCCCGGCATCGGATGCCGAAGAGCCCCAGGTTGACGAGGCCGAGGGCGAGGAAGCTCAGGCTGAAGACGCACCGGCCGAGGACGCACAGGCCGAAGAGGCCGTCGCTGCCAAGCCCAAGGGGCGGTCGCGTAGCCGCTCCCGGTCGCGCGGCAAGGCTGCGCCTGCCGCCGATAACGTCATCGGCGACGTAGTCGACCCGGAGGAAGTCGGAGACGACGCCGAAGGGCAGCGCGCCGATGCCGCCACCAAGGATGACAGCATCGAATCCGTTGCCGACGAGGATGACAGCGAAGACATCCGTCCGCCGCGCAAACCCCGTCCGCGTCGCTACAAGATTCAGGAAGTGATCAAGGTCCGCCAGGTTCTGCTGGTGCAGGTCGTGAAGGAAGAGCGCGGCAACAAGGGCGCGGCGCTGACCACCTACCTGTCATTGGCAGGCCGGTATTGCGTGCTGATGCCCAACACCGCGCGCGGCGGTGGCATTTCCCGCAAGATCACCAACGCGGCCGACCGCAAGAAGCTCAAGGATATTGCAACGGAACTCGACGTGCCGACCGGCGCGGGGCTGATCGTTCGCACGGCCGGGGCAAAACGCACCAAGGCCGAGATCAAGCGCGATTATGAATACCTGCAGCGGCTCTGGGAACAGATCCGCGAGCTGACGCTGAAGTCCATCGCGCCCGCCAAGATCTACGAAGAGGGTGACCTGATCAAACGCTCGATCCGCGACCTCTACAATCGCGAGATCGATGAGGTCCTGGTCGAGGGCGAACGCGGCTACCGCATCGCCAAGGACTTCATGAAGATGATCATGCCGTCCCACGCGAAGAACGTGAAGCACTACCAGGAAGCGCTGCCGCTGTTCGCGCGCTACCAGGTCGAGAGCTATTTGGCCGGCATGTTCAACCCGACCGTTCAGCTGAAGTCCGGCGGCTACATCGTGATCGGCGTGACAGAAGCGCTGGTGGCGATCGACGTGAACTCCGGTCGCGCCACCAAGGAAGGCTCGATCGAGGAGACCGCGCTCAAGACCAACCTGGAGGCTGCCGAAGAAGTGGCGCGCCAGCTGCGTCTGCGTGATTTGGCCGGTCTGATCGTCATCGACTTCATCGACATGGACGAGCGCAAGAACAACGCTGCCGTCGAAAAGCGCATGAAGGACAAGCTGAAGACCGACCGCGCCCGCATCCAGGTGGGCCGGATCTCGGGCTTTGGCCTGATGGAAATGTCGCGCCAGCGCCTGCGCCCCGGCATGATCGAGGCGACCACCGCGCCGTGCCCGCATTGCCACGGCACCGGCCTGATCCGCTCCGACGACTCCATGGCGCTGTCGATCCTGCGCCAGATCGAGGAAGAGGGCACCCGCCGCCGCTCCCGCGAGGTGCTGGTGCGCTGCCCGGTGTCCATCGCCAACTTCCTGATGAACCAGAAGCGCGAGCATATCGCCCAGATCGAGGCGCGTTACGGCCTGTCCGTGCGCATCGAAGGCGATCCGCATCTGGTCAGCCCTGACTTCGTTCTTGAAAAGTTCAAGACCGCGTCGCGCACAGTCCCGGCGGCAACGGCACCCGTGGTGTCGGTGGACACCTCGATCATGGATCAGGTCGACGCCGAAGGGGCCTCCAGCGCGGAAGAGGAGGCACCTGCAGACGTGGTTGAAGCCGCGGCCGAGGTGCCGGAAGAGGCTGCGCAAGAAGACAAGCCCAAGCGCAAGCGTCGTCGCCGTCGTCGCCGCAAGTCCGGCAACGGTGAGGCGAGCAATGGCGATCAGGCCGCTGGAAGCCAGGATCAATCTGGCGACACGGCCGAGGGCTCCGCTGAGGAAGCTGCAGATGAGACGCAGGCCGCCGAAGACACCTCCGCCTCGGAAGGCGAGACTGCCGACGAGGTGAAGGAAAAGAAGAAGCCGACACGCACCCGGACCCGGTCGCGCAGGTCCAAGCCGAAGTCGACCGAAGCTGAGGCCGAGGCGGCGGCTACGGACGCACCGTCCGAGCAGACTGAAGAGGCCGATGCGTCTTCGCAGGCGGAAGTCGCAGACGAGGCGCCAGTGACTGAAGTTGCAGAGGCTTCGGAAGGTGAGGTCGCAACTGCCGAGGACGCTGATCTGACCGCGGCATCGCCAACCGCAGAGGTCAGTGCAGACGCGCAGGGCGACGATGCACCGGGTGACGCGGAGGCAGAGCAGGCAGAAACGGCAGCTGAGCCTGCGGCGACAGAGCAGGCAGAGGCCGCTGCTTCGGACGAGGAAACCGTCGAGGTGACCTCGGCAGAAGGAGAGCCCCAGCCGTCTGCAGAAGACGTCAGAGTTCCGACTGAGGCTGAGAGCGTCGAGCCTGAAGCCAAGCCTGAGGCGGAAGAAAAAGCGCCGGAACCGGCACTGGCAGGCGCGGGGGCGGAAGCCGAACCGGCAACCCCGCCAAAGCCCAAGCGCCGCGGCTGGTGGTCGATGGGAAGCTAATCGCTAGACCGTCGACGGATCCACGTCGAGTTCAAGAGGCAGGCCTGCGGGCCTGCCTTTTTTGTGCCGATAGTTGAGGTCTATTGATCTCGCGCAGGCGTCGGATGCGACGCTTCTGGTCGACGCACAGCCGTTTGGTCCGAAAAGCCTTCGAACCTCGGGTCGCCAATCATACTTTGTGATTTTGCGGTGGTTTTAGCCGCGTTTGCGGATCAGGTAGACCTGATGGGTCCCGCCATCCTTTTGCCCAAGATACTCATGCCCTGCCTCGTGGCAGAAATGCGGCATGTCGACCACCGCCGCCGGGTCATCCGCCAGGACTTGCAGAACCGCACCCGGCTGCAGGGATTTCAACCGCTTGCGCGCTTTCAACACGGGCAGGGGGCACAGCAGCCCGATGGCATCCAAGGTTTCTTCGATCTCGCTCATGTGGTCCAGATAAGCGGGAAGTTTCAAGCTGTCCACAAGGATGTGACCACCGGTCGCGTGACCTTGGCCGATTGCTCGAATAAGAGTCGGGGCATGTTTGGAATCGAGATCATCGACGCAGGGCTGCTCCCTGCCATGCTGGTGGCGCTGCTGGGCGGCGTGATCAGTTTCCTGTCGCCCTGCGTGCTGCCGATCGTGCCGCCCTATCTGGCCTACATGAGCGGCGTGACCATCGGCGAGATGCAGGGCACCGTGGCCGCCCGGCGCAAGGCGATCATTGCGGCGCTGTTTTTCGTCCTCGGTCTGTCGACGGTGTTCTTGCTGCTCGGCTTCACGGCCTCGGCCTTCGGCGCCTTTGTGCTGCAGAACCAGGAGCTGTTTGCCCAGGTCTCCGGTGTTGTCGTGATCATCTTCGGCCTGCATTTCCTGTCCGTCTTCCGCATTCCATTGCTGGACCGCGAAGCGCGGATGGAGGCGGGCGAATCCGGCGGTTCGGCGCTGGGGGCTTACGTCCTGGGGCTCGCCTTTGCCTTTGGATGGACCCCCTGCATTGGCCCGCAGTTGGGGGCGATCCTGTCGCTGGCCGCCTCCGAGGCTTCGGTAAGCCGGGGCACGATTTTGCTGGGCGTCTATGCCGCAGGCCTTGGCGTGCCATTCTTGCTGGCGGCGATATTCCTCAACCGCTCGATGGTTCTGATGAACCGGGTGAAGCGCCACATGGGGGTGATCGAGAAGGCAATGGGCGGGCTGCTGCTGTTTGTCGGGGTGATGCTGGTCACAGGCCTGTTCACCACCTTTTCATGGTGGTTGCTGGAGACGTTCCCGGCACTTGCAGTTCTGGGCTGACGCGGCGCGCTCGCGGGTCACTGTGGGCCTTACTCTTGCCGAAAACCGCTGCTAGGCTGGTGGGCAGGCAGTTAGGGCAACGAGAAGAGTTCAGGGCAGGGCGTGGATCAAGGCAGCTCCCTTCAGCAACATGTGCGCAGGCGGCGGGTGTTCTACATTCCCGGCTATGACCCTATTCACCCGCGTCGCTACCGGGAGCTTTACCGCAAGGAAGGTGCCGCTCAGGCGAAGATCTCGGGCTACCGCCTTGCGGTGCAAGGGAAAAGCGGCCCCGGCGGTTTCGGCTGGGACGTTCAGGCGGAGATCGATGGCCGTGTCACCGCGGCCGAGGTCGAGGTTCTGGTCTGGTCGGACATCGTCCGCCACAGCATGACCGCGACAATCCCCGGGACGTACTGGCAACTTTTGCAGACGGCCTGGATCTATATCTCAACGGGCGCCTTGCGGCGGCTGATGCGGCTGCGCAAGGGGCCGGTGATCGCCGCGCTCTATCCGGTTGGAATGCTGTTGCTGCAGGCGCTGCTTGCGCTGTTGTTGGCCTTGGGTGTGGCCCAAATGATCGGGCTGCTGGCGGGGGCGGTAGGGGTGCATGAGACCGCCAGTGCGGTGTTGGGATGGTGCCTTGGACTGTCGGCGGGGTACGTGTTGCTACGCTGGTTCAAGAAGCAGGACGGCAGGTTCTTTGCCTACTACCTGATGCATGACTATGCACATGCTGCCTCCGACAAGGGCGCGATTGCACCGCAGATGGAAGAACGAATGGCTGCGTTCGGCAATCGGATCGCTGCCGCACTACAGGACCCCGATCTGGATGAGGTGCTGGTGGTCGGCCATTCCTCCGGCGCGCATGTGGGGGTCTCCGTGCTGGCGGACGTGCTCCGGGCGGGGAGGCCGCAGGATGGCCCGGCCCTCGGGTTCCTGAGCCTCGGGCAGGTCGTGCCGATGGTTTCGTTCCTGCCACGCGCGCAGCGCCTGCGCGCCGACCTGCAATACCTGTCGCAGCGACCTGAGCTGACGTGGGTCGATGTCACAGCGCCCGGCGATGGCTGCGCCTTTGCGCTCTGCGATCCGGTCGCGGTAAGCGGTGTCGCGCCCGAGGCGAAACGCTGGCCACTGGTGATTTCTGCCGCCTTCACCCAGACGCTCAGTCCGGCGCGTTGGAAACAACTGCGCTGGCGTTTCTTTCGGCTGCATTTTCAGTACCTGTGTGCTTTCGACCAGCCCGGCGACTACGACTATTTCCGCATCACGGCAGGGCCGCTGACGCTGGCCGAGCGTTTCGAGGGCCGCAAACCTTCTCGCTCGCGCATCGAGGTGCCGGTGTCGAAATTCACCTCTGTGGCCGCCAGATGACGGCGCCTCAGCCACCCAAACCCGCCGCCCGCGCGGACCGCGTGTCGCTCTGGCGGTACGCGCGCCTGTTCCGCCAGGACATTCTCTCGGCGCAGCCGGCCCGTCTGTATCGCGCGTGGATGGCGGAGTTTCGCACGCCTTTCTTTCGCAGCTTCCTGGTCAATGAACCCGAACTGGTGAAACGGCTGCTGAAGGACAGCCCTGAGGACTTTCCGAAATCGGACCGCATTGCGGAAGGACTGAAGCCGCTGTTGGGCCAATCCGTGTTTCTGACCAACGGGTCCGAATGGAAACGTCAGCGCCGCATCATTGATCCCGCCTTCGAGGGTGGTCGGCTGAAGGACACCTATCCGGCGATGCGCGCGGCTTCCGAGGCAATGGTGGCACGGCTGCGCAATCGGCAGGGGCAGGTCGAAATCGAGGCCGAGGCCTCGCATGTCGCGGCCGATGTGATTTTTCGCACGCTTTTTTCGATCCCCATCGAACACGAGGTCGCCGCAGAGGTCTTTCACCGGTTTCGCGACTATCAGCGCAGCCAGCCGATCCTGAATCTTGCAGCCTTTGTGCGCTTGCCAGGCTGGATGCCGCGCTTCTTTCGTCGCGGCACCCGGCGCAACGCCGCGGTCGTTCGGGGGCTGATCGCGCAGCTCACCGACGAGCGGATGCGTGCGATCCACGCGGGACAAGCGCCGGATGATCTCGCAACCAAGATCATGACAACCCGGGATCCCGAGACCGGGGGGGCGTTTGATGCAGCGGAAATGGTCGATCAGGTGGCGATCTTCTTTCTGGCAGGGCATGAGACCAGCGCCTCCGCCTTGGCCTGGGCGCTCTACCTCGTGGCGCTGTATCCCGAATGGCAGGAGGTCTTGTCGGAAGAGGCCAAAGCGCTCGAGGACGACAGTTTTGCCGCCGTGTCGAAGTTGCGACGCAGCCGCGATGTCTTTCGTGAGGCGCTGCGGCTCTATCCGCCGGTGCCGATGATGGTGCGCGAGGCGGCCTGTCCCGCGCGCTTTCGCAACCGGGACGTCCCAACGGGATCGCAGATGGTGCTCAGTCCCTGGCACCTGCACCGGCATGAGCGGCTGTGGGACAACCCGGATGGTTTCGATCCGTCCCGGTGGGAGACACCGAACGGCAAGCAGTGCCAACGCGACGCCTATATTCCGTTTTCGGCCGGCCCGCGGGTCTGCCCGGGGGCGGGGTTCGCGATGGTGGAGGGCGTGCTGATCCTGTCGATGATCCTGCGCCATTTTCGGGTTTGCACCGTGGCGGGGCGGGAACCGATCCCTGCCGCCCACCTGACGGTCCGGTCCAAGAACGGCATATGGCTGGAGATTGTAGAACGCTGAGCCGGGAGAAGCCGGATAAACTGGTGGATACAGGCGAGGGGTGGTGACAGGGAAAGGCGGGTAACGATCAGAAGTCCCGCGGTCTCAACCGCTTCTCAGTCGGCGCAGCACGAAAAGCCGGATGGCCGAGGCCAGACCACAGTCGTCCCCGCGGCTTTCGTCGATTTCAGCCGCCAGGTCGTTGATCGCACGGTCATCTTGCGCGGCGATTTCTCGGAAAGCGTCCCAGAACTCGTCTTCCAAGGACACGGATGTGCGATGGCCGCGCAGGGTGAGCGAGTGTTTCTTCGGCCGCCCGGTCATTCGTCACGCTTGTGGCCATCGAGGCGGCGGACGTCCTGCGCCTTGCGCGCCTTGGCCAGATCCTTTTCCGCCTTGGAGCGCCCGAATTCCACGGCATTCTGGTCGGCGCGGGCCTTTTTCTCGGCCCGCGCCTTTGCTTTTCTGTACCGGTTCAGATTGACCGGCTTGCCCATCAGTCCTTGGGACCGATCATCTGTTCGGGGCGGACCACCGCGTCAAAGGTGGCCTCATCCACGAAGCCCAGCTTGATCGCTTCTTCTTTCAGCGTCGTGCCGTTCTTGTGCGCGGTCTTGGCAACGGTGGTCGCGTTGTCGTAGCCGATGGTCGGTGCCAGCGCTGTCACCAGCATCAGGCTTTCCTTCATCAGCTTCTCGATGCGCGGCTCGTTGGCCTGAATGCCGTTCAGCATGCGTTCGGTAAAGCTGTCGGCCGCATCACCCAGCAGCTGGATCGACTGCAGCAGGTTGTACGCCATCATCGGGTTGTAGACGTTCAGCTCGAAGTGGCCCTGGGAGCCTGCGAACTTGATGGCCGCGTCGTTGCCCATGACATGTGCGGCAACCTGGGTCAGCGCCTCGGCCTGGGTCGGGTTCACCTTGCCCGGCATGATCGAGGAGCCCGGCTCGTTTTCCGGCAGGATCAGCTCGCCCAGGCCCGAACGCGGGCCGGAGCCGAGGAAGCGGATGTCGTTGGCGATCTTGTAGCAGCTGCCCGCGATGGTCGCGAGCGCGCCGGACAGGAACACCATCGCATCATGCGCTGCCAGCGCTTCGAATTTGTTCGGAGCGGTCACGAAGGGCAGACCGGTGATCTCGGCCATGTTGGCGGCCACTTCTTCGGCCCAGCCCTTCTGGGTGTTCAGGCCGGTGCCCACCGCGGTGCCGCCCTGTGCCAGCTCGTAGATGCCGGGCATTGCGGCCTCGACCCGTGCCAGCCCCTGGCGGATCTGATGCGCGTAGCCGCCGAACTCCTGGCCCAGCGTCAGCGGGGTCGCGTCCTGGGTGTGGGTACGGCCGATCTTGATGATGTCCTTGAACTCTTCGGACTTCCGCTCCAGCCCTTCCGCCAGCTTGGTCAGCCCCGGCACCAGCACGTCGCGCACCATCATCGCGGTGGCGATATGCATCGCGGTCGGGAAGGTGTCGTTCGAGGACTGGCCCATGTTGCAGTGATCGTTCGGGTGTACCGGATCTTTGGAGCCGATCTCGCCGCCGAGGATCTCGATCGCGCGGTTGGCGATGACCTCGTTCGAGTTCATGTTGGACTGGGTGCCCGAACCGGTCTGCCAGACGACCAGCGGGAAGTTGTCGTCGAACTTGCCCGCGACAACTTCGCTGGCGGCTTGAATGATGGCATCGGCGATCTTCGCGTCCAGCTTGCCGGACGCCTTGTTGGCCATGGCGCAGGCCTGCTTGATCACGCCAAGCGCGCGCACGATGGCCACGGGCTGTTTTTCCCAGCCGATCGGGAAGTTCATGATCGAGCGCTGCGTCTGCGCGCCCCAGTATTTGTCTGCGGGGACCTCAAGCGGGCCAAAGCTGTCGGTTTCGGTACGGGTGCCGGTCATCCGTCGCCTCTCTCGTTGTATGCGTCTGTATGCCGTTTAGCCTGCGCGCTGCACAGGCGCAATTGGCCAGTCGCGCGCAGCATAGTGTTTTGGCCCGCAAGGTATAGAGCGCAATTGTCGCAATCGCACCCCCTGCAAGTCGGGGAATATCTGCTATGATCCTTGCGGCGCGCTTTTTGCGAAGTATTCAGAAATCTCGCATAATCATCGGGCCTGCGCGGTCAGTGCCTTGTTCTTGATGCCTGTCACAGCGCAATATGTGACGGCGGGTATCTTTTGGAAGGTGAGGAAGGATTTGACGTGCCACGTTCTTTGACAGGGTCCCCCCAGATGTGCGCGAGCCTGCGAAACATGCGCTCGTGGCTGAAGGCTCGTGGCATGGCCGTCCGCCTGCGCATCGTGGCACATGTGATGGCGCTGGCGGTGGTCTGGGCGCCGATTTCTGTCTGCGCAGCCGAGATTGGTCAGTTCGCGGGTGAATATTCGGGATCAGTCGAGATTGAGGCCGCTGACGGACAGCAAGTGCCGCGGGACATCAGTGTCACGATCCGTGAGACCTCCAAGGGGTTCGTGCTGAAATGGGTTGCGACCACGGAAAAAGGCGATGGCCGCAGGAAGACCAAAAGCTACGAGATCGAGTTTCAGCCCAGCAACCGATCCGGGGTGTTCTCAGCGGCGATGCGGCGCAACGTCTTTGGCCACGCGGTGCCGCTGGACCCGATGGAGGGGGAGCCCTTTGTCTGGGGGCGGATCGACGGCGACACGCTGACCGTGTTTTCGATGTTCATCCACCCCAACGGCGACTACGAGATCCAGCAATATGACAGGACCTTGGCCGAAGGCGGACTGGATTTGGTCTACGTTTCCCGGCTGAACGGCGAGATCCGACGCAAAATAGAAGCATTTCTGACCCGCCTGTAACCAACCGCTGGCGGCCGTCCAGTTCTGCTGCCCGCCATTGGCGCGGCAATGGGTGCCCGGGTACTGTGCGCACACTTGCCTGTGACCCGGTCTGACCAGGGCCATCGGCGCCCACCGCCAACGGGGCGCCCAGCAAGTGCGGCAGGTCGATTTACTTGCGGAAACTGTCCAGCGAAACCACGTCGGCGTCTTTCTTTTCGCTCGCCGGGGCCGACGGCTCACTTTCGAAGGGCGCTTCGGAGTCCGGGAGTGTGGTCGGGGTCTCGCCCTCGTCTTCGGCGCTTTCGAACCGCAGGCCGAATTCCACGGACGGATCCACGAAGGTGCGGATTGCGTCATAGGGGATGTAGAGCGGCTCGGGCGAGTCGCCAAAATTCAGCGTGACCGCGAAGCCATCCTCATCGACGACAAGATTGTCGAACCAATGCTGCATGACGACCGTCATTTCGCCCGGATAACGGTCCGACAGCCAGTCTGCCAGTTCCACGTCCGGGTGATCGGTGTCGAAGGTGATGAAGAAATGGTGGTTGCCAGGCAGGCCGTTCTCGGAAACGTCCTGCAGCACGGTCCGGATCAGGCCGCGCATCGCAGAATGCATCAGGTTGCCATAGTCAATTTCACGGGACATGCAGTCACCCTTTGTTCATTTTGCGTTAAGCATAAGAGATTTTGGCGGAAACAAAAGGGCAGCCTGCGACGCTGACGGAGATTTTTTTGCCCCGGTCGGATTGCTCGCTAGTCCCGTGCAGTCAGCTGATTGCAAACGGGAATTGCGCCAGAGCAAGACCCGCGCCTGCCATCGCCACCAGGAGCGCCGGTAGGTTGCCACGGCAGATCCATCCGACCGCGGGCGCCAACAGCACAAGGGCGGCTGCAACGGGGTCCACGCTGCTCCAGACCGGGACAGGAAGATGCAGCAGCCCATGCTCCAATGTCCGCGTCTGTTCAAAGACCACGTGGATCAGGAACCACAACGACAGGTTCAGTATGACACCGGCGACAGTGGCGGTGACGGCCTTCAACGCCTGTCCCAGCCGCGGGTGCGTGGCGATACGCTCGACGTATGGGGCGGCGGCAAAGATCCACAGGAAGCATGGAACAAATGTCGCCCAGAGCGCGACGGCACCGGCTGCGAGGAAAAGGGCGGTGCCCTGTTGCGTGAGGCCCGACAGCATCGCCACGAACTGGGTCACGAGGATCAGCGGGCCCGGGGTCGTTTCAGCCAGGCCAAGTGCGTCGATCATCTGCCCGGCGGTAATCCAGCCGAACTGGCTTACCACGGTCTGGCTGATATAGGCCAGCACCGCATAGGCACCGCCAAAGGTGACCACCGCCAGTTTGGCAAAAAACCAGCCCAGATCGCTCAGGAAATCCGCGCCTGCCAGCTCCAGCGCCAACAGCGGCAGCAGCCACAAGGCCCCCCACAGGACAACGGTGGACAGCGTGGCGGCGGCCCGAAACGGGGCCGGGGGGGCGGCGGGGGCGGCGTCGGTGGCAGGGCGGCGCAAGAGGCCGATGACAGCGGCCGCGAGAACCACAAGGGGGAACGGTACATTCAGAAAGAACAGCGCCGCAAATCCGCCGCCAGCCAGCAGCCAGTCGAGAGAATTGTGCAACGCCTTTGCCGACAGGCGTCGCAGTGCCTGCAGGATGATGATCACCACCGCCGCCTTGATGCCCAGGAACGCGGCCTGAACCGCGGGCATTGTGCCAAATTGCGCGTAAAGCCAGACCAGCAGGCCGATCACCACGGCCCCCGGCATCACGAATAATAGCCCGGCAAACAGTCCGCCGAGCGTGCCCCGCATACGCCAGCCGGTGTAGGTGGCCAGTTGCATCGCCTCGGGTCCCGGCAGCAGCATGCAAAAGGACAGGCCGCGCAGGAAGCTATCTTCGCTCAGCCAGGGGCGGTCTTCGACCAGTTCCTTGTGCATGAGCGCGATTTGCGCGGCGGGTCCGCCGAAGCTGAGGAAGCCGATGCGGCCGAAGACCCGCAGCATTTCGCCCCAGCCGGGATTGGTGGAAGCCCTATCGGAGGGGGAGTTGGGGGATTCCGCCTGGTTCCGTGCCACCATGGTGCGCCTGCCTCGCTGGATGTCCGGTACCGTCACCGGAAGCTGCTGTCTTGGGCGTGCGTCCCACGCGGGCAGGGGGCTGTCAAGAGAGGTGCAGCGGGCGGGCGGTACCGGTTACTTGAGGCGCTCGCCCGTCATGCAGATCGCCATTGCGTCCGGCGGCAATTGCCCCAGCATTTCAAACATGTGGAAGTAATCCATGTTGGAATGCATTTCGACGATCTTGCCGTTTTCGATCCGCGCCATGACCTGGCCGGAAATTTCAAAGGGGGTGCCGTCTTCGGGATTGCTGGTGGAGGCGATCAGGCGCGCGGACACCCAATTCTCTGTCTCCATTGCATGGGTGATCGTGACCCTGATCGGCCCCAGCAGATTGCGCACCGCTGCAACAACTTCGGCATATTCCGTTTCCGGTTCTGCAAGCGCGGATACGGCACCGGAGATTTCAGTTTCCGGCGTCAGGAATTGCGAGACGGCCTTCAGGTTGCCCTTGCACCACACCTCGTCAAACCAGCGCTGTATCACCGCGGTGAGCGGCATGTCCGCGGTCTGCTCAGGGTCGAACGAGGCCGCGAGCAACAAGGCGCGTTGCGTCGCCGGGGGGTCGTTTTGCGCGTGATCCGTCGATTTTCTTACCGCCATGTCAGCCCCTGACCCGCCAGACAGGCGGCAATGGTGTCCTGTGGCAATTGTCCCAACTGCTCGAACAGGGTGATGTAGTCGAATTGGCCGTAGGATTGCGCCATCTTTCCGTCTTTGAACCGGATCATCACCTGTCCCGTTGTCTGAATGGGAGCGTCCGTCGCGGCGCAGCAGCCATTGAATTCAATGCGTGCGGCCAGCCACTCGCCCTGTTCCACAGCTTGGGTGATCGAGATTGCGATCTGCTTAACCTGATGGCGCAGCGCCGCCACAAAATCCTGAAAGTCGTTGCGATTGAGGGGCAGGGAAGGGACCACACCGGTGGCGGTGACGTCCGCCGTGTAAAAACGCTCCAGATCGCTCAGGTCGCCACGGCTCCAGGCCTGGTCGTACCAGGCTTGCAGGATTTCGGTCTTGGTCATGGGCGAGGTCACAGTTCAAACAGCTTTCTGCCAGTTTGGCGGTCGCCATACAGTGCCGAGGCCGGATTGAAAACATCTGAATTACGATAACGCGACGAGGCAGTCCGGCATACCTCGAACAGAAAATTGGCGCGTTCGGGGAAAGTGCAGGTTTCTGTTGCCAGGTACCTGCGAACCCCGCCTTACGCGGCTAGGCGCAAGGGCTTAGATTTCGATTACTCGAACTGCTTACGCAGCCAGAGCAACCGGAGCACGATTGTCGTTTGCAATTGTACTGTTTTCGCCGGTAACGGTGGCAGACAGCCGAGACAAAGCTAACCCCTTTAGACGTCCGTCGATCCTATTTCGGCCCCATGATCCCCAAACGAAGGATATTGGTGGAGCCGCCGGGTACCGCCCCCGGGTCCGATCCGCTTATTACGAGCGCGTTTATGTCCATAGTTCCACGAGGGAACACGGGCTATATAGTGCGCTTTTTACGGGTTGCAAAGGGGGCGTGCGGATTTCGATCCGCATTTTTAGACGGGAATTGTCAGTGGCCGTAGCCAAGCGCGAGCGGCGCGCGAAAGGCTATTCAAAGCTCCGGTGGCCTTTATTCATGCAGCTCTACTGGCTTGCAGAACAATTCATGACCCGGCCACTATCCGGGGGGGCGGCTGAATGCGAGCCGGGTGTTCGCTTCAAGCGCTGCGGGCGGCACGCGCGGCAAAGACATCCGCGGCGAGCTTGCGGGTTTCGCCCTCAAGATCCTCAAGCCCCGCCACCGCGGCCGCCCCGTCTCCCACCTCGATCGCATCGGCGATACGCCCATGTAGGGCGGTGATCGTGGCGCGGTCGCGGGCGCTAAAGGTGATCATGTTCATGAGCGGTTGCATGGCTTCCACCGCACCGGCCAGCTGGTAGGAGAGCACCGGGTTGCCGGCGCCATCCACAAGCGCGCGGTGAAACGCAACGTCGGACGCGCAGAACGCCTCATCGGTCAAACCCGGCTGCTGCTGGCGAAAGATTTCCGCCCGCATCGTCGCCAGTTGATCGGCACTGCAGCGAGCGGCCGACAGTGGCGCGCAAGCGCGTTCGAGCGCGTAGCGCGCCTCGCAGGCTGTGTCAAAGCTCACCGCGTTCATGCTCAGCAGCAGGGTCGAGGTGGTGATCTGCTGGGCATAGGCATCTTCAAAGCTCAGTCGCTTCACAAAAGCGCCGCCCGTGGCACCCCGCTGGGTGCGGATCAGTGACTGCGCCGCCAGGCGTTTCAGGGCCTCGCGCACGGTTGGCCGCGAGACTTGGAAATGCTCGGACAGCTCTGCCTCGGAAGGCAGGCGCTCATCCACGTTCAAGTCGCCCGAAATGATGGCATCCTTGATCGCCTGAGCGATCTGCACCGATAGATCGGCGGAACTGTTTGGGTCGATCCGCATGTGACTGCCCTGACGCTGCGTTACGCCGGAAGAGGCCCGGCCAGAAATAATTTGTCTGACATTTAAAAGTCTGACATTTAAAACTCAAGACGTGAGTCGCAGACCCTCTTACCCGGAGCGCGCCATGAAAGCCATTCTGGCACAACGCATCAGGACCATGGCAGGCTGGCATTGGCTGGCCCTCTTCGGGCTGATCTTGGGGGCTTGGATCGTTCTCTACGCGATGTCGGTTCCGGCTGAGCTGCGGCAGGCGAGTGCGCTTTACGGGCCGGATTTCTGGCGCGATTTCTGCACCCTGACCCCGGATGCGGCGGGTTTCGCGAAGATGGCGATGATGTGGGCGCTGATGTCGGCCGCGATGATGGCACCGACGGCCTTGCCGGCCTTTGCCACCTACGAGGATTTGTCCCACACGGCGCCCGATACCGACTTCACCCGGTTGGTCGGCGGCTATCTGGCGGTGTGGGGCGGTTTTTCCGCCCTGGCGGGGCTGTTGCAGCTGCTGCTGTTCCGGGCGGAGTTGATTACCGCCTTCGGCGACAGCAATTCCCGCTACTTGTCGCCAGCGCTGCTGCTGATCGCGGGGGGCTACCAGTTCTCGCCGATGAAGGAAGCCTGTCTCAGCAAGTGCCGACGCCCGCTGGTGTTTTTCATGCAGCATTGGGAAGAAGGCCCGTTGCGCAACGGGGTGCGGCTGGGGCTGGTGTGCCTGGGATGCTGCTGGGCGCTGATGCTGCTGGCTTTTGTCGGCGGGACCATGAACCTTGCCTTCATGGGGCTCGCGACGGTGATCATGATTTTGGAAAAGCTGCCGGAGCTGGGCCGCTACGTCACCAAACCGCTGGGTGCGGGTCTGGTGGGGATGGCGCTGGCGCTGGCCGCAGGAATTGTCTGAACATTAGGGAGGAAAGAAATGGCACTCGACGCAGCAGTGGGCACCGTGCCCTGGACCATCAAGGGGGAGCTGATCCTCAACTGCAACTGCACCGTCTTCTGCCCCTGCGTGGTATCGCTGGGCCAGCATCCGCCGACCGAAGGCCACTGCCAGGCCTGGGCGGGCGTGCGCATCGACGAAGGCAGCTACGGCGAAGAGGACCTCTCGGGCCTGAACGTCGGCCTGTTTCTCGAGATCCCGGGCAACATGGGCCGCGGCAACTGGAAGGCCGCCGCCTTCATCGACGAGCGCGCCTCGGAAGCTGCCTATGACGGGCTGGTCAACATCTTCTCCGGCGCTGCCCGCGGCACCACCGGCCTGTTCTCGCTTCTGGTGAGCGAGTTCCTCGGCGCCGAACGCGCCCCCGTGGTGTTCGAAACCGAAGGCAAGGAGCGCCGCCTGATGGTCGGCAAGAAGATCCAGGGATCGGTGGTGCCGGTTGAGGGCAAGGACGGCAAGGACATTGTCGTCACCAACACCGAATATTGGATGGGTCCCGACATCACCGTGGCCAAGGCCACCAAGGGCCGCGTGCGCGCCTTCGGCCGGGTCTGGGATTTCGACGGCCGCTCGGCCGAGATCTGCCAGATCGACTGGCACGGGCCCAAGTAGGCGGAGGGCAGGGCATGGCCAGCATCTTCCCCTCGCGCCGCGTCCGGCGCACGCCCTTCTCCCCCGGCGTCGAGGCGGCGGGCATGAAAGTCTGCACCGTCTACAACCGGATGATCCTGCCGTCGGTCTTTGCCAGCCAGGAGGAGGACTACCGCCACCTGAAGACCCATGTGCAGGTCTGGGACGTCGCCTGCGAGCGCCAGGTTGCGGTGCAGGGGCGGGACGCGCGCAAGCTGCTCGACCTGATCAGCCCGCGTGACCTCGACGGCATGGCGGCGGACCAGTGCTACTACATGCCCGCCATCGACCGCGACGGCGGCATGCTCAATGATCCCGTGCTGGTGAAACTGGCCGAGGACCACTACTGGATCTCGGTCGCCGACAGCGACTACCTGCACTACGTGCTCGGCATCGCCGATGCGCTGGCGCTGGATGTGCGGGTGTGGGAGCCGGACGTGAGCCCGCTGGCGGTGCAAGGCCCCAAGGCCGATGAGCTGATGGCCCGCGTCTTCGGCGAGGAGGCGCGGTCGATCCGCTTCTTCCGCTACAAGCGTCTGGCGTTCCAGGACACCAGCTTCGTGGTGGCGCGCTCGGGCTACTCCAGGCAGGGCGGCTTCGAGATCTACGTCGAAGGCAGCCACTACGGCATGCCGCTGTGGGACGCGCTGTTTGCAGCGGGGGCGGACCTCGAGGTGCGTGCGGGCTGCCCCTCCACCATGGAACGGGTCGAGGGCGGCTTGCTCAGCTACGGCAATGACATGACGCGCGAGAACACGCCCTTCGAATGCGGGCTGGGCAAATTCGTCAACTCGCCGCGCGACTACATCGGCAAGGCGGGCCTGATGGCCCGGTCCGAGCCCAAGCAGCAGATCCGCCCGGTTGAGATCAGCGGGGAGATCCCGCCGATCACCGCGCCCTGGCCGCTGATCGCAGATGGCAAGCAGGTGGGGCAGGTCACCACCGCCACCTGGTCGCCGGACTTTGCCACCAATGTGTCGATTGCCATGGTCGCGCGCTCGCACTGGGATGCGGGCACGGTTCTGGAGGTGGAGACGCCCTTGGGCATGCGCCGGGCCGAGGTGAAGCCCGGCTTCTGGATTTGACGGCGCCCGCAGGCGCCAAAAGGAAACAGCGGGAAAGCCCCGCGGAAAGGAGACAGGATGAAAGCTCTGGTCGTACGTAAGGAAGGCGACGAAAAGCCCGTTGCCGCGGTCGAGGACATCACCGAGGACATGCTGCCCGAGGCTGAGGTCACCGTGGCGGTGGACTATTCCACCGTGAACTACAAGGACGGGCTCTGCATCGGGCCCGGCGGCGGTCTGGTGCGCAAGTACCCGCATGTGCCGGGCATTGACTTTGCAGGCACCGTGGAGGCCTCCTCCGATGACCGCTACAAGCCCGGCGACAAGGTGGTGCTCACCGGCTGGCGCGTGGGTGAGGCGCATTGGGGCGGCTACGCCCAGAAGGCGCGGGTCAAGGCCGACTGGCTGGTGCCGCTGCCCGAGGGGCTGGACACCCGCCAGGCGATGGCCGTGGGCACCGCGGGCCTGACCGCGATGCTGGCCGTGATGGCGCTGGAAGATCAGGGAATGGAAAAGGACCACGGCCCCGTGCTGGTGACCGGCGCTGCCGGCGGTGTCGGCTCGGTTGCCACCGCGATCCTCGCCAACCTCGGCTACGAAGTCGCCGCCGTCACCGGCCGCCCGGAGCAGGCCTACTACCTGAAATCGCTCGGCGCCACCGAGATCGTCGCGCGTGACGAGCTGACCGAAGTCACCCGCAAGCCGCTCGAGAGCGAGCGCTGGGCGGGCTGTGTCGATGCGGTTGGCGGCGCGATGCTGGGCCGGGTGCTGAAGCAGATGAAATACGGCACCTCGGTTGCCGCCATCGGCCTTGCAGGCGGCGCCGCCATCGACGGCGCGCTGGTCACCCCCTTCATCCTGCGCGGCGTGAACCTCTTGGGCATCGACTCGGTGATGCAGCCCTTCGCCAACCGCCAGCGCGCCTGGCAGCGCATCGCCAGCGACCTGCCGATGGACAAGCTTGAGGCGATGGTGCAGCCCGCGACGCTCGCAGACCTGCCGGAGCTTGGCAAAGGCATTCTCAAGGGGCAGGTCAAGGGCCGCGTCGTGGTCGACGTGAACGCCTGACGCGGCGCGCACAGCATTTGCATAAATTTGACAGGGGGCGGTCTTTGGACCGCCCCTCTCTTTTCGCTGCTGCTTCCTCAGCGCGCTTCGACACAGCGTCCTGACGCTGTTGCGCCGCAGGCAGAAGCCGGTTCAGCCCGATCCCGGGCTGTCTGTTTTACGATCCTGATCATTGCTGTTAGGTAGCCCGCTCGCAGGAGGCTTTTGCCGTCCTGTCCCTGCCGACGTGCGGCGTGGAGATCGCGCTTTGATTGTATTTTGTCGGCGGTGGACGGGCGCGATGGCCATAGGATTGCGGCATGGATGCGCAGGTTTGCGCACACGCCACGGGGCTGGTCTGTCACAAATCTGTGGCAATGTCGCTTTTTCGCGGATTGGAGTCTCAATTTCGGCTCCGTCGGCGGCGGATCCTGCGGATGACAGAAGGACTGACTAAACGGGGAGACAAGTCATGACGACAGAATCTACTGAGTCCGATGCCGACTATGAGGTCGGGCAGGACAATATCCAGGTACTGGGACTGGATGTACATAACCCGGTGTTTGCCATTTCGGCTGTGACCATCGTCGCATTCGTCTTCTTTTCGCTGGTGTTCAAGGAGCAGGCCTCCGAATTCTTTGGTTGGCTGCGCCCGACGTTGACCAGCAAGTTCGACTGGGTCTTCATGATCTCGACGAACATCTTTGTGCTGTTTTCGCTGTTCCTGGTGGTGTCCCCCTACGGCAAGATTCGCCTCGGCGGCGATGACGCACGGCCGGACTACTCCTATGCCGGGTGGTTCGCGATGCTGTTTGCCGCGGGCATGGGCATCGGTCTGGTGTTTTGGGGCGTTGCAGAGCCGATCTCGCATTTCGGCGCCTCCGTCGGCGGCACCGCCGTTGGCGAGGATGGGCTGCGCACCGACTGGGCACCGCTCGGCGCCGCCGCAGAGAACCCGGAACAGGCGCGCTCTCTGGCGATGGCATCGACCATCTTCCACTGGGGCCTGCACCCCTGGGCGGTCTATGCGATCGTTGCCCTGGCGCTTGCCTTCTTTTCCTTCAACCGTGGCCTGCCGCTGACCATGCGTTCGGTGTTCTACCCGCTGTTCGGCGAGGCGACCTGGGGCGTGATGGGGCATATCGTCGATGTGCTGGCGGTGTTCGCCACCATTTTCGGCCTCGCAACCTCGCTCGGATTGGGGGCGTCGCAGGCGCTGGCCGGTCTGAACTACCTGTTCGGCGTGCCGCTGACCGACGGTATGAAGGTGGCGCTGATCGTGGCGATCACGCTGTTTGCCTTGGTGTCCGTGGTGGCCGGCCTGGAAAAGGGCGTCAAGCGTCTGTCCGAAGCCAACATGATTCTCGCAGCCGTTCTGCTGGTGCTGGTTCTCCTCGTTGGCCCGACTGTGGCGATCCTCTCCGGCTTCTTTACCAATCTGGTGGATTACGTGGTCTACCTGCCGGAACTGTCGAACTGGGTTGGCCGGGATGACACCAACTTCATGCAGGGCTGGACCACCTTCTACTGGGCATGGTGGATCTCCTGGTCGCCCTTCGTCGGCATGTTCATCGCGCGTATCTCGCGCGGGCGTACGGTGCGGGAGTTCGTCACCTGCGTTCTGCTGATCCCGACAGTTGTCGGCGCCCTGTGGATGAGCGTCTTTGGCGGTGCGGCACTGGATCTGGTCATGGGCGAAACAGGGCAGGCCCTGCAGGATGCGGCGCTTGAGCTGAAGATGTTCAAACTGTTTGAGACCTTCCCGCTGACCGGCATTCTGTCTTTCGTCGGTGTCATCCTGGTGGTGGTGTTCTTCGTGACCTCCTCCGACTCCGGGTCGCTGGTGATCGATACCATCACCGCCGGCGGCAAGACCGATGCGCCGACCGCCCAGCGTGTGTTCTGGTGCATTCTGGAAGGGGCCATCGCCGTTGTGCTCCTGCTGGGGGGCGGCCTCGGCGCGCTTCAGGCCGCCGCCATTGCGACCGGTTTCCCCTTCGCAATCGTGCTGGTGCTGATGTGCGTGTCGGTCTTCATCGGCCTGGCCCGTGAGCGACGCCTCAAGTAAGCAGGCCCATCGTGCGTAACCAGAAAGGCCCCGGCGTTCGTCGGGGCCTTTTTCATGTCGGCTGCGCGAGTGCCCGGGCGCGGCGACGCATACCGCGCAATCCCGGTTGACCGCCGGGCGGCGGGTCCGCTACGCAGGTTGTGTCCTGGTCTGACGTTTCTGACTTGCAGGACTGCCGACGGTCCCTCAATCCTGATGCGGGAGCGCGGCTCGGCTGGAAGACCTGCCATGCCCGGGGTGCCCCTGACATGTGCAGTCGGCCCCCGACCCGCAGCGATTGAGGAGACATGCGATGAGCGTTTTGGATATTGATTTCGTACGGGCACAGTTCCCCGCTTTTTCCGAGCCACCCCTTCAGGGGCAGGCGTTCTTTGAAAACGCGGGCGGCTCCTACACTTGTCGACAGGTAATCGACCGGCTGACCCGCTTTTACACCCAGCGCAAGGTGCAGCCCTATGCCCCCTACGAAGCCTCGCGTCTGGCAGGGGCCGAGATGGACGAGGCTCGCAGCCGGTTGGCTGCATTGATGGGCGTTGCGACCGAGGAGTTGAGCTTTGGCCCTTCGACCACGCAAAACACCTATGTGCTGGCGCAGGCGTTCCGCCAGTTCCTGAAGCCGGGCGAGGCGATTGTCGTCACCAATCAGGACCACGAGGCGAACAGCGGCCCCTGGCGGCGGCTGGCGGACGCAGGCATCGAGGTCCGCGAATGGCAGATCGATCCGCAGACCGGGAGCCTGGATCCGGCGCAGCTGGAAAACCTGCTGGATGACAAGGTGCGTCTGGTCTGTTTTCCGCATTGCTCCAACGTCGTGGGAGAGATCAACCCGGTTGCCGAAATCACCGCCATCGCCCATGCCGCCGGTGCCTTTGTCTGTGTCGACGGGGTGTCATATGCGCCGCACGGTCTGCCGAACGTGGATGACCTGGGGGCCGATGTTTACCTGTTCTCCGCCTACAAGACCTATGGGCCGCACCAGGGGGTGATGGTGATCCGCCGGGTGCTGGGGGAGCTGCTGCCGAACCAGGCGCATCACTTCAACGGCGACACGCTGTACAAACGCTTCACGCCCGCGGGTCCGGACCACGCCCAGGTCGCAGCCTGTGCAGGGATCGCGGATTATTTCGAGGCGCTGGCGGCCCATCACGGTCATCAGGGCGATACCGCCGAAACCGGGGCTTTTGTCCACGACCTGATGCGCGCTCACGAGGTGGACTTGCTGCAGCCCTTGCTGGACAGGCTCGTGGCGCGGAACGATCTGCGGCTTCTGGGGCCTTCGGACGCCACCCGGCGTGCGCCCACTGTGGCGCTGGCGTTGGGACGCCCGGCTGAACCGGTGGCGGCGCATCTTGCTGAGTTCGGCATCATGGCGGGCGGCGGTGATTTTTATGCCCAACGGCCATTGGAGGCTATGGGGGGTGATCCGGCGCAGGGCGTGCTGCGTATCAGTTTCACCCATTACACCTCAAGCGCCGAGGTCGAGAAGCTGACCGAGGCGCTGGACCGCGTGCTCTAACGCACCAAGACCAAAGGATAGACCATGAGCAGCTGCCCTCCCGTGATCTGGTGGATCAGGCGCGACCTTCGCCTGCATGACAACCCGGCGTTGAAGGCGGCGCTCGAACACGGCGGGCCGATGCTGCCGGTTTATATCTTGGATCCGCAGGAAGAGGCGCTGGGCGCTGCGCCCAAGTTCCGTCTGGGGCGGGGGCTGGAGCATTTTCAGCAGGTGCTGGAAGGGCTCGGCTCGCGCCTCATCCTGCGGCGTGGCGCCGCCGCCGCGGTGCTGGAGAAACTGTGCGCCGAGACTGGCGCGAAGATGGTCGTCTGGTCGCGTCTTTATGATCCAGAGGCCATCGCGCGCGACAGCGAGGCGAAACAGCTGCTGAAGGCGCAGGGGATCGACGCAAAATCCTTTAGCGGTCGACTGCTGTTTGAACCATGGACGGTCGAGACCAAGGCCGGCGGCATGTTCAAGGTCTACACGCCGTTCTGGAAATCGGTACGCAGCCGCGACGTTGCGGATCTTCTGCCCGCCCCGAACAGCCTGCCCGCGCCAAAGGCATGGCCCAAGAGCGAGGCGCTGGCGGATTGGGCGCTCGATGCGGGAATGTCGCGCGGGGGCGACGTAGTCGCCCGTTTCTGTCACGTGGGTGAGACGGCCGCGCTGAACCGGCTATCGGACTTCCTCGAGCAGCGGGTGGATGCCTACAAGGAACGCCGCGACTTTCCGGCGGAGGATGCCACCTCTGGCCTGTCAGAGAACCTGGCCTGGGGCGAGATCAGCCCGCATCGCATGTGGCATCAGGCGCGCGCGGCCATGCAGCGCGGCGGGCAGGGCGCCGAGACCTTCCTCAAGGAACTGGTCTGGCGCGAGTTCGCCTACCATCTGCTCTATCATTCACCACATATCCTGACCCGTAGCTGGCGCGATGAATGGGGCCAATTTCCCTGGCGCAAGGAGGACAGGGACAATTTGGCCGCATGGCAACGCGGCCAGACTGGCTATGATTTCGTGGATGCCGCCATGCGCGAGCTCTACGTGACCGGCAGGATGCACAATCGTGCGCGGATGATCGTTGCCAGCTTTCTGTCCAAACACCTGATGATCCACTGGAAATGTGGAATGGATTGGTTCGCGCAAACACTGGTGGACTGGGATCCGGCCAGCAATGCGATGGGCTGGCAATGGGTGGCGGGGTGCGGCCCCGATGCTTCGCCGTTCTTTCGCATCTTCAACCCCGATGGCCAGCTGCAAAAATTCGACGCGAAGGGCGTTTATACCAGCCGCTGGATCGCCGAAGGACAGAGCGCGCCGCCCGAGGAGGCTCTTGCCTTTTTCGACGCCGTGCCGCGCAGCTGGAACCTGACGCCGGACATGGCGCGCGCGACCCCCGTCATCAGCCTGCAGCACGGACGTGAACGGGCGCTGGCAGCCTATCAGAACATGCGCAACGCGGGCTAACGCACAGTTTTCTTGCCACAAAGCGTTCCGCGCCCTAGCATTTTGTAAGGATGCCGAGGAGGTGCGGAATGATCTTCACACAGACCGAAGGCCACAGCGATCTGCCGCGCTACTTTGCACCGGTCTTTGCGCAGGTGCAGCGGATGGAGGTCGGACAGCTGGACATCCACTTGCCCGATGGTCGCATCTTTCGGACCGTGGGGGCGAACCCCGGCCCGGCCGCGGATCTGCGCATTCACAACCCGGATTGCTTCACCCGGCTGATCCGCGAAGGTGATCTGGGCTTCTCGGATGCCTACCTTGACGGATGGTGGAGCACGTCGGACCTGCAGGCGTTCATGGATCTGGTGCATATGGGCGCCGACACGGTTTATGACGGGTTCCAGGGCCGCGCCCTGTTGCGTGCCTATGAACGGCTGCGCTTCTGGCTGCACCGCAATCACCGTCGCCAAGCGCGCAAGAACATCTCGCATCACTATGACCTCGGGAATGACTTCTACCGCCTGTGGCTGGATGACACGATGACCTATTCCAGCGCGCTGTTCACCACCGGCCAGCAAAGTCTGGAAGCGGCGCAGATTGCCAAATACGCCTCCCTCGTCGATCAGATGGGCGTAAAGCCCGGCGATCACGTGCTTGAAATCGGCTGCGGCTGGGGCGGGTTCGCGGAATACGCGGCCCGCGAACGCGGCCTGCGGGTAACCGGGCTGACAATCAGCAAGGAACAGCTGAGCTTTGCACGTCAACGCATTGATGATGCAGGGCTTTCTGATCAGGTCGAACTGCGGATGCAGGATTACCGCGACTGCCGGGGCCAGTTTGACGGCGTCGCCTCGATCGAGATGTTCGAGGCCGTTGGGCAGAAATACTGGCCGACCTATTTTGCCGCGGTGCGTGACCGGCTGAAACCGGGCGGACGGGCCACCTTGCAGATCATCACCGTTGCCGACCGCCGATGGGAGGTCTATCGCCGCGGCGTGGACTTCATCCAGAAATACATCTTTCCCGGTGGCATGCTGCCTTCGCCTTCAGCGCTGCGCGAGCAGGTGGAACAGGCCGGGTTGGGGGTGGTGCGCAAGATCGAGTTTGGCGACAGTTACGACCAGACATTGCGGCGCTGGCATGAGACCTTCAATGCACGCTGGGACCAGATCGCGGCCCTGGGGTTTGACGAGCGGTTCCACAAAATGTGGAACTTTTACCTGACCTCTTGCGCGGCAGCCTTTAAAACGGGAAATTGCGACGTAACGCAGATTACCCTGGCCCATCGCTGAACCGGGCAGGCCTGACAACGGAACCGCGCCCATGCCTACAGCCGCCCGCCTGATCGCCGCCATATCCTTGGGCGCGGTGGCTTTCGTGGTGTCCTACCTGGTGATGCCGCTGCTGCCGGAGGGCACGGATTTCGGCTATTTCGTACATGTGAATGTCGCCCTCGGGCTGCTGTCTGGCTGGATCTTCATGGGGCGGCGCGCCGGACGCGGGGTGGTGCCTGCCATCAACAACGGTCTCACCGGCATGGCGGTGATGGTGCTTTGGGCGCTGTTCGCGCAGGGCACATGGGAGATGTTTCGTCTGGCCATGCGCCATCGCTACGATGGCCCGTTCGAAGCGCTTTCGGCAATTTTTGTTATTGCGCTGGAGTACTTCTTTGTTATCGCTGTGCCCAGCGTCATGCTGACCTTGATCACGGGCGGCATCCTGGCGGGCCTGGTGACCGAAAACGCCTTTCGACGATGGCGCTGATTTTAAACAACTTATCAATAGGTTATGACACGTGGCTGATCTGTTTTTCTATGGCACGCTGCGCCATCTCCCGCTGCTCGAACTGGTGCTGGGTCGCAAAGGCGAAGATTTGGATGCCGTGCCCGCGCAGCTGCCCGGCTACGGCGTTTTCTGGGTCAAGGATCAACCTTTCCCCGCGATCGAGGCGCGGGCCGGATGCAGCGCGGATGGCCTGCTTGCGCGGGGGCTGTCTGATGCGGATCTGGCCGCGTTGAACTTCTATGAAGGCGGGTTCGACTATGCGCTGGAGCGTGTCACGGTGCAGCTTGCCGACGGCAGCGAGGCTGTCGCGCAGGTCTATTTCCCCGAGCCGGGGTTGTGGCAGACCGGCGATCCTTGGGACCTGGAGGAATGGGTGCGGCAGTGGGGGGCGCTTTCCCTGCGCGCGGCCGAGGAAGTCATGGCCTATCAGGGCCGGATGACTGCGCAGGAAGTGGCTCGCGTCTTTCCCTCGATCCGCCGTCGCGCGGCGGCCTGGTTGGCGGGACAGGCCCGCCCGGCCGATCCGGCGCATGATCCGGCGCGCGACGTCGTGGTGCATGATCACAAACGCGCCTACATGAACTTCTTTGCGATGGAGGAAATGGACCTGCAGTTCCGTCGCTATGACGGCAGCCTCAGCTCGGTCATCAATCGCGGCGCCGCAATGGTCGGCCATGCCTCCGTGGTTCTGCCCTATGACCCCCAGCGGGACCAGGTGCTGCTGGTCGAACAGTTCCGGGCACCGCCCTTCATCATGGGCGACACGTCCCCGTGGATGTGGGAGCCGGTGGCCGGGGTCATCGATCCGGGCGAAACTGCCGAGCAGGCGGCCATTCGCGAAGCGCAGGAAGAGGCAGGCGTTGCCATCCGGCAGCTCGAAGTGGTGACGCGGGCCTATCCTTCCAGCGGCGCGCTGGCCGAATTCATCCATGTGTTTGTCGGCCTGTGTGATCTGTCCGACCTCAACGGAGGTGGCGGCATGGCGGGGGAGGGAGAAGACATCCGCAGCGAGATCATCAGCTACGACACGCTGATGCTGAGGGTCGACGAGCAGGCCTACAAGGATTTGCCGCTGATGATCTGCGCATTGTGGCTGTCACGCCACCGGGAACGTCTGCGCGCCATGCATCTGTGACCGCTTCGCTGCTTGTGGTCGCCTGATGGCTTGGCTACACCTGAGGGGAACGATTGAAAGGGATACCATGCGCATTGCACGCGATCTGGCTGATGCCATCGGCCACACACCTCTTATCCGCCTGAACCGCGTCAGCGAAGAGACCGGCTGCGAGATCCTGGGCAAGGCGGAATTCATGAATCCCGGCCAGTCCGTCAAGGACCGCGCCGCGCTCTACATCATCAAGGATGCGATCGCCCGTGGTGAGCTGAAGCCGGGAGGCACCATTGTCGAAGGCACCGCCGGCAACACCGGCATCGGCCTAGCCCTGGTTGGGGCCTCGATGGGGTTCAAGACGGTTATCGTGATACCGGAAACCCAGTCGGAAGAGAAAAAAGACATGCTGCGCCTCGCTGGCGCGCAGCTGGTTCAGGTGCCTGCGGCCCCCTACAAGAACCCCAACAACTACGTGCGCTATTCCCAGCGGCTGGCCGAGGAACTGGCCAAGACCGAGCCGAACGGCGCGATCTGGGCCAACCAGTTCGACAACGTCGCCAACCGCCAGGCCCATGTGGAAACCACCGGCCCGGAGATCTGGGAGCAGACCGGTGGCAAGGTTGACGGCTTTGTCTGCGCCGTTGGGTCCGGCGGCACGCTGGCGGGCGTTGCCGAGGCATTGCAGCCCAAGGGCGTCAAGTTCGGTCTCGCCGATCCGCTGGGCGCGGCGCTCTACTCCTATTACACCGAGGGCGAATTGAAGTCCGAGGGCAGCTCGATCACCGAGGGCATCGGCCAGGGCCGCATCACCAAGAACCTCGAAGGCTTTACGCCCGATTTCAGCTATCAGGTGCCTGACGCCGAAGCGCTGCCTTATGTCTTTGACCTGCTGCACGAAGAAGGCCTGGTGCTGGGCGGCTCGTCCGCGATCAACATCGCCGGTGCCGTGCGCATGGCCAAGGACATGGGGAAGGGCAAGACCATTGTCACGGTGCTGTGTGATTACGGCACCCGTTACCAGTCGAAACTGTTCAACCCGGACTTCCTGCGGGAAAAGGATTTGCCGGTGCCGGAGTGGATGACCCATGCACCCGCCTCGATTCCCGGCGTTTTTGAGGACGTATGACACCTATCATAACCGCTTTGCGGGCATTGCTGCTGGGGCTGGCCTTGATGGCCAGCCTTGTCATGCCTGCCATGGCCCAGCTGAGCGAAGAATCGCGGGCCGCCTATCAGAAATGGCTCAAGACCGCGGAACGCGCCGAAGAGGTCATTGACGCCAACCGCGCCTCCAGCGCCGCAATGGAAGCCCTGCGGCTGGAGCTGACCAGTTACCGCCAGGAGTTTCTTGAGGCCCGGACCGACAACGGTGACCGGATCCGCACCCTGGAAAGTCAGCTTGAGGCCCTCGGACCTGCCCCCGGGGAGGGGGAAACCGAACCCGAAGACATCGCCCAGCTGCGTGCATCGCTGCAAAGCCAGCTGAACGAGCTGAAAGTACCGCGCATCGTCTCCGAAGAGGCCTATAACCGGGCCAACGGGTTGATCGCGGAAATCGACAAGATCATCCGCGAGCGCCGCACCCGAACCTTGC
Source organism: Leisingera sp. S2M4 (assembly GCF_055398055.1). Classification (NCBI taxonomy): domain Bacteria; kingdom Pseudomonadati; phylum Pseudomonadota; class Alphaproteobacteria; order Rhodobacterales; family Roseobacteraceae; genus Leisingera; species Leisingera sp. S2M4. The sequence goes on from NZ_AP040861.1 coordinate 2,977,637, forward strand.
TGGAGCGCGGCCCGTCGCCGCTCAACCCTGAACATTGGGGGGAGGCCTGGCGGGCGCTAGCGCGCTCGGGCACCGCGCTCTGGAACGAAACCGCCTACAAGATCGGCAGCGCCACCACGCGGGAACGCATTCAGAACAGCCTGCCGGCGTTGCTCTTCCTGCTGACGATCTCGCTTCTGTTATTGCTGCGCGGGCGCCCTTGGGCGCATCGGGCGGGCGAATACCTGCGCAGCTTCGGCAGCAGTGGCCGCGGCGTGTGGACCTTCGTGGTATCGCTGCTGGAGGTCATTTTGCCGTTCGTCGGCATCATCTGCCTGGTGGCGGCTGTCAACCTGTCGGGTGTCCTGGGGATCCGCGGCTCGATCCTGCTGGATTACGTCCCGGGCTGGGCGTTGCTGATCCTGTCGTTCCATTGGCTCGGCAATCAGCTGTTTTCCAGCCGCATCGAAAACGAACTGGTGCCGGTACAGGAAGGTCGGCTGAATGAAACCCGCCTGATGGTGGACATCCTAGCGCTGATCCTTGTGGCGCAGGACGTGCTCCGACAGCTGGAGGTCATCGACAACCTGCCGCCGGAGGCGCATTCGGCGCTCAGCTTCCCGCTCATCCTGGCGGCGGCCCTGGTTCTGCTGCGCCTGCACCGCATCGGCGTCAAGCAGCGCCAGAAACAGGCTGAAACCGATACCGAGGAAGATGGCGCCCTCACGGCGGGCGCGAACCGCGTCATTTCGATCGTGCGCCGCGGCAGCTATCTTCTGGGGTTCATCGCGCCCGTTCTGGCAGCCTTTGGTTATGTCAACGCTGCCGAGGCGCTGATCTTCCCGGCGGTTTCCACCCTGGCGCTGCTCGCGGCCCTTCTGGTGGTGCACCGGTTCCTCGATGACCTCTATGGCTGGTTGTCGGGGCAGGGGCAGGACGCTCGCGAATCGCTGGTTTCGGTCATGCTCGGCTTTGCGCTGGCGGCGGTATCGTTGCCGCTGCTCGCGCTCATCTGGGGCGCCCGGGTGGCGGACCTGACGGAGCTTTGGTCGAAGTTCCTGGCCGGTTTCAGTGTCGGCGATGTGCAGATCTCGCCGACGGCCTTTTTGACCTTCGCCATCGTCTTTGGTGCGGGCTACACGGTCACCCGGCTGGTTCAGGGGTCGCTTCGCAACTCGTTGCTCCCGAAAACCCGAATCGATGCCGGCGGGCAGAATGCGATCACCGCCGGGCTGGGCTACGTCGGTATCTTTCTCGCCGCTCTGGCCGCGATAACCAGCGCGGGCATTGATCTCACGGCGCTTGGCTATGTCGCGGGTGCCCTGTCGGTCGGTATCGGTTTCGGTCTGCAGAACATCGTCTCGAACTTCGTGTCGGGCATCATCCTGCTGATTGAGCGGCCGATCTCCAAGGGCGACTGGATCGAGGTCGGTGGCCTGATGGGTTACGTGCGGGACATCTCGGTCCGCTCAACCCGGATCGAGACCTTCGATCGCTCGGACGTGATCGTGCCCAACTCAGACCTGATTTCCGGCACCGTCACCAACTTCACCCGCGGCAACACTGTCGGTCGGGTCATCGTTCCGGTCGGCGTGGCCTATGACACTGATCCGCGCAAGGTCGAGGCCATCCTGAGCGAGATCGCGCGTGCGCACCCGATGGTGCTGCTGAACCCTGCTCCCTCGGTGGTGTTCCAAGGGTTTGGTGCCGACAGTCTCAACTTTGAGATCCGTGCGATCCTGCGCGATGTGAATTGGGTTCTGTCCGTGAAATCCGACATGAACTACGAGATCGCCAAACGGTTCCAGGAAGAAGGGATCGAAATTCCCTACGCACAACGCGACATCTGGATTCGCAACCCCGAGGCGCTGGCCGCTTCGGGCGTGGCTGGGGCAGGCGGGCGCGCGATGCCCCCATCCTCGGCGCCTCTGAAACCGGATGCGGAGGATTTGAACCTGACGGACGACGCTGACGAAGGGGATTCGGATGTCGACAAGTGAAAGGCTGTTTGACAGCGACGCCTATGCCCGAACCGCAGAGGGGCGGGTGCAGGCCCACGTAGATCTGGGAGACGGGCAGATCGGAGTCGTGCTGGACCGCAGCCTGTTCTATCCCACCGGCGGCGGTCAGCCCGGCGACACCGGGCAGCTCAGCTGGGCGGGCGGGCAATGCCATGTCTCGACCACCCAGAAGGGCGAGGCGGGCGGTATTGTGCTGGTGCTGGCAGACGGCGACGTACCGCCCGAGGTCGGCGCGACCGTCACCCAGACGCTGGATTGGCAGCGGCGCTATGGCCACATGCGCGTGCACACGGCCCTGCACCTCCTCTCGGTCGTGATACCCTTCCCGGTATCGAGCGGGGCAATCACCGCCGAGAAGGGGCGGCTCGACTTCAACATGCCCGAAGCCCCGGCCGACAAACAGGCGGTGCAAGAGCAACTGCAGGCGCTGATCGACCGCGATCTGGATGTCGGCGATGACTGGATCACCGACGCCGAGCTCGATGCAAATCCACAGCTTGTCAAAACCATGTCCGTCGCACCTCCCCGCGGAGCGGGCCGGGTGCGCCTGGTGCGTATCGGTACCGAGGATGAACAGGTGGACCTGCAGCCCTGCGGTGGCACCCATGTCGGACGTACTGCGGAAATTGGTCGGATCCGGATCGGGAAGATCGAGAAAAAAGGCAAGCAGAACCGAAGGATATACCTGCATCTGGAGGGCTGAGACGGTTTTCGGGGATAAGTGAATTTTTTGCTGATTCAGCTCTTGCATTTCTCCCCGCAATCCTTCAAAAGCCCCCTCAACGGAGAGGTGGCCGAGTGGTCGAAGGCGCACGCCTGGAAAGTGTGTAGGCGGGAAACCGTCTCCAGGGTTCGAATCCCTGTCTCTCCGCCATAACCCCAATCATCGCGATCCGACCTTAGTGGCACCGCTGGTGTTTCAGTGTTGACCGGCTGCGTTGGGTGCTGACGACCTTTTGTCAGGGATACGTAAGATGCCGATTATGGGATGGTGCGCCCAACTCGACTTTGAGTTTTCCCGCGCGGCAATTGTTAAAGTATTCAACTTTTTTTCTTTGCGCTTGACCGTTTTCGCTTGTGACTGATTCGTGAGCCCAGCCCGCAGCGTTTCCGTTTCTGGAAACAAAGCATGCTATTTTCCCCAATTGGGCGAAGATGAGTGACTTTACGGAAAGTGCTGTTAACCATTGACTGATCTGCGTTCCGCCTGGTCAGGCTTTGACGTCTGTTTCCAATTTTTGGCCAATTGAATGCCAAAAGGGTCCGGTTTCCCCGGATTTCCGGCGATAGGCGTCGTTTGCTTTTGGAAATTCCCCGTCGTTGGTTCCAAAGTGGAAACAATGGCGACCGTCAGGACGGACGCGACGCGAAAGGGATTGGCTGCGGCCCCAGTTAATGCAGGTTTAAGGAAATTTTTATTCTTTGTGGAGCCGCGAGGCTCAAGTAAGCATGTTTCAGCCCATCTGGGGGGCAAGCGCTGTACGCTGCTGGATTGTCGGCCCGCAAAGACGCCCGGACGTTCGTCTGGTTGCATTGTCGCGGTGACGGAACGGCAGGTGAAGGCATCGCCACCGCGCGCCGGTTTTGATGCGCGGCGCGGTGGCTTCGTGCAGAACGCCGGTTTGGATGAGCGGATTTTATTCAGGGTTCCGCATAAGCGTGCGGCTGTTCGGCTGGTCCCGGGAAGGGGCTTGGGGCCAGATCGGTAAGGAGAGTGTTTGATGACCACGATTGTTGACGAGCCTGAGAACGGTCGCGACGGAATCGTCGAGGGGACCGGCGGCAATGACCTGATTGATGGGGATTATACCGGCGACCCTGAAGGCGACATGGTCGATAATGGCGATGCCATCGACCCTGCGGCAGGCCCCGACGATGACGTGATCGAAGCCGGTAGCGGTGACGACACTGTTTATGCCGGGTCCGGACAGGATACCGTGCACGGCGGCAGTGGTGATGACGTGATCCACGGCGATGGACATTCCGGTGGCTCCAGCGCGATCAGCGTTCGCATCGACGCCAACAACGGCGGGTACGTGAACAGTGTCTTTGCCTACACGATCGACCCTGCGACCGGCGAAATCGGCGATATCGTCGAGCTGACCGCCAGTGCAAAGGACAATGTCGGTCAGGTCTTCACTTATCACGCCCCGGAAGGTGCCTTGGTCGGGATCGGCATTTCCGGGCCGGGCGGCACCTTCTATTCCTCCGGCTATGGTGCGAATGCATCTCTGAACTCGGATGGGCTGCCGCACACCGGTGGCTTCGGCCAGAACCCGGACGGTTCGGTCTCGATCGGCTTTGAGGACATGGCTAATCTGGGCGACCAGGATTATGACGACGTCTTGCTGACCGTCGACCTCGGAACCTCGGGGGCGCGGTTAGACAACGCGCATTATGACTATGCCTCCGATCCCGAAGGCGCGGTCTATGGCGGCGACGACAGCCTTGTCGGCGGCGAGGGTGACGACACCATCATTGCGGGCGCCGGGGATGATACCGTCGAGGGCGGCGACGGCTCCGATTCGGTTGAAGGCGGGGCCGGGGATGATGTCATTGACACGTCCGGCGGTGACGCGCTGCCCGACCGTGGCTTTCCGGGCTACAGCGGGACCAATCCGAACATCCCCTATGTGCCTGCTGATGGTGACCCCTACGATGATCGCGATACGGTCATTGCCGGTGCCGGCAATGACACCGTCACCACGGGCGATGATGCCGATGTGATCGATGGCGGCAGCGGCATGGATGTGCTTGATGGCGGCATCGACGACGACAGTATAGACGGCGGCGCAGACGACGATGTGCTGATCGGCGGCGAAGGCTCCGACACGCTTGTCGGCGGCAGCGGCAACGACACCATTTACGGTGGCCTGGATCCGTCAGTTTCGGACCGGCTGAACATCACCGATGATGGCAGCGACGGACGCCCTGCGGATCCGGACCCGACCAACGGCCGGGACATCATCCACGGCGGTGCCGGGGATGACGTGATCTATGGTCAGGACGATGACGACCTGATCCGGGGCGGCAGCGGCAATGACACCATCGACGCGGGCATCGATGATGACACCGTCCTTGGTGGCAGCGGCGATGACGTCATCCGCGGCGGGCAGGGCGACGATCTGCTGCGCGGTGGGCGCGGCAATGACGCCATCGACCTCGGCGCGGGGGACGGCGAGGACCGCGCCTACGGCGGCGTCGGGTCGGACAGCTTTACCGGGATCAGTGCCGGTGACGTCGTCTATGGTGGAGAGGACCCGGATGGGTCCGACAACGACGTCCTGGATCTGACCGGTGCCGCCGAGGCGCAGAACCCCGGTGGCAGCCTCAGCGTGACCTATGATGCCAGCAACCCGGAAAATGGGACGGTGACGTTCTTCGATGCCGAGGGCCACGCCACCGGCAGCGCGGAGTTCTACGAGATCGAACGCGTGGTGGTGCCCTGCTTTACGCCCGGGACTCTGATCGCGACCCCCGATGGTGAACGCCGTGTCGAGGAGCTGAAGGTCGGTGACAGGGTCATCACCCGTGACAACGGCATTCAGGAGATCCGGTGGATCGGAAGCCGCGCCCTGGCAGCCGCCGACCTGGCGGACGCGGAGCATTTGCAACCGGTCCTGATCCGTCAGGGCGCTCTGGGCAACGGGTTGCCGGAACGTGACATGATGGTCAGCCCCAACCACCGCGTGCTGATCGCGAACGACAAGACCGCGCTGTATTTCGAAGATCGCGAGGTTCTGGTGGCGGCCAAGCATCTCACCGGGTTGGATGGTGTGGACCAGGTGGCGACCTCGCAAGTGACCTATATCCACTTCATGTTCGACCAGCACGAAGTGGTGTTGTCTGACGGGGCCTGGACCGAAAGCTTCCAGCCGGGCGACCATTCCCTGCGTGGACTGGACAATGCGCAGCGCAACGAATTGTTCGCACTGTTCCCGGAACTGAAGTCCGAACAGGGCCGGATAAGCTACGCCGCCGCACGCCGCGCGCTGCGCAAGCATGAGGCACATCTTCTGGTGCACTGAAAGGTGCAGTCGCAGCCTTGGGGGAGGTTGCGGCAGCTGGCAAGATGTGGCGGGGCGGGGCTTTAGGTCCCGCCCTTTCCGTATTGTCGCCTTGGGTGATCCGTGCGTGAGTCGGGGGCTCGGGTCAGCGCTGTTCAGTGCTACGCCATCTGGCCCAGTCTTCGGGCGTGTCCAGATCCGTCAGCGCCCGGTTGCCGGGCAGGGGCACGGGATGAACCGTCTCACGAACCAGCAGCGGGCGGGCGCCCTGGTCGCCCGGCAAACCTTGCAGCGCGGCAAAGCAGCGGCGGGGAAACAGGACGGGGTGCCCCGGTTTTCCGTCTGCCGTGCAGGCGCGCAGAATTTGTCCGTCATGCTCAGGCGCTTTCGCGGCGATGGACAGCAGGTCATCAGTGGTGATCTCCGGCATATCGGCAGGCAGTATCATCACTGCATTGGTCGCCACTGGCAGCGCCGCCACGCCGCGGCGGATAGAGGCTGCCATGCCGTCTGAGGCGTCGGGGACTTCGACGGGCCGCGCCGCGCCGATGTGGTCAGCACGCGGATGGTCGAGGCCAGGCAGCGTGACGTAGGTGACCAGTCCCGTCAGCGTGGCCCGGCGACACATCACCGACAACAGGGGCTGGCCGTCAACCACCTCCAGCAGCTTGTCACGTCCTTTCATGCGAGAGGAGGCACCGGCGGCGAGCAGAAGGATGGAAATCGTGGTCATCTGTATCGGGTCCTTGGCAACCGGTGGAACGGCCCTGCGCTCGCGGCAGGCGTGATCGGCACCGAGGAAATCAGCGATCGCCCACAGGCGCAAGCCGAGAGGCGGTAGCCGTGGATAGGTCAGCACCGATGACCAGATGTTTCGCGCGCGAAACATTCGGGTAGCGGCCCTGACGTATCCGTTGCGGCCAACTCAGCGGGGAGCGCGCGCCGCTCAGGCAACGGCGCGCAGGCAGGTCAGCATTGTTGTCCTGCCCGGGGCGGTTTCATCCACGCATTTGGGCGCCGTCGGCGTCAAACAGCGGCTCGGTCATCAGGCGCGCCTTGTACCGCTTTCCCAGGATTTCAATTTCCACCTGCAGACCGTCCTCGATGCGGTCCGTCGGCACGAAGCCCAGGGCGACGGATTTCTGCGCGTAATGCGAGTAGCCACCCGACGTGCAGAAGCCGACCACGGCGTCCTCAAGCCAGATCGGCTCATAGGCCACCACATCGGCGTCGTCCGTTTCCACCTCGAAGGCGCAGAGCCGTCGGGCAGGTCCGGCGTCCCGCTCGGCCTCGGCGGCGGCGCGGCCGATGAAATCCGCGGGCTTCTTGAAGGAGATGAAACGGTCGAGCCCGGTTTCGGCGGCGGTATAGTCGGGGGAGAACTCCCGCAGCCACGAGCCGAAGTACTTGTCGAGCCGGAGCGACATCATCGCGCGCATGCCGAAGGGTTTCATGCCGTGCGGTTGGCCTGCCTCCCACAGCGCGGTCCAGAGCGCGCGCTGGCTGGGCAGGTCGCAGAAGATTTCATACCCGAGCCCGCCGGTGTAGCTGACCCGCTGCACGATGCAGTCTGCCATACCCACGGTGAGACGGCGCACGTCCATGAAGCGCATCTCCGAAATGTCTTGCCGCGTGCAGGCCTGCAGAATGTCGCGGGCGCGGGGGCCCGCGATCTGGAAACCGGTACGGCTGTCGGAGATGTTCTCCACCCGAACGCCCTCCTGCGCGTGCTGCTGGAACCAGCGCATGTGATAGGCCTGCGCGCCGTAGGAGGCGGTGAGCTGGAACTCGTCTTCGGCGAGGCAGGAGATGGTGAAGTCGCCGATCAGCCGACCCCGAGGGGAGAGCATCGGGGTAAGCGACAGGCGGCCCGGCTGCGGCACGCGGCCCGCCATGATGCGGTCGAGCCAGGCGCGGGCGCCGCGGCCGGTGATGCGGTACTTGCCGAAGTTGTGAACCTCATTGATTCCAACAGCTTCGCGCACGGCCTTCACCTCGCGCGCGGTGGCGTCAAAGGCGTTGGAGCGGCGGAAGGAGGGGGTCTCGTACCGGGGTTCGCCGTCTGCGGCGAAGTAGTTCGGCACTTCCAGCCCGTATTGCGCGCCCCAGACCGCGCCCATGCGATCGAAGATGTCGTACATCGGTGTGGTGCGGAACGGGCGGGCGGCGGGCAGCTCCTCGTTCGGGTAGGCGACGGAGAAGCGTTTTTGGTAGTTCTCGATCACCTTGGGGCGGGTGTAGCCCGGGGTGATCCAGTTGCCGAAGCGGGCGCAGTCCATCGCGAAGGTGTCGCGCTCGCATTCGCCCTCGACCATCCATTGCGCGAGCATCAGGCCGACGCCGCCGCCTTGGGAGAAGCCGGCCATCACCGCACAGGCGGACCAGTAGTTCCGCATCCCCGGCACCGGGCCGACCAGAGGGTTGCCGTCTGGCGCGAAGGTGAAGGGGCCGTGGATCACCGATTTGACGCCCGCGCGCTCCAGCGCCGGGAAGCGGCGGTAGGCGAAGGCGATGGAGTCCTCGATCTTGTCGAAATTGTCGGGCAGGAGTTCGTGGCCGAAGTCCCAGGGCGTGCCGTCCACCGCCCAGGGTTTGCAGGGCTGTTCGTAGAAGCCGATGCAGAGGCCGCGGCCCTCCTGCCTCAGGTAGCTTTCGCCGGCCGGGTCCATCACGTGCGGGTGCTCGCCGCCCGCGTCGATGATGGCGGCGATCTCGGGCACCTCGTCGGTGACGATATACTGGTGCTCCATCGGGTGCAGCGGGAAGTAGATGCCGGCCATGGCGCCGACCTCGCGCGCCCAGAGGCCGCCAGCGTTTACCACGTGTTCGGCGTGGATGGTGCCCTTTTCGGTCACCACGTCCCAAGTGCCGTCGGGGCGCTGGTTGGTCTCCACCACCTTGCAGTGGGTCTCGATCGTGGCGCCGCCCATGCGTGCGGCCTTGGCGTAGGCGTGGGTGGTGCCGGAGGGATCGAGGTGGCCATCGAGCGGATCGTAGAGCGCACCGAGGATGCCGTCGGTATTGGTGATCGGCGAGAGCTTCTTCACCTCTTCAGGACCGATGATTTCGGTCTCCAGCCCCATGAAGCGGTGCTTGGCGCGCTCCGCCTTCAGCATGTCGAACCGTTCCTGGTTGTCGGCGAGGGTGATGCCGCCGACGTGGTGCAGCCCGCAGGACATGCCGGTGAGTGCTTCCAGCTCGCGGTAGAGCTTGATGGTGTAGCCCTGCAGCGCCGCCATGTTGGTGTCGCCGTTCAGCGTGTGAAAGCCGCCCGCCGCGTGCCAGGTGGAGCCGGAGGTGAGCTCCGAGCGTTCGATCAGCATGACATCGGACCAGCCGAGCTTGGTCAGGTGGTAAAGAACGGAGCAGCCGACAACGCCGCCGCCGATCACTGCCACGCGGGTGGTGGTTTTCATCTTGGCCTCCCTCTTGAACCGTCGTCTTCATTCTGGACATATGTGAACAGTAGTCCAGTCAGAAAACGACACCGCATGCCGCGGACCGCCGAATTTGTACCGGCGATCCACGGCATGACAGGGGGGGGCTGAGGTTGGGGTGAACCCGAAGGGGTCAGTAAAGCGGTCGGATCTTCAGGGCGGTGACGCGGTTGCCTTCCCGTTCGGTCACCTCGAACCTGAAGCCATGAAATGAGAAGACCTGCCCTTTTGTCGGGATGGTCTGGGCCTCGTGGATGACCAGACCGGCGATGGTGTTGGCCTCTTCGTCCGGCAGGTTCCAGTCTGTTGCCCGGTTGAGATCGCGGATCGTCGTCGCGCCTTCCACCAGGTATGATCCATCGGCGGTCTTCTTGGCGATGTTGCCCTCGGCCGGGTCGAATTCATCGGTGATCTCGCCGACGATCTCTTCGAGAATGTCCTCCAGCGTGATGAGCCCCTGCAAGGCGCCATATTCATCCACCACCAGCGCGAAATGCGAGCGCATGCGCAGGAACTGGCGCATCTGTTCATCCAGCGTGGTGGTTTCCGGCACGAAGTAGGGCGCGTTGGCGACCTGGGTGATGTCAAAGGACTTCAGCCGGTCCGCATCGCCGCCGGCACCGCCGAGTTGCTCGTACATGGCGCGGGACAGATCCTTGGCATGGACAACGCCGATGATGTTTTCCTGCTCGCCGCGGAACACCGGCAGGCGGGTGTGGGGGCTTTGCAGGCATTGCTCCAGGATTGCCTCGGGATCGGCATCGGCATCAATCATCTGGATATGCGAGCGGTGCAGCATGATCTCCTCGACGAAACGCTCGGAGAGGTCGAGCGCCCCAAGGATCCGATCCCGGTCCTCCTTTTCCACAACCCCCTCGGAGTGGCCGAGGTGCAGGGCGCCGGCGATCTCCTCGCGCACCGCCATGATGTGGCTGTCGGGGTCGATCTGTACGCCGAAGATCCGCAAGACACCGCGCACCAGCAGCCGCACCAGGCCAACCACCGGGGCCAGAACGGTCACCAGGACCGAGATCACCGGCGCCACCGCTGCGGCGGCCTTTTCGGCGTTGGAGATGGCATAGGTCTTGGGCAGAACCTCGGCAAAGATCAGCACCAGGAGGGTCATGACCAAGGTCGCCAGGGCAACGCCGCTTTCGCCGAAGGCGCGGGTGAACAGGGCGGTGGCCAGCGAGGTGCCAAGGATGTTGACGAGGTTGTTGCCCAACAGAACAGAGCCGATCAGGCGCTCGTTGTCCTCGGTAACGGTGAGCGCGGTCTGCGCCCCGCGCGAGCCCTTGTCGGCCTGGCTGCGCAGCTTGCCGCGAGACGCGGCTGTCAGTGCGGTTTCAGAGCCGGAGAAAAACCCCGAAAGCACCAGCAGCAGAACGATCGCCCCGGCGGTGATCCAGAAGGCGCTGTCAAATACGGTGGAGGCTGTGTCCATGGTGGGTCTGAAATCCGGTCGGTTGTGGAAGGTTTACCGCAGTTATGGGGGCTTGGAGCGCGCGCTTCAAGCACTGGAGGAGGATCAGTTGCCCTTGGCCAGCGGGTGGTGCTCCAGCACCAGTTCCTGCAGCCGCGCGTCCAGCACGTGGGTGTAGATTTCGGTGGTGGCGATGTCGGCGTGTCCCAGCAGTGCCTGGATGGCGCGCAGGTCGGCCCCATTGGCCAAAAGATGCGTTGCAAAGGCGTGGCGCAGCGTGTGCGGGGTCACCTTGTCTGGCGAGACACCGCCGGTGACCGCCAACTCCTTGATCAGCAGGTAGAAGCGGTGACGGGTCAGATGGCCGGACTTGCCGCGCGAGGGAAACAGGAAGCGAGAGGGCGGCTGGCCCTTCGCTTCGCGCAGTTCCTCTGCGGCATCGCGTTCCTGCAGCCAGGCCGCCAGCGCCTCGCGGGCGGGCGGCGACAGCGGTACCATGCGCTCCTTGCCGCCCTTGCCCAGCACCAGGAGCATGCGCGGATCGCCACGTGCGGCAGAGACCGGCAGGGACACCAGCTCGGTCACCCGCATGCCGGTGGCATAAAGCAGTTCCATCAGGCAGGTGTTGCGCAGCCGGTCCGCAACACTGCGGCCGGTTTGCCGGGCCGCGTCGAGCAGGCGGTCGACCTCGCTGACGTCCAGTGTCTTGGGCAGGCGTTTTTCCCGTCCGGGACCGCGGATCTGGATGGCCGGATTGTCCGCGCGCCATCCTTCCTCAAAGGCGAAGCGGTAGATCTGCTTGGTCGCCGAGAGCCTGCGCGCGCGGGTGGCGCGCGCCAGCCCTTGGGCGTCGCAGCTGATCAGATACGCCTCGAGATCGTCCTGGCTGGCGCTGAGAAAGTCGAGGTTGCGGTGTTCCAGCCAGCCGCTCAGGTCCTTGAGGTCACGTCCATAGGCCAGCAAGGTATTCTGAGAGGCGCCAGTCTCGGCGGCCTGAGCGTCGAGAAAGGTCGAAATCCATTGGAAGTTGTCGCGCGGTGCCGTCATCTCATTGCGGCTCCAGTAGCAGCAGCTGCAGGGCGGCGCGTCGGGCCGTGTCCTCCAGCCCGACCGCGCGGAAGGCGGCCAGGGCTGCGCTGAGATCGCCGAGATTGCCGTTGGCGCCGCGCCCATACAGCACCATCGCGCGCAGAATGGCCTCACCCAGCTGGCCATCGTCCAGCAGCTGCCGGATGCGGGCGGGCACCGGGCCGGGAGCGGTGAACCCCAGCGCGATGGCGCGGGCGGTGGCGTCAGGAGCGATGTCGGCGTCGGGGCGTCCTTGCGCGAGCGCGGCCAGGAAGCGGCTTTTGTCATCTTCTGCCGGGGCATCCAGCGCGGCCAGTTCGTATTGCGGCGACAGCAGCCTGATGCGCCAGGCCAACGCCGCGGTTCTCGGCTCGCTGATCGGAGCGCGGGCAAGATGGTCGGCAAAGAGGTCGGCAAACACCGTTTCGGTGCCGGCCGCCTGCATGGCGCTCCAAGCCTCGGCCAGGGTCTCCGTGATCTTTTCGGGGTCGGTGCCGTTCAGCGCCGATTCGAGCCGTTGAACAGCGGCAACCCGATCCCAGATACCGCCCGAAGCGGCGGGTTTGCGGGCGCTGAACAGCCCCAGGAATTGGTTCGGGTTCAATGCGCCGCCGCGCGCCAGCCGTTCGGCAGCCTCCAGCTGGGCTTTCCAGCCGGCGATGTCCCGTAAATCCGCAGCGGCAAAGGCGGTCGGCAAAGGTGCGGTCGGCATCGCCTCGCCAATGGTTTCAAACAGGCGGAAGGTCAGCGGATCAGGTTGCGAAGGGCGCGACAGGGGGGGCGCCTGCTCATAGAGATCGGGATTTAGAAACCGGTCCAGCAGATCGATCTGTGCCTGGGGCAGCAGCTCCAGCGCAATGGCGGTCTCCAGCATCAGCGCCGCCGTGGACCAGTCGCTGCGCCGCGCCGCGCAGAAGATCCGCGCAGCGTAGTTGTCGGACAGATGCGGATCCGCAGCCAGCGCCATGCAGGAGGCATCTTCGCCGCCGGTCAGCAGGGTGGCATCGAACCAGCGGGAAAACCGAGCTGGTGTGGCGGTTGGGCCCGCCTGCTCGGCCAGCGCCTGAGCCGCGTCCGTCGCCCCAAGTGCGAGCAGGCGGTCAAGCCGGGCCAGCAGGATCTGGTCGCCACCGTCCTCCGGTGCGCGGGTCTCCGACAACAAGAGGGTAAACAGCAGCGCCTGCATCGCCGGGCTGCGGCGCACCGGAACGGTGCGGATCAACTGGCTGATGTCACCGGCATCACTGCCCCGCCACAAGTCCGTGGGGAGGCCGGTCGCCGAGGCTGGCACCAGCCCGGCCGGCGGCCGCAAGGCCTCCAGCGGCGTGACCGAAACCTGCGGCAGCGCGGCGGTGCCGGTGACGGGTGGTTCCAGAAGCACGGTTCCGGGCAGTTCGCTGCGTGGCTGCGGCTTGTTCAGCCAGTCGATGGCCGTCAGCGGTTCCGTGGCGAGCGCAGGCCCGGCCAGCAGGACCGCGGCGACGGCCGACTTAATCCGCATTCAGCACCACCGGTTTGCGCACCTCGGTGCTCGGGGCGCTGAAATCAGCGCCAAACCACGGCCCGACATAGGTATAGGCAACGAGCCCTACTGCCGCTAGAACCACCAAGTAGATCAGATATTTGAACAATCGCCCCATGGGTCATCCAGTGCCTGTTTCCTGCTCTTTTGCGGAAGTTATATATTCCCTTTTCCGCAAGATCACGTCATTCACTGAAGAATGAGCGAAAAAGAGCAAAGCAGCGGCCAGAAGGCCGCAGGCCAGGTGCCGGGAACCTTGAAGAAGACCATCGTGATGGTGGGGATGATGGGCGCAGGAAAGACCGCCGTGGGCCGCGCGCTCGCGGCGCGGCTCGGGGTGCCCTTTCTGGACAGCGACCACGAGATCGAGGCCGCTGCCAACATGACGATACCAGAGATATTCGCGCGCGACGGAGAGCCGTTCTTTCGCCAGAAGGAACGGCAGGTGATCGCGCGCCTGCTGGAGGAGGAGCGCGGCGTGCTGTCGACCGGCGGCGGCGCCTTTTTGGCGGAGGAGAACCGCGAGGTGATTTCGGCCAAGGGCGTTGCGGTCTGGCTCAACGCCGACCTTGAGGTGCTGTGGAATCGGGTGCGCCATCGCGATACGCGGCCCCTGCTGCGCACCCCGGATCCGCATGCGACCCTCAGCGCCCTGTACCGCGACCGGGTGCCGCTTTACCAAAAGGCGGATCTGGCGGTGGTCTCGGATGGGCAGGCGTCGATTGAAACCATGGTTGACCGGGTGCTTGAGGCCTTGCAGTCGCGCCCCGATGTGCTGGAGTGGAAATGATGGAACGCAAGGTTCATGTGCCGCTGGATAGCCGCGCCTATGACGTTGTGATCGGCCCCGGCCTGCTGGAGCAGGCGGGCAAGCGGATTGCGCCGCTGCTGAAACGGCCGCGCGTGGCGGTGCTGACGGATGAGACCGTCGCGGCGCACCACCTGGACGCTCTGCGCGCCGGGCTGGCCTCGGACGGCATCGAAATGAGCGCGCTGGCGCTGCCGCCGGGCGAGGCCACCAAGGGCTGGCCGCAGTTCAGCCGCGCAGTGGAATGGCTGCTGGACCAGAAGGTAGAGCGCGGCGATGTCGTGGTGGCCTTCGGCGGCGGCGTCATCGGGGACCTGGCGGGCTTTGCCGCTGCGGTGCTGCGCCGTGGCGTGCGTTTCGTGCAGATCCCGACTTCTCTGCTGGCTCAGGTCGACAGCTCGGTCGGCGGCAAGACCGGTATCAACGCACCGCAGGGCAAGAACCTGATCGGCGCTTTCCACCAGCCGTCGCTGGTGCTGGCCGACACCGCCGTGCTGGGCACGCTGGAGGCGCGCGATTTCCTGTCGGGCTACGGCGAGGTGGTGAAATACGGGCTGCTGGGTGATGCCGAGTTCTTTGCCTGGCTGGAGGACAACGGCCCGGCGCTGGCGGCGGGCGACATGGCCGCGCGGGTTGAGGCAGTTGCGCGCTCGGTCCAGATGAAGGCCGACATCGTGGTGCGCGACGAGACCGAGCAGGGCGACCGCGCGCTGCTGAACCTGGGCCATACCTTCTGTCACGCGCTGGAGGCCGCTACCGGCTATTCCGACCGGCTGCTGCACGGCGAAGGCGTGGCAATCGGCTGCGCGCTGGCGTTTGAGCTGTCGGCGCGGCTGGGCCTGTGTTCGCAGGAAGATCCAAGCCGGGTGCGCGCGCATCTGAAGGCGATGGGCATGAAGACTGATCTGGCCGACATTCCCGGCGAGCTGCCGAACGCCGAGGCTCTGCTGGAGCTGATGGGGCAGGACAAGAAAGTGGTCGAGGGCCAGCTGCGCTTTATCCTCGCGCGCGGCATCGGGGAAGCCTTTGTCACCGGCGATGTGCCGCCTGAGGCCGTGCTGGATGTGCTGCGCGACGCCGGAGCGTGAAGGAAATTTCATCCTGAAACTGAAAAGGGCAGCCACTGGGCTGCCCTTTTTGATAACTGCGGTCCTGTTCTCAGAACGGGATTTCGTCGTCGTCGATGTTGTGCGAGGCGCCACCGCCGAAGCCGCCGCCCTGACCGCCGCCCTGCGGGCCGCTGTCATAGCCGCCGCCGTAACCGCCGCCGCCCTGGCTGCCGCCGCCATAGCCGCCGCCCTGACCACCGCCGCCTTCACCGCGGCCGTCCAGCATGGTCAGCGTGCTGCCGAAGCCCTGCAGAACGATCTCGGTGGAGTAACGGTCCTGGCCGCTCTGGTCCTGCCATTTGCGGGTCTGCAGCTGGCCCTCGACATATACCTTGGAGCCCTTGCGAAGATACTGTTCGCAGACCCGCACCAGGCCTTCGCTGAAAACCGCGACGGAATGCCATTCGGTGCGCTCGCGGCGCTCGCCGGTGTTGCGGTCCTTCCAGGTCTCGGAGGTGGCGATGCGCAGGTTGCACACTTTGCCACCGTTCTGGAAGGTGCGCACCTCGGGGTCGCGGCCCAGGTTGCCGATGAGCATGACTTTGTTCAGTGAGCCGGCCATAGGGTTCGGTCCTTTGTCTTTATGAGTCTTTTGGTGTTCCGGTTCGGCAGCGGTGCGGGGCGAATCCCGCCGCGCCGGTTGCATGCACAGTATAGGCCCATGCGGGGTGAGGAAACCCGGTCTCTGTAGAGGAAATCCCGTGCGGTGGCGGGGAATGGCGGATTTGCGACGCGATTGCTTTAAATTTGTGGCGCATCGGGTATAGTCCCCGCGAGTGGGACAGTGTCAGGACAGCGGACATGCGAAAAGCCGTTGCTGGGTTCGTTATTGCAATTGTCGGGGTAGGGCAGCCTGCCATCGCCGATGTACTAAGCAGCAAGAATCGGAAGGCCTTGTTTGCCGCCCATACCCGGGTGCTGGATGGTCGCGCGGCCAGCCAGTACAGGAATTCGGTCAGGTTGCAGCCCAAGACCTACGAGGTGCCCTCGGCGGCGGCGACCTTGCGCTACAATGGCAAGTACCGGGGCGAGTTCCTGACCATGGCGCGCGAGGCGGCGCGCAAGCACAATGTGCCCGAGGAGTTGTTCCTGCGGCTGGTGCAACAGGAGAGCAACTGGAACCCGACCGCCAAGTCGCACAAGGGCGCGCTGGGACTTGCGCAGCTGATGCCCGCGACGGCGCGGGCGCTGGGGGTGGACCCGGCGGTGCCGCGACAGAATCTGGAAGGGGGCGCGCGCTACCTGGCGCAGCAGTATCGCAAGTTCGGGGATTGGCGGCTGGCCCTGGCCGCCTATAACGCCGGGCCTGAGGCGGTGCGCAAATACGGCGGCATTCCGCCGTACAAAGAGACGAAGAATTACGTGAAGAAGATCTGGGGCAGCTAACCGCGCGCTTGCTGGCGGACGCTGCGCATTAATCTTCGGGTAAGATCCGTTAATGCCCCGTTAACTCCGTGGGTTTGCCACGTATTTGTCTAAATTTTTCATGAATCTCTCGGCTGAAAATACACGCTGCCAGGAGATTTAACCCATGTATGTCAACAGCTTCGAGGAACGGGTTCATCGGATCGAGTGGCGCCCCACGGCAGTGCCGAGCCGCGCGCTGATCGACAACATGCTGGGCGCGCGCCTGCCACGACGGCCGCGCAGCGCCGTGTTGAGCCTCGCGGCGGCGATTACCGGCCTGCTGATCGGTGTCGGGCTGAAAGGCATGACGCTGGAGGGATCGCCTTGGGGGCCGGGAACGGGGTTTGCCGGGCTGATCGGCGGCGGCCTGTCGCTGGCCGGGCTTGCACTGTCGGTGACGGCGGCCATAGCGGCGGCCTGGCAGGGCAGGAAGACGCCGCGGTTGATGCAATTTGCCTCGATGAACCTTTTGATGATCGTCGTCCTGCTGCTGAGCTGAACGGACCGCCCGCCTTTTCGCTGCAACCGGACACTTATCGCCGGACGCGGGTGCGTTCCATGTCACCTGTGCCCGGCAGTTCGTGGCGGAGTTTCGGTTACTCGGCCGCGGTTTTGATGACCGGCGTCATCCGTGCCAGCGTTGCATCGTCCAGATGGCACTTAATCTGGTGACCTTTGCCCAGCTGGCGTTGCGGTGGCACCTCCCGCTCGCACAGATTGCCGGGCACTTCGGACTTCCAGCGGCAGCGGGTCTGGAACGGGCAGCCCGGCGGCGGATCCATCGCCGAAGGAATGTCGCCTTCCAGAACGATATGTTCCTTCTCGACCGAGGTGTCGGCGATCGGCACGGCGGACAACAGCGCCTCGGTGTAGGGGTGGTAGGGCGGCGAGAAGACCTGTTCGGTGTCGCCCAGTTCCACCACATGCCCGAGATACATGACCATGACGCGATCGCTGAGATAGCGCACGATGCTGAGGTCATGCGAAATGAACAGCAGCGTGGTCTTCTCCTTCCGCTGGATCTCCATCAACAGGTCGGTCACGGCGGCCTGCACCGACACATCCAGCGCCGAGACCGGTTCATCCGCCACCACGATCCGTGCGCCGCCCGCAAAGGCGCGGGCAATGCCGACACGCTGCTTCTGGCCGCCCGACAACTGCCGGGGCATGCGGTTTGCGAAGGCGCGGGGCAGTTTCACCAGGTCGAGGAGTTCCAGCATCTTCTGACGTCGCTCTGCCTCGGAATTGCCGACCTGAAAGATTTCCAGAGCCCGCATGATCTGACGTCCCACCGTCATCGAGGGGTTCAGCGTGTCGAAGGGATTCTGGAACACCATCTGCACGTCTGAAATGGTGCGGGTGTCGCGGGCTTCGATCGGGGTCTGCTCGATATTGCGGCCATCCAGCAGAATTTCCCCCTCGGTCGCGGTTTCCAGACCCATCAGCACCTTGGCGAAGGTGGATTTGCCACAACCGGATTCCCCGACGATGGCAAGGGTTTCGGATTCGCGGGCCTCGAAGCTGAGCGTTTCGTTCGCCTTCACGACCTTCTTTTCGCCGCCGCCAAACAGCGCGTTGGCGGCAACCTCGTAGTATTTCTTGAGATTGTCCATTTTCAGCACGACCTTGCCGGGGGCGGATTTCTCCTTCTGCTCGGCAAGGGTCAGCGGGGCGTTCCAGTCGATCTCCTCGAACCGGAGACACCGGGTCTCGTGGCGGTCGTTCCCCGGCACCGGCCGCATCGGAATGACCTGATCCACATCGCAGCGCCCGGCCTCGAAGTAGTCGCACCGCGGCCCAAAGTTGCAGCCCGGCGGGCGTTCATGCGGCAAGGGGAAGTTACCGGGGATTGCCACCAGGGGACGGGCGTTCTTGTCGGCGCCGGGCAGGGGGATGGAGCGGAACAATGCCTGGGTATAGGGGTGCTGCATCTCGTCGAAGACGTCATGGATCGAGCCGCGCTCGACCGCTTCGCCGGAGTACATCACGCAAAGGCGGTCGCAGGTTTCCAGAACCAGGCCGAGGTTGTGCGAGATGAACAGCATCGAGGTGCCGTATTTCTTGCCGAGATCCTTGACCAGATCCACCACCGCGGCCTCGACCGTCACGTCAAGCGCGGTCGTCGGCTCGTCCAGGATCAGCAGCGAGGGTTTCGACATCAGCGCCATCGCAATGACGATGCGCTGCTGCTGACCGCCCGACAGCTGGTGGGGATAGGAGTTCAGCATCCGCTCGGGGTCGGGCAGGCGGACGTCGGTCACCACCTCCAAGGCGCGGGCATAGGCTTCCTTCTGGCCGACGCCCTCGTGGATCATCGGCACTTCCATCAACTGCTTGCCGATCTTCATCGCCGGGTTCAGGCTGGCCATCGGCTCCTGGTAGATCATCGCGATCTCGTTGCCGCGGATGTCGCGCAGCTCTTCGGCTGTCATCTCGGCCAGGTCGCGTCCCTTGAAGCGGATGCTGCCGCTGACCACCCGGCCGTTCTTGCCGAGGTCCTGCATCACGCCCAGCGCCACGGTGGATTTGCCGCAGCCGGATTCCCCGACCAGGCCGACCGCTTCGCCCGGCTGAACAGTGACCGAAAAGTCCATTACCGCCGGGATCTCGCGCAGTCGGGTAAAGAACGAGATCGACAGTTTGTCGATTTCAAGGATCGGGCCGTCGTAGTCCGCCAGTTTGCTCATGTTCATCTCTCCCTGTCGGAGCTGGAAACCTGTCTTTCCGTTTGCCCCAAGTCGCCGAGGGGCCGGAGGGCATGCCCCCGGTCCCGTCGGTACGGATCAGTCTTTCAGGCTTTCTTCGCGCAACCCGTCGGCCAGCAGGTTCAGCCCCAGCACCAGCGTCAGCAGCGCAAAGGCTGGCGCAAGGGCGGGGTGCAGGTAGACCGACAGCAGCTTGCGCCCGTCGTTGATCGTCGAGCCCCAGTCAGGGCTTTCCGGCGGCAGTCCAAGCCCGAAGAAGCCCAAGGTGCCCAGCAGAATGGTTGTATAGCCGATGCGCAGGCAGAAATCGACGATCAGCGGCCCGCGGGCATTGGGCAGGATCTCCCACAGCATGATGTACCACGGCCCCTCGCCACGGGTCTGGGCGGCGGCGACATAGTCGCGCGTCTTGATGTCCATGGTCAGCCCGCGCACGATGCGGAACACGGTGGGCGAGTTGACGAAGACGACCGAAACGAACACCACCAGGATGCCGCCGGGAATGTCAAAGAAATCCAGCACGCGGGGCAAGCCCCAAAGGGAAAAGGTCGGCGTGTTCACCAGGTAGCCGCCATTGGAGACCGTTTGCAGGTAGAGCCAGAAGGCGATCACCAGCACCCCGGCGAGCAGCGGGTTGCGAAGCTTGGGGCGGGTGTAATAGCGCGTGTTCAGCAATACGGTGACAAAGACGATCGGGAACAGGAACAGCACGAGCGCCATGTAGTTCGGCACACCGGTGGCAACGATCTCCGGGGTGACCAGAAGGTAGAACAGCAGGATCACCGGGAAGGCCAGGATCAGGTTCGCGAGGAAGGACAGGAACACATCCAGTCGCCCGCCGTAGTAGCCCGCGGGCAGGCCCAGGGTGATGCCGACCATGAAGGCGAACAGGGTTGCCAGCGGCGCGATCTGCACCACCACCCAGGCCCCTTTGACCAGACGGCTGAAAACGTCCCGTGCAAGGTTGTCGCCGCCAAGCAGGTAATAGGGGTAGCTGCCTTCCTCCGGGTTGCGCAGCGGGGTGCCAGGGGCCTTGTTTTTCATCCCGGACAGCTGCGCCAGCGGATCATGGGTCACGATCATGTCCATGGCCCCGTAGATGCCGGTGAAGACCCAGAACATCACCATGCCAAAGCCGATCATGCCGATCGGACTGTCGAACAGCTTGCCATAGAGCCCCAGTCGCCGCTTGAAGGCGATGGAGAAGATGAACAGGATGACCAGCGTGACCCAGACCGGCGACAGCTGGTAAAGGATCCGCAGGGTAATCTCAAACGTGTCAAGTGGTTCCATCTGCGGCCTCCCTCAAGAAATCCGGATCCGGGGGTTCAGATACACGTAGCCGATGTCGGAAATCAGCTGCGTGATCAGAACCACCAGGACCGAGACCACCGAAACCCCAAGCAGCAGTTCGATGTCGTTGTTGCCGGCTGCCTGCACCAGCGTCCAGCCGAAGCCCTTGTAGTTGAACAGGGTTTCGACGATCACCACGCCGTTCAGCAGCCATGGGAACTGCAGCATGATGACGGTGAAGGGGGCAATCAGCGCATTGCGCAACGCGTGTTTCAGCACGATGTTGTGAAAGCTCACGCCCTTCAGCCGCGCGGTGCGGATGTATTGCGCCGTCATCACCTCGGTCATCGAGGCGCGGGTCATGCGGGCGATGTACCCCATGCCATAAAGCACGATCGTCAGCACCGGCAGGGTGAAATTCTCGAAATTCGGGTTCTCCATGGCGCTGGTGGCGGTGCCCTTGAACCACTTCAGCCCCACCGCGGAGGAGGAAAAGATGGCGATGAACAGAACGCCCGAGACATACTCCGGTGTTGCGGTGGTGGTGATCGCCACCGTCGACAGGGAGCGGTCCATTGCCGAGCCTTCACGCATCCCGGCCAGCACGCCGAGGATGAGGGCCGAGGGCACCATGATCAGCATCACCCAGAACATCAGGTAACCGGTCAGCCCCAGACGGGTGGCGATGATATTGCCGACCTCGTCGCGGAACACGGTCGAATAGCCCCAGTAGCCCTGCAGGATGCCGCAGTAGCGGGGGGCTTCCTCGGCCGTCATGCCAGGTTGGATGCAGCGCCCTGTGACCGTTCCATCTTCGGCGACGTGCCGGTAGGACGGCGCCAGCCCGATCCACTCCAGGTACTTCTTGGGGGTGGATTGCAGGTAGCCGCCTCGCTCCAGCCAGGTTGCCACGGCTTCGTCCGACATGCGGAAGTTGCCTTGGGTCTTGGCCAGCTTTTCAAGGTTTGGATAGAGGTTCGTCATGAAGAACACGACGAAGGTCAGGCAGAGCGCGGTCAGCAGCATCACACCGACCCGTCTGAGGATGAACACTCCCATGGATTGCTCCCATTGGTGGCTTTGCGCACAGTCCGGGTCTGACCGGCATATGCCGGTCAGGCAAAGGGCGCGACTTGCGTCCAGAAGCGGTCGGCCGCCCGGCGTGGGCGACCGGTTGGGTCAGATCAGGCTTTGCGTGCCCATTTGTAGATCTGCGGCAGATCGGCAATGTGCTTGTCGACGCCGGTGACGGCATCGGTGTGGTGCCGAATTGCGGTGCGCCAGTAGGGCTGGATGGTGACGCCTTCCTCGATCATGATGGCTTGCAGCTTGCCCATCACTTCGCGTCGCTTGTCTGCATCCGCGATCGAGTTGGCTTCGGCCAGAAGGGCATCGAACTCCTCATTGGCAAAGCCGCTTTCGTTCCAGGCCTCGCCCGAGCGATAGGCCAGCGCCAGCACCTGCGTGCCCAGTGGGCGGTGGTTCCAGTTGGTCGAGGAGAACGGGTATTTCGCCCAGTCATTCCAGAAGGTCGAGCCCGGCAGAATGGTGCGCTTGACCTTGAAACCGGCGTCGCGCAGCTGCGCGGCGACCGCGTCGGTGGTGTTCTTGCGCCAGTCGTCATCAATGGACAGCAGCTCATGCTCGTAGTCCAGCATGCCTGCCTCTTCCATCAGCGCGCGTGCCTTTTCCGGGTCATAGGGCAGGCGGGTCACGCTGGGGTCATGCTCGGGGTGCATCGGCCCCACGTGACAGTTGTCGGCGACGACGCCATAGCCCGACATGCCGAGTTCGAGGCAGACGGCGTTATCCACCGCCATTGCCAGCGCCTGGCGTACGCGCTTGTCGGCATAGGGTTTCTTGCCGTCGACCTCGGCCTGCTGGTTGGGCCGGATCACGATGGTAAAGCCAGACGGAATTTCCGACCGGGTGAGGCCGATGCCATCGAAGATATCGACGTATTCGCCCACCGATTCCCAGTTCATGTCGATTTCCTCGGCCTCATAGGCGGCGAGGAAGGCAGCGGGGTCGGTGCCGTAGTCGATGAACTCGATACGGTCGAGGTAGCCGCCCTTTCCGGCCTCATAGCCCCACCACTCGTGGTTCTCGTTGCGGACCAGCACGCCCTTGACGCCAACTTCCATGCTTTCCGGGAGCATGTATCCGGTGCCGATGGGGTTCTCCAGCATGGTCGCCGGGTCGTGGCTGGCGTGGGTGATCGCCGCCGGGTAGTCGGCCATGCCGGGGATCAGGGTGATGTCGGGGGTCTGCGGGCGCAGGACCACGGTGTGGCTGTCGACCACGGTGATCGCCCCTTCGGCGGCCTTGCCACTCTCGTTGTCGATCAGCGAGGCCATCCGGCCTGCCATCGAGTTGCCCTCGATGCTCTTGTCGCACCAGCCGGTGATGTTGCGGGCGACGTCTTCAGCGGTAAAGTCATCGCCATTGTTCCACTTCACCCCCTTGCGCACATGCAGGGTGAATTCGGTGGCGTCGTCGTTGGCCTCCCAGCTTTCCAGCAGCATCGGCGCGAACGAGCCATCGCTGTTGTATTCCACCAGGTATTCCAGCCAGCCCGCGGTGAACGTGGCGATCTGGGTCCAGTCGTAGGTGCGCGGATCCTTGAGCGCGCGCACTTCCATCTGCATGCGCAGAGTGCCGCCTTGCTTGGCGTCTTCGGCGGCGCGAACCGGGGCTGCCATGCCCAGCAGACCATAGGCCGCAGATGCGCTCACCCCCAGTGCCGTGGCCCGGCTGAGGAATTCACGCCGGTCCAGCATGCCGTCCAAAACTTCCCTGGCGTGCATCTTGGCGGCCCAGTGGATCGGGGCGGCGGTACGGATGTCCTTGGTCATGTGGGTCTCCCTGGTTTTGTCTGGAAATTTCGTGTCGCACGATAGACATGCTCAGCTGCCCCGTTGGATGGGCGGCTGTGAGATTTCTTTGTGTTAAAGTTTCCCCATGGCTCCATTCGGGCAGAGATATTTTATTTCGTCAATCCATAGTTTCGGTATTTTAGGGGCGAATAACGACATTTTTCCTGTCGTTTTCTGCGGTTTGGGGGTTTTCAACTCCCACTTCTGTTCACTTGTGTACAGAATCTCTCGGAGCGACAGGCGGAACTCGCAACGCAGGACGGGGAGGGGCGGGAATCGGGGCGTGCGACTGCCCGGGGGATCAGTCGGCGCTGGATTGGGCCAGTTTGCGCAGCGCGCTGGGCGTCTTGCCGGTGTGGTGGGTGATAAAGCGGGTGAAGTAGGCGGCGCTGCCGAAACCGAGGCGGCCGGCAATGTCCCGGATCGGCAGGTCGGTGGAAATCAGCAGACCCCGTGCCGCATGTAGCTGATGCTCCGTCAGCAGGGCCGCGGCGGTTCGGCCGGTTTCGGCTTTGCAGACACGGGTGAGATGGGTGGGGGTCACGGACAGCGCCGCGGCATGGTCGGCCATGCAGGTCTGCGCGCCGGGATGTTTCGCGATCCGGCGGCAATAGGCGCGGCTCAGCCGACGCGCGGCCGAGCTGCGAGCCGGTTCCGGGGTTGCGTCAGCCTGGCGCTGGAGGCTGATGGCAGCCAGCTGGCTGAGGGCATGTACCGCACGCTGCCAATGTGTCTCTCGCGCCGCCTGCTCGCGGTTGATCGTCTCCAGGAGCGCGCTCAGACGGCTTTGCTCCTGGAGGTTGGCAAGTCGCTTGTGCGTGGCATGCTCCGGAAACGGCGGCGACGGCGGGCCGGTGATCTCGAGCACCTGCCCAAGACACTGCCGCGAGAAGTCCGCGGACCACAGGGTGCCAGCCGGAATGAAGATAGCATGGTGGGGGCCGAAGCCCCGCTGGGAGCCGTCGACGCAGATGCGCCCCTGGCCGCGGGTGATCCATATCAGCAGGTGGCTGCTCCGGGTGTGGGACAGGCCCGTTTGCCATGCGCCGTCTGGCGCGAGCCGAATGAGCGGCATGACATGAACGTCCCTGGAGAAGCTGGGATCAAATGGCATTTCGTATCGCGTCAAGAAAAAGATGCCTCAAACCAGCCATGAAACGGGTGATTCGGGCAAGTTTTCACCAAATGAGGTGAAAATTTGAATGGAATTTGCAGGGGTGTTCTGGCGGGCTGTCACCGCCAGCCAAGAGGCTTCAGCGCGCTGCCGATCAAGCGGCGACCTCAGCCGAGTGTCACTTGGGTCCAGGCCTTCATGCGGGCGCGAAACCAGCTGCGTTGACGCTTGGCGAATTGCCGGGTGGCGATCGCGGCGCGTTCCTCGGCGTCCTCGATGGAGATTTTTCCGGCCACATAGGTCATCAATTCCGGCACGCCGATGGCCTTGCAGGACGGAAGGGCAGGGTCGTAGCGGTCCCGCATCGCCTCGATTTCCTCGAGGGCGCCCTGTTGCAGCATCTGGCCGAAACGTCGGCGAATGCGGGCTTCGAGCCATGTTTTGTCTGAGTTCAACACCAGCGCGGTACAGTCTTCGAGCGCAAGTGCCGGGGCGGGGGTGTCGTCCTGCCAGCTGGCCAAAGGGCGACCGGTGGCGCGCAGCACCTCCCAGGCGCGTTGGACGCGAGCGCGGTTCTGCAGGTCGATGCGGCTGGCGGTCTCGGCATCCAGCCCGGCCAGAAGCGCGTCCAGCGACATGCTGTCCGCCTCGGCCCGGACCGCTGCGGGCGTGGCGGGAATCTCCGCCATGCCCTCGGTCAAGGCCGTGAAATACAGCCCTGTTCCGCCCACGATAATCGGCCGCTCTCGCGCGTCCAGCAGGGGCAGCACCTCACGCAACCAGTGCCCGGCGGAGTAGGGGGCATCATAGGGCTGGTGCCCATAGAGCGCATGCGGAGCAATGGCTTCCTCCTCCGGAGACGGGCGCGCGGTGATGACCCGCCAGCAGTCGTAGACCTGGCTTGCGTCGGCATTGACGACCACGCCTCCGTGGCGCTCGGCGATTTCGAGTGCCAGCGCGGATTTTCCGGAGGCGGTGGGCCCGGCGATCAGGACCGGTAGGTCCGGGGCGATTTCGGGCAGTTGCATCTAGGTATTTTCCGTTTCTCTGGCGGCTTGCGCAAAACTGCGGTCAAACCGCGCCGCGTGCATTGAATCCCACGGCGATTTGATCCATTTTGCGGCCAAACTAACCCTCACATCTTCTGGAGCGCAACATGCCTCAACCGCAAGACAAGCCGGAGCTCGATCCGGCCGCCGCCTATAAACGCGTCATGCTGAAAATTTCCGGTGAGGCCTTGATGGGGGATCAGGGGTTCGGCCTGCATCCGCCGACGGTTCAGCGCATCGCGCGTGAGGTCAAATCCGTGCACGACATGGGGGTCGAAATCTGCATGGTGATCGGCGGCGGCAACATCTTCCGCGGCTTGTCCGGCTCGGCCCAGGGGATGGAGCGCACCACCGCCGATTACATGGGCATGCTGGCCACGGTGATGAACGCGCTGGCGATGCAGTCGGCGTTGGAAGGTCTGGGCGTGTTCACACGGGTAATCTCGGCGATCCGGATGGACGAGGTGGCCGAGCCCTATATCCGCCGCCGCGCCGTGCGCCACCTGGAAAAGAAGCGGGTCTGCATCTTTGCGGCAGGCACCGGCAACCCCTATTTCACCACCGACACTGCCGCGACGCTGCGCGCCAATGAAATGGCCTGCGAGGCGATCTTCATGGGCAAGAACGGCGTTGACGGCGTCTATGACAAGGATCCAAAGGAACACACCGACGCGGTGCGTTATGACGAGGTCAGCTACGACGACGTCTTTGCCAAACGGTTGAAGGTCATGGACGCTTCGGCCATTGCCCTGGCCCGCGACAACAACCTGCCTCTGATCGTCTTCCCGCTGGATGAGCCCGGCGGATTCCGCGGTATTCTGGCAGGCAAGGGCACCTATACCAAGGTACACGGCTGACCCTCACCGGGCGATCGCGCCGGTTTCGCTGCGCGCCATTTGTCGTGGCGACCGGGTGCGCGCGTGTCATCCAGGTGTCATGCGGACCCGTTAGTGTCCGGGGTGGCGGCAGGGTGTTCTGGTGATCCGGTTTGGGCAATTTTGGGCCTGCCTGCCGTCGGGTCTATTTCGGCCAGTTAAAATGCGCGTGGCGGAGAACCGTCACGCGCATTGTCTTTTCCGCGGTCTGCGGCGCGCAGGCTGACGCTCGCCCCTTGGGCGGTAAAGGCAGGACCTTTCTCGGCGTCGGCCTATCTTACGCGTAGAGACGGGCCGGGGTGGCGCGGCGGAGGGTCTTGGCTGCGAATCCTCGCCATGATCGCTATACATCGGCCCGGCAATGGCTTATGAGCCAAGGGAAGACCGCCTCAAATAAGGGGAGAGAGCAGCATGTCTGATGAATTTGAACTGGATACCGACGATCTGAAACGCCGCATGGATGGCGCCATGGCCAATCTGCGGACCGAATTCGCCTCCTTGCGCACCGGCCGGGCTTCGGCCTCGATGCTGGAGCCGGTGATGGTGGACGCCTACGGGTCGATGACCCCGATCAACCAGGTGGGCACCGTCAACGTGCCGGAGCCGCGCATGGTGACCATCAATGTCTGGGACAAGAGCCTGGTCGGCAAGGTCGAAAAGGCGATCCGTGAGTCGGGCCTGGGGATCAACCCTCAGCTGAATGGCACCATCATCATGTTGCCGATTCCGGAGCTCAACGAAGAGCGCCGCCGCGAGCTGGGCAAGGTGGCAGGCCAATACGCCGAGCACGCCCGCGTCGCCATCCGCAACGTGCGCCGCGACGGCATGGACCAGATCAAGAAGGCCAAGGCCGACGGGATGTCCGAGGATGACCAGAAGTTCTGGGAAGCCGAGGTCCAGGAGCTGACGGACAAGATGATCAAGGTCGTGGATGAGGCGCTAGAGGCCAAGCAGGCCGAGATCATGCAGGTCTGACGGCACAGTATGCCGCATGATCCGAATCCAAGAGTGAGTGCTGTCGGCGAAGCTCCGGCAGCGCGCACCGGTCCGCGCCACGTGGCGATCATCATGGATGGCAATGGACGCTGGGCGCAGGCCCGGGGTCGTCCACGCCTCTTTGGTCATCACGCGGGCGCGCGCAGAGTGCGTGAAGTTGTCGAGTGCTGCCCGGATCTGGGCGTCGAATATCTGACCATCTTTGCCTTCTCGACCGAGAACTGGAAACGCACCCAGACCGAGGTCGCAGGTCTGATGAGCCTGTTCCGCCGCTATATCTCCAAGGAGATGAATGCCCTGGCAGAGCGCAATGTCCGGGTGCGGTTCATTGGCGACCGGGTGCGCCTGGACGCCAAGCTGATCGACCTGATGGACAAGTTGGAACAGAAGACCCAGAAGAACGATGGCACCCAGCTGACGATCGCGCTGAACTACGGCGGACGCGACGAGGTCGCTCGGGCCACGAAGCGGTTGGCGCGTGACGTCGCAGAGGGGCGGTTGAACCCCGAGGATGTCGATGTCGAGACGCTGCCGCGTTACCTTGATACCTGCGTGTTGCCGGACCCGGACCTGGTGATCCGCACCAGTGGCGAAGCCCGGATTTCGAATTTCCTGCTGTGGCAGTCAGCCTATGCCGAATATGAATTCATCGATACGCTCTGGCCGGACTTCACGGCCGAGGAGCTGGCGCGGTTGTGCCGCAGTTTTGGACGCCGCGACCGCCGTTTCGGAGCGGTGAAGACATGAGCGGCGCGGCCAAGGATCGTTGGGCGGACCTGCTGCCAAGGCTGTTGTCGGCGGTCGTCATGGTTGGCCTCGGCGGCTGGGCGGTCTGGGTCGGCGGCATCGTCTTTGATGCGCTGATCGCATTGTGCTGCGGTGGCATGATCTGGGAACTGATGCGGATGCTGGCACCGCAACGGCCCGCGATGGCCCTGCAACTGGGTGTTGTCTCTGGCCTGGCAGTGCTTCTGGCGTCCTTTCTGCCGGTGGCCTGGGTGCTGCCGGTTCTTGCAGCGCCTGTCACGGTCGGCTTTGGCCAGATCCGCGAGAACAGGCAGCATTTCACCGGGTTTGCCCTGTGGGTGATGTTGGCCGGGTTCGGCTTCATCTGGCTGCGTGGGCAGCAGGACACAGGCCTGCTGGGAATGCTGTGGTTGGTCAGCGTCGTCGTGGTGACGGATGTTGCCGGTTACTTCGCAGGCAAGATTATTGGCGGGCCGAAATTCTGGCCCCGTGTCAGCCCGAAGAAGACGTGGAGCGGCACCTCGGCCGGATGGCTGGCGTCAGCGGCTGTTGGTGCCGGGTTTGCCGTGTGGCTGGACAAGGGGGCAGGGATGGTAGTCCTGTCGGTGCTGCTGTCGATGGCGAGCCAGGCAGGGGATGTTGCGGAAAGCGCCTTGAAGCGAAAGATGGGCGTCAAGGATTCCAGCAATCTCATCCCGGGGCACGGCGGGCTGTTCGACCGGTTCGACGGCATGCTGGGGGCTGCGGCCATGTTCCTGGTCGTGACCGCATTCTGGGGCTGACCAGACAGGATCTACCATGCGTAAAATCTCGATATTCGGGGCAACGGGGTCGATCGGGCAAAACACCATCGACCTGATCCGCCGCGCACCCGATAGCTATGACGTGGTGGCGCTGACCGGCGGTGCCAACATCGAGCGGCTGGCGCGGGACGCGATAGCCCTGCGCGCCGATATTGCTGTCACGGCCTATGACTGTCACTTGCCCGCCCTGCAGGCGGCGCTTCAGGGAAGCGGTGTCGAGGCGGCGGCCGGGCAGACGGCGCTGCTGGAGGCAGCGGCGCGCCCGTCGGACTGGATCATGTCCGCCATCGTCGGAGCCGCAGGTCTCGCGCCCGGCCTCGAAGCGCTGAAGCATGGCACCACTCTGGCGCTGGCCAACAAGGAATCGCTGGTTTGTGCGGGCCAGCTGTTGCTGCAGACGGCCGAGCGGTATGGTGCG
This sequence comes from Leisingera sp. S2M4, assembly GCF_055398055.1. NCBI lineage: Bacteria > Pseudomonadati > Pseudomonadota > Alphaproteobacteria > Rhodobacterales > Roseobacteraceae > Leisingera > Leisingera sp. S2M4. The sequence continues at coordinate 3,007,294 of NZ_AP040861.1, forward strand.
CGGCTGCTGCCGGTGGACAGCGAGCATTCGGCGGTGTTCCAAGGGCTGGTCGGCGAAGATATTGCGGCGGTGGAGCGTATCATCATCACCGCATCCGGCGGCGCGTTTCGCGATTGGCCGCTGGAAGATCTCCCCAAGGCCACCCTGGCGCAGGCGTCCTCGCATCCCAATTGGGACATGGGGCAGCGGATTACCATCGACAGCGCATCAATGTTCAACAAGGCCTTGGAGGTTATTGAAACCAAGGAGTATTTCGGCGTTCGCCCGGATCAGATTGAAGTCCTGGTGCATCCTGAATCCCTGGTGCATGCGCTGGTCGGCTTCAATGACGGCGCCATCATGGCGCATCTGGGGGCGGCGGACATGCGCCACGCAATCGGCTACGCGCTGCATTGGCCCGAGCGGCAGAGCCTGCCGGTCGAACGTCTGGACCTGGCCCGTATCGGGCAGCTGAATTTCCGCGCGCCTGATCCGGCGCGCTACCCGGCGCTGCGGCTGGCCAATGAGGTCATGGCCCGAGGTGGCATGATGGGCGCCGCCTTCAATGCCGCCAAAGAGCAGGCGTTGGACGATTTCATCGCCGGGCGCATCCGTTTCACTGACATGGCGGTGGTTGTCGAAACCGTGCTGGAGCAGATGTCAGGCGAAAGTGATCTCATTGACGCTGAAATGACCCTTGATAACGTCGGCCGGGTTGACCATCTGGCCCGCAAACAGGCAGCGTGTGCTGCTGCAGAACGCATAGGATAGATCCCTTGGACCTTGTCGCTTTCGTGCCGCAGCTTGGCGGTTTTCTGTATACCATCGCCAGTTTTGTCATCGCGCTGTCGGTGATCGTTGCGGTGCATGAATACGGCCATTACATCGTCGGTCGCTGGTCCGGCATCCATGCCGAAGTGTTCTCGCTGGGATTTGGGCCGGTGCTGTGGAGCCGGGTAGACAAGCGCGGCACCCGTTGGCAGGTGGCGGCGCTGCCCTTTGGCGGTTACGTGAAGTTCCTCGGTGATGCGGACGCGGCCTCCGGCAAGGACGCGGCGGTAATGGAGAGTGCGGCTGCGGATCCGGCCGCATTGCGACGGACCATGCATGGCGCTCCCTTGTGGGCCCGGACGGCGACCGTGGCGGCGGGGCCTGTCTTCAACTTCGTGATGTCGGCGGTGATCTTTACCGCGGTGGCCTTGTCGCAAGGCGTGATGCGTGACCCGTTGACGGTGGGCCAGCTGGCGACCCTGCCGCAGTCGGCGACGGGCCTGCAGCCGGGCGATGAGTTGATCTCCGCAGGCGGGGTTCCGGTTCCGAGCTACGACGACAGTGCGGCCTGGGATGCTTTCCGCGATAACGTGCCGCAGCAGCAGCAGCTGCAGTACCTGGTGCGGCGCGATGGCACCGAGATGACGGTGGAGGGGCCGTACCTGTATCCTCCCCATGTGCGCGGCGTGGCGCCCCGCAGCGCGGCGTCTGACGCTGGGTTGCGACCGGGCGACGTGATCGTCGCAGTTGACGGTACCCCGCTGGTGTCTTTCGATGAGCTGAAGGACCACGTGGAGGCCGCAGACGGTCGCGTGCTGGTGCTGGACGTCTGGCGCGAGGGGGAGGTGGTCGAAATGGCGCTGGCTCCCCGTCGCACGGATGAGCCGCAGCCTGATGGCAGTTTTGCCACGAGCTGGCGGATCGGCATTATCGGCGGCATGGCGTTCGAGCCAGCAACCGATGCGGCGGGTTTCGGGGAAGCGCTTGCCGCCGGAAGCTACCAGGTCTGGGCCGTGGTCGAGACGTCGCTGTCTGGGTTGAAGCACATGATCACCGGCGCGATCAGCACTTGCAACCTGTCCGGCCCGATTGGGATTGCCGAGACATCCGGTGCGATGGCGAGCCAGGGTGCGGAAAGCTTCATCCGGTTCATCGCGGTGCTGTCGACGGCGGTGGGGCTTCTAAACCTCTTCCCGGTGCCGGCGCTGGATGGCGGTCATCTGGTGTTCTACGCCTATGAAGCCGTAACAGGACGTCCGCCCAGCGACGGCGCAGTCCGGGTCTTGATGACCTTTGGCATCGCCATCGTTCTTTCTCTGATGCTCTTTGCAGTCGGCAACGACCTGTTCTGCTGAAGCTGTTCAACTGGGCGCCGACGGCCAATCCCGGCCATGTTGGTGCCCAATTGACGCCATATTCCGCGGTTAACTTTTTGGAAACCCGTTGACGGTGCACGCTGCGACCGTGAACGGGAGGGTGAGACCGGGGGTTAGACATGCAAACATTGACACAATCCTGCCGTGGCTTGGGGCTGTTGGTGCGGCTGAACTGGGATCGGGCGCTGGCCGGGTTTGCAATCTTTGGCGCATTGACGGCCGGGACCTGGCTGGCCACCTTGTGATTCCCTGCAACCCGAGCCCTGCGATTGGGTTCAGGTTGCAATCTCCAAGCGTCTTGGTTGGTTTTGACAACCGCATTCAAACCCGCTACGCACATGCCAAAGCTGCTATAATAATCGGGTTCTGAAAAATGGTTTGGGGGAAAAACGCAGGCAAGTCCTGTGGGGCGCGCAACACTGGCGTCAACATCTTGTATCGTAAAGTCTCTGCAATTTCTCTGGCCGTTGCCTTGGGTTATGCCTTTGCACCACAGATGGCCGGGGCGCAGAGCTATCGTTTCAATACCGTTCAGGTCGAGGGCAACCAGCGCATCCAGACCTCCACCATCGTGGCCTATACCGGGCTTGAACGTGGCCAGACCGTCAGCGCAGGCGAGTTGAACGACGCCTATCAACGCATCCTTGACAGTGGTGTATTTGAGACGGTCGAGCTGGTTCCCCGCGGCAATACGCTGGTGGTGAAAGTGACCGAGTTCCCCACCATCAGCCAGATCAGCTTCGAGGGCAACGATCGTATCAAGGACGACGCCCTGTCGCAGGTGGTCGAGTCGGCGCCGCGGCGGGTATTCAACCCGTCGGTGGCTGAACGCGATGCCGCTGCCATTGCCGAAGTCTACAGCGCGCAGGGGCGCCTCGCGTCGCGGGTGACACCGCGCATCATTCGCCGCAGCAACAACCGCGTCGACCTGGTGTTCGAAATCTCCGAAGGCGACACCGTCGAAGTCGAGCGCGTGTCCTTCACCGGCAACCGGGTCTATTCCGACCGCCGTCTACGGCGTGTGTTGGAAACCAAGCAGGCAGGGTTGCTGCGCACTTTCATCCGCTCCGATACCTTGATCGAAGACCGTCTGGAGTTCGACAAGCAGGTTCTGCGCGATTTCTACCTGTCGCGCGGCTATGTTGATTTCCGGATCAACAGTGCCAACGCCGAGGTCACGCAAGAGCGTGATGCCGTCTTCCTCGTGGTTGACGTCACCGAGGGTCAGCAGTTCCGTTTCGGCAACATCTCCGTCAGCAGCGAACTGCCCGAAGCGGATGCGGATCTGTTCCGCTCTGTGCTGAAGATCAAGCCGGGCGTGGTCTATTCTCCGACGCTGGTCGAAAACTCCATCGACCGTCTCGAAGGGCTGGGTGTTAAGCAGGAAATTGACTTTCTGCGGGTGGAGCCGCGGATCACGCGCAATGACCGTGATCTGACGCTGGATGTGGAATTCGTTCTGAAACGCGGCCCGCGGGTTTTCGTTGAACGGATCGACATCGAAGGCAACACCACGACACTGGATCGGGTCATCCGCCAGCAGTTCCGGACCGTAGAAGGCGATCCCTTCAACCCGCGCGCCATTCGCAACAGCGCCGAACGCATCCGCGCGCTGGGGTATTTTGCCAATGCCGACGTGGAAACCCGGCAGGGCAGCGCGCCGGACCAGATGATCGTCGATGTTGACGTCGAAGAGCAGCCAACCGGTTCTCTGAACCTTGGTGGTTCCTACTCGGTCAATGACGGGTTCGGCATCAATGTGGGGTTGAGCGAGCGCAACTTCCTCGGGCGCGGCCAGCGGTTGTCGTTTCAGCTCGCCACTGCGACAGAATCGGATTCCTATATTCTCGGCTTCTCGGAACCCTATCTTCTGGGCCGGGATCTGCGCTTCGATCTGGACCTTGGGTTAAACGAGACCGACTCGAGCTACTCAGAGTATGAGACCAAGCGGATTTTCTTCCGCCCGGCGCTGACCTTTGCCACGGGCGAGGATACGACCCTGCAGGTGCGCTACACCTGGGCCGAAGATGAAATGCGCTATACCGAAGATGATCGGGAAATCGTTGCTGGCACGCGCACTGGCGACTTTTTGGCCGGACCAATCGTCCGCAGCGAAATTGCACAGGGCGCGCGCACGTCCAGCGCCATCGGGCTGACCTATCGCTACGATAGCCGTCTGACCGGGCTGGACCCGAATGCTGGCTTCCTGGTTGAGATCGGCGCGGACTATGCCGGGCTTGGCGGCGATTCCAAGTTCCTCAAGACCACGACGAAAATGGTGGCGCAGAAACGTGTTTTCAACGAAGAAGTCACCCTGCGCGCAACTCTGGAAGCCGGATCGCTGCATTGGAAGAGCGACGGTTTCAGCCGTTCGGTGGACCGCTTCATTCTCACACCGTCGATCATGCGCGGCTTCGAACCCGGTGGTATTGGCCCGCGGGACCAGTCGGCTGGTTACAATGATTTCCTGGGCGGTAACTACTATGCGGTTGCACGCTTCGACGCGGAATTCCCGCTCGGATTGCCCGAAGAAATCGGCATGCGCGGCGGCCTGTTCTATGACGTCGGAAGCCTGTGGGGGCTGGAAAACGCCAATACTTCGGCTGGCAATGTTGTCGGGAACCAGCAATCCTTCCGGCATGTGATCGGGGTGTCGCTTCTGTGGACCACCGGCATTGGTCCGCTGCGGTTCAACTTCTCCAAGGCTCTGGAAAAAGAGGACTTTGACGAGGAGCAGAACTTTGACCTCACCTTGCAGGCGCGGTTCTGATCGGGTGCCAGTGCGGGCGTTCCTGGGCAAAACCCGGCTGACAGGGGCAATTGTGTTCCTGTCAGCCGGGTTGGCCCATGCGCAGGAGGCATCTGATGAAGGCCCAAGGCCGGGGCCGCCATTGGCGCTGGCGACGGCAAGCAATTACCAATTGGGTTTGCCGCAAAGCGGGATCCTGACAATTCAGCCGGATCGGTTGTTTTCGCAAAGCGCCTTTGGGCGCCGGGTCGAGCGCGAGATCGAGGCCGAAGGCGCGGTGCTGACTGCGGAAAACCGCCGGATCGAGGCGGAGCTGCGGGCCGAGGAACTGGAGCTGACCAAGCGGCGTGCCGAGATGGAACCTGACGCCTTTCGCGCCTTGGCGGATGCGTTCGATCAGAAGGTTCAGGAAACCCGCCGCCGTCAGGACCAGAAATTGCGCGAGATCAACCAGATGGGCGAGGAGGCCCGGCGCGAGTTCCTGAATGCGTCGCTGCCGGTGCTGCAGCAGATCCTGGCCGAAACCGGGGCAGGTGCGATCCTGGATCACTCGTCTGTTTTTCTCAGCGCCGAAGCCGCGGATATCACCGGGCTCGCCATATCGCGGATCGACGAGGTTCTGGGCGATGGGGTCGACACCGATGAGGATGCGCCCTGAGCGCGCAAACTTGCCCAAGCGCCGCTGTCTTGCTAGGCACGGCGAACTATATTTGACGAACATGGGAAATCACGCATGACCACCGAGCTGCAAAGCGCTGACATTCAACTGATCCAGCGGATCCTGCCGCACCGCTATCCGTTTCTGCTGGTCGACAAGGTGGTCGATATCGACGGCTACAAGTCGGCGCGCGGCATCAAGAACGTCACGATGAACGAGCCGCACTTCCAGGGGCATTTTCCCGGCACACCGATCATGCCGGGCGTGACCATCGTCGAGGCGATGGCGCAGACCGCCGGCGTGATGTTGGGCGTTGGCATGGACATGGTCGACACCGAATTGCTGATCTACTTCATGAACATCGACAAGTGCAAATTCCGCCGCAAGGTGGTGCCGGGCGATGTGCTGGAAATGCAGGTGGAAACCGTCCGCGGCAAACCCGGCGGCAAGATTTTCAAGTTTTCCGGTCGTGCCACTGTTGACGGCGAAACCGCCGCAGAGGCCGAATTCACCGCAATGGTCGACCGCCAAAGCGAAGAGGCCTGAGATGAGCAGCATCCACCCGAGCGCCATAATTGAAGACGGAGCCAAGATCGGAGAGGGCTGCGAAATCGGCCCGTTCTGCGTGGTTGGCCCTGACGTGGTTCTGGGGGACCGGGTGGTGCTGAAGTCCCATGTCATCGTCACCGGCGATACCGAGATCGGTGACGATACGGTCGTGTTCCCCTTCGCCGTGCTGGGGGAGATCCCACAGGACCTGAAGTTCAAGGGCGAGAAGTGCCGCACCGTGATCGGCAAGCGCAACCGCATCCGCGAGCATGTGACGGTGAATGCGGGCACCGAAGGCGGCGGCGGCATCACCCGGATCGGGGACGATGGATTGTTCATGGCTGGCTGCCACATCGCGCATGATGCGCAGGTGGGGGACCGGGTTATCGTGGTCAACTCCGCCGCCGTTGCGGGCCATTGCGTGCTGGAGGATGACGTCATCATCGGCGGGCTGTCGGGCATCCACCAATGGGTGCGCATCGGTCGCGGCGCCATCATCGGCGCGGTGACGATGGTGACCAACGACGTGATTCCCTACGGGCTGGTGCAGGCCCCGCGCGGCGAACTGGACGGGCTGAACCTCGTTGGCCTCAAACGCCGTGGTGTGACCCGCAGTGACATCACCGCGCTGCGTGCCGCGTTCCAGATGCTGGCACAGGGCGAAGGCACCTTTCAGGAACGGGCGCGGCGGCTCGGCGACGAGACCGACAGCGATTATGTTCAGGAAATCGTTGCCTTCATCACCGGTCAAAGCGACCGTTCCTTCCTGACGCCCGGAGGCTGATGCGATGCTGGCACTGATTGCAGGAACCGGCCAATTGCCGGCCGAGGTTGCGGCGTGCGCGCCGGGGCGACCGCTGATCTGCGCCATGGCGGGATCGGAGCCTGACCAGGTCGACCCCGAGATCACCTTTCGCCTTGAACAGCTGGGCTCGTTCATCGAACGGCTGAAGGCGGCGCAGGTCACGGAGATCTGTCTGGCGGGCGCGGTACAACGCCCCGCCATCGACCCTTCGGCGATTGATGCGGCGACCTTGCCGCTGGTGCCGGTTTTGCAAGGTGCGCTGGCCTCGGGCGACGATGGAGCCTTACGCGCCGTCATCGGAATTTTCGAACAGGCGGGTTTCACCGTTCGCGCGGCGCATGACGTGGCGCCGGATCTGTTGATGGCAGAGGGGGTGCCGACCCAGGTGCAACCCGGAGAGCTGGACAAGGCCGACGCCGAGCGCGGTGCCGAAATCGTCGCGGCGATGAGCGCGGCGGACATCGGGCAGTCTTGTGCGGTTCGCAAGCGTCAGGCGATCGCGGTCGAGAATGTCTTTGGCACCGACTGGATGCTGGCGGCACTGGCGCAGCGCCCAGACGGGCAGGGCGGATTGCTGTTCAAGGCGCCGAAGCCCGCACAGGACCGGCGGGCCGACCTGCCAACCATCGGCGTCGAAACGGTCGAGGCCGCGGCGCGCGCGGGCCTGTCCGGCATTGTGCTGGAAGCGGGCGGCGTCATCGTGCTGGACCAGCAGGCGGTGATCGACGCCTGCGATCGGCTCGGCCTGTTCTTGTGGCTGCGCGCAGCATGAGCCTGCGGGTGTTCATCCTGGCGGGGGAGCCTTCGGGCGACCGGCTGGGCGGGGCGTTGATGGCGGGGCTGAGGCAGCTGGCGCCGGGGGTGCAGTTTGACGGCATCGGCGGCGCGCTGATGGCGGAACAGGGGCTGGTGTCGCGTTTCCCGATGGATGAGCTGTCGGTGATGGGGCTGGCAGAGGTGCTGCCGAAGTACCGGCACCTGAAGCGCCGGATCCGGGAAACCGCCGATGCGGTGCTGGAGACCAAGCCGGATGTGCTGATCACCATCGACAGTCCGGATTTCTCCTTGCGCGTGGCGCGGCTGGTCAAGGCGCGCAGCAACATCCGTACCGTGCATTACGTGGCGCCTTCGGTCTGGGCCTGGCGGCCCAAGCGGGCCGGAAAAATGGCTGAAGTGATCGACCACGTTCTGGCGCTCCTGCCGTTTGAGCCGCCGTATATGGAAGCCGTCGGCATGGACTGTGATTTCGTCGGGCACCCGGTGGTGGCCGAGCCGCAGGCAACAGCCGATGAGATCGCCGCGCTGCGGGCGGAATTCGGGCTTGGAGATGCGCCTTTCGTGTTGGCGCTGCCCGGCTCGCGCCGGTCCGAGGTCGGGCGCCTGGCGCCGGTCTTTGGTGAGGCCCTCAAGCGTTTTGTGGCTCAGCATCCCGAGTACCGCGTGGTTGTGCCAGCCGCTGCGCCGGTCGCCGCGATGGTGCAGAAGGCCTTGGTGGACTGGCCGACGAACACGGTGATGATCGACCCCGGCCGGTTTCTGCCAGAGCGGGCCAAGGCCCATAAACGCGCGGCTTTCGCCGGGGCGGATCTGGCGCTGGCGGCCTCTGGCACCGTGTCGCTGGAACTCGCCGCCGCCGCCACTGCGATGGTGATTGCCTATCGGTTCCAGTGGCTGACCTGGCAGATCATGAAGCGCATGGCGCTGATCGATACGGTGACGCTGGTGAACCTGGTCAGCGACAGCCGGGTGGTGCCGGAATGTCTTGGTCCCGATTGCACGGCGGAAAACATCGCCGCGCAACTGGATGCAGTGCTGACACAGCCTGACGCGCAGCAAGACGCGATGGCGCTGACGATGCAACGCCTGGGGGCAGGCGGGGAGGCACCCGGCCTGCGGGCGGCGCGTGCCGTGCTGGAGCGGCTTGGCTGAATGTTGCTGGACGAGCTTGCCTTTGCTCTTACCGCGGCTGCGGCACAGATGGCGACCAGTCTCGATAACTTCGCGGTGCTTCTGGCGCTGCTGCTGACGGTTGGCAAGGGGCGGGCGATCGCGGGGTACCTCCTGTCGCAAGCGCTCATGCTGTCGGTGGCCTTGGGATTTGCACTGGGGGCGGACCACTCGATGCCCGGTGGGCTGGCGGGCTACCTTGGGCTCATTCCACTGGCGATCGGTCTGCGCGGGCTGGTTCGGATGCTGACGCGCCAGCCCGGCGCTGCGGATGTTCAGCTGTCTTCGCGTGCGGGGGGGCTTGGCATTGCGGTGCTGTTTCTGGCGTTGTCGTTTGACAGCCTGGCGGTCATGGCGCCGCTGCTTGCGGACAGTCACCCGGGCTACCGGCCCTGGGCGTTCGGCGGCGCGGCTGGCGTTGTCGCAGGCTTGGCAGGCGCAGCTGCGATGACGGCCAAGGTAGCGGGCCCGATTGGAGCTTGGGCCGCCAGAATCGACCGTATCGGCCCATTTGTCATGATCGCCGCGGGAATCTATGTCCTGCTGAACAGCGGCACTGATCTGCAGTAATGTGAACGCCAGCGCCTCGGTGAAGGGCGCTGGCGATCAGATGGCGAAAGTTTTCAGGCCCGCAGGAACGGCGTGCGGGCCGGTTTTTCAGTAGCCGCGCCAGATCCAGCCGCCGCCAAAAATGCGGCTGCCTTCGCTTGCATAAAAGACGCAAGCCTGGCCGGGGGAGACGCCCTCTTCCGGTGTCAGCAGTTCCACCTCGGCGGTGGTGTCGGTGAGGGGGCGGATGATCGCCTCGCGCGGGGGGCGCGTCGAGCGTACCTTGACCTTCAGATGCCATTCTTCGCGGCTGGTGAAGGGCTCGTCTCCCAACCAATTGATTTCGCGTACAGGAATCGTGCGCGTGGCCAGCAGTTCCTTGGGGCCAACCACGACGTGCTTTTTGTCGACATCGAGCTTTACGACGTACAATGGCTCTGACAGGCCGCCGATGCCCAACCCGCGGCGTTGACCGATGGTGTAGTGGATGACGCCATCATGGGTGCCCAGAACCCGGCCATCCGCATGTACGATCTCGCCCGGCTCTGCGGCACCGGGGCGCAGCTTTTCGATCACGCTTGCGTAATTTCCATTGGGCACGAAGCAGATGTCCTGGCTGTCGGGCTTGTCCGCCACGGCCAGCCCGTATTGCGCCGCCATCTCGCGGGTGGCGTCCTTGGAGGGCAGGTGCCCCAACGGGAATCGCAGGAACTCAAGCTGTTCCGGCGTGGTGGAGAACAGGAAATAGCTCTGGTCGCGGTTGGCGTCTTCGGCCGAATGCAGCTCGGGTCCGTTGGGGCCCATCTTGCGCTGGATGTAGTGGCCGGTCGCCATGCAGTCGGCCTCAAGGTCGCGGGCCGTTTCCAGCAGGTCCTTGAACTTCACGCGCTCGTTGCAGCGGATGCAGGGCACCGGGGTTGCGCCGGCCAGGTAGCTGTCGGCGAATTCGTCGATCACCGCATCCTTAAAAATGTTCTCGTAATCCAGAACGTAATGCGGAAAGCCGCGCTCTTCGGCGACACGGCGGGCATCATGGATATCGATACCGGCGCAGCACGCACCTTTCTTGGCCAGTGCCGCACCGTGGTCATAAAGCTGAAGCGTCACCCCCACCACGTCATAGCCTTGGTCTGCAAGATGGGCGGCCACAACAGAGCTGTCGACGCCGCCTGACATGGCGACCACCACGCGGGTTTCCGAGGGCGGTTTGGCAAAGCCGAGCGAGTTCAATTGCGGGTCTTGGTCCAGCGCCATGGGGCAGCTCCTAAAGGCAAGGGGGCAGGCGTCGCAGAATATATGAAAATCCTAAGGACTCTCAAGGGGCGTGGTTCACGCGCCGTTAAGCCTGATGGGAAATTCTTGCGCCAATGTCCAATGAATAAGATCTTCGGGGGAAGACGGATGTTCTTGAAGAAAGTTGACGGACCGCGCGCGGTCACCTTGCCGGATGGTACCATCATGACACGGGCGGATCTGCCGCCAGAGAAGACCCGGCGCTGGGTGGCCTCCCGCAAGGCCGCGGTGGTGCGCGGTGTGCTGTATGGTCTGCTGCCCCAGAGCGAGGCGATGCGCCGCTATGGGCTGAGCGAAGAGGAGTTCCGCAGCTGGGTGGCCGCGGTTGCAGACCACGGCGAGGAAGCGCTCAAAACGACACAGCTCAAAAAATTCCGCAACAGAGAGGCGAAATAGAAGGACGCCCAAGAGTTGAATTCATAAATTAACCATCATGGTAACGGGCCATTAACTTTTTTCCAGCAAGGTTAACGAGACCTGAGGGAAACAGTGTACAGGCGGAGAAAACAATATGCGCATTCTTTTGGTTGAGGATGATCCAACCACGGCAAAGAGCATCGAGCTGATGCTGACCCACGCGAATCTGAACGTCTACACGACAGATCTGGGTGAGGAAGGGATCGATCTGGCCAAACTTTATGACTACGACCTGATCCTGCTGGATCTGGGGCTGCCGGACATGAATGGCCACGAGGTTCTGCGCCAGCTGCGCATGTCCCGTATTGAAACTCCGATCCTGATCCTGTCCGGTGCCGATGATACCGACAACAAAATCAAGGGTTTCGGGTTCGGTGCCGATGATTACCTGACCAAACCGTTCCATCGCGAGGAGCTGGTTGCCCGGATTCACGCGATCATCCGCCGCTCGAAAGGACACTCGCAGTCCATCATCAAGACCGGCAAGATCTCCGTCAATCTGGACGCGAAGACCGTGGAAACCGGTGGCAAGTCCATCCACCTGACCGGCAAGGAATACCAGATGCTGGAGCTCCTGAGCCTGCGCAAGGGGACCACGCTGACCAAAGAGATGTTCCTGAACCACCTTTACGGCGGTATGGACGAGCCGGAATTGAAGATTATCGACGTTTTCATCTGCAAGCTGCGCAAGAAGCTGAGCACGGCAACCGGCGGCGAAAACTATATCGAAACTGTCTGGGGCCGTGGCTACGTGCTGCGCGATCCGCAAGAGGACCAGATGGGCGGCGATCAGAGGATGGCCGTGGGCGCTTGAAAGCGTGAGGATCCCAGCGGAGCCTGAGCCAGGCTCCGCCGGTTCTGAAAGACCTGCCTTGCGGCGGGTCTTTTTGTTTGTGGTACGCGGCATTATGCAGGGACGGTGCAGGGGCATCACAGGTGCTGGACGCGACGGGCGCGGCACCGTATCACCTTGGGCCAGAACGAAGAGGGACCGCGCGTGGCAGACATTCACAAAAAAGACGTGGCAGAGCTTACGGCAGACGAGGCGCGAGAAGAGTTTCTAGCGCTGGAACAGCAGCTGCAAACTGCGGATATCGCTTACCACCAGGCGGATGCGCCGGAAATCAGCGACGCCGAGTATGATTCTCTGAAACGGCGGTATCGTGAACTGGTTGCGGCGCATCCGGACCTCGCCGAGCAGGCCACGCAGCTGGAGAACGTCGGTGCGCCTGCGGCCTCGGGCTTTGGCAAGGTGACCCACGTGGTCCGCATGCTGTCCCTAGGCAATGCCTTCGAAGATGAAGATGTCGCCGATTTCGATCGCAGCATTCGCAAGTACCTCGGGCTCGGGGCCGATGCGGCGCTGAAGTACACGGCCGAGCCCAAGATTGATGGCCTGTCGCTCTCGCTTCGCTATGAGCAGGGCCAGCTGGTTCAGGCCGCCACTCGCGGCGATGGCAGCATCGGCGAGAATGTCACCGCCAACGCGCGCACCATTGCGGATATTCCGCAGCAGATCGAAGGCGCGCCCGAGGTTCTGGAGGTGCGTGGCGAGGTCTACATGAGCCATGAGGACTTCGAGGCGCTGAACGCGCGCCACGCCGACCGTGGGGGCAAGATTTTTGCCAATCCGCGCAACGCCGCGGCGGGGTCCCTGCGCCAGCTGGATGCGGAAATCACCCGAGCGCGCCCCTTGCGCTTCTTCGCCTACAGCTGGGGAGACTTGAGCGCGCCGCTGGCTAAAACCCAGATGGAGGCCATCGCGCGGCTGCAAGCGCTGGGGTTTCAGACCAATCCGCTGACGCGGCTCTGTGCCTCAACCGAGGAGATGATCGCCCATTACCGCCAGATCGAGGAACAGCGCGCCACGTTGGGCTATGACATCGACGGCGTTGTCTACAAGGTGAATGACCTGTCCCTTCAGGAACGGCTGGGCTTCCGCTCGACGACGCCCCGCTGGGCGATTGCGCATAAGTTTCCGGCAGAGCTGGCATGGACCCGGCTGGAAGGGATCGACATCCAGGTGGGTCGGACCGGCGCGCTGAGCCCGGTGGCAAGGTTGAAACCGGTCACGGTTGGCGGCGTGGTTGTCTCCAACGCCACCCTTCATAACGAAGACTACATTCAGGGCCGTGATTCCAAGGGCGGGGAAATCCGCGGCGGCAAGGACATCCGGATCGGTGATTGGGTCCAGATCTACCGCGCAGGGGACGTGATCCCGAAGGTGGCGGATGTCGACCTGTCCAAACGTCCCGCGAATGCACAGCCCTACCAGTTCCCGCAGACCTGCGAAATTTGCAACAGCCCCGCCGTGCGCGAGGAGGGGGACGCGGTCCGTCGCTGCACCGGCGGCATGATCTGCCCGGCGCAAGCGGTGGAAAAGCTGAAGCATTTCGTCTCCCGCGCGGCGTTTGACATCGAGGGGCTGGGTGCCAAGCAGGTCGAGCAGTTCCATGCCGACGGCTGGATCAAGGAACCCGCCGATATCTTTGACCTGAAAGAGAAATACGGGTCGGGCCTGCAACAGTTGAAGAACCGTGAGGGCTGGGGCGAAAAATCGGCGGAGAACCTCTTTGCCGCGATCGAGGAAAAGCGCACCATCCCGCTGGCCAAGCTGATCTTTGCCTTGGGCATTCGCCACGCGGGAGAGGTCGCGGCTCGTGATCTGGCGCTGCATTACCGCAGCTGGTCCGCGATGGCAGAGGCGATCGACACCGCGCGCCCCGCGGCCCTCGCGCATCGCGCAGCGGATGAAGCGGAAGGGCGAGAGCGCGAGGCCGCGCAGAAGGAAGGTCGCCGGGCGCGCATATCCGACACCCGTGCGGCGGCGATTGCGGCCTGCGATGTCCCGGCAGCCGCGGCCGCTGCCTGGGCCGACCTGATCGGTGTCGATGGCATTGGGGCGGTGCTTGGTCTGTCCCTGTCCGACGCCTTTGCGAACACGGATGAGCGGGCGGCGTTTGACCGGCTGGTCGCGAAGCTGACCATCGTTGCCCCGGACGCGCCCGCCGCCGACAGCCCGGTTGCCGGCAAGACGGTGGTGTTCACCGGATCGCTGGAAAAGATGACCCGGGCCGAGGCGAAGGCACGGGCAGAGGCGCTGGGGGCCAAGGTTTCCGGCTCGGTGTCGAAAAAGACCGATATCTTGGTGGCGGGGCCGGGGGCCGGCTCCAAGGCGAAGAAGGCGGCGGAACTGGGGATCCAGACGCTGGACGAAGACGGCTGGCTGGAGCTTATTGCAGGCGCATGAGCGGTCGTCCGGAGATCCTGTTCCCCTTGTTCGCGGGGGCGGAGACCCTGCCGGGGGTGGGGCCGAAAACCGCGCAGTCGCTTGCCCAGATGGGCGTGGAAACGCCGCGCGATCTGCTGTTTTCGCTCCCTTATTCGGTGATCGACCGACGTCGCCGTAGCAGTATCAAGGGCGCTGAGTTGCCCGCCACGTTGACGGTTGAGGTGACCATTGGGCCTCATCGGCCGGCGAGGAACCGTGGCGGGGCCTACCGCATCCACGTGACGGATGCCGAGGTCGAATTCCAGCTGGTCTTCTTTCACGGTCGCAGCCGTTACCTGGAGGCGCAGCTGCCGGAGGGGGCCCGCCGTGTCGTTTCCGGCAAGGTGGAGCTGTTCGACGGCGTCGCGCAGATGGTTCACCCAGACCACATGGTGCCCCTTGCCGAGGCGGACGACATACCCGCCTTTGAGCCGATCTACCATCTGACCCAGGGCGTGACGCAAAAGACCATTTTCAAGGCCGTGCGCGGTGCGTTGGAGCGCGCCCCGTCGCTGGCGGAATGGATCGACCCGGGGCAAGTGACGCGAGAGGGCTGGCCGTCCTGGACTGAGGCCATCGCGTCCGTACATGCGCCACAGGGAACGGCGGACCTCGCGCCCGAGTCGCCCGCGCGGGCGCGACTAGCCTATGACGAGCTGTTTGCGCATCAGCTGACTCTGGCCTTGGCCCGCCAGAAGGAACGCAGGGTTCGCGGACTCCAAAGCCGGGCCACGGGCCGTCTGCAATCCAAAGTGCTGGCGGCGCTGCCGTATCGGCCCACGAACGCCCAGGCCCGCGCGATCGAGGAGATCGCCGAGGATATGGCCTCCGACAAGCGCATGAACCGGCTGCTGCAAGGGGATGTGGGTGCTGGCAAAACCCTGGTTGCCTTCATGGCACTGCTGGTCGCGGTCGAAGCAGGCGGTCAGGGGGTGATGATGGCCCCGACAGGCATCCTGGCGCAGCAGCATCTCGAAGGATTGGCCCCCTTGGCCGAAGACGCAGGGGTGGTAATCGAGATCCTGACCGGCCGTGACAAGGGAGCCGAGCGCAAGGCCAAGCTGGCGGCGCTGGCGCGCGGCGACATTCAAATTCTGGTCGGCACCCATGCGGTGTTCCAGCAGGACGTCGCCTTTCGCGATCTGCGGCTGGCCATCGTTGACGAGCAACACCGGTTTGGCGTCCGCCAGCGGATGGAACTGGCGGAAAAGGGCAAGGGGGCGGATGTGCTGGTGATGACCGCAACGCCGATCCCGCGCTCTCTGGCGCTGGCCCAATATGGCGATATGGATGTTTCGGTCCTGGATGAGAAACCGCCGGGACGTAAACCGGTCAAGACCGCCGTCGTCAGTACCGAGCGCATGTCGGAGGTGGTGGATCACCTCCGTAAGGCAATCGCCGAGGGGCGGCAGTGCTACTGGGTGTGCCCGCTGGTGGATGAAAGCGAGGTGAGCGACCTGACGGCGGCGGAGGAACGTTTCAAACATCTGCGCGCGATCCTGGGGGACGATGCCGTGGGGCTGGTGCACGGCCAGATGCCGCCTGCCGAAAAGGATGCGGCGATGGCGGCTTTCCAGGATGGGAGAACCAAGGTTCTCGTCGCCACCACGGTGATCGAGGTCGGGGTGAACGTCCCCAATGCCTCGATCATGGTGATCGAGCGGGCAGAGATCTTTGGTCTCGCCCAGCTGCACCAGCTGCGCGGCCGGGTTGGCCGGGGCAGCGCGGAATCGACCTGCCTCTTGATGTATCAGCCGCCGCTGACGGAAGGTGGCCGCAAGCGGCTGGAGGTGTTGCGCGAAACCGAGGATGGCTTCCGCATTTCCGAGACCGACCTTCAGATGCGCGGCGCCGGCGACATGATTGGAACGGCTCAGTCAGGTTTGCCGCGTTTCCAGGTCGCCGACCTTGAACGGCAGGCGGGGCTGATGGCGGTGGCGCAGAGCGACGCACGGGCGTTACTCGCCGCGGATCCGCACCTGCAAAGTGACCGCGGGCAGGCGGCGCGTGTTCTTCTGTGGTTGATGAAACGGGATCAGGCAATCCGTTTGATTTCAGTGGGTTAAAACGCCATCGCGCCGGTTTGGGAGGCTGGTGTTCCAGTTTGTTCGCAGATGTTCTCAAAAAGTTCTTTACAGGTGCGCCTGGAAATGAGAACAAAGGGGCAACAAATTTGCCAGAGAGCGAAAAATCAGACTGGAGGAGGCCCGCGCCATGATTTCACAGATCAAGACCACGATTGAGAATGCTCATTCCACGCTTCTGCAGGACGCCATCGGCGCAGCCTCTTTGCTGGTGATGCTGGTTGCGGCCTTGCACCTGCCGAGCCTGCTCTGACGGCTCGATGCTGCGCCGGTTTGACCGTCGTTAATCGATTTTCCTGATTGCATCTGCGGTGCCGGGTTGGCCAAGATCCCGTCCCGGATTGCCTGGGGGTCACCCGCCTGTCCCGATCCCCGTCTGGATTGCCTCAAGATCCTGCCGGGCCGACCCGGATCCCGCACCGCAGAGCATGACTGCCGCCGCCATCTGCCCGGATGTGCGGCGGTTTTTTCATGGCTGCACAAGGCGACCGACCCGCGGCGGCGGGGCAGGTTGCCAAGGTTGCCTTATCATGGATGCGGGCGTCGACCGCTCAGGCGCACTGTGCCTTTGTGGCTGTCTTCAGGGCCTCCAGCGTGGCCTCCAGCGCCAGCAGAATGGAGGCGTGGCGGTTCTTGAACTCTTTGGCGGGTTGCAGGACCTCGAGCGCATCGAAAGGGGCGTCAGGGACCGGTCCGCCTGCGGTTAGCATCGCTTTCAACTGGTCCCGGGCGGTTTCCACTTCCTCGAGCGACCGGCCGATCACGTTGGCGCCGACGACGGCGGCAGAAGCCTGCCCCAGCGCGCAGGCTTTCACGTCCTGGCCAAAGGCGCTGATCCGGCCATCGGATACCTCGACATCCACCGTCACGGTCGATCCGCAAAGGGGTGAGCGCTTCTTGACGGTCGCATCCGGCGAGTCAAGCCGCTGGAGATGCGGAATATCCGCTGCCAGCGCCAGAATGCGGGTTGAATACAGCTTGATCAGATCGCTTTCGCCAGACATCGATACCGGGCTTTCCCTGCTAGTTCGTTCCTCATACATAGGGAGCCGACCAACAGATGCAAAAGGTTTTTCACCATGTCCCTTTCCGCGCGCTTTGATCCCGCCACGCTGTCCTACAACGAAGCGGGGCTGATCCCCTGCATCGCCCAGGACGAGACCTCGGGGGAGGTGTTGATGATGGCGTGGATGAACGCCGATGCAGTCGCACGCACGCTGGAGACCGGTCGCGTGACCTATTGGTCCCGCTCGCGCCAGTCGTTCTGGATCAAGGGGGAAACGTCAGGCCACGTGCAGGAGCTGGTGGACCTGCGCGTGGATTGTGACAGGGACTGTCTGCTGGCAGTGGTGCGCCAGACGGGCGCAGCCTGCCACACCAACCGTCGGACCTGTTTCTATACTGCCGTGCGCGACGGGGAAGAGGTCGAGCTTATGAAGCCGATGGAGTGATCCTGGCGCGCAAGGGCTTGGCACCGGACGGGGCTGCCTGCGCTGGATGTCAGCAAGAGGAAGGTGGCAATCCGACCATCTCGCGGATGTCCTGCGGGCGGGCACCTTCGGCGCGATATTTGGCGATGGCGCGCGCGTCATCGCGTTTCGCCAGCCTCTTGCCGGCTTCGTCGCGGATCAGCCGGTGATGGTGGTATTCAGGCGTGGGAAGCCCCAACAGCGCTTGCAGCAGCACGTGGATCTGAGTCGCCTCGAACAGGTCGGCACCGCGCACCGCATGGGTGATGCACTGATCCGCGTCATCCACCACCACCGACAGGTGGTAGGAGCTGCCCATGTTGCGGCGAACCAGGATGATGTCCCCGACCGCTGAAAGCAGCTGTTCGGGATCGAGTTCGTGTGTGCCGTTGAACTCCGGCCCGCTTTCCGAAAAGCCGCGCAGTTCAACGGCAGAGATCGCCTTTTCCATGTTCAACCGCACCACGTCTTGCGGCGTTCTGCCAGCCATGGGGCGGCTGCGGCAGGTGCCGGGGTAGATGCGCCCGTCGGGGCCAAATTGCGGAACGCCTTCCTGCGGCGCTCCGGCGGCGGCCTCGATATCGGCGCGGTTACAACGGCAGGGGTAGGTGAGCCCCATGGCTGTCAGCTGCTCCAGCGCCGCGCGGTAGCGCGCGAGCCGGTCAGACTGGCGCATCACCGGCTGCGGCCAGTCGAGGCCGAGCCAGCTGAGGTCTTCGTAGATCTGGCGCTCCCACGCCGGGCGGGCGCGGGATTGGTCGATGTCCTCTATCCGCAGCAGGAAGCGGCCGCGGCGGGCCTGCGCCATGTCATGCGCCAGCAACGCGGAATAGGCATGGCCCAGATGCAGCGGCCCGGTTGGAGAAGGCGCAAAACGGGTGGTGAATGTCACGCTTTTTCAATTACATATACGGTTGATTTCAGGTCGATGCCCGGCAGGTGGTCGCCGTATTCCCGAAATAGCAGCCGCGCGGCGGAACAGTCCAGCCAATCGTTCAGCTTGCCGGTGTAGGCCCGGTCTTCCAAGGCGTGATCGTTGTAGGAAAAGACGAACAGCCCGCCGCGATCCAGCCCACGCATGATGACATCGAAGGTGGTCGGCGGCGCGGCCCCCTTGCTGAGCAGGCCGCAGCCCACGATGGCCCGGTAGGTGCCCGGCTTTACCGGCGTCTTGTCGCTGGTGTCCAATTGCGACAGGTGCCGATAGGCACCCTTGGTGCGGGCCTGGGCGAGCATTTCGGGCGAGGGATCCAGCCCGTCCACGACCTCGTAGCCAGCGGCGCGCAACGCAAGGCCTGCAAGGCCGGTGCCGCACCCGAAGTCAAGGATCGGGCTTTGCGGATCGGGCAGGTACTTCTTCAGGGCGGTCGCAATCCGCCCCGGCGTGGCATAGCCGTTTTCCGCGATTTCAGCATCGTAAGAGGCGGCCCAGCTGTCATAGTGCTTGCGGATCGCCTCGGGGCCGTCCAATCCGTAGGACTTGTCGAGAAACTTGTCGCTCATACGCTGGATGTTAGACCTGCAGGCGGCGCAGCGTCTAGGAAAAGTTGCTCAACCACTCCTGCCAGACCTGTTTTGCGCGGTCGGTATAGGCCTTGTACCGGTCCTTGCGGCCGCGGCGACCACCCTTCAGGCCATCCACCGGGCGGAACAGGCCGAAGTTCACATTCATCGGCTGGAAGGTCTTGGCCTCGGCACCGCCGGTGATGTGATGAATCAGCGCGCCCATGGCGCTGTCCTGTGGAACCTCGGGCAAGGTTCGGCCCAGAATCTCGGCGGCGGCCATGCGTCCTGCCAGCAGACCCATGGCGGCGCTTTCAACGTAGCCCTCGACACCGGTAATCTGCCCCGCGAAACGGATATGCGGTTTGGACTTCAGCCGCATCTGCGAATCGAGCAGCGTCGGCGAGTTCAGGAACGTGTTGCGGTGAATGCCGCCCAGCCGGGCAAAGCTGGCATTCTCCAGCCCCGGGATCATCCGGAAGACTTCGGTCTGCGCACCGTACTTCATCTTGGTCTGGAAGCCGACGATGTTGTACAGCGTCCCCAGCGCGTTGTCGCGGCGCAGTTGCACCACGGCGTAGGGTTTTTGATCCGGCTGGTGCGGGTTGGTGAGGCCCACAGGCTTCATCGGGCCGTGGCGCAGGGTCTCGCGGCCGCGTTCGGCCATCACCTCGATCGGCAGGCAGCCGTCGAAATAGCCGGCGGTCTCGCCCTCGTGGAACTCGGTCTTGTCGGCGGCGAGCAGCGCGTCGATGAAGGCCTCGTACTGGTCCTTGGTCATCGGGCAGTTGAGGTAGGCGGTACGCTCTTCCTCGGTTTCGCCCTTGTCGTAGCGCGACTGCATCCAGGCCTGCGACATGTCGATCGACTCGGCGTAGACGATCGGCGCAATGGCGTCGAAGAAGGCCAGCGCTTCCGCGCCGGTCTCGGCCTGAATTGCCTGGCCCAGCTCGGGCGAGGTCAGCGGGCCGGTGGCAAAGATCCAATGGCCGTCGGTCGGCAGTTCGGTGATTTCCTCGTAGGAGACCGACACATTCGGATGCGCCTTCAGCTTGGCGGTGACGGTTTCGGCAAAGGGCTCGCGGTCCACGGCCAGCGCGCCGCCGGCGGGCAGACGGTGTTCATCGGCGGTGGCCATGATCAGGCCGCCCGCAGCGCGCATTTCCCAATGCAGCAGCCCAACGGCGTTCTGCTCGTCATCGTCCGAGCGGAAGGAATTGGAGCAGACCATCTCGCCCAGGTTGCCGGTCTGGTGGGCAAAGGTCTCCACCTTGGGGCGCATTTCGTGGATCACTACCTTTACGCCCATGTTCGCCGCCTGCCAGGCGGCTTCGGACCCGGCCATGCCGCCGCCCACGATATGCAATGTCTGTGCCGAATGATCTGTCATGATCCGCCACATAGGGCAGGGCGCGGGAGCGTGCAATAGGCTTGGCAAGCACGGGGCGTCTTGGGCGTTGTCGCAACTCGGATGGCCCAAAGCGCCGCAGGCTGGCGGGCGCGATGTCATGTCGGGGTTTGAGGGAGATTTGGGGCCGCCGCTGCGGGAACAGGTACACCGGTGAGAGAGAACCGGCTGGAGGGACCCTTCCGCAGCAGCAGCCCAAATTGTGCAGACCGTCTGGCCTTGCCCAATCTTTGCCATCTTTCCGCCCAGATTGAAAGGCAGTTGGCTGGCGTCTTATGGAAACAATAAGTTGCGATTGGTAAACAAAGCCTAAAAATTTCCGAAAACTTCAGGAAAATTTCCGGAAAATCGCAGTAAAGGCTTTGGCGGTTCAATCCTGCCAGTCGGGCGCGCGTTTTTCGATGAAGGCGGCCATGCCTTCGACCGTATCGCGGTGCATTAGGTTCTCGACAATAGCGTTGCTTGTATAGGCATAAGCTTGATCCAGCGGCATTTGCAGCTGCTGGTAGAATGCCTCCTTGCCGATCTTGACCGCGGCGCCCAGCTTGGCGGCGATGACCTCGGCCATGCGGGTGGTCTCTTCCTCCAGATCCGCCAGCGGCACGGCGCGGTTGATCAGCCCCAGCTCGGCGGCGCGCGGGGCGTTGATGAATTCCCCGGTGGTTAGTAGCTCAAACGCCTGTTTGCGCGGGATGTTGCGCGACAGTGCCACCATCGGTGTCGAGCAGAACAGCCCGATGTTGACGCCGTTGACCCCGAACTTGGTGTCTTCGGCTGCCAGCGCCAGATCGCAGCTCGCCACCAGCTGACAGCCTGCCGCGGTGGCAATGCCGTGGACCTGGGCGATCACCGGCTGGGGCAGGGACTGCAGACCTGTCATCACATCGGTGCAGCGCGCGAACAGATCCTGGAAATAGGCCAGTCCGCCATCTTCCGCCTGGCGCCCCGCGGTCATCTGCTTGATGTCATGCCCGGCGCAAAAGCCCTTTCCGGCGCCGGACAGGATCACCACCTTGATGTGGCTGTCCGTGCGCAGGGCGTCGATCTGCTCCTGCAGGGCGGCCAGCATCTCGTCCGACAGGGCGTTCAGCCGCTCGGGCGCGTTCAGGGTCAGCCGGGCAATCCGGCCTGTGTCGCAACGTTCCAGAATTGCCATCTTGCTCTCCTCCTCTGGCTTGCGGAAACATTATGCGGGCACAGGCGAAAGGAAAAGCATGACGCTGGCTTTTGACGTGGCGGGGCTGACACAGTACCTGCATGAGATTTTTCCGCAGGTGCGGGATGACTTCGCGATTGAAACGATGGACGGGCAGACTCTGCGGATGCGGCTGCTGACCGGCGAGCGCCACCTGCGGCCGGGGGGCACGGTGTCGGGGCCGTCGATGTTCGCGCTGGCCGACTGCGCGGTCTATGCGTTGATCCTGTCGCGGCTGGGGCCGGAGGCGCTGGCGGTGACCACCAACTGCAGCATCGATTTCATGCGCAAGCCTGCCGCCAAGACTGACATGATCGCCGAAGCGCGGCTGCTGAAACTGGGGCGGGTGCTGGCGGTGGCGGATGTACTGATGTATTCCGAAGGGCAGGCCGAGCCGGTGGCGCGCGCCTCGATGACCTACTCGATCCCGCCGAAACGCTAGATCGCGGTGGCCAACGGCTGGCCCAGTTTGATCAGCGTCTCCCGGCCCTTGGCGCTGTTTTCGACCAGATCCTCGGCAAAGCGCACCTTGCCCGGCTCGAACACCACCACCACGGTGGAGCCGCCGAATTTGAAATAGCCCTTTTCCTCCATCTTCCGCACCGCGCCCGACGTGCGCGTGTTGACGATGGAGCCGACGCCGAAGGCGCCGACCTCGACAAAACAGTAGCTGCCGATGGTGTCCGTCTCGATCAGGGTCCAGCTGCGCTTGTTTTCGCCGAACACATCCGGCCCGGCTCCCAGCGCGATCGGGTTCACCGAATGCAGCGCGCCGTCGATATCGCGGGCGTCCGTGATGCGCCCGTCGGCGGGGAAGTGGTAGCGGTGGTAATCCGCCGGACACAGCCGCACGATGGCCAGCGCGCCACCGATGAAGCGATCCGCGATGCCGGGCAGCATGCTGCGTACCGACATCGGATGGCCTTTCACCGGGACAAAGACGTCTTCGGCCAGTTCGGGAAACACCAGCACCCGTCCGTCGGCGGGAGAGACGATGTCCTTTGGATCATCGCTGTAGGGGCGGACCTCGGGTTTCAAGTGGCGGATGAAAAAATCGTTGAAACAGGTGAAGCTGTCCTGCGGTTGCGCGGCCTCACTCATGTCTATGCCCAGTTCCTCGACGACCCTGGCGATCTTGGCCCGCGACAGTCGGGAGTCGAACCACGCCCCCATCAGGCGGCTCACCAGGGCGGAGCGGAACAGCAGTTTCTCCACCGGCCGGGCACTGGCGCTCTGGTAGGCCCAGCGGATCCATTTTTCCCCCAGCACGGCCTCTTCGAAGGTTTCGCCGGTGGCGCGGTCGACGACAAGGATGGGCTGGTGCTGCATGAAATCCGCCATATGTGGGTTTTGCTGCCGCGTCGCCTAGCAAAGACCGGCAGTCAGGCCAAGAGGGGATTGGCCGGGGTTGCGGCAGGACCGCCCATGGCCGGGGACGTCCAGGGGCCGGAGGCCGTCTTGCAAAAGCTCCGGTGGAGCTTTTGAAGCCGCAGGGTGCGCTAGCACCGGGCGCGCAAAGCGTGCCCGCCCTCCGGGCTGGACGGGCACGGCCCGGACGCGGAGCGTCCGCGCGTCACTTGTTTTGAGAGCTGGAGAGCGGGACATGAAAAAGGGGGCCGTGGCCCCCTCGATCTGCTGGCCCTTACGGGAACAGCTTTCTGACGTAGTTCGGCAGGGCGAAGGCCGCCTTGTGAACTTCGGGGTTGTAGTACTCGGTCTCGATCCCGGCGGCGGCGAAACGCGCTTCCAGATCGGCAAGGCTGACGTTGCGCGCCTTGTCCGAATGGCTCCCCCAGCCGAAGGCCATCGGCCCGCCCGCATAGGTCGGGATGGTGGCGAGGTAGCAGGACGCATCGGCAAACAGCGCCTGAAAGGCCCGCAGAGTGCCGGTCAGCTCATCGCCCTGCATGAACGGCACGCCGTTCTGGGTCACGATGATGCCATCCTCGGTCAGTGCGCGCGCGGCGTGGCCATAGAATGTATCGGTGAACAGGACCTCGCCCGGCCCGATCGGGTCGGTGGAATCAACGATGATGACGTCGAACTTCTCGGAGGTCTCCTTCATGAAGACCGCGCCGTCGTTGATCACCAGGTTCAGGCGCGGATCGTCAAAGGCGCCGTCACTCAGCATCGGCAGATACTCTTTCGAGAAATCCACGACGCCGGCGTCGATCTCCACCATGGTGACATGTTCGACCGACTTGTGCTGCAGCGCCGCGCGGGCCATGCCGCCGTCGCCGCCGCCGATGATCAGCACGCGTTTTGCGGCCCCATGCGCCAGGATCGGCACATGGGTCAGCATCTCGTGGTAGATGAAGTTGTCGCCTTCGGTGGTCTGCACCACGTCGTCGAGCGTCAGAATGCGGCCGAACTGGCCGTTCTGGAACACTTTCAGGCGCTGGTGCTCGGTGTTGCTGTCATAGAGCATTTCATCCACGCGCAGGGACTGGGCGTAGTGGTCATGCAACCGTTCGGTCATCCACTCCTGCTTGTCGGTGTTGCTCATGCCGCGATCTCCTTGGCGATCAGCTCCTCTCCGCGCAGCAGCTCGCGGACCTCGACCATGTCGGTGGCAAAGGCTTCCTTGAGGACATCAACCGCATTCCACGGCTCGGCGTCGCCGCACATGAACACGTCAAACGCGCCATAGCCGATCTCGGGCCAGGTATGGACGGAGATGTGGCTCTCGGCCAGCACAGCCACGCCGGACACGCCCTGCGGCGAGAACTTGTGGGTGTGGATGTGCAGCAAGGTGGCGCCACAGACCTCGACCATGCGGCGGAAGGCTTTCTGGATCCGCTCCTCGCAGTCCAGGCCGGTACCTTTCATCACTTCGATGATCAGGTGTGTGCCGGCAAAGACCTTGCCGTTCTTGCGGATAAAGTGGTCCTCGCGGTCGCTGTCGACCAGAGAATCAGCAATAGCGGTGTTTACACCGCGGGCGGTATCTTCCTCATGGGCGCCTGTCTCCAGACCGATCCCCAGTTGGAAGAGGTTGGCGTCCGTCATGACACTCCCCTTCGTTCCAGTAGATGACAATCCAGCCGGCCCTTAGCGCCCCCCCGGATAAGAGTCCGGGGTTGGGATCGGTACCGAAAGTGAGGCGGCGTTTAGGATGCATGGCAGATTCGATCAACACCTAATTTCAGCCATCCCGCCGGACGCATGGCTGCCTGCCGACTGGGACAGGCCTGCGCGAAAAAAAGGCCGGGGCGAACCCCGGCCGTCAGGAAGTTCCTTTGCCCAGGGGATCACGGGCGCCAGAACGGAAGAGTGGCTTCATGATGGGCGTCCTCGCGGGTCAGCCCGATGTCCTTCAGATGCGCGTCGCTCAACTGCTTAAGCTGTCGGCGGCTGCGCTGGCGCAGGCTCCACTTGGTCAGCATTACCGCGAAGGCCACCGCCCATTGTGCCAGAACCGGCATCGCGCGGCGGCCGGCCAGGTAGGACATGTTCGATTGTGCGGTGGTCAGATGCTGTGCCATGGGATATTCCTTGCTATTGTATTGGTACAATCCTGTTGATTTGTCGTGTTGTTCTGATACAAATTGCGACACACTTTGTCCAAGGAACGATTGTAATGGGTACAATTTGGCCGCAAAGTCTTGGGGACAGCAAAGGGCCCAAGTATAAAAAGGTCGCCGATACAATCCGTTCGGCAGTTCAGAGCGGCGCCTTGACGGCTGGTACAAAATTGCCCCCCGTGCGCGAACTGGCGTATCAACTGGGGATCACGCCCGGCACCGTGGCCCGCGCCTATAGTATCCTGACGGATGAGGGCGTGCTGGAGGCCGAAGTGGGCCGCGGCACATTTGTAGCGCACAGGAAGACGCCGGTTCAGGATGACGTATGGTCGCGGCAGCTGCACTTGCTGGAGGCGAAGGACCCGGGACATGTCAGCCTGTTCAGTCCGAGGATCGCGGATATGGGGCAGGTCGCCGCGGTACGCGAGACCTTGCAGAAAGTCGCCGAGTGCGACGCTTACAAGCTGCTGAACTATCCCACCCGCGATGCCTACCGTCCGGTGCGCGAAGTGGCCGCCAGGTGGTTGTCACAATCCCCGGTGGGGCCGGTCAGCGAAAATGACGTGGTCCTGACGCACGGTGGGCAGAACGGCCTGATGGTGGTTCTGCAGGCAATCCTGAAAGGGCCGCAACCGGTCATCATGGTCGAGGACTTGACCTATGCGGGGTTTCGGCGCGCGGCAGAGCTTCTGCGCGCGCAGGTCGTCGGCGTGGCCATGGACGAGGAGGGCCTCCGCCCCGACTCGATGGAACTGGCAATCCGCAAGAGTGGCGCGACGGTGCTGTGCACCAGCCCGGAGGTTCACAACCCCACCGGCCAGTTCACGCCCCTGGCCCGGCGCAAGCAGATCGTCGAGATTGCCCGGCGCCACGGCGTGCAGATCATCGAGGACGATTGCTATCGCCTGGGCGAGGCCCGGGCCCCGGGCTACCGCGCGCTGGCGCCGGAGCTGGCCTGGCATGTGTCCTCCATTTCCAAGCTCCTGACGCCGGCTTTAAGGGTCGGATTTGCCCTGTCGCCGGAAGGGCGTGCGGCGGATCTGCGCAGGGTGGCGGAATATGGGTATTTCGGGCTAGCCCAGCCGCTTGCGGAACTGGTTCGCATTCTGCTCAGCGATCCGCGAATGCCGGAGCTGATGGCGGCGGTGCGGGCCGAGATGGCGCGCTATGTCCGTGTCGCGGTGAATGTGCTGGGGGCCTTCGACCTGACGTGGAACCCGGACGTGCCCTTCGTGTGGCTCCGGCTGCCGTCGGGGTGGCGTGCCGCGGCTTTCACCCGCGCGGCCGAGGCACATGGGGTGCAGATCCGCTCGGCGGATGAATTTGCCCTGCGCGACGGGCGAGCGCCGCATGCGGTCCGCATCGCGGTCAATGCCCATGTGCCGCTGAAACAGTTTGAAGAGGCAATGCTGCGGCTGCGCGCCCTGTTGGACAATCCGCCGGAGCAGATCAGTGTCTAGGTTTGGGGTATTATAATACCTAATTTTTAAACCATTGAAAATGAACGGTTTTATGTGGTTTATCTCTGTTGACGTGATCTTTGGTTAGCCGTAAACACCCTCCATCGCATTCAGGCGCTCCCGCCTTGGGATTCTGCCTTCACGACAAACAGGATTGACCTGCCATGAAAACCTTCTCTGCTACTCCGGCAGATATCGAGAAGAAGTGGATCCTGATCGACGCCGAGGGCGTTGTTCTGGGCCGTCTTGCCTCGATCGTTGCCATGCGCCTGCGTGGCAAGCACAAGCCGTCCTTCACTCCGAACATGGACATGGGCGACAACGTCATCATCATCAACGCCGACAAGGTGCAGATGACCGGCAAGAAGCGCGACGAGCACTTCTACTGGCACACCGGCCACCCGGGCGGCATCAAGTCGCGCACCAAACAGGAAATCCTGGAAGGTGCCCACCCGGAGCGCGTTGTGTTCCAGGCCGTCAAGCGCATGCTGCCGGGCAACCGTCTGGCGCGCAAGCAGATGACCAACCTGCGTATCTATGCCGGTGCCGAGCACCCGCATGAAGCCCAGGCCCCCGAAGTTCTGGACGTCAAGTCCATGAACAAGAAAAACACCCGGAGCTGATATCGATGGCTGATCAGATCAACACTCTCGAAGAGCTCGCAGCTGCAACCGGTGTGGAAGCAGTGGCCGAAGAAACCATCACCCGTGAGCCGGTTCGTGACGAGCTGGGCCGCGCCTATGCCACCGGCAAGCGTAAAGACGCTGTTGCCCGCGTCTGGATCAAGCCGGGCTCCGGCAAGGTCGAGGTGAACGGCAAGGAAATCAACAAGTACTTCGCCCGTCCGGTGCTGCAGATGATCCTGCGCCAGCCGTTCCAGGTTGCCGGTGTGGAAGGCGAGTTCGACGTCTACGCCACCGTCAAGGGCGGCGGTCTGTCCGGTCAGGCCGGTGCGGTCAAGCACGGCATCTCCAAGGCGCTGCAGCTGTACGATCCGTCCCTGCGCGGCGCGCTGAAAGCGGCAGGCTTCCTGACCCGCGACAGCCGTGTGGTGGAACGTAAGAAATACGGTAAGGCCAAAGCCCGCCGTTCGTTCCAGTTCTCCAAGCGTTAATTCGCAGCGAGACAGTTTTTGGAAAGGCCCGCCGCTTGGCGGGCCTTTTCGCATTCTGGCCCCTGGGGACGGGCGACAACTCTGGATGGTCGACAACCACAGGTGGGAATTTTCAGGTTTCTTTTAGAAAGTTTGCATAAACTGTGTCCGGCACTTTCATGCAGATCGTAAGGATGGACCGGATAAATGGTATCAGCAGACAGTTTCAAAACCGCGCCGATTGGCGATGGTACTCTCGAAATCGGCCGCTTTACGCATGGCTATGAAGACATGTCGATCCGCGGGCAGGGCGGCGGCACCAATGTCTCGATCGGCTCGTTCTGCACGATCGGCGAGGGGGTGCAGATCCTCATGGAAGCGGCACCACAGGTCGAGTGTCTGACGGCGTTCCCGTTTGGCGCCGTCTTTGCAGAGGAAATGGGCGGCCCGGACGTGCACCCTGCCGCGCCGCGCAGTGGTGATGTGGTGATCGGCAACGATGTCTGGATCGGGGCCAACTCGACCCTGCTGGCAGGCGTCACCATCGGGGATGGTGCGGTCATCGGACCCAATTCCACGGTGACCGAAGACATTGGCGCCTACGAGGTCTGGGGCGGCAACCCGGCGCAAAGGATGCGCAAACGATTCGACGACGCGGTCTGCGCGCAGCTGCAACGTTTGCGCTGGTGGGACCTGCCCGTGCCCCTGATCCGGGAGATGGCGCCGCTGCTGACCGCGCAGCCCACCGTGGAGTTGATTGAGGGACTGCAGTCCATCGTCGACGACCTGGTCACCTTCTCGGATGACGCCGCGGCCTGAGAAGGCCGGGGCGTGCCTCAGCTGTCCGGTTCGATCAGACCCAGCCCACGCAGGTAGATGCCGATGCCGCTTTCCAGCAGGTCTTCGGCCGGGAAGGGCGACGCCGCACCGGGCGAGTTTCGCGCATAAAGCTCGACCACGCCGTGGCTCATCGCCAGCACATGCGCCGAGAACATCGAGGCCGGCGGACGTTTCTCCGCCGGAATATGCTGGCTGAGATCCGCTGCCGCACGTTCCAGGATGGATCTGGCCCGGGCCGCGGCATCAGCCAGTTCCGGTGTGCGGTTCACGGAAATTCCGCTTTCGAACATGGCGATGTAATGGCCGGGATGCTTGCGGGCAAAGGCGAGATAGGCCCGGCCGGTCGCTTCGAAGGCTGCCAGCGCCGAGGGCTGATATTTTTCATAGGCGTGCTGCATCAGGTCGGCGAACATCACATAGCCCTGTCGTCCGGCTTCGGCGATCAGGTCCTCGCGTCCCTTGAAATGACGATAGACCGCAGCCGGTGTGACGCCCGCCTGCTTCGCAGCCTCTGACAGGGTGAACCCGGTCGGACCTTTGGATTCGATCAGTTGCAGCGCCGCTTCGACCAGCGCTTGCCGCAGATTTCCGTGATGATAGCCGCGTTTAGGCATCCCAGATGTCCGGGCCTCCGCAAATTTTCGGGTCCGCAACGCCCACGCGGTCGGGATCCTTGTTGTCGTAGTCGATCGCCGAGAGCACCCGTCGAATGACGGCCAACCGGGCGCGGCGCTTGTCATCGGACCGCACAACCGTCCACGGAGCCTGAGGACTGTGGGTGCGGGCAAATGTCTCGGAAATTGCGGCCGTATACGCGTCCCATTTTTGCAACCCCTGCACGTCGATTGCGCTCAGCTTCCATTGCTTCAAGGGGTCGGATTCCCGGTCGAGGAACCGTCGCAATTGTTCGGCGCGCCCAACGTTCAGCCAGATCTTGAACAAAAGGATCCCGTCATCGACCAGCGCGTTTTCAAAATCGGGAACCTGGTGAAAGAAGTGTTCGCGCTGTTCGTCGGTGCAGAAGCCAAAGACCTTTTCGACGACCGCCCGATTGTACCAGCTGCGGTCAAACAGGGTGATCTCGCCGCCGGAGGGCAGATGCTGCACGTAGCGCTGGAAATACCATTGGCTCCGCTCGGCCTCGCTGGGTTTGGACAGGGCAACCACGCGGGCGCCGCGAGGGTTCAGATTCTCGCGGAAACGCTTGATGGTGCCGCCTTTGCCGGCGGCATCACGACCTTCAAACAGGATCGCCACCCGCGTGCCGCTGCGCCGCACCCAGTCCTGGAGTTTGACCAGCTCGATCTGAAGCTCTTCGAGTTCCTGCTCGTAGGTCTTGCGCTTCATCCGCTCCCGGTAGGGGTAGCTGGGGCTCAGGATTTCATCCTTGTCCGCCGTCTTGATCGCCTTGCGGATATCTTCGGGCGCGCCCGATTTGCAATAGCTGCTGATGGCGCCGTCAAATGGCAGTTGCATAAGCAAAACCCCTCTGTCCTCAACCCTTTATATGGGAAGGCACTATGGAATGTTAAATGCCTTTACGCAAATGACGGCTCGTCGGCAGCTGTCTCAGCTGCCGATCCGCTCCAGCTCATACGGTGTGGTCTGGTAGATCTCGTTGATCCAGTTGCCGTAAAGCAGATGCGCGTGGCTGCGCCAGCGGTTCTGTGGCTGGCGGCTCGGATCGTCATCCGGGTAGTAGTTTCCGGGCACATTGATCGCGGTGCCATTCGCCACGTCGCGGTCGTATTCCTGCTTCAGCGTGTCATTGTCATACTCGAAATGATTGAACACGTAGAGCGCGCGATGGGCGGTGTCTTCCACCAGGCAGGGGCCGACCTCGTCACTGCCCAGCAGCGTCTTCAGCCCCGGCACCGCATCGATCTCCGACTGCTTCATCTCAGTCCAGCGGCTGACCGGCACCACGAAATCATCCGAGAAGCCGCGCAGGTAGGGGGACGCGGGCGCCAGGTTCTGGTGGCGGAAGCAGCCAAAGGCCTTGTGGTCCAGCATGTGCTTCTTCACGCCATGGAAATAGTTGATCATCGCCATGCCCCCCCAGCAGACGCCGAAGGTGGAATGCACGTTGGTCTGGGTCCAGTCGAACACCTCACGCATTTCATCCCAGTAGGTGACATCGGTGAATTCCAGATGTTCGATCGGCGCGCCGGTGATGATAAGCCCGTCGAATTTCTCGTGCTTCACCTCCTGAAAGGGGCGATAGAACTCGGCCATATGCTCGGCGGCGGTGTTTCGGGTACGGTGTTCGCTCATCCGGATCAGGCTCAGCTCGATCTGCAGGGGCGTGGCGCCGATCAGCCGGGCGAACTGGTTCTCCGTCTGGATCTTCTTGGGCATCAGGTTCAAAAGCCCGATCCGCAATGGCCGTATATCCTGACGCGCCGCTTGATCCGGCGACATGACCATGACGCCTTCGTTCGTCAGAACGTCATAGGCGGGAAGGTCTGCGGGGATCTTGATGGGCATGGTTCTGTCCTGATTTGCGGATGTGTGTACGATATAGCGGAGGCTGACAAATAGGCGACCTAGTGGCAGTCCTCAAGAGCCGTGGCGATCAAATCGATGAAACCGGCCTCGTCGCGCACCGCCGAGATCTGGTCGGCGGTCACGGTAATGCCCCAGTTGTCCGCCATCGCCTGATAGCGCGGCTGACGGTGTGCCAGCGCCTGTGCATAGGTCCAGCGGATGAAGGCGTCGGGGTCCACATCCGCTTCTGATAGACCGTTTTCCTTGAGATATTCCTGCCAGACCCGGTCGAGGAACTGGGGTTGATAGGACATCGGCTTGGGCGCACGGTCGAACCGGCGCACCAGCTCCGCGGTATGGTTTTCGTCGCCCTTGATCCACACCATCAGCGTGTGCTTCGACAATTCCGACAGGATGTGGTCATTGGGGTCATCCGGATCGACCCATTCGCAGATCGAGCCGCCGGTGTCGCAGATGAAATTGTCATAGCCGTAAAGCTGCTGGGCACGGGTCTGGAAATACTGGGTGTCGAGCAGGGCGCGGATCTCCGCCACACGGAACTGCTCCTGGCGCCGCCGGTATTCATCTATCGGCAGACCGCCCTTGGTCGTGTCGCCCGGTTTTCCGAGGTAGGCCGCGACGGGGGTGAGATTTTCAAAGGTGATGTTGGAACCGATATAGATCGAATCCGACAGCAGCAGTTCGCGCAGGAAGGGCACTTTCATCGCCTCGGCCTTGGCGTTGTCGGCGATGTATTCACCCATGTAGCGTGTGCCGATGCGGTAATCGATGGAGTAGTGGAACCAGCTGCCCGCGCCGCGCAGAATGTTGCTGACATAAGTTTTGCCAAGCCCGGACATGCCAAAGAACAGCACCCGTTTGTTGGGCGCGTCGCGCCAGTCCTGTGCGGAAGAATAAAGCATCGGAGTCTCAAAGTCGCTGAAGGTGTCGCGTCTTGCTAATCGTCAGAGCAGGCGCGGTCAATTCCATGCGCGCCCGTGCCGCAGACGGGGCCGGGTACAGGGCATGAAAAACCCCGCCACCTGTAGCAGGGGCGGGGCTGTCAGTACGGTGCGCGCTGTAGCTCAGAAGTGGTAGCCGACTTTCACGCCAAAGCTGATCGCCTTGTTGTCGCGGAAGTCGGCAACCGGGACGCCGCCGGGCGACGCAACTGCATCTCCCAGATCGGTGTAGCGAATGCCGGCAGACACCGTCATCTGGTCCTGCTTGTACTGGACGCCCAGACGGATCGCCTCATAGCCATGCGTCGGCGCTAGAGGAGATACCAGCTGGTCGCCGTCCACATCGGCATAGATCAATGCCAGGGAGCCGGACCAGTTCTCGTTGAACTTGCGCCCCACGCCCAGAGTGTAGGTGAAGGAGTCGTCCAGATCGATCAGGTCGCGACCAAAATTTCCGGGGACCAGATCGGTGACACTGTGCTCTGCCCAGCGGATGCCGCCGAACAGGAGCGTGTCTGCGGCAATGCCTGTCTGGAAGTCCAGATTGACCGACTGCGGAGTCTTGGTCTTTGTCGAGCTGTTTGCGCTTACGCTTGCCGGCCCGGAGAAGGTTTCGGTCAAGTCGAAATCATGCTCGATTTCCGAGCTGTAGGTCAGTGCGGCGCGCAAGGCGATTTCGGGGATCTCATAGGCAACGCCTGCGACCCAGCCGAACGCACCATCTTTGCCGACTTTCACGTTGTAGGAAGTGAAAGGCGCTGGCAGTGCACCCCCGTAAAAAGCTCCTGCCAGGTTAATCTCGCCGTCGATCTCCTGATAGCGGATACCGCCGTGGACGCTAAAACGGTCGTTGAACTTGTAGCGCAGCAAGGCGGTCAGCGCGTTGGAATCTGCCTGTGCGGTGGTACCGCCCAAGAGTGCGGAGCCGCCGACAGGGTAGTTTACATCCACGCCCCAGGGCTGGTCGAAGATCAGCGCGAAAGACAGCTGCTCGTTGATGTCTCGCTTGTAGCCTGCGCCGAACATGTTGAAGCGTTCCCCGACATCGCCGGAGGCTGAGCCTGCTGGGTTCAGGTTGGTGCGGTCATTGCCCGACAGGTCTACCGATGTCGTCGCGGCGGAGAACTCGACGTAGGAGCCTTCCTCGAAGATGATGCCGATGGGCTGGCCGGTGCGGTCCAGACCGCTGGCCATCGCGCCGCCCGAAACCAGCGCCAGCGCGGCTGACGTTGCAAGATAGCGTTTCATTGTTCCTCCCTCAGAAAAAGCCGACGTGCGGCTTCTTGTCATAGAACCGTAACCGCCGATTTTTTGCCAAATCAATGTTAACGGAACGGAAACTTGCCGAAATACATCAGCTGAGGGCGGTTGGACGCGGTTTGGGCGCAACTATATTGAGGTAATTTGCCACGCAGATCACCGCCGCGCCGCCCAGCACCCAGGCATCCAGCGCCTCGCCGTAGATCACCATGCCCAGCACGGCGATGGTCGGCAGACGGGCGAAATCGATCGGCACGACGACGCTTGCAGGGGCCAGCGATAACGCGGTGGTGAGGCAGAAATGCGCGGTCAGACCGGCAATGCCGATCAGCACAAGCCAATGCACGACGTCAGCGGACGGCAGCGCCATGTCGCCGTCCCAGCCAGCCATCAGCAGTCCCATGACCAGCTGCATGACGGTGAGCCACAACAGGATCGAGGCGGTCGACTCCTTGCGGGTCAACCGCTTGGTCAGGATCGCCGTCAGTGCAAAGAAGACCGCACAGGCCGCGGCCGCCAACACGCCCAGGTTCACGGTTTCCGGGCTGGGGCGCGCGACGATCAGGATGCCGATGAACCCCAGCGCCACGGCCAGCATCCGCCTACGGGTCAGGATCTCGCCCAGCAGGAGCGGCGACAGGATGATGACCCACAGCGGCGACGTGAATTCCAGCGCAAAGACCTGCGCCAGCGGGATCAGCGTTACCGCCAGGAACCACAGGTTCTGACCCGTAAAATGGCAGGCATTGCGCAGAAGATGCACGCCCAGTCTGGCCCGGCTGACCTGATGCCAGCGGCCGGTGAAGGTGAGTACGCCCACCACGATCAGAACCCCGACGAGACTGCGGTAGGTCATGATCTCGAAGGTATCCAGTGTCAGACCGGCCTCGCGCCCTGCAATCGCCATTGCAGAGAAAGAGACGATTGCCCCCAACATCCACAGCGCAGCGCGGCCCGCGCGAGGTTCTGACTGTTCCATTTATGCGCTCCCCGCTTTCTGGCGGTCACAGAGCGGCAAATTCGCGGCCGGGTCAAGACGGGATGCCCTCAGCCGCGCGCATCGTGCGACGGGCAGACACGCTTGCGGTGGCTTTGGCGTTTGTCTCGTTGCCTCAGGCGGCCAATGCGTTTTGCGCTGCCGGGGCGGACAGCGATTTTCCCGACTTGATGTAGTCCGACGCCAGGGCGACCGGATCGAACCTCATCCGATTGAGCAAGCTGCGGATTTCGGCCGTCAGCGCCTCGGTGACCTGATTGTCGAGCCGGGCGGCATCCCGTTTGGGGGGCAGAATTGGTTCTGCTTTGCGTCTCAATGCCGCCAGCAGCCTCGTTGCGCCTTGTGGTGTTGTCGCTTCTTCAAGGCGCGTTTCGACAAAGTTTATCCGATCGCTGAATTTCAGCACGTAGTAGGCGTATCGCGTCTCCATCTCGAGAGCGTACCAGAGGGCCCAGCCGATCTGCCCCATCGGGCGCAGGATCGCGGGGTCCACGATGATGTTCGGATAGCTCATGTCCAGATACCATTGCCAGGCAATGGTGATGTTCTGGAAATCATTCCGACTGACGTAGCTTGCACATTGTTTTGCCAGGTCGCGGCGCAGGATGATCACGGTGCTGCGGTCGGCCAGATCGCTTTCGGCCAGCGCCTCGATCAGGCCGCATTTGCCAAGGGTGTGATTGGGCTCCGCATAGGGGGCTTGCAATGCGGTCAGCTTGTTCTGCCAGAAGGTCTTCATGGAGGCGTCCATGCCCAAGGTGTTGAACCGGCGCATATGGCTGATTTCCGGCATCTGCGAGCCGAAATCCAGCACCCCGAGGGGTTCATGTTTCGACGCCACGTTCAGATTCTCGCCGAAGAATTGCGCCAGCCACGCCGTGCCCGTGCGCCCGGCCGGAATGTGATTGTAGAAATGCGCTTCGGTTTCGGTTCCGCCCGGCCAGACGTGCCTGCGCGCATTTGCACGTCCGCAGGTTAAATCGGAGTGATGATGCTGTCGTCGTCGCAAAAGCTGGAAAGGGCAATTTCAAATGATGTGCCGCCGACCTTCTTGGTCTTGATAAAGATCAGCTTCAGTGGGTGGCAAATGATCATCGCGTCCTCCCGGCGTTCCGTCTTTGCCGACAGATTCCAGAAACCCCTGACGGATTGATTGATCAGCTTCAAAAGAAAAACCCCGGCCGATGGGGCCGGGGTTTCGGTATGCGCTTTATTCCCACTCGATGGTGCCCGGAGGCTTCGAGGTGATGTCATAGGTGCAGCGGTTGATGCCCTTGACCTCGTTGATGATCCGGGTGGCGGTTTCGCCGAGGAACTCGTGGCTGAACGGGTAGTAATCCGCGGTCATGCCGTCGACGCTGGTCACGGCACGCAGGGCACAGGCATAGTCATAGGTCCGTCCGTCGCCCATCACGCCAACGGTGCGCACCGGCAGGATCGCCACGAAGGCTTGCCAGATTTCGTCGTACAGGCCGTGACGGCGGATCTGGTCGATATAGATGGCATCGGCCTCGCGCAGGATCTCCAGCTTCTCGCGGGTGATCTCGCCGGGGCAGCGGATGGCCAGGCCCGGTCCGGGGAAGGGGTGGCGGCCGATGAAGCTGTCGGGCAGGCCCAGTTCGCGGCCCAGGGCGCGGACCTCGTCCTTGAACAGCTCGCGCAGAGGCTCCACCAGCTTCAGGCCCATCTTTTCCGGCAGGCCGCCGACGTTGTGGTGCGACTTGATGGTGACGGACGGCCCACCCGAGAAGGAAACGGATTCGATCACATCCGGGTACAGCGTGCCCTGTGCCAGGAACTCGGCGCCTTCGATTGTGTCGGCGTGCTTCTGGAACACGTCGATGAACAGTTTGCCGATGATCTTGCGCTTGGTTTCGGGGTCGGACACCCCCTCCAGTTCGCCCAGGAACAGCTCGCTCTCATCGGCGTGGATCAGCTGGATGTTGTAGTTGTCGCGGAACATCGTGACAACTTCCTCGGCCTCGTTCTTGCGCAGCAGGCCGTGGTCAACGAAGACGCAGGTCAGCTGGTCGCCGATCGCCTCGTGGATCAGCACTGCGGCAACCGAGGAGTCGACGCCCCCGGACAGCCCGCAGATCACCTTCTTGTCGCCAACCTGCTCGCGGATCTTCTCGATCATCTGTTCGCGGTAGGCGCCCATGGTCCAGTCGCCGGTAAAGCCCGCCAGCTTGACGAAGTTCTCATACAGCTTGGCACCGTTGGGGGTGTGGTGCACCTCCGGGTGGAACTGCACCGCGTAGAAGTTGCGGCTGACATCTGCGGTGATCGCGTAAGGCGCGTTGGGGGAGGTGCCGTAGACCTCGAAACCCGGCGCGATCTGGCTGACATGATCGCCGTGGCTCATCCAGACCTGTTCACGATCGCCATCATTGGCGAACCAGCCATCCAGCAGCGGCAGACGCGCGGTGGTGGGGGTGACAAAGGCGCGGCCGAATTCGGCGGTGCCATGGCCGCTTTCCACCTTGCCGCCCAGCTGGTGCATCATTACCTGCTGGCCATAGCAGATGCCCAGGATCGGCACGCCCAGATCGAAGATCTCCTGCGGCGCACGGGGGGAGCCTTCGCGGGTCACGCTGTCGGGCCCGCCCGAGAAGATCACCGCCTTGGGCGCCATCTCGCGCACAAAGTCCATGGTGACATTCTGATAGGGGTGGATTTCGCAATAGACGTTCAGCTCGCGCAGGCGGCGCGCAATCAGCTGCGTGACCTGGCTGCCAAAGTCGATGATGAGAAGGCGGTCATGGGATGTCTCTGTCATGCACGCGCCATAGGGCAGGACGACCATTTCCGCAAGAGGCTTTGACAGCGCGGCATCGGGTTTTCCGGCCGGGGCGTCGATGCTTGTCCGGTATGCCATCGCCGGCCACGAGGGGCTGAAATGCGCAGGGCATGTCGCTTTTCAACGTGAAAGGACGCAATCCTGCGGCGCGGCAGGGCAGGCGGCCTATAATACCCTTGGCAATGAAATGCCTGTGGTGAGGATAAACCATGACAGAAGCAGCAGCACCGCGCCGTCGCGCCCGGGGTGGCGGTGGCGCCGCCCGCCGCGCCGAACGGTCCTCCGTCAAGATCGAGACGGCCAAGTACATCGAGCGCAACATTCCGAACTTTGAGGTTCTGAACGCCGAGGCGCTGGAGATCATCGAGCACAACGCCGATACCATCCTTGAGGAGGTTGGCGTCAACTTTGTTGACAACCCGGCCGCGCTGGAGCGCTGGCGCGAAGCGGGCGCTGACGTCGAGGGAGAGCGCGTGCGCATCCCCCGCGGTCTGGCGCGCAAGCTCTGCGAAACCGCGCCTGCGGAATTCACCCAACACGCGCGCAACCCGGAGAAATCCGTCGTCATCGGCGGCCGCAACCTGGTGCTGGCGCCGGTCTACGGCCCGCCCTTCGTGCGTGATGCCAATGGTGGCCGCCGCTATGCCACCATGGACGACTTCAACAAGTTCGTGAAACTGGCCTACATGTCGAAGTGGCTGCACCACTCCGGCGGCACCGTGTGTGAACCCACCGACATCCCGGTGAACAAGCGCCACCTCGACATGCTGATGGCGCATATGACCCTCAGCGACAAGCCGTTCATGGGCTCCGTCACCGAACCCAGTCGGGCGCAGGATTCCGTCGATATGGCGGGCATCCTGTTCGGTCAGGACTTCGTGCAGAACAACACGGTGATGACCTCGCTCACCAACATCAACTCGCCGATGACCTTCGACGACGTGATGATGGGCTCGCTGGAAGTCTACGCCAAGAACATGCAAGCCTGCATCATCTCGCCCTTTATCGTCGGCGGCGCCATGGCGCCGGTGTCGGTGGCGGGCACGCTGACCCAGGTGCTGGCGGAAGTGCTGGCGGGCATCGCCTACAGCCAGCTGGTGCGGCCCGGTGCTCCGGCGATCTTCGGCGCCTTCGTGTCCTCGATCGACATGAACTCCGGCGCGCCGACCTTTGGCACTCCCGAAGCGTCGCTGGTGACCTATGGCGCAGGCCAGTTGGCCCGCCGCCTGGGCGTGCCGTTCCGCTCGGCCGGGTCGTTCTGTGGCTCCAAGCTGCCGGACGCGCAGGCCGCGTATGAAACCGCGAACTCGCTGAACATGGGGCTGATGTCGGGCGTGAACTTCATGCTGCACGCCTGCGGCTGGCTCGAGGGCGGCCTGGTGGCCGACTTCGAGAAGTTCGTGATGGATGCCGACCAGCTGGGCGCGCTGCACGGGCTGGCCAAAGGCGTCATGGTTGATGAAAATCATCAGGCCATGGATGCCATCCGCGAGGTGGGCCCCGGCGGCCACTACCTGGGATGCGCGCACACCCAGGCCAACTTCAAGTCGGCCTTCTGGAAATCCGACCTCCTCGACTACAAGCCGTTCGAGCAGTGGGAAGAAGAGGGCAGCCGCGACACCTATGCGCTGGCGTCCAACCGGGTTGAGCATCTGCTCAACACCTATCAGCAGCCGGCTCTCGATCCGGCGATCAAGCTGGCGCTCGACGAATACGTCGCCAAGAAGAAAGCGTCGATGCCGGACGCCTTCATGTAAACGGGCCAATTGGCGCGATATCTTCCGGCCCGGAAACGGGTGCAGGCGGACAACGGCGGTCTTTCGAGGCCGCCGTTTCTGTTTTGGCTTGGCTGCGGCGCGCCGGGCCGCCCAGGCAAGCCGCTTCGCCGACCAGTGCGATCAGCACGTCAACGTGGCGGATCATCGAATATCCCGGGTCATCCGCCTTGCGGGCGGTGTAGAGGTCCTGTTCCAGCTCCAGCAGCCGCAGGGCGGCGACGGCGGGTTTGGGAAGCTGCCCATGGCCGAGGACACGGCGCAGGTCGCGTTGCCTGCAATAGCTCTGGGCCCCCAATCGGGCCGCGCGCGCCAGGATGCGCGGACGGCGGAGCAATCTCACCCGGCTGAATAGATCCTGCATTCCAGTCTCCTTTCCTCTCTTGGTGCAGGCTCTGCTATAACACAACCTCAGGTAGTGTTGCGCCGGGTGCGATATTGGCGAACGGTCCGTTTGAGGAAGATTATGTATTTTTTGGAAACATCCCGGCCTGAATTGAATTATTGTTGACTGTCTGGCGGATGTTTCTGCACGGGCCGAAGGGGACGCAGTTGGCCCGTACGGTGGCATTCGCTGACGACCGGGGTTGAACCATGCACAACAGTCCGCAGTCGCCCTTGCCAGGTTGGGTGCCGCCAGAAGCCAGCCGTTATCTCCAGCACACAGAGGCTGGCCGGTCCATTCGTCAGCTCGCGCGCAAGGCCGGTTGTCACCCGTCGACCAATTCGCGCCAGGTGCGACGGGTGGAGACCCTGCGGGATGATCCGCTGATCGACGAGGTGCTCACCTATCTGTCGGCTCCCTACCGGAGGGGGGCGGGAAACACTCAGCGTGCGGGGCCGCCCTCGCAGACGTCGGCCCAGCCTGCCCGAGGGTTGATGTCGGGGTTTGAGCGCGAGGCAACGGGCGTGCTGACCCTTCTGAGCCGGGGCGGGGCAGTTCTGGCGGTGGCCGAGGGCATGGAGATGGCGGTCGTGGTGCGCGAGGGCGCGGAGACGGACCGGCACAGGGTTGCGGTGTCGCGACCGCTGGCAGGTGCGCTTGCGCTGTCCGGCTGGATCACCTGCAGCCGCCAGGGGCGGATCTGCCGCTATGTCATCACCACGGCTGGACGCAACGCGCTCAACCGGATCATCGCGGATCAGGAAAACCGCGCCCGCGCCCGGCTGGAGGGCGGCTTTGCCGAGGCGCAAGATCCGTTTCTGGCCCCTGACAACGGCGGTGGGAATGCGGCGCGCAAGTCGCGCTATGGCGGTGCGGAAACGCCCTTGGAAATGCTCGCCCGCCTGAGCGACCGGAACGGCAACCCCTTCCTGACCGCGGCGATGGTGCGAGCGGGGAAGCGTCTTCGGGAGGATTTCGAACTCGCGCAGATCAGCTGTCACCTGCATCAGGATCAGCGCCATTACAGCGCGGACAACCAGCTGCTGTGTTCCGGCAGCCATGCGGCGGGCGCAGAGGCGCGCGCGCGACTGACCCGCGCATTGCAGGCGCTTGGCATGGGGTTGAGCGATATCGCCTTGCGCTGTTGCTGCCACCTGGAGGGGTTGGAAACCGCCGAGCGGAACCTCGGCTGGCCTGCCCGCTCGGGCAAGGTCGTGCTGCGCATTGCCTTGCAGCACCTTGCCGAACACTACGGCGAAGATGGCGCCTCGGCGGATGAGATGATCGGATGAAGGATGCGGCGTCGGGCGGTGCAACAGAAAACGGGCCCACCCATGGTGGACCCGTTGCAATCAGCCCAGCTGATCAGCTTCGGCTCAGGCCGGAACCGCTGCTTGGGTTTCTTTCAGGTACTTCAGCACGTTTTCCGGTGCGGATTCGCCATAGGGGTCTTCGTTGTGGTTGTCGCACAGGCCGGGCTCTTCGAACCAGGCTTCGACCACGCCGTCGTTCACGATGGCGGCATAGCGCCAGGAGCGGGCACCAAAGCCCAGGTTGTCCTTGGCCACCAGCATGCCGATGCGACGGGTGAACTCACCCGAACCATCCGGGATCACCTGCACGTTTTCCAGCTTCTGGTCACGCGCCCAGGCGTTCATCACGAATGCGTCGTTCACGGACATGCAGTAGATCGCGTCGATGCCCTCGGCCTTGAAGTCGGCAAAGCCCTTCTCGTAACCCGGCAGCTGGTAGGTGGAGCAGGTGGGGGTGAAGGCGCCGGGCAGCGAGAACAGAACGACGCGCTTGCCTGCGAAATAGTCTGCGGTGGTCTTGTCTTCCCAGCGGAACGGGTTCGGGCCCTCGATGGACTCGTCACGAACGCGGGTGCGGAAGGTCACGTCGGGCAGCTTAACGCCAGCTTTCATATCGGGATGCTCCTGAAAATGTGGATGTTCGTTTCGGCGCGCAGGCTTAAAATGATTCTAAGCGGGTAGCAACACGTGCCGATGCGCCTCGGCGTCGCAGCGCCTCCGGACTGCTTTTGATGCGGAAGAACTCGCGGGCTGGCCTGCCAAAAATGGCCAGAAATCCCCCGGAAATCCCAGTGGCAACCGCCGGGCAGCCATGTCTGCGGCGCAATGCCGGGTTGACGATATGCTCGTGCCAAGCCAGATCAGCTGTGCTACACCCGCTAGAAAGCCAGAGGCCGGAAGGGAAACCCACGTGAGAGACCTAAAGATCCCGGAGCAGCGCCACCCAGAGAAGGCGCATCGTCCCGATAACGCTCAGCCAAAGAAGC
Organism: Leisingera sp. S2M4; assembly: GCF_055398055.1. Classification (NCBI taxonomy): domain Bacteria; kingdom Pseudomonadati; phylum Pseudomonadota; class Alphaproteobacteria; order Rhodobacterales; family Roseobacteraceae; genus Leisingera; species Leisingera sp. S2M4. Next base: position 3,049,199 of record NZ_AP040861.1, read on the forward strand.
CAAGCTGGATCCGGGTCAAGGCGCCGGGCGGCAAGGGCTATGCTGAAACCCACAAGATCATGCGGGAAAACAATCTGACCACCGTGTGCGAGGAGGCCGGTTGCCCCAACGTGGGGGAATGCTGGAGCCAGGGCCACGCCACCATGATGATCATGGGCGAGATCTGTACCCGCGGCTGCACCTTCTGCAACATCGCCACCGGCAAACCCGACACGCTGGACGCCTTCGAGCCGGGCCGGGTGGCCCATGCGGTGCAGAAGCTGGGCCTCAATCACGTGGTCATCACATCGGTTGACCGCGACGACCTCGAGGACGGCGGTGCCGACCACTTTGCCCAGACCATCCGCGCCGTGCGCCATCGCTCCCCCGGAACGACGATCGAAATCCTGACACCCGACTTCATCAAATGCGATGCCAGCGCGCTGGAGAAGGTGGTCGAAGCCAAGCCGGACGTGTTCAACCACAACCTGGAAACCGTGCCCGGCCTCTACCCCGAGGTTCGCCCCGGTGCCCGCTACTTCCACTCGCTGCGCCTGTTGCAGCGGGTGAAGGAGCTGGACCCCTCGATCTTCACCAAATCCGGCATCATGGTTGGCCTGGGCGAGGACGCGCAGGCGGTGAAGCAGGTGATGGACGACATGCGCGCGGCGGATGTCGATTTCCTGACCATCGGCCAGTATCTGCAACCCACGCCCAAGCACCACGCGGTTGACCGGTTCGTCACACCTGAAGAGTTCAAGACCTACGAGAAAGCTGCCTATGGCAAGGGCTTCCTGATGGTTTCCGCGACGCCGCTGACACGGTCTTCCTACCATGCGGGCGACGACTTTGCGCGTCTGCGCGAGGCCCGCAACAAGAAGCTGGGGCTTGCATGACGCCGCAACGCCTGGAGCAGCTGACGCGGCTGCGCCAGGCCCTGCACCAGATCCCCGAGGTCTCAGGTGCCGAGGAAAAGACCGCCGCCATGGTGGCGGGCTACCTGCGTGATTTTGCTCCTGACAAGCTGCTGACCGGGCTTGGCGGCCATGGGGTCGCAGCGGTCTACAACGGGCTGGCGGCAGGGCCCACGGTCCTGATCCGCTGTGAGCTTGATGGATTGCCCATCGCCGAACTTTCCGACCAACCTTACCGCTCTCGGCACGAAGGGCGCGGCCATCTTTGCGGCCATGATGGCCACATGGCCATGGTCGCTGGGCTGGCAGCAGAGCTGGCCGCGCGGCGTCCGGCCCGGGGGCGGGCGGTGCTGTTGTTCCAACCTGCCGAAGAAACCGGAAAGGGGGCGGCGGCGGTTCTTGCCGACCCTGCGTTCGCGCAGATCGTGCCGGACTATGCCTTTGCGCTGCACAATCTGCCGGGCCTCGCGGTGGGCAAGGTGGGGTTGTGTTCCGCTGCAGCCAACTGCGCCTCGCGCGGCATGCGGATTCGGTTGACCGGGCGCACCTCGCATGCGGCCGCGCCGCAGGATGGGATCTCACCCGCCGCAGCCATGGCGCAGCTGATGACCGGGCTGCCGGACCTGGGGCAGGGCGGCGATCTCGACGCGGATTATGCGCTGGTCACGCTGACCCACGCGCGGCTGGGCGAGGCGACATTCGGCATTGCACCCGGAGTGGGCGAGGTCTGGGTGACCCTGCGCACCGTCACCGACGCGCGGATGGAGCAACTGGTCGCTGATGCGACCGCGTTGGCTCGCCGCGCTTGCGCGGATCACGGGCTGATGCTGGATATCGAATTCGATGACGTGTTCGAGGCCTGCACCAACCACCCCGCCGCTGTTCAGATCTTGCAGGACGCCCGCGCAGAGGCAGGCCATCCGGCGCAGCTCGGCGATTTGCCGCAACGCTGGTCCGAGGATTTCGGGCAATTTGCCCGCCACGCCAAGAGCGCCATGTTCTGGCTTGGCTCTGGCGTCACCCAGCCGCAGCTGCACAACCCGGACTATGACTTCCCCGATGCGGCGATCCCGGTCGGAACCGGGATCTTTCTGCAAACACTACGGACCCTGCTGGGCTGACTGACCAGGGTGCCCCCCGTCAGTTGGTCAGCGCGTCGACCACGGCCACCGCGCCGATGATGGCGAGCGTGTCTTTGACGACTTCGTAGATCTTGCCGTTCTTGCGGATGTAGTCATGGCCTTCGCGCGGAGGTTTCAGGCCCCAGCGGTCGTAGTCCTCGATCCGGACCCAATCGCCGCCGTGAATATGACCGTGCTTGGCGCTGTGGCGCTTCTTCACCTGACCGGGCGCGTAATGTGCGGCGCTGTTCTTGTGCCCGGGGGCCCATTTCGGCGGGCCTGCGTGAGCGGCAACAGCCGACAAGGCAATGCTGGTGGCCACGGTGGCGAGCAGGGGTCTGAACATGGCATCTCTCCAGTGAATTCTGCTGTTTCCAGAGACATGGGAGAGACGCAGGCAAAAGGCAAATCGGCATTGCCTGAATCTGCCGACCCCTGACCGGAAACCGGCGGGATGACGCCGGTTTCCATGGTAGGTGTCAATGGTGTTCTCTGTGGCCTCGGCGCGACAGTGGCGCACCGGGCGTGCTCACAAAAGGCTCAGGTCAGCCCGCGTCGGTAAAGCGCACTTTGCCGATATAGGGCAGGTTCCGATTGCGCTGGGCGTAATCGATTCCATAACCGACGACGAATTCGTCCGGGATCTCGAAGCCCACCCAATCGGAGCGGAAATCCACCTCGCGTCGCGATGGTTTGTCCAGCAGCGCGATGGATTTCAGCCGCGCCGGGTTGCGGCTTTGCAGCAGGTGGGTGACGTGGTTGAGCGTGTGACCGGTGTCGACGATGTCTTCCACGACCAACACGTCCCGGCCTTCAATAGCGCCGCGCAAGTCCTTGAGAATGCGCACTTCCCGGCTGCTTTCCATCGCGTCGCCATAGGAGGAGGCTTCCAGGAAGTCGACTTCGATCGGCAGATCCAGTTCACGCACCAGATCGGCGATGAAAACGAAACTGCCGCGCAGCAGGCCAACGACAACCAGCTTGTCGGTATCGCCGAATTCGCGCTGGATTTCACCGCATAGCTCTTCGATCCGGGCCGCGATGGCCTTGGCCGAGATCATCACATCAATGACATATGGACGCTGTGACATGGCTGCCCCCTTGAAATTTCCGCGCGTTCATAGGACATGACGCGCCACGATCATAGCAGGAAATTCGACGCAGACATGCCAACTCATTCGGAAACCCGCCCGCTGCCTTATACCGCCCAGCAGATGTACGATCTGGTGGCAGACGTGGCGCAGTATCCGAAATTCCTGCCGTGGTGCGCCGCCGCCCGCATTCGCAGCCGCGCGCCCTTGGGCGAGGCCGAGGTGATGGAGGCGGATCTGGTGATCTCCTTCAAGGTCTTTCGGGAGCGGTTCGGCAGCCGGGTCACTCTTTACCCGGACGCCCACAAGATCGACACCGAATACCTGGACGGGCCGTTTCGCTACATGAAATCACACTGGCATTTCACCCCGCGTGAGGACGGGGGCTGCGATGTGTCCTTCTTTGTTGATTTCGAGTTCAAGAACGCCGTGCTGCAGGGGATCATCGGCGTGGTGTTCAACGAAGCAATGCAGCGTATCGTGCGCGCATTCGAGCGTCGCGCGGCGGAGCTTTACGGCGGCCGGTGAGGGCGCTGCCTGACCATCTGTTAATCATTCGTTTACCACGCTCCCGGGAAACCCGGCATTGCTCAGGTTTTGCCGGATTCCTGCCTTATTTCGGGAGCACCTCCGCGTGCAGAATTAACTTTCTGTTAGGAGTTTTGAAACGATGGTCGTAGGTGGAATTATTCCGGCATCCCCACAACCGCAACCACAGCCACAACCGGAGCCTGCCCCGCAGGAAGCCGGACCGGCTGCCCCGAGCGGTGCGGGTGAAGCCAGCGGGGGGCAGGCGGACGGCGGGCAGTCCGGAGGGCAGGCCGCCGACACTGGCAGCGCGCGCCGAGGCGGCCGTCGGGGCGCCGAGATGCGCGCCGCGGGCCGGGCGGCGGAAAAATCGGACCAGCCCGCTGACGAGCCGCGCACGTCGGCGCCGGACGTGCAGGCGCGCGCACGAGCGCAGGCGGCGCTTGATGATGCCCGCGCCATGGCGCTAATCAGCAGCATGGCCACACCGCAGAACAACGAAGGCTATCTCGGAGCGCTCGCTGGAGGGCAGGCGGCAGCCGATGGCGCACCGATGGTTGCGCGCTATGTCGAAAGCCTCGGTGCAATTGCCGTGTCTCCGGGGCCGGAGGTGCAGGCTGCCAACCGCGCGGTCTGACGCCGGACACGAAGCAGGTATGAGACATAAAACGGCCCGCCCACGGGCCGTTTTTCCGATCGCTTGGGCGGCATTGAGGTGCCGCCGCTACCGCGCGGTGCAGAGTGCCCGGGGGCGGGAAGAGCTGCAGTGGCGGCTGAGGCCGCCGCTGCAAAGTGGCTCAGGGCAGCGCGCTGCGCAGCAGGTTCAGAGCATGATCGCACGCGGCACGACGCACCTCGGCGCGGCCCCGGGCGCCGAACTCGATAGTCTCGGTCTGGGTTGCGCCGCCATTTACGGCCAGGCCAAAGCATACCCGCCCTTCGGGTTTGAACTCGGACCCACCCGGACCCGCGATGCCGGTGACGGATACCGCCAATGCGGTGCCAGAGCGGTTCAGGGCGCCCTCGGCCATCTCGCGTGCAACCTCCTCGCTGACGGCTCCATGGGAGTTCAAGGTATCTTCCCGCACCCCGAGCATCTCCATCTTGGCCGCGTTGGAATAGGTGACAAAGCCGCGGTCGACCACGGCTGAGGAGCCCGGAACGTCTGTCAGCGCCGCGGCGATCAGCCCGCCGGTGCAGCTTTCAGCCGTTGCAATGGTGACCCCCGACGCCGTGGCCTGGGTAATCAGGTCTGTCGCCGCTGTCATAGCCCAAGGACCCCGTGTGAAAAGCCTGCAAGCAGCGCGACACCAATGGCGGCCAGGATGCCCGCGATGACATCATCCATCATCACGCCGAACGGCCCCTGCTTGCGGTCGGCCCAGCCCACGGGGCCGGGTTTCCAGATGTCGAACAGGCGAAACAGCACGAAGGCGGCGATCCAGCCGGGCCATAACGCGGTGACTGGCAACCCATGCAGCCAGGCGGGCAAAGACACCGCCCAGATCGCGATACATTGGCCTGCCACTTCATCGACGACGATCTCCGACGGGTCGTGGTCGTCGCTTCCAGCGGTCATCTGCGCCGTGGCCCAAAGCCCCGCCGGGATGCAAAGCAGCGTCGCCAGCGCCAAGAGGGGAAAACCGCCAAGCTGGTGCAGCCCGTAGGCCAGCGGCAGCGCCGCGAGTGAGCCCCAGGTGCCGGGCGCGGGGCGCAAGTAGCCGATGCCGCCAACGGTTCCGATCAGCTGTGCGGCAGTCATGATTTCACCAAGGCCGCGGTGGCGAGAGCTGCGATACCTTCGCCGCGGCCGGTGAAGCCCAACCGTTCCGACGTGGTCGCCTTGATCGACACCCGGCTGGCATCGATCCCGAGGATGTCGGCCATCACCTCCTGCATCCGCGCGGCGTGCGGGCCGACCTTGGGATATTCGCAGACCAGGGTGCAGTCGACGTTGGAGATGGTGAAGCCCATGCCGCGTGCGAGTTCGGCGGCGTGGCGCAAAAAGATGTCGCTGGCGGCACCTTTCCACTGCGGGTCGGTGGGCGGGAAGTGGCGGCCGATGTCGCCCTGGGCCAGGGCGCCATAGATCGCGTCCGTCACAGCATGCATGCCGACATCCGCATCGGAGTGGCCCTGCAAGGTTCTGTCATGCGGGATCTCCACCCCGCAGAGGATGACGCTGTCGCCGGGCCCGAACCGGTGCACGTCGTAGCCATTGCCAAGCCTGATATCCATTTCTGCCCCCAGAATGCGTTCCGCCCGGGCAAAATCCTCGGGGCGGGTGATTTTGATGTTGTCCGGCTCGCCCGGAATGATGCGCACGTCAAGCCCCGCGGCGCGGGCGACTTCGACATCATCGGCGGCGCCGCCGGGATGGGCCCGGTGCGCGGCCAGGATCGCCTCGTAGTGAAATCCTTGCGGTGTCTGCGCCGCATATAGCCCGCTGCGGTCGCGGGTGCCGGTCACGCTGCCCTCGGCGCCGGTCCACAGGGCGTCGCTGACGGCAAGCGCGGGTGCGGCGGCGGGCGTGTTGTCCAGCGCGCCCGTTATGCGGTGAACAAGGTCAGGGCTGACACAGGGGCGGGCGGCGTCATGGATCAGTACCTTGTGCGGCTCCAGCGGTGCCAGCGCCAGCAGCCCGTTCAGCACCGAGGCGGCGCGCTCCGCCCCGCCTTTTGCCAAAGTCAATCCGGGCCGCTCTGCGAATTCTTGCCAGGCTGTGGTATCGTCGGGCGAAAGAACCAGCGCGATATGCTCCACCCCCGCCTTTTCAAAGGCTTGCAGGGTCCAGTCAATGACCCGTCGCCCTTTCAGCGGCCGCCACTGTTTGGGCAGCCCGCCGCCTGCGCGGGTGCCGCGGCCGGCGGCGACGATCAGGGCGGCTGTGGTCATGGGAAACCTCCTGCGGGACAGACGTGCTTTGTTTATGGGGTGGCGCGGGCTTAGGCAATCACCTGGGGTGAAGCGCCCAAAAATTGGGCAAATGGCGCTTTGCCGGGCCTTGAACAGGGCGATTTCATTGCTGCATAGCAGGGGCTTCGGGTAAAAACAGATCAACTGCACAAGGATTAGGCATTTGTCCTTCACCCTCGGAACCACCGACATGACCCCGCCCATCGCGCTTGCACCGATGGCTGGAATCACCGACCGCCCGTTCCGGGATCTGGTCCGCTCCTTCGGGGTGGGGCTGATGGTCAGCGAAATGGTGGCAAGCCAGGAAATGGTTCAGGCCAAGCCGGGCGTGCGCGAGCGGGCGGAGCTGAGCGCGGATGTCGAGAACACTGCCGTGCAGCTGGCGGGACGCGATGAATACTGGATCGCCGAGGCCGCCAAGCAGGTGGCCGGGCAGGGCGCTCGGATCATCGACATCAACATGGGTTGCCCGGCCAAGAAGGTGACCAACGGCTATTCCGGATCAGCCTTGCTGAAGACACCGGATCACGCCCTGCGGCTGATTGAGGCCGTGGTCAACGCAGTGGATGTGCCGGTGACGTTGAAGACACGGCTCGGCTGGGACGATCGTTGTTTGAATGCTCCGGACGTCGCCCGACGTGCCGCCGATGCCGGTGTGAAGATGGTTACGATCCATGGCCGCACCCGCTGTCAGTTCTACAAGGGCTCCGCCGATTGGGCGGCGATCCGCGCCGTGAAGGACGCCGTGCCGGTGCCGCTACTGGCCAATGGGGACATCGTGGATACCGCGACTGCGCGGCAGGCATTGAAACTGTCCGGCGCAGATGGCGTGATGATCGGCCGCGGGGCCGAAGGTCGCCCCTGGCTGCTGGCCCAGGTGGCGCATGAGCTGTGGGGGTCCCCGGCGCCGACCATCCCTGAAGGAGAGTCGTTTGTGCAAATGGTTTCAGATCATTACGAGGCAATGCTCACCTTTTATGGCTGGGATCTGGGGTTGCGCGTCAGCCGCAAGCATCTGGGCTGGTACATGGACTACGCGGGCACCGGACCGGTGATGCGCCGTCGCGTCCTGACCGAGAAATCTCCGGCGGAAGTGCTGGCGCTGCTGCCTGAAGCGCTGATGCCGACCGCGACGGAGGTCGCAGCATGAGCGACAGTTCCGCACTCTGGGCCTCGCTGCCGGTTCCGGCCTTTCTGATCGATGCCTGGGACAAGATTGCCGACGTCAACGCCGCAGCGGAAGGGTTCCTGAACACCTCCCGCCGGGCGCTGCTGGGGCAGCCGGTCTGGGATACCCTGGCCATCGACGCGCCGATCGAAAGCGCCTTTGCCCGTGCCCGGGTTCAGGGCACGCCATTGTTCGTGAATGACATCGACGTCGGGTCCGGCAGTCGCGCGCCGCTGCAGTGCGGGGTGCAGGTGGCGCCTTTGCAGGGGCAGGACGGCACCATGCTGATGATGGTCACGCCGCGCGAACTGGCCGGGCGGTTGACGCAGAACCACTCGTCAAAATCCGCCGCCGCCTCGGCCATCGGCATGGCCGAGATGCTGGCGCATGAGATCAAGAACCCGCTGGCGGGGATTACGGGTGCCGCGCAGCTTCTCAGCATGAACCTGTCGGGCGAGGATCTGGAGCTGACCGATCTGATCGTCAGCGAGAGCCGCCGCATCGTCAAGCTGCTGGAACAGGTGGAGCAGTTCGGCAACCTGTCGGAGCCGGATTTCAAGCCGGTGAACCTGCATGATGTCCTGGACCGTGCGCGGCGCTCGGCGCTGCTGGGATTCGGCGCGCATATGACCATCACCGAAGGCTACGATCCGTCGCTGCCGATGGCCTGGGGGGATGCGGACCAGCTGCTGCAAGTGGTGCTGAACCTTTTGAAGAATGCCTCGGAAGCTGCTGATAAAAAAGGCGGAAACATTCACATCCGCACCTATTACGAGCATTCTTTCCGGCTTCGTCGGAGTGACGGAACAGGCAAGCTGCTGCCGCTGCAGATCGAAATCTGCGACGACGGCCCCGGCCTGCCGGAGAAAATCAAGGACGATATTTTCGACCCCTTCGTGTCGGGGCGCGAAAACGGCACCGGGCTCGGTCTTGCTTTGGTGAGCAAGATCGTCTCGGAGCATAATGGCTGGATCTCGGTAAGCTCGGTTCCCGGGCGCACGGTGTTCCGGCTGTCGCTGTCGCGCGTCCCGCGCGACGTAGAACTGCAGGAGAGCTGATCCATGGATGGCACCGTTCTGGTCGCTGATGACGACCGCACCATTCGCACCGTTTTGACTCAGGCGCTGACCCGCGCCGGCTGCAAGGTGCATGCCACGTCCTCCCTGACCACGCTGATGCGCTGGGTCGGAGAGGGCAAGGGCGACGTGGTGATTTCGGACGTCATGATGCCCGACGGGAACGGTTTGGAGATGCTGCCCAAGATCCAGGCCGACCGGCCCGGCCTGCCGGTCATCGTGATTTCCGCGCAAAATACGATCATGACGGCGATCCGCGCGGAGGAGGCCGAGGCCTATGACTACCTGCCCAAGCCATTTGACCTGCCCGAGCTGATGAAGCGTACCTCCAAGGCGTTGTCGGCCAAGCGGACCGCGTCAGCGCCCGCCCGGGAAGAGACGCAGGAGCGGCCCGAGGAGTTGCCGCTGATCGGCCGCAGCGAGGTGATGCAAACCCTGTACCGGCTGATTGCGCGGGTGATGAACACCGATTTACCACTGCTGGTGACGGGCGAGAGCGGGACAGGCAAGTCGCTGATTGCGCGGGCCATCCATGACTTTTCCGATCGCCGGACCTTGCCTTTCGTCCATGTGGATGGCGCGTCGCTGATCGAGCTGGAAGGCCCGGCGCGGCTGCTGGCCCAGGCCAAGGGCGGCATGTTGGTGATTGATGAACTGGCCGATTTGCCCGAGGAAGCCCAGGCGCGCCTGGTGCGGATGATGGATGCACCGGGCGATCACGCACCACGGTTCCTTGCCTCCAGCCAGCGTGATCTGGCCGCGGCGATGGAGGCAGGTGAGTTGCGGCAGGATCTCTACTATCGCATCTGTGGCACTGCCTTGCATGTGCCGGCGCTGAGAGAGCGGGTGGAGGATATTCCGCTTTTGGCGGAACACTTCCTGACACGGGCCGAGAATGAGGGCGCGCCGCATCGGAGCATGAACGAGGCCGCGCGCGAAGCGCTGCGCCATTTTGGCTGGCCCGGCAACGTGCGGCAGCTGGAGAACACCGTGCGTCGACTGGCGCTGACCGCGCGGGGCGAGGAAATCACCGAGGCCGACGTGAACGCGGTCCTTGGCCCGCACTCCGGGCCGGAGCCGAGCAGCGCCGGTTTTGCCAACGAGAAGCTGTCCGAAGCCGTGGGGCGTCACCTGCAGCGCTATTTCGATCTGCATGGCGACATGCTGCCGCCGCCGGGCCTTTACATGCGGTTGCTGCGCGAGGTGGAAACCCCGCTGATCGAAATCGCCCTGGCTGCGACCGGGGGAAACCAGGCCAAATGTGCCGATCTGCTGGGGATCAACCGGAATACGTTGCGCAAGAAAATCACCGATCTGGATATTGAGGTGACACGCCGCCGCAAACTGATGTAATATCGCCACAGAAATGTGGCCGCGTTGCGATTTTCCTCGGCAGGGCCACGATATATGGCGGTGACTCGTTTTGAGTCACACATCGGGATGAGGGCAGTCAGTGGCGCATAAGTCACATCTGAGGGCGGCATACGGGCCGTTTGCGGCTTTGGACCGCTGGCGTAAAACGCGCCGGGCGCGCAATATCGGCACCATCGGACTGGTGCTGCTGGGGCCGATCCTGGCGCTTGTGACCTTCCTCATCATCGGACCGTTGGGCCAGGGGGCGTCGTCGCGCTCGCTGCGGCTGATTCTCCTGGCGGACCTTGTTTACATCCTGACAATCGCGGCGCTGGTGCTGGCGCAGATCCTGCGGCTGTTTGCGGCGCGGCGCTCGAAATCCGCGGGCTCCCGGCTTCACCTGAGGCTGATCGGCGCGTTTGGATTCCTGGCCCTGATCCCGACCGTGATCGTCGCGGTCTTTGCCGTGCTGACCGTGAACGTCGGGCTCGAGGGCTGGTTCTCGCAGCGGGTGCGTCAGGTCATCGGCAGTTCGCTGGCTGCGGCGGAAGCTTATCAGACCCAGCAGAAAAACGATCTGAGCGAGGACGCACGGGCGCTGGCGCGTTACCTCGACAACAGCCGGGCGCGCAGTTTCTTCATCAACGATGCGGAGCTGCGGCAGGTGCTGGCACAGGGGCAGTTGCAGATCCAGCGTGGGTTGCGTGAAGCCTATATCGTCGACAGCGCCGGTTTGATCCGCGCCCGCGGCGAACGCTCGTATGAGTTCGACTTTGAAAAGCCGAACAGCCGACAGATCGAGGTCGCGCGCGAAGAAGGGCTGTTGCTGATCGAGGATTGGGCCAACAGCGAGTTTCGGGCGCTGGTCCGGCTGAACGCCTTTGTTGATCGGTTCCTTTACATCAGCCGGGATGTGGACGGCGAGCTTCTGAACCTGCTCGACGATACCCAGGAAACCGCGCATCTGTATCAGCAGCTCGAAAGCGAGCGGGGGCGGGTGCTGTTTGAATTTGCCCTGCTCTACATCGGCTTTGCGGTGATCCTGATCCTTGCGGCGATGTGGCTGGGCATGTGGTTTGCGGAACGGCTTTCGCGGCCGGTCGGGCGGCTGACGGTGGCGGCGCAGCGCGTGGGTGCGGGTAATCTTGACGTCAAGGTGCCGGTCGATGATGGCGGCGACGAGATCGCGCAATTGGGCCAGTATTTCAACCAGATGACCCGCGAGCTGAAAGCCCAGCATGAGCGGCTTTTGGACAACACCCGGCAGATCGAGCGTCGGCGTCGATTGTTCGATTCGGTGCTGTCCTCGGTGACATCCGGGGTGGTCGGGCTCGACGCCGAAGGCCGTGTGACCTTTGTGAACCGCTCGGCCGAACGGTTGCTGGACTGGCGCGAGGATCAGCAGTCACTTGCTCTGGCCGTGGCGGTGCCGGAGTTTGGTCCCTTGTTCGATGAACTGGCCGAAAGCGGCGCCGACGTGGCTCAGGAGGAGATCAAGGTCACGCGTCAGGGGCGGTTGGAAAACCTGCTTGTCCGCATGTCGCCGCGCCGCTCGGAGGAGGGTGGCCTTGAAGGATACGTTGTGGCCTTTGACGATGTCACCGATCTGGTCAGCGCCCAGCGAATGGCGGCCTGGGGCGATGTCGCCCGACGGATCGCACATGAAATCAAGAACCCGCTGACCCCCATCCAGCTGAGCGCCGAACGGATCAAGCGCAAGTTCGCGCCCAAGCTCGGAGAGGAAAACAGCGACCAGTTGCAAGCGATGACCGATGTGATCGTGCGCCAGACGAATGATCTGCGCCGCATTGTTGATGAGTTTTCGAAGTTCGCTCGCATGCCGGAACCGGAGCGGCGCGAAGAGGATCTGGCCCGGTTGGTGCGCGACGCGGTTGTGCTGCAACAGCAGGGCCAGCCGGGTGTTCAGATCAAGGCCGATCTGCCTGAGGAGCCGATGCGCTCTGATCTGGATGCCACCATGATCGGTCAGGCGCTGACCAATCTGATCAAGAACGCAGGTGAAGCCATCGAAAGCCTGCAAAACAAGAACCCGCCGCAGGATCTGGCACCGGAAATCCGTGTGTCCGCCCGCAAGGAGGGCAATGCCTATGAAGTCCGCATCGCCGACAACGGTATCGGCCTGCCGGAGGATCGGGCACGGTTGTTCGAACCCTATGTGACCACCCGCGATGCGGGCACCGGGTTGGGGCTTCCGATCGTCAAGAAGATCATCGAGGAGCACGGGGGCACGCTGACGCTGGAAGACGCCCCGGTGTTTGAAGGACAGGCGCATTTCGGGGCCATGGCGGTGATCCGTCTACCCGCCGCGGCCATGACGGCAGCGCCGAACAAGAATACAGTGAAAGCAGGTCTGACATGAGTGACATTCTGATTGTAGATGACGAGCGCGATATTCGTGAGCTGATCTCGGACATTCTGGAGGACGAAGGCTTTGCCACCCGCAAGGCCGGGTCGTCAGAGGAATGTATGGCGCGTCTGGAGGAGGCTCAGCCTGCGCTGATGATCCTGGATATCTGGCTCAAGGACAGCCAGATGGACGGCATCGACATTCTGAAGACGGTCAAGCGCGACAACCCGGAAATTCCGGTGGTCATCATCTCGGGGCATGGCAACGTGGAAATCGCGGTCGCCGCGATCAAGCAGGGAGCCTATGACTTTATCGAAAAGCCCTTCAACATCGACCAGTTGATGGTGGTGATCCGCCGCGCCATGGAAACGTCGCGGTTGCGCCGGGAAAATACCGACCTCAAACGGCGCGACAGCGGCCCCGCCGAGATGATCGGCACCTCCGCCGCTTTCCGGACCCTGTTGGGCCAGTTGGAAAAAGTGACAAAATCCAACGGCCGGGTGATGTTGACCGGGCCTGCCGGCAGCGGCAAGGAGATCGCGGCCCGCTACATTCACGCCAACTCGAGCCGCGCGTCGGCGCCGTTCGTGACAGTGAATTGCGCCAGCATCGAGCCCGATCGGATGGAGGAGGTTCTGTTTGGCCGCGAGTCCACCGAGCGCGGCGTGGAACCGGGGCTGCTGGAGCAGGCGCATGGCGGTGTCGTGTTCTTTGACGAGGTCGCGGACATGCCCCTGGGCACCCAGTCGAAGATCCTGCGCGTGCTGGTGGATCAGCAGTTCCAGCGGGTCGGTGGCAACGACAAGGTGCGGGTGGACCTGCGGGTGATCTCCGCGACCAACAAGAACCTGGAGGCCGAAATCGCCGCCGGCACCTTCCGCCAGGAGCTCTATCATCGCCTCAACGTGGTGCCGGTCGAGGTGCCGTCCCTTGCGGATCGGCGCGAGGACATCCCGCTGCTGGCCAATCATTTCATTGCGCATTTCAATGAAACCCAGGGTCTGCCGCTTCGCGAGCTGACCGAGGAGGCTGTTGCGTTGATGCAGACAATGCTCTGGCCCGGCAATGTGCGCCAGTTGAAGAACCTGGTGGAGCGGGTGCTGATCCTTGGCGATGGCAGCGGCCCGATCGAGGCAAAGGACCTGCCGCGCGAGGAAGAAAAGCCGCAGGAGGATGGTCGCGTGGTGCTCTCCGGTGCCTTGGCCACCCTGCCGCTGCGCGAGGCGCGTGAAGCCTTCGAACGCGAATACCTGTTGACCCAGATCAACCGCTTTGGCGGCAATATCAGCCGTACCGCGTCCTTCGTGGGCATGGAGCGTTCGGCGCTGCACCGCAAGCTGAAATCGCTGGGGGTGGTGACCTCGAACAAGGCCGGGGCGCGCGTGGCCCATGTCGAGGCCGAAGAAGAGCAGGTCTGAACCAGCCTGCTAGGCGCCCGCACCGGCTGCGGGCGCTGCGCTCACCAAGTGGCGGACGAGCTGTTGCACGGAGACGTCAGGCCGCCATGCGCCGCGCAGGTGGTTTCGACGCAAGCCGGGCTGTGGCACTGCAGCCCGCGGGGCTGCAGCACATGGGGCTGGTCAGCCTTTGGTCCGGATACTGACCGTGCCATCGCGATTGCGGATGGCGCAGGATGTCTCGTCCAGAGGGCCAAGCAATGTCTGGCCAACGGTTTCGCCTGCCGTGCTTGCCCCTGTACAGCGCTTCAATTCGATCTGCTGATAGCCTTTGTCGGCCATGCAGGCTTTGGCCAGTCGCTGGCGGAGCTGCCGGTTGGTGTCGACGGTGTAAGTGCCGCCATCAGCCCAGTAGCCGGGCCGATAGTAACATTGTCCGCCGCTGCAATAGCGGTGACCGGGGTAGAAGACCGCCGGGCGCTGGCGGATCTCGGTCGCCACCGGGGCGTCCTTCAGGGCGCGCGTCTCGCAGCTCAGGGTGTCGGCTTCCAGGCGCGAAACCTCGGCGCCGGGTTTGTAATAGGCGGGCAGAGGGCCGCAAGCGCTGACCATCAGCAACCCGGCGGCGCCCAGGGAGCGGAAAAATGCATCGATCATATGGGGAAGATGGGGGCAAGCAGAGGATTTTACAATTAATTTGACCGTGAATGCGGCTTCTGTCATGCACAGTGCGCGAAACTCTGCGCCTCACTTCGCCAAGGAACACGTCTATGAAGGTCATTATCTGTGGTGCGGGCCAGGTTGGCTGGCAGATCGCCCGGCATCTGTCCGGCGAACACAATGATGTCACGGTTGTCGATAACAATCCGGATCTGGTGCGTCGCGCCACTGACACGCTGGACGTGCAAGGTATCCACGGATTCGCGTCCTACCCGGATGTGTTGCAGCGCGCGGGCGCACGGGATGCGGATATGATCATCGCCGCGACCCATTCGGACGAGGTCAACATGGTGACCTGCCAGGTGGCGCATTCGGTGTTCAAGATCCAGCGCAAGATCGCCCGGCTGCGGGCAAAGAGCTACCTGACCGCGATCTATTCCGATCTCTACCAGCGGGAGCACTTGCCGATCGACGTGGTCATCAGTCCTGAGCGTGAAGTCGCTGCGGCGGCGATGCAGCGGCTGTCGGCGCCTGCGGCGTTTGACACCGAAACGTTCATGGACGGCAAGGCACAGCTTCTGGGCATCCAGATCGATGAGGGCTGCCCGGTGGTCAACACGCCCCTGCGACAGTTGACCGACCTGTTTTCCACCCTGCGCGCGATTGTTGTCGGCGTGCGTCGGGACGGGACCCTGTTTGCGCCGGAGCCGGGTGACCAGCTGTTCGTCGGCGACAGCTGCTATGTCTTTTGCCACGTCGATGACGTGTCGCGCACCATCGAGGTCTTCGGCAAGCACGAAAAGCGCCAGGACCGCGTGGTGGTCGTCGGGGGCGGCAATGTCGGGCTTGAGGTGGCAAAGGCACTGGAGGCCAGCACGACCCGCATTCGCGCCAAGATGATCGAGCGGGACCGCCGCTCCGCCGAACGCGCGGCCGAACAGTTGGAGCGCACGATCGTGTTGAATGGCGACGGGCTGGACCGGGCGCTGATGATCGAGGCGGGCATCGACAAGGCTGACGCCATGCTGGCCGTGACCGATGACGACAAGACCAACATGCTGGCAGCGGTGCGGGCCAAGGCCGAGGGCTGCCCCTTGGCGATTGCTCTGATCAACGATCCCACGCTGGTGCCGCTTCTGCCGCATCTTGGGATCGACGCCTATATCAACCCGCGCTCCACCACCGTCAGCTCGATCCTGCGCCACATCCGCTATGGCCGGGTGCGGCAGGTGTATTCGCTGGGTGACGCCGAGGCCGAGATGATCGAGGCCGAAGTGCTCTCGACTTCGCCCATCGCCGGTCAGATGATCCGCGAGACGGATTTCCCCGAAGGCGTTCTGGTCGGCGGCGTGCTGAAGGATGGCGAGATGCTGCGCCCCTCCGGCGAGATGCGGATCGAGGAGGGGGATGTGATCGCCCTCTTTGCAATGGCGGATGACGTGCCGGAGGTCGAGCGCCTGTTGCAGGTCTCGATCGACTATTTCTAGAATGCGACAATCGGTCAAAGCCCCGGTCGGGGTGCTGCGGCTGCCGCTGTTCTTGCTGATCTCGGGTATTGCCTCGCTGGCGATGTGGCTGCCGGCCATCCACGCGCTGGTGCTGGACGACCACCACACGTCGCGCAGCTTCTTCTACTCTGGCATCCTGGGGCTGACGCTGGTGGTGATGATCGCGCTGGCGCTGGGCAACAAGGTGCCGCGCTACAGTATGACGGGTCAGTTGCTGTCGCTGCTGGCGACCTTCACGGTGCTGCCACTGTTCCTTGCGGTGCCGGTGCAGGACGCCTTGGTCAGCACCCGTTATCTCAATGCCTATTTCGACATGGTCAGTGCGATCACCACCACCGGCGCAGACATCTGGGCCGATCCGGCGCGTCTGCCGCCCAGCGTGCATCTGTGGCGCGCGATGGTTGGCTGGCTCGGTGGTCTCTTGATGTGGATTGCCGCATCGGCGGTTCTGGCGCCAATGTCGCTGGGTGGGTTCGAGGTCACGGCAAGAGGCCAGCCGGGCGGTGGCACTGCCGCGCCTGCACATATGGAGCGGGCGGATCCGCGCCGCCAGTTGGTGCTGGTGACCCGGACCCTGTCGCCCATTTACATCGGCCTGACGCTGGTGCTGTGGGTTCTATTGATGATCACCGGGGAACAGGCGCTGATCGGGCTGAGCCATGCCATGTCGGTGATGGCGACCTCCGGCATCTCTGCCGTCGGTGGTGTGGAACGTGCAGCCAGCGGCCTGGCGGGCGAGATGGTGATGTTCCTGTTCATGTTCTTCGCCCTGTCGCGGTTGACGTTTTCCAGCGACACGGTGACGGCCGGGCAGGGGCGCCTCGACCGCGACCCCGAGTTCCGGACCGGGCTGATGATCGTTTTCGGGGTGCCTTTGCTTCTGTTCCTGCGTCACTGGGTTGCCGCCTATGAGGTCGACGCGGGCGAGGATGTGGCGCAGGCCCTGCGAGCCCTTTGGGGGAGCATCTTCACCGTGCTGTCGTTCCTGTCCACCACAGGGTTTGAGAGCGCCCATTGGCAAGCGGCACGGGATTGGTCGGGGCTGGAAACGCCGGGGATGATCCTGCTGGGATTGGCGGTGTTCGGCGGCGGCGTCGCGACGACCGCGGGCGGGGTCAAGCTGCTTCGGGTCTATGCGTTGTATCTGAATGGCCTGCGCGAGATGGAACGTCTAGTGCACCCCCACTCGGTCAGTGGCGAGGGGGACCGGACGCGCAGGCTGCAGAAGAACGGTGCCTTTGTGGCGTGGCTGTTTTTCATGTTGTTTGCCCTGTCGCTGGCGGTGATCAGTACGGCGCTGGCGGCGGTGGGGTCCGATTTCGAGCAGTCACTGGTGCTGGCCATTGCGGCGCTGTCCACCACCGGGCCGCTGACGGAAGCCGCCGCAAGCGAGCCGATCGTGTTGGCGCTTCTGACCACGCCGGCCAAGTTGATCCTGTGTTTCGCCATGGTACTGGGGCGGCTGGAAACCCTGGCCTTCATCGCGTTGCTGTCACCGAATCTGTGGCGCAGCTGAGCGCGGGTGAGGCCGGAAAGTGTTTTTGTGGTGGAAACTTGCCAATTCTGGGTCCATAATCGACTGCAACATGCGTGCTGGTCCGCAGCACGCTGCAAGAACAAAGGCGAGATAATAAAAAATGGCTTCGGACAGACAGAATCTTCAGGATGCCTTCCTGAATCACGTTCGCAAAACCAAGGTTCCGGTCACAATTTTTCTGATCAACGGGGTCAAGCTGCAGGGTGTTATCACCTGGTTCGACAATTTCTGCGTGCTGCTGCGCCGCGACGGACAGTCGCAGCTTGTCTATAAACACGCGATTTCGACCATCATGCCGGCCCAGCCGATCAGTCTCTATGAGGGTGAAGACTCCAATTGATGGAGCATGACAGGAAGCGTACCCGGGCCTGGGTGCTGCATCCGGAAATCAAGTCAGACAGCGGGCGCCGCGATGCCGGTCCCGCACTGGAAGAAGCCGTTGCTCTGGCAGCGGCCTTGCCCGACCTTGACGTGGTCGGGTCAAACGTCGTGCGCCTGCCCAAGGCGCACGCGGGCATGCTATTCGGCTCCGGCAAGATCGAAGAACTGGCCGGTGTCTTCAAACAGCACGAGGTCGAACTGGTTCTGATCGACGGGCCGGTCACCCCCGTTCAGCAGCGCAATCTCGAGAAGGCGTGGAAGGTCAAGATCCTCGACCGGACCGGGTTAATTCTGGAGATTTTCTCGGATCGTGCGGCCACGCGCGAGGGCGTTCTGCAGGTCGAGATGGCGGCGCTGAGCTATCAGCGCACCCGCCTGGTGCGGGCGTGGACCCACCTTGAGCGTCAGCGCGGCGGTCTTGGATTTGTCGGCGGACCCGGCGAAACCCAGATCGAGGCTGACCGGCGGGCCATTGACGACCAGCTGGTGCGGTTGCGTCGGCAGCTCGACAAGGTGGTGAAGACCCGAACGCTGCACCGCGCCTCGCGGGCCAAGGTGCCGTATCCGATCGTCGCGCTGGTAGGATATACCAACGCCGGGAAATCGACGCTGTTCAACCGGCTGACCGGCGCCGAGGTAATGGCCAAGGACATGCTGTTCGCCACGCTGGACCCGACCATGCGACGGGTGCAGATCCCGGATGGGCCGGAAGTGATCCTGTCCGACACGGTGGGCTTCATCTCGGATCTGCCGACCGAGCTGGTCGCCGCCTTCCGCGCCACGCTGGAGGAGGTTTTGGCCGCCGATGTGGTGCTGCATGTGCGCGACATCAGCCATGCCGAGAGCGAGCATCAGGCCGAAGATGTCGAGGCGATTCTCGCGTCGCTCGGGATGGAGGACAACCGCGCCCGTATCGAGGTCTGGAACAAGCTGGATCAGCTGCCTGAAGACGAGGCGGAGGCCCGCCGTCAGCGCGCCGCGCGCGAGGAGGGGATCCACGCGATTTCGGCGCTGACCGGTGAGGGTTTGGACGACCTTCTGCGCGACATCGCCGAGAAGCTACAGGGGGTGCGCCACGAGGAGGTTCTCAACCTCAGCTTTGCCGAGGGCAAGCAGCGTGCCTGGCTATTCAAGGAGGATCTGGTCCAGAAAGAGGAGCAGACCGACAGCGGGTTCGAGGTCACCGTTCTGTGGACCGACCGGCAGAAGGCGCGGTATCGAAAACTGTGACCCTGACGGTAATCTGGCCATGAAAACGGGCGCCACGGCGCCCGTTTTTTTATTCTCAGTCTCGGGGCGTGATCCGCGTGACCCCTACGGCGGCGGCGCGGGCCAGCTCCTCATCCAGGGACATCGGGATGTATTCGCCGCGGCGCCACAGCTGCGCCATGTCGTCGTAATAGCGCGACAGCGGATGGCCGGACTGCCCGGTCGAGGTGATGAACACCGAGCTATCGGGATCGGCGAAGTCATAAACGCCGCGGTAGCCGGCAGCATGGACGTTGTGGAACGGATCCGGGTCGCGCCCCGAGGTCTTGCCCCGTTGCAGGGTGTTGTCGCTGCCGCTGGTGGACTGGCGGATGTTCACGAAATAGCGCAATACCGGCACCTCGCCCAGCACCGGGTGGTCTTGGGTGGCCTGGTGCGCATCGCCCCAGCGCAGCGATTCCAGCGCGCTGCCATAGCGCTCCGAGATCCAGACCAATGCGTCGTCGAGCGCCAGCCGGGCCATGTCCTCGCAGGTCTCCCTGGGCGCGCTCTGGCGGACGTCGCACCATGCAGAGGCCCCATCGACGTTGCGAAACACCCGTTCGATGAACAGAGGCTCGACATGTCCAAAACTCTTGGCCAGCGGCCCAAGGTCATCGGTGATCAGCCGGGCCTGAAGGGCGCGCAGCCAGGCCGCGTAGATCAGCGGCTCCGGCAGGTGCTCGTTCATCTCCCCGTTCCACTCCGACAGCAGTGACAAGGCGATCTGGCGCTGCCGCTCCGGTGTGCCAGCGGGCGCGGCCTCACCGGTGAACCACAGGTTGGCACCGATCAGCGGCAGCAGGCTGCGGGCGGTATAGGACACCGTGTCGAGCTGCGCCTCGATGAAGCTGTCACGGGTGTGCACCTCGCGGGTCTGCATCAGCTTGTGCCACCGGTGGATGCGCTGGGTGTCCCCCCAATCATAGGACATGTGATTGGGGAAGGGGCGTTCGAGGATCTTGTTGTTGGTGTTCCCAAGGATCCCGCCCTGCGGAGAGACGAACTGGGGATTGTCCTCGTAGGGCGCGCGCCCCTTCCAACGGTTCTCTGGGCGCCAGCCCTGGCTTGGCATGCGGCCCCGGCTTTGGTGGGCGGCGTCGCGTTGCGGGAAGGCGCCCACGGTCTTGAGCGCGATGGTCTCGCGATCCACCAGCGTCAGGTTTTGCGACGGGGCGATGAAATCCTTGCCCGCATCGATGGCTTCGGCGACCGTGCCGCTGCGCATCAGCGCCAGGGCCGCGGTCATCGACGTGTCGCGCGGGCTGAGCGCGGTCCAGGCAAGCGAAACGACATGGCCGGGCGGGGTGATGTCTGCGAGGTTGAACATAGACCCCGGCAGCACGGGGCCATTGTCTGTCCAGCGCAGGGTCAGGGTGACCGGCGGCTGGTCCTTGATCTGGATGATCGACGGTCGGGTGACGAATTTCTTGTAGCCGTCGACGCTCAGATATTCTTGCGGGTTGTCCGGGTTCAGCCGTTCGATGAACAGATCCTGATCATCGAGGTAGGAGGAGGTCACCCCCCAGCCGAGGCTGTCAGAGCGACCGGTCAGAACCGCCGGGATGCCGGGGATGGTGCCGCCGATCACCGCGCCTGTGCCCAGTTCGAGCCGGGCGAGATACCACACGCCGGGCGCCGACAGGCCCAGGTGGGGGTCATTGGCAAGAAGCGTGCCGCCCGCGGCCGACCGGCTGGGGGCTGCGGCCCAGGCATTTGACGCCCCGGCAAGGCCGCGTGGCGCGACAGGGAACAGCAGGCTGTCCTCGGTCGTGTCGGTGCGTGCTGCGCGTCGGCTGGACGCCTGATGCAGGCCTGCGCCGGGGACCAGTTCGGCGTATTCCGGCAGGGCGGTCAGGCCGCTGCCCGGCGCATCGGGCAGGATGTCGCGCAACCGATCGCCGTCCTGCAACGCCAGAGAGGTGCGGGCGCGCAGGATTTCCTCCTTCATGTGGCCGGAGAGCTGCAGCGCCATCAACTTCATGATCGCGATGCTGTCCGCGGGTTGCCACGGGGCCATCGGCATATTGAACAGGAACATTTCCGGCGCGCCCCGGCCAAGCGCCTTTTCATTGATCTCCTGCAGGCGGGCGTTGACGCCGGCCGCATAGGCGGTGAGTGCCGCCATCGCCTCGGGGGACTGGACGGAGACCGATTGCTGCGCCAGCCGGTACAGGTCCAGGCGGCGCAGGTAGGTATCGGTCTCCACCGTGCGGCTCCCAAAGACCTCGGACAGGCGGCCCTGGGCAGTCCGGCGCAGCACCGCCATCTGCCACAGCCGGTCCTGTGCGTGCGCATAGCCGAGGCCATAGTACACGCTGTCATCACTGGCGCCGAAGCTGCCGAAGATATGCGGAACGTTGGCGTTGTCGCGGACGATTTCGACCGGGGCGGACAGGCCGGGCAGGGCGATATCCTTGTCATAGTCCGGAAGCGATTGCGAGGCGAGGTAGTAGACCAGGGCAACTGCCAGAACGCAAAGCAGGATGAGGCCTGAGGTCAGGCGCAGAAGCCAGCGAAAGAGATGTCGCATCAGCAGAGTTTTTCCGGTTCAATTTGTTGTTTCCGGCCTCCAGCGGATTGCACGCGGAGGGCCGGGTGGTAGTGTCGTCGCCAACATATGCGAAGTCTGAACAGGGGAAAAGCACATGGCGAAAATCGCGTTTCTGGGTCTCGGTGTGATGGGCTATCCGATGGCGGGGCACTTGCAGGCCGCAGGGCACGAGGTGATCGTCTACAATCGCACCACGGCCAAGGCCGAGGCTTGGGCCGCAGAGCACGGCGGTGGCTTTGCCAAGACGCCGCGAGAGGCTGCGGACGGGGCCGAATTCGTCATGGCCTGTGTTGGCAATGACGACGATCTCCGGTCGGTCTGCCTGGGCGAAGACGGCGCTTTTGCTGGTCTGGCCGAGGGGTCTGTATTCGTCGATCACACGACCGTGTCGGCCAAGGTGACCCGCGAGCTTTACGCGGCGGGGCGCGAGCGGGGCATCGCCTTTGTCGATGCGCCGATTTCGGGCGGTCAGGCCGGAGCCGAGGGCGGCGTTCTGTCGGTCATGTGTGGCGGCGATGCGGATGCCTATGCGCGGGCGGAGCCGGTGATGGATGCCTACGCCCGAATTTGCCGCCGGATCGGCGAGAGCGGCGCAGGGCAGATGACCAAAATGTGCAACCAGATCGCCATTGCCGGTCTCGTACAGGGGCTCAGCGAGGCGCTCCATTTTGCCGAGAAGGCGGGGCTGGACGGGCGTGCGGTGGTTGAAGTGATCAGCCAGGGCGCGGCGGGCAGCTGGCAGATGTCGAACCGTTACGAGACGATGCTGGACGATCATTTCGAACACGGCTTCGCCGTTGATTGGATGCGCAAGGATCTGGGTATTTGCCTGGACGCCGCTGACGAGACTGGGGCCAGCCTGCCGGTGACGGCGCTGGTGGACCAGTTTTACAAGGATGTTCAGAAGATGGGCGGCGGTCGCTGGGACACCTCGTCGCTGTTCAAGCGGCTGCGCGAATTGGGCTGATCGCCGGACACCTGAAACCAAGACACGCGAAACCAAAATGGCCTTTCCCGACGGAAAGGCCATAGTTTTTTCTGGGTGCCCGGATCAGGCCGACTTGGGCCTGGTCGACATCCTTACGGTCAGGGGATGATCCGGGTGTATTTCGTGCCTTCCACGGTTGCGCCGATGCGGAAGCCGGCCTGACCAAAGACCACCGCCAGCACGGGCGAGGTCAGCGTATTGGTGTCGGCGGTGACGGATTCGCCTTCGTTGTTCGCCACGGCTTCGATGTCGGCACCGGCCACCCAGCCGCTGGAGCGGCGGAAGTCGGCGAGCGCCTTGGGGGTCATGAAAAACAGGACATGCGAATGCTGCTGGGCGCCGAGCTGCAGACCTGCGTTGCCCTTGATGGCCGAATAGTAGTCCACCGTCACCCCATCGATACGCAGCACGCCGCGGCCGTAGGCCCCACCCAGCATGAAGCCCGCCTCGGTCACCAGGGGCATCACGAGCATGCCGCTGGCCTTATCGGCCAGGGTGCGGGTGTTGGGATATTGGTTGTACATCTGCCGCAGGGTTGCATCTGCGCGGGCATCGATGATCGCGCCGTTCTTGGTGCCGACGCCGTTGCCACAGGCGGCGGTGACGCCAGTGGCGGCCAGCGCGCCAAGGGCAAAGCTGCGGCGGGTCAGGGTGGGGGAGGATGAGCTGCTCATTTTCTCGGGTGCCTGTAATGGTTTGTGCCATGGCCGGTTGGCTCCGGCGCTGGCGCGGTTATACGCGGAAAACCGCTGCCTGTCATCTGCCGGGCAGACGTGGGCGGCGGCTTCCCGCTGAAACGTGGAGGTGGGCTCAGCCGTTCAGCAGCCGGGCGGCCTCGGGCGCGAAATAGGTCAGGACACCGTTGCAGCCCGCCCGTTTGAAGGCCATCAGGCTTTCCATCATCACCTGCTCGCCGTTGATCCACCCATTCTGTGCTGCAGCCTGGATCATCGCGTATTCCCCGGACACCTGGTAGGCGAAGGTGGGCACGCCGAAGGTGGACTTCACGCGCTGGCAGATATCCAGATAGGCAATGCCCGGCTTGACCATCACCATGTCCGCGCCTTCCATCAGGTCGCGCTCAATCAGCCGCAGCGCCTCGTCGCTGTTGGCGGGATCCATCTGGTAGGTCTTCTTGTCCCCCTTCAGCGCACCCGAGGCCCCCACCGCATCGCGGAACGGACCGTAAAAGCCCGAGGCGTATTTGGCGGAATAGGACAGGATCGTCACGTTGGGATGGCCTGCTTGCTCCAGGGCCCGCCGCATGGCGCCGATACGCCCGTCCATCATGTCGGAGGGGCCGATGATGTCGGCACCCGCCTCGGCCTGTGCCAAGGTCATCTTGACCAGGGCTTCGACCGAGGCGTCATTGACGATCTCGCCGTTCACTACGTAACCGTCATGGCCGTTGATGTTGTAGGGATCCAGCGCGACATCGGTCATCACCGCGATGTCCGGTGCGGCCTGTTTGATGGCGCGAATGGCGCGGTTGGTCAGGTTGTCCGGGTTCCATGCCTCGGCGCAGTCCTCGGTTTTCAGCGACGCGTCAGTGTAGGGAAACAGGCAGATCGCCGGGATCCCCAGCGCCTGTGCCTCGACCGCAGCCTCCGCCACCTTGTCGACCGAGCGCCGCAGAACACCGGGCATCGACTCGACAGGCTCCATCTGGCCTTCGCCCTCGCGGACGAAGATCGGCCAGATCAGATCGGCAGTGGTCAGGGCGTTTTCACGCACCAGGTCGCGGATGGGCTGGCTGACACGGGTGCGGCGCAGGCGAGCGGCGGGGAAGGGCGCAACGGTAGGTTTCATGGTGGACTCTCAGGTTGATTGGCCCATGGGTGGCATACCTGCGCTGGGCGCACAAGCGGCTGAACTGGCAAGGTGCGGTTTGGCCGCGGCTTTCAAGTTATCGACGCCATGGTCTTGCCTGCGCGGGCCGGGCAGTTGATATAGGGCCGGTTGACGCAATTGCGGTCCGAATTTCCGGGGCCGCAGAAGGGGGCAGGCGTGGATCTTCTTCAGATTATCTACGAAATGATTGAGCTGCGGTCGTTTTCCAACCTGTGGTACTGGATCGCGCTGGCGGTCCTGTGGTCCTCGGCCAGTCATTGGATCCTGGGGGTGCCCTACGACATGGTGCACAGGGCCGCGCGCAAGGGCGGCCAGGCGGAACGCGATCTGGAGGATATCACACGGGTCAATGTGAACCGGATGCTGTATATCGCCGAGGTGTCCGGCCCGTGGCTGGTGGCGCTGTCCTGTTTCCTCCTGAGCGGGCTGGCGGTTCTGGGATTTGGCTACTTGATGGAGATCGCACAGGCGGTCTTCTTGCTGCTGTTCCCGATGGCCATCGTGAGCGTCATCACCTTTGCCACCGCGCGCCGCATCGCGCGGGAAGCCGCGACGGGCCGGGTTCTGCGGCGGCGTCTGGCCTTTTGCCGACTGTATATCCAGATGGTCGGTGTCGTCGCGATTATCATAACCGCCTTCTGGGGCATGTATCAAAACCTGACTATCGGCGCATTCTGACCGAGGCGTGAGCCGGGTGGGTTCGAGGGTTTGAAGAGGAAAACGGCATGGCACAGCGTGCAATCACCATGGGCGGTGCGCCCGAAGGCTTTGATGCCCGGCTGATCCTGAAAGAGGTGCAAAGCTCTGGCGCACCGTTGCTGCATGTGGCGCGCGACGACAAGCGGATGGAGGCGATGCGTGCGGCGCTGGCCTTCTTTGCGCCCGATATGCCGGTGTTCGTTTTTCCGGGGTGGGACTGCCTGCCTTACGACCGGGTGTCTCCGAATGCTGACATCTCTGCCGCCCGTATGGCGACGCTGGCGGCCCTCGTGCATGAGATGCCCCGGCAGTTCGTGCTGCTCACCACGCTGAACGCCGCCAGCCAGCGGGTTCCCGCGCGATCCGTGCTGCGCGAAGCCGCCTTTACCGCGCGGGTCGGCGGGCGGGTCGATGAAGACGCGCTGCGCAAGTTCCTCGTCCGCATGGGATTTACGCAAAGCCCGACGGTGATGGAGCCGGGGGACTACGCCATCCGGGGGGGGATCATCGACATCTTTCCCCCGGGGGAAAGCGGGCCGGTGCGGCTGGACCTGTTCGGGGACGTTCTGGACGGTGCCCGCCGGTTCGATCCGGTGTCGCAGCGCACCACCGAAAAGCTCGAGGTGGTGGAGCTGGCGCCGGTTTCGGAGGTGATCCTCGACGAGGCGGCGATCACCCGGTTCCGTCAGAACTACCGCATCGAATTCGGTGCCGCGGGCACGGATGACCCGCTGTACGAGGCCGTGAGCGCCGGGCGCAAACATCAAGGCATCGAACACTGGCTGCCGTTCTTTCACGAAAAACTGGAAACCCTGTTCGATTACCTGCCGCAGGCCACGGTCACGCTGGACGATCAGGTGACACCGGCGCGGCTGGCGCGCTGGGACACGATCGAGGATCAGTACCAGACCCGCAAGCATACCATGGCGCAGAAAGGGCGGCTTGACACGGTCTACAAGCCGACGCCGCCGGGGCTGCTGTATCTGGATGACGGCGCCTGGGAACAGGCCACCAGCAACCACCGGGTGGTGCAATTCCACCCCCTGCCGCAGGCCTCGGGTCCGGGCACGGTGGATGCGGGTGGCCGCATCGGTCGCAATTTCGCACCCGAGCGACAGCAGGAAAAGATTAGCCTTTTCGGGGTTTTGGCGGAGCATATCAAAGCGCGGATGCAAGTCGGGCCGGTGGTTGTCGCCTCATATTCCGAAGGCGCGCGTGAACGACTGACCGGGCTGATCGAGGACGAGGGCCTGGCGGAGGCGATCCCGGTGATGGACGGCACCCGCATCGGCAAGTCCGGCCTGCATCTGGCGGTCTGGGCGCTGGAGCACGGGTTCGAGGCGCCGGACATGACGGTGATTTCGGAGCAGGACGTGCTGGGTGACCGGTTGATCCGCGCGCCGAAGAAGCGCCGCAAGGCAGAGAACTTCCTGACCGAGACCCAATCGCTCAGCCCCGGTGATCTGGTGGTGCATGTGGACCATGGCATCGGCCGCTACAAGGGGCTGGACGTGGTCACGGCGGCGGGGGCCGCGCATGAATGCATTCTGCTGGAATACGCCGAGCAGGCCAAGCTCTACCTGCCCGTCGAAAACATCGAGCTGTTGTCCAAATACGGCCACGAGGAAGGGTTGCTGGACCGTTTGGGCGGTGGCGCATGGCAGGCCAAGAAGGCCAAGTTGAAGGAACGCATCCGCGAGATGGCGGACAAGCTGATCCGCATCGCGGCCGAGCGCGCCCTGCGCAAGGCCCCGGTGATGGATCCGCCGCCGCATGCCTGGGAGGAGTTCTCAGCCCGTTTCCCCTATCAGGAGACCGACGATCAGCTGCGCGCCATCGAGGACGTGATGGAGGATCTGCACTCGGGTCAGCCGATGGACCGGCTGATCTGCGGCGACGTGGGCTTCGGCAAGACCGAGGTGGCGATGCGCGCGGCCTTCGTCGCCGCCATGTCGGGGCTGCAGGTGGCCGTGGTGGCTCCGACCACTCTGCTGGCGCGCCAGCACGCCGCATCCTTCGCCGAGCGGTTCCGCGGGTTTCCATTGCAAGTCAGGCAGTTGTCCAGGTTTGTTACAGCCAAGGAAGCGAGCCAGACCCGCGAGGGACTGGCCAAGGGCACCGTCGACATCGTGGTGGGCACCCACGCGGTGTTGGCCAAGAACATCAAGTTCCAGAACCTCGGCCTGTTGATCATCGACGAGGAGCAGCATTTCGGCGTTGCCCACAAGGAGCGTCTGAAGCAGCTGCGCAGTGACATCCATGTGCTGACCCTGACCGCAACGCCGATTCCGCGCACGTTGCAGCTGTCGTTGACCGGCGTGCGGGATCTTTCGATCATCGGCACACCGCCGGTGGACCGGTTGGCGATCCGAACCTACGTCAGCGAGTTCGACAGCGTTACCATCCGCGAGGCGCTCCTGCGTGAGCACTACCGGGGCGGCCAGAGTTTCTATGTGGTGCCGCGCATCAGCGACCTGCCGGAGGTCGAGGAATTCCTGAAGGCGCAGCTGCCGGAGCTGACCTACGTGGTGGCACACGGCCAGATGGCCGCGGGTGAGCTCGATGACCGCATGAATGCCTTTTACGATGGCAAGTACGATGTGCTTCTGGCCACAACGATTGTGGAGTCGGGGCTGGATATTCCGACCGCGAATACGATGGTGGTGCACCGCGCCGACATGTTCGGCCTGTCGCAACTCTACCAGATCCGCGGGCGTGTCGGGCGCTCCAAAACCCGCGCCTATGCCTATCTCACCACCAAGCCGCGCCAGCGGCTGACGCCTGCTGCCGAGAAGCGCCTGCGGGTTCTCGGCTCGCTCGACACCCTGGGCGCGGGCTTTACGCTGGCCTCGCAAGACCTTGATATCCGGGGCGCAGGCAATCTTCTGGGCGAAGAGCAGTCCGGCCAGATGCGCGACGTGGGCTATGAGCTGTACCAGTCGATGCTGGAAGAGGCGATTGCCAAGATCAAATCGGGCGAAGCCGAAGGGCTGGCCGACACCGACGACCAATGGGCGCCGCAGATCAACCTCGGCGTGCCGGTGTTGATCCCCGAGGATTATGTGCCGGATCTGGACGTGCGTCTGGGGCTCTATCGCCGCCTGTCGTCGCTTTCGACCAAGGTGGAGCTGGAAGGATTTGCGGCCGAGCTGATCGACCGGTTCGGCAAACTGCCCAAGGAGGTCAACACGCTCCTGCTGGTGGTGCGGATCAAGGCGATGTGCAAACGCGCAGGCATCGCCAAGATGGATGGTGGCCCCAAGGGGGCAACGATCCAGTTCCACAATGACAAGTTCGCTTCGCCGCAAGGCCTGGTGGAATTCATCCAGGCGCAGAACGGTCTGGCCAAGGTGAAGGACAACAAGATCGTCGTCCGCCGTGACTGGAAAAAGGACAGCGACAAGATCAAGGGGGCGTTCGCCATCGCCCGCGATCTGGCCGAAAAGGTTGTCGCGGAAAAGAAAAAGGCCAAGGCAAAAGCCTAGGCCTGAAGGGCGCCAAGGAAACCGGGGGTTTCCTTGGCAATGTTCTGTTTGCGCATACCGCTGACCGCAGGTTGCGATGCGGGGTTATTCCGCGGGCAGGCGGGCCTCGATATGGGCCATGCGCAGCATCAGCGTAAAGGCCAGGCAGGTCATCGTGAGCAAGCCGGTGCCCAAGGGCAGCAGGGTGCCATCAAACAACAGCCCGACCGGAGCCGCGATGGCCACCGCCAGTACGGTTGAAACCGCACCGGTGACCGAGGCCGCCATGCCGGCAATATGGCCCATCGGCTCCATCGCCATGGCATTCAGATTGCCGAGCGTGGTGCCCGCCAGAAAGAAAACGCTGGTCTGCCATGCCACGAACAGGCCGAACATCAAGCTTTGCGGCAGCGCCTGGGTGCTCAGCACCAGCATCGTGGCGGAGAACAGGATTTGGGCTCCGAGCGACCAGGTCACAATTCGGCGCATGCCGACACGCACCACGATGGCGGCATTCAGCAGGCTGGCGCTGCCAGACATCAGCGCCACGAAGCCGAACCAGAACGGAAAGCTTGCCCCGCGATCGAAGATGACGTCGTAGACCTGCTGCACCATCGTCAGCATCGTGAACAGCATGCCAAGGCACAGGGTTTGCACCATGATGGACAGGCGCACGCTGGGATGGGCGAACATCTCGCGTACCGCGCCCATCAGCAGCGGCATGCGGAAGGGGCGGCGGTTCTGTCTTGGCAGGGTTTCGGGCAGGCGCAGACCCATCCAGGCAATGATCACCAGCGCAAACAGGGTGAACGCAAGGAAGATGGCGCGCCAGCTGGAAACCGCGATGATGCCCGCGCCCAGCATCGGCGCAATGGCAGGGACAAGCGTGAAGATCATCATCGCGATCGACATGATCCGCGCCATTTCGCGCCCCGAGAACAGGTCGCGCACAATTGCCAGACCGACCACCCGTGGCCCGGCAGCGCCGAGCCCCATCACCACGCGCGAGGCCAGCAACAGCTCAAGCGACTGCGCGCGCCAGGCGACCAGCGCCGCGGCGATGTAAAGGATGGCGCCGCCTGCGATCACGCGCTTGCGCCCAAATGCGTCTGACAGGGGGCCGGTAAAAAAGGTGCCCATCCCCATGCCCAGCACAAATGCCGTCAGCACCAATTGCGCGCGATTGATGTCTCCGGGGCTGAGGGCCTGGCCGATTTCGGGCAGGGCAGGCAGCATTGCGTCGATGGAAAAGGCAATGGTGGCAAACATCATCGCGATAAGCGCGATGAACTCGGCTTTTGAGACGCCGGGCTTGGCGGAAATATTCATCTGAAACCTCTAACGGGGCTACAGGCGGCACCGGGGATCGGCGCCGGTCTGCGAGCCTTGCGTTTCCGCTAGCATGAATGCGACAACCGGGCCATATCCCGAGCCGCACAAAACGCTGTGCATTGTTGCGATGCTAAGCAGTTTCCTGCCGCCGTGGCGAGGTTTCCACAGGTGGTGTCAGTCGGACTCCGCGTTGGCCAATTGCTGCTGGATATCCGCGATGACCTGTTTCCACAGCTCGGGCTGCTGGGCACCCGGAACCGCGTGCTGATTGGCAACGATGAAGGTCGGCACCGAGGTGACCCCCATCTTGCGGGAGTGCGCATCGCGGCTCTGGATGGTTTCGACGTCGCTGTCACCTTCGAGAAGCCGCCGAATGGCGGCCGCGTCCAGACCGGCTTCCTCGGCCAGTTCGGTCAGCACATCGTGGTCTCCAATGTCCCTGGCCTTTACGAAATAGGCCTCGAAAAGCGCATCGACGATCAGCGACTGTTTGCCTTCGATGCCCGCCCAGTGGATCAACCGGTGCGCATCCAGCGTGTTCGGCGTGCGCGTCATCCCTTCGAAGTTGATTGACAGCCCGGCCTTCTCGGCGTGTTCTACCACCGGGGCATAGGCCTTCACCGCGCCTTCCTTGCCGCCGAACTTGCGCTCGAGATATTCGCGTCGGTCCATGCCCTCGCGTGGCATGTCGGGATTGAGCTGGAAGGGGTGCCATTCGATCACGAAGGGGTGATCCGGAACGTCTGCCAGGGCCTTGTCCAGATGTGTCTTACCAATATAGCACCAGGGGCAGATCGGATCGGACAGGATGTCGAGTTTGACAGTGGTCATCTTGGGTTTCCTTTGAACAGAGCGGGCAGGGCGCGACGGCGCAATTTTCCGTTGGCGCCCAGCGGCAGGCTGTCGAGATGGACATAGGCGCGGGGCTGCTTGTATCGCGCCAACCGGGCGGAGGCAAAGGCCTCCAGCTCGGAAACGCTCACTTCTTCGGGACCGGTGTAAAAAGCGGTGATGATCTCCACGCCGGGCTTGATCTCGACCGCAGCAGCCGCGACCTGCGAGAGGCCGGGATGCGCAGCCAATGCGGTTTCAACTTCGATCGGAGAGACCCTGTACCCGCCCGCGTTCATCATATCATCATCGCGGCCGAGATAGTGAATTTGGCCGTCGGCGTGCATCACGCCGAGATCGCCAGTCAGGAACCAGTCGTCCTGAAACCGCTCGCCGGTTTCGGCCTCGGCATGGAGGTATCCCAGCATCAGTCCCGGGTCGCTGCGGTGGACGGCGATGGTGCCGGGCTCGCCCCTTGGCACTGGACCTTCGGGGCCAAGGATGGCGACGCGCCGTCCGGGCTGGGGCTGCCCAAGGCTGCCGTCGCGCGCGGGCTGCTCCGGACAGGATGAGATGAAGGTGGAACACTCCGACATGCCGAAGGCTTCGTGCAGGGGGCGGTCGGTTGCACGTTTCCATTGCGCCAAGATCGCAGGGTTCAGCTTTTCACCTGCGCAAAGCCCGTGGCGCAGATCCGGCAGGGGCGGCAGGTCGGCGCGAAGCATTTTCCGATAGACACCGGGCGCGGCGGCAAAGAGCGTGGCGCGATGGTCTCGCAGCAATTGCGGGAGTGCTTCGGAGCTGGTGCCGGGCGTAGGCACCAAGGCGGTGGCCCCGGCGGCCCAGGGGTCCATCAACCCGGTGCCAAGCGTGAAGGTCCAGTTGAATGCGCCCGCATGCAGAAGCCTGTCGTCGGGCCTCAGCCCGTACCAGCCGGAGACCATCATCTGCCGCGCCCAGACCGCCCGATGGGCATGCAGCACGGCGCGCGGATTTCCGCTGGTTCCGGAGGTGAAGACGATATAAGCCGACCGGTCAGGGCTGCCCATGTCGTAGTCGCAAGGGGCCAGATCCCGCATGGCCACCAGAGACTCGGTCGTGATCTGGCAGGGGTGACTCGCGCAGGAAATGGCTGGATCCCGCAGCACCGCTGCCGGTTTCAGAAGGGCGATCATGTGCGCCGTCTCGGGTTCCGTCAGCTGGGCCGAGGTCGGCACCGGCACCAGCCCGGCGGCAATCGCACCCAGGTAGGCGATCGGAAATTCCACCGTATTGCCGAGCCGCATCAGCACCACGTCACCCGGGCGCAGCCCGGCCTGAAGGAGGCCGGTGCCGGTGCCCCGAACCGCGGCCTCCAGCTCCGCGTAGCTCCAGTCGGTATGTCGCGGGCCATCCACGACGGAAAGCGCGGTCTTGTCCGGTCGCGTTGCGGCGTGGCGCAGCACATGGGCGGCCATGTTGAACGGCGTCGGGCAGGGCACCGCCGCGGCGGAGGTGTCGGAAATGGATAGCATCACAATTGGCTAGCCCGCGCGCTCCTGCGTTGCAAGCGGCGTTGGCGCGGATTATAGAGAGCGCATGAAATCCCGTGACCCGAAATCCCTGATTACCATTGCCCGCGCCAGCGGCTCGGACGAGACCGCTGAACCCTTGGATCTGGGAGCCCGCGTGCGCGAACTGCGCAAGGCGCGGGACTGGACGCTGGAATACGCGGCCAATCAGGCAGGGCTGGCGCGCTCGACTTTGTCCAAGATCGAAAATGGCCAGATGTCACCGACTTACGAGGCGTTGAAGAAGCTGGCCGAAGGTTTGGAAATCTCCGTGCCGCAGCTGTTTACCCCGCCGCAAAGGGACCAGGTGAACGGGCGGATGACGGTGACTAAGTCCGGAGATGGCGCGGCCCATGCCACTGCCACCTACGAGCATGAGCTGCTGGCGGACGGCCTGTCCCGTAAGCAAATGCTGCCATACCGTGCCCGTGTTCGCGCGCGGTCGATGGAGGAATTCGACGGCTGGGTGCGCCACGACGGCGAGGAATTCCTGTACGTGCTCACCGGTGTCATCAAGCTTTACACGGAATTTTACGAGCCGATCGAGATGCGTCGTGGGGACAGCGCCTATTACGACGCTGCCATGGGGCACAACGTGATTTCCACCAGCCCGGAAGATGCAATGATCCTCTGGGTAACCTCGCTGGCCTGATCCACTTCGGGGCCAGTGGACCAGCTTCGCTAATGTTGCGGCTGGCCGTCCAACTCGCGCAGCAGGCTTTCGACATAGAGGAAGTCATCGACTTCTTCTCTTGCCTCGGTGAGCGTGAGGTGATGGGTGCGGGCCAGATAGGCGACGAATTTGTCCCGGTCATCCAATAGCGATGGGGCGTTCTTGGCCTTCAAATGTGGAAAGCGCTGTTTGATGCGTGGCATCCTGTCAATCCAGCTGGCAGCTGCTGCTTGTACAGGCATTGGGGGCACTCCCTGACAAACGGTTCACGATGGTTGGATGCCCATCCTAACATTTTTTCGACGACCTGATAACAGGGCGTCAAGCGCAGCGGCGTGGCCCGCCCTCAAAGTCGCCGGTCACCCGGCCGAATTCACAGTCCGATGGACGCTGAAAGATGGCTGGATGTGATCATTCGTTGCGGTGCTTTTCTGGCAGCAGATGGTCCGAGCCGCGCGCAAGAGGGCTAGCGCATTGTCGTACGATCGGTTCGCTGGGTGCGTGTCGAAGCACCGCTGCGTTGGGGGCTATCCAAGGTGACAGTTCGACGTTGTCGGATGTCGCCTGGGCCGTTGGGCGATGTGCCGGAGAGGCCAGTCAACGCTCATATCTCACCCGCCGTTCGGGGAAGTTTCGAGGTGCTTGAAGGCCGGAATGTGCACAGGATAGTTTTGCGAAAATGCAAGGGCGGGTCTGTTAGAGGGGAATCCGGAGAGAGGTGGTGTCGCCGCCCTATCTGCACCTGCAGGGGCAGTGGAGGCGACACCAAATGCTTTACTCTGGCTGATACCACCAGACATGCGGCATGAACTCGGTCCGGTCGCCGTAGATCGGCAGTGTCTCGGGAAAGCGCAGTTCTTTCTTATGCGCGATCCTGCCCACGTCGTAGGTCCAGAAGGGGATCACATAGCGACCAGCGGTCAACACCCGGTCCAGCGCGCGCACGGCGTGAACGAAATCCTCCGGCTCCTTGGCCGTTAGCATCGCATCGATCATCGCTTCGGCGGCCGGGCTGTTCATGCCCATCAGGTTGCGGCTGCCGGGTTCGGTAATCCCCTCGCTTCCCCAGTAATAGCGCTGTTCGTTACCCGGGCTGAGAGACAGTTCCCGGCGGTAACGTGTGAGGTCAAAATCGTAATTCGTCTCGCGCTCGACGAATTGGGCGTTATCGACGGTCTCCACCTTAAGCGATATGCCGAGGCGCTCCAATGCGCGCCCATAGATGCCGATCACCGTGTCCATCTCGCTGTCGCCCTGGCGGATCAGCACGGTCAGTTCCAGCGGCGTGCCATCGTCGTTGCGTAGCACGCCGTCCTGTACGGTCCAGCCGGCCTCTGCCAGCAGCTTGGCTGCGCGCCGCAGATCCTTTCGATTTCGCTCACTGCTATCGCCTTCGGGCAGGCTATAGCCCTCCAGCGTGCCGGGAGGCAGGTCGTCGGCGAAGGGTTCCAGCAGCTCGCGTACGGCACCTTCTGCCGGGCCGGGGCGCATGCCCAGAACCGAGCCCGAGTAATAGGACTGAATGCGGGGCTGGCTGCCGCCGGTAATCGTGCCGTTGATGTATTCGAAATTGAACGCCAGCAACAGCGCCTCGCGCACGCGCCAATCGTCCAGGGGAGCGCGGCGGGTGTTCATCACCAGGCCGGTCATCCCGGAGGGGCGCTGATGAGGGATTTCGGTCTTCACGATATCGCCACGTGTCGCGGCGGGGAAATCATAGGCGACCTCCCAACGGTCGGCATTGAACTCGCGCACGGCGCTCAGCTCACCCGCCTTGAAGGCTTCGAACAGGACGGTTTCATCGCCGAAAAAGTCGATGCGCATTTCATCAAAGTTCTGCGTTCCTGCGCGAAACGGCAGATCGGCGCCCCAGTAATCGGGGTTGCGCTGCAGCGTGACGTAACGCCCGGCTTCGTAGTCCGACACGACGTAGGCGCCGGTCCCGATGGGCGCGCCGTCGACGGTGTCGGTGGCGAAATCCTTGCCCTCCCATTGGGCCTTCTTGAGGATCGGTCGCATTCCGGCAATCAGCGCCAACTCGCGATCCTGCGTATTGAAGGCAATCCTGAGTTTGCGCGGGCCGGTCTGTTCAATGCTTTCGACCTTGGTCCAGAAACCGCGATAGCGGGGGTGTCCCTTGGTTCCCAGGGTCTCGTAGGACCAGATCACGTCTTCAACGGTAACCGGGCTTCCGTCGGAGAATCGCGCTTCCTCCCGCAGGGTGAATTCGACCCAGGATCGATCCTCGGGAACCTCAATCGATTCGGCCAGCAGCCCATAAAGGGTGAAGGGTTCGTCCCAGGAACGACCCATCAGGCTCTCATAGCTCCAGTAGCGGAGTTGCCAGGGGACGGTGCCTTTAAGTTGAAACGGGTTCAACGAGTCAAAGCCACCGGTGTTACCAAAGACAACCCGTCCGCCCTTGGGCGCGTCGGGGTTGGCATAGGGCAGGGACACAAAATCCGGTGGTAGAGCCGGGTCCCCATACATAGCTATGCCATGCGCTGATTCTGCCAAGGCGAAATTGGCGGTAAAAGCCAAGGTGATTCCTGCCCATGCAGCCCGAAAAATCCGGAAATTTTCTTTTCTCATTTTGCCTACAATCCCCGACGGCCCTTGTTTTCCTGCGCGATCACGCTAGGCGCGCTCCACCGTCTTTTCAAACTTTTAGCTTGGATGAAACTGGGAAATTGCTTATAAAGGGGTCACTGCTCGATAGGTTTCTTGCCTGTATGAAACCTGCCTCAATAACTGACGCCCGCCTCGCGCGGGCGTTTTTTTTGGTGACACGGCTCCGGTTGCCAAGGCTGTCCGCGCGGCAAAACGTGTGGATCTTTCCGTACTCCTACGCGTTTATTTTGCAGTTGCAGCATGGCACAGTGCGGCCAGAAACCGACAGCTGAGGGGTATAGCCAAATGTCGTTGAAAGGAAAAAACGCCGTTATCACCGGGTCGAACTCCGGGATCGGGTTGGGCATCGCGCGCGAACTGGCCCGGGCTGGCGCCGATGTGGTGCTGAATTCCTTTACGGATCGCGCCGAGGATCATGAGCTTGCCAGTCAACTTGCGGCCGAATTCGGCGTTGGTGCCCGCTACATTCAGGCCGACATGTCCAAGGGGAGCGAGTGCCGCGCCCTGATCGAGCAGGCCGGAGCCTGTGACATCCTTGTGAACAACGCGGGCATTCAGCATGTTGCCCCGATCGAGAGCTTTCCCGAGGAAAAGTGGGACGCGATCATCGCGATCAATATGTCGTCGGCCTATCACACCATGGCGGCGGCGCTGCCGATGATGCGGGCGGCAGGCTGGGGACGGATCGTCAACATCGCCTCGGCCCACGGCCTGACGGCATCCCCCTACAAATCGGCCTATGTGGCGGCCAAGCATGGGGTGGTGGGCATGACCAAGACTGTCGCGCTGGAAACCGCGGAGGAACCGATCACATGTAACGCAATCTGCCCGGGCTACGTGCTGACACCTCTGGTGGAGGCCCAGATCCCGGACACGATGGAAAAATACAACATGAGCCGCGAGGATGTGGTGAAGAAGGTGATGCTGGAGCGCCAGCCCAGTCGCGAATTCGCCACTGTCGAGCAGATGGGAGGGACCACCGTGTTCCTGTGCTCCGATGCGGCAGCGCAGATTACGGGCACGACGATCAGCGTCGACGGCGGCTGGACCGCCCTTTAAGGGCGCGCGTTCGGCAGGCGGGAGAGGGGCGGCGCTGTCTCGTTTCTCCTGCCTGCTCTGAGACAGCACAGGCGAAAGGGGCGAAAACGCGATGGTGAAACGGATTGATCTTGCCCTGCAGGGCGGCGGCGCCCATGGGGCCTTTACCTGGGGCGTTCTCGACCGCCTGCTGGAGGAAGAGCGGTTGGAGGTGGCGGCGATCACCGGCACCTCCGCTGGCGCACTGAACGGTGCCGCGTTCAAGTCGGGCATGGTGCAGGGCGGGCGCGAAGGTGCCAAGGCCGCCTTGGACAGGTTGTGGCGCAAGATGGGCGCCGTGGGCGATATGCGTTTTGCCCATTGGCTGACGCGCTTTGATGCCGTGGCCTTGGCCAGCACCTGGGAGGCGATGGTGCCGTTCTCGCCAATGGATACGATGAGCCAGGTCGTCTCGCCGTACCACTATGGGCCGTTCTATCGCAACCCGCTGCGCGACGTGGTCGAGGCTTTCGACTTTGCCAATGTCTGTGCCGATGAGGGGCCGGAACTGTTTGTCTGCGCGACCTGTGTGCGGACCGGAAAGATCCGGGTGTTCCAGGGGGAGGAGCTCGGGACCGACGCCATTCTGGCTTCGGCATGTCTTCCCGATCTGTTTCAAGCGGTGGAAATCGAGGATCCCCGGACGGGCCGGATCGAGGCCTATTGGGACGGTGGCTACACCGGAAATCCCGCGTTGTTCCCACTGTTTCGCGAAAACCTGCCCGGCGACGTGGTGATCGTGAACATCAACCCGCTGGAACGTGATGAAATCCCCAAGACGCCGCAACAGATACGAAACCGGGTGAACGAGATCAGCTTCAATTCTTCGCTGTTGCGCGAACTGCGGGCGATCAACTTCGTGCAGCGGCTGCTGGCGGATGGCACGCTGGAGCCGGGGCGGATGAAGGCGGTCCGGGTCCACATGATTTCCGACGATGCGTTGATGACTCAGTTGTCCGTGACCACCAAGCTGGTTCCGGTGCCGCAGATCCTGGCGCGGTTGAAACAGGCAGGGCGCGCCGCCGCTGACAAGTTCCTGGAGCGCGACTGGGGCAACCTGGGTGAGCGGTCCTCGGTCGATCTGCCGGAGATGTTCAGTTAGGCGCTCTTTCGCGCGCCCTGGCCGCTGTCCGCTGTCAGCGGCTGGCTCGGATCCTTGGGGTTGGGGTAGACGAGGCCTGCGGAAATCACCAGTTTCGCGGAATCCTCGACCGACATGTCCAACTCGATCACATCTTCCTCGGGAACGAACAGCAGAA
The DNA here is from genome assembly GCF_055398055.1 of Leisingera sp. S2M4. Taxonomy (NCBI): domain Bacteria; kingdom Pseudomonadati; phylum Pseudomonadota; class Alphaproteobacteria; order Rhodobacterales; family Roseobacteraceae; genus Leisingera; species Leisingera sp. S2M4. The sequence goes on from NZ_AP040861.1 coordinate 3,087,353, forward strand.
AGCCCGAGGTCGGGTTCGGTGTCGTGGGAAGGAAGACGCTCATCAGCTTGCCGCTGGTTTCCGCACGGTTTGCAATCTCGCCCTTGGCCGTGGTGGAGATGAAGCCGATCGCCCAGATGCCTTTGCGCGGGTATTGTACCAGGCAGGCCTTTTCAAAGCTGCGCTCGGATTGGGCAAACACGGTTTCGGAGATCTGCTTGATGCCCGAGTAGACGGTACGCACAACCGGCATCCGGTCCACGAGGCTTTCGGCAAAGCTGATCATCGACCGGCCGATGATGCCCTTGGCGATCCAGCCGACGATGACCGTGAACAACAGGAAGATGATCAGCCCGACGCCGCGCAGGTTGATCCCGATGTATTGTTCAGGACGAAACGTATGCGGCACCAGCGGCAGCACCACGCTGTCGATCCACCCCATGACGGACCACAGAAGCCAGATTGTCAGGCCGACCGGGGCAATCACCACGATGCCGGTAAAGAAAGAGGCGCGCAGCCTTGAAAACAGTCCGGGGCGGCGGTGGGGTTCTTCGTCGAAGGGCGTTGTCATCTGGTCAGCTTTTGCGGAAATTTCCAAATGAACCTAGGCATTGAATGGGGGCGGAGCAATGGGGGCCGCCCCCAAAATCAAGTCATTATGCCAGTTTGTTCAGTTCCTGGGCGATCCGGGTCGCCAGTCGCGCGTTGTTGCGCACCAGTGCGATGTTCGCCGTCAGCGAACGTCCTTCGGTCAATTCAAAGATCCGGGACAGCAGAAACGGCGTTACATCCTTGCCCGCGATGCCTTGCGCATCCGCTTCGGACTGGGCCTGCGCGATCACGGGGGCGAGGTCTTCTGCGGCGATCTCGTCCTCGGCCGGGATCGGGTTGGCGACCAGTTGCCCGCCGGGCAGGCCCATCGCCTGCCGGGTTGCGTGGGCGCGGGCGATCTGGGCGGCGTCATCCATGCGCAGCGGCGCCTTCAGGTCGGATTGCGCCGACCAGAAGGCGGGGAAGCTGTCCTGGCCGTAGGCAATCACCGGCACGCCTTGGGTTTCCAGCACTTCCAGCGTCTTCGGGACGTCAAGAATGGCCTTGGCGCCGGCGGCGACCACGGTGACCGGGGTCTGGGCCAGCTCCAGCAGGTCGGCGGAGATATCGAAGGAGGTCTCGGCCCCCTTGTGCACGCCGCCGATGCCACCGGTGGCAAAGACCGAAATGCCCGCCAGCCGAGCGGCGATCATGGTTGCGGCTACGGTGGTGGCGCCGGTGCCGCCGGTGGCGATGCAGGCGGGCATGTCGGCGCGCGAAATCTTGGCGACGCCCTTGGCCTGTCCCAGCGCCTGCAGCTGCTCGGGTTCGAGACCAACGTGCAGCACGCCGTCCAGGACTGCCATGGTGGCGGGCACGGCGCCTGCATCGCGGATGTCCTGTTCGACCTGGGCGGCAACCTCGACATTCTGCGGGTAGGGCATGCCGTGGGTGATGATGGTGCTTTCCAGCGCCACGATGGCACGGCCCTCATCCTTGGCGGACTGGACCTCGGCGGAATAACGGATGTCGATCACAGCGGGGGTTCTCCTGAAACGTAGGTGGCGGCGGCTTTCAACGCCGCGGTCAATGCGGTGCGGCGGTCGGCGCCGCCGGCTTCGGCGGCGATATGCGCCGCCATGAAGGTGTCGCCTGCTCCGGTGACGCGGGCCACGGTAACACGGGGCGGCTCGAGGGTAATTGCGCCAGCGGCGCTGGCCTCGGTTGCGGATTTGCCGCCATCGGTCACCAACACCCGCGCCGCGCCACGCGCGAGCATGGCTTTTGCGGCAGTCTCGCTGTCGGTGAACTCGGCCTGGCACAGGATGCCGGCCTCCTCGAGGTTCACGTAGAGCGTGCCGCGGCTGCGGCTGAGGAAGGGGCGCAGGCGTTCAGCCTTGCCGGGTGAGGCAGGGGCCACGCGCAGGTCGGCGGCGGCAAAGGCCGGGCTGGCGGCGATCTCGTCCAGAAGCGACAGGGTCAGGTTGCCGTCCAAGGCCACCTGGCCTTCATAGGGGGCCTGGGCAGAGCCAAGCGCGCCGTCGGACAGCGGCCGCAGGATCTTGTCCCCTGCCGCTTCGAGGGAATGGGCATCGGCGATGGCGGCAATCAACCCGTTGGCGCCTTCGACCGCCATGTAGCGATCGGTCGGCAGGTCCTCGGAGCGATAGATATAGTCCGTGTTGAGGCCAAGGTGGCCACAGGCATTGATCAGTTCGTCCCCTTCCGGGTCGCGCCCCACCGACGTCAGCAGGGCAGGCGTCATGCCAAAGCGGGCGAGGGTCATCGCAATATTCATCGCCACCCCGCCGGGGAGACGGGTGATGCGACCGGGCATGTCGGAGCCACGCTGCATTTCCATGCTCGAGCGGCCGATGATGTCCCAAAGGACCGATCCGATGCACAGGATGGCAGGGGCTGAAGTGTTTGGCGCTTGTGTCATGGAAACCTATTGCCGCCTTTGACAAAACTTCGCAAGCGTGTTCGCCGCGCCGTGGCCGTAAAGGTCCGGCGCATCCCGCCTTGGCGGTTGCCAGGTGCGTGTCGCACGGCAAGAGGTCTGCGAATGCGTCCGCTGTTTGCATTCACGCAGGCATCCCGGGGCAACGACGGCGCAGGTGTCGCCACAAAGGTGCTTGCTATCTTGAGAGCCCTATCCAACACTCGTGGGACCACATCGGGTAAATTGCGCCGGAAGGGGCGCGCCGTCCGGCACAAGTAGTGGGGAGTGGTACAGGCAAGATGACATGACGTTGTCCTCCGGATTGCGGCGTTGGTTGAAAGGGCTGCGGATATGCGTCGCGCTTGTGATCTGCGCCTTTGCCGCTGTTGCCTCGCCTGCCCAAAGCCACGAGGTGACGCCCACGATCGTGGATTTCTCCGTTTCGGAAGGCCGGATCACGTTGCAGCTGCGGATGAACGCGGAAGCCTTCGTGGCGGGGATGGATCTGGATCGGCTGGCGAATACCGAGGAAAGCCCGCTATCCGCCGATTACGATGAACTTCGGGCGCTGACTCCGGCAGAGATTGAACCAATGGTGCGTCTCTTTGCCGAGGATTGGTTGAACGACCTCTCGGTCACTGCCAATGGCCCCGTAGAGCTGGCGTTGGAGACCGTACTCATCCCGGATGTCGGTGATACGACCGTGCCGCGCGCGTCGACATTGCGCCTGGTCGGATCCCTGCCAGCCAATGCGCGCAGCTTGCGAATATCATGGCCGACCGGATCCGGCGGGGTGGTGCTGCGCCAAAATTCCGTAGAGGCGCCCTATACCGGCTTTCTGAAGGCTGGGCAGCGGTCCGTCGCGATACCGATCGGCGGCGGCACTGTCGGCGCCCCGATGGAGGTCCTTGCCGATTATGCGCGTCTCGGGATGGCCCATGTTCCGGCCAAGGGAGTGGAGCACCTGCTGTTCGTTCTTGGACTGTTCTTGCTCAGCCCGCGCCTGTGGCCGCTGATGCTGCAGGTTAGCCTGTTCCTCGCGGGGCAAAGCCTGACGCTCGCGCTGGGCGCTGTCGGGGCTGTGGCTGTCAAACTCGCAGTGGTCGAGCTGTCGGTCGCGCTGACCATCGTTCTGGTGGCGGTGGAGAATATCTTTGTCCGTCGCCTGCATTATTGGCGCGTGGTGCTGGTCGTGGTCGCTGGCCTGCTGCACGGCCTTGCGCTTGCCCAACCATTGACGCAAGCCGGGCTGCCTCCGGGCGCGGTGTCACCCGCGTTGGTTGGCTTCGGCCTGGGTGTGGCGGCGGTTCAGGTTGCGGTGGTCGCAGTGGCCTATCTGGGGGTGCGCCTGTGGTTCGGGCGGCACCCGAAATACCGGGGCCGGGTGGCGATCCCGGCGTCGCTCACCATCGCGGTGGTCGGCGGCTATTGGTTGGTTGAGCGCCTGGTCCTGTAAGGCGCCCACTTTCCTCTGGATCGGCCCGGATCAGCCCATCGCCCGGGTCAGCGTCTTCAGTGCCGCCAGGGGATCTTCGGCGTGCCAGATTTCATCACCGATACCAAAGAAGTCGGTGAAGGGCGCGACCTGGCGCACCAGGTATTCGGTCAGCCCGCCTTCGGCGACGACCGGCACCTCGATCATCTCGGACCACCACTGGAACAGGTCAACCTCGGCCTGGGCACCATCGCCAAGACCGGACGTGCCGACCGGACCGAAGCTGACGTAATCCGCGCCCGCTTCGCCCGCGACCATTCCGTCGTGTTGCGACGCGCCGCAAAAGGAGCCGACGATGGCATCCGGCCCCAGCGCCTTGCGCGCGGTGCGGATGGATTTTGACGCATCGGTCAGGTGGACGCCGTCCAGCCCCAGGCGCTCGGCCAGGATCTGGTGGTCGGAGATCACCAGCGCCACGTCGCGCGCCATCGTCACTTCGCGCAGGGCGTCGCCCGCGCGGCTCAGCGTGTCTTCGTCACGGCTGGCCAGATCCAGCCGCACACAGGCGACCTCGACCGCGTCAAGAACCCGTGCCAGCTGACCGGGAAATTTGCCCAGCTCGAAACTGGGCGGGGAGATCAGGTAGATCTGCGGCTGTTCCGGTGCGTCTGCAGGGCTTTCCATCGTGGCGCTCCAATATTCAGGGAATTGGTCGGTATTTATCCGATTTGCTGCGGGACGCAAGGATTTGCGCGGTGCGAGGGGCAGGAAAAGGGCGGTCAGGCGGCGCTGGACCTTGCCCCGCAGCGCTGTGGGCAGTAGAGCTGTGCCGATTTTGCCGGAGATGAAGATGCCCACGGAAAACCCCCAACCCGCCTTTGTCCTTGTCCGCCCGCAGATGGGTGAGAATATCGGTGCCGCAGCCCGGGCGATGTGGAACTTCGGACTGGACCGGATGCGCATCGTGGCGCCCCGTGACGGCTGGCCCAACCCCAAGGCCGTGGCCATGTCGTCGGGCGCGGGTCGCTTGCTGGACGAGGCGCAGCTCTGCGCGGACGTGCCCGAGGCGCTGGGCGATTGCACCTATGTATTCGCCACCACCGCCCGCCAGCGCGGGCTGACCAAACCGGTCTACAGCCCCGAGCGCGCGATGCAGATCGCGGCGGAGAAGATCGCCGCAGGCGAGAAGGTCGCGGTGATGTTCGGCCCCGAACGCGCGGGCTTGGAGAACGAGGATATCGCCAAGGCCAACGCCATCATCTCGGTGCCGGTGAACCCGCTCTACGCCTCGCTGAACCTCGGCCAATGCGTGTTGCTGACCGGCTATGAATGGATGCGGCAATCCGCGGAAGTGGTGCATGAAACCACCGATCTCGGCCGCAAGGGCGAATGGGCCACCGGGCTCGAGGTGGAAAAGCTGGTCGAGCATTACGAGCAGCGGTTGGATGAGGCAGGGTTCTTCTTCCCGCCGGAAAAGGCCGAGGGCATGAAAACCAACCTGCGCAACCTTTGGTCCCGCATGCGGATGACCCGGTCTGATGTGCAGATGTTGCATGGCATCATGCGGCAGATGGTGCGCTGGAAGGAACGGGACGGCCAATAAGCCGCACTGGACCACAGCTGAAACCACCCCTAGCTTGGCAGCAAAGTTGACGAGGCAAGCATGAGCAAGCGTAGCATTTTCCAAGAAGTCGAGGGCGAGAAATCCGACGCGCCCGTGGTACAGCCGGGGGTGATCGATCGTGGCCGTTCCGGCGCTCGCAGGGCCATTCGCGCGTGGCTGATGGTGCTGTTTGGCCTGGTGGTGGCCATGATCGTCGTCGGCGGACTGACCCGGCTCACCGACAGCGGGTTGTCGATCACCGAATGGCGACCGGTGACCGGTGCCATCCCGCCGATGTCCGAAGCCGAGTGGCAGGCCGAGTTCGACAAGTACAAGCAGATCGACCAATGGCGCATCCAGAACCAGTGGATGGAGCTTGCGGACTTCAAGGAAATCTACTGGTGGGAATGGGGGCACCGTCAGCTGGGGCGCGTGATCGGTCTGGTGTGGGCCCTTGGCTTCTTTGGCTTCCTGGTTGCCCGGAAGATCCCGGCAGGGTGGACCGGTCGCTTGCTGCTGCCCGGTGTGCTGGGCGCGGTGCAGGGCGCGATTGGCTGGTGGATGGTGGCCTCTGGCGTCACCCAGGGAGAGGGCATGACCTCTGTCGCCTCTTATCGTCTGGCGACGCATCTTGGGCTGGCCTTTGTGATCCTCGGCTACATTGCATGGTACGTGCTGCTGCTTGGACGCGAGGAGCGGGAATTGATGCAGGCGCGCCGGGCCAAGGAGGCCAAGCTCTTCAGTCTCTCCACCGGCCTGATGCATTTCGCCTTCCTGCAGATCCTGCTGGGGGCGCTGGTGGCCGGGATCGACGCGGGGCGTTCCTATACCGACTGGCCGCTGATGGGCGGTCAGGTGTTCCCCCCGAACCCATTCATGGTCGAGCCGCTGTGGCGCAACTTCTTTGAAAACCCCGGCCTGGTGCAGTTCATCCACCGGGTTGCGGGCTACCTGCTGTTCGCCTTTGCGGTGGTGGCCTGGCTGCGCGGGCGCGGTTCGGCCCATGCGCGCACCCGGTTTGCCTTCAACGCGGTGATCGCCGCGATGTCGGTTCAGGTGGTGCTGGGGATCGTCACGGTGCTCTACGCGGCGCCGCTGCATGCGGCGATCACGCACCAGCTGGTGGCGATCGTCGTCTGGGTGCTGATCCTGCGCGCCCGCTACCTGTCGGCCTATCCGATTGCAACTTCGATCAAGGACCATTGAGACCATGACCGCATTTGACGAATTGATGGCGTTTGAACGCGAAACGCAGGCGCTGGCGCAGATCGCGGGCCGTCTCGGCTGGGATCAGGAAACCGTGATGCCCCGGGGCGCGGTACCCCAGCGGGGCGAGGAAATGGCCGCGATCGAAGCGGTACTCCATGCCCGCCGAAGCGATCCGCGCGTGGCCGAATGGCTGGAGCAGGCCGACGCTTCGGATGAGGTCGCAGCCGCGCAGCTGCGCGAGATCCGCCGCAGCTACCAGCGCACGGTGAAGGTCCCCGCCGATCTGGCCAAGCGTCTTGCCCAGGTCACGTCCGAGGCGCAGGGCAAATGGGCCGAGGCCCGCGCCGCCGAGGACGTCGCCGCCTTCCTGCCTGTCCTGGCCGAAGTGGTCGAACTGAAGCGCGAAGAAGGCCAGGCGCTGGCTGCGGGTGGCGATGTCTATGACGCCATGGTGCAGGATTATGAACCCGGCATGAGCGGCGCGGGGATCGCCGAGATCTTTGATGCCATGCGCCCCGGATTGGTGGAGCTGCGGGCCAAAGTGCTGGACCGTCCCGCCCCCAAGGCCGTCGAAGGCAAGTTCGACGAAGCCAAGCAAATGCAGTTGAGCGTCAAGATCGCCGAAACCTTCGGCTATGATTTGCGCCATGGCCGGGTCGACAAGGCGGTTCACCCGTTCAGCTCCGGCTCCGGGCTGGATGTGCGCATCACCACGCGCACCAGCGCCACCGATCCTTTCAACTGCATCTACTCCACCATTCACGAGGTCGGTCACGCCGCCTACGAGCAGAACATCTCACGCGAATTCCTGCTGACACCGCTGGGACGCGGGGTGTCGATGGGGGTGCATGAAAGTCAGAGCCGGATCTACGAGAACCAGATCGGGCGCAGCCGCGCCTTCACGGGATGGCTGTTCGGGCAGATGCAGGAGATGTTTGGCGACTTCGGCATCGCCGATGCGGATGCCTTCTATGCAGCGGTGAACCGCGTCAACAAAGGCTACATACGCACCGAGGCGGATGAGCTCCAATACAACCTGCACGTCATGCTCCGTTTTGATCTGGAACGCGCGCTGATGCGGGGGGATCTGGAGGTCCCCGACCTTGAAGCCGCGTGGAACGATCGCTTCGAGGCGGATTTCGGCTATGCCGTGGACAAGCCGTCGAACGGCTGTTTGCAGGATGTGCACTGGTCCGTCGGCCTGTTTGGCTATTTCCCGACGTATGCCCTTGGCAATGTATACTCCGGCTGCCTGTACCAGGCGCTGCGCCGGGACGTGCCGGGCCTGGATGCAGAGCTGGCGACAGGCGTTACCTCGGCCGCGACTGGCTGGTTGCGCCAGAACCTGCAACACTTCGGTGGCCTGCGCAGCCCGCGCGACACCATCATCCATGCGTCCGGGATGGAGCCGGGGCATGAGCCGCTGCTGGCGTATCTGAACGAAAAATTCGGCCTGATCTACGATCTGTAAATCGGGGCGGCCAGGGGTCCGGGGTGACGGGCAGCGGTTGCCCCGGAATTGCCGTATTGTTGGGGTATCCTCTCAGAACGTGGTGAGTTGAGAGGGTAACAAGATGCACACAGCCGTAGCTTATCTGCTTTTTGCCAGCTTCGTTCTGGCGCCGACGCTGATCTGAATTCGCTCGGCGGTCAGATCAATGCCATGCGCTCGGCCCGCTCCGGGTCGGGGAACGGTCGATAGAGGCCGTAGTCGGCCCTGGCAATCAACGCCGAGACGTTCGAATACAGCCGCTCGACTTCCTCGTCATGTTCGCCAAGGACGCGGAAGGCCTGGTCCAGCTGGGTCATATTGGTAAATTCGATCTCCAGCATGAAATCACGGGACTCGCCGCTGGCCAGGTTCAACTTGCGCCGCAGCAGGCGCCATTTCTGGACCACGCCGCGTTCCTTCAGGTAGCCCAGCCATTGGTCGACCGCGCTGGCAAAACTCAGGGCCTTGGCCTCGTGGTGCAGATCGATGGCACAGTGATAGAGGTTCATCAGGCGTCTCCTCGCAGATGGGCAACCACAGGATGAGGCTGGCACAGAAGGGTTAGCAGTGTGTTAAACGCCAAAAAAACGCCGCCCCGAACTTCGGGGCGGCGTTGTCGTTGATGCAGTGTTATAAGGGCTTCAGCTCTCTTCTTCGTCCTCGCCGTTCTCCGCGATCCAGGCGACCGAGACGACTTCTTCGCCTTTGCCGGTGTTGAACACCCGCACGCCACCGGCAGAGCGGGAGCGGAAGGAAATTCCCTCCACCGGTACCCGGATCGACTGCCCCTTGGAGGTTGCAAGCATGATCTGGTCGTCCATCTCCACCGGGAAGGACGCGACGATCTCGCCTCCGCGCATAGCCTTGTCCATGGCGGTGACACCCATACCGCCGCGGCCGCGCACAGGGTAGTCGTGGCTGGACGACAGCTTGCCCGAACCGCCCGACGTAATGGTCAGGATCAGGTTTTCGGCTGCCGACATCTCGGCATAGAGCTCGGTCGAGAAGTTGGGATCTTCCACCGCGTCCTCATCCGAAGCCTCGGCGTCGTCGGTTAGACCGGCCATGGCGCGACGCATCTTCAGGTAGGCCGTGCGCTGCTCCGGTGTGTATTTGGAGTGCCGGATGACGGACATCGACACCACCCGGTCTTCTCCGGTGAGCTTGATCCCGCGGACACCGGTGGATTCGCGCGAGTTGAACACGCGCACATCGGTGGAGCGGAAGCGGATGGCGCGGCCCGAGTTGGTGAACAGCATCACGTCGTCGTCTTCCGAGCAGATCCGCACGTTCACCAGCTGCACCGAGCCGTCCTCGGGCAGTTTCATCGCGATCTTGCCGTTGCGGCGAACGTTGGTGAAATCGGACAACCGGTTGCGACGCACGTCGCCGCCAGAGGTGGCAAAGACCACCTGCAGGTTTTCCCATTCCTCGTCCGGCACATCAACCGGCATGATCGCGGCAATCGACACGCCCGGCGGGATCGGCAGGATGTTGACGATCGCCTTGCCCTTGGAGGTGCGGCCACCCTGCGGCAGGCGCCAGGTCTTCAGCTTGTAGACCATGCCGTCGGTGGTGAAGAACAGCAGCTGGGTATGGGTGTTGGCCACGAACAGCGTGGTCACCACATCCTCTTCCTTGGTCTGCATGCCGCTGAGGCCCTTGCCGCCGCGCTTCTGGGCGCGGAAGTCTGCCAGCGGGGTGCGCTTGATGTAGCCGCCGGAGGTCACGGTCACCACCATGTCCTCCCGCTCGATCAGGTCCTCGTCCTCCATGTCGCCCGACCAGTCGACGATCTCGGTGCGGCGCGGCACGGCGAAGTTGTCTCGCACCTCGCGCAGCTCGTCCGCGATGATGCCCATGATGCGCTCACGCGAGGACAGGATTTCCAGGTATTCCTTGATCTTGCGCGCCAGTTCTTCCAGCTCGTCGGTAACTTCCTTGACGCCAATCTGGGTCAGGCGCTGCAGACGCAGCTCGAGGATGGCGCGGGCCTGGGTCTCTGACAGGTTGTAGGTCCCGTCGTCGTTCATCGTGTGGGTCGGATCGTCGATCAGGCGGATGTAGTCCGCGATCTCGGCGGCCGGCCAGCGTCGCGTCATCAGCTTTTCACGCGCTTCCGCGGCATCGGCCGAGGCCCGGATGGTGGCGACCACCTCGTCGACGTTGGAGACCGCGACGGCCAGACCACACAGGATGTGACTGCGCTCGCGCGCCTTGCGCAGCTCGTAAGCGGTGCGGCGGGCAACGACGTCCTCGCGGAATTCGATGAAGGAGGTCAGGAACTTTCGCAGCGTCAGCTGCTCAGGTCGGCCGCCATTCAGCGCCAGCATGTTGCAGCCAAAGGAGGTCTGCATCGGCGTGAAGCGGTAGAGCTGGTTCAGCACCACTTCGGGCGTTGCATCGCGCTTCAGCTCGACCACGACCCGCACGCCGTTGCGGTCGGATTCGTCCTGTACGTGGGCGACGCCCTCAATCTTCTTCTCGCGAACCTGCTCGGCGATCTTTTCGATCATCGCGGCCTTGTTCACCTGGTAGGGGATCTCGTCCACGACGATGGCATAGCGGTCCTTGCGGATCTCCTCCACGCGGGTCTTGGCGCGGATGATGACGCTGCCGCGACCCTCGAGATACGCCTTGCGCGCGCCCGAGCGACCCAGCATCACGCCGCCGGTCGGAAAGTCCGGGCCGGGGATGTAGTCGATCAGCTGTTCGCTGGTCAGGTCCGGGTCTTCGATCAGCGCCAGCGTGGCATCGACGACTTCGCCCAGGTTGTGCGGCGGGATGTTGGTGGCCATGCCGACCGCGATACCGCCGGCGCCGTTGACCAGCATGTTCGGGAACCGCGCGGGCAGAACCGTGGGTTCCCGGTCCTTGCCGTCGTAGTTGTCCTGGAAATCGACGGTTTCCTTTTCGATGTCCGCCAGGATCGCCGCAGCGGGCTTGTCCATGCGCACCTCGGTGTAACGCATGGCCGCCGGGTTGTCCCCGTCCATCGAGCCGAAGTTGCCTTGGCCGTCCAGCAGGGGCAGCGACATCGAGAAGTCCTGCGCCATCCGCACCAGCGCGTCATAGATCGCGCTGTCCCCGTGCGGGTGGTATTTACCCATCACGTCGCCGACGGGGCGGGCCGACTTCCGGTAAGGCTTGTCGTGGGTGTTGCCGGACTCATGCATTGCATAGAGAATGCGCCGGTGCACCGGTTTCAGCCCGTCGCGCAGATCCGGGATCGCGCGGCTGACGATGACCGACATCGCGTAATCGAGATACGAGTTGCGCATCTCGGACTCGATGGAGACCGTGGGACCGTCATAGACTGGCCGTTCCGGCAGGTTTTCATCCATATTTTCAGGAGTTTCCGGCGTATCGCTCACGTTGGCTGCCCGCTCTTTCTTCTGGCTCTATATCTTGTGTTAGCACCCTATCAGATACCGCATATGAGGCGCAAGCACACAGCCCGGCGGTCCGCAGGCGAGACCGATTTTACGGTATGATGCAGGTTTTAACAGAAATTAACCAATTACCTCCTAGCATCATGGGAAGGGGGATAGAATTGGAGGACAATTATGGAGACAACGGAAACTGAACTGATGCTGAAGGGATATGGGCTGACCACGGCGGAGCTGACCTACCACATGCCGGATTACACCCATGTGCTGAACACCTTCGTGTGGCAGCAATACGACCTTTTGCCCGATCATCCACGCCTGTTCGAATTCATCGAGTTCTGGCAACGCGAGATCGACGGACCCTTGCATTCAGTACGGTTCAGCCATCGCAAGATGATCGGTCCAAATGAATGGCGAAACGTGGTGGGAGAGTTCCCGATCCACTGACCACATCTTGCGAAACGCCGCACTGCGCTGATCGATGGGATCAGGGCGAATTTGCGTTGTTTTTCAATTGCCGCGTTCCGACTCGCGCAATAGGGTCGCGCCCACAGGTTTCGGCAGGTGTTCAGGTTGTGCCCCCTTGGTGCAATGCTTGCCGGTGCCGATGGTAAAGAATTGAGGCAAGGCAAATTCTCATGCGTACACGCGTTTACGGCACAGATATTGACAACCGGTTTAAGGCAACCACCGAAATCCGCGAGAGCTTTTATGGCCGCGGCGGGGATGATGTGTTCGAGATCTTTCATCACGATTTCGACCAGAATGATCCCGACCGGGTTTTCGGCCCCGACCAATCCGACCGGTTCTTTGGCGGCAGCGGGGATGACACCCTCGAAACGCTGCACTTCGATTTCACCAGGGAAGAGGGATTTGTCGCGCATTACAGCGACTACCGGCAGATCAGTTTTGATGGTGGCCGGGGCTATGACACCGTCGCATCCGACATTGTGATCAATGCGGTCGATCAGGGCGGACTGGAGCTGAGCCTGATCGAAACCAGCGTAAGGTCGGTGGAGCATTGGGACTACGATATCTCCCTCGGCAACTACAGCTCAGCCATGCCCGCTTTCAACAGTGGCACCTTCGCAATCGTCGCTGGCACTCAGGATGATACGCTGAAGATCGCGCAGTATCAGAACTGCTCGGGGGCAGAGATCGACATAAGCACCCTGAAGGGCAATGATGCGGTGATCTACAAGGCCTACAACAGCATCGGGCAATTGAATGTCGCAACGGGCAGCGGGCATGACTACTTCGATTTCAGCGCCCGCTGGGCGGTGTCCGCCGACGTTCGCGTCAATACCGGAAATGGCAATGACACGGTGGTGATCCACGGCTCGACGGTAAGCCATGCGCAGGACCTGGATGTGGATATCCGCACCGGCCGCGGCAAGGATACCATCGTCCTGGAAGGCGTGCACAGCGAGTTCGTGTCCGCAGGCGCTGGAAGCGATGACATCTATGTTCTGACGGGAAGCTTTGCCAACGCGCCCGATACGATCAAGACGGGCGGCGGTCGGGATCGCTTGTTCGTTGAACTGGATGCCTATTCCACCGTCGCGGTTATCCGGGACTTCGACGCCGACAAGGATGTCTTCGTGTTCGACCAGCAGGAAGCCAGGGAGCTGCTGCCGCGGGATGCGACCGTGACCTTTGACCGTCAGGAGTGGCAGGATGCGGAAGAGGATCGCCTGTTCATGGATAATGACGCGGACAAGCTTTACTACGGCGACAATGTGCTGGTTGAATTCAGCAATGACGTCACCCTGACCGCCGACAACTTCTCGGTCGGCGAGTGGGCGTTTTTCGCCTGATCCGGGCGGACGTTACGTCCGGATGACTGAACCTCCTGCTCGGGCCTCGTGCCCGGGCAGGGGGGGCAGTTTAGGCGGAGCAGCTGGCGCCGCCCAATACGCAGAATTTGGCACAATGCGGGTGGTTCAGCTGTACCGCCCGCTCGGCGTCGGCCAGGGTGCTGCCCATCTCGAATTCCTCTGCATATGGCAGCAAGGTGCAGGCCAGCACGGCCGGACGTTCAGCCCCCCGTCGCTTCACCACCATTCGCGAGGACGCGCACATGACGCTGTCCGGAGACTTGTTCAGGATGTCCCAGCAAGCGGTTGTGATTTCGGGCACTTCAACGGTTTCGTCCATTTCCGGGAACAGCACGGTCTGGCCGGGATCGAAGGCGTCGATTGCAAATCCGTGGGCGCGGTAGAGCGCGTCGTAGCCCGCACGCGCGTCACTTTCGCTCTCCCCCCAGACCGTGCGGCCTGCAACCGCCATTGAAAAGCCGTTGTCACGCAGCCACTGCATGCCTTCGAGGGTCTTGGCGAAACTGCCTGCGCCGCGTTCCTTGTCGTGCAGGGCCTTGCTGTGGTGGTCGACCGAGATGCGCAGGGTCAACTGGTCGGCAAAAGCCTGCTGCAGGTTCAGCAGCCCCGCTCGCACCGATTTTCGCATCATGGGCCGCATGGCGTTGGTCAGGATCAGGACCTTGTAGCCGCGCTCCAATGCTGCGCGCGCCATGGCGATCATCTGCGGGTTCATGAAGGGTTCGCCGCCGGTAAAGCCGATTTCCTGCACCGGCCAGCCGCGTGCCTCAAGCTGGTCGAGATAGTCTTCGACCTCGGCGGCGGTCAGATACACGAGCGCGTCGTTGGTCGGGGAGCTGAGGATATAGCAGTTGTCGCACTCGATGTTGCAGAGTGTACCGGTGTTGAACCACAGGGTCTGCGGGTTGCTGAGGGGGACCGATGCACGGGGTTGCCCGTCTGCGGTAATATAAGGGTCCTGGAACTTGCCCGTGTTTGCAGCGGGTTTTTGCAGATCTTTCATGCGGATATCCTTTGCAGCAGTTCCCTTCCGCGCAAGCTACCTTATACTATGCGGGAATTGAAAGCCGCCGGACCTTTACATGACACGGATGTGAGCGTCAGTGTACCTGGGCCACGCCAGGCAGGGCGAGCAACAAGCGGGAAGAGCAACGATGGTTTCGCGTATCATACCGGTCGCCCCCTTCGACCTGGTGATCTTTGGAGGTACGGGGGATCTGGCGCAGCGCAAGATCCTGCCCGCGCTTTTCCGGCGCCACTGTGCCGGACAGTTGCCGGGATCGGAACGGATCATAGGCGCCGCGCGGGCAGGGCTGAGTTGTGCCGATTATCGCAGTATCGTGGCGACGGCCCTGCGCGAGCACTGTGGCCCGCGCGCCGTCGATGATGCAGAGCTGACCAGTTTCCTGTCCCGCGTCAGCTACGTGGCGCTTGACGGAATGGGCACCCAAGGCTGGGAAGAGCTTGCCGCGCAACTGCGGCCGAGCGCGGAGGTGCCGGTTCGTCTGTTCTACTTCTCGGTTGGCCCGGCCCTGTTTGCACCGCTGGCGGAGCGCTTGCACAGTCACGGCTTGACCAATGGCGATACCCGCATCGTGGTCGAGAAGCCTTTTGGACGGGACCTCCAGACGGCCAAGGCGCTCAACCGCACATTGGCCAGTCATTTCGACGAGGGGCAGATCTATCGCATCGATCACTACCTGGGCAAGGAAACGGTGCAAAACCTGATGGCAGTACGGTTTGGCAATATGCTGTTCGAGCCATTGTGGAACAGCCAGTATGTGGACCACATCCAGATCACCGTGGCCGAAACCGTCGGCATCGAGGGGCGGGAAGACTATTACGAACGCTCCGGTGCCATGCGCGATATGATGCAGAACCACCTGATGCAACTGCTGTGCCTGATCGCGATGGAGCCTCCGGCCAAGTTCGACCCGGATGCCGTGCGGGACGAAAAGCTCAAGGTGATCCGGGCGTTGGACCCGGTGGAGCCGCATCACATCGTGCGCGGTCAATATCAGGCGCGGCAGGCGGCTGAGGGGGGCGCACAGGCGCATCCGTCCTACCGTGATACGGTCGGCAATCCGCGCAGCCGCACCGAGAGCTACGTGGCGTTGAAGGCCCATATCAGCAACTGGCGCTGGGCGGGCACGCCGTTTTATCTGCGCACCGGCAAGCGGCTGGTTGCGCGCTCTTCGGTGATCAACGTCATGTTCAAGGATGCGCCGCATTCCATCTTTGGTGCAGAAGCCGGACGCCACGCAAACCATCTGAAGATCCGGCTCCAGCCCAACGAAGGCATCACCTTGAGCGTGACCATCAAGGAGCCGGGGCAGGGGGGCATGCGCCTGATTGACGTGCCCCTGGACATGAGCTTTGCCGAGGCCCTGGGCTCGGAGGGGGGCACTCCGCCGGATGCCTATGAACGGTTGATCATGGACGTTGTGCGCGGCGACCAGACGCTGTTCATGCGTGGCGACGAGGTCGAAGCGGCCTGGGCCTGGACAGACCCCATCATCGCGGGGTGGGAAGCCCGCGGCGACGTTCCGAAACCTTATGACAGCGGCAGCACCGGACCCGGTGACGCTGATTTGTTAATGCGCCGCGATGGGCGTGAGTGGAGGGGAATAAACCCATGAAATTCAACGAATACGCTGATCGAGACATGCTGGCGATCGAGGTCGCCAATGAAATGGCGGGCGATCTGAAGACCCACCTTTTGCACAATGATCTGGTGTCGCTGGCGGTTGCAGGCGGCACCACGCCGGCGCCGATTTTCGATGACCTCTGTGCCGCGGACATCGATTGGGCGCGGGTGCAGGTCATGGCCACGGATGAACGTTGGGTGGCAGAGGACAATCCGCGCTCCAACGCGGCGATGATCCGGGCGCGGCTGCTGCAGAACCGCGCTGCGGCGGCGCAGTTCATGCCTTTCTACCTGCCCGGCCAGGAACCCGCCGCGGCCGCAGTCGAGCTGGAGCGGCAACTGCAGGATAAGCTGCCCCTGTCGGTGGTCCTGTTGGGCATGGGCGAAGACATGCACACGGCCTCGCTGTTTCCCGGTGCAGACGGGCTGGCGGAGGCGCTGGCGGCCGATGCGCCTGCCTTTGCCGTGATGCGCCCGGACAGCCAGCCCGAAGCCCGTATCAGCCTGACCGCACGGGTTCTGGATGCGGCGATTGCCAAGCATCTCGTGATCTTCGGCGACGCGAAACGCGCAGCCCTGGAGCGCGCGATGACCCTGCCGCCGGAGGAAGCGCCTATTCAGGCCGTGCTCTCAGAGGCACGGGTGCACTGGGCGCCCTGAGACGTGACCTGAGAGCGATCGTCAGCTCTGGCCTCGGGCTGCCAGCTGGCCGCAATACCGACCGCGCACCCCCTTGGTCAAGGCAGCGTAAGGTTGCTGGTGATCGTATTGACGAAATTCCCGCTCGCGGGATCCGTCAGCGAGGAAAACCGACCTCCGCCACTGGCCTCGGCCCAGGGGCCGGTGCCGCCGCTGATCGTCCAGCTGCCAGTGAGGGCGCCGGTTGCCTCCATGGCCTCGGCGTCCCAGTGCAGGACGACGCTGTCGCCCGCCTTGTCCTTGAAGGCGCAGATGCCACCACCCGAGGCGGCGCCTGCGGAAACCTCAACCGCGCCAAAGCAGGGGCCCGATGCGCCGTTCATCGGGTGGTCGGGGCTTTCCATGTCGACTTTTTCGTAAGTACTGCTGACCTGCATCACCATGTGATTGTCGGCAATTTGCGTCACCGTGCTGCTTGAGGTGCCCGTGCCTTGTCCGCCCTGGTCCCAGGTCGTTCCAGCAAGGGCGTTGCCTGCCGCCAGGATGCAGACAAACGCGCTGATCGAACCAAACTGTGCCATACCAATACCCTCTCAACCACGTGACCCGACCATCGGGTGCACGCGGGCAGTCTAGCACATACGGTGTGTTTTGGTGCGACGCCGCGGCACCAGGCCTACAGGATCCGTGCCATCAGGGCGGCCGGCCTGATGCTTAGGCGGCGCAGAGGAGAAAGGAAACTGGAGCGGGTAGCGGGAATCGAACCCGCGCGTTCAGCTTGGGAAGCTGACAGGCTACCATTACATCATACCCGCCTGTGGAACGAAGAATTATGCTGCGCCGCCAATGAGGTCAAGGGCGACGCTGCTGTTTTCCACAGGTTTGGTCTTAGCCGCGGCGGCGTCGGCGGCGACCACCGCCCGCGGCACCGCTCTCGCCGCCACCGGTGTTGAAGTTGACCTGCGGCAGGGTCACCACGGTTTCCAGGATCGGGAAGGGTTCAGCCGAGTTCGGGATCGCCGAGGCGTTGACGAAATGCTCCTGGAAGCGCGGCTCGACCGCGGTCTCGATCTTCTCGATGCGGCGCACGGTTTCTTCGATCTCGGCGCGCGCATCGGTGTTCAGCAGCGCGATCCGGGCACCGGTGCCGGCCGCGTTGCCCGCAGAGGTCACCTTGTTCAGCTCGCAATCGGGAATCATGCCCAGCACCATCGCGTGCTTGGCCGAGATATGCGCACCGAATGCACCGGCCAGCACCACCCGGTCGACCTTGTCGACGCCGAACTTGTCCATCAGCAGCCGCGCGCCGGAGTAGAGCGCCGCCTTGGCCATCTGGATCGCCCGGATGTCAGGGTTGGTGACGGTGATGGTCGGCCCGCCATCGGCAGATCCGTCCCACAGCAGGTAGGCATTGGTGCGCCCGTCCTGAATGCAGCGGCTGGTGCCGGTCTGCTCGGCCGAGCCGATGAGACCGGAGGCGTCCAGCACGCCCGCCAGTCGCATCTCGGCAATTGCTTCGATGATGCCGGAGCCGCAGATACCGGTGATGCCGGTGGTGGCGATGGATTCGGTAAAGCCGTCCTCGTCCGACCAGACGTCGGAACCGATGACGCGGAAGCGCGGCTCCTTGGTTTCCGGGTTGATTTCAACTCGCTCGATGGCACCGGGAGCGGCGCGCTGGCCGCTGGAGATCTGCGCGCCCTCGAACGCCGGGCCGGTGGGGGAGGAGCAGGCCAGTACCTTTTCCTTGTTGCCAAGGAGGATCTCGGCGTTGGTGCCGACGTCGACCACCAGCACCAGATCCTCGGACTTGTCCGGCGCTTCCGACAGCGCGACCGCCGCGGCATCGGCGCCGACATGGCCGGCGATGCAGGGCAGCAGGTAGACACGGGCAGCCGGGTGGATGTTCAGATCCAGCTCGTTCGCGCGCAAGGCCAGCGCGTTGGAGGTCGCCAGCGCAAAGGGCGCCTGGCCGAGTTCGAACGGGTCGATGCCAAGGAACAGATGGTGCATCACCGGGTTGCAGACAAAGACGGCATCGACGATCAGCGCCTTGTCGATCCCGGCCTCCGAAGCGATCTGGGTGAACAGCGCGTTCATGCCCTCGCGCACCGCGCGGGTCATCTCCTGGTCGCCGCCCTTGTTCATCATCGAATAGGACACCCGGCTCATCAGGTCTTCGCCAAAGCGGATCTGCGGGTTCATGATGCCCGAGGAGGCGACGACCTCGCCGGTTTTCAGATCGCACAGATGCGCGGCGATGGTGGTGGAGCCGAGGTCGACCGCCAGCCCGTAGACCGTGCCTTCATAGTAGCCCGGCCAGATGTGCATGATCTTGGGCGGGTGGCTTTCGTCGCCGAGGTGGACGGCGACGGTGACTTTCCAGTCGCCCTTGCGCAGCGCCGGTTGCAGGACGCTCAGGATGTGCAGGTCGGTCTTGACCCCCTTCAGCTGCCACTGGGTTTCCAAGGCCTCGATCAGCCGCTCCATGTCGCCGGTGGGTTTGTGCATGTCGGGTTCTTCGACCTCGACGTAAAACAGCCGGGTGGAGGGGTTCATCACGATGTCCCGGGCCTCGGCGCGTTTGCGCACAACCTGCCGGTGGACCTGGCTTTCCGGCGGCACGTCGATCACGACGTCGCCCTGCACCGTGGCCTGGCAGCCCAGGCGGCGACCATCGATCAGCCCGCGCTTGTCCTTGTAACGCTGTTCGACCTTGTTCCACTCGCTCAGCGCGCTCTCTGCCACGGTGACGCCGTGTTTGGGGAATTCGCCATAGGATGGCGTGATCTGGCATTTCGAGCAGATGCCGCGGCCGCCGCAGACAGAATCCAGGTCGACGCCAAGCTGACGCGCCGCCGTCAGGATCGGCGTACCTACGGGAAAACGTCCGCGCTTGCCGGAGGGGGTAAACACAACGAGGGGTTCGTCAGTCATGCCGGTGGCCTTCTCACTTCCGCAGTTTCGGCGGAGCATATGGGCTTTTGCGGCGGGCGAAAGGCATGGCGCGGCATTTTCAGGTCTGCGGGCGGCATTTTTGCAGGTTTCAGCACGGGTTTAACGGAAAATCAGCCCGGCAGGCATGCCGTTGCGGGGCGCGTGCGATGCTGCAGCGCAGGATTTCTGCCCCGGGCCTCTTTCCCATCGTCCAGTTCTGTGCCATAGGGTCACCGCCAAACGGGGTTATGCATGGGGATGACAAATGCAGATTCGTGAGGCTCTCACCTTTGATGATGTTCTTCTGGTTCCGGGCGCGTCCAGCGTGTTGCCGAATACGGCTGATACGCGCACGCGGGTGACGCAGTCGGTGTCGCTGAACATCCCGCTGCTCAGCTCTGCGATGGACACGGTGACAGAGGCTCGCATGGCGATTGCCATGGCGCAGGCGGGTGGCATGGGCGTGATCCACAAGAACCTGAACGTGGAGGAGCAGGCGCAGGAAGTCCGTCGGGTGAAGCGCTTTGTCTCCGGCATCGTCTACAACCCCATCACCCTGACCGCCGATCAGACCCTGGCCGACGCCAAAGCGCTGCAGGAACGCTACCGGGTCACCGGCTTCCCGGTGGTGGATGGGTCTGGCCGCGTGGTCGGCATCGTCACCAACCGCGACATGCGGTTTGCCTCGGATGACAGCACGCCGGTCTCGGTGATGATGACCTCCGACAACCTCGCGCTGCTGCATGAGCCCGCGGACCTGGAAGAAGCCAAGTCCCTGATGAAGGCGCGCCGGATCGAAAAGCTGCTGGTTACCGACAAGGATGGCAAGCTGACCGGCCTGCTGACCCTGAAGGACACCGAACAGGCGGTTCTGAACCCTACCGCCTGCAAGGATGAACTGGGCCGTCTGCGGGTCGCCGCGGCGACCTCCGTTGGCGACAGCGGTTTTGAACGCTCCGAAGCGTTGATCGATGCGGGCGTCGACGTCGTCGTGGTGGATACCGCCCATGGTCATTCGGCCGGGGTGATCGACGCGGTCAAGCGGATCAAGGCGAAATACGGCGATATCCAGGTGATTGCGGGCAATGTGGCCACTGCCGAAGCCACCCGCGCGCTGATCGACGCGGGGGCCGATGCGGTCAAGGTCGGCATCGGTCCGGGCTCCATCTGCACCACCCGCATGGTGGCGGGCGTGGGCGTGCCGCAGCTGACCGCGATCATGGATTGCGCAGGCGCGGCGGGCGACGTACCGGTGATTGCCGATGGCGGCATCAAGTTCTCGGGCGATTTTGCCAAGGCGATCGCGGCGGGCGCTTCCTGCGCGATGGTCGGCTCGATGATTGCGGGCACCGACGAGTCCCCGGGTGAGGTGATCCTGTACCAGGGCCGCTCGTTCAAATCCTACCGCGGCATGGGCTCGATGGGCGCTATGGCGCGCGGTTCTGCCGACCGGTATTTCCAGAAGGATGCTGCCAGCGACAAGCTGGTGCCCGAGGGGATCGAAGGCCAGGTGCCCTACAAGGGCGGCGCGGGCGCGGTTGTGCACCAGCTGGTCGGCGGCCTGCGCGCGGCGATGGGCTACACCGGCTGCGCCACCGTCGACGAGATGCGCAAGAACTGCAACTTTGTCCGCATCACCGGCGCCGGTCTCAAGGAAAGCCACGTGCATGACGTGCAGATCACCCGTGAAGCCCCGAACTACCGGGTGGGCTGAGACGATGATGGCCGCATGTGACCAAGGGGCAGGGGCATGACCCCCGCCGCCCGCCTGCAGGCGGCCATTGAGATCCTCGACCAGGTGTTGGCCGGGGAAGCGGCGGAAAAGGCGCTGACCTCCTGGGGGCGGCGCAGCCGCTTTGCCGGTTCCAAGGACCGCGCGGCGGTTCGCGATCACGTGTTCACCGCCCTGCGCTGCCTGCGCTCGCATGCTGCTCTTGGCGGCTCCCGCAGTGGGCGCGGCCTGATCCTGGGCGCTTTGCGCGAGGCGGGCACTGACCCCGATACCGTTTTTACCGGGGTCGGGCACGCTCCCGCAGCGCTGACGGCCGAGGAGCGGCAATTGCCTGCACCGCTGGAGGCCGACAGCGCCGAAGCGCTTGATATTCCCGACTGGCTGTGGCCGGAGTTTCGCGCCAGCCTTGGGGCAGGGGCCGCCGACGCGGCCCGGGCGCTGCGCTCCCGCGCGCCGGTGCACCTGCGCGTGAACCCGCGCCGGGGTTCGGTGGCAGACGCGCTGGAGCGTCTGCGGGCGGATGGTATCGAGGCCACAGAGCACCCCGCTGCACGGATGGCGCTCGAAGTGGTCGAGGGCGCGCGCCGGTTGCGCAACGCCGAGGCCTATCAGAGCGGATTGGTCGAACTGCAGGATGCGGCCAGCCAGGCGGTGGTCGAACAATTACCGCTGAGCGACGGCATGAAGGTTCTGGACTATTGTGCGGGTGGTGGCGGCAAGGCCTTGGCCATGGCCGCACAAGCCGACATTGACCTGTTTGCCCATGATGCCGACCCCAGGCGGATGAAGGATCTGCCACAGCGGGCTGCACGGGCGGGCGCAAAGGTGAGCTGCCTTCCGACCGATGCTCTCGACAGCGCCGGCCCGTTCGATCTGGTGTTGTGCGATGTGCCTTGTTCCGGGTCCGGCTCCTGGCGTCGCGCGCCCGAAGGTAAATGGCGATTGACGGCTGAGCGGTTGCAAGACCTGTATCAAGTGCAGGCCAACATCCTGCGTGAGGCCGCGCGGCTGACCGCGCCGGGCGGCTATCTGTCCTATGCGACCTGCTCAATGCTGCGCGGAGAAAATGCCGAGCAAGTTCAACGGTTTCTTCAGGGAAATGCCGGGTGGAAACTGGTCTGCGAGCGGAGCTGGAAGGTGCAGGACGGGACCGATGGTTTCCACGTTGCCGTGTTGACGCGCCAGACCGGCGATTGCTAGGGTTCCAGCTGGAAAAGTTTTGGTATTCTTAACGTGGTTTTAACCTGAACCGCCGCGTTATGGCGGCATCTCAGCAAAAGTAGCGGAGCCCTAATGCCCGGTCGCCAAGAAACCTCCGTTCCGGAACTGCGCGTTCACGCGCCTGAGCACGCCCGGCTTGCAGCGACCGTTCTGCTCGCGGTGATGTTGATCGCCAGCCCCTGGTTGTTGCCCCTGCCGGAATGGATCGGGCGCGGCTTCATCATGGTCGGGCTGACGCTGATTGCCGTGGCGGTGCTGATGATGGTGCAGACACGGCTGCGGCTGAATGCGCGCGCGATGGCCGCCGAGCTGCTGACGGGCTTTATCGAAAAAGACGCCACACCCAGTTTCGTCACCGATGACGACGGTGTGATCCACGCCTGCAACGGTGCCGCCGTGAAGCGGTTCCAGGATGCCACCCGCGACACGCTGGCGGGAACGTTGCGCTCGGTTTTGGCGAACCCTTCCGCGGTGCTCTACCGGCTGCAGAGCCGGGCACGTGTGGATGGTGCCGCGCGCGAGGATATCGTCACGCGCCGCGGGCATGTGCGGCTGGCGGTGCACCAGATGACCGGCGGCAGCTTCCTGTGGCGGGTTGAGGATATTCAGGAGCGCAGCAGCAGCGGGCGCGGTGCCGATGCAATGCCGGTGCCGATGATCACGGTGGGCCGCACCGGCGCGGTTTTGTTCATGAACGAAGCCGCGCGCACCCTGATCGGCGAGCGCGTGAAATCGACGGACCGCCTGTTTCCGTCGCTTCCGATCCTGCCGGGACAGATCAACACGCTCAGCACCAAGAACGGGCCGGTATCCGTTTTGGTCAGCGAGAAGAACCGCACCCAGGGTCGCAGCGAACTGTTCCTGATGGAAGTCGATGAAAGCGGCCTCAACTCCAGCCAGGCCGGTCTGGAGGCGTTGCCGGTTCCCTTCCTGAAGGTGGCGGCGAGCGGCGAGATTTTGAGCGCGAACCGAATGGCCCTGCGCCTGCTGGGGGTCAGCAGCTGTGCCAACCTGAAACTGGGCCAGTTGATGGAGGGCCTGGGACGGCCGATGTCGGACTGGCTGCGCGATACGGCCGACGGTCTGGCGCCGAACAAATCCGAGTTTCTGCGCCTGTCGCGTGGCGACAAGGAGGTGTTTGTCCAGGTCACCCTGACCCGCACGGTGGAAGAGGGCGAGCCCGTCCTGATCGCGGTGCTGAACGATGCGACTGAGCTGAAGACGCTCGAGGCGCAATTTGTCCAAAGCCAGAAGATGCAGGCAATCGGTCAGCTGGCGGGCGGTGTTGCGCATGATTTCAACAACCTTCTGACCGCGATTTCAGGCCATTGCGACCTGCTGCTGCTGCGTCACGACCAGGGCGACCAGGATTACGGCGACCTGATCCAGATCCATGAAAACGCCAACCGGGCTGCCTCGCTGGTGAGCCAGCTTCTGGCCTTTTCACGCAAACAGACACTGCAGCCGGAAACGCTGGATGTACGCGATACCCTGTCGGATCTCACCCATCTGCTGAACCGTCTGGTCGGCGAGAAGGTCACCCTGACGCTGAGCCATGACCCGGTGATGAAATCGATCCGCGCTGATAAACGCCAGCTTGAACAAGTGCTGATGAACCTGGTGGTGAATGCCCGCGATGCGATGCCGCAAGGGGGCGAAATCCGTGTCGAGACCGAGGTCCTGTCGCTCGACAAACCTCTCGAGCGCAACCGCGCCACAGTTCCGGCCGGCGACTGGGTCACCGTCAAGGTCTCGGACGAGGGCGTCGGCATCGCGCCGGACAAACTCCAAAAAGTGTTTGAGCCGTTCTACACCACCAAGCGCACCGGTGAGGGCACGGGTCTTGGCCTGTCCACCGCCTACGGCATCATCAAGCAGACGGGCGGTTACATCTTCGTGGATTCCGTGCAGGGGCAAGGCACCCAGTTCACGCTGTTCTTCCCGGTCTACAAACCGCAGGCCGAGCCCAAGGCCGCGGAAGCGCCAGCAGATGTGACCGAGCGCGGCGGCAATGCGCAGCACGGCGAGGGCGTGGTGCTGCTGGTGGAAGATGAAGCGCCGGTGCGCGCCTTTGCGTCCCGTGCGCTGCGGATGCGGGGGTACACCGTTCTCGAGGCTGAATCCGCCGAGGACGCGCTGCGCACGCTCGAGGATCCGGGGCTGACGGTGGATGTGTTTGTCACTGATGTGGTGATGCCCGGGATGGACGGACCCAGCTGGGTGCGCCAGGCCCTGAAGGAGCGCCCGGACACACGCGTGGTTTTCGTGTCCGGCTATGCCGAGGGGGCCTTCGGCGAAGCCGACCCCGAGGTGCCGAACTCGGTCTTCCTGCCAAAACCCTTCTCTCTCAATCAGTTGACGGAAACTGTTCACGCTCAGTTGCACTGAGTGTTGAGTGCGTCGCCTGACTGCGCTTTGTCGGTTTAGGCGGATTGCACCGGCTGGTTTACGGCCGGGATGCTGTCATAGAGGTCGAACTCCGCCGCTCGTTTGCGTCGCAGATGCGCCTCTGCTTCCGGCGTGAGGGTCAGCGCCGCCTGCGGGCTGACATTGCGCCGTTCGAGCCGGATGTCGGTGTCCAGGCGGTACTCCAGGAACAGTCGCAGCGCATCGGTGTCCTCGTAGCGGAACAGGTGGTCGACCTTGCAGCCGTTTGGCTGGGCTTCCAGAAACTTCGCCTGGCTGCCGACGTTGGCATAAGCGGGCGGCTTTCCCTTGCAGTAGGCCTGCACGAAGGCGTCGAAGGTGAGATCGCGGGTGGAGTTGGCATGCCCGTCCAGCGCCGGGCGCTGGCGATAGCGGAACCAGCTGCCAAGCCAGCTGATCGGTTCGCGCATCACGGCGACCACCTCCAGCTCCGCGCCGCAGACCTTGTCGAACATGGGCCGAATCCAGCGGTTGTAGCGGTAAAGCGGCGCATGTTTGAGCTGCGGCGGGTCGGAAATGATCAGATCGGCCCGGTCGCGCAATGCCTCCTGCAGGGCGGTGGTGCCGGTCTTGGGGACTGACAACAACGCCAGCCGTTCCTTGTAAAATATCATCATTTCATAAACCGTCCGGTAAAAACTGGTGGCGCCCGATTATCGTAAATACTTCCTTAACATCTTGCCCGCGCAGTGGGTACAGCAGTTTTCTGTTGCAATGTTCCCGTTTTGATCCGATAAGGAACAGGAGGTGAACAAAGCAGTGATTGCCGCGCGCCCCGGTGTGTGACACATAGAAAGGGACAAGGGACTATGGCGGATCTTTTGACCATGAAGAACAAAGTAAGCGGTGACAAGCAGAAGGCGCTGGACAGCGCGCTTGCCCAGATCGAGCGGCAGTTTGGCAAGGGCTCGATCATGAAGCTCGGCGACGGCAGTGCCATGCAGGAGATCGAGGCCAGTTCAACCGGCTCTCTGGGGCTGGACATTGCCCTTGGCATCGGCGGTCTGCCGATGGGGCGGATCATCGAAATTTACGGCCCGGAAAGCTCGGGCAAGACCACGCTGACGCTGCATTGCATTGCAGAACAGCAGAAAAAAGGTGGCGTCTGCGCCTTCGTCGACGCGGAACACGCGCTGGACCCGCAATATGCGGCCAAGCTGGGCGTCGACCTGGACGAGCTGCTGATCTCGCAGCCCGACACCGGCGAACAGGCGCTGGAAATCACCGACACGCTGGTGCGCTCGGGCGCGGTGAACATGGTGATCGTCGACTCGGTTGCAGCGCTGACGCCGAAATCCGAGCTTGAGGGCGACATGGGCGACAGCAACGTCGGCGTGCAGGCCCGCCTGATGAGCCAGGCGATGCGCAAGCTGACCGGCTCCATCAGCCGTTCCAAATGCATGGTGATCTTCATCAACCAGATCCGCATGAAGATCGGCGTCATGTTCGGCTCGCCCGAAACCACCACCGGCGGCAACGCGCTGAAATTCTACTCCTCGGTGCGTCTCGACATCCGCCGCATCGGCTCGATCAAGGACCGGGACGAGGTGGTTGGCAACTCCACCCGCGTCAAGGTGGTCAAGAACAAGGTGGCGCCGCCGTTCAAGCAGGTGGAATTCGACATCATGTACGGTGAAGGCATCTCCAAGATGGGTGAATTGCTGGACCTGGGCGTGGCGGCCGGTGTCGTCAACAAGTCCGGTGCCTGGTTCTCCTACGGGGATGAGCGGATCGGCCAGGGGCGGGAAAACGCCAAGACCTTCCTGCGCGAGAACCCGGCCATTGCCTACGACATCGAGGACAAGATCCGCGCCGCTCATGGTCTGGAGTTCGACCGGCCCGACGTGGATGACGCCGACGATATTCTCGAGGCCTGAACGCCGGATAGTCTGATCAAATCCCGGGATTTGCGGGGGCGCAGCGACGGCTGCGCCCTTTTTCGTGGGCTGTGCCGAACGGTCGATGTGGACAGTGCGCGGGCAGGGCGCTACACCTGCCCGGAACGCTTAGACAAAGCCGAAGAGATCCCGCATATGCCGACGCTCAACGACATCAGATCGACCTTTCTGAACTATTTCGCCAAACAGGGTCACGAGGTGGTGGACTCCAGCCCACTGGTGCCCCGCAACGATCCCACCCTGATGTTCACCAACTCAGGCATGGTGCAGTTCAAGAACTGTTTCACCGGGGTCGAGACCCGTGACTACAAACGTGCCACCACCTCGCAGAAATGCGTCCGTGCCGGCGGCAAGCACAACGACCTCGACAATGTCGGCTATACCGCGCGCCACCACACGTTTTTCGAGATGCTCGGCAACTTCTCCTTTGGTGACTACTTCAAGAACGAGGCGATCCCCTTTGCCTGGGAACTGATCACCAAGGAATTCGATATTCCGAAGGATCGGCTGTACACGACCGTCTATCACACCGATGATGAGGCCTTTGAAATCTGGAAGAAGATGGGCGTGCCGGAGGACCGGATCATCCGCATCGCCACCTCGGACAACTTCTGGCAGATGGGCGATACCGGCCCCTGCGGTCCCTGCACCGAGATCTTCTATGACCACGGCGATCACATCTGGGGTGGCCCTCCGGGCTCACCCGAGGAAGACGGCGACCGCTTCATCGAGATCTGGAACCTCGTGTTCATGCAGAACGAGCGCTTTGCCGACGGCTCGATGGTGGATCTGGACATGCAGTCGATCGACACCGGCATGGGCCTGGAGCGGATCGCCGCGCTGCTGCAGGGCACCCACGACAACTACGAGACCGACCTGTTCAAGTCGTTGATCGAGGCGTCGGCTAATGTGACCAACACCGATCCTTTCGGCGATCAGAACGTGCATCACCGGGTGATCGCCGATCACCTGCGCTCCTGCTCCTTCCTGATTGCCGAGGGTGTGCTGCCCTCGAACGAGGGGCGCGGGTACGTGCTGCGCCGGATCATGCGCCGCGCGATGCGCCATGCGTCCTTGCTGGGGGCTTCGGACCCGGTGATGCACAAGCTGGTGCCGTCGCTGGTGCAGAAGATGGGGGCCGCCTATCCCGAGCTGAGCCAGGGCCAGGCGCTGATCGAGGAAACCTTCGAGCAGGAGGAAACCCGTTTCCTCAAGACGCTGGACCGCGGTCTGAAGCTGCTGGACGAGGCCTCCAGCGATCTGGGCAAGGGCGACGTGCTGCCGGGCGAAACCGCGTTCAAACTCTATGATACCTATGGCTTCCCGCTGGACCTGACCCAGGACGCCCTGCGCGCCAAGGAGATCGAAGTCGACACCGAAGGCTTTGATGCCGCGATGAAGGCGCAGAAGGAACAATCCCGCGCGGGCGGGATCGGTCTTGGCGAGGCTGCGGACGTGAAGGTCTACTTCGATATCCTGGATGCCGCCGGCCCGACCGATTTCCTCGGCTACGAGACCGAAAAGGCGGAGGGCCAGGTTGTTGCGATCGTCAAGGATGGCGCGCAGCTGCAGTCCGCGGGCAAGGGCGACACGGTGCAGATCATCCTGAACCAGACCCCGTTCTACGGCGAGAGCGGCGGCCAGGTCGGGGATACTGGCTCCCTGACGGTGGACGGCGGCGCGGCGCGTGTCATCGACACCAAGAAGGTCGAAGGCCTGTTCCTGCATATCGCCGAAGTGACCGACGGCGAGATTTCCGTCGGGGCCGGGGCGACAATGGAGGTCGACCACGACCGGCGCAGCCAGATCCGCGCCAACCACTCGGCCACCCACCTGCTGCATGAAGCACTGCGCAATGCGCTTGGCGAACATGTGGCGCAGAAGGGCTCGCTGAACGCAGCGGACCGGCTGCGGTTCGATTTCAGCCACAACAAGGCGCTGAGCGCAGAAGAGTTGAGCCGCGTTGGCGCCGAAGTGAACGATTTCATTCGGCAGAACACGCCCGTCTCGACCCGGATCATGACACCGGGTGATGCCCGTGCGTTGGGCGCGCAGGCGTTGTTCGGCGAGAAATACGGTGAAGAGGTTCGTGTTGTCTCCATGGGGCGTGCGCCCACTGGCAAGGGCCACGATGGGGAAACCTATTCGATCGAACTCTGCGGCGGCACCCATGTGAAGCAGACCGGTGACATCGGCACCTTCGTGATCCTGGGCGACAGCGCGTCCTCCGCCGGTGTGCGCCGTATCGAGGCGCTGACCGGGGCCGCGGCATTTGCGCATCTGGAACGCGAGGCAGGCCGCATGGCCGAGGTTGCGGCGGCCCTGAAGGCACAGCCTGCGGATGTCATGGACCGGTTGAAAGCCCTGATGGATGAGCGCAAGGCGCTGCAAAACGAGATTTCCAATCTCAAGCAGCAAATCGCCATGGGTGGCGGTTCCGGCGGCAACGGCGCAGAGGCCAAGGAAATCAACGGCAAGACGTTCCTGGCGCAGGCCTTGCAGGGGGTGTCCGGCAAGGATCTGCGTGGCCTGATCGACGCGCACAAGCAGAACCTCGGCTCCGGCGTCATCCTGCTGATTGCAGAGGACGACGGCAAGGTCGCCGTGGCGGCCGGTGTTACCGATGATCTGACCGGTGAAATCTCGGCCGTGGACGTGCTCAAGGCCGCGGTGCCCGCGGTGGGCGGCAAGGGCGGCGGTGGTCGTCCCGACATGGCCCAGGGTGGCGGCAAGGATTTCTCCGGCGCTCAGGCCGCGATCGAGGCAGCGGAGGCGCTGCTGGCTTCCTGACCATTTGGTCAAAAAAAGCTTGGTCTTTCCGGCAAAACCCCTAATCTGCCGGGAAGATCAGAAACTATGGAGGCTGCGATGCCCGCACTTTGGATTGCCCATGTAACCGTCACCGATGCCGAGGCGTATGGCAAATACGCCGAGCTGGCAGGCCCGGCAATCGCCAAGCATGGCGGCAGCTTCATCGCTCGGGGTGGAAAGTTCGTGCAGCTGGAGGGCAAGGAACGCCCGCGCAATGTCGTGGCCAAGTTTCCGAGCGTCGAAGCCGCGGTGGAGTGCTACAACAGCCCCGAGTACCAGGAAGCGCTGAGCCACGCGCGAGACGCGTCCGAGCGGGAACTGATGGTTGTGGAAACCAGCGAGTAATTTTGCCGCCGCCCGCAAAGGGGCGAGCAAGCAGCGATAGGAACGGGCGCCCCATGGGGCGCCCTTTTCATTTGGCAGCACCCGGTTGCGAACCCGGTCCGCTGTGGCGCCATTGGCGGAAAGCGAAAAGGGGCGCCACATGGCGCCCCTTCTGCAAGGTCTTGTTGATTTCGGTCGCTTACTGCGCGGCCTTGGACATCCGCTTGCGCTCATGCGGGTCCAGGTAACGCTTGCGCAGGCGAATATTGTTCGGCGTCACTTCGACCAGTTCGTCGTCGTTGATATAGGCGATCGCTTCTTCAAGCGACAGTGTCATCGGCGGCGTCAGGCGCACGGCGTCATCGCTGCCGGAGGCACGCACGTTGGTCAGTTTCTTGCCTTTCAGCGGGTTCACTTCCAGGTCGTTGTCCCGGCTGTGCTCACCGATGATCATGCCGGTGTAGACGTCCGCCTGGGGGCCGATCATCATCTTGCCACGTTCTTCCAGGTTCCACAGCGCATAGGCGACCGACTGGCCGTTCTCCATCGAGATCAGCACACCGGCACGGCGACCGGGGATCGGGCCCTTGTGCGGTGCCCAGCCGTGGAACACGCGGTTCAGCACGCCGGTACCGCGGGTGTCGGTCAGGAACTCGCCGTGGTAGCCGATCAGCCCGCGAGAGGGAACATGGGCGATGATGCGGGTCTTGCCAGCGCCAGCCTGTTTCATCTCCACCAGGTCGCCCTTGCGGGCGCCGGTCAGCTTTTCGATCACCGCGCCGGAGTATTCGTCGTCGACGTCGATGGTGGCTTCCTCGATCGGCTCCATGCGGACGCCGTCGATTTCCTTCATGATCACCTGCGGGCGGGAGATCGACAGCTCGAACCCTTCGCGGCGCATGTTTTCGATCAGCACGCCCATCTGCAGTTCGCCGCGGCCAGAGACCTCGAAGGCTTCGCCGCCGGGGGTATCTTCGACCTTGATCGCGACGTTGCTTTCGGCTTCTTTCAGAAGACGGTCACGGATGACGCGGGACTGTACCTTCTTGCCATCGCGGCCCGCCAGCGGGCTGTCGTTGATGCCAAAGGTCACGGTGATGGTCGGCGGGTCAATCGGCTGGGCGTCCAGCGGCTCTTCCACTGCAAGCGCGCAGATGGTGTCGGCCACGGTGGCCTTGGACATGCCCGCGATGGAGACGATGTCACCGGCCTGGGCCTCGTCGATGTCCTGTTGTGCAAGGCCGCGGAACGCCTGGATGCGGGTGACGCGGAACTGCTCGATCTTCTGGCCGATGCGGCTGATGGCCTGAACCGTCGCGCCAACCTTCAGGGTCCCGGATTCGACGCGACCGGTCAGCAGGCGGCCCACGAAGGGGTCGCTGCCCAGCGTGGTCGCGAGCATGCGGAAATCTTCGTTCTGGCGTTTGATCTGCTTGGGCTCGGGCACGTGGTTCACGATCAGGTTGAACAGCGCGTGCAGATCCTTGCGGGGGCCGTCCAGCTCCATGTCGGCCCAGCCGTTGCGGCCGGAGGCATACATGTGCGGGAAGTCCAGCTGGTCTTCGGTCGCGTCCAGCGAGGCAAAGAGGTCAAAGCATTCGTCAAGCGCGCGGTCGGGCTCGGCGTCGGGCTTGTCGACCTTGTTCAGCACCACGATCGGGCGCAGGCCCAGGGCCAGTGCCTTGGAGGTCACGAATTTGGTCTGCGGCATCGGACCTTCGGCGGCGTCCACCAGCAGCACCACGCCGTCGACCATCGACAGGATCCGCTCAACCTCGCCGCCAAAGTCGGCGTGGCCGGGGGTGTCGACGATGTTGATGCGGGTGCCGTTCCACTCCACCGAGGTGGGCTTGGCAAAAATGGTGATGCCGCGTTCGCGCTCAAGATCGTTGCTGTCCATGGCGCGTTCCGCCACAGCCTGATTTTCGCGGAAAGCGCCGGATTGTTTCAGCAGCTCGTCAACCAGGGTGGTTTTGCCGTGGTCGACGTGAGCAATGATCGCAATGTTGCGCAGGTCCATGACGTTCGCCTTTGTAAGGAAGTTGCGCCGCGCATAGCCCGAACCCCGATCAAAGGCCAGAGGAAAACTACCCGGGACCACCAGCAATCGGCGATCAGTGGCCTGAAGTCTTGGAAAACAGGTGAATGATGACGATTCCGGACATGATCAGGGTCATTCCGATCACGGCGGGCAGGTCCAGCTTCTGGCCAAAGACAAGGTAAGCGATCACCGCAATCAGCAGGATTCCAAGGCCGGACCAGATTGCATAGACCACGCCGACGGGCATGAACTTCAGCGTCAGCCCCATCATGTAGAAGGAGAACCCATAGGCCACCAGAACGATCAGCGACGGCCCGAGGCGGGAAAACTGCTGGCTGGCTTGCAGGGCGGTGGTGCCGATCGTCTCTGCCGCGACCGCAATGATCAGGTAGATGTAGTGAACTGGCATCGGATCCCTCCGTTCTGGCAGGCCGACAGGAGATGACCTGCCATTGTCGCCTAGCGCATTCACCGCAGGTCGAAAAGACGCGAAATTGCGCGTCAGGCACATTTTCGCCCGCGCGATGAGATTTCTTTTGATTGAGTGCCGCTGAAACAGTTCTCGGCATCGGGGCGGGGATCCGGCCAGCGAGAGGCTGCCCGGATCGAAGTTACAACCGTCCAGACTCTCGGAACCAGGGTTCGACGCGGGATCGCACGTAGGTCCACACCCGCGGTGCGCCACGCTGGATCTTCGCGCCGACGCGCGCGTCCAGCTGGGGGAGGCTGACGTCGTAGTCCAGCCAGCTCCCGCCGCCGTTCAGCAGGTTCAGCAGGACGGGCTGCACCCGGTCGATCGACTTTGCAAACACGGCGTCCGGGCTTTCGGCTGCCTCGAATTCCTGCCAGATCTCATAAAGCGGTCGGCCCTGGTCCGCGGGCAGCAGGCCAAACAGACGGGTGGCCGCAGCTTGTTCCTTGTCAGCGATTGCAGCAAGCTCCTGCGGGTCAAGGACACCGTGGATCGGCGCATCGCCGGCATCGATCTCGACAAGGTCGTGCAGTAGAAGCATCTGCAGAACCCGGTCGACGTCGACGGGGGCCGTGCTGTGTTCGGCCAGCACCCAAGCGTAAAGCATGATGTGCCAGCTGTGCTCGGCGGAGTTTTCGTGCCGCGAGCCATCACCCAGTTTCGACGCGCGGGTGATCTGCTTCAGCTTGTCCGCTTCGTTCAGGAATGCGAGCCGGGTCGTCAGCTGGCTGCAATCGATGTCGCTGGCGCGGCCCAGTTTGGCCTGCGCGTGGTGGTAGGCTTGAGGAAAGCTGTGCTTCAGCGCCGCGGCGCGTCCACCGTTCAGGTTCTGGCGCACCACGTCGAGATGCCAGTCCAGCGGCGTTGCGCCATACACGGTCTGGAACATCGGCTGGCAATGATCGACCTGTTTGGCGTATTGCGCGTCCGGCGTTTCCGCCGCTTCGAACTCCTGCCACAGCGCGAGGAACTCCGCCCCCTGATCCTCAGGCAGCAGGCCGAACAGACGTTGTGACGCGGTCTGCTCAGCGGCGGCCACGGCGGCCCAGTCGGCCTCGGCGGTGATCGGGTGATCGCCTGCGTCAATTTCCACCAGATCATGCAGCAGCAGCATGCGGATGGCACGGAAGATGTCGACCTGTGGCGCCGCGAACGGCGCAAGCACCAACGCATAGAGCGCCAGATGCCAGCTGTGTTCCGCCGAGTTTTCGCGACGACTGCAGTCGAGGATCAAATTCTGGCGCTCGATGGTGCGCAGCTTGTCGGCCTCGAGCAGGAAGGCGAATTGCGCATCGAGACGGTTCATGGCTGACCCTTCGCGTCCAGCTGTGCCTTGACCTGTTCGATCTTGGCGTTCAGGAACGCGCGCGCCTTGCGCTCGGCCAGGCGAACGCGCATTTCGGTCAGGAAGGCCTCCTCCAGCGACTGGGAGGCGGCGCCGAGAACCTGGCCCACCTCCACGTACAGTCGCTCTTCGCCGGTGGCGTCCTGCACCTTGAGCGTATCGATCGCCAGTTTCTGGGCCAGCGTTTCGATTGTGCCCATCAGCGGCTGGTCTCGGTCAGGCGGCGTTTCACGTAATCGGTGACGCTGCTGATCATCGTGTCCATATGCGGCTCCTGGAAGAAGTGATCCGCGCCCTCGATCTCATTGTGGGTGATGGTGATGCCCTTCTGCTCGTGCAGCTTGTTCACCAGGTTGGCGGTGTCGGCGGGCGGTGCCACGCGGTCGGCGGTGCCGTTGATGATCAGGCCCGACGAGGGGCAGGGTGCCAGGAAGGAGAAATCATACATGTTGGCCGGCGGCGCCACCGAGATGAAGCCGGTGATTTCCGGACGGCGCATCAACAGCTGCATGCCGATCCAGGCGCCGAAGGAGAAGCCCGCAACCCAGCAATGCTTGGAATTGGAGTTCATCGACTGCAGGTAATCCAGCGCTGACGCGGCATCGGACAGCTCGCCCACGCCCTGATCGTATTCGCCCTGGCTGCGCCCGACGCCGCGGAAATTGAACCGCAGCACGGTAAAGCCCATGTTGTAGAAAGCGTAATGCAGGTTGTAGACGACCTTGTTGTTCATCGTCCCGCCGAACTGCGGATGCGGGTGCAGAACGATGGCGATCGGGGCGTCTTTTTCTTTTTGCGGGTGATAGCGGCCTTCGAGGCGGCCTTCGGGTCCGGGAAAGATGACCTCGGGCATGGGCGGTTCAAATCCTACTGTCGTTTGTCGGGTCTGCCGTCAGAAAACTTGACGGGTTCCGTCAGGCATCTTAGAACAGTTCTAATCACGGCGTGGGCCAAGCCGCGCACCGTCAGGCTGAGATACGCACAGACGTCGAGAAGGTCAATGTTTTCGCACGTCCAAGGCGATTTCGAGGGATGAAACATGAAACTTTCCACCAAAGGCCGTTATGCAATGGTCGCCCTTGCAGATATCGCCCTGCAGCCGACGGGCAATCTGGTGCCGCTCGGCGATATTTCACGGCGTCAGGATATTTCCCTGCCGTACCTTGAGCAGCTGTTCGTCAAGCTGCGTCGTGCCGGACTGGTCGAATCCGTGCGTGGTCCGGGAGGCGGTTACCGGCTGGCGATGCCGCCCGCGGAAATTCGCGTGGTCGACATTCTCTCGGCAGTGGATGAGACGGTCGATGCCATGCACAAGGGGGCCGGGGCCTCGGGTGCGCTGTCCGGTAGCCGGGCGCAATCGCTGACCAACCGCCTGTGGGAGGGGTTGAGCGCGCATGTCTATGTGTTCCTGCACCAGACCCGCCTGTCCGATGTGATCGAGAATGACCTGGCGCCCTGTCCGGCGGTTCCGAACCTGTTCGCGGTTGTGGATGATTGAAACCGGAAGGTCCGCTGGCACAGGGGCTTTGCGCTGGCGGCTATTCCGCGTATGAGACGGGACCACTTTGAAAAGATGACTCCATGACACGTGTTTACCTGGACCATAACGCCACTGCGTGGCTGCGCCCCGAAGCGCGGGAGGCGATGGTGGCCGCGATGGATGTCTGCGGCAACCCCTCCTCGGTTCATGCGGAAGGGCGTGCCGCCAAGGCCCTGGTCGAGAAGGCGCGGGCCCAGGTCGCGGCTGCCTTTGGCGCCGACGGGGCCGACATCGTGTTCACCTCCGGCTCCACCGAGGGCGCGGCTCTGGCTCTTGCCGGGCGCAAGCTGCACGGTGCACCGGTCGAACATGACGCGGTGCGGGCCTGGACGGTCGAAGACCTTCCGGTCGGCGCCGATGGGGCAGTGCAGGTTTCTGATCCCGCGGCCTCGACCGTGCAGCTTGCGAATTCTGAAACAGGGATCATCCAGACGCTCCCCGATGGGCTGGCGGTTACAGATGCGACCCAGGCCTTTGGCAAGCTGCCGGTCGCCTTCAACTGGCTGGGCGCGCAGATGGCGCTGATTTCGGCGCATAAACTGGGCGGCCCCAAGGGGATCGGCGCCGTGGTCCTGCGCCGTGGCACGGACCTGCCTGCGCAGATCAAGGGCGGCGGTCAGGAAATGGGACGCCGGTCCGGCACCGAAAATGTCATTGGAATTGCCGGGTTCGGGGCCGCAGCCGAGGCTGCCGCAAAAGATCTGGCAGATGGTGTCTGGGACAGGGTTGCAGAACTTAGAAATATTCTAGAAAAGGCGCTTGTGTCTGGCGCAAGCCATACTATTTTTGTCGGGAAGGATCAGACGCGCCTGCCGAACACTTTGTGTTTTGCGACACCGGGCTGGAAGGGCGAAACCCAGGTCATGCAGATGGATCTGGCGGGGTTTGCCATCAGCGCGGGCAGTGCCTGTTCCAGCGGCAAGGTGCGCGCCAGTGCGGTGCTGACCGCGATGGGATATGACGAGGCCACGGCACAAGGCGCAGTGCGCGTGTCGCTTGGGCCTCAGACAACGGAAGAAGATGTGCTGCGCTTTGCCGAGGCGTGGCTGCAAAAAGAAAAGAAACATCGCGCCCGCGCGGCGTGAATGAGGAGATGACAATGGCCGCTTTGGACCAGACCCAAGTCAAGGAAGGTGTTGACCAGGAAACCGTGGATGCGGTCCGTGAAGTAGGCGGTGCCTATAAATACGGCTGGGAAACCGACATCGAGATGGAATACGCCCCCAAGGGCGTGAACCCGGACATCGTCCGGCTGATCTCGGAGAAGAACGAAGAGCCGGAATGGATGACCGAATGGCGCCTGCAGGCTTTCGAGCGCTGGGAAAAGATGGACGAGCCTGACTGGGCCATGGTCAGCTACCCTGAGATCGACTTCCAGGACCAGTATTACTACGCCCGTCCGAAGTCGATGGAAGTGAAGCCGAAGTCGCTGGACGAAGTCGATCCCAAGCTGCTGGCGACCTACGAAAAGCTGGGCATCCCGCTGAAGGAACAGATGATCCTGGCCGGCGTCGAAGGCGCAGGCGACACCCCGGAAGAAGGCCGCAAGGTGGCGGTTGACGCGGTGTTCGACTCCGTCTCCGTCGGCACCACCTTCCAGAAAGAGCTGAAAGAGGCGGGCGTCATCTTCTGCTCGATCTCCGAGGCGATCCGTGAGCACCCCGAGCTGGTGAAGAAGTACCTCGGCTCCGTGGTGCCGGTTTCCGACAACTTCTATGCAACGCTGAACTCGGCCGTGTTCTCGGACGGCTCCTTCGTCTACGTGCCGCCGGGCGTGCGCTGCCCGATGGAACTGTCCACCTATTTCCGCATCAACGCGGAAAACACCGGCCAGTTCGAGCGCACCCTGATCATCGCCGACAAGGGCTCTTACGTTTCCTACCTCGAGGGCTGCACCGCACCGCAGCGTGACACCGCGCAGCTGCACGCCGCGGTGGTGGAAATCATCGTCGAGGAAGACGCCGAAGTAAAATACTCGACCGTCCAGAACTGGTATCCGGGCGACGAGAATGGCAAGGGCGGCATCTACAACTTCGTGACCAAGCGCGCCGATTGCCGCGGCGACCGCGCCAAGGTGATGTGGACCCAGGTGGAAACCGGTTCTGCCGTGACCTGGAAATACCCCTCCTGCATCCTGCGTGGTGATGAAAGCCAGGGCGAGTTCTACTCGATCGCGATTGCCAACAACATGCAGCAGGCCGACACCGGCACCAAGATGGTGCACCTGGGCAAGAACACCAAGTCGCGCATCGTCTCCAAGGGGATCTCGGCCGGCAAGGCGCAGAACACCTACCGCGGTCTGGTGTCGATGCACCCCAAGGCCAAGAACTCGCGCAACTACACCCAGTGCGACAGCCTGCTGATCGGCGACAAATGCGGCGCCCACACGGTTCCCTATATCGAGGTGAAGAACAACTCTTCCCGCGTGGAGCATGAGGCGACCACCTCCAAGGTGGACGACGACCAGCTGTTCTACTGCCGTCAGCGCGGCATGGACGAGGAAGAGGCGGTGGCCCTGGTGGTCAACGGCTTCTGCAAGGACGTGCTGCAGGCGCTGCCGATGGAGTTCGCCATGGAAGCGCAGCAGCTGGTTGCGATCTCGCTGGAAGGCTCGGTGGGGTAAAAGGAGTGCTTGAAACGCTGGAGGCAATCAAGGCTTGGGCATTCCCACAGACTTTGGTCGCTCAAGTCCTTGTTGGCCTCCTTCTCGCTCTGGCAATCTTGCTGACTTTCAAGGTCGGGCAAGTTTTGTGGCCGAGCGATCCGGAAAATGGAGCGATGAGGGCTTTTGCAATACTGGTCGCTGCGTCGACGTTTGTAGCGATGAAAGCCATCTACCTGAATTTCGGATTGATTTTGGTTGAGCGGGAAGCTGAAAGCCAGTGAAAGGAGAAGGCAGGAAATGATCGTCACAACGACCAACAGCGTCGAAGGCTACCAGATCGCGGACTACAAGGGCATCGTGGTGGGCGAGGCGATCATGGGCGCCAATGTGGTGCGCGATTTCTTTGCCTCGGTCACCGACATCGTTGGCGGCCGCTCCGGGGCGTATGAAAGCAAGCTGCAGGATGCCCGCGAAACCGCCCTGGCCGAGCTGGAAGAGCGCGCCCGCGCTGCCGGGGCCAACGCCGTGGTGGGCGTTGACCTGGATTACGAAGTCATCGCCGACTCCATGTTGATGGTTTCGGCAAGCGGCACCGCTGTGGTGCTGGCGTAGAAATGAGCAGGCCCTTCAAAGGCCATTGAAATATCGCGGGCCACGCGCTCGCCACAGAATGCGACACGAGGAAAAAATGCTCGAAATCAAAAACCTGCACGTCAAACTTGAAGATGAAGACAAGCAGATCCTGAAGGGTCTGGACCTCAAGGTCGAGGCCGGCAAGGTGCATGCCATCATGGGCCCCAACGGCTCGGGCAAATCGACGCTGTCTTACGTGCTGTCCGGCCGTGATGGCTATGAGGTGACCGAGGGTTCGGCGGAACTGCTGGGCGAGGACATCTTGGAGCTGGAGCCGGAAGAGCGCGCCGCGGCGGGCATGTTCCTGGCGTTCCAGTACCCGGTCGAAATCCCCGGCGTTGGCAACATGACCTTCCTGCGCACTGCCGTGAACGCGCAGCGCAAGGCCCGCGGCGAGGAAGAGCTGTCGGCTTCCGACTTCCTGAAAGAGGTCCGCGCCAAGGCAAAGACCCTGAAGATCGACGCCGACATGCTGAAACGCCCGGTCAACGTCGGCTTCTCCGGCGGTGAGAAGAAGCGCAACGAAATCCTGCAGATGGCGATGCTCGAGCCGAAGCTCTGCATCCTGGACGAGACCGACTCCGGCCTCGACGTGGACGCAATGAAGCTGGTCGCCGATGGCGTGAACGCGCTGCGTGACGAGGGCCGCGGCTTCCTGGTGATCACCCACTACCAGCGCCTGCTGGACCACATCAAACCGGACGTGGTGCACATTCTGGCGGATGGCCGCATTGTGAAAACCGGCGGCCCCGAGCTGGCGCTGGAAGTCGAAAACAACGGCTATGCCGGCATCCTGGCCGAGGTGGACGCGTAATGGCACTTCCCGAAGCAAAACAAACCGCAACCGAGGCGCGGCTGGCCGCGCTGACGCTGCCCGAGGGCGGCTGTCTTGCCGCCGCGCGCGATGCCGCGCTGTCGCGGGTGCAAACCATGGGTCTGCCGGGGCGGCGTGACGAATACTGGAAATACACCCGTCCGGACACGCTGGTGCAGGCGGATGTGCCTGAAGCCGCGGTTTTCGAGACCGGCGAGCCGCCGATGTTCAACGACTTCGACCGCCTGAAGGTGGTGTTCGTTGACGGTGTGTTCGATGCCGAAGCCTCCGACGATCTGTCGCTGGAAGGTATCACCATCGAGCGTCTGGCCGATGTCGAGAAGAAGGACATCCACTGGGCCAAGGACCTCTACGGTGTTCTTGAGGCGCGTGGGCAAACCCCGGTGCAGCGGCCGCTGGCAGCGCTGAACAGCGCCTTTGCCACCGATGGCGTGGTCATTCACGTGACGGGAAAGCCGTCGAAACCGATCAACCTGATCTACCGTCATGCCGACACCGGGTCGGATGCGATCCTGCATCACGTGATCCGCGTGGATGCCGGTGCCGAGGCGACGATCCTCGAAAATGGCCCGGCAGCCGCACGGTTCAACAAATGCATGGAGATCGACGTCGCCGACACCGGCAGCCTGCACCTGGTGCGCGCCCAGGGGCGTGACCACGAGCGCCGGGCCGCGACGCATCTCTTTGCCCGTCTCGGCAAGGAATCGGTTTTCAAATCCTTCACCCTGACAGTGAATGGCGTGCTGACCCGCAACGAAGCCGTGATCGAGCTGACCGGGGATGATGCCGTGGCCCATATCGCGGGCGCTTGTGTCGGCGATGGTGATTTCCACCACGATGACACCGTCTTCATCACCCATGACGCGCTGAACTGCGAAAGCCGCCAGGTGTTCAAGAAGGTGTTGCGCAACGGGGCCACCGGTGTGTTCCAAGGCAAGATCCTGGTGAAGGAAGGCGCGCAGAAGACCGACGGCTACCAGATTTCGCAGTCGCTGCTTCTGGACGACGACAGCCAGTTCCTGGCCAAGCCTGAGCTTGAG
Source organism: Leisingera sp. S2M4 (assembly GCF_055398055.1). Lineage (NCBI taxonomy): Bacteria > Pseudomonadati > Pseudomonadota > Alphaproteobacteria > Rhodobacterales > Roseobacteraceae > Leisingera > Leisingera sp. S2M4. Next base: position 3,127,918 of record NZ_AP040861.1, read on the forward strand.
ATCTATGCCGACGACGTTGCTTGCTCGCATGGCTCCACCTCCGGTGCGATCGACGAGGAAGGCCTGTTCTACCTGCGGTCCCGCGGTGTGCCCAAGGCCGAGGCAATCGACCTGATGACACTCGCATTCCTGGCCGAAGCGGTGGAGGAGATCGAGGACGGCGACGTGGCGGATGCGATCATCGCCCGGCTGCAAGGCTGGCTGGCCCGGCGTCACTGATGTCGGTCACCACGGATATTCCGGCAACCTACCTGGGGCCGCGCAAGGTTTTTGCGCGGCTTCTCAGCATGGGCGCGCGGGAAGACCGGCTGCTGGTGTTCCTGCTCAGCGGCTGCGTGCTGGCCTTCGTGGCGCAGATGCCGAAGCTCGCCCGCGAAGCGCATCTGACCGGGCAGGAGCTGAACATGCTATTGGGCGGTGCGCTGCTGGGCATCGTCTTCATCGCGCCTTTGTTGTTCTACGCATTGGCGCTGATTGCCCATTGGCTGGCCCGCGCCCTTGGCGGCGTCGGGGAGGCCCATCAGGCGCGGCTTGCGCTGTTCTGGGCGTTTCTGGCGGCGAGTCCCGTGATGCTCTTGCATGGGCTGGTGGCCGGGTTCATCGGTGCGGGGGCCGCGCTGGACAGCGTCGGGCTGCTGTGGTGCGTGGTGTTCTTTTGGTTCTTCGCCTCGGGGATGGTTCAAGGATACTGGGCAAACAGATGAAATCGCTGCTTGAATTTGCTGCTTTCACGGTGCGTTCGCCTCAGCTGGCGGCGGATCGTATCCTGTCGGCGTCCTGGCCGCGGGAGGTGGTGTGGACCGCTTTCCTGCTGTCGGTGGTGCTGAACAGCTGCGTCTATGCGCTTCAGCAGATCCTGTTCCCACTGCCCCCCGAGGTGCTGCTGCCGCGGTTCTCGCCCGGCGCCTATTTCGTGGTTGTACTGGCCTTGCAGGCGGCCTTTGTCGCGATGCTGTCGGCGACCGGTCGCTGGCTGGGCGGGCAGGGCAGTTTCCTTGCGCTGCTTGCGGTGATTACCTGGTTGCAATTGATGCAGGCCGGGCTGAACACGGCCCTGATCGTGATGTTCCTGGCGCTGCCGTCCCTGGCGGCGCTGGCGAACATCGGGGTGAATATTCTGGTCTTTGTGATCCTGCTGCATTTCGTCAAGGCGGCCCATGGCTTTGACAGCATCTGGCGTGCGTTGGGTGTGGTGCTGATGGCCAGCCTGATCTTGGTTTTTGCCCTTCTATTCCTCTTGGGCCTGATCGGCCCCACCAACCTTGGATTTCCCGAACATGTATGATGTGGAAAAAATCCGCGCCGATTTCCCGATCCTGTCGCGCACCGTGAACGGCAAGCCGCTGACCTACCTCGACAACGGCGCTTCGGCGCAGAAGCCGCAGGTGGTCATCGATGCCGTCACGCGTGCCTACGCAGAGGAATATTCGAACGTTCACCGCGGCTTGCACTACCTGTCCAACCTGGCAACCGAGAAATACGAGGCGGTGCGCGGTACCGTTGCGCGGTTCCTGAACGCCGGGGATGAGAACAGCATCGTGCTGAATTCCGGCACCACCGAGGGCATCAACCTTGTCGCCTATGGCTGGGCGATGCCGCGGTTCGAGGCGGGCGACGAGATCGTCCTGTCGGTGATGGAGCATCACGCCAACATCGTGCCCTGGCACTTCCTGCGCGAACGCCAGGGGGTGGTGCTGAAATGGGTCGACACCGAGGCCGACGGCAGCCTGGATCCGCAAAAGGTGATCGACGCCATCTCCCCGCGGACCAAGCTGGTGGCGGTGACCCAGTGCTCCAACGTGCTGGGCACCGTGGTCGACGTGAAAACCATTACCGCGGCCGCCCAGGCCAAGGGCGTGGCGGTGTTGGTTGACGGCTCGCAGGGTGCGGTTCACATGCCGGTCGACGTGCAGGACATTGGCTGCGATTTCTACGCGATCACCGGTCACAAGCTCTATGGTCCCTCCGGGTCCGGCGCCATTTACATCAAGCCCGAGCGGATGGCCGAGATGCGCCCCTTCATCGGTGGTGGCGACATGATCCGCGAAGTGTCAAAGGATCAGGTGATCTACAATGATCCGCCGATGAAGTTCGAAGCCGGGACTCCCGGCATCGTGCAGACCATCGGCCTTGGCGTTGCGCTGGATTACATGATGGGCCTCGGAATGGCGAACATCGCCGCGCATGAGGCGGGCCTGCGCGATTACGCCATGTCACGGCTCAAAGGTTTGAACTGGGTGAACATCCAGGGGCAGGCTCCGGGAAAGGCGGCGATCTTCAGCTTTACGCTGGAGGGTGCGGCCCATGCCCATGACATCTCCACCATTCTGGACAAGAAGGGCGTCGCGGTGCGCGCCGGGCACCATTGCGCCGGACCGCTGATGGACCATCTGGGGGTATCGGCGACCTGCCGGGCGTCATTTGGTCTCTACAACACCAAGGCGGAAGTCGACACGCTGATCGAAGCGCTGGAACTGGCGCATGACCTGTTCGCCTGAAACAGGCTGCGCATGAATGCGGGGTTATCCCCACAAAAAGCGGCGCCCGCAAGGGCGCCGCTTTTCTGTCTCCGGGCCTCAGCCTTGCATGTGGCGGTCGACCATCCGTTGCACCATCGGGGCGAAATGCCAGAAGTCCGGTGTCTGCATGTCGGGCCGCTTGCCGGCTTCGTCCAGGTAGCGCACGGCAATGATCTGCGGCAGGTTCGGATTTGTCTCGAAGGCCGCAACTTCCTCGGGGCTCATCGGGCCACCTTGCAGGTTCAGCGAATGGATCGAGGCGTCTGACAGCCGCTTGAAATACTCGGGCCTGGTGGCGCAAAGATAGCGCTTGGCCGCAACGTGATACCGCACGCAATCGGTGATCACGCTGGGAAAGAACCGCTCCAGAACCTCGGCGCCGGCATCTTCGTGGTGGCGATCTTCGGTGTCCTCCATGCTGAAGGTGCCGAATTCGCTGGTAAAGTGGCCGATGTCATGCAGCAACGCGCCGACGATGATCTCCTCTGGCTGGCCGTTCTGCTCTGCGATGGTCGCGCCCTGCAACATATGCTCGGTCATCGTGACGGGCTCGCCGAGGTATTCCTCGTCACCCCGACGGTCAAAGATGTCACCGAGGAAGGCTACAATGTTGTCGCGGGTCAGGGTGCTGAAATCGGGCTTGCTCATGGGTCAGCCTTCCAGTTCGGCGTTCAGCACGGCGAGGGTGGACAGCAGGCCGTCCTTGTCGGCGTAGCATCCCTGCAGCCAGCGCGATCCGCTGCCGGAATAGCCCAGCCGCGCGTGCAGCACGCGGGTGTTGTCGACGATGAAGCTTTCGCCGGGCTCCAGCTTGAAGGCAATCCCCATCTCGGGGGCGTCGATGATCTCGGCCAGTTGCCGGTAGGCGGCGTAATAGGCGTCCATCCGCTCGAACGGAACATCCACCAGAGGTGCCGCGGAGCGGTTGTTGAAGCGTATGGCGCTCAGCTCCCCATCCGGCGAGAGTTCGATCATCGGGCGACGCGAGCGCAGATGAACGCCGTCAGAACCCTTGTACTCGAACCGTGCTGGGTAGCCTGCCAGCAGCGCGAACCCCTCGGGGTTCAGCTCGCGCAGGCGTTCCGCGGCGCGAAAACCGTCGACCACGATGCTGTCGCCGCCCTCGGCCGAGTTCTCGAGGCAATAGAGGATCTGCAAGGTCGGCACCGGATCGCGGTAGGGGTTGTCGGTGTGCGCCTGCAGGCCCAGCCCGGTATAGGCGAGGTTGGTCGGGTTGACCTCGGTGCGGACCTCGAAATAGCGGCCGTAGTTGGTTTCGCGGACGAAGCCGAACATCGCTGCACAGTCCAGTAGCGCGCCTTCGCGCACCGGACCGCCGGCCAGCTTGGCAAAACCCAATCGTGCCACGGCGTCAAGCCAGTCACGCTTGGCCGTGGCGTCAGTCTGCACTTGCTGCCAGTCGAACGTCGGGGCCGCGCGGGAGCCGTCCCAGGTCTCGCAATCCTGCGGAAGACGTCCGAAGGCCGCCTTGTCAGACCGGTCATAACGATGGTCCTGCAGCCATTGCAGCGGGAAGGTGACAGTCTTCTCCTCGGGGGCAAAGCAGACTTCGAGATGATCTTCCTTCAGCGCGGCATCGCGAATATGGCTGTTCTGCGGAATGTCGCCGAGGGTGATCAACCGCTGACCGTTGCCGGGGGCGCGTGTCTCTGCATCCAGCGCGTTGTCGCGCAGCCATATGGCATGGAAACGGCTTTGGCTTCCGTCCGCAAAGGTCAGGGTCAGGAATTTGCCTGAAGTGTCAGTGCTCAGGGTGGCGGGCATCGGGGCCTCCGGTTGTCAGGTTCCTGCTTGCTTGACTAGCCCGGTACAGTCATCAAGAGAACGACGCATTTGAGGGTGTAAGGCCAAGGAAATCTTATGTCAGACAAAGCCAAACGACCCGGGCTGCCACCGCTGGACTGGCTGCGGGTGTTCGAGGCGGCGGGGCGCCACGGGAATTTCACTGCTGCGGCGGAGGAGCTGGGCACCAGTCAGGCGGCGGTCAGCCAGCGCATCCGTAATCTGGAGACATGGCTGGGGCGCCCCTTGTTCCTGCGCATGGCGCGGGGGGTTACCCTGACGGTGGAGGGGGAAAGCTATCTGCCGCTGGTGCAGGACACGTTGCTTGCCCTGGCGCAGGGCACCCGAAACCTGTTCGACCACAGCTTCCGTGAGTTGCGCATCGCGGCGCTGCCCGGCCATCTCGAGTTGCTGGTGATGCCCCGGTTGCCAGAGCTCTCGACCGTCGATCCGGGCGTGCGGCTGGTGACCGAAACCGTGCCCAAACGTCTGGAATTCGATGCGGCGGAGGATGCCGCGCACATCCGCTATGGTCGCGGAAAATGGGAACGCCGCGACGCGGCCTTGTTGGGAAATGAAGTCCTGCGCCCGATGGTTGCGCCGCAGGTCTTGGCGGACTGGAAAGACCTCCCCGTGATCGAACTGCGGGGAGAGCGACCGGGCTGGGCGGAATGGGCCCGCGTCACTGGGGAGGATGAGCCTGCGGCTGCGAGCATTTCGGTGGACTCGATGTCCCACGCGCTGGAGCTTGCGCGGCTGGGGCAGGGCGTGGTGTTAGGGTCTTGCGTCCTGGCGTGGAAATTGTTGCAGGCCGAACAGCTGTGTTGCGTGCCAGCGCCGCAGCTCGCGGTGGTGGATGGGTATTGGCTGACTTGGCCGCCGAGCCTTGCGACGTCGCGCAGGCAATCGCGCCTTCTGGAGGCGCTTGTGGTTGCCCTGACGCCGTGATCCAATGTCCGGATCCGGACAGCATCCGCGTTTTAGTCCGGGTAACGCCCGATTTGCGCAAAATAGGCATCCAGCAAGGGCCGGACTGTGCGTTTGTTGGTGAAGGAAAACCCGATCGACCCTGCCTTCCGCCAGCGGGCCAGAACCAGGAATTCGCCGATGGCGGGCACCAGGATTCCGGTCAGCGTCCTCAGGTCAAAGGTGTTCTTTTCCGCCTCCAGCCGAACCGCCATGCCCCTGTAGCTGATGTTGTAAACGTCTGCCGAGAGCGGTCCGCCATCCAGATGAAGGAGGCAAGGAAGGTCGATGGGGAGTCGGGGTTCCGTTGGTTCGGCCCGCCGAAAGATCGAGTTTGATTTCACCATGCTGCCGCACCACTTGTTATCACTGATCCACCTTCAGCCTATGATGGTAAGGTTAACAAAACCTTTTCGGGGCAACCGCCGACGGCTGGCGTGGACCTGCAACAGCGAAGGCGACCGAAACCGGTTTGGCATGCCCGAACGCGCAGCCTGACCGCCACGGGCCTCGGCCTCCGAACTTAGGGGCAGTTGCTGCGCCGACTGTTGCAGGATTGCGGCTGTAAAGATTTCATTTCGCAGTTCCGGCAGGCGCGAATGGATTGCGCCGGATGCATGGCTGATATGTTTTATTGTTTTAAATCAGTGTGATGAAGATCACATAGTGCGCGAAATTCAGGCAAGTATTGGCCGATCGTGCAGAGCTGTAGGCGTAAATCCGCCGATGAAATCACCACGGCAGGTTTGAGCGGTTTTCAACCCCTCAAACCTCAAATCCGCGCACATTACCTCTAGCAGCAACCAGCGGCTCCAGGGATGGAGGGGCCAGCTGGCCAATGGAACAGGAGACTCAGATCATGAGCACCAAATTCAAGGCACGGGCGGGCGCGGCGTCCCTGGCTGCAGCAGCCCTCGCAGCGCCGGCATTTGCCGGACCGACTTACACCAACGACACCGGCGGCAGCTTCAGCTGGTACGGTCACTTCAACCCGTCCTTCCAGTCGTTCGACGACGGTGTGGAGGACTACAACCGTCTGGTAGACAACTCCGGCTCCAGCTCGCGCATCGGCTTCTGGCTGAACCAGGAGTTCGGCGAGAACACGCTGCGCTTCCGGTTTGAAACCTCCTTTGGTTTCCGCAGCAGCGATGGCGTGGACCAGAACAGCACCGGCGACAATGTCAGCTGGGACCGCACCAACATCCGCCACGTCGACCTGCAGTTCGACACCGCGAATTACGGCCGCTTCTCGGCTGGTCAGGGTTCGATGGCCAGTGACGGAATCACCGGCGCCGACTTCTCGGGCACCGGTCTGGGCGCAAGCGTCGCGGTTGCCGACCCGGCTGGCGGCTATGCATTCCGTACTGGCACCGGCGCTCTGAGCACGGTTTCGATCGGCGATGTCTTCAATGACTACGACGGCAGCCGTCTTGGCCGCGTGCGCTATGACTCGCCGGAACTGGCCGGTTTCACCCTGTCGACCTCCTACGGTACCGACATCCTGAACGAGGACAACGACCGCGAAACCTATGACGTGGCCGTCCGTTACTCCAACGATCAGGTCGGCGCTTTCGCGATTGATGCGGGTATCGGCGCAGCCTGGACCGAGCGGACCGGCGAGGAAGATCGCCGCGACATCTCCGGCTCCTTCGGCGTTCTGCACAAGGACACCGGTCTGTCGCTGAACGTCGCCGCCGGTGAGCGCGACATCGCAGGCAGCTACGCCTACGCCAAGCTGGGCTATGAAGCGAACCTGATCTCGGCCGGCTCCACCGCCTTCTCCGTGGATTACTATGACGGCTCCGACATGGTCACCAACGGTGACAGCGCGGAATCCTGGGGCGTTGCCGCGGTTCAGAAGATCGACGCCTATAACGTCGAGGCTTACCTGGGCTACCGCAACTACTCCTACGCGGATAACAGCGCGACCAGCTACCAGGATGCCGACGTGATCCTGGCGGGTGCCCGCTGGAAATTCTGATCGTCTCCTCCCTCGCGGTCAGAACGGAAACACGCCCCCTCGTGGGGCGTGTTTTTGCGTTTGCGGCAGGGAAAACTGCTGGGCGGGGAGCAAAAACCGCCATTTCGCGTCTCTGGCGGGCAATGCCCCTTGCGCCGCCGCCTCTGGGGAAATAGAAGACCGCAAATTGTCTGGGGGCGCCTGCGCGCACGCGCCCCGAATCTCTATGGGGTATAGGATGCAGGTCACCGAGACGCTGAACGAAGGTCTGAAACGCGGCTACGCCATCACCGTCACAGCTGCCGAGCTGGAGGCGAAAGTCAACGAGAAGCTGGCCGAAGCCCAGCCGGAAGTTGAAATGAAGGGCTTCCGCAAGGGCAAGGTGCCGATGGCACTGCTGAAAAAGCAGTTCGGCCAGCGCCTGATGGGCGAAGCCATGCAGGAAGCCGTCGATGGTGCGATGAACAAGCACTTCGAGGACAGCGGCGACCGTCCGGCGATGCAGCCGGAAGTCAAGATGACCAACGAAGACTGGAAAGAGGGCGACGACATCAACGTCGAGATGTCCTATGAAGCGCTGCCGGAAATCCCGGACGTCGACTTCTCCGGTATCGAGCTGGAAAAGCTGGTGGTCAAGGCGGACGAAGATGCCGTGAACGAGGCGCTGAACAACCTGGCGGAAACCGCCCAGGAATTCGAAGCCCGCGAAGACGGCGCAGCAGCCGAAGACGGCGACCAGGTGGTCATCGACTTCGTCGGCAAGGTCGACGGCGAAGCGTTTGAAGGCGGCGCAGGCGACGACTATCCGCTGGTTCTGGGCTCCAACTCCTTCATCCCCGGCTTCGAAGAGCAGCTGGTCGGCACCAAGGCCGGTGAAGAAAAAGACGTGACCGTGACCTTCCCCGAGGAATACGGCGCCGAGCATCTGGCCGGCAAGGAAGCCGTCTTCACCTGCAAGGTGAAAGAGGTCAAAGCCCCGAAAGCGGCCGAGATCAACGACGAGCTGGCGAAGAAATTCGGCTCGGAAGACCTGGAAGGTCTGAAGGCACAGATCGCCGAACGCCTGGAAGCCGAATACGCCGGTGCCGCTCGCGCCGTGATGAAGCGCGCCCTGCTGGACAAGCTGGACGGCCTGGTCTCCTTCGACCTGCCGCCGTCGCTGGTCGAAGCCGAAGCCAAGCAGATCGCGCATCAGCTGTGGCACGAGGAAAACCCGGAAGTGCAGGGCCACGACCACGGTGAGATCGAGCCGACCGAGGAGCACACCAAGCTGGCAGAGCGCCGCGTGCGTCTGGGCCTGCTGCTCGCCGAACTGGGCCAGAAAGCCGAGGTCGAAGTGACCGACGCGGAAATGACCCAGGCAATCATGCAGCAAGCCCGTCAGTACCCCGGCCAGGAGCGCCAGTTCTTCGAATTCATCCAGAAGAACGCTCAGATGCAGCAGCAGCTGCGTGCACCGCTGTTTGAAGACAAGGTTGTTGACCACATTGTCGAGCAGGCCAAAGTCGAGGAGAAAGAAATCTCCAAGGACGACCTGCAAAAAGCGGTTGAGGCTCTGGAAGACGAGTAATCGTCCTCTTCTCACGGATTTCGGAAAGGCCGCCCTCAGGGCGGCCTTTTTCGTTGTCAGGCAGGAAAGTGGTGCTCAGGCGTGCAAGCCGGAAAGAATAAGGCCGCGCAGCAACTGCCACGCGGCCTTGGGGTGTGGGGAGCAGAGAGCCTTTACAGCTCTATGCGGAAGCGCGCGAAACCATCCGGGCCTTCGCCTGCCGGGGTGATGTTGACGCCGGGCACCGCATCTGCGTATTGCGCGGCCTTGGGGCCGGTGTCGAACAACACAGTGGTGCCGGGCAGGGGGGCAAAGCGCCAGTTGCCGTCCGCCTTGGGGCTGACGGTGCCTTGCTCGACGATGTAGCGCACCAGCACGTCGCGGTTGGTATCCGGGCCTTCAAAGACCACGGTGTCGCCCTTGGCACCGGGAAAATCCCCACCTCCTTCAGCACGGTAGTTGTTGGTGGCGATGATGAACTCCTGCTCGGGGTCCAGTGGCTTGCCGTTGTAGGACAGGTTCACGATGCGGTTGGCATCCGGGTTCGCCAGCTCCCCCTTGGGGGTGAACATCGATGGTTGGCTCAGGTCGATTTCATAGGAAACGCCGTCGATCACATCGAAATTATAGGACGGAAACGCCGGGTTCAGCAGAACCTGATCAGGCTTGCCCGGTTCGATCTGGTTGAACATGCCGGCCGACCGTTCCAGCCAGCCTTTGACCTCGGCGCCGGTCACCTTCACCGCGCGCACGGTGTTGGGGTAAAGATACAGATCGGCGACATTCTTGATCGCCACATCGCCAACCGGTACGTCGGTGTAATACTCCGGGCCACCCCGGCCACCGGCCTTGAACGGGGCCGCGGCTGACAGGATGGGCAGGCCTTCAAACGCGCTGCCTTGCAACATCTGTTCGATATACCAGGTCTGCGCTTGCGAGACGATCTGCACCGAGGGATCGTCCGCCACCAAGGCAAAATAGCTGTGCAGCGGCGCGTCGGTCTTGCCCACGGCCCGGCGCACATAGGCGAGCGTGGCGTCATGCTCGGCCTGCACCGCGTCCAGCACCTTCTGCTGGCTGGCGACCAGTGCGGTGACGGACCGGTCCTCGTTGCGCTTGGAGATGGGGCGTGCCTCGGACGCGTGGCCGACCACGCGCCAGCCCGTACCGTCGCGTTCCAGCATCAGGTCGATCAGCCCCATGTGGCTGCCCCAAAAGCCGCCCATCACGGCGGGTTTTCCGTGGATCGTGCCCTTGTCGGCATCCACCGCGGCAAAATCCGCATAGTTGGAGGAGGGGAACACGAGGTGGCTGTGCCCTGTCATGATGGCGTCGATACCCTCCACCTCCGCCAGCGGCACCGAGGCGTTTTCCATATCCTCACCGCCGGTGGCGGCCCCGATGCCGGAATGCGACAGCGCGAGGATGATGTCGGCACCTTTCTCCTTCATCTCAGGCACATAGGCGCGGGCGCATTCGACAATGCCGCGGGCCTGGACGTTGCCTTGCAGATGGCGGCGGTCCCAGTTCATCACCTGCGGCGGAACAAAGCCGATGATGCCGATGCGAATGGGATGCGTGTTTCCGGCCCCATCGGCGACGGTGCGCTCAAGGATCTGGTAGGGCGGCAGCAGGGTCTCGTCGTCGCGCGGGGTGGCGCCCGCCTTCTTCACCACGTTTGCGCAGACCACCGGGAACTTGGCCCCGGCCAGGGATTTCTCCAGAAAGGACAGGCCATAATTGAACTCATGGTTGCCGAGGGTCGATGCATCAAAACCGACAGTGTTCATCGCCGCGATCACCGGGTGCAGATCGCCCTCCTTCATGCCGCGCTCATAGGCGATGTAATCGCCCATCGGGTTCCCTTGCAGGAAATCGCCATTGTCCAGCAACAGCGCGTTGGTGGCTTCGGCGCGGATTTCCTCAATCAGGCTGGCGGTGCGCGCCAGCCCGACCGTGTCGACTTCGCGGTCGCCGTAATAGTCGTAGGGAAACACATGCACATCCAGGTCGGTGGTTTCCATCAGGCGCAGGTGGACCTGCCCTGCGGCGGCCTGAACGGAAAACGGGTGCAGGGCTATCAGTCCGGCGCTTCCGGCCAGAAATGAGCGGCGGTCTAGGGTGATGGGCATGGACGTCTCCTTGTCAATAATTGGATCCGCAGGGCAAAATCCTGGCCCCTGCGGTAGTCGACAGATGTAACACCTGCGTTGCGCCCGAGGGGGAGACGGCATTCCAATCGCCGTTTTCCCCGCCTCAGCCCAGACCGGTTTCCTCCAGCATTCCGCGCCGTTTGGCTTCGTAATAGTAGCCGCGCGAATAGTGCTTCACCGCTTGCGCCTCGCTGCCGTCCGCCAGCAACCAGGCCCCGCGCAGGTATTTGCCAGCGTATTTGAGGTTGGTGTCCGCATCCAGAAGATCTTTGGGCTGGCCCTTGAAGCCCATCGAGCGGGCGGTCGCGGGCAGGATCTGCAGCAGCCCGTAATAGGGGCGGTTCACGGCCCAGGGGCGATGGGTGCTCTCGCGGACGGCCAGGCGGTGGACGAGGCTGCGCGGCAGCTCGTAGTGATCTGCCCAGCGGTTGATCTTGCGTCGCAGCTCTGGCGTTTCATTGGGATAGAGCGGCGGATCATACACCGCCGGCTCCGGGGTGGCGGCAGTGCTGCCGCAGGCGGAAAGGGTTGCGGTTGCAAAAATGGAAATAAGGCAGGTCCGGCGGTTCATGCGGCCTCCGATGTTGTGGAATATCGGGGCGAGCCTAGCCAGATTGCCCGGCGTCGCAATCCGCGTGATGCAGGGCTCGCAGACGCGGGCGACGAACCGCCCACGGCCTGCAAAAATCCGCCAAACCAGGTTTATCAAAATTTAACAATTCAACGTTTGTTAAATATGTCCAACCCCTACATATTGAGGTTGCGCATTGAGGCAATACGACCCTCAGGCAGCAAACCCCGAACGCCTGTGGGGTTGGCTGACCAGATCGGGCAGTGGGGGCCGCGGCTGTTTCCCAAATTTCGCGGTCCCCGATTTGCGTTGATCCCGGCCCTAGCTGCGGGCCGAGGGGCGGCTGTTCGGGCGGTCGGCTGAAGCGCCGAACAGGCCGAGGCCGGGCGCGATCATGCCGCTGCGCACGGTCTCCGAAATCGCTTCAGTGCGGAACTTCGGCTGGTCGAACTGATGGCCGCGCAGCAGCCGGAACAGCAGTCTGCGCCGCAGGGCCAGCTCTTCGCGCTCCAGGTTTCTGTCACTCATGGGCACCCCCTTCTTTCGTCTCCCGCAGCCATGCTGGCAGAGACAGGCAAAGGGAGGGTTAGGGGGAAGTGCGGAAAATGACGCGCATTTATCCCTTAGTTGCAAGCTATTGGGCCAAAAAGAAAAGGCCGCCCGGTCAGGCGGCCTTTCCAGATGTCACCGATCCGAGAGGGATCAGTTGTTTTCGTCTTCGCCAGCGGCTTCGGCGGCCGGTGCCATGTCGTCATCGTCCGACGCAGCGGAACCGATGTCGTCGAACAGTTCGGAGATCTCGAACTCGGCAGCGGCTTCCTCTTCGGCGGCCAGCTCCTGGATCGATTTGCCCGACGCCTGCAGCTCGGCCTCTTCGGCGGAACGTGCAACGTTCAGTTTGACAACGGCCATGACTTCCGGGTGCAGGTGCACTTCGGCTTCATGCAGGCCCAGGACCTTGATCGGCTCACGGATGATGACCTGCTTGCGGTCAACCGAGAAGCCGGCTTCGGTGGCCACTTCGGCGGTGTCACGCGGGGTGACCGAGCCGTAGAGGTTGCCGCCATCGGAGGCCTGGCGAATCACGACGAACTGCTGTCCGTCCAGTTTCTCTGCCAGAGCCTCGGCTTCTTTCTTGGTCTCCAGGTTGCGCGCTTCCAGCTGCGCTTTCTGGGCTTCGAAGGAAGCGATGTTGGCTTCGGAAGCGGTCTTTGCCTTGCCCTGCGGCAGCAGGAAGTTGCGGGCGAACCCGGGCTTCACGTCAACGACGTCGCCCATTTGGCCCAGCTTCGCAACGCGCTCAAGAAGGATAACTTGCATCTGCTTATCTCCTTACTTCACGGCGTAGGGCAGCAGGGCGAGGAAGCGGGCGCGCTTGATTGCACGGGCCAGCTCACGCTGCTTCTTTGCCGAAACGGCGGTGATGCGCGAAGGCACGATCTTGCCGCGCTCAGAGATGTAGCGCTGCAGCAGACGGGTGTCCTTGTAGTCGATCTTCGGCGCGTTGTCGCCCGAGAACGGGCACACCTTGCGGCGGCGGAAAAACGGTTTGGCTGCCATGATTTAGCGTCCTTTTCTCAAGCTTCGATCAGCGGCGCTCGCGACGGTTGTCGCGTTCGTCACGTTTCTGCATCTGGACCGAGGGGCCCTCGGCGTGCTCGTCGACCTTGATGGTCAGAACGCGCATCACGTCGTCATGCAGGCGCATCAGGCGCTCCATTTCCTGGATCGCCGACGACGGAGCATCGGTGCGCAGGAAGGCGTAGTGGCCCTTGCGGTTCTTGTTGATCTTGTAGGCCATGGTCTTGACGCCCCAGTACTCCTGGTCGACCAGCTTACCGCCGTTGTCGGACAGAACAGCACCGAAGTGTTCGATGAGGCCTTCAGCTTGCGAGTTGGACAGGTCCTGACGCGCAATCATGACATGCTCATAGAGTGGCATGCGAACTCCTGTTTGTGTCTAGGCGCATTTCATAGACCTGGCATCTGCTGCTTCCGCTGCCGGGTCACGAGAGGCTGCGCGGATCGAATAAAGTGCGAAAGCAGGGCCTCCTATACAGGCTGGGGCCGAAAGAGCAAGTCAAAAGGGCCGCGGCTGCCGGAGGTCGCGCGCCACGGCGCGGTCGCGGTCCTGCACCGAACGGGCGCTGGGAGGCACGGTCCGGGCAGCCGCAGCAAAACCCCGTCGCGGACACAATCCTGCCCGAATGTGCCGCTCATCTTGGTTAACGAAACATTAACCGCCCATCAGGCCGCCTCGGCCAAGCGGTTGGGTGGCAGAACGGGAGAGGGCAGCGCAATGGCAATGACGGATCAATTTCAGGGCTACGGAGCCGCCATGCCTCGCCGCGTCGGTTTGGGCGGTCGGGGCGGCCTGCCGGAGACGGTCTCGTTGAGCTTGCGCCTCGACGCCAACTGGACCCTCGGGCTGGTGCTCAAGCGGTTCATTGGGGCTGCGATGATGCTCAGCGCGGTTGGGCTGTGGCTCATGCCCGAGGCCGGAGAGCGCTATGACCTGACGCTGGTGCGCCTGGGGATCTCGGTCTCGCTGGTGCTGGTCGGGCTCGCTCTGCTGAGCGTGCGGGAGGCTGCCAGCCGCCCGGAGGCCTGTTTTGACCCGATCCGAAAGGAGCTGCGGCTTCTGCGTTGCGACGCCTACCGCCGCCCGCGCACGATCCTGCGACGCAGTTATGACCGGCTGGGCGGCGCGCGCTTCACCGCGGCCACGGTGCAAATCTACGAAGCCGACGGCAGCCTGCTGATGGAACTGCCGATCTGTTCGACCGCCCTGCGCAGCCAGCTGCGTGATCAGCTCAGCGGGTTGGTTCATATCCTGTCCTGATTTTCATCACGTTTTCGCGAGTTTAGGCCCGGCGCACAATGCGCCGGGTTTCGTGTTCGTGCGCTCACAGATACTGTTGGTTTTTGTGGGCTTCCCTTTGCAGGGGGGCATGCGCCACATCTGGTGGCACAAGAATTCATGAAACGGAGCCTTACGATGAAAAAGACCCTGTTTGCCGCCGCACTGGCCGCAATCGCCGCAACCGGCGCCGCCGCTGCACCGGAGAAATACGTCCTCGATTCCGGCCACAGCCAGGTTATCTTCGACTACAACCACCTCGGCTATTCGACCACCTACGGCATGTTCTCGGGTTTCGAGGGCGAGATCATGTTCGACCAGGAAGATCCGGCGGCTTCCAGCGTGTCTGTGTCCATGCCGCTGAGCAGCATGCTCACGGGCTGGCAAAAGCGCTTTGACCATTTCATGAGCAAGGATTTCTTCGACGCCACCGAGGATGAGACCATCACGTTCACCTCCACCGCGATCGAAGTGACGGGCGAGAACACCGCCAAGATCACCGGCGACCTGACCCTGAACGGCGTGACCAAGTCGGTCGTGCTTGACGCCAAGCTGAACAAGGCGGGCGAACACCCGATGGCGAAGAAGCCTTGGGCCGGCTTTGACGCCACCACCACGCTGGTGCGCTCCGAGTACAACCTCGGCCAGTTCGCGCCCTTCGTCAGCGACGAGGTCAATGTGAAGATCTCGATCGAGGCGATGAAAGCCGAAGAGTAATCGCGGCGCGTCTGATCGCATCAGATTGGTAAACACTGCACCGCCGGTTCCGTCTGGAACCGGCGGTTTCCGTTTGTCCGGACCCTCTTGCCGAATTCTGTTCCGCGCCGCTGTCGGCCTCCGCGCGGCCCATCCGTCCGGGGGCGTGCAGGGTGCAGCAGCGGGGAGCAAAAAAAATCCCCCGGCCACGAGCCGGGGGCAAACTCTGATGATTGGGGCCTCAGCTTACGGTTTGCGCGTCGCCTCCAGGTCGACGGAGACGTCGACGGCAAAACCGAGCGAGCTTTCATCCGGCAGGCTTTGTCCGATGCCGAAGTCCATCCGGTTCAGGGTCAGCCCGCCCTGCATCCGGGCGGTGTCCCCGTCCAGGTCCAGCGTAAAGGGCAGGGTGACCGGCATCTCCTGGCCTTTCAATGTCAGCGTACCGCGTGCCTCGTACCCGGTCTCCAGCTTGAAGATCTGCGCCGCGAAGCGGGCGGTGGGATAGCTGGCGCTGTCAAAATAGTCCGCGCCCATTGCCTGCTGGGTGACAGAGCCCAGCTCAAGCGACGGAATGGCAATCGTGACCTCTACCTCGCCCGCCGCACCGGGCGTTGCGGGCTCCTCGAACTGGATCTGCGCTGACCATTCGGCAAAGCTGCCGGTGACGGCGCTGCCCATCTGGGTGACCGAGATCGCCAGCGTGCCCGACTGAACCTGCCAGTTGCTCGCCGCGGTGTCCTCGGCGGTTGCGGTCTCGAGCGCGGTGACCGGGGTTGCGATCCCCTGCGCCTGTTCCGGCGCGTGGCGATCCAGCACGCCAAGGGTTGCGCCACCACCAAGCACGCCGAGCCAGACCAGCGCAGCCACCAGCAGAGGCAGCATGCTGTGGCGTTGCGGCGGCACTGACGGCAGGCGATACTGGCCCGGCAGCATCCGGCGCAGCGTGGCATCGCGGTCGATCACGTGATGCTTCAGCGCACCGGCAATATGCAGCGCCAGCGCCGCCGCCAGGGTCCAGACCAGCAGCCAGTGCAGGCCGCCAAAGACACCTGCCACCACGTCCGATTTCGGCACAAAGGGCAAATCCTGACCAAAGGGCCACCAGATCGGCGCAAAGCCGGTGGTCGCGGCGTGGTGGATCCAGCCGGACAGCGGCACCGCCACCAGCGAGCCATACAGCAA
Organism: Leisingera sp. S2M4; assembly: GCF_055398055.1. Taxonomy (NCBI): domain Bacteria; kingdom Pseudomonadati; phylum Pseudomonadota; class Alphaproteobacteria; order Rhodobacterales; family Roseobacteraceae; genus Leisingera; species Leisingera sp. S2M4. Next base: position 3,144,180 of record NZ_AP040861.1, read on the forward strand.
CCAGTGCACGGTTTCTGCCGCCAGCGCCTCGGCCTTGCGATCGGGGTGCAGCAGGCCCGGCTTGGGCTGGCTCAGCGCCCAAAGGATGCGCAACACGGCGGTGAAGAAAACGGCTAGGCCAAGGGTCTTGTGCACGGAGAACAGCAATGTGGCGCGTTCGATAACCGCGGCATCGCCGGTAAAATCGGGGCCTTGGATCTGCTGCGCCAAGTCGTTGGCGATGTAGCCCAGGGGAAAGGCCGACAGAATGAGCAGGGCGGTCAGCCAGTGAAAGGTCTTGGCGACGCTGCCATAGCTGTGTGTGGTGTTCTGGCGCGGCATTTTCTGGCAGTCCTTCTGATGTCGTTGCTGTCTCAAACCTAGCAACCCCGCCCCGGCGCGCAACACGCGGCAGGGCCATATCCCTGCACAGTCTTGGTGCGCAGGCTGCGGCTTTGCTTGTACGCCGCGTCAAGGGCCGCTACATCAGGCAAAACGTTCAATTAGACGAGGTCATCAATGACGATCGCATTTGTGTTCCCCGGACAGGGTGCCCAGACCATCGGCATGGGCAAGGCGCTGGCCGAGGCGTATCCGGCCGCCAAGGCCATCTTCGATGAGGTCGACGAGGCCCTGGGGGAAAGCCTGAGCCAGCTGATCTGGGAGGGCGACATCGAAACGCTGACCCTGACCCAGAATGCGCAGCCCGCGCTGATGGCCACCTCGCTGGCGGCGATGCGCGCGCTGGAGGCCGAAGGTCTGGGGATCGAAAAGGCCGCCTTCGTGGCCGGGCACAGCCTGGGTGAATACTCCGCACTGGCGGCTGCCGGGGCCATCTCGGTTGCGGATACCGCGCGCTTGTTGCGGACCCGTGGGCGTGCAATGCAAAGCGCCGTGCCGGTGGGCGAAGGCGCCATGGCAGCGATCCTGGGCCTCGATCTGGAGGCCGTGCGCGCCGTCGCGGACGAGGCCGCGCAAGGAGAGGTCTGCCAGGCCGCCAATGACAACGACCCGACGCAGGTCGTGGTCTCCGGCGCCAAGGCCGCGGTGGAGCGTGCCGCCGAGATCGCCAAGGAAAAGGGCGCAAAGCGCGCGGTGATGCTGCCGGTCTCCGCCCCGTTCCACTGCGCCCTGATGCAGCCTGCCGCCGATGCCATGGCGGAGGCGCTGGCCGGTGTTGAGATCAAATCCCCCGCGGTGCCGCTGATTGCCAATGTGCGCGCCGATGCGGTGACCGATCCGGACGAGATCCGCCAGCTGCTGGTCGAGCAGGTCACCGGCTCGGTGCGCTGGCGCGAGAGCGTGCAGGCTATGGCGGCCAAGGGCGTCACCGAATTCTGGGAAATCGGCGCAGGCAAGGCGCTGTCCGGCATGATCCGCAAGATCGACCGCTCCCTGACCAGCCGCCAGGCCGGCACCCCCGAGGACGTGCAGGCGCTGGCCGCCGAGTAATCGACCTTTTGCAAGACTTTCGGCCTGTGTCGCGCGCCGTGCAACGCGGCGTTCCACGGGTCGGCCATTAACTGAGGAAATGACATGTTTGATCTGACTGGCAAGAATGCCCTGATTACCGGCGCCTCCGGCGGCATCGGCGGCGATATCGCCCGCGCCCTGCACAAGGCCGGCGCCACCGTGGCGCTGTCCGGCACCCGCGAAGAGCCGCTGAAGGCGCTGGCCGAGGAACTGGGTGAGCGCGCCCACGTGCTGCCCTGCAACCTGTCCGACGCCGAGGCGGTCGAGGCGCTGCCGAAACAGGCGGCCGAGGCGATGGGCTCGGTCGACATTCTGGTGAACAACGCGGGCATCACCCGCGACAACCTGTTCATGCGGATGAAGGACGAGGAATGGCAGAGCGTGCTGGACGTGAACCTCACCTCCACCATGCGGCTGTGCCGCGGCGTGCTGCGCGGCATGATGAAGGCGCGCTGGGGCCGCATCATCAACATCTCATCCGTCGTCGGTGCCACCGGCAACCCGGGCCAGGGCAACTATGCCGCCTCCAAGGCCGGCATGGTCGGCATGTCTAAGTCGCTGGCCTATGAGGTCGCCAACCGCGGCATCACCGTGAACGCTGTTGCGCCGGGCTTCATCGCAACCGCGATGACCGACAAGCTCAACGACAATCAGAAAGAAGCGATCCTGAACCAGATCCCGGCCGGCCGGATGGGAGATTCGCAGGAAATCGCCTCCGCCGTGTTGTATCTGGCCAGCCCCGAGGCCGGGTATGTCACCGGCACCACGCTGCACGTGAACGGCGGCATGGCGATGATCTGATTGGTCTGAGACCAGCATCTAGCAAGGCTTCGCGGTACCGCCGCGCAGCCTGTCCATAGTGTGATGGCGTCCGGATCGGGCCAGAACCCGTGGTCAACCACTTGAAAAGCTGACCATTTGGAAAAAAAGTTACCCTGCACACTTGCAAGGGCTTGATTGCAGCGCCATCTGCACGCTTCATAGCCGCCAGGTGCAGGCTGGCCGGGCAGGCGTCTCTTTGCGAAACCGTTTGCCTTGGCTGCGGTCTATGCTATAGGCGGCGCATATTCGCGGTGGACTTCCCGTTGGGGCACGCCGCACCGTTCCCGCATCGCGGGGATGACACCGCCCGCTCCGGGCAACAACCACGCCGCCCGCAGGGGCAAGGGCAGAACCGGGCAGAGTGCCCTGAAAAACGAGGAAGAGACATGAGCGACGTCGCAGATCGCGTTAAAAAGATCGTTGTTGAGCACCTGGGTGTTGAAGAAGACAAAGTCACCGAAAACGCCTCCTTCATCGACGATCTGGGCGCAGACAGCCTGGACACCGTTGAGCTGGTCATGGCCTTCGAAGAAGAGTTCGGCATCGAAATCCCGGACGACGCAGCCGAGACCATCCAGACCTTTGGCGACGCAGTCAAATTCATCTCCGAAGCGTCCTGATCGACGTTTCCGGGATACCGGTCAGACGGCGTCTTCCCCTTGGGAAGGCGCCGTTTTTCTTTTTGGGGGATGCAGTTCCGGCGCGGCAGGTCGGCACCGCGAATCTCTGCCAGAGGTTTGACCCGCGACGGGCGTGCCGCGGTGGCCAAATCGTGGAACCTGCGCCGCAATCAGACTGCAAACGGTCAGGAAACGGCGTCAGCCAGCGCCACATCCCGTGCTAAGCTACCTCTGATACGGGCAACATCAGAGGAGACTGGTGCAATGATGATCTACCCCACGATGGAACTTCAGAATGGCCGGTGCGTGACGCTGGAAAAGGGCCGCCTGGACGAACCTCAGATCTGGCACGTGGATCCCGTGGAAACCGCCCGCAGCTTTGCGGCCGCTGGCGCCGAATGGATGCACATCACCGACTTCAATGCGATCGAAGGTGATTTCAGCAACGAGGACCTGATTGCGGAGATCATCCGTGCGGTCGGCATTCCGGTGCAGTTGGGCGGTGGCATGCGCACCCGCGAACATGTGGAGCATTGGATTGACCGCGGCGCCGGGCGCATCGTGATCGGCACCCTCGCTGCCCGCGATCCGCAGCTGGTGCAGGAACTGGCCAAACACCACCCCGATCAGATCGTGCTGGCGGTCGACGTCTACCAGGGGCAGGTGATGACCGATGGCTGGCGCCAGGCTGGGGCGATCTCGCCCGAGGATTTCATCGCCGCCTTTGATTCCGCGCCCTTGGCCGGCATCCTGGTGACCGACATCGACAGCGACATGTCCGACGTCGAAGCGCAGCTGGGCCTGATTTCCGGCCTCGCCGAACAGGCGCGGGCACCGGTTATCGCCAGCGGTGTCGTGCGGGGATCGGATGATATCTCGCGGCTGAAGTATATCTCCAACATCTCCGGTGCGCTGGTGGGGCGGGCGCTGTTCCGCAAGACCTTGACGGTCGAGGAAGCGCTGGCGGTGGCGCGCCCGGAACCCGAGCCGGTGGCGGAGTTCCAGTAAAATCACCCATTGGCGCGGGTCCGGCCCGCGCCAAAGCTGTCGCCTGCCGCAGGTCTGCCTGCGGCGGCCAGCCTCTCAGAACGTGGGCGCGTCCGGCGCGGCAGGTGGGATCTGGTTCGGAATGGCCTGTGCATCGCGGTCCGAAGGGCCGCGTTTTGACCATTTGAGCAGCGTCTGCAGCGTCTCGCGGGACATTGGCTTGGTGAAGTTGACCCCCACGTAGTCGGCGCTTTGCCAGATCACCTGCGCCTGGATTTCATCCACGGCGGGAAAGGCGACGGTGACCGCGCTTCGCACCGCGGGAAGCGGGCTGCCGGACAGGTTCCAGATACGGACCTTGGCCCCCATCCGGCTGATGTCGACCAGCTTGGCGCGCAGCAGCTGCTGGTTGGACTGCAGACTGCAGGGCAGGGAGCAGGGATAGCGTTTGCTTCTGCGCCGGTGTCGGCGGGCCAGGCGCTCTCCGATGACCAGCCCGGCCCCGCCCAGGATCAGCGCGGTGAACGAGGTCGCAATGGCCGTCTCCCGCGACATCCATTGTTCGCCCCCGGCACCGTTTCCACCAGATCCCGCCCGGACCTCCCCTGCGGGCAAGTCGCAGGCCAGCGGAATGATGCGCCGTGCAAACTGGTTCAGGAGAGCTGCGGTGTTCAGCCGTTCGGCACTGCTCAGTGCGGCGGCGGTGCCATTGCGGTCGTAGATCTGCAGCAGGCCTTTTTGCTGGGTGATCAACCGCACCGCCAGGGGTTCGAAGGTCTCGAGCCCGGCCCGCCGCATGTTCATGCGCAAATTTACCACGGAATGTTGTTCCAGCCAATGGCGCAGCAGCGTGACGTTCCCGGGCGCATTGCCGTGTTTCAGATGTTCCAGGAACCCGCGGGCGCCGTGCTGAAAGGTGACGAGATCCGATTGCAGCATGCAGGTTGCCCTTGATGCCGCGACCCTGTCAGCGCTGGCCAAGGCCACGCTGGTTGCAAGGAGTGCTGACAGCATCAGGGACCGGAATGTCATGGCGGGGCTCTTTTGCAGGTTGGGGCAGTCTCTCAGTCGTATTCTAGTCTCCGGAAGTGTCGCACAGGACGGCGCAAAAGGTGTTAAAGGCTGCGAGAAAGAACCGTCAAATTGTCGTAAAAGCATTGACGGCAGGCGCGGGAAATGCCCGCCCCGTTGGGGCCGGGCAGCCATTTTCCCGCGCGCGTGTGCCGCAGACGCCGGATGGATGACGGCGCAGGCGCGTCCGGGATGTTGTAAGTGCTAAATGGAGGCAGGCAGGCCAGATGGCACTCGCGCTCAGTGGGCCAGTCGGGCGCCACCTTTCACATCGCCTGTGTCTAGGGCTTCCATCGGATAGGCTTCCAGCAACCGGTGCAGCTGCATGAAATTGAAATCCTTGGTGAATTGCACGCCGATATAGTCAGCCGTCTGCCAGCGGACCTGCGCGGTCACCGTGTAGCCACCGAATTGCAGTCCGACCCGGCCCGAGACCACCAGCGGCACGTCGGGGCGCAGTTTGGCGCCAGCGCGGCTGAGGTCCACCAGATGTCCCCGCAGGGTGCGGCTGCCGGCCTGAAGCGTGCAGGGCACCGCGCAGGGAAACCGTTTGGTGCGACGGATGCGACGGATGCCGATGCGATCGAGGAAATAGAGAATGCTGCCGCCCAGAACCAGAAAAGAAACCCAGGCAATGCCCGCATTGATGATCTGCTGGCGCATGCGGGCATCTTCGGCCGCGACCGCGACCAGCTTGCTGCCAAAGCCCTCTTCCTTGACCTGGTCGCAGGGCAGGGCTTCGACCAGCAGGCCGAACTCGGCCACCAGCTCGGCGACTTTGAGATGGCGCGCACTGTCGCGCGCGGCGATACGGCCCTGGCTGGCGTGGATGTGCAGCAAGGCCTGATGCCGTTTCAGCAGTTCCATCGCCGGGGGCGCGGCTGCGGTGATTCCGACCGCGCGCATCCGCTGCAGCAGCGGTTCCGGCGGGTGCACGCTCATCCAGCTGCGCAATCCCTGCAGGTGATAGGCCCCTTCGCCGGTCTCAAGATAGGAGAGCACGCCCCGGGAGGCGCGGTGCAAGTTGGACAGGTCCTGATGTACGGCACAGCTGGCCTCGGCGCGCAGTGGCAGCAGGCCGGTCAGCAACAGTGCGAGTATCAAAAGCCATCGTTGCATGGCGAGGGTGGTCCCTTGTTACGTGCAGCTGCAACAATGGGGTAAATTTCCGAATTTGCGGTTAACGCCGCCAGTGCGGCTGCAGCGATTTGCTTGGCTAAGGCACGGGAGAACGGCCTTTCCCTGCACAGGAAAAAAGCGGGTTGGAGACACTATTGGCCCGATGCTCCAACCCGCTGTGGCAAGCCGTCTGACCGGATGCCGAGTATTTCCTTGAAGGTGAGTTCAACCTACAGGTGAAGTGTTAACGAAAACTTCCTCTTTCGCAACTTTTGCGCAAAAAACGGCCAGTTGCGCTCGAAATACGTGTCCCAGCCCGCTCTTGCGCCCATGTGCCATTCCAAGCTATCTGAACGGACGGATTGCCGAGGCATAGGAGAGCAAGGAATGCGCCGAGTAGTAGTCACCGGACTGGGCCTGGTCACCCCGCTGGCCAGCGGAGTCGAAGAAACCTGGTCCCGGTTGCTGGATGGACAGTCGGGCGCCGGCCCCATCACCCTGTTTGACGCCGAAGCCAGCGGCGTCGCCACCACTTATGCCTGCGAGGTTCCGCGCGGCGACGGGTCTGAGGGCACGTTCAACCCGGATGACTGGGTCATCAAGAAAGAACAGAAGAAGATCGACGACTTCATCCTCTATGGCATCGCCGCTGCGGACATGGCTGTCCGGGACGCTGGCTGGACGCCCGAGGACGAGGAAAGCCGCCTGCGTACCGGCGTGATGATCGGCTCCGGCATCGGCGGCCTGTCCTCGATCGCCGACACTGCCGTGATGATCAAGGAGAAAGGCCCCCGCCGGGTGTCGCCCTTCTTCATCCCCGGCGCGCTGATCAACCTGATCTCCGGTCAGGTCTCGATCCGCTTCGGCTTCAAGGGCCCGAACCATTCCGTCGTGACCGCCTGTTCGACCGGCGCCCATGCCATCGGCGACGCGGCCCGGCTGATTAAATCCGGCGACGCCGACGTGATGATCGCAGGTGGCGCCGAGGCGGCGATCTGCGAGATCGGCATTGCCGGCTTCAACGCCTGCAAGGCGCTGTCCACCAAGCGCGCCGATGACCCCAAGGCCGCCTCGCGCCCCTATGACGCCGACCGTGACGGTTTCGTCATGGGCGAAGGCGCCGGCATCGTGGTGCTGGAGGATTACGAGCACGCCAAGGCCCGCGGCGCCAAGATCTATGCCGAGGTGCTGGGCTATGGCCTCTCGGGCGATGCCTACCACATCACCGCGCCCTCCGAGGACGGCGAAGGCGGCGAGCGCTCCATGCGTGCGGCGCTGAAAAACGCCGGTCTGGAGCCGTCCGCGATCGACTATATCAACGCCCACGGCACCTCGACCATGGCCGACACGATCGAACTCGGCGCGGTGGAACGTCTGTTGGGCGATCACGCGGCCAATGTCACCATGTCCTCGACCAAATCCGCCACCGGCCACCTGTTGGGTGCGGCGGGCGCGATCGAGGCGATCTTCTCGATCCTGGCGATCCGCGACCAGGTGGCACCGCCGACCATCAACCTGGACAACCCGGCGGTGGAAACCCCGGTTGACCTCGCCCCCAACGCCAAGCGTGAGCGGGAAATCAACGTGGCGCTGTCCAACTCCTTCGGCTTTGGCGGCACCAACGCGTCGGTGATCTTCGGGAAATCCAGCTGATGTGGCGCAGCCTCGCTTCCAACATGCTGTCGATCCTCATCGTGGCGCTGTTCCTTCTGGGCGGCGTCATCCTGTGGGGCAAATCGCAGTACACCGCCGAAGGCCCGCTGGACACGGCGATCTGCCTGCGGGTGGAGCGGGGATCGAACATGACACGGGTGAGCCGCGATCTGGAAGAACAGAACGCGGTCTCCTCAGCGACCCTGTTCCGTCTCGGCGCCAAGTACAGCGAAAAGACCGGCCAGCTGAAGGCCGGTAGCTTCCTGGTGGAGCCGGGCGCCTCGATGGAGGAGATCACCAACCAGATCACCACCTCCGCGGCATCGACTTGCGGCACCGAGGTCGTCTATCGCATCGGCGTGACCCGCACCCAGGCCGAGGTGCGCGAACTCGATCCGGCCACCAACAAGTTTGTCGAGAAGGCGGAGTTCATCCTCGGTGAGGGCGAAGTCCCCGAAGCCTATACCGAGACCCGTCAGGACAGTGACACCCGTTACCGCATCGCGGTGGCCGAAGGTGTGACGAGCTGGCAGGTGGTCGAGGCGCTGAAGGCGATGGATGTGCTGACAGGCGATCCCGGCGAACGTCCGGCCGAAGGTCTGCTCGCCCCGGACAGCTACGAGGTCACACCGGGCACCGAACGGGCCGCGGTGCTGGCGGAAATGCAGGAACGCCAGTTGCTGCGCATCAATGCCGCCTGGGAAGGCCGCTCGGACAAGGCCGCGGTGAAAACACCCGAGGAAATGCTGATCCTTGCCTCGATCATCGAGAAGGAAACCGGCGTTGCCGAGGAACGCGGTTTGGTCGCTTCGGTCTTCACCAACCGCCTGAACCGCGGCATGCGGCTGCAGACGGACCCGACCGTGATCTACGGCGTCACCAAGGGTGAGGGCGTTCTGGGCCGTGGTCTGCGGCAGAGCGAGCTGCGCGGGGCAACCCCGTGGAACACCTATGTGATCGAAGGCCTGCCGCCGACGCCGATTGCCAACCCCGGCATGGCCAGCCTCGAGGCGGCGGTGAACCCGGAAGAAACCGACTACGTGTTCTTCGTGGCGGACGGCACCGGCGGCCACGCCTTTGCCGAAACGCTGGAAGAGCACAACCGCAACGTCGCCAAATGGCGCCAGATCGAGGCCGAGCGGCAGCAGAACAACTGATCGCCGCAACCTCAGAGAATATGGAAAAGGGCGCCGACTGGCGCCCTTTTTTGTTGCGCATCAGGGTCGTAGGGCGTTCTGTGCCCGTTGCGCGTCGTTCCCGCCGAGCTTGACTTTTGCGCTATTTTCACGTAAAGGTTGCATTGCAGCTGGAAGAAACACTAGGCCGCGTCGCGTTCTGCGGCGGCCTGTCTTTCTCTCTTGTGCGGATCAAGAAACGCATAAGGCAGCCAGGTTTTCATGACAGACCAGACACCGGACAAGGATGGCGGCAGCCACCTGAAGCGGCAGGTATTGTATACCTCCGATCTCTTGCGCTCGCTGCAAGAAAGCATTCACCGCCTGCGCAACGAGGCAGAGGCGCTGCGCGAACAGTTGGAGACCAACGGAATTGACGAGGTGACCGGCACCAAGGGGCAGGTCAGCAAGCTGGAGCAGCTGATCCGGGAATGCCAGAAAGTGGAGAGAGTCCTTGCAGAACAAAGCAGTGAATTCGCCGACCTGTTCAAATCCGAAAACGAGCTCGATCTCGTCGCGGCGCGCGCGGCTGTCGAACGCGGACTTTCTGGCCTGCGTGCCGCCCTCGATCCTGAGCTGGTTCTTGGATGAGCTGGACCGCCGCACGCTTTGTGCGCTGCCGCATCTGTTCGACATCTGGGCGCTGGATCACCAGCGCCCGCCGCCGGGCGATTGGCGCGCCTGGGTGATCCTGGGCGGGCGCGGCGCGGGCAAGACGCGGGCAGGGGCGGAATGGGTGCGTTCCTTGGCCGAAGGGCCGCGGCCGCGCGATCCGGGCCGGGCGCGGCGCATCGCGCTGGTGGCGGAAACCTATGACCAGGTGCGCGACGTGATGATCCACGGCGACAGCGGCATCCTCGCCTGTTCGCCGCCCGACCGGCGACCGCAGTGGAAGGCGTCGGAGCGCAGGCTGATCTGGCCCAATGGCGCCGAGGCACAGGCCTTCTCCGCCCACGACCCGGAGGCGCTGCGCGGCCCCCAGTTCGACGCCGCCTGGGCGGATGAGCTGGCCAAGTGGAAAAAGGGGCAGGAGACATGGGACATGCTGCAATTCGCGCTGCGGCTGGGGCGGGATCCGCGCGTCTGCGTCACCACCACGCCGCGCAATGCGCCCGCGCTGAAACGGCTGCTGGCCGCCCCCAGCACGGTGCAGACCCATGCCGCCACCGAGGCCAACCGCGCCAATCTCGCACCCTCCTTCCTTGAGGAGGTGCGCGCCCGCTACGCGGGCACCCGCCTTGGTCGGCAGGAACTGGACGGCGTGATGCTGGCCGATGTGGAAGGCGCGCTGTGGACCAGCGCCACGCTGGCGGGCCAGCAGCAGGCCAACCCACCGCCCTTGGACCGGGTGGTGGTGGCGGTGGACCCGGCGGTGAGCGCAGGCAAGGCCTCCGACGCCTGCGGCATCGTGGTGGCGGGCGCCGTCACCCGCGGCCGCCCGCAGGACTGGCGCGCCTATGTGCTGGCCGACCGCACCGTGCAGGGGGTGGGGCCGCTGGCCTGGGCCAGGGCGGTGATCGCCGCCCGCGACGAATTCGGCGCCGAGCGGGTGGTGGCAGAGGTCAACCAGGGCGGCGCGCTGGTGGAAACCCTGCTGCGCCAGGCCGACCCGCTGGTGCCATTCCGCGCCCTGCACGCGGGCAAGTCCAAATCCGCCCGGGCAGAACCCGTGGCCGCGCTTTATGAACAGGGCCGGGTGCGGCATCTGCCGGGCCTGGGAGAGCTGGAGGAGCAGATGTGCCAGATGACGCCGCAGGGCTATCTGGGGCAGGGCTCGCCCGACCGGCTGGACGCGCTGGTCTGGGCGCTGCACGAGCTGATCCTCGCCCCCGCCGCCTATCTGCGCCTGCCGCAGGTGCGCGTGCTGTAAGCGCCCGCTCTGGCCCTTTCGGGGCGCTGAAACCACGGAGCCGCCCGTTCGCGCAACGGGCGGTTTCCTTTTTTTATCAGTCGCTTGCTGTCGGGTGTTGCACCCCCTGCGTACGCACCGCTTCGCAAATCTTCAGGGCTTTCTGGCATCAATCATCCCCAGCAAAGACGCACCGCCCGCCACCGGGCCGCCGCGTCATCCTGAACAACAAGGAGCGGATCATGGTCTTTGACCTCTTGCGGCGCAAATCACCGGAACCTCCCGAGCGGAAGGCCAGCCAGACCGCCCGCGTCGTCTCCTGGCAGGGCACCGGCCGCACCGCCTGGAGCCCGCGCGACAGTGTTTCCCTGACCCGCTCCGGCTTTGCGGGCAATCCGGTCGGCCACCGGGTGATCCGCCTGATCGCCGAAGCCGCCGCGGCGGTGCCGCTGGTGCTGCAGGACAATCACCAGCGCTATGAAAGCCACCCCTGGCTGTCGCTGCTGGCGCGGCCCAACCCGGCCCAGACCGGCGCCGAGTTCCTCGAGGCGCTCTACGGCCACCTGCTGCTGTCCGGCAATGCCTATGTCGAAATGGCCGCGGCAGAGGACGGCACCCCGGCAGAGCTGCATGTGCTGCGCTCGGACCGGATGCATGTGGTGCCCGGCCCCGATGGCTGGCCCGAGGGCTTTGACTACGTGGTGGGCGGCCGCAAGCACCGCTTTGCGGCGGATCCGGCGCAGTCGCCGGTCTGCCATATCAAGAGCTTCCACCCGCAGGACGATCACTACGGCCTGTCGGCCCTGCAATCGGCGGCGATGGCGATCGACGTGCACAACGCCGCCTCACGCTGGTCCAAGGCGCTGCTGGACAACGCCGCGCGCCCCTCCGGTGCGCTGGTCTGGAGCGGCTCGGACGGCCATGGACGCATGTCCGAGGAACAGTTCCGTATCTTGAGCGATGAGATCCAGTCCAATTTTCAGGGCGCCAGAAACGCAGGCCGCCCGATGGTGCTGGAGGGCGGGCTGGACTGGAAGCCGATGGGCTTTTCCCCCTCCGACATGGAGTTCCAGAAAACCAAGGACGCCGCCGCGCGCGAGATCGCGCTGGCCTTCGGGGTGCCGCCGATGCTGCTGGGCATTCCGGGCGATGCGACCTACGCCAACTACCAGGAGGCCAACCGCGCCTTCTACCGGCTGACGGTGCTGCCTCTGGTCTCCAAGGTCGTGGGCGCGCTGGCGGACTGGCTGACCGGCTGGAGCGGCGATGCGCTGACCTTGAAGCCCGATCTCGACCAGCTGCCCGCCCTTGCGGCCGAGCGTGAGGCGCAGTGGCGGCGGGTGGCCGCGGCGGACTTCCTGACCACCGCGGAAAAACGACAGCTGCTCGGCCTGCCGACCGAGGCCGCCGCGCCAGTCCAGACGGAGGGCCAGCCGGATGACTGAACACCCGATGCACGCTTTTGACTGCTCGCCGGGGCTGCGCCTGTCGGCGCATGAGCGGGTCGCGCAGATCCAGCACGAGGCCGTGAACCGCCGACTCGACCGGATCGAGCAGATGATGGAGCGGCTGGAAAAGCGCTTGTGGCTCACCGTCTACGGTGTCGCCGCGGTGATCCTGGCGCAGGCCTTCCAATCCTTCCTGGCGGTACAGTTGCCGTGAAATCAAACATTTATGAGGCACATGTCATGCAGGACATTCCCCCGCTCGAACATAAATTCGCCAGCTTCGGCAAGGATCTGGCGCTGACCGGCGCCGCCGCGATCAGCGGCTACGCCAGCCTGTTCGGCCGACCCGACCGGGGCGGCGACGTAGTGCAGCCCGGCGCCTATGCGGCCTCGCTGGCGGCACTGGCGGCCGAGGGGCGCAGCGTCAAGATGCTGTGGCAGCACGACCCGGCACAGCCGATCGGCGTCTGGGACGAGGTGCGCGAGGACACCCGCGGGCTGTTCGTCAAGGGACGCATCCTGACCGCCACTGCCAAGGGGGCCGAGGTCGCCGCGCTGATCCAGGCGGGCGCCATTGACGGGCTGTCGATTGGCTACCGCACCCAGAAGGCTGCCCGCGGCGCCGACGGCTGCCGCCAGCTGTGCCGGGTGGAACTGTGGGAGGTCTCGCTGGTCACCTTCCCGATGCTGCCCGCCGCCCGGGTGACCGGCAAGTCCAGCGCCGACACCCCCGGCGGCGAAGCGGCCGAGCCCGGCAGCGATGCCCTGCGCGCCCTGGCCGACGGCCTGCGCCAGATCACCCGTGACCTCAAGACAGGACAAAGCACATGAGCACAGACACCCAGCCGGACCAGTCCGGCGACACCCTTCCCCTGGTCCATGAAGTCAAGCAGGCCATGTCCGGCTTTCTTCAGGAATTCAAGGGGTTCCAAACCGACGTGCAATCAAGGCTGAAACAGGCAGAAAAGCGAGTGACCATGCTGGACCGTAAGACAATCTCTCAGAACCGCCCCCCTCTGGCCGCCGCCCGCGACAATGCGGCGCCGCATCAGAAAGCCTTCAACGCTTACTTGCGCAGCGGTGACGACGACGGCCTGCGCGGGCTGGAGCTGGAGGGCAAGGCGATGTCCACTGCCGTGGGCAGCGACGGCGGCTACCTGGTCGACCCGCAGACCGCCGAGACGGTGAAGACCGTGCTGCAATCCTCCGCCTCGATCCGCGCGGTGGCCTCGGTGGTGCATGTGGAAGCGACCTCCTACGACGTGCTGATCGACCACAGCGAGCTGGGCGCCGGCTGGGCCACCGAGACCGATCCCACGGCAGAGACCGGCACCGGCACCATCGACCGCATCACCATCCCGCTGCACGAGCTGAGCGCGCTGCCCAAGGCCTCGCAGCGGCTGCTGGATGACAGCGCCTTTGACATCGAGGGCTGGCTGGCCGGCCGCATCGCCGGCAAGTTCGCCCGGTCCGAGGCGGCGGCCTTCATCAACGGCGACGGCATCGACAAGCCCAAGGGCTTCCTGTTCCACCCCAAGGTGGACGACACCAGCTGGAGCTGGGGCAGCATCGGCTATGTCGCTTCGGGTGTGGACGGCGACGTCGGCAGCGGCGATGCGGTGATCGACCTCGTCTATGCGCTGGCGGCGGAATACCGCGCCAATGCCACCTTCATCATGAACTCCAAGACCGCGGGAATGCTGCGAAAACTGAAGGACGCCGACGGTCGCTTCCTGTGGTCCGACGGTCTCGCCGCGGGGGAGCCTGCGCGGCTGATGGGCTACCCCGTGCTGGTGGCCGAGGACATGCCCGATCCGGCCAGCAACAGCTACTCCATTGCCTTTGGCGACTTTGGCGCGGGCTACACCATCGCCGAGCGCCCCGACCTGCGGGTGCTGCGTGACCCGTTCAGCGCCAAGCCGCATGTGCTGTTCTATGCCACCAAGCGGGTGGGCGGCGACGTCAGCGATTTTGCCGCGATCAAGCTGATGAAATTCGGCCTGACCTGACCGTCAGGACCGATGGCGGGGCGGCAGCCCGCTCCGCCGGCAGGCATGCCCGACTTTTCCCTTGTCGTCCAGCTGCTCCCCCTCCGACCGAGCGGCAAGGGATGGCGCGTGCCTGCCGCATCTTTCACCGCCCGCAGACCGGGACCACGACGGGGGAGGCCACAGGAGTAAGATGATGATGCTGAGCGAAGTGACTCCGGTGCCGGATACCGCGCTGCCCCTGGCCGAGTTCAAGGCGCATCTGCGCCTCGGCACCGGCTTTGGCGAGGCGGGGCTGCAGGATCCGGTGCTGTCCGGTTTCCTGCGCGCGGCCCTGGCTGCGATCGAAGGAAGGACCGGCAAGGCACTGATAACACGTGAATTCCTGCTGGAGGTCCGGCACTGGCGCGATCGCGCGCGGATGTTGCTGCCGATTGCTCCGGTTGCAACGATCGACGCCGTACACTTGCGCGACGCCGCCGGGACGGAGACCCTGCTGGATCCGGCGTCCTATCATCTGGAGGCCGACAGCCACCGCCCGCGGCTGTGCCCGGCGGGTGCGCTGCTGCCTGCCATTCCCGCGGGCGGCAGCGCGCGGATTTCCCTGCGGGCCGGGATGGCGGCGGATTGGGGCAGCCTGCCAGCCGATCTGGGCCAGGCGGTGATGCTGCTGGCGGCGCATTACTACGAACACCGCTCCGACACCGGACTGCACGGGGGCTGCATGCCCTTTGGCGTCACCAGCCTGATCGAACGCTACCGCAGCCTGCGGCTGGTGGCGGGAGGGCTGGCATGAAACGGCTCCCCGATCTCAGCCGCGCCCTGGTGCTGGAGGACCCCCAGCGCAGCCCCGACGGCGCTGGCGGGTTTAGCGAAACCTGGGTTGCCCTCGGCACCCTTTGGGCAGAGGTGAAACCGCTGTCCGGGCGTCTTGCGGGCGACGGGCTATCTTTGCAGAAGTACCGCATCACCCTGCGCGCAGCACCGGATGGCTTTGCATCCCGACCGCGCCCGGACCAGCGTTTCCGCGATAACAACCGGATCTACCGCATTGATGCGGTTGCAGAAACTGATGCCGCGGGTCGCTACCTCACCTGTTTCGCGGTCGAGGAGGTGGCAACATGACCTATGCCCTGGCTGGCGGGCTGCAATCCGCCATCTACACCCATCTCAGCGGTGATGCGGCGCTGTCGGAACTGGTTGGCAGCGCCATCTATGACGCGCTGCCCGCAGGCACGCTGCCGCAGACCTATGTGGCGCTCGGCGGCGAGGAGGTTCTGGACCGCTCCGACGTCACCGGCAGCGGCGCAGAGCACCGCTTTTTCGTGACCGTCACCAGCGATGCGGCCGGGTTTGCCGCCGCGAAATCCGCTGCCGCCGCCGTCTGCGATGCGCTGGTCGGCGCGGCGGTGCCGCTGCCGCGCGGACGGCTGGCGGGCCTGTGGTTCGACCGCGCCCGCGCCGAACGGCTGACCGGCGGCGGCAGGCAGATCACCCTGCGCTTCCGCGCCCGCCTCGAGGACGTGTGACCTCCGCGGCGATCAGCGCCCCATGACACTTCATTCGGAGAAAACCCATGACTGTACAAAACGGCAAGGACCTTCTGGTCAAGGTCGACATGAACGGCGCCGGCCTGTTCGAAACCATCGCGGGGCTGCGCGCCACGCGGATCAGCTTCAACGCCGAAAGCGTCGATGTGACCAGCCTCGAAAGCCAGGGCGGCTGGCGCGAACTGCTGGCCAGCGCCGGTGCGCTCAGCTTTGTCGCTGTGTGATCCGATGGTGAACCCACAGGCAGGCGAGGCGGAATTGGTCGTGAATGGAACGCCTTACGCGCTGAAACTGACTCTGGGCGCGTTGGCGGAGCTGGAGCAGCTACTGGGCGAGGACACTCTGATTGCGCTGGTGCAGCGGTTTGAACAAGGCCGGTTTGCCGCCCGCGACGTGCTTGCGCTCCTTGCCGCGGGCTTGCGCGGCGGCGGCCATGATCTCTGCCGCGAGGCGCTGGCGGCGGGCAGCATTGAGGGCGGGCCTATGCAGGCGGCACGGGTCGCGGCAGAGCTGCTGACACGCAGCTTCACCCCGCCGCAAACCCCATGACCGGGCTGGACTGGTCAGGGCTGATGCGCGCCGGGATCGGCGGGCTGCGGCTGCTGCCGCGCGACTTCTGGCTGCTGACCCCGGCCGAGCTGCAGCTGATGCTGGGCGCAGGCACGCAGGCGCAACCGATGCAGCGGGCGCGGCTGGCGGACCTGATGCGCGCCTATCCCGACACGCCTGCGAAGAAGGAGGCAACAGATGACTGACACATCTTCGATGGCGGAACTGGAACTGCAGGGCGAAGCCCTGGGCGAGGCGCTGGACGGGGCTTCGGACATGGCGGCGGGATTTGCCGAGGTGCTGGGCCGCGTCAAGCAGGGGTTTTCCGAAACCGGCCGTGACGCGCAGGTGCTGGATCGCAGTCTTTCCAAGGGTTTGCGGCGTGCTTTTGACGGGTTGGTGTTCGACGGCAACAGCCTGTCACAGGCGATGGACACGCTGGCCCGCAGCCTGGTGCGCACCACCTACAACGCGGCGATGAAGCCGGTGACCAATCATGCCGCGGGGCTGCTCAGCGAAGGGTTCGGCGCGCTCGTCGGCGGGCTGCTGCCCTTTGCCGAGGGCGGCGCCTTCAGCCAGGGCCGGGTGATGCCCTTTGCCAAGGGCGGCGTGGTCAGCGGGCCGGTGGCCTTTCCGATGCGCGGCGCCACCGGGCTGATGGGCGAGGCCGGGCCGGAGGCGATCCTGCCGCTCACCCGCGGTGCCGACGGCGCGCTGGGGGTGCGTGCGCAGGGCGGCGGCGCGGTGCACGTGGTGATGAATGTCTCCACCCCGGACGTGCAGGGCTTTGAACGCAGCCGCAGCCAGATCGCCGCACAGCTGTCCCGGGCGCTGTCCCGCGGCGGGCGCAATCGTTAAGATCGGAGGGTAAGTATATGAATTTTCACGAAGTCCGATTTCCCGCCTCGCTCAGCTTCGGCTCGGTCGGCGGCCCGGAGCGGCGCACCGATGTGGTGACGCTCGCCAATGGGTTCGAGGAGCGCAACACCCCCTGGGCGCATTCGCGCCGCCGTTATGACGCGGGATTGGGGCTGCGTGCGCTGGAGGATATCGAGACGCTGATCGCCTTTTTCGAGGCGCGTCAGGGCCAGCTCTATGGCTTCCGCTGGAAGGATTGGAGCGACTACAAATCCGCCCGCCCCAGCGCCGAAGTGCGTTTTGACGATCAGGACATCGCCACCGGCGACGGCAGTACGGTGACCTTTCAGCTGGCCAAGACCTACCGCTCCGGCGGCCACAGTTATCAGCGCCCGATCACCAAGCCTGTGGCGGGCACCGTACAGGTGGGCATCGGCCAGGACGCGCTGCAGGAGGGCGTCGATTACATGCTCGACACCGCCACCGGCCTGATCACCCTGTCGCATCCGCCGGAGAAAGGCCTGGTGCTGCGCGCGGGGTTTGAGTTCGACGTGCCGGTGCGGTTCGACACCGCCAGCATCCAGACCAGCGTCGCCTCTTTTCAGGCGGGCGAAGCACCGGCGGTGCCGGTGGTGGAGCTGCGGGTATGAGCCGTCTTTCCGATGACTTCCGCGCTCATCTTCAGACCGGTGTGACGACCGTTTGCCGCGCCTGGGCGCTGCGGCGGCGGGACGGTATGGAGCTGGGGTTCACCGACCATGATTGTACTCTCAGCTTCGACGGCATCACTTTCCGCCCCGGCAGCGGGCTGACGGCGCGGGCGGTGAGCCAGGCCACCGGCCTGTCGGTCGACAATAGCGAAGCACTGGGCGTGCTGTCCGATGCCGCCGTCACCGAGGCTGACATCGAGGCGGGCCGCCATGACGGGGCCGAGCTGCGCTGCTGGCTGGTCAACTGGCGCGATGTGACGATGCGCTGGCTGCAGTTTCGCGGCACGCTGGGAGAGATCCGCCGCGCCGGCGGCGCATTCGAGGCAGAGCTGCGCGGGTTGACCGAAGCGTTGAACCAGCCGCAGGGCCGGGTCTACCAGAAGCCCTGCACCGCGGTGTTGGGCGATGCCGCCTGCGGCTTTGACCTGACCACCCCCGGCTACGCGACCGACCTGCCTGCGGCAGAGGTGCCGCGCCTCGACCGGTTCCGCTGGGAGGATCTTCCGGGGTTCCAGCCGGGCTGGTTCACCCATGGCCGCCTGACGGTCCTCAGCGGCGCGGCGGCGGGGCTGTGGGCGGCGGTCAAGGCCGACCGGCGCGACGCCGGCGGCCGCGAGATCAGCCTGTGGGAGCCGATCCGCGCCGCGGTGGCGCCGGGCGACATGATCCGCCTGCAGGCGGGCTGCGACAAGCGGCTGGAGACCTGTCGGCTGAAGTTCAACAACCTGCTGAACTTCCAGGGCTTTCCCGACATCCCCGGCGAGGATTGGGTGATGGCGGTGCCGCGACGCTCTGGTGTCAACGGCGGCGGGAGCCGGAGATGAGCGCGGCGGCGGGCAGGGTGGTCGCGGCGGCGCGGTGCTGGATCGGCACGCCCTATGTGCATCAGGCCAGCTGCCGCGGCGCGGGCTGTGATTGCCTGGGGCTGATCCGCGGTCTCTGGCGCGAGCTGCTGGGCACCGAGCCGGAGCTGCCGCCCGCCTATACGATGGACTGGTCCGAACCTCAGGGCCGCGAGGCGCTGTGGCAGGCGGCGGCGCGGCACCTGACGGCCAAGCCGTTGCAGCAGGCCGCGCCGGGCGACGTGATCCTGTTCCGCATGCGCGCCGGATCGGTGGCCAAGCATCTGGGGGTGCAGTCCATAGTGGCGAGTTCTGGCGGAAAGGGCAGCGTCGGGTCGCGGGCGGGCGTGAAGCATCCGCCCGGGGGGGCGGACGGGCGCTGCCCGGCCTTCATTCACGCCTACGCAGGCCACGGGGTGGTCGAAAGCCCGCTGACCCCGCCCTGGCAGCGCCGCATCGTGGCGCGGTTTCACTTCCCCAAGGAGCAGATCTGATGGCAACCATACTTCTATCCGCCGCCGGTGCGGCGATCGGCGGCACAATCGGCGGCACGGTTGCGGGGCTGTCCTCGGCCGTCATCGGTCGCGCGGTGGGGGCCACCTTCGGGCGGATGATCGATGAGCGGCTGCTGGGGGCGGGCTCGGACCCGGTGGAGACCGGCAAGGTCGACCGCTTGCGGCTGACCCAGGCCAGCGACGGCGCCCCGGTGGCGCAGGTCTTTGGCCGGATGCGGCTGGGCGGGCAGGTGATCTGGGCCTCCGAGTTTCTGGAAACTGCCACCACCAGCGGCGGGGGTGGCGGCAAGGGCCGCCCGGCACAGCCGCAGGTGACCAGCTACAGCTATTCGGTGTCGCTGGCCATTGCCCTGTGCGAGGGCGAGATCGCCCATGTCGCCCGCGTCTGGGCCGATGGCGAGGAAGTCTCGCCAAGAGATCTGAACATGACCGTCTACACCGGCAGCCCGGACCAGCTGCCTGACCCGGTGATGGAAGCGGTGGAGGGTGCAGGCCAGGTACCCGCCTATCGCGGCACCGCCTATGTGGTTATGGAGAACCTGGACCTCTCCCGCTTTGGCAACCGGGTGCCGCAGTTCTCCTTTGATGTGCTGCGTGCCGAACAGCCCGGCAGCAGCACGCACGCGCAGGATCTGGGCCAGCTGGTGCAGGGGGTGGCGCTGATGCCCGGCACCGGTGAATACACGCTGGCGGCGGATGTGGTGCAGTATTCGGGCGGTCCGGGCGATGCCAAGCCTGCCAACCAGCACACGCCATCAGAGCTGTCGGACCTCAAGACCTCGCTGAACGCGCTAGAGGCGGAGCTGCCGGCCTGCGGTGCCGCCTCGCTGATCGTGTCCTGGTTCGGCGGCGATCTGCGCTGCGGGACGTGCAGCCTGAAGCCGAAGGTTGAACATAAGAGCGCCGAGGGCAGCCTGCCCTGGCGGGTCAGCGGGCTGGACCGGGCGGCAGCCGAGGCGGTGCTGACGCAGGATGGCACGCCGCTCTATGGCGGCACACCCGCCGACGCCGCGGTGATCCAGTCGGTCCGGGAAATGCAGGCGCGCGGGCTGCGGGTGATGTTCTACCCGTTCATCCTGATGGACCAGGCCGAGGGCAATGCGCTGCCCGACCCCTGGACTGGTGCCGCCAGCCAGCCGCAGTTGCCGTGGCGGGGGCGGATCACCCTGTCGGCGGCCCCCAGCCAGCCCGGCTCCCCCGATGGCACGGCGGCTGCGGATGCGGAGGTGGCGGCCTTCTTCGGCACCGTGACGGCGGCGGATTTCACCGTGGCTGAGGGCAGTGTGACCTATACCGGGCCGCAGGAATGGAGCTTGAGCCGGTTCATCCTGCACTACGCCGCCCTGTGTGCGGCGGCAGGTGGGGTCGAGGCCTTCTGCATCAGCTCGGAAATGCGGGCGCTGACCCAGATCCGCGGCGCTGCGGGCTTTCCGGCGGTTGCGGCGCTGCAGGCGCTGGCCGCCGAGGCGCGCGCGCTGCTGGGGCCGGACACACGGATCGGCTATGCCGCCGACTGGTCCGAGTACTGGGGCTATCAGTCGCCCGAGGGCGATCGGTACTTCCACCTCGACCCGCTGTGGGCGGATGAAAACATCGATTTCATCGGCATCGACAATTACATGCCGCTCAGCGACTGGCGCGAGGGCGACGATCATCTGGACGCACAGGCGGGCGTGCCCGCGATCTACGATCCCGCCTACCTGCGCAGCAATATCGAGGGCGGCGAGGGCTATGACTGGTACTACCACTCGCCCGAGGCCGATGCGGCGCAGATCCGCACCCCGATCACCGATGGCGCGCATGACGAGCCCTGGGTGTGGCGCTACAAGGATATCCGCAACTGGTGGGCGCAGGAGCATCACGAGCGGATCGGCGGTGTGCGGCAGGCTGTGCCGACGCCTTGGTTGCCGCAATCCAAGCCGATCTGGTTCACCGAACTGGGCTGTGCGGCGATCGACAAGGGCACCAACCAGCCCAACAAGTTCCTTGATCCCAAAAGCTCGGAGTCAAAGCTGCCGAAATATTCCAACGGCCAGCGTGACGACCTGATCCAGATCCACTACCTGCGGGCGGTGCTGGGCTATTGGGGCGAGGCGGCGAACAACCCGGTGTCCGAGGTATACGGCGCGCCGATGCTAGACATGAGCAACGCCTATGTCTGGGCTTGGGACGCGCGGCCCTTTCCCGCCTTCCCGAGCCGTCTTGCGATCTGGAACGACGGCGAGAATTACCTGCGCGGCCATTGGCTGAACGGGCGGGCGGGGCAGCGCACCCTGGCCTCGGTAGTAGAGGAGATATGCCATCGCGCGGGGCTGGAGGAGATCGATGTCTCGCAGCTTTATGGCGTGGTACATGGGCAGGTGATCGCCGATCTCGGCGATGCCCGCGCCGCGCTGCAGCCCCTGATGCTGCAGCACGGATTTGACGCGGTGGAACGCGACGGGGTTCTGCGCTTCGTCATGCGCAAGGGCACGGCGGCGCAGGCGCTGCCGCTGGACCAGCTGGCCGAACACGCCGAGATCGGCAGTCGGCTGGAGGCCGCCCGCGCCAGCGAGGCGGAGCTGGCAGGCCGGGTGCGTTTGCGGTTTACCGAATGGGGCGGCGACCATGCCGCTGGCGCGGTCGAGGCGGTGCTGCCGGACGAGGCCACCCATGCGGTCAGCCAGAACGCGCTGCCGCTGGCGCTGACCCGGGCCGAGGCGCGGCAGGTGGTGGCGCGCTGGCTGGCCGAGGCGCGGATCTCGCGCGACACGCTGCGGTTCTCATTGCCGCCGTCGCTCTTGCATCTGGGTGCGGGCGACGTGGTCTCGCTGCCGCTGGAGGGCGGAGCGCGGAGCTACCGCATCGACCGGGTGGAACAGGCCGAGGCGCAGCTGGTCGAGGCGGTGCGGATCGAGCCCGGCGTCTATGACACTGCCGATGCGGCCGAAGAGCTGCCCCACGTCAGCGCCTTTGCCGCGCCGGGGCCGGTGCTGCCCTTGTTCCTGGACCTGCCGCTGATGCGCGGCGACGAGGTGCCAGAGGCGCCGCATCTGGCGCTGACTGCCGCCAGATGGCCGGGCAGCGTTGCGGTCTATGGCTCTGCCACGGATGAGAATTACGCGCTGGAGCGGGTGATTGCCGCCCGTCAGGTGATCGGCATTACTGAGACGCCGCTGGCGGCGGCGCGGGCCGGGATCTGGGATCGTGGCGAAGATCTGCAGCTGCGGCTGATCTGGGGCAGCCTGGAAAGCCGCAGCCTGGAGGCGGTGCTGAACGGGGCCAACGCTGCCGCCATCGGCGACGGCACCCCCGGCAACTGGGAGCTGTTCCAGTTTCGCGAGGCGGAGCTGATCGCGCCGCAGACCTATCTGTTGCGCGGGCGGCTGCGCGGTCAGCTCGGCACGGATGCGCTGATGCCGGATGTCTGGCCCGCGGGATCTTATGTGGTGCTGCTGGACGGCAGTGCGGTGCAGTTGGCGCTGGCGCCGGACCAGCGCCGCCGCGCCCGGCACTACCGTATCGGCCCGGCGCAGCGGGCGCTGGACGATCCCTCCTATGTGCATGAGCAGCACAGCTTCGACGGCAACGGGCTGCGCCCCTATGCGCCGGTGCATCTGCGGCTGCAGGGCGCCTTGGGCGGGGACATGGTTGCGGGCTGGATCCGCCGCACCCGGATTGAGGGCGACAGCTGGGACCTGCCGGACGTGCCGCTGGGCGAAGAGTTGGAGGCCTACCGCATCCGCGTGCTGCGCGGGGAGACGCTGCTGCGCGAGGCCACGGTTGCGACGCCGCAGTGGGCCTATGCTGCTGCGGCGCAGGCCGCCGACGGCGTGCAGCCCGGCGACGTGCTGGAGGTGGCGCAGCTGTCGGCGCGCTACGGCGCGGGGCCTGCGGCGCGGCGGGTGCTGGCATGAGGCGGCCGGTGCTGCCGGGCGATGTCTCGGCCGTGGCGCGGGCCTTGCTGCTGGTGCCTCCAGAGCGCAGGGAGCCGCTGTGCCGCCGCATTTTCGGTATGGCGGCAGAGGCGCGGGCCCATACCGATCTTCTGCACCGCCTGCATCCGCGCTGGGGCGACGGCACGCTGAGTGCGGCGGCGCGGCGGTTTGCCTTGGCGGAAGAGCCGTTCCTGGATGATCCCGCCTATCTTGCCTGCACCCGGCTGGTGCTGCGCGAACTGGACGCGGCGCTGGCGGGAACATCCGAGGCCAGAGGGGCAGCTCCCGCCCGCTGATCCCTGCACGAAACCTGCATGGCCTGCGGTTGGGCCGGGCGCCGCCAGCCCTGCGGGCTGGCGGCGCGGATCGCTTCGGGCCCGGCCCGAAGCGACACCGCCGAAGGCGGCGCAACCGGCTTCACCTTTGCGCGAGACGACGTATTCAGATCGGAAATATGCCCGATCACGGGTTTGCGTTTGCGCCATTCCGGCTTAGATGGCTATTCTGGGCCGAGTGAATAAAGGATGCTGAGCCATGATCGAGACGCGCCAGGCGATTACCCCGGTCGACCCCGTATGGGATCGGATCACCCGCGAAGCCGAGGAGGCCGTGGCCACCCAGCCGCTGATGGGCGGGCTGATCCATGCCTGTATCCTGCACCACAAATCGCTGGAGAAGGCGCTGTCCTACCGGATCTCGGCCAAGCTGTGCTCGAACGAGATGTCGATGATGGTGCTGCGCGAGATCGTCGATGACGCCTATGCCGCGCGCCCGGACCTGGTGGAGGCCGCGCGCGCCGATCTGGTGGCGATCAACGAGCGTGATCCGGCCAGCCACCGGTTGCTGCAGCCGATCCTCTATTTCAAGGGGTTCCAGGCGGTGCAGGCTTATCGGGTCAGCCATTGGCTGTGGAACCAGGGGCAACTGGATCTGGCCTATTTCTTCCAGATGCGGACTTCGGAGATCTTCGGCATCGACATTCACCCTGGCGCGCGCATCGGCAAGGGGATCATGATCGACCACGCCCATTCCATCGTCATCGGCGAGACCGCGGTGGTGGGCGACAACGTCTCGATGCTGCATTCGGTGACGCTGGGTGGCACCGGCAAGGAAGAAGAGGACCGTCATCCCAAGATCGGCGACGGCGTTCTGATCGGGGCCGGTGCGAAGGTGCTGGGTAACATCAAGGTGGGCCATTGCAGCCGCATTGCCGCTGGCTCGGTCGTGCTGGAGGAAGTGCCGCCCTGCACCACGGTGGCGGGCGTGCCGGCCAAGATCGTGGGCGAGGCGGGCTGCGCGCAGCCGTCGATCAGCATGAACCAGGTGCTGGGCAAAGACTAGGGCGGCTGATCCGCGGGCCGTTGTGCAGAGGGGTCGCGGCGGGTTTTGAGTATTTGAAGAAAGGTGAGGGGGCGGGTGTGCCCTCTTTTTGCTGCCGGGCCACCTGGCCGTGCGGGAATGCCAAAGGCTTGGCGCGGCGCAATGTCTTGGCTAAGGTCGGGGCACGGTCGGCAGACACCGAGGCGCCGCTGCCCCGCAACGGGGTGCTAAACCTGCCCAGCATTCGGCCCTTTCCATTTCGTCAGAGGCGCCGGTATCCGTCAAGACAGCGGCCAGCGGTTTGGCAGGCGCCAGAAATGGATATGTGATGAACAGACTTCTCCTGAGCCTGGCGGTTGAGGATCTTTCCGCCTATTGCCGCGCGCTTGGCCGCCAGCTGGGCGAAAGCAGCCCCGGCCATCTGAAACTGATGAACATGCTGGCGCGGGCGGGCGGGTATCAGAACCTGCAGCATCTGCGCGCGGTGCAGGCGGCGGCGGCGCGAAGCCGCCGCAGGGAGCAAGCTGCCTCCGGTGCGCAGGAGGTGCAGGCGCAGGCTGACCACCGGCTGCTGGAACGCTGTCTGAACCAGTTCGATGGCCAGGGCCAACTGCTGCGCTGGCCATCGCGGCGCGCGGTGCAGACGCTGGCGCTGTTTGCGCTGTGGGCCGAACTGCCGGCGGGGCAGGAAATGGCGGAGCGGCAGGTCAACGCGAAGCTGAACCGGCTGCATCGGTTTGACGATCCGGCAACGCTGCGGCGCACGATGATCTCCTGCGGGCTGCTGACCCGGCGGCGCGACGGCAGCGGCTACCGCCGGGTGGAACAGGCACCGCCCGCCGAGGCGCAATTGCTGATCCGCGCGTTGCGCCGCCGCCGTGCGTCCGCGCCGCCGCCCGGACAGGCGGAAGCGCAAGGCGCCGGGCAGCCCGCCAGCTAGCCGGCGGCGCGCCAGCCCGCAGTGCGGGCCGCGGGCTGCGCGCCGTGCTGGTCAGCCTGCGCGGCGGGCAGGCGGAAGGCTGCGGCCAGCTGGCTGAGCCCTTCGGCATCGCGGCACAGGCCGGACATGGCGGTCACCGTCTGGTTTACCACATCGGTGTTGCCGCGGGTGGTGCCCTCCAGCGCGGTCAGCCGGGCAGTGAGCGCGCGCAGCGCCGCCGCCTCGTGGCTGAGCCCGCGGGCCGAGCCGCTGACGCAGCCGGAGATTTCGCCCAGATCCGCGATGATGCGGGTCAGCACCGCACCGGTCTTGCCGACTTCCTCGGCGCCCTGGCTGATGTGCTGGCTGGTGCTGGAAATCAGCGCCCGGATTTCGGTTGCGGCCTCGGAGCTGCGCTGTGCGAGCGCCTGCACCTCGCTGGCGACCACCGCGAACCCGCGCCCGGCCTCGCCCGCCCGGGCGGCCTCGACCCCGGCGTTCAGCGCCAGCAGCGTGGTCTGGAAGGCGATGTCGTCGATCACCCCGGTGATCGAGCCGATGCGGGCGGCGCTGTGCTGGATGCCTTCCATCGCGGCGGCGGCGCTGGTCATCACGGCATTGCTGGCCTCGGCCTGCTCGACCGCGCTGGCGGCGAGGCCATTGGCGGCGCGGACCTCGTCCTCGGCGGCGCCAAGCGCGGTGCTGAGGTCGTTCAGCGCCTGTGACAGCTCACCCAGGTCGGCGGCCTGGCTGGTAATGCGCCCGGCCAGGGTGGCGGAGTCGCCGCGGATGCGGCTGCTGTGGGACAGGATCATGTGGCCGGTGCCCAGCACCTGCGTCATCATCCGTGCGAGGCTGTCGAGGGCGTCGTTGAAATCACGGCGCAACGGCTCGTAGGCGGGGGCGAGCGGCTGGTGGAGCCGGTGGCTGAGGTCGCGCCGGGCCAGCGCATCCAGCCCGCCGCGCAGCTGCTCGACGGCGTCGGCCTGGGCCTGCTGGTCGCGCGCGCGGCTGCGGGCTGCGGCGGCGGCCTCGGCCAGGGTGGTTTGCAGCATGTCGATGCGGCGGGCGATGCGGCCCAGCTCGTCCCGGCGCGTGGCAAGCGGCAGGCGCGAGTCGTAGTCGCCGGAGGTGATCCGCTCCAGCGCCCGGGTGAGCTGCTGCAGCGGCCGCCCCAGCAGGCGGCGCAGGATCACCAGGCAGCCGAGCAGGGAGACCAGCAGGATCGCCGCGCCGAGTGCCGCGTCACGCAGCAGCCCGGCCCGCAGGGCCGAGAGCGTGGCGGCGGGATCCCAGACCATCACGAGCACGCCGCGCATCGCCCCCTTGCGCGATGTCACCGGCAGCACCAGTGTGTGGCCATCGGAAGATTGCCAGGGCTGTTCGTCGGCCATCACCCTGTCGCTGATGGCGGCAAGATCGGGCAGGGCGGACGTGGCCGCGGGGGGCTGGCCGGCCTCGGCCATGACCACCCCATCGGCGCGGACCGCGCGGGCATAGGCAAAGCTGCTGCCCGCCCGTTCGATGACATCGGCAATCTGCTGCTCGACCGAGCCGGAGAAGCCCAGCTTCATCGGCTGGGCAATTTCGCGGGCGGTGGCGGTGGTCAGCTCGCGTTGCAAGAGGCGCAGGCTGTCGAGGGCCTGGGTCTGCAGCCGCTGGGCGGCGAGGTAGGCCATCGGCAGCGCGGTCAGCAGCGCAAAGACGGTTACCAGAAGGGCGATGCGCAGGTTGAGCGACCGCCAGGCAAAGCCGCTGGACGTGTCGACGCGGGCAGCGCCCCGGCGGCGCAACAGGCGGAACTGCGGAAGAGCGAAGGACATGACAGAATTCCTGCAAATGACAGATGTCCTTGCAGTAGGAAGCCAGAGCTGAACGAGACGTAAACACCGCCGCGGCCAGGACCGATTGTCATGAAAGCTTCATCCTGGGCGGTGTGCGGGTAGCCAAATCGACGGTTTTCCAGCCCGTTGCTGACCGCGTGTCCGCTGCGGCGGAGGCGAGGCCCGCAACGAAAACAGGCCGGGGATTTCCCCGGCCTGCGTCAAGGTCTCGAGCCCAAGGCGGCTGCCGGTCAGGCCAGCATCACCATCGGGTTTTCAAGGTTGTCCTTGATGACGTTCAGCAGCTCGGCGCCAAGCGCGCCGTCGATGACGCGGTGGTCGACCGACATGGTCACCGACATCACCGTGGCGACGGTCAGTTCGCCGTCCTTGCCGACCACCGGCTTCTTGACACCGGCCCCGACGGCCAGGATGCCCGCATGCGGCGGGTTCACGATGGCGTCGAAGTTGTCGATGCCGAACATGCCGAGGTTGGAGATCGCGAAGCTGCCGCCCTGGTATTCATGCGGGGCCAGCTTGCGGTCGCGGGCGCGGGCGGCGAGATCCTTCATCTCGGTCGACAGCGCCGAGAGGGATTTGGTGTCGCTGTCCTGCAGAACCGGGGTGAACAGACCGCCCTCGATCGCGACGGCAACCGCCACGTCGGAGGCTTTCATCTTGAGCACCCGGTCACCGGCCCAGACCGCATTCGCGTCCGGCACCGCCTGCAGCGCCAGGGCGCAGGCCTTGATGATGAAGTCGTTGACCGACAGCTTGACGCCGCGCGGCTCGAGTTGCTTGTTCAGCTCGGCACGGAACTTCAGCAGCGCATCCAGCTGGATGTCGCGGCGCAGGTAGAAATGCGGCACCTGCTGCTTGGCCTCGGTGAGGCGGGCAGCGATGGTCTTGCGCATACCGTCGAGCTTGACCTCTTCGAAGTCGCGGCCCTCGTACATGCGGGCAACCTGATCGGCGGAGGGGCCAGCGGCGGGCGCGGCTGCAGCTGCGGGGGCCGCGGCAGTTGCCGGGGCGGCAGCCTTGGCGGCCGGCGGCTGGGCGTTTTCCACGTCCACCTTGATGATGCGGCCACGCGGGCCGGAGCCCTTGATCTGCGCGAGGTCCAGACCCTTGTCGGCGGCGATGCGGCGCGCCAGGGGCGAGGCAAAGATGCGGCTGCCGTCTGCAGCGGCAGGGGCTGCCGGTGCGGGCTTGGCGTCAGCCTTGGGGGCGTCGGCCTTGGCCGGAGCTGCGGCTTCGGCGGGCGCTTCGGTCTTGGCCGCGGCCGGGGCGGCATCGGCGCTGTCGATGTCATCGGCGCTTTCGCCGTCTTCCAGCAGCACGGCGATCGGCGTGTTGACCTTGACCCCTTCGGAGCCCTCGGCCACCAGGATCTTGCCGACGACACCTTCGTCCACGGCTTCGAATTCCATGGTGGCCTTGTCGGTTTCGATCTCGGCGATCAGGTCGCCGGAGGAGACGGTGTCGCCCTCCTTGACCAGCCATTTTGCCAGGGTGCCTTCCTCCATCGTGGGAGACAGCGCGGGCATCAGGATTTCTGTTGGCATCTTTGCGCTCCCTTACCGGTAGGTCACTTGTTTCACCGCTTCGATCACCTCGTCGGTGGTGATCAGCGCGTGGCGTTCGAGGTTGGCGGCATAGGGCATCGGCACGTCCTTGCCGGTGCAGACCATGACCGGGGCGTCGAGATAGTCGAACACCTCGCGCTGCACTTCGGACGCGATGTAGCTGCCGACGGAGCCCTGCGGCCAGCCTTCTTCGACGGTGACCAGGCGGTTGGTCTTCTTGACCGATTCCATCACCGTGGGCAGGTCCATCGGGCGCAGGGTGCGCAGGTCGATGACCTCGGCCGATACGCCGTCCTCGGCCAGCTTGTCCGCGGCTTCCAGCGCATACTGCATGCCTATGCCGAAGGAGACGATGGTGACGTCGGAGCCTTCGCGCCAGATGCGGGCCTTGCCGAAGGGCACGGTGTAGTCATCCAGCTTCGGCACGTCGAAGGCGCGACCGTAGAGGATCTCGTTCTCGAGGAAGATCACCGGGTTGTTGTCGCGGATCGCGGTCTTCATCAGACCCTTGGCGTCGGCGGCGGAGTAGGGCATCGCCACTTTCAGGCCCGGGATCTGCATGTACCAGGCGGCATAGTCCTGGGAGTGCTGGGCACCCACGCGCGCGGCGGCGCCGTTGGGGCCGCGGAACACCATCGGTGCGCCCATCTGGCCGCCGGACATATACAGCGTCTTGGCCGCGGAGTTGATGATCTGGTCAATCGCCTGCATGGCGAAGTTGAAGGTCATGAACTCGACGATGGGACGCAGGCCGCCAAAGGCCGCACCGGTGGCGATGCCGGCAAAGCCGTGCTCGGTGATCGGGGTGTCGATCACGCGCTTGGAGCCGAATTCGTCCAGCAGCCCCTGCGAGACCTTGTAGGCGCCCTGGTATTCGGCGACTTCCTCGCCCATCAGGAAGACGTTTTCGTCGCGGCGCATTTCCTCGGCCATGGCGTCGCGGATCGCTTCGCGCACGGTGGTCTGCACCATCTCGGTGCCCTCGGGGTAGTCGGGTTCCAGCACCTTGGCGGGCTGGGCCGGGGCCTTTTCGGGCGCGGCGGCGGCGGGCGCGTCGCTGGCCGGAGCTTCGGCGGGGGCGCTGTCATCGCTGCTGGCGCCGCCACTGGCCTGGTAGTCGTCGGCGCTTTCGCCTTCCTCGACCAGCACGGCGATCGGGGTGTTGACCTTCACGCCCTCGGTGCCTTCCGCGATCAGGATCTTGCCGACGATGCCTTCGTCGACAGCTTCGAATTCCATCGTCGCCTTGTCGGTTTCGATCTCGGCCATGATGTCGCCGGAGTTCACGGTATCGCCTTCCTTGACCAGCCATTTGGCCAGGGTGCCTTCCTCCATGGTCGGCGACAGGGCGGGCATCAGAATTTCAGTTGCCATGTCTTGTTCTTCCCTTTCAGGTCAGCAGCTTACGCGTAGATGTCGGTCCAGAGTTCGTCGAGGGCCGGCTCCGGGCTCTCCTTGGCGAATTCTGCGGATTTGTTGACGATCTCCTTGATCTCCTTGTCGATCGCCTTGAGATCGTCTTCGCTGGCGTGGCCGCCGGTCAGCAGCATCTCGCGGACCTGCTCGATCGGGTCGCGCTCTTCGCGCATCTTCTGCACTTCCTCGCGGGTCCGGTACTTGGCCGGGTCCGACATCGAGTGGCCGCGGTAGCGGTAGGTCTTCACCTCGAGGATGTAGGGGCCTTTGCCCGCGCGGCAGTGGGCCACGGCGCGTTCACCGGCTTCCTTGACCGACAGCACGTTCATGCCGTCGACCTCTTCCCCTGCGATGCCGTAAGCCTCGCCGCGCTTCCACAGCGCCGGGGATTTGGTGGACCGCTGGACGGAGGTGCCCATGGCGTACTGGTTGTTCTCGATCACGAACACCACCGGCAGATCCCAGAGCTGTGCCATGTTGTAGGTCTCGTAGACCTGGCCCTGGTTGGCTGCGCCATCGCCGAAATAGGTGAAGGTTACGCGGTCGTTGCCCTTGTACTTGTCGGAGAAGGCAAGTCCCGCACCCAGCGGCACCTGCGCGCCGACGATGCCGTGGCCGCCATAGAAATGCTTCTCTTTCGAGAACATGTGCATGGAGCCGCCCTTGCCCTTGGAGTAGCCACCCTCGCGCCCGGTGAGCTCGGCCATGACGCCATCGGGGTCCATGCCGCAGGCCAGCATGTGGCCGTGGTCGCGATAGGAGGTGATCCGCTTGTCACCTTCTTCCGCCACGGCCTCAAGACCGACGACAACGGCTTCCTGGCCGATATAGAGATGGCAGAAACCGCCGATCAGACCCATGCCGTACAGCTGGCCCGATTTCTCTTCGAATCGGCGGATCAGCAGCATGTCCCGGTAGTACTTGGTCAGTTCCTCGGCAGAAACGTTTGGTTTCTTTGCGCTTTTTCTAGCGGCCATGGTGGTCAGCTCCTCCTGTGGGCTAGATAGTTTAGTGTTAAACAAACTGATACACGGTTTGGCTCCGGCTGAATAGTGTTATTGTGACGCGGGGTTTGCAACCGGAGAAGACAGGCAAATGCAACGCAGTTCGCCGACCGGGTGCGCGACCCGCGCGGCGCGCAGCGGGCTTGCGGTTGCACGAGCGTGCGACCGGTCCCAGA
The DNA here is from genome assembly GCF_055398055.1 of Leisingera sp. S2M4. NCBI lineage: Bacteria > Pseudomonadati > Pseudomonadota > Alphaproteobacteria > Rhodobacterales > Roseobacteraceae > Leisingera > Leisingera sp. S2M4. The sequence continues at coordinate 3,175,549 of NZ_AP040861.1, forward strand.
ATGTCGGGAAATACTCGGAGTGGAGCGGGGCGGTCAGCCGCGCCGGGGCCTGCGCTGGATCAGTGCGGGGTCTTGCAGGGGGGCAGTGGCAGGGGATCAGTGAATGACGATCTCATCCGCGCGCACCAGTCCCAGCACGCTGCGGGCCTGTTCGTCGAGCAGGTCGAGATCGAGGTAATCATCGGACAGGCGGTGGGTGAGGTTTTCCATTTCCGCGGTCTGCGCCTGCAGGCGGCCGAGCTCCAGGCGCAGCTCTTCGGCTTCGGCCTGAATCTCGACCCTGCGGAACAATCCGTAATCGCCCTGCACAGCGGCAAAGGTGAAGTAGGCGCTGAGCGCGAAGGCAATCGCAAAGAATGCAATCGCCCCGATGGAAGGGCGGGCGTTACGGGTCACGTGGGAGCTGCCTGTATGCTACTGCTCAAGTCTTCTGGAGGTGCGCCGTTTGCCGACGTCTGCAACCACTATGCCACAGGCGAATCGGCTTGTGAATTCCAAAACTGTCCACAAGGCGAAATACTGGGCTGGAAGTACCGGGTTGGAAATACCGGGGAAGGGTGGCCCGGCAGGCTGCCGGGCCCGAAGGGCAGAGGGTTACTGCTCCAGCGCGGCGACGCCAGGCAGGGTCTTGCCTTCCATCCATTCCAGGAACGCCCCACCGGCGGTGGAGATATAGCTGAAGTCAGCCGCCGCACCGGAGGCGTTGAGCGCCGCCACGGTATCGCCGCCGCCCGCAACCGAGATCAGCGTGCCAGCGCGGGTCAGCTCGGCCGCTTTCAGCGCCGCCGCATTGGTGGCAGCGTCAAAGGGTTCCATCTCGAAGGCGCCGAGGGGGCCGTTCCAGATCAGCGTCTTGCTGTTGGCAAAGACCTCGGCAATGCGGGCGACGCTGGCGGGGCCTGCATCCAGGATCATCGCGTCATCGGGGCAGGTGTCGGGCGGCAGCACCTCATGCGGGGCGTTGGCCTCGAACTTGCGTGCCACCACGATGTCGCTGGGCAGGATGATCTCGCAGCCCGCCGCCTTGGCCTTGGTCAGGATCTCGGAGGCGGTGTCGGTCAGGCTGGCCTCGGCCAGCGAGGCGCCGATCGCGTGGCCCTGTGCCAGCAGGAAGGTATTGGCCATGCCGCCGCCGATCACCAGGTGGTCGACCTTTTCGATCAGGTTGGAGAGCAGGTCCAGCTTGGTCGACACCTTGGCCCCGCCGACCACCGCGGTGACCGGGCGCTCGGGCTTGGCGAGCGCGGCTTCCAGCGCTTGCAGCTCGGCCTGCATCAGGCGGCCGGCGCAGGCAGGCAGCAGCCGGGCCAGGGCCTCGGTCGAGGCATGGGCTCGGTGCGCGGCCGAGAAGGCATCGTTGCAGTAGATGTCGCCGAGGGCGGCCATGCCGGCGGCCAGATCGGCGTCGTTCTTGGTCTCGGCGGCGTGGAAACGGGTGTTCTCCAGCAGCAGCACTTCGCCCTCTTTCAGCGCCTCGGCGGCCGCCGCGGCGCCTGCGCCCACGCAGTCGGCGGCAAACATCACCGGGCAGTCAAAGGCGGCTTCCAGCGCCGGAACCAGCTGTTGCAGCGACAGCTCGGCCTTGCGCTCGCCGCCCGGGCGGCCGAAGTGGGCCAGCAGGATCGGGCGACCGCCAGCCGCCAGGATGTCGCGCACCGTGGGGGTGATGCGCTGAATGCGGGTGTCGTCGGTGACCTTGCCATCCGCAACCGGCACGTTGATGTCCACGCGCACCAGCACGCGTTTGCCGTTCAGGTCCATGTCGTCGAGCGTCTTCCAGCCCATCTCGAGCCCCCTTATGGTGAAATAGCGGTTGAATTCGGGCGTTGTTTCGGGGGTTTTTGCTCATCAGTCAATGCTCCCTTGGCATTTGCCGACGCTGGCCTTAACAATCGGGGCAAATTTCGACGACAGGAGGGCCACATGGCCGAGATCAAGGATCCCGAAAACACCGTCATCATCGAACTGAAGGACGGCAATGTTGTTATCGAACTGCTGCCCGACGTGGCGCCGAAACATTGCGAACGCATGAAGGAACTGGCGCGCGCCGGCGAGTATGACAACGTCTGCTTTCACCGCGTGATCGACGGCTTCATGGCCCAGACCGGCGACGTGGCCAATGGCGACATGGAAGATGGGTTCAACATCCGCATGGCGGGCACCGGCGGCTCCAGCCTGCCGAACCTGCCGGCCGAGTTCTCCAAGCTGCCGCATGATCGCGGCACCGTGGGCGCGGCGCGGTCCGCAAATCCGGATTCGGCCAACTCGCAGTTCTTCATTAACTTCAAGGACAACCACTTCCTGAACGGCCAGTACACCGTCTATGGCCGCGTCATCGAAGGCATGGAGCATGTCGACGCGATCACCCGCGGCGAGCCGCCTGCGAACCCGGACCGGATGATCTCGGTCAAGGTGGCCGCGGATGCGTAAGACGCTGGCAGCTCTGGCCCTGCTGGCGGCGGGGCCTGCCTTTGGCTTGCTGAATGGCGCGCCCGCGGGCGCGACGGGCCTGGAAGTCCAGGTCGAGGGCGAGGCCAATGGCACCATCAAGATCGACCTGTTCGAGGATGTGGCCCCCAAGCATGTCGAGCAGATCACCGCGCTGGCCGAGGAAGGCCAGTACGACGGGGTGGTGTTCCACCGCGTGATCGACGGCTTCATGGCGCAGACCGGCGATGTCGAATTCGGCAAGCTGGGCGGCGACATGAGCATGGCGGGTCGTGGCGGCTCCGCGCGCGCGGACCTGCCGGCCGAGTTCTCCGACCTGCCGTTCGATCGCGGCGTGGTGGGGATGGCGCGGGCGCAGAACCCCAACAGCGCCAACTCGCAGTTCTTCATCATGTTCGACGCCGGTCATTTCCTGAACGGTCAGTACACGGTGGTCGGCAAGGTGACGGAAGGCATGGACGTGGTTGACGCGATCAAGCGCGGCACCGGCGGCAATGGCGCCGTGGTTGGCCAACCCGACGTGATGACCAAGGTCAGCGTAACCGAGTAAACCATCCCGCTCGGGATGTTGAAGGGCGGCCCGCTCCTGCTTGGCAGGGGCGGGCTGTCTTTCGTTTCGGTGCCGAGGAAGGCTGCCGCCCGACGCGGCTGAAGCTGCGTCACAGCTGCGTCACAAGCGCGTGTGTGCCTCTGGCGCGGGGCGGCGGGGCGCAGGTAGACTGCTGGCAAGGGGGAGGTCAGCCATGCTGAAACACCTGATACGCCTTGCCGCGGTGGTCCTGATGCCCGTTCTCGCCGCGTCGGCCAGTGCCGAGCCGACGCAGTGGGGGCAGGCCTGGCCGCAGACGGACTTCAGCCGCACCACGGTGCCCGACTGGCGGCAGATCCGCTCGGGCGGGGTGCCCAAGGATGGCATTCCGGCGCTGGATGCGCCGCGGTTCCGATCCGCTGGTGGCGTGCGGGACCTGACACCGCGAGAGCCGGTTGTCACCCTGGAACTGGCCGGGGCAAAGCCGCGGGCCTACCCGTTGCGCTACCTGACCTGGCACGAGATCGTCAACGATACGGTGGCGGGGGTGCCGGTGGCGGTGACCTATTGCCCGCTGTGCAATTCCGCGGTGACCTTCGATCGGCGCGTGCGCGCCGAGGGCGCAAGGCGGGTGCTGAGCTTTGGCGTCACCGGCAAGCTGCGGTATTCGGACATGGTGATGTATGATCGCGAAACCCAGAGCTGGTGGCAGCAGGCCAGTGGCGAGGGGATCGTTGGCGCGATGAGCGGCGTGCAGCTGACCGTGTTGCCCAGCTGGGTCGAGAGCTGGGCGGATTTCACCGCCCGCAATCCCGAGGGGTTGGTGATGGCGCAGCCGGGCTACAACCGCCAGTACGGGCGCAATCCCTATCGCGGCTATGACACCTCGGATTGGCCGTTTCTCTATGATGGCTCGCCACCGCCGCACGGGATTGCGCCGCTGGCGCGGGTGGTCCGGGTGGGCCACCGCGCCTGGCCGCTGAGCCGACTGGCGAAGGCGGGAGAGATCCGCGAGGCGGGCGTCGTGCTGAGCTGGCGTGCCGGACAAGCCTCGGCGCTGGACACCGGGGCGTTGGCGCAGGGACGTGACATCGGCTCGGTCCGGGTGCGCGACAGGGCCGGGCGCGACGTGGTGCATGACGTGATGTTCGCCTTTGCCTTTCACGCCTTCTGGCCGGACGGCAAGTGGATGTTGCGCTGATGCCGCTGGTCAGACCGAAAAAGGCGCGCCGCTGAGAGGCGCGCCCGTGTGGTGTTTCGTCGTGGGGGGCGAGTGTTCAGAACAGGAAGTTGTCGGCGTCCTGAAGTTGGGCCAGGGTGGTGTCCTCGACCAAGATCGTGACGTCGGCAAAGGCCACCAGGACGTCCTCGCCCTGCTGGGTGAAGTCCAGCTGGCCAAACCGCGAGGCACCGCGTCCGATTTCGATGTGATCCCTGCCGATCTCAAAATCCGTGATCGTGTCATTGCCGTGCCCCCGGTGGAAGACGAAGACATCGGCATGTTTGCCGCCGGTGAGCAGGTCGTCGCCCTTGTGGCCGATCAGCACGTCCTTGCCGCCGTCCCCAGCCAGCCGGTCGTTGCCATTGCCGCCGTTGAGGCTGTCGTCGCCGGACTGACCGCTGAGGGTGTCGCGGCCATTGCCGCCGCGCAGGTCATCATCGCCGCCGCCGCCCAGCAGCGCGTCGTGGTGGTTGCCGCCCGACAGGTAATCCGAGCCGCGTCCACCCACGAGCCGGTCGCGGCCATCTTCGCCGATCAGCGTGTCGTCGCCGCTGCCGCCCTTCAGCTTGTCCCAGCCGGAACCGCCGTTGAGGTGATCGCGACCGCTGTCGCCCAACAGCACGTCGTGGCCGTGTTCGCCCAGCAGGCGGTCATCGCCGCTTCCGCCCACCAGCCTGTCGGCCTCGGTTCCGCCGTTCAGGGTATCATCGTAATCGCCGCCCAGCAGCGTATCGTTGTCGGCGCCGCCAAAGAGCTGGTCATCGCCGCTGCCGCCGATCAGGACGTCGCTCCCAAGGTCGCCGGACAAACGGTCGGAGCCGCTGCCACCGTCAAGGGTATCGTTGCCATTGCCTCCGGTGAGGGTGTCGTTGCCACCCTCACCAAAGAGCAGGGCAGGGCCGGTGTGACCGGCAAAGGAGCGGCTTTCGGAACTGTAGCTTCCGACATGAAGATCGATGCTGCCGTCCAGGAAATCGATCCGCTCGATACTGCGCAGCTGGTCCTGTTCGGCGCCGGGGCCGGACAGGACAAGAGTGCCGTAATTCAGCGTGATGTCGTAAGCCGAACGGGCGCCATTGGCGACGAAAACGTCGAAGCCGCTGCCGCCGTCCACGTAATCGCTGCCGGTTCCGGTTTTGATGCGGTCATTGCCGCCAAAGGTCTCGATGTAGTCATCGCCGTTGTAAGCGGAAGTAAACACATCGTCGCCTGCCATGATGCCGGACATGACGGTGTCAAAATCGCCGTAGTAAATATCGTGGAATGTGACATTGAAGCCCGAGGCGGACGCCACCAGTGAGCCTTGATAGGAGAGGTTCACGCTGTGTACCTGACTGTCGAGCGATAGGCTGCTTGCATCGGCGTAAAAAAAGCTTCCCTGCAGCGTCAGGGTCAGGCCGTTGACGCTGGCGGTGAGGTGGGTGGACGTCGGAGGCGACACGTGAACGTCGTCAAGGTCAACGTTGCTGAAATCGATTGAGCCAAGCCTGTTGGCGTGGTCGAAAACTGTGATGATTGCCATGGAGTGTACCTAATTTTTGACCGCGATGCGCTGCTTCGGGTTGTGACCGAGGCATCGGTACCCGTTGAGGGAGTAGAGGTAAAGGGATGGCGTGCTGTTGAATTTCCAGTGTTGCCAAAACGAAGAACCGCCGCAGTAGAGCACTGCGGCGGTTTCATATTTCGTGTCCGGTGGCGTTCGCTGCGCCAATCGCGCGGCCTCGGCAGTCGATTTTGCCGTCGACTGCGGGCGTCTTAGCCTTCGGCCTTATGCGCGGCAGTTGCGGCCTGAACGGCAGCGGAGGGGGCCTGCGCGGGGGCGGCTGCCGGTGCGGCCGACGCCGGGGCGGATTTGCGGCCGCCGGGGTTCAGCGGGTCGTCCTGGCGCTGCACGGAGCCTTCGAAATGGGCGCCGGATTCGATTGCGATGGTCTTGTGGATGATGTCGCCTTCGACCCGTGCGGTGGAGGTCAGGCGCACCTTCAGACCGCGCACGCGGCCGACGATGCGACCGTTGATGACCACGTCATCGGCGGTCACTTCGCCCTTGATGGTGGCGGTCTCACCCACGGTCAGCAGATGCGCGCGGATGTCGCCTTCGACGGTGCCCTCGACCTGGATGTCGCCGGTGGTCTTGACGTTGCCGGTGACGTGCAGATCCGAGCTCAGCAGCGATGCGGCCGGCTTGGGCTTGGGGGCGCTGCTCTTGTAGTCGCTGACAGGCGCCGCAGGCGCGGCAGAGGGAGCCGGGTTGGTTTCGGCCTGTTTCGGTCCGGGCTCGTTGATTTTGCTCTTAGAAAACATTTCTCGCAGCCTTGATATAGATCATGGGGTTTACGGGTTGCCCGTTGACCCTGACCTCGTAATGGAGGTGGGTCCCGGTGGACCGTCCGGTGTTACCCATATCAGCAATGTGATCGCCGCGCGAGACCCTTTGGCCAACCTTCACGCGGAGTTTCGAGTTATGGGCGTATCTGGTTTCAATGCCGAAGGCATGGCGGATGGTGACCATCTTGCCGTAGCCGGACTGCCAGCCGGCATGTGTCACGACGCCATCGGCGGTGGCAAGAATGTCGGTGCCGGTGCGGCCGGCAAAATCGGCGCCCTTGTGCAGCCGCCGACCGCCGGTCTTGGGGTCACGCCGATAGCCGAAGCCGGAAGATTGGCGCACCTGGCTCAGATTGACGGGCGTTGCAAAGGGGGCCTGCTCCGCGGCGAGGCGGTAGAGGTTCAGCTGGTCCAGCTTGGCCAGAATGCTGTTGGCGCGGCGCTCCTCGGGGGTGGGCTGTTCGCCGCGGGTGGACATCGCCAGCGGCTCCAGCGGGCCGCCCTGGCCATTGTAGCCGCGCCGCACCTGCTCGAGGATCCGGTCAGTGGGCATGCCGGCGCTGCGGAACATCTTGTCCAGCGGTGTGACGGAGACCGCGACCGCTTCCTCCAGCTGGCGGAAGATCTGGTCGTTGCGCTCGTCCATCAGCTGCAGTTCGAGTTCCAGGGCGTCGCGTTCGTCCAGCGCGGTTTCCGCATCGGCGCGGATCTGGTCGCGCTCGGCGGCGGTATCATCCAGTGCGGCCGCCATCAGCTCCATCTGCGTTGCGGCACTGGCAATCACGGCGGGGGCGGTGTTTTCGCTGCTGGTTTCCTGTTTCAGCGCGACCAGTTCGCGGCGCGCCTGGTCGCGTTCGGTCATCGTGTCGCGCAGGGTCGACTGGATGACCTCGATGCCGGTCTCCAGCTCGCGACGGCGGGTTTCCGAGGCCAGCAGTTCCGACTGCATGATGGAAATCTGGGTCAGGGCGGCGTTGAAACGTTCCTGTGCCGCAAGCGCCTCTTCGGCGCGGGCGTCGCGCTCGGCGGAAATGGCGTTCAGCCGTTCGCGGTAGGTCTGCTGGTCGCGTTTGGCCAGTTCCCGGAAGTTGCCTGAGCCGATGCTGTCCATCAGCACAATGGCGGTGGCGACGATGCTCCAGGCGGTGAACAGCGTGATGCCGGCAACTGCCACCAGCTGGGTTTCAGATCGGAGCCGAATGAAGCGCGTGTCGGTGTCGGACTTCAGAAAGACCCGCCGTTCCGGGAAACGACGTTCGAGAAAGCTGTGAATTCTGACCGCGAGCAATGTGCGCAAAAGACGGTTCCCTCATTCCGTTCCCTGTCGGCAGCGCGCGGGCCTGCCGAATACTGGCGACGTGAATAGACAGGGTGACGCTATTGGGCAAGTGTGTTGACCCGATGCGCCGCCCGGCGGGCCGGAAGCGGCGTGGATAGGCGGGTTTCTGCCGAAAACGGCTGTCTTCAGCTGCCTGGCAGCGGGCGCTCCTGGTCGGACAGCGGCCAGTAGAAGTCAGGCGGCAGCCCGGCATCGGCGCGTTTTTCCTCGTTGAAGGGGGGCTTCAAGGCGCCGTGGAAGTATTTGCGAACGAGGCCGTGGAAGACTTCCTTGGGGTCCAGGTTGTCGCGGCCGCACAGGAAGTTGAACCATTTCGAGCCATAGGCGACGTGGCTGACCTCCTCGGCATAGATGATCTCCAGGGCGTTCACGGCTTGGGGCAGGTCGGCCTTGCGGAAGATCTCGATCATGCCGGGGGTCACGTCGAGGCCGCGCGCCTCCAGCACCATCGGTACCACGGCCAGCCGCCCCATCAGGTCATTGGCGGTGTCCTCGGCGGCGCGCCACATGCCCGCATGTGCAGGCAGCGCGCCGTAATGGCTGCCGAGCGCCTCAAGACAGTCGCACATCAGGTTGAAATGCTTAGATTCCTCGTCCGCGGCCTGCACCCAGTCGTCAAAGAACCCCATGGGCATCGGCACATGCGAGAACCGCGCGATGATGTCCCAGTGCAGGTCGACGGCGTTGAGCTCGATATGGGCGACGGCGTGCAGCAGCGCGATGCGCCCCTGCGGCGAGCCGGGTTTGCGTTTGGGCACGTCGCGCGGGTCGCGCAGTTCCGGTTCGGCCGGGCGGGCGGGGTGCAGCGGCGGGCTGGCGGTGCCGATGGCGATCTCGGGAGCCTCGCCGCGCCGATAGGCCTTCCATTCGGCGGCGTGCCGACGCGACAGGGCAGTCTTGGCGCGTCCGTCTGCGGTGGTCAGCACCTCGGCGGCGCGTTGGGCAAGCGTCAGGGGCGGGTTGGACATGCGGTCTCCTTGTGGCGGCGGGGCGGCGGGTTTGCAGCTTGTTTTCGGGCGGGTTCACCCGATTTGGCGGTGAATGTCCAGACGGTGCGCCATCAAGGCGGGCGGTGCGCTCCCGCCTGCGCGGGGGATCTGCGGGCTGATCCCCCTGGCGTAGTTGGGCATAGCAGCGCGCCTTCGGCGCGCTGCGCGCCGGGCCGCTGGCCCGGCGCCCGGCCCAACGGCTGGGGCTGCCCCTGAACAGGGGCGGCGGCAGCGGGCGGGAGCCTTCCGCTGCGCTGCCGGACGGACAGGCTGTCGGGGCGGGCAGTCAGAGCGCTTTGACCGCCTCCAGCACCTCCTCGACATGGCCGGGCACCTTGACCTTGCGCCAGATGCGGGCGATGCGGCCCTCTGCATCGATCAGGAAGGTGGAGCGTTCGATGCCCCAGTGCTTCTTGCCGTAGAGGTTCTTTTCCTTCCACACGCCATAGTCTTCGCAGACGGTGCTGTCGGCATCGGACAGCAGTGGCGTCGTCAGCCCATGTTTCGCGGTGAATTTCTCGTGCTTGGCCATGGTGTCGCGGGAGATCCCGTAGACCTTGGCCCCGGCATCGGCAAAGGCTTGCAGCGCCTCGGAAAAGCCGATGGATTCTTTGGTGCAGCCGGGAGTATCATCGCGGGGATAGAAAAACAGGACCACGGCGGAACCGCGCAGGCTGTCGAGGCTGACCTCGCCGCCTTCGGTGCTGGGCAGAGTAAAGGAAGGGGCAGGGTCTGATACGTCTAACATCTGTCTGTCTCCGGCAAACTTTGCGTGCTACTGGCGGCCAACATAACTCATGAGCAGCAAAGGGAAAGCCGAGATCGACCCCTTGGGTGACACTGACCGGAACGCCGCCGCCGCGGTGCCAGTGCCGGGGCCAGAGGCCGAGCGGTCCGCAGAGGCCGTGCCGGTCGCGCCGCCACCGCGCCGCCGCCGCCGCTGGCGCGTGCTGCGTGCGGCGGTCTGGCTGTTGGCGGTGCTGAGCTTCCTTGCCGCCGGTGCGATCTATTTCGGCATCGGCACCCGGCTTGATGCGCCGGAGTGGGTGCGCCAGCGGGTGGAAACCCGGATCGAGCGACATCTGAACGGGTTGCAGATTGAGTTCGGGGCCATCCACCTGGTGGTCAACCGGGGCTGGCGGCCGCGGATCAGCCTTCGCGACGTGGTGTTGCGCCATGCGGATGGTGCTCCGTTTGCGCAGCTGGCGGATGCCCAGGCCAGCCTTGCGATGAAGCCGTTGCTGCGGGGGCAGATTCAGCCGAAACAGATCACGCTCAATGGCTTGTTCGCGACCCTTCGGCGCAACAAGGATGGCTCGCTTGCCTTGAGCCTCGCCAGTGACGCCGCACCGACACGACGGGCCGAAACCCTGGTGGAGCTGATCCAGCAGTGGGACAGCCAGTTGCAGAAGCCGGTGCTGGCCGCCCTGACGGAGCTGGAGACCACGGCGCTGACGCTGTCCTATACCGATGATCGGCTGGGCCGCGGCTGGACGCTGGACGGTGGCCAGATCCGCCTGAACCGGCAGGGCAACGCGCTGTCCGTGGCGGCCGGTTTTTCGGTGCTCAGCGGGCGCGGCGAGGTGGGGCAGCTGGAAGCAAGCTATACCTCGGTTCTGGGCAGCCCGGCGGCCGAGTTCGGCATCCTGATTTCCGGCATCCCGAGCCAAGACATCGCCTTGCAAAGCCCGGCGCTTGGCTGGCTGGGGGTTCTGCGCGCCCCGATTTCCGGCGCCTTGCGGGGGGCGGTGGCCGCTGATGGCGCGCTGGAGCCGGTCCAGGCGAGCCTGCGCATCGGCGAGGGCGTGATCCAGCCAGCGGTGCAGACGCGCCCGGTGCCGATCAGCGGGGCCCGCAGCTACTTCACCTACGATCCCAAGGCGCAGAGGATCACCTTCAGCGAGTTGAGCGTGCAAAGCGGCTGGGGCTCGGGCGTGATGCGGGGGCAGGCCAGCCTGTCGGGGATCGAGAACGGTCAGTTGACGGGGCTGGTGGGGCAGTTGCGGTTTTCGGATCTGGATCTGAACCCGCGACGGATGTTCGAGGCGCCGGTGCGCCTGCCGGGCGTGGATGCGGATTTTGACCTGCAGCTGCAGCCGTTCCGGCTGAGGCTGGGGGAGATGCTGGTGCGTGACGGCGACAGCCGCATTCACCTGGACGGTGAAATTGCGGTGGGGGCTGAGGGATGGGACTACGATCTGAACGGTCGGGTCGATCAGGTCAGTGTGGCCCGGATCAAGGCGCTCTGGCCCGAGGCGGTGGCCCCCAAGCCGCGCCAGTGGCTGCGGGAGAACCTGCATTCGGGCGTGGTTCGGGACGCGGGCGTCTACATGCGGGGGCGTGGCAGTGGCAAACCGTTCATCGGGCTGGACCTGAGTTTCGCCGAGGTCGAGGCGCGGTTTCAGAAGCACATGCCGCTTTTGCGGCAGGCCGAAGGCCAGCTGAGCCTCTACGGCAACCGGCTGGTGGCGACGGCCTCCAAGGGCGTGGTGACGGCGGACGAGGGCGGCGACGTCGATGTGACCGGCACCGCTTTCATCATCCCCGACATCACCGTGAAGGAGGGGACACCCGGGATTGTCCGGGCGGTGGCCAGCGGGTCCGTCACGGCGGCGCTGTCCTTGCTGAACCGGCCGCCCTTGCAGGTGATGGACAAGGCCAATCTGCCGGTTGCGCTGGCGGACGGGCGCGTTGCGGCGACGGGCACGTTGTCGCTGCCGCTCAAGAAGAAAGTGCCGGTGGAGGAAATCCGCTATCACTACCAGGCCGAGCTGCGGGATGTGCAAAGCGACAGGCTGGTGCCGGGGCACGAGGTGGTTGCGGAGGTGTTGACGGTCGAGGGCGATCAGGGCCGGGTGCGGATCTATGGCGATGGCCAGTTGTCGGGTGTGCCACTGAGCGCCAGCTGGCAGCAGGCTGTCGGCAAGGGCGCTGCAGCGGGCAGCCGGGTCGACGGGACGATCGAACTCTCGGCAGAGGTGGTGGAGGCCTTCAATCTGGGTCTGCCGCCCGGCGCGATCTTCGGCCGCGGCGCGGGGCAGTATCATGTGGAATTGCGGCCCGATACGCCGCCGCGCTTGCATCTGCAGTCGGATTTGCAGGGCGTGGGCCTGCGCATCGCGGAAATCGGGTGGCAGAAGGGCGAAGCCGCCACCGGGCGACTGGACCTTGAAGCGGTGCTGAAAGCGCCCGCCTCGGTCGAGCGGCTGGAGCTGGAAGCGCCGGGCTTGCAAGCCTCGGGGCGGATCACGACGCGCACAGGCGGCGGGCTGGACACGGCGGAGTTTGCTTCGGTGCAGGTCGGCAACTGGTTCCGCGGCGCAGTGACTTTCCGTGGGCGAGAGGGCGCCGCGCCAGCGATCGAGGTGCCGTCTGGACGGCTGGCCTTGAACCGGTCACCCTTTTCGGCCTCAGGCAGTGCCGGGTCTGCGGGCTCCGGCGCGGGTGCGGCAGTGCCGGTCTCGCTGCAACTGGGCACTTTGCAGGTGACGGACAGCATTGCCTTGCAGAACTTTCGGGGGCGTCTTTCGACGCAGGGCGGCGTGAACGGTGAATTTACCGCGCGACTGAACGGGCAGACGGCGGTGGAAGGCACGCTGGTGCCGCGCAATGGCGGCACCGCCGCCCGGATCCGCTCCAGCGATGCCGGTGGGGTGTTCCGCTCTGCCGGGGTGTTTGCCCATGGCCGGGGCGGCAGCTTTGACATGACGCTGGTTCCGACAGGGGAGGCAGGCCAGTACGACGGTCGGGTGGATGTCCGCAACATCCGGGTGCGCAATGCGCCGTCGATGGCGGCGTTGCTGAATGCGATCAGCCTGGTTGGGCTGCTCGACGAAATGACCGGGCAGGGCATCCTGTTTACCAATATGCAGGCGCGGTTCCGGCTGAGCGAAAATCACCTGGTGCTGCATGAAAGCAGCGCGGTTGGCCCGTCGATGGGCTTGTCGCTGGATGGGGTCTATGACCTTGCCAGTACGCGGTTGAACATGCGCGGGGTGTTGTCGCCGATTTACCTGCTGAATGCCATCGGCCGCATCCTGTCGCCGCGGGATGGCGAAGGGCTGATCGGCTTTACCTTCACGCTGCGCGGGACGGCCCAGGATCCGTCGGTTTCGGTGAACCCGCTGGCGGGGCTGGCCCCCGGCTTCCTGCGTGAGATCTTCCGTGGTCCGGCCCCGACTGCGCCGGGGCAATCGCAGGACAACGGCGCAAGTGGTGCACAAGGCGAAGAGAGGCGCAATCCGCGTCCGCTGACAGGGAGTGAACGCTAGGAGCGCGCCCATCTATTTCTGTAGCTCCGTGTGTTGTCAGATGTGAAAACAGTCTGACCGGCGGCGCAGCTGCAAGGGGGGCTGACCCGGGCGAAACCGCGAAAAATCCCCATGGATTTTCCCGCCGTGAAGGCTTATAGCGCGGCCATGAAACTCAGTGATTTCGACTTCGATCTGCCCGACGACCTGATCGCCACCCGCCCTGTGAGCCCGCGCAGCGCGGCCCGTCTGCTGGTGGCCGAAGGCGACACCCTGCATGACGGCCGCGTGACTGATCTGGTGCAGTGGCTCAATCCCGGCGACCGGCTGGTTCTGAACGACACCCGCGTGATCCCGGCCCGGCTGAGCGGCCAGCGTCACCGCGACAGTGCGCAGGGTCCGGTGGCCGCCCGCATCGAGGCCACCCTGCTCGAGCCGCGTGCCGATGGGACATGGGCGGCGTTGCTGAAGCCGTTGAAGAAGATCAGGCCGGGCGAGGAGATCATCTTCTCCGACGCATTGAGCGCAACGCTGGAAGAGGTGGCTGAGGGCCAGGGGCACCTGCGGTTCAACCTTTCTGGCACCGATTTCGACGCTGCCCTGGCCGAGGCCGGGGCCATGCCGCTGCCGCCGTATATCGCTGCCAAACGGCCCGCGGACGAGCGCGACAAGACCGACTACCAGACCGTCTGGGCGCGCAACAGCGGCGCCGTTGCGGCGCCGACCGCCTCGCTGCATTTCGACGAACCGTTGCTGGAGGCGCTGGCGGCGCGGGGGATCGAGATTTCCTATGTCACGCTGCATGTCGGGGCAGGGACCTTCCTTCCGGTCAAGGTCGAGGATGTGACCACCCACCGGATGCACGCCGAATGGGGCCGCGTGAGCGAGCAGGCCGCGGCGGAAATCGCGGCGACCAAGGCGGCGGGAGGCCGGGTGATACCCGTTGGCACCACGGCGCTGCGGTTGATCGAAAGCGCGGCGCGCGACGGGCAGATCCATCCGTGGGAAGGCGATACGGATATCTTTATCTATCCCGGCTTCACCTTTCAGGTGGCCGATGCCTTGATGACCAATTTCCACCTTCCCAAATCAACGCTGATGATGTTGGTCTCGGCGTTGATGGGGCAGGAGCGGATCCGTCGGATCTATGCCCATGCGGTTGCTGAGCGGTACCGGTTCTTTTCTTATGGGGATGCGTCGCTTTTGATCCCCGGCAAGGCGGTTACGCCTTAGAAAATGGACGCGAATCCGCGCAAAAGCGCCGCATTGTCCCGCTGCCGCCTGTTGCGCCAGCGGGCAATACGTCATTCTGCGACCGCGTCTCGCGGGCGTAGGGCCGCCACGGGCGGTACATCGAGATGAAACCAGACCCGGCCCGTCCCGCGTGGAGGGCCGTGTTGCATTGGTCAGGAGGCATGCGAATGCTGCAAGTGCTGTCGAGCGCCTGGGCGCTTCTCTTGGGGGTCTGCCTGCTGATGGTGGGCAACGGGTTGCAGGGCACCATGCTGGGTGTGCGCGGGGATCTCGAGGGGTTCAGCTCGTTCGAGATGTCGCTGGTGATGGCGGCCTATTTCGTCGGCTTCCTTGGCGGGTCGCGTCTGGCCCCCGAGATGATCCGCCGGGTTGGTCACGTGCGGGTCTTTGCGGCGCTTGCGTCCTTCATCTCGGCCGTGATGATCCTCTATCCGATCCTGCCCAACACGATTGCCTGGGGACTGGGGCGGGTCATCATCGGCTTTTGCTTTTCCGGCGTGTATGTCACCGCCGAAAGCTGGCTAAACAATGCCGCTGACAATACCAACCGCGGCAAGGCGCTGTCGCTGTACATGATCGTGATGATGGTGGGGATCATCGCCGCGCAGGGGCTTATCCTGGTGGGGGACCCGGGCGGCTACGAGGCCTTCATCATCGCTTCGATCCTCGTTTCGATCTCGTTCGGGCCGATCCTGCTGTCGATTTCGCCGACCCCGGCCTTTGACACCACCAAGCCGATGACCCTGAAACAGCTGATGAATATTTCACCGCTGGGCTGCGTCGGCATGTTCCTTCTCGGCGGCGTCTTCTCGGCCCAGTTCGGCATGAGCGCGGTTTACGGCACCGCGGCCGGGCTGAGCCTGAGCCAGCTGTCCGTCTTCATCGCCGCGTTCTACGTTGGCGCGACGGTGATGCAATATCCGCTGGGCTGGATCTCGGACCGCATGGACCGGCGGGTGCTGATCATGTTCGTGGCGCTTGGCGGCGGTATCGGCGCGGTGGCCGGGTTTGTCTTTGGCGGTGATTTCTACATGCTGCTGCTGTCGGCCTTCTTCATCGGCGGCCTGTCGAACCCGCTCTATTCGCTGCTGATCGCCTATACCAATGACTACCTCGAGCATGACGACATGGCGGCGGCCTCGGGCGGTCTGGTGTTCATCAACGGTCTGGGTGCCATCGCCGGTCCGGTTATCACCGGTTGGCTGATGAGCGATGCGGTTTTCGGACCGCCGGGCTTCTTCGCGCTGCTGGCGGCGCTGATGTTCCTGACCGCGGCCTATGCGCTGTACCGCACGACTCAGCGTGCCTCGATCCCTGTCGAGGAGACCGGTACCTTCACCGCGATGTCACCCGCCGCGACACCGGTGGCGGTGGAATTTGCCCAGGAATATGCCATCGAAACCGAACTGGAAGAGCAAGAAACCGCCGCTGGCGAGAATTGATTGCGCTAACCCGCCGGGATTGTGAGGTTTATTTCAGCAGCTGCCCTTGCCTGTTGCAAATTGTGACCCAAGGTTACTTGTAAAGGCAGCAGAAAATGTCCTGTTGTGGGCGTCAGGAAAACACTTGGAGAAAAGACCGATGGCTGGTCCCGAAGAGATACTTTCATTCTGGCTCGATGAGGTGGGAGAAAAGGGATGGTATCTGCAGGATGAGGAGTTGGATCAGAAGATCCGCGACAAGTTTCTCAACACCTGGGAGGCGGCCTGCGACGGGCGGTTTTCCTTCTGGCTGACTTATCCCAGTGGCACGCTGGCCTATATCATCCTGCTGGACCAGTTCCCGCGCAACATGTTCCGAGGCGAGGCGCGCGCCTTCGCTTCCGACCAGGCGGCGCTGGCTGCGGCCAAGGTCGCGATCAACAAGAAATGGGATCTGAAGATCGATGAGCCGGCGCGGCAGTTCTTCTACCTGCCGCTGATGCATTCCGAGAACCTCTGCGACCAGGAACGCTGCATCCGCCTGATGATGGAGCGGATGCCGGAGACAGGCGGCAGCAACCTGCTGCACGCACGCGCGCACCGCGAGGTGATCCGCCAGTTCGGGCGCTTTCCCTACCGCAATGAGGCGTTGCACCGGCCCAGCACCGCGCCGGAGCGGGACTATGTGATGTCGGGGGGCTACGGGGAAACCGTGCGCCAGGTACAGGCCGCGGGCTGACGCCAGCCGCCTGATGATTTTGGCCGCCGTGTCCGGGATCGGGCACGGCGGTTTTTGATTCCGGGCCGGTAGGGGGCAGGCCATTTCCACACGGCAGGATTGTGTCGGGCCGCCGACTGTTGCATTGCTGTGGCGGCAAAGACTCTTGCCCATTTTTTTCAATTGATTGTTGAGGTCCGAATATGTCCAAACCGCCCCTGCCGCTGACCGGCAGCTGTCGTTGCGGTGCCACCGTGATTGAAGCCTCCGCCGCCCCGGTGCTGACCGCCGCCTGTCACTGCCGCGGCTGCCAGAAAATGACCGCCAGCGCGTTTTCGCTGACTGCGATGTTTCCGTCTGCGGCGTTCAGGGTGGTGCAGGGTGACCCGGTGCCGGGGGGCGCAAAGGGAGAGGAGTTGACCCATTTCTGCTGCCCGGAGTGCCTGAGCTGGATGTTCACGCGCATTACCGGCTTTGAGGACTTCGTCAATGTCCGGCCGGTGATGTTCGAGGACAGCAGCTGGTTCACGCCCTTCATCGAAACGTGGACCGCGACGCGCCTGCCGTCGGTCTCGGTCGCGGTCGAGCACAGCTATGACGCCTTCCCTCCGATGGAGGAATTCGGCGCGCTTCTGGAAGCCTACGCGGCGCAGGGCTGAGCCGTGTCAGCTGCCGGGGGGCAGGCAGCCGGTCTCTTCCGTGCCAAGTCCCGGCGCGGCGGCGATCAGCCGGGCTGCCAGCTCGGAGGCGCCGACACGGGCCGCGCTGGCAGCGGCCTGCTGCGGCAGCGTCTGGATGTCTGCGAGCCGGTCCTGAACCTCTGACAGCTGCTGTTCAAGCTGGGCCAATCGGGCAGAGGGCGGCGGGCCGTCGCCCACACGCATGTCACCGCGCAACCCGGCCACATCCTGTTGCAGGTTGAGGACCGCATCGCGCATTGGTTGGAGCTGTTGCGCGATTTCGGCGGCATTGGCGCTGACACCCTCGGTGGCGGCCAGCAGCTTCCAGCCCAGGAACAGGCACAGCGCCAGCAGGATCAAGGTGGCGTTTAGGCAGGCCTTGAGAAGATCAAAAAGGATTCGGGCCATGAAATTTTGGTGTCCATCTGTGGATTGCCGGAAAAAATTGTGCCTATGCTGTCCCGCAAATGTAGGTCTGCCAAGCGCAAACTGGGGCATTCTTGCCCGGCCGCAATGCCGCAGTACTGGGTGATTGCAGTGTGCTGGCAATTAGTTTAACGGTAAACTAGTTTTTTGAACCTGTTCAGGGGCGAGGGAGCACCATGGCCGCACAAACCTATGACGTGATCGTAATCGGGGCAGGACCGGGGGGCTATGTTGCCGCCATTCGGGCTGCACAGTTGGGGCTGAAAACCTGCGTGGTCGAGCGCGAGCACCTGGGGGGCATCTGTCTGAACTGGGGCTGTATCCCGACCAAGGCGCTGCTGCGCTCTTCGGAAGTGTTCCACCTGATGGAGCGGGCCAAGGATTTCGGCCTGAAGGCCGAGAACATCGGCTATGATCTGGACGCGGTGGTCAAACGCTCGCGCGGCGTGGCCAAGCAGCTGTCCTCGGGCATCGGCCACCTGATGAAGAAGAACAAGATCGACGTCGTCATGGGCGAGGCCACGATCCCCGCCAAGGGCAAGGTCAGCGTCAAGACCGACAAGGGCAGCCAGGAGCTGACCGCCAAGAACATCGTGCTGGCCACCGGCGCGCGGGCGCGCGAGCTGCCGGGGCTGGAGGCTGACGGTGATCTGGTCTGGACCTACAAGCACGCGCTGGATCCGGTGCGGATGCCGAAGAAGCTGCTGGTCATCGGCTCTGGTGCCATCGGCATCGAATTTGCCAGCTTCTACAACACCCTGGGTGCCGACACGACCGTGGTTGAGGTGATGGACCGGGTGCTGCCGGTGGAAGACGCGGAAATCTCCGCCTTTGCCAAGAAGGCCTTTGTCAAACAGGGCATGAAGATCATGGAGAAAGCCATGGTCAAGCAGCTGGACCGCGGCAAGGGCAAGGTGACCGCCCATATCGAGACCGGCGGCAAGGTGGAGAAGCAGGAGTTCGACACCGTGATCTCGGCCGTGGGCATCGTCGGCAACGTCGAGGGGCTGGGGCTGGAAGAGCTCGGCGTCAAGATCGACCGCACCCATGTGGTCACCGACGAATACTGCCGCACCGGCGTCGATGGGCTTTATGCCATTGGCGACATTGCCGGGGCGCCCTGGCTGGCGCACAAGGCGTCGCACGAGGGCGTCATGGTGGCAGAGCTGATCGCGGGAAAGCACGCGCATCCGGTGAAACCCGAAAGCATCGCGGGCTGCACCTATTGTCACCCGCAGGTGGCCTCGGTCGGTTATACCGAGGCGAAGGCCAAGGAGCTGGGCTACGACATCAAGGTCGGCCGCTTCCCCTTCATCGGCAACGGCAAGGCGATCGCGCTGGGAGAGGCCGAGGGCATGGTGAAGACCGTCTTCGACGCCAAGACCGGTGAGCTGCTGGGCGCACATATGGTCGGCGCCGAGGTGACCGAGATGATTCAGGGCTACGTGGTGGGCCGCCAGCTGGAAACCACCGAGGAAGACCTGATGAACACCGTCTTCCCGCATCCGACCCTGTCGGAAATGATGCACGAAAGCGTTCTGGATGCCTTTGATCGCGTGATCCACATGTGATCCGTGCAATCCCCGCTTGCGGACGCGGCGGGGACGCGAGAAAAGTTCTGCAAGGCAGGCGCGGGCTGCGCCTGCCTTTTGCTGTTTTCGGGAGGCGCTGCACATGGCCGGTTTGGCAAATACCCGGTGGGGGCTGGTCCTGGCGGTCTGGGCCGCTGGCCTGGGCGCGGCGGCGCAATACGGCAAGGTCTCGGTGGTCTTCGACCGGATCGCCGCCTTGTACCCGGGAGCCGGGACATGGCTCAGCCTGAGTGTCTCGATGACCGGGGTGATGGGGATCCTGCTGGGCGTCGTGGCTGGTTTGTTCGTGGCGTCCTTCGGGTTTCGGCGCACGCTGGTGTGGTCGCTGGCGGTGGGGGCGGTCATGTCCGCGTTGCAGGCGCTGCATCTGCCCTATGGTCTGTTCCTGCTGACCCGCGTGATCGAGGGGATGTCGCATCTTGGCATCGTGGTGGCAGGGCCGACGCTGATGGCGCTGTTGGCCAGCTCGGGGAACCGGGGCACGGCGTTGACGATCTGGAGCACCTTTTTCGGTGTCTCCTTCGCGGTGTTGAACTGGGTGGGGCTGCCGCTGGTGGCAGAGCATGGCGTGCTTGCGCTGTTCGGGGCCCATGCCGGGGTGATGGCGGCGCTGGCGCTGCTGTTGCATCGCGCGCTGCGGGATCTGCCGGTGCCGTCCCGCCAGCCGTTGCCCGCGCTGGCGGCCTTGCCCGGCTTGCATCTGCGGATCTACCGATCGCCGTTCAAGCTGGCGCCCGCAGCGGGGTGGTTGTTCTACACGTGCTGTTTCGTTGCGCTGATGACCGTTCTGCCGCCGCATCTGCCCGAGGCGCAGCGGGCGCTCGTGATGGGAGCGTTTCCGCTGGTCTCCATCCTGTCGTCGATGTTGCTGGGGGTGGCGCTGCTGCGCTGGCGCATGCCGCCCGTGCATTTGGCGCAGCTGGGGTTTGGCCTGTGTCTGCTCGCCGGGCTGTGGTTGTGGTGGATGCCGGGTGACTGGCTGGCCTGCCTTGCGCTCGCCCTGGCGTTTGGTCTCGTGCAAAGCGGAAGCTTTGCGGCGGTGCCGCATCTGAACGACAGCGCCGTCGACCAGGCCGAGGCCAACGGAGCGATGTCGCAAGCTGGAAATGCCGGAAACGTGATCGGCACCCCGCTGCTGCTGGGTGCGGTCGGGATGGCGGGCTATGGCGGCATGATGCTGGTGGTCTGCGGGCTGTTTTTGGCGGGTATCCTTGCGCATCAGCTGCTGGCAGCGCAGCGCAGGCGATCAGTCGCGTAACGCCGCGGTGCGGGGATGAAGGCGGAAACTGTCAGTTGATGGCGGCAAACTTTTGCGAGTTCGCGAAATGTTCTCATTTGGGGCTTGGCGTTTATAATTGCTTTGCCTATCTGTAGGGCGGACGTCCGCCGCAGGTTTGGCGGGCGCGGGTACGGGGGCACTATGGCTGAGTTGAAATCCATCGAAGTGCGCGGCGCGCGCGAGCACAATCTGAAGAGCATCGACGTGGATATTCCGCGCGATGAACTGGTGGTGATCACCGGCCTTTCGGGCTCGGGCAAATCCAGCCTTGCGTTTGACACGATCTATGCCGAGGGCCAGCGCCGCTACGTGGAATCACTGTCCGCCTATGCGCGCCAGTTCCTCGACATGATGGAAAAGCCGGATGTGGATCACATCAGCGGGTTGTCTCCGGCGATTTCGATCGAGCAGAAGACCACCTCGAAGAACCCGCGCTCGACCGTTGGCACGGTCACCGAGATCTACGATTACCTGCGCCTGCTGTTTGCCCGTGCAGGCACCCCCTACAGCCCCGCCACCGGCCAGCCGATCGAGGCGCAGCAGGTTCAGGACATGGTCGACCGGATCATGACGCTGGAGGAGGGCTCCCGCGGCTATCTGTTGGCGCCGATCGTGCGCGACCGCAAGGGCGAGTACAAGAAAGAGATGCTGGAACTGCGCAAGCAGGGATTCCAACGGGTGAAAGTGGACGGCGAGTTCTACGAGCTGGACGAGCCGCCGACGCTGGACAAGAAGTTCCGGCATGACATCGACGTGGTCGTCGACCGCCTGGTGGTGCGCGAGGGGCTGGAGACGCGGCTGGCGGACAGCTTGCGCACCGCGCTGGATCTGGCCGACGGCATCGCCATCCTGGAGACCGCGCCGCGAGAGGGCGAGCCGGAGCGGATTACCTTTTCCGAGAATTTCGCCTGTCCGGTCAGCGGCTTTACCATCCCGGAGATCGAGCCGCGCCTGTTTTCCTTCAACGCGCCCTTCGGGGCCTGCCCGGAGTGCGACGGGCTGGGCGTCGAGCTGTTCTTTGACGAGCGGCTGGTGGTGCCGGACCAGAGCCTGAAGGTCTATGACGGCGCGCTGGCGCCGTGGCGCAAGGGCAAGTCGCCCTATTTCCTGCAGACCATCGAGGCCATCGCGCGGCACTACGAGTTTGACAAGAACACCGCCTGGAAAGACCTGCCAAAGCATGTGCAGCAGGTGTTCCTTTACGGCTCCGGCGATGA
Source organism: Leisingera sp. S2M4 (assembly GCF_055398055.1). Lineage (NCBI taxonomy): Bacteria > Pseudomonadati > Pseudomonadota > Alphaproteobacteria > Rhodobacterales > Roseobacteraceae > Leisingera > Leisingera sp. S2M4. Next base: position 3,197,241 of record NZ_AP040861.1, read on the forward strand.
GGAAATCCAGTTCCGCTACGACGAGGGGGGGCGGGTTTACCAGGTCGAACGCAGCTTCGAAGGCGTGATCCCGAACATGGAGCGCCGCTACCGCGAGACGGATTCCAACTGGATCCGCGAGGAGTTCGAGCGCTACCAGAACAACCGTCCCTGCCATCACTGCGAGGGCTACCGTCTGCGCGACGAGGCGCTGGCGGTGAAGATCGCGGGCGTGCATATCGGGCAGGTGGTGCAGCTGTCGATCCGCGAGGCGCTGGCCTGGATCGAGGATGTGCCGAACCACCTGAGCCAGCAGAAGCAAGAGATCGCCCGCGCCATCGTGAAGGAAATCCGCGAGCGTCTCGGCTTCCTGAATAACGTGGGTCTTGAATACCTTACGCTGTCACGTTCATCCGGTACCCTGTCGGGCGGCGAAAGCCAGCGGATCCGTCTGGCCAGCCAGATCGGGTCGGGTCTGACGGGCGTGCTCTATGTGCTGGACGAACCGTCCATCGGTCTGCACCAGCGCGACAATGACCGCTTGATCACCACGCTGAAGAACCTGCGGGACCAGGGCAACACGGTGATCGTGGTCGAGCATGACGAGGACATGATCCGCCAGGCGGATTACGTGTTTGACATCGGCCCCGGCGCCGGGGTGCACGGCGGCGAGGTCGTGAGCCACGGCACGCCGCAGCAGATCGCCTCCGACAGCAACTCGATCACCGGGCAGTATCTGGCGGGCACCCGCGAGATCCCTGTGCCCAGCAAGCGTCGCAAGGGCAACAAGAAGAAGATCAAGGTGGTGAAGGCCACCGGCAACAACCTGAAGGATGTCACGGCGGAATTCCCGCTGGGCAAGTTCGTTTGCGTCACCGGGGTTTCCGGTGGTGGCAAGTCGACGCTGACGATCGAAACCCTGTTCAAGACCGCCTCGATGCGGCTGAACGGTGCCCGCCAGACGCCTGCGCCCTGCGAAAGCATCAAGGGGCTGGAGCACCTGGACAAGGTGATCGACATCGACCAGCGCCCGATCGGGCGCACGCCGCGGTCGAACCCCGCGACCTATACCGGCGCCTTCACCCCGATCCGGGAATGGTTTGCCGGCCTGCCGGAGGCCAAGACCCGCGGCTACAAGCCGGGGCGGTTCAGCTTCAACGTCAAGGGCGGCCGCTGCGAGGCCTGCCAGGGTGACGGCGTGCTGAAGGTGGAAATGCATTTCCTGCCCGACGTCTACGTCACCTGCGAGACCTGTAACGGTGCCCGCTACAACCGCGAAACGCTGGAGATCAAGTTCAAGGGCAAGAGCATCGCCGATGTGCTGGACATGACGGTGGAGGATGCGCAGGCGTTCTTCCAGGCGGTGCCCGCGATCCGGGACAAGATGGATGCGCTGATGCGGGTGGGCCTTGGCTATATCAAGGTCGGCCAGCAGGCGACGACGCTGTCGGGCGGCGAGGCGCAGCGGGTGAAGCTGTCCAAGGAACTGTCGAAACGTTCGACCGGGCGGACGCTCTATATCCTGGACGAGCCGACGACCGGCCTGCATTTCGAGGATGTGAAGAAGCTGCTGGAGGTGCTGCACGAGCTGGTCGAGCAGGGCAACTCGGTCGTGGTGATCGAGCATAACCTGGATGTGATCAAGACCGCGGACTGGATCATTGACATCGGCCCCGAGGGCGGCGACGGCGGCGGTGAGATCGTCGCGGCGGGCACGCCGGAAGCGGTGGCAGAGGAGCCGCGCAGCCACACCGGGCGCTATCTCAAGGATATCCTTGCGGCCCGCAAGGTTGCGGCGGAGTAGCGGGTCGGGGCCAGTGCGTAGCTCGGGCCAGTGGGGTGAAGGTAGAGGGGCGCTGCCCCTCTTGGCCTTCGGCCAATTCACCCCGGAGTATTTTTCCAAAGGTGAACAGGGGGCGGCGCAGTTTCCTGCGCGGCTCGGGGCTGTGCTGTACCGGGGTGTTCAAGCTGCCGCGGGGGCGGCAGCCTGGCGTCGCGGGGCGCGCGCCCGGGACGCGGGCAGGGGCGGTGTCAGTTCGACAGCTTGTCCATGGCACCGACCAGTCGCAGCACGTTCTGTGTCTCGCGGTTGACCTGGTACACATAGCCACCGGCCTGCACGTAGCTGCCGTAGGGGTCCGGCGCCCAGTCGCCGGGGCTGCGGATCCACAGGTAATCTTCGACGATGCGGTCGCCGCGGCGGTAGAACTTGCGGATCTGGCCGTGCGGCGCGCAGCGTCCGCCCTGGCGTTGCAGGCCACCGGGGCAGGCGGTGGCGACGGCCTGGTCGGTGGCCGCGATGGGCTGGGCACTGGGCTTCGCGGCGCGGGTGTCGGCATCCGAGCCGGAGCCATATCCCGCGGTCAGGGGAACGATCACGGCCGAGGCCGCAGCGAGGAGGAGAAGGGAAACAAAATGACGGGCTACCATGAACAACGGTTCCTTGTTGCACTGCCCTTCACATATCCGGGCCTGCGCAATTTCCAAGGGGAAGAATTTGACGCCGGCGGCACGCCGCCGGTTGCTGGTCAGGCGGCGGCAAGAAGCCGCGCTTCGAAGCTGCGCAGGGCTGGGCGCACCGAGGGGCCATAGCCGCGTCCGGTGTCTGGGCAGAGCTCGGGAAACAGGGTCTGGATTTCGCCCAAGGTGGCCGCGTCAAAGCCTGTCGCGGTTTCAGGTCCGGGCTGGTAGCTCTCGCTGAGTGCGCCGTTGGCCCACAGCAGCTGGTGGCATCCGAACAGGAGGTGGAAATATTCGACCTCGGCCAGATCCGTGGCCGGGCGAATGGCGTGATCGTCAACCATGTCCTTTGCCTTGACGAGGACCTCCGGCGTGCCGAACAGCATTTCCGCGCGGTTGCCACGCAGCAACATCCGGTGTTGCGGTGACACGAGCAGCGGGCGGTCGTTGCCGCAGCTGCCGGGAGCAAAGCGGATCGGGGTGGTGTCCGGCGTGCAGGTGACGCGTCGGCGGCCGATCCACCGCAGGGTTTGCGGGCCGTGGTCATAGGTCATGACCTGCATGCCCGGGCGCAGGTCCTGCACCGGGATTTCGCCGCCGGGGACGCGGATCATGGTGCCGTGCAGAAAGCAGGGGACGGTCTGTGTCAGCTTGACCAGGCCGGTGTCGGAATTGCCCTGATCGTTCTCGGCGGTGTAGGTGAAATGGACGGTTTCGAGATCCGCATCGGTGACCACTGTGAAGGTGCCATCCGCGTTCAGCGTGATCTCCTGACCGGTTGAAAGGGTGACGGTGTCACCGGCTGCGACCGGCTGGCCATTGATATGGGTGATGGTGAGCACACCGCCGGAGGCATCGCTGTCGTTTTCCAGAACATCGAGGGTCCGGGTCTTGCCGACTGCGAATTCGGCCTCGTCGTCCTGCGCCACCACGCCGGTCTGCACGGAGCCGCCGGCGACCAGAAGATTGGTGTCGTAATTGCTGTCGGCGACATCGGCGACACCGATCTTGAGCGAGTTGACCTCGCCGACGTTCACCGGGGCGACGAACGTGAGGGTGATGGTGAAGCCATCCATCTCGGTGTTGTACTGGTCGCTCGTATTGTCGACATAGACGTTTTCGGCGGTCCCTTGGTTGATATTGCCGATCGAGGCCTTGCCGTTGCCGATGGACACCTGCGCCTCGACGCCGTTGACCCAGACGCCGATCACGTCGTTGTACTGGGAATTGGCAAATTCCTGGTATTCCTCGGAGGAGAGCACGAAGTCGAGCGTCAGCAGGTCGCCTTCGGGAATGAAGTCCACTTCGAGGAAAGCGGCGTCCCGGGTTCTGACACCGGCGAGCGCATTGAAATCGGCGTCATTGTCGACGCCGTTCGTGTTGGTGCTGGTGTTGTCGCGCTCGTTGGTGTTGCTGGTGCCGGAATTGTTGGTGAAGTCCCGTGCATGGCCGGTGGAGAGGATCACACCGGTATCCGCTGGCGCGACGCCGGGCGTGGCGCTGTCGGCGCCGCTGTAGATCCCCGAGGACTGCGCGTCGCCGCGGTAGGTGGCACTCTCGACCTGGACACCCGCGCCGAAGATCTCTTCCGCCATCTGGAGGGCGGTGGCGTTCGTGTTGATGTCAAGCTCGGTTGCCGTTGCCATGCCGTTACTCCTTCCCGGATAGGCCAAGGTGTCGGGCCCATGTAGTAAGGAATATTAAAGATTCTAGTCGAAATTGTGGCAACTTGCGGCCCGTCCCGCCTGCCGAGGGGCGGGACGTGGCGTCAACTTTGGCCAAGGCAACCGAAAATCGGTGCCTTGGCTGTTGGAGCGGTGTCGTTGGGTGTCAGCTCCGGCCGCGCTCGGAAAAGCGGGGCAGCATGGCCGAGAAGTCCTTGCCCTTGCCGCCTTCGTCTTCGACGAAGCGCTTGTAGAGTTCCATCGCCAGCTGGCCCATCGGGGTGTCGGCATCGGCGCTTTCGGCGGCCTGCTGGCTGAGGCCCAGGTCCTTCAGCATCAGCTCGGCGGCGAAACCGGGCTGATAGCCGTTGTCGGCGGGCGACTGCGGGCCGACGCCCGGGGCCGGGCAATAGGCATTCATCGACCAGCTGTAACCAGAGGAGGTAGAGACCACGTCGAACATCTTCTGGCGGTCTAGACCCAGCTTGTCGGCCAGCGCAAAGGCCTCGCAGGTGGCGATCATGGTGACGCCAAGGATCATGTTGTTGCAGATCTTGGCGGCCTGACCGGCCCCCGCCTCGCCGCAATGCACGGCCTTCTGGCCCATGATGTCGAACAGCGGTTCCGCCGCGGCAAAGGCCTCGGCGGTGCCGCCGGCCATGAAGGTCAACGTGCCGCCTGCCGCGCCGCCGATGCCGCCGGAGACCGGTGCGTCGACAAACAGCAGCCCGGCGTCCGCCGCCTGCTGCGCTACTGCGCGGGCGGAGTCGACGTCGACGGTGGAGCAATCCACCAGCGCCGCGCCCTTGGTCATCGCCGGGATGACTTCTGCCGCGACATGCCGCAGGATGGCGCCGTTGGGCAGCATGGTGATGACAACGTCGGCACCGGTGGCGGCCGCCGCCCCGGAATCGGCCATTGTAACGCCATCGATCTCGACCGCGGCCATGTCAAAGCCGGTGACCGCATGGCCCGCCTTGGCGAGGTTCGCCGCCATCGGGCCGCCCATGTTGCCCAGGCCGATGAATCCGATCTTCATGTGTTGTCCTCCTCAAATGTCAGCGCATCCGCCCCCAGGGGTGCCAGCAGCGCCTGAACCTCGGCGGCGGGCACCTCCAGCCCCTCGTGCCGCCACTGCGGGTTGCGGTCCTTGTCGATGATCTGGGCGCGGACGCCCTCGAGAAAATCGCTGTGTTCCATGGCGCGGTAAGTATAGCGGTATTCCAGGTCCAGCGCGCGGCGGATCGCCGGGCCTTCGGCGCGCAGACGGTGCAGCATCTCCAGCGTGCAGGCCATCGACAAGGGCGCGTTGCGGTTCAGCGGTTTCAGTGCCGCTTGCGCAAAACCGCTGTCCGCGGCGCTGAGGCTTGCGTGAATCTCCGCCAGGCTGGCGTGGGAGAAATGCGTCGCAATCTCGGCGCGCTGTTCGCGCAGCTTGCCTGCCGGGGCCGGTTGGGCGGCGGCCTCCACCGCGGCGGCGCGACCGGTTTCTTCGAGCGTGGCGATCAGGGCAGGCCATTGCTCCTGCGGAATGAAATAGTCGGCAAAGCCTGCTAGGATCGCATCATCCGCCCCCATGCGCGCCGCCGTCAGGCCGAGGTATTCGCCGAGATGGTCGGGCGCCAGCGCCAGCATCAGGGAGCCGCCCACGTCGGGGACCAGGCCGATGCCGGTTTCGGGCATGGCGATCTGGCTGCTTTCGCCGACCACCCGGTGGGTGCCGTGGCAGCCGATGCCGACACCGCCGCCCATGGTGAACCCCTGCATGAAGCTGATGATCGGCTTCTTGTATTCAAAGATGCGCGCGTTGACCCGGTATTCGTCGCGCCAGAACCGGCGGCCGTAGTCGAAATCGCCCTTGGTGCCGGTCTCGTAGAGTTCGGCAATGTCGCCGCCTGCGCAGAAGGCTTTCTCGCCCTCTGCGTCGATCACCACCAGTTTTACGCTCTCATCCCCGGCCCAGTCGCGCAGGGCGGTGTCGATCGCCATGCACATATCATAGCTCAGCGCATTAAGGGCCTTGGGGCGGGTGAAGGTGATGCGGCCCGCGCAGCCCTGCTTGCGGATGTGGATGTCACTCACGGTGAGGCTCTCCCCTTGGCTGGCCCGGCGACAGGCCGGGCAGGATGTGCTGTTTGCCCTTGGTGGCGCGGATCACTCCGCGATCATCTGGCGCGCCACGATCAACCGCATGATTTCATTGGTGCCTTCGAGGATCTGATGCACCCGCAGGTCGCGCACGATCTTTTCGATGCCGTAGTCCGCGAGGTAGCCATAGCCGCCATGGAGTTGCAGACAGCCGTTGGCGACATCAAAGGCGGTGTCGGTGACCATGAGCTTGGCCATCGCGCAGAACTTGGTCGCATCATGGGCGCCGTTGTCCAGTTTCCACGCCGCCTGGCGCAGGAAGGTGCGGGCCGCCTGCAGCCTGGTTTCATATTCTGCCAGCCGGAACTGCAGCGCCTGGAACTGATTGATGGATTTGCCGAAGGCCTTGCGCTCGGACATGTATTGCACGGTTTGGTCCAGCGCCGCCTGGGCGCCGCCCAGGGCGCCGGCGGAAATGTTCAGCCGACCTCCGTCAAGACCTGCCATCGCGTAGGTAAAGCCCTTGCCCTCTTCGCCGATCAGGTTGTCGGCGGGAATGGCGCAATCATCGAACTGCACCTGCGAGGTGGGCTGGGCCTTCCAGCCCATCTTGTCCTCCAGCGCGCCAAAGCTGAGACCCGGCGTGCCGTCTTCGACCACCACGGTGGAGATGCCCTTGGGGCCATCGCCGCCGGTGCGGCACATCACGACGTAGGCGTCCGAATAGGAGCCGCCGGAGATGAACGCCTTGGTGCCGTTCAGCACGTAACCGTCGTTGGTCCGCTCGGCGCGGGTTTTCAGCGCCGCGGCGTCAGAGCCGGAGCCGGGTTCGGTCAGGCAGTAGGAAAAGACCTTTTCCATCGAGCACAAGGCGGGCAGCCATTTCTGCTTGGTCTCTTCCGAGCCGAACTTGTCGATCATGCCGCCGCACATGTTGTGGATCGACAGGAAGGAGCCGACCGCCGGATCGGCCATCGCCAGCGCTTCGAAGACCAGCGTGGCATCCAGCCGTGACAGGCCTGTTCCGCCGTAGTCCTCGGAGACGTAAAGCCCGCCAAAACCGAGTTCGGCCAGCTGCGGCCACAGCAATTTGGGGATGGTTCCGTCCTTCTCCCACTGGCGGGAATGGGGGGCGATGTTTTCCTGGCCAAAGGCCAGCGCCATGTCAAAGATGGCCTGTTGTTCCTCCGTCAGCGCGAAATCCATGTGCAGCTCCTCCCCTGGGCCTGATGAATTGAACGGTTGTTAATTTAATAGCTGTCGCAGCGAGGTGAAGCAACCTGCGCAAATGCAAAGCCGCCGTGCAGCAATACCACAGCAGGGCAGGCAAGTGGGGCGAAGTTGGTGAGGGGAAAATTAACCCCTTTACGCGACAGTCGGCTGCAAACGGACCACGCGCAGGGGAATCCTGCCAAGACATTCCAAAAGGAGTAGACGCAGTGTCGAATTCTGGGGCGCAGCATTTTCTGGCAACCGCGGGCGCTGGCGGCAGGGACAAAACCAAGCAGGCCTTTGCAGAGGCGGTCGCGGGCAACGCGCGGGCGGACCTGGCGCTGTCGATGCGGTGCGGTATGGTAAAGCAGACCGCCGGCTCGCCAAGGGAACAGGCGCTGGCCTTGCACCGGCGCGCGCGGGAACTGGGCTTGAAACGTCAGTACAAGGATGCCGAGTACCTCCTGCGTGAAGCGCTGAAACTGGATGACAAGAACCGGCTGCTCTATGCCTCTCTCGGCGAAGTGCTGGAGATGATGGGCAAACACGAGCAGGCCATTCTGGCGCATATCGACGCGTTGAAGCTGGACCCGTCCAACTCGCAAAGCCTGTCTTACATCGGCAGCTATCTGAAGAGGCTGGGGCAGGATGAAGAGGCGATCAACTATTTCGCGGCGGCGGTGCAGTTTGACCCGAACAATGCCACGGCCCTCGCGCGCCTGATCTACCTGCGGCGTCGCAGCTGTGACTGGACCGATCTTGGCAACCGGGAAAAACGCATTCGGGTGTTCCGCAAGACCGAGGTCTGCATCGACCCGTTCTCCTTTCTGTCGATGACCGATGACCCCGGCCTGCAAAAGAAGTTTTCCGTCAAGGTGGCGCAGCTGGAAAAGACCACTGCGGATCATTGCGAGTTCGAGAGGCCGCGGGCCGAGGGGCGCAAGATCCGGCTTGGTTATTTCTCCAACGACTTCTTCGATCACGCCACCATGTTCCTGATGGGACGCCAGCTGGAGCTTCATGACCGCGAGCGTTTTGAAATCTTCATCTACGACTACGGCGACCCCAACCAGCAGGAGGGCCGTCTGCGGGCGGAGAAGGCCGCGGACGTATACCGCCAGGTGGCCAGCCTGCAGAACGACGACATCGCCCGGCTTGCACGTGAAGACGGGCTGGACATCGCCATCGACCTGAAGGGCTATACCAAGGGCAACCGGCTCAATATCTTCAACAACCGCCTCGCACCGGTCCATGTAAGCTATCTGGGCTATCCGGGCACGACCGGCATGGACGAGATGGACTATCTCGTCGCGGATCCGCACATCATCCCGGAGTCGCTGCGCAAGTACTACAGCGAAAAGATCCTCTACATGCCGGACTGTTATCAGCCCAATGACGATCTGCGCGAGGCCTCCGGGCAGAGGCCCACGCGGGCGGACGTCGGCTTGCCCGAGGATGCCTTTGTGTTCTGTTCCTTCAACAGCCCGTACAAGGTCTCGCCCGACGAATTCGATGTCTGGATGAAGTTGCTGGATCGGGTGCCGGGCAGCGTGTTGTGGTTCTACGCGCCGGTTGAAAAGACCCGGAAGAACATCCTGAAAGAGGCCAAGCGGCGCGGTATCGGTCCCGAACGTATCGTGTTTGCAGGGTTTGCCGCGCAAAAGGATCACCTGGCGCGTCTGGCGCTGGCGGATGTCTTCCTGGATGCCTTTGCGGTCAACGCCCATACCACCGCGAGTGACGCGCTGTGGGCCGGGGTGCCGGTGGTGACAAAGACGGGCAAGCAGTTCGCCGCACGGGTGGCGACCAGCCTCGTGAACGCGGTGGGGCTTCCGGAACTGGCGGCGCCGACCACTCAGCAGTACCAGGCGCTGGCCCTGAAGCTGGCCCGTGATCCGGACTACCTGGCGGACGTGAAGGCCCGCCTGAAGCAGGGGATCGAGACCGGCCCGCTGTATGACACCGAGACATTCACCCGGAATTTCGAGGCGCTCATGGAAAAAGCGCTGCAGCGGTTCAATGTGGGACTGAAGCCGGACCACCTGAGCCTGCGCTGATGTCCGCCCGGGCGGCGGAATGGCAGTTTACCTAAAAAGGGGGCGTGCATCGGTTGCACGCCCCCTTTTTTGAACTCACTTGCGCCGCACGGATGGGCGCCGTTCGCGGCGATCTATGACCAGTGCGTCGAGGTTACAGCAGCCGCACTTGGGTGCCGATCTGGACCAGCTCGTAGAGTTCCTCGACATGCTGGTTGTAAAGGCCGATGCAGCCGGAGGAGCTTTGCCGCCCGATCTTGCGGGTGTCATGGGTGCCATGCACCAGGTAGGCCGGCCAGTCGAGATACATGGCCCGCGTTCCCAGCGGGTTGCCGGGCACGCCACCTTCGATGCGCTGCGGCAGGGTTGGATCGCGTTCACGCATGTTCTGGGTCGGGGTCCAGCTTGGGTTTTCGCGTTTGCGCACGATGCGGGAATACCCGCGGCGGGTCAGCTCCTCGCTCATCGGGACCGACGACGGGTACAGGCGATAGGTGACGCCATCGCCGCCCCAGTAGTGCAGCGCACGGGAGGAGATGTCCGCCAGCAGACAGCCGACGCCCAGCTCTTCAAAGTGGTCGCGCCAGTCCTGCTGCTTGAAGGCGGAAATATTGCGCTGTACCGGGATCTCCTCGCGGATTGCCGGTTCGTTTTGCGGGAAGGCATCGGTCGATTGTGCCCGCAGCAGCGCCGGGGTGGCCAGGGTGGCGCCCATCCCCAGAAGGGTGGCGCGGCGGGTGATGGGAGATCTGCTCATGGTGTCCTCAACCCTCAGTCATTCGTTCACGTTCATCGCCGCAAGATAGCCATGTGCGCGGAATTTCCTAGTCCGTGCGCAGGGCCAAAAAGGGGTGATCACGTGTATGTGTTTGCCTGTGTGGGCCGTTTGTGGCGGCTTTCTGCCGACGCGGCGGTGTCGCGCCGGCAGTGGTGTGATGTCAGCTGTAAAGCTGGCGCGCCTGGGCAAAGGACAGCAGGCGCTTGCTGTCTTCGTCCCAAAGATGCAGGCGGGCGTTCGCCAGGCTTTCGCGGATGGTCATCCGGTTGCCCTCGGCCAGTTCCCCATGGTCGCGCAGCACTTCGGTCAGGCGGTAGAACGGGATCCGGCTGTAGAGGTGGTGCACATGGTGGATACCGATGTTGGCGCTCAGCCACTGCAGGACCGGCGGCAGCACGTAATGCGAGCTGCCGTGCAGCGCCGCATCATGCAGCTGCCAGTCCGCGTCCTGCTCCCACTGGGTGGTCTCGAACTGGTGCTGCACATAGAACAGCCACAGACCGGCGGTGGCGGCCAGGAGGGTTGCGGGCAGGAAGATCAGCAGGATCGGGGCAAGGCCACCAAAATACCAGATCAGCGACAGGGCCGAGAGGATGGCCAGATTGGTTCCCATGGCGCTGATCCAGTAGCGGCTTTGTCCCATCAGCCCGTAGGGCAGGCGGTTCTGCAGAAAGAACAGATAGCCCGGCCCGATGCCGAACAGGGTGACGGGATGGCGGTACAGCCGGTACATCAGCCGCCCCCAGCGCCCTTCCGCCCGGTATTCCGCGACGGTCATGGTGTGAATGTCGCCCATGCCGCGCTTGCCGAGGTTGCCGTGGGTGCTGTGGTGGATCGAATGGGTGCGGCGCCAGACGTCATAGGGCGTCAGCGTCAGAACCCCGATGGTGCGCCCCACCCAATCGCTGAGGTGGCGGTTGGAGAAGAACGAGCCGTGGCCACAGTCGTGCTGGATGGTGAACAGGCGCAACAGGAAAGCGGCGATCAGCACCGAGATTGCCAGTGTCAGCCAGTAGCTGACTGACAGGGACCACCAGGCCAGGGCCCACAGCAGCAGGAATGGCACCACGGTGACCAACAGTTCAAAGGCGCTGCGCCAGGGGTTCGGGTCCCGGTACCTGGCCAGGATCTTGACCCAGTCGCGTGCGGATTTGGTGGCCGGGGTGGCCTGTTTCGTGGTCGTGGAAATGCTCATGCGCCTGCCGTTATAGTTCTGTTACCGTCCGGATAGACGAGTTGCCGCGTGGAGCAAGTAAAAAAGACGGAATTTCTGACAAAAGCGGCGCACGTGCGCGGGATGTTGCAGGTGCCCGGATCGCGCCTGTGGGGTGGGAGCCAGCCCAAAGAAACAGGGCCCCGCCATGGCGGGACCCTGAAGATTTTCGCAATATCGGACGGTTAGTCCATGGCCTTGAAGTTGAACTCGCCGCCTTCCTTGATGCCCGAGGGCCAGCGGGAGGTCACGGTCTTGGTGCGCGAGTAGAACTTGAAGCTGTCCGGGCCGTGCTGGTTCAGGTCACCAAACATCGATTTCTTCCAGCCGCCAAAGGTGTGGTAGGCCAGCGGCACCGGGATCGGGACGTTGATGCCGACCATGCCGATGTTCACTCGGTGGGCGAAATCGCGCGCGGTGTCGCCGTCGCGGGTGAAGATCGCGGTGCCGTTGCCGTACTCGTGATCCATCGCCAGTTTCAGCGCGTCCTCATAGGTCGCGGCGCGGACGGTCGACAGTACCGGGCCGAAGATCTCCTGCTTGTAGATGTCCATGTCGGGGGTGACGTGGTCGAACAGGTGGGCACCCACAAAGAAGCCGTCCTCGTAGCCCTGCAGTTTGAAGTCGCGGTTGTCGACCACCAGCTTTGCGCCCTGGTCGACACCGGACTGGATCAGACCCAGGATGCGCTCCTTGGCGGCGGCGGTCACCACCGGACCGAGGTCGACGTCATCGCCCGCAGTGTAGGGGCCGACCTTCAGTTTCTCGATGCGCGGCACCAGTTTCTCGATCAGCTTGTCAGCGGTTTCCTCACCCACCGGCACGGCGACCGAGATCGCCATGCAGCGTTCGCCTGCCGCGCCGAAGCCAGCGCCGACCAGCGCGTCGGCGGCCTGGTCCAGATCCGCGTCGGGCATGATGATCATGTGGTTCTTGGCGCCGCCAAAGCACTGGGCGCGCTTGCCGTTGGCGGTGGCACGGGAATAGATGTACTGGGCGATCGGGGTGGAGCCGACAAAGGACACCGCCTGGATGGTCTCGTTGTCGAGCAGGGTGTCAACCGCTTCCTTGTCGCCGTTGACGACCTGGAACACGCCTTCGGGCAGACCGGCCTCGACGAACAGTTCGGCCAGCATCAGCGGCACGGAGGGATCGCGCTCGGAGGGCTTCAGCACCACGGCGTTGCCGCAGGCCAGCGCCGGGCCGACGTGCCACAGCGGCATCATGGCCGGGAAGTTGAAGGGCATGATCGCTGCCACGACACCCAGCGGCTGGCGCATGGAGTACATGTCGATGCCGGGGCCGGCGCTGTCGGTGAACTCGCCCTTCATCATCTGCGGCGCAGCGATGCAGTATTCGATCACTTCCAGACCGCGCTGCAGGTCACCCTTGGCGTCGGGGATGGTCTTGCCGTGCTCGCGGCTCAGCGCCTCGGCCAGCTTGTCCATGTCGCGGTTCATCAGGCTGACCATCGCCATCATCACGCGGGCGCGTTTCTGCGGGTTGGTGGCGCCCCACTTGGGCTGTGCCGCCGCCGCCTTGTTGATGGCGTCAGTGGTTTCTTCGGCGCTGGCCATCGGGCATTTGTACTGCACTTCGCCGGTGGCAGGGTTGAAGACATCGTCGAAACGACCAGACGTGCCGGACACGATCTTGCCGTTGATAAAATGACCGAGCTCTTTCATCGGATCCTCCTCTATTCATTTGAGGTCAATCCTAGGCTTGCAAAAAACGTCGCAAAAGGGGAAAGATTTCAAAGAGGCTTTGCAGTAACGCAATAGGTTAACAGCTGTCACAGCGCCGCAAAGCGGCGGTCGAATGGCAGCCTGTACGGAGGATCCGGCGCGATGGACCCGCAATGGGATGATATGAAGGTGTTTTTAGCGGTCGCCCGCGAGGCGAGCCTGTCGGGGGCAGGGCGGACATTGAAGATGGACCCTGCCACGGTGGGGCGCCGGGTGGCGCGGTTCGAGGCTGCGCTGGAGACGCCTTTGTTCGTGAAATCGCCGCAGGGCTATGCGCTGAGCGCCGCTGGCGACCGGCTGCTGGTCCATGCCGAAGCGGCGGAACAGGCGATGCGCGCAGGCACCGAGGCGCTGACCGGCCCCAGTGATACCTTGTCGGGGCAGATCCGCATCGGGGCACCGGACGGGGCGGCCAACTACCTGTTGCCGCAGGTCTGCGCCCAGATCTCCGAGGATAACCCGGACCTGGATATCCAGATCGTCGCGCTGCCGCGTGTCATCAACCTCAGCCGTCGCGAAGCGGACATGGCGGTGACGGTCAGCGCGCCGACCGCGGGCAAGCTGCTGGTCCAGAAGATCTGTGATTACAAGCTGCACCTGGTGGCCTCGCGTCACTACCTGAAAAACCACCCGCCGATTCAGACGCTGGAGGATCTGAAAGGGCACAAGATGATCGGGTACATCCCCGACATGATCTTCGACAAGGAGCTCGACTATCTGAACGACATCGGCGTCGAGCGGGTGGCCCTGGCGTCCAATTCGGTATCGGTGCAGATCAAGATGGCGGCCGAGGGTACGGCAATCTGTATCGCCCATGACTTCAGCCTGCCATCGCATCGGATGCTGCGCAAAATCCTGACCGACAAGGTAAGCCTGACACGGGGGTTCCACCTGGTACGGCACCAGGGGGATCAGCGCAGCGAGCGGCTGAACCGCTTTGCCGCAGCCCTGTCGCGGGGGATTCGCGATGAAGTTGCGCGGTTGGAGGCCCTGACCTGAACTGGGCAGATGGCCGAGCGCGCGGACACCTTGACTTGTAGCTGCATTGCGGCAAACCTTGTTTACACGCAAGAAAATTTCGAAGAGGTGCAGAATGCTCATTCAGGCCATCTTGAAGTCCAAGGCCACCACCGGCGTTGTGACCGTCAAACCGGATGCCACCGTTGCCGAGGCTGCCAAGCTGCTGGCGGAAAAGAAATTCGGCTCCGTCGTGATCTCTGCCGACGGGGAAACCGCGGAAGGAATCCTGTCGGAGCGGGACATCGTGCGGGAGCTGGCGGCCAGCGGTTCGGGGTGCCTCGACAAGCCGGTGCGCGACTACATGACTCGTGAACTGGTCACCTGCACCAGCCATGAGAACGTCGAAGAGATCCTGACCAAGATGACCCATGGGCGCTTTCGCCACATGCCGGTGGTGGAGAATGGCAAGCTGATCGGCATTGTCACGCTGGGCGATGCGGTCAAGGCGCAGCTGGCGGAAGTGGCGATGGAAAAAGACGCGCTCCAAGACATGATCATGGGCCATTGAGGGCCGCTGCCGCCTGAGAAGGCCGTAGCGAAAAATTCCGTATTTCTGCGCTCTTGCAATCGCGTGGTCAAACGTGTTTGCGTGTGCGAAATTTGACTAGGCAGGAGGCCGCAGATGCGCGTAGGTCTGTATCCCGGCACTTTCGACCCGATCACGCTCGGGCATATCGACATCATCCGCCGTGCCAGTGCGCTGGTGGACAAACTGGTGATCGGCGTTGCGATCAACCGCGACAAGGGGCCACTGTTCTCGCTCGAGGAGCGGGTCGAGATGATCGAGGCCGAATGCGCCAAGCTGAGCGCAGAGACCGGCACCGAAATCGTTGCACATCCCTTCGAGAACTTGTTGATCGACTGCGCCCGTGACGTTGGCGCGCAGATCATCGTCCGTGGCCTGCGGGCTGTTGCCGATTTTGAATATGAATTCCAGATGGTTGGCATGAACCGGGCATTGGACAGCTCGGTTGAGACGGTGTTTCTGATGGCCGAGGCGCGCCATCAGGCGATCGCGTCCAAGCTGGTGAAGGAAATCGCCCGGCTGGATGGCGATGTGTCCAAATTCGTCACCCCGCTTGTGCGGGAGAAGCTGTTGCAGCAGTTGGGAAAATCCGCCTGAACTATCGCTTTGGATTGCACCTTAAACAAAGCCGGGCTCATCGGGCCCGGCTTTGTGCTGTCAGGGGGCGGGATGTGCCCTGTGGGCTCAGCGCCAGAAGGCGAGCCAGTGGATCAGGGCAAACAGCTTCTTCCCGAGGAAAACCATGTGCTGGTTTCCAAACAGGGCGATGTCCACCACTGCGGCGAGGGTCAGGAGCACGCCGAGGGCAATGGCAATCCGGTTGGTCATGAAATCTCCGCCGCAAATGAAAACGCCTGCCCAGATAACCTGAGCAGGCGTGAAATCTCAAGCTGTTGGACTGCGATCAGCCCAGCTTGCCCATGGCGACGGCGACATCGGCCATGCGGACCGAGAAGCCCCATTCGTTGTCGTACCAGGCCAGGACGCGCACCATGCGATCATCGACGACGCGGGTCTGGTCCGGCGCAAAGATCGAGCTCTCGGGCGAGTGGTTGAAGTCAACCGAGACCAGCGGCGCGGGCTCATACCCCAGAACGCCTTTCATCGGGCCGCTGGCGGCCTCCTTGACGGCGGCGTTGATCTGCTCGGCGGTCACGTCGCGGCTGGCGCGGAAGGTCAGGTCCACGGCGGAGACATTCGGGGTCGGCACGCGGATCGCGGAGCCGTCGAGGCGGCCTTTCAGGTTCGGCAGCACTTCACCCAGGGCCTTGGCGGCGCCGGTCGAGGTCGGGATCATCGACATGGCGGCCGCGCGGGCGCGGTACAGGTCACCATGGCGGCGGTCCAGCGTCGGCTGGTCGCCGGTGTAGGCGTGGATGGTGGTCATGATGCCGTGCTCGATGCCAAAGGCCTCATCCAGCACTTTTGCCAGCGGCGCAAGGCAGTTGGTGGTGCAGGAGCCGTTGGAGATCATCTTGTCGCCGGCTTCCAGCTGGTCATGGTTGACGCCGTAGACGATGGTTTTGTCTACGTTCTTGCCGGGGGCGGACAGCAGCACCTTGCCGGCACCGCGCTCCAGATGCGCCTTGGCCTTTTCACCGTCGTTGAATTTGCCGGTGCATTCCAGAACCACGTCGCAGCCGGACCAGTCCAGCTCGTTCATGTCGTAGGTCGAGAACATCTGCATGTCGCCGCGGCCCAGGTTCATGGTGCCGTCGCCGATGGTCACCTCACCCGGGAAACGGCCATGCACGGAGTCGTATTTGATCAGATGCGCTGCGGTCTCCAGCGGGCCGGTTGCATTGACCTTGATCACCTCGATGTCGTCGCGGCCCGAGGCGGCGATATGCGACAGGGTGCAGCGGCCGATGCGGCCAAATCCGTTGATCCCGACTTTGATGGTCATCTGAGTGTCTCCAAGCGAGCAAAAACCTTTGGCTGCCATATAGCCCGCTGCCTATGTGGTCTAAAGGGGTAAAAGCGCCACAATATGAAACTGTTAGCGCAAAAAATGCATGTTGGCGATAACGGCTGGCGCCGGTGGCGTTAACGAAAATCGCGGCTTGCCGGGCGGTGGCGCTAACGCTTGTGCTGCGGCGCGGAAGCAGGCAGATTGCGGATCAACTGCGGGCTGAGATTTGAGGGATTTGGCATGAGCGGATTGCTGGCGCTTCTGGATGATGTTGCGGGGATTGCCAAGGTTGCGGCTGCCTCGGTCGACGATGTGGCGGCAGCTGCGGGCAAGGCAGGGGCCAAGACCGCCGGCGTGATCATCGACGATGCCGCGGTGACGCCCAAGTACCTGCAAGGTTTTGCGCCTGCGCGCGAGCTGCCGATCATCTGGCGCATCACCCGCGGCTCCCTGTTCAACAAGCTGATCCTGCTTTTGCCGGTCGCCATGCTGCTGGCCAACTTCGCGCCCTGGGCGATCACGCCCTTGCTGATGCTGGGCGGCTGCTACCTGTGCTTCGAGGGCGCGGAGAAGATCTTTCACGTGCTGTTCCCCCACGCGAGCCACGCGATTGACGAGGATATGAGCGTGAAGGACCCCGGCCATCTCGAGGAAGAGAAGATCAAGGGCGCGATCAAGACCGACTTCATCCTGTCGGCCGAGATCATGACCATTTCACTGGCCGCGATCGAGGCGCCGAATGTCTGGATGCAGGCGGCCACGCTCGCAGTGGTGGCGATCGGCGTCACGCTTGCGGTTTACGGCTCTGTCGCGCTGATCGTGAAGATGGACGACGTCGGCCTCTATCTGGCCGAGAACGCCCGCACCGGGCTGGGGCGCGGGCTGGGGCGCGGGCTGGTGAAGTTCATGCCGGTGCTGATGAAGATCCTGTCAGTGGTCGGCACCGCGGCGATGCTGTGGGTCGGCGGCTCGATCATCATCCACGGGCTGGAGGTGCTGGGCTTTGGCTGGCTGGGGCACCACATCCACGACTGGGCCTATGCGGTTGGCCACGCGGTGCCTGCAGCCTGGGAGGGCTTTGCCGAGTGGGTGGCCAAGGCGGCGATGGACGGGGTGTTGGGCCTCGCGCTGGGGCTGGTGCTGATCCCGCTGGCGACCAAGGTCATCATGCCGACGATTGCGAAATTCGCGAGCAACAAAACGGCTCATTGAAATTGCGTATTATCAGATGGAAATGTCCGCTATGAGCTACTTGTGACTTTAGCAAGCAAGTAAGTTTGAAAAATTTGAGGGTATCCACCGGTGCATTCGGCTCTACGACAGGCTCAAATTGAAGTTTGCAAAGCAGTTGGCGCGGAAGTCCGTGAATGCCACCTTGGTGACAAAGTTGGAATTTCTCAGACTGCTTTGGATGGTAAGCTTCCACTTAATGGTATGCGGCACCCAGAACTTAGCGGCACAACTGGTTGGTATATTTGGGGAGGTGAGCAACTTTCACAGAAGGACGACTTCTTTATGCCCATTCACACGGCGCACCTAGAACTAAAATGCGCCTTAGCCTTAAAGTTCCTGTCCTTGCCGCCTGGCTGGCGCTTTTTAACTGACGGAGCTTACGAGGATGTTTGGCTAGACGCTAACTTGCTTGATATAGATTAGAAACGGCAGCATCTTCAGCAATGCCGTCATTCGAAGAGGCTTTAAGGGCACCCGATCGGGTGCCCTTAAAGCCTTACACGACTGGGCTTATGCCGTGGGACATGCAGTGCCTACCGCCTGGGAAAGCTTTGCCGAGTGGACGGCCAAGGCGGCGATGGACGGGGTGTTTGGCGTGGCGCTGGGGCTGCTGTTGATCCCGCTGGCGACGAAGGTTGTGGGGCCGGTTCTGGGGATGTTTGGAGAGAAGAGGACAGATCATTGAGGATGTGAACGTTCTGTCGACCTTGAGTTCAACGGAATGTCTCTATGAGTGCATCGGTTCCGAAAAAATGTCTATGTAAGATTCAATACGATACCCCAGACCATTAGGCTCATCGTTTTGATTCAGACCTGACGAAACGAGAACATCTCCGAGGGCATCGACTATAATTTCAAGCTCTGCTTCGCTTAGACTTGCGAACAGAGTATTGGGGTGACTTGTTGAACGTGGGTGAAAACGGTGGATTAGATCAGGGACTTGAACATCTCCCGCTGATTGCTCGGTTAGCAATCTCAAGAGAAATTCCTTATCCAGCTTCTTAATAACTAATTCGGGCATCGATAAATTGGCCTGCTAGTGGTCTAGTCTGAACAACTGCTTTTCTTAATACCCAAAATAGGCCGCGCCTCATAGATACGTCGACGGCGGTTATTTCCCAAAAAATGGCCGTTCTAAATGAAAAGGGCACCCGTTTGGATGCCCTTTTTGATCATCTGCCAGCTAGGTTCAGCCCAGCAGCTCTTTCACCTTCGCCACGGTACCCTCAGCCGTAATGCCGAAGCGCTCGAAGAGCTCACCGGCCGGGGCGGAGGCGCCGAAGCGGTCCATGCCGACGAAACCGGCTTTCTTCTCCTGGCCACGCTCGCCCAGCAGCCAGCGGTCCCAGCCGCCGTCGCGCACGGCGGCTTCGATGCCGACGCGGATCGGGCCTGCGGGCAGCACCTTGCGGCGGTAGGCTTCGTCCTGCTCGGCGAACAGCTCCATGCAGGGCATGGAGACCACGCGGGTGCCGATGCCCATGCCTTCGAGCTGGGCCTTGGCTTCCAGCGCGACCGACACTTCGGAGCCGGTGGCGATCAGGATCACCTGGCGCTTGCTTTCGGCCTCGGCCAGCACGTAGGCGCCTTTTTCGACCAGGTTGGTCAGCTTGTGCTCGGTGCGCACGGTGGGCAGGTTCTGGCGGGTCAGCGCCATCACCGACGGTGTCTCCTTGGAGGTCAGCGCGATCTCCCAGGCCTCGGCGGTTTCAACCGAATCCGCGGGGCGGAACACATAGGTGTTCGGGGTGGCGCGGCAGATCGCCAGGTGTTCGACCGGCTGGTGGGTCGGGCCGTCTTCGCCGACACCGATCGAGTCGTGGGTCATCACGAACACGGTCGGGATCTTCGACAGGGCCGCCAGGCGCATCGCCGGGCGGGCATAGTCGGTGAAGCAGAAGAAGGTGCCACCATAGGGGCGGATGCCACCGTGCAGCGCCATGCCGTTCATCGCCGCGGCCATGCCGTGCTCGCGGATGCCCCAGTAGACGTAGCGGCCCTTGCGGTTGTCGGTGTCAAAGACGCCCAGATCGCCGGTCTTGGTGTTGTTGGAGCCGGTGAGGTCAGCCGAGCCGCCAACGGTTTCCGGCATGATCGGGTTGATCACTTCCAGCGCCATTTCCGAGGATTTGCGCGTCGCAACCTTGGGCTGGGTTTCCGAGATCTGCTTTTTCAGCGCCTTGATGGTGGCGGACAGCTTCTTCGGTGCCTCGAGGTTGTAGGCGCGGTTGAAACGGTCCTGCTTCTGCTGCGACAGCTCGGCAAAGCGGGCTTCCCAGGCTTCGCGCTCGGTTTTGCCGCGCGCGCCGATCTCTTCCCACTGGGATTTGATCTCGGCCGGGACTTCGAACGGGCCGCCGGCCCAGCCGTAGGCGTCCTTGGCGGCCTTCAGCTGATCGGGATCGGTCAACGCGCCGTGGCCCTTGGAGGTGTCCTGCGCGGCGTGGCCCAGGGCGATGTGGGTCTTGCAGGCGATCATCGACGGCTTCTTGGACTTCTTCGCGGCGGTGATCGCCTCGTCGATGGCCTTGGGGTCGTGGCCGTCGATTTCCAGCACCTGCCAGCCCGAGGCCTTGAAGCGCTGCACCTGGTTGGTGCGGTCGGACAGCTCGACCGTGCCGTCGATGGTGATGTTGTTGTTGTCCCAGAACACGATCAGCTTGCCCAGCTGGTGGCGGCCTGCGAGGCCGATGGCCTCCTGGCTGATGCCTTCCATCAGGCAGCCGTCACCGGCGATCACATAGGTGTGGTGATCCACGACCTTCTTGCCGTAATGCGCGCGCTGCATTTCCTCTGCCATGGCAAAGCCGACGGCGTTGGAGATGCCCTGGCCCAGCGGGCCGGTGGTGACTTCGACCGCATCCAGCAGGAAGTTCTCTGGGTGGCCGGCGGTCAGCGCGCCGGACTGGCGGAAGTTCTTGATCTGCTCCAGGGTGACCTGCTTGTCACCAACAAGATACAGCAGCGCATAGATCAGCATCGAGCCGTGGCCCGCGGACAGGATGAACCGGTCGCGATCCGGCCACTTCGGGTTGGATGCGTCGAATTTTAGGTGCTTTTCGAACAGGACCGTGGCCACATCTGCCATGCCGATCGGCATTCCGGTATGTCCGGAGTTGGCGGCGGCGACGGCGTCGAGGGCCAGCGCGCGAATGGCGGCGGCCTTGTTCCAATGGTCTGGATTGGCGGTGCGCAGGGCTGTCAGGTCCACTTGGTATGTCCTTTGGCGTTAACAGGCATTAGGTGCGCTCAATACCAGCGATGCCACAAAGATCAAGCGGGGTTGCGCATATGTCCGCCGCGCCGCACGAAGTTGTCGTGGCAAGTGGTTGAAACGCAAAGGGCGGTGTTTTATTCGTAGACTGGAGAAACATGGCCCATGTCAACCGCGCCCGGCGCGATTCGTGCAGGCGACGGCGTAAAATCGAACAGATGTGGACGGCTGAGGAAGCAGGCATGACCCAGATCGAAGAGTTGCAAGGCCGCATCCAGGCTGCGCTGGTGCGGATCAGCGATGGCGCTGCCGCGTTGCAGGAGGCGCGTCTGGCGGACCGCCAGCAGGCTGCGGAAACCGCGGCCGAAGCCGCGCGGCTGGCCGAAACAGCCGCCGCGAATGAGGCCAGCAAGGTGCTGGAGCAGGAGCTCGACGAGGAGCGCCTGGCCAATGCTCAGCTGACCGAGCGTGTGCGTGTCCTGAACGCTCGCCTGAAGGAGGCCGGTGGTGGTCGCCCCGGTGACGCGGGTGAGCTGGAGGCGCTGCGGGCCGAGGTCCAGTTGCTGCGCAATGAAGCTGGCGACCCGGCCGAAAAGGAAGCGTTGCGTGCCGAAGTTGCCCGTCTGAAGCGCGAGCTGGAAGTGGCGGCCAATACCGCGGCCAGCGAACACGATGCGTTGAAGGCTGAACTGGCGGAACTGGCCGCCCAGAACGAGGCCCTGACGGCCCAGTTGCAGCAGGCCCAGTCCGGGGCATCCGGTGGATCGGACCATGCGGACGTCAGCGCGCAGCCCGAAGATCCGTCCGCGGCCCTGGTGCGGCTTGACGCCGAACATCAGCAGCTGCGTCAGGCCAATGACGAGTTGCGTGCCGTCAATGCGGCGCTGCGCGACGCCAATGCTCAGGGCGTGGCTGATGCGTCTTTGATCAATTCCGCGATGGAGGCTGAAATCAGTGGGTTGCGCGCGGCGCAGGCCAGCGACAAGGCGCAGGTGAACGCTGTGTTGGCCAAGCTGGAGCCGCTGCTCGCCAATGCCCGCAGCCTGCCCGCCGCCAAACTGCCCGAAGGGGAGGAAGTCTGATGCCGGAAGTAACCATTATGATCGGTGGCCGTGGCTTTGAGGTCTCGTGCCAGGAGGGCGAGGAAAGCTATCTGCATTCCGCCGCCAAGATGCTCGATGACGAGGCGCAGGTCCTGTCGGACCAGATCGGACGGATGCCCGAGGCGCGGATGCTCCTGATGGCCGGCCTGATGCTGGCGGACAAGACCGCCGCGGTTGAGGATCGGATCAAGGAGGTCGAGGCGAAACTGGCCGAGCGCGAGCAGGAGCTGGAAGCGCTGAAATCGGCCCCGCCGCCCGAGCCCGAGCGCATCGAGATCCCCGTGGTCCCGCCGCAGGTCGAAGAAACCCTGATGGATATTGCCGCACGCACCGAAGCGCTGGCGCTGGACATCGAGGCAAAGGCAAGCGGGGCTGCCTGACGTCCGGCCGGGCTGTCGGCCTGCGCGGCAAGCAGGCGAGTGGGTAAAGGAAGGCCCTAAAGGCCACACATCATGCAGAAGCGTTGGCTTGCAACCCGTTGCGCGCCGACGCTTTTTTCTTTGTTTCCGGATCGAAGACAGTGCAAGCACGCAGGCCGCCCGATAAAATCTAAGCAAATTCTGGAAAAACTGTTCATATTGGGCTAATTCGGTTGCGTGCAGTTTTTTCTTGCTACTTTTAGGGGATTTTTATGATTGGGGCGTTTATTCTGGGCAGCCTTGCCATTGCCGGTCTGGCCATCAACCTTGATGAAGACGAAAACGAAACACCGGTAGAAGACACCGGTGAGCCGGACACCGGCTCCGGGCCGACCGAGTACCTGCTGACAGACGGTCCCGACGATATTGTTTCTGGGGACGAAGATGATGTCATCGACGCGGGAAGCGGTTTTGATCGGATCAACGCCGGTGCTGGCAACGACTTGATCTCCGCCGGGGCAGGTCAGGATACCGTGCTGGCCGGTGACGGCGACGATACGGTTTCCGGCGGCGACTACCACGATGTCCTTTATGGCGGCGCTGGCAACGATTCCCTGTCCGGTGACGGCGGCCTCGACCGGCTGTTCGGCGATGAAGGCAACGACACACTGGACGGTGGCGCCTGGAACGACACGCTGAACGGTGGCTCCGGCTACGATTCCCTGTCTGGCGGTGCCGGGAATGACATGCTCGCCGGTGAGGCGGGCAAGGATGTTCTGTTCGGCGATGATGGCGACGATACCGTAATGGGCGGCGATTATCATGACATCGCCTATGGCGGTGCCGGCGATGATTCCATGCAGGGCGACGGTGGCATTGACGTGCTGTTCGGCGGCGATGGCGACGATACGCTGGAAGGTGGCGCCTGGAATGACGACCTGATCGGCGGCAACGGCGACGACCTGCTGGATGGCGGTGACGGGAACGACGCCCTGAGCGGTGTGAACCTGAGCCGTGAACTGTCACCCGAAGAGGTCGCCGCCGTGCGGGACCAAGGGGACGCGGGAGGCGCCGGGGACGGCCAGCTCAGCAATGTCGAATTCGTAAACGATGCCGATGGCGCGGACACGCTGATTGGCGGCGCGGGCGATGATTTCCTGCTGATGGGCGCGGGTGATACCGGCACAGGTGGTCTGGGCGAAGACAATTTCGCGCTGTTCATGTCGCAGGACGCGGAGGGCGTCATCGCGGTGACCGATTACACTCCGGGCGAAGACATGATCCAGCTGATCGTCAACAATGGCGGCGGTAGCCTCGGGGCAGAGGACTTCGCGGTCGAGGCCGACGCCGAAACCGGTGATGCGCTGATCCTGCAGCAGGGGCAGCTCGTCGCGCGCGTGGAAGGGGCTGCGGCGACATTTACCACCGCGGATCTGGTGCTGATCGACGCCGCCTGAGCTGACCAGAGTCAAAACAAAAGCCTGCTGCAGATCGCTCTGCAGCAGGCTTTTCATTTTTCAGGGCAGGCGGATCAGGCGTTGGCTTCGCGGATCTTGTCTGCGGCATCCTTGTCGAATGCGATGTTGTTGCTTTCAAACAGGCCGTCGAGCTCGGCCGACAGCGCCATTTCGGTGATGATGTCGCAGCCGCCTACGAACTCGCCCTTCACGTAAAGCTGCGGGATGGTCGGCCAGTCGGAATATTCCTTGATCCCGGCGCGCAGTTCTTCGTCTGCCAGCACGTTCACGTCGGTGTAGTCTACACCGATGTAGTTCAGCACCGCGGCCACGCGCGAGGAAAATCCGCACTGGGGCATTTCCTTGGTGCCTTTCATGAACAGCACCACGTCGTTGGCTTTGACGGTTTCGTCGATGCGGGTTTTTACGTCGGTCATTTATCCATTTCCTCTTGGCGTTTCCGCCGGTCGCGGTTTGTTTCGATATAGGGGAGAAGCGCGAAAAAGGTAAGCCCCGCAAGCGCAGCTATTGCAGCGAGGGCCGCCAGGGCATCCCGAATGGTCATGGCAATGCCTGCGGTCCCGACCTTTGGTCACAAATGCCTCCGGCTTCGGCGGCGGTTTTCGCGCTCAATTTTCTGGTTCTTTGCATGGGTCTTGTTGACCAGCTCGATGTCGGTGGCTTCTTGCCCCAATTCAACCTCGTCAGTTTTGAGGACGGGTCGTGTGCTGGAGAGGCTCCGGCGCCGGTTTCGTTTCAGGTAAGCTTCCACGGCGATAGCGGCAGCAACCAACGCGATAATTCCAATGAGGATATAGGCGGCTGTGCTCATCAACACGGGCCACAGTGGCGGATCAGGGATGTGTCAGCGGCACCTGTGACCATTGTTACCACCTGCGTTCGGTTCTCCCATTCCCGGTCGGCTTCCAGTTCCGGATGCTGGGCAACCGACGGCAGGAAAGGAAATACGCGTGTCAAAGGCTTGTCATTACGTTTCAAAAACAACCCCTCTCGAGTCGATATCGGGCCAAGTTACCAGTCCTCCCCAAAGGGGGCTGAGCGCGTCCCGTTTTCTTACTCCGGCGCTTTGGTGGTCAGCGCTAGCGCGTGAAGTTCGCCGTCGGGGCCGTCCATCTTGCCTTTCAGTGCGGCGTAGACGGCGCGTTGCTGCTGAACGCGGTTCTTGCCGCGAAAGCTCTCGTCGATCACCATCGCCGACATGTGAACACCATCGGTGCCGCCGACCTGGATCTCGGCATTCGGAAAAGATTCGCGCAGCAGTTCTTCGATTTCGTGGGCTTGCATGGGCATCCGCAGAAGTCCTTTGTCTTGTTTGGTAAAAATGTAGGTGGCCGCGCGGAGCGGTGCAAGCAGGATTAGTCGCGCGGCGTTGCGAAGGGGGCCAGCAGTTCGACAAAGCCGGGCAGTTCTTCCAAGGCGCCCTGCACGTGCTCCTCGGTGAAGTCCCAGACACTACTGGCAGCTTCCGGACATAGGGCGTCCGTCAGTTCGGCGCATTTGCGCGACAGGTAGTTGGGCAGCGGCAGCGCTGCGGCCTCCTGCAGGATCAGCAAGGCCTCGTGGATCGGGCGAAGGACCCGCAAGGCGCGTGTCATATGGGGCAGCAGGTCCGGATCATCGCGCCATGTCTCGCCGCCAAACAGCTCCTGGGTGACGCGTTGGCCGGCACCGGCGCAGGAATAGGCGACGCAGCCGCCGAACCCCTGTGGTTTCAGCTCTGCATGGATCGAGCAGCGAAAATCCTCGCCCAGGTTGGGGCAGGGCGTGTCCGCCGATTTGAGGATGGCGAAATCTTCGTGCTCCGCAAAGGAATAGGCGACGCAGCACAAGGCCGCGCAGCGACTGCAGTCTTCGGACAGCTCCGGTAGTTTCATGATCCCAGGCTCTCCCCCTCAGGCCAAGGAAAAAGGCGGAACGGCGTTTGCCATTCCGCCCGAGTGTGGTGTGCCCGGAGAACCTCCGGGCAGGATCGTCAAGCGACAGCTGCGGCAAAGCTGCTGCGGAAAATCTCCTTGAGCTCGGACAGAGGTGCCTCAGAATTGCCGAACTTCACGCTGTCGCCACCGAACTTGCCGACCGTGGTCAGGGTCACGCCGGCCTGACCGGCTGCCAGCATCAGCGCCTCGGCCTGGTCAAAGTTGCAGGCGATCAGGTAGCGGGCCTGGTCTTCGCCGAACAGGGTCTGGGTGTCACCGGCATCGATCTGCACGCCCACTCCGGCTTCCTCGGCCAGCTCGAACGCTGCGAGCGCGAGACCGCCATCGCCGAGGTCGGTACAGGCCTTGATGAAGTCGCGGTTCGCGCGGATGAATTCACCGTTGCGCTTCTCGGCTTCCAGATCCACATGCGGCGCATCGCCGTCTTCGCGGTTGAACACCTCGGCCAGCAGGGCCGATTGTCCCAGATGACCGGTGGTCTCCCCAACCAGCAGGGCGACGTGGCCTTCACGGGCCTCGCCGATGATCGGCTCTTCGCCCGCGGCAATCAGGCCAACCGCGCCGATGGTCGGGGTCGGCAGGATGCCCTTGCCGTCGGTTTCATTGTAGAGCGACACGTTGCCGGAGACGATCGGCATGTCGAGCGCGGCTACGGCCTCGCCGATGCCTTTGATGGCGCCGACGAACTGGCCCATGATCTCGGGCTTTTCGGGGTTGCCGAAGTTCAGGTTGTCGGTGGTGGCCAGCGGCTTGGCACCGACGGCGGTCAGGTTGCGGTAGGCCTCGGCCACCGCCTGCTTGCCGCCCTCGAAGGGGTTTGCCTTGACGTAACGCGGGGTCACGTCGGAGGTGAAGGCCAGCTTCTTGTCGGTGCCATGCACCCGCACGATGCCGGAGCCCGCACCCGGACGACGCTGGGTGTCGCCCATCACGGTGGTGTCGTACTGCTCGTAAACCCATTGCTTGCCGGCGTAGTTCGGCGAGGAGATCAGCGCCTTCAGGCCATCGATCGGGTCGATGGTCGGCACGTCCTCATCCGCCAGCGGCTCGGGGGGCGGTGTCGGAACCCACGGGCGGTCGTATTCCGGTGCGGTGGAGGACAGTTTCGACAGCACCAGATCGGCCTTCACTTCGCCGTTGTGCATGATCAGGAAGCGGTCTTCGGCGATGGTTTCACCAACGATCGCGAAATCGAGGTCCCATTTCTCGAATACGGCGCGGGCCTCGGCTTCGAGTTCCGGCTTCAGCACCATCAGCATCCGCTCCTGGGATTCCGACAGCATCATCTCGTAGGCGGTCATGTTCTCTTCGCGCTGCGGCACGTTTTCGAGATCCAGACGCACACCCAGCTTGCCCTTGTCGCCCATTTCCACGGCCGAGCAGGTGAGGCCCGCGGCGCCCATGTCCTGGATCGAAATCACTGCGCCGGTCTGCATCAGCTCCAGCGTGGCTTCCATCAGGCGCTTTTCGGTGAAGGGGTCGCCGACCTGAACGGTGGGGCGCTTTTCCTCGATCGTGTCGTCGAATTCGGCCGACGCCATGGTCGCGCCGCCGACGCCGTCACGGCCGGTCTTGGCGCCGAGGTAGACCACCGGCATGCCGACGCCGGAGGCGGCGGAGTAGAAGATGCTGTCGGTCTTGGCCAGGCCAGCAGCAAAGGCGTTGACGAGGCAGTTGCCGTTGTAGGCCGGGTGGAAGCGCACTTCGCCGCCGACGCAGGGCACGCCAAAGCAGTTGCCGTAGCCACCGATGCCTTCCACCACGCCGTTGACCAGCTGCCGGGTCTTGGGGTGGGACGGTTCGCCAAACGACAGCGAGTTCATCGAGGCGATGGGCCGTGCACCCATGGTGAACACATCACGCAGAATGCCGCCCACGCCGGTTGCGGCGCCCTGGTAGGGTTCGATGTAGGAGGGGTGGTTGTGGCTTTCCATCTTGAAAACCACCGCGTCGCCGTCGCCGATGTCGACGATACCGGCGTTCTCGCCGGGGCCGCAGATCACCTGCGGGCCTTCGGTGGGCAGGGTGCGGAGCCATTTCTTGGAGGACTTGTAGGAACAGTGCTCGTTCCACATCGCCGAGAAGATGCCCAGCTCGGTAAAGGTTGGCTCCCGCCCGATGATTTCGAGGATCAGATCGTATTCCTCGGGCTTCAGCCCGTGGTTTGCAATCAGTTCAGGCGTGATGGCGGGTTCCTGCATCCGTAAACGTCCCCAATGGCTGCGGTTGCGCGCCTTTTAGAGTAAGCTTTGCCGTTGGGAAAGAGGGGTTGCGCATTCACCGCCCCGCCTGCGCCGATGTGACCGGGCATCTGGGGCGTCACAGCGCAGAAAACGCGCGGTTTTGAGTGACTTCCTGCAATAGGATCCCATGCCCGGGTTGGCCGGGGCATGGGGATGGGTGATCTGTCGGGCAGGCGGTTCGTTTATCCGGTCTTGCCGACATTGCCGTCGCTCTCTGTCTGCGTTTGGGACGAAACGGCGGAGCTGGCTGCAGCCGCGACGGCTGCCTTTTGCGAATCGTTCAGGTGGTCGGCGTCCTCCAGCCCGGGAATCGCGACACGGACCTCGCGGCGGGCAAAATCGATGCCGTGTTCCGCAAAGGCCGCCTTCACCCGGTTGTAGATCTCCTTGCGGATGGTGAACTGGGTGCCCGGCTTGGCCATGAACTTGCCCCGTATGATCATGCCGACATCGTCAAAGTCGAAAACCCCCTGGCTCTTGAACGGCTGCAGGAAATCCTCCTTGTAGAGGTCGTCCTGCATCATCTCGGCGCCGATCTTCTTGAAGATCTTCTTCACCTTGTTGGGATCGGTATCAAAGGGCACTGTGAAACGAAGCTTCATGATCACCCAGTCACGACTGTAGTTGGTCAGCTTGGGGATCTCGCCGTAGGGGATGGTGTTGACGGGCCCGCGGTGGTGGCGCAGCTGCATCGAGCGGATCGAGATCTTTTCGACCGTGCCGCGGGTGCCTTCGACCTCGACATACTCGCCGACCCGGAATGCATCGTCGATCAGGAAGAACACGCCAGAGACGACATCCGACACCAGTTTCTGTGCGCCAAAGCCAATGGCCAGCCCGAGAATGCCCGCGCCGGCCAGAAGCGGCGTGATGTCGATGCCAAGGGCTCCGATTGCCAGCAGGGCAAAGATGATGGCGATGGCGATCTGCGCGCTGACCCTCAGCAATGGTAGTACCGTCGCCAGGCGTGAGCCGCCGGCGCCGCCTCCTTCGCCACCCGGTTCGGCGTCATCCGGGGTGGTCTGCTCATGCGCGAGGCGGCGGTTGATCCACAGCGAAACTGCCTCGTAGACCACATAGCCCACGCCGATCGTCACCAGGAAACCGACGATGTTGTCGGCTATCCCATCCGCATTGGTGGCAATGCCCATCAGGTTCACGTCCCAGGCGTTCGAGATGATCATCAGAACCAGCCCGGCGACCGCGACCCGGCCGATACGAATGTAGCTGCGTTTGGTCGAACGATAGGCCTGTGCGGCCACGTGCCCGTCGCCGGACATCGGGGGCACCAGGTGTCTGACGAGACCGCGGATCGCGGTGTCGAGGGCGGGCGCGGCCAGCAGCCAGAACATGGTGACATAATGGGCACCCTGCGCCAGATGCCGGGTTTTGCCTAACCCGACCAGCGTGCCCACGGCAACCCACGTCAGCGCCGCCACGGCCATGGCGAAATAGGGGTAATAGCGCGCCGCGGCCTCGTCAAAGCGGCTGCGGTCCGGGTCGCTGCCCCGTATGATGTCCGTCAGCCCCGTGCGCGCCGTCCAGGCGATCCAGATAATGTAGGCATAGACAAGGGTGTCGAGCCAATAGCTCAGCCGGATCGCCTCGGGGTCGATGCCGTTTGCCTTGTTGAAATGCGCGGAAAAGATCGTCAGCCCCGAAAGAAAAGCCAGGCCGATGATGTGCAGATGCAGAAAATCGGCCCATTGGGTGGAGACGTTCACCAGCCGGTGGTCCGGCCGTTGCGGCGCCATGACAAAGCGCGAGACGGCTGCTGCGACCCGGGGGAGCCAGACCAGATAGGTGACCATCGGCGCGGCGAACGCGATCATCTGCTCTTCGAGCAAGGCGCGTCCAAGGGTGCGGATCACCACGTAGAAAACGGCAAGACCAATTATTTCCCGCAGGAAGCGGCGTGCCAGAAAGATCAGCGTTTCGGCAAGGGATGCGCTAGGGCTGGTCGAGGCACCGGGGGCTGCCTCAAGCAAGCGCGAGCGTGCGAGGATCCTGCGCACGACGAACTCCGCCAGAAAGCCAAGGCCGAGAACGACCGCGATCCAGCCGAACAGTTCCAGCACGCCGGTGAGGCCACCATGGCGTTCGCCAAAGACCCGGAAAGACTGGCCCTGCGCGGCGGGCAGGGCCGGTAACTTGCGGACTGCGTCGCTCACCGGTTCGGTGAAAGCGGCCCAGAGCTGGGCAACACGCCCCGACAGCGTCTGCGGCTCGTCTTGCTGCCCGGATGCAGCGGCAACCGCGTCGAGCCGTTCCAGCAGCAGGGCGCGCACCTCGCTGTCGGACATTCGGGCGACCATCTCGTGCACCGCAGCTGGCGGAAGATCGGCCGTTGTCGCCTCCTGTTGCGCACGGGCCGCGCTGCCTCCGGCGGCGACGATGGTCAAGGCGATGAAGAAACCGCCCAAATAGCGGGCAAGCTGCTGAAATAAAGGTGCCATAAATCTCTTTGCCCCTGAATGAGACTGAAAATTGGAACAGAAGTCTCGTCCAGTTGACCCGATGGGCCTTATGCAGGTCAAAGAAAAAGCTCACGGTGCCGGACTGTACCGCACCTGCTGCGCGCACCGAAGGGATGTGGCTGGCAAAGCACGGGGATCTTGCGGGTAGCGACCGGCCAAAAAAAAGGCCGAGCACTAAGCTCGGCCGAAGTCCAACAGGGAGGTATGAAGGAGGGCGTCAGCGCCGCCTTCATGAGGGTCATTTAGGGCTGTGCGCCGAACCCTTCAAGAGGCGAGATGCGAAATGAACGTCAAAGCTGCTATGCGGTTTCTGCATGGCTTTGATTTCGCGAGAACAACCCTGCCATCCGATACCCAAAGACGCAGGCGCGCGCGGCGATTTTCCCGCTCTGTGCGCTGGTAGACGGCCGCGCCCACAGAGCAGCGCAGCCAGTGCCGCGCGGCAAGGCTGTGGCGGGTGTGCGGCAGCAGATGAGGCGTCTAACCGATGTCGGTGCCGGTTACAGCTTGCCCAGTTCTTTCATATGCTTGCGGTGCGCCATGATCTCGGATTGGACAAAGTCCCGGAAGGCACCAACGCGTTGCGAATGGCGCAGCTCTTCGGGATAGGCGAGGTAAACCGGGACAGTGTTCTGTCCTTCGTCAGGCAGAACCTCGACCAGTTCCGGGAACTCTTCGGTCACGTAGTCCGGCAGGATGCCGATGCCCATGTCGTGCACCACACTCTGCAGCACCCCGAAGTAGTTGTTCACCGTCAGCAGCGACTTCGGTTCGTAGGACATCAGTTTTCGGATGACGACGGCCGCCGAACTGACCTGCGCGGCGCGCTGGTTCTGGCAGATCAACCGGTGATCCGAAATGTCCTCGATCGTTTCCGGCACACCGTATTTTTCAAGGTAACGGGGCGAGGCGAACAGGGCCATCCGCACCGTCATGAGGCGCTTGCGCACCAGGTCGGCCTGGCTCGGCTCCTTCATGCGGATGGCGACATCGGCCTCGCGCATCGGCAGGTCCAACACCCGCTCTTCCAGCATCAGATCGATTTTCAGGTTCGGGTACTGCTCGTACAGCTTGGTCAGGCGCGGCGCCAGCCAGAGGGTGCCAAAGCCGGTGGCCGTGGTCACCCTGAGTTCCCCAAAGACCTCTTCTTCGCTGTCGCGGATTCGCGCCGCGGCCGCGTCAAGGCGGCTGGTCATCGACTGCGTCGCGTCGAACAGCAATTCCCCCTGTTCGGTCAGAATCAGTCCGCGTGCATGGCGGTGAAACAGGGTTGCATTCAGGCTCTCCTCCAACGCGCGGATCTGGCGGCTGACGGCCGACTGTGACAGGTTCAGCTTGTCACCGGCATGGGTGAGACTGCCCGCATCCGCGACCGCGTGAAAGATTCTGAGCTTGTCCCAATCCATATCCGTTACTTTCCGTGCATTTCGGGGTCAGTAGATGAAACCTTAGTTATGTATCAGTTTTCGCGGTGCAAGCGAGTAAAATCGAAAAAAAAGCGGCTACACAGGTCAGTATTTCTGACCTATTATCAAATCGGGAGAGAGCAAGCTATTCTTTGGGCGGGAGGCCAAGATGAGCACGCAGAAGATTTCACTGAACGACAAATACGATCTGACCAAATCGCCGGTGCTGCTGAACGGCACCCAGGCGCTGGTGCGGCTGATGCTGATGCAAAAGCACCGCGACAAGGCGGCAGGTCTGAACACGGCCGGTCTGGTCACCGGGTATCGGGGATCGCCCCTGGGTGCGGTCGACATCCAGATGAGCCGCGCCGCCAAGCAGCTGAGTGCCGCTGATGTCAAGTTCCAGTACGGGCTGAACGAGGACCTGGCGGTCACCGCGCTCTGGGGGGCGCAGCAGGCGGAACTGCGTGGGGAGGGGAAATTCGACGGTGTTTTTGGCCTGTGGTATGGCAAGGGGCCGGGGGTGGACCGCTCGGGCGATGCGATCCGTCATGCCAATATGGCGGGCACCTCGAAACATGGCGGAGTGCTGCTGGCCATGGGGGATGACCACACCGGCGAAAGCTCCACGGTGCTGCACCAGTCGGAATGGTCGCTGCTTGACTGCTACCTGCCTATCGTCAGCCCGGCCGGCGTGCAGGAGATTCTCGACTACGGCATCTATGGCTATGCGCTCAGCCGGTTTTCCGGGCTTTGGGTTGGTCTGAAGACCATGAAGGACACGATCGAGGTCACCTCGGTTGTCGATGCCCGCCCGGACCGGGTGCAGCTGGTGACGCCCAAGTTCGACATGCCGCCCGACGGACTGAACATCCGGCTGGACGATGATCGTTTCCGCCAGGAAAACAGAATCATCGACTATCGCCGCTTCGCCGCGGAGGCCTTCAGCCATGCCAACAAGATGGACAAGCGCGTCTGGGGCAAGCCCGGCGCCAAGATCGGGCTGGTTGCCGCGGGCAAGAACTGGCTGGACCTGGTGCATGCGCTGAAGCTTCTGAACATCGACGAGGCGATGGCCGAACGGCTTGGCATCACCACCTACAAGGTGGGTCAGACCTGGCCGATGGACATGAAGGGCTTCAACGACTGGGCCGAAGGGCTGGACCTGATCGTTGTGGTCGAGGAAAAGCGCAAGCTGATCGAGATCCAGATCAAGGAAGCGTTGTTCGACAACCGCCGCGGCCGCCGGGTGTATGGCTGGTACAAGGGCGGCGCCGGTGCGCTGCACCGCGAGGAACTATTCCCGACCAAATACGCGCTGGACCCGATCATGATCGCCGAAAAGCTCGGCGGCATCCTGATCGAAGAGGGTCGCGACACCGAGGCCATCCGCGCAGGCATGGCCAAGCTCGACGAGGCCCGCCGCGCCGACAACGCCGAGGAAATCGCCACCCGGCTGCCCTATTTCTGTTCGGGCTGCCCGCACAACACCTCGACCAAGCTGCCTGACGGCGCGCGCGCCTATGCCGGTATCGGCTGCCACTTCATGGTTCAGTGGATGGACCGCGAGACCACCGGCTTCACCCATATGGGCGGCGAGGGTGCGAACTGGATCGGCGAAGCGCCGTTTTCCAAGCGCAAGCACGTGTTCCAGAACCTCGGCGACGGCACCTACAACCACTCGGGCGTGATGGCGATCCGGGCCGCGTTGGCCGAGGGCACCAACATCACCTACAAGATCCTCTACAATGACGCAGTTGCGATGACCGGCGGGCAGGCGGCCGAGGGCGGTCTGACAGCGCATCAGATCGCGCATGAGCTGACCGCGATGGGGGTGAAAACCATCGCCGTGGTCTATGACGAGAAGGAGGACGTCGATCCGTCCTTGTTCCCGGCGGGCATGCGGATGCACGAACGCGCCGAGATGATGAAGATCCAGCGCGAGTTCGAACAGGTCGAGGGCGTCTCGGCCATCATCTACATCCAGACCTGCGCCGCCGAGAAACGCCGCCGCCGCAAGCGCGGGCAGTTCCCGGATCCCGACCAGCGGGTGTTCATCAACCCCGACATCTGCGAGGGCTGCGGTGATTGCGGCGTTCAGTCCAACTGCGTTTCCATCGTCCCCAAGGACACTGAACTGGGCCGCAAGCGTGCCATTGACCAATCCTCCTGCAACAAGGATTTTTCGTGCCTGAACGGCTTCTGTCCCTCGTTCGTGACAGTTGAGGGCGCCAAGATCCGCAAGGAGGCCACTGCCACGCTGGAACTGCCGGACCTGCCGCAACCGGAACTGCCTGCCATCAACGGCACCCACAACGTGGTGATCACCGGCGTCGGCGGCACCGGCGTCGTGACCATCGGCGCGGTGCTGGCGCAGGCCGCGCAGATCGACGGCAAGGGTGCAGGGTTGATGGAGATGGCTGGTCTCGCCCAGAAAGGCGGCGCGGTGCACATCCATTGCCGGATCGCCAACCGCCCCGAGGACATCTCGGCGATCCGGGTGGCCACCGGCGAAGCAGACGCGCTGATCGGCGGTGACCTGGTGGTGAGTGCCGGTGCCAAGACGCTGGGGCTGACGACGGCGGGGCACACCGGTGCCGTGGTCAACAGCCACGAGATCATCACCGGGGAATTCACCCGCAACACCGACTTTGCGATTCCGTCCGACAGGCTGGAGGTTGCCCTGCAGGCGCGCCTGCGCGAGCGCCTGGACCTGTTTGACGCCTCGGAACTGGCCCGAGTCACCATGGGCGACTCGATCTTTTCCAACATGATGGTCTTTGGCGCCGCCTGGCAGCGCGGGCTGGTGCCGGTTGGGCATGCGGCGCTGATGCAGGCCATCGAGATGAACGGCGCCGCGGTGGAGGCCAACAAGCGCGCGTTTGATATTGGCCGCTGGGCAGTTCTGCATCCCGCCGATGCCGCCGCGCTGAGCCAGCCGAAGGTGGTGGCCAAGCCCAAGACACTGGACGAGAAGATCGCCTTCCGCGTCGACCACCTGATCGCCTACCAGGGCAAGGGTCTGGCAAAGCGCTACACGCGACTGCTGGAGGGCATCAGTGATCCGGCGCTCAAGGAGGCCGTGGCCAAGGGCTATCACAAGCTCCTTTCCTACAAGGATGAGTACGAAGTCGCGCGGCTGCTGCTGAACAGTCGCAGTCAGGCGGAGGCGGAATTCGAGGGCGACCTGAAACTGTCCTATCATCTGGCGCCGCCGATGCTGGGCGGAGTGGATCCCAATGGTCGGCCGAAGAAACGCAAGTTCAGCCAGGGGCTGGATCGCTGGCTGCGGCTGCTGACCCGTTTCAAACGCCTCCGCGGCACGCCGCTGGATGTCTTTGGCTATACTGCGGAGCGCAAGATGGAACGCGCGCTGATCGCGCAATATGAGCGCGACATGCGGGAATGGCTGCCGAAAGCCGCGCCGGAGACCATGGAGGCCCTTATCGCGCTGGCCGAGTTGCCGTTGCAGATCCGGGGATTTGGCCCGGTGAAGCAAGCCAACGAACAAAAGGCCGCCAAGCGCCGCGAGGAGCTGCTTGCGGTCCTTCGTGAGGGAGGGACGGCGGTGAAGCAGGCCGCGGAGTAACCGCCGACGAAGCGCTCCCGCCCGGTGCAGGTCCGGCCCTTCGGGCGCTGGCCCTACGCCGGTTGGGCCCGGCGCCGCGCTGTCGCGCGGCGCGGTGGCGCCATTCTGTCACGGCAGTGTCATGTCGCTTGAATATGGTGCGCTTCCGGCCCTAATTGGCCGGGAGCCGCCGTTCAGGACGACACAGAAGATGCAGTACGATCGTCAGATTGCCCGAGATATATCCTATGCGCATTCCGCGGCGACGCGCCCCGGTCGCGCGCTGATCCGTTTGATGGAAAACGCCACGGGGAGGCTGCACTTGATGCGTCGGGCGGAAGGATATGAGCGCGACATCGCGGCCGGGCGCAGCTTCTGGTCGGTGATGGCCGAACGCTATGGTCTGACGCTGGACGTGGTGGGCGGCAGCCTTGGCAATATTCCGCGGGACCGGCCACTGATCCTGATTGCCAACCACCCCTATGGCATCCTTGATGGGCTGATGATGGGGTATATCCTGTCCAAGACCCGCAGCGACTTCCGCATTCTCGCGCATCAGGTCTTTCGCAAGGCCGAGGATCTGAACCGCGTGATCCTGCCGGTCGATTTTGCTGAAACCAA
The DNA here is from genome assembly GCF_055398055.1 of Leisingera sp. S2M4. Classification (NCBI taxonomy): domain Bacteria; kingdom Pseudomonadati; phylum Pseudomonadota; class Alphaproteobacteria; order Rhodobacterales; family Roseobacteraceae; genus Leisingera; species Leisingera sp. S2M4. The sequence goes on from NZ_AP040861.1 coordinate 3,233,513, forward strand.
GGAGGCGTTGCGCACCAACCTTGCCACCCGCAAGGCGGCGCTGGAGTTTCTGGGGCAGGGAGGGGCGATCGGGATTTTCCCCGGCGGCACTGTCTCTACGGCTGCGCGGCCGTTTGAACACCCGATGGACCCCGGATGGCGCGCCTTCACCGCGCGGATGATCGCCAAATCCGACGCGGTGGTGGTGCCGGTGTTCTTCGAGGGGCATACATCGCGCCTGTTCCAGATCGCCAGTCACCTGCACGTGAACCTGCGTATGGGCCTGCTGTTGCAGGAGTTTCGCAAACGGGTCGACACCCCGGTTCGGGTGGTGATCGGCGAACCGATCGCGCGCAGCGACCTGGTGCCACTTGCGGGCGATGCAAAAGCGCTTATGGATTTCCTGCGCAAAGCCACGTATGACCTGTCTCCAGTACCGCTCAGATCTTATGCCCACGGGTATGAGTTTGAGGACAAACACCGCGCCTGAGAGAGCATTATGGCAGTTGGCATCTTTGATTCAGGTCTTGGCGGCCTGACCGTTCTGAACGCGGCCCAAGCGCGGCTGCCGGATGTGGAATTTCTGTATTACGGCGACAATGCCCACGCCCCGTACGGCGTGCGGGATGCCGAGGACATCTATCAGCTGACGCGCGCGGCGGTGCACAGCATGTGGGACCAGGGCTGCAACCTGGTCATTCTCGCCTGCAATACCGCCTCGGCGGCGGCACTGCGTCGCATGCAGGAGGGCGGTCTGCCCAAGGGGAAACGGGTGCTTGGCGTCTTCGTGCCGTTGATCGAGGCCCTGACCGAACGCCAATGGGGGGACAATTCGCCGCCGCGTGAGGTTGCGGTGCAGCATGTGGCGCTGTTTGCCACCCCTGCCACCGTTGCCAGCCGGGCGTTCCAGCGCGAGCTGGCTTTCCGCGCCATCGGGGTTGATGTCGAAGCGCAAAGCTGTGGTGGCGTGGTCGATGCCATCGAGGATGGCGACATGATCCTGGCCGAAGCCCTGGTCCGCAGCCATGTCGATGCGCTGAAACGCAAGATGCCGCAGCCGCAGGCCGCGATTCTGGGCTGCACGCATTATCCGCTGATGCAGGATGTGTTTCAGGCTGCACTGGGGCCCGAGGTGAAGGTGTTCAGCCAGGGGAACCTGGTGGCGGAGAGCCTTGCGGACTACCTGGAACGCCACCCGGATATGCTTGGCTCCGGCCCCGGCGGCTTCGTCACCACCGGCAACCCGGCCCGTGTCAGCGATCGTGCAACGCAATTTCTCCGACGAGAAATCACCTTTCGCTCGGCGTGACGGTTGGCGGCTGCAAAAGTCCTGCGGCCAGTCTGGCCTGCGCGGCAGCACTTCTTCGTTACATGTTCCGCGGAAAGCTGCGGATATGACTCATCACATTTGAAAGACGAGGTCTGACATGACCCATAAAGTGGCTATTCTGGGCGCTTCCGGCTATACCGGCGCCGAACTGGTGCGGCTGATCGCGCAGCACCCGAACATCGAGATCGCGGCCCTCGCGGCAGAGCGCAAGGCTGGCATGACCATGGCCGAGGTGTTCCCGCACCTGCGTCACATGTCCCTGCCAACCCTCTGCAAGATTGAGGAAATCGACTTCTCCGCCATCGACCTGTGCTTCTGCGCGCTGCCGCACAAGACCAGCCAGGAGGTGATCGCGGCGCTGCCCAAGGACCTGAAGATCGTCGATCTGTCGGCGGACTTCCGGCTGCGCGACCCGGCCGAGTATGAAAAGTGGTACGGCAACCCCCACGCCGCGCTGGAACAGCAGCAAGAGGCGGTCTATGGCCTCACTGAATTCTACCGCGAAGACATCAAGGCCGCGCGTCTTGTGGCCGGCACCGGCTGCAACGCCGCCACCGGGCAGTTTGCCCTGCGGCCGCTGATCGCAGCGGGCGTCATCGACCTGGATGACATTATTCTGGATCTGAAATGCGCTGTGTCGGGCGCCGGCCGGGCTTTGAAGGAAAACCTGCTGCACGCGGAGCTGAGCGAGGGCTACAACCCCTATGCCATCGGTGGCACCCACCGGCACCTCGGTGAGTTCGACCAGGAGTTCAGTAAGATTGCCGGTCGTCCGGTCAAGGTGCAGTTCACGCCGCACCTGTTGCCGGTGAACCGGGGCATTCTGGCCACTACCTATGTCAAAGGGGACGCGCAGGCGATCTATGACACCTTCGCCAAGGCCTATGCCGATGAACCTTTCATCGAATTGCTGCCCTTCGGCGAGGCACCCAGCACGCATCACGTGCGCGGTTCGAACTTCTGCCATATCGGGGTTGCCAAGGACCGTATCGATGGCCGCGCCATCGTGTTCGCGGCGCTGGATAACCTGACAAAAGGTAGCAGCGGCCAGGCCTTGCAGAACGCAAACCTGATGTTAGGTGAGGAGGAAACCTGTGGCCTGATGATGGCGCCGCTGTTCCCCTGACGGGGCGGCGCTGTCAGCGCGGCTGCTGGGCCTTGACCAGAGGACACCATGAAGAACCTGAAGAAACAGCGCCGTATCCAGGTCATCGCCCTTGCGGCGGTGGCGCTGATCGTCGCCACCGCCCTGATCGGCTATGCGATGCGGGATGGCATCAACTATTTCCGCTCCCCCAGTCAGGTCGTTGAGGCTCCGCCGGAACCGACCGAGGTCTTCCGCATCGGCGGGCTGGTTGCCGAGGGGTCCTTGGTACGGGGGCAGGGTGAGACGGTGCGTTTCGCAGTGACCGATGGGGGGGGCACCGTTGATGTCACCTACACCGGTGTGCTGCCCGATCTGTTCGAGGAGAACCAGGGTATGGTCGGCACCGGTCGCTACGTCAACGGTGTGTTCGAAGCCTCTGAAATTCTTGCGAAACATGATGAGACCTACATGCCCAAGGAGGTCGTGGACGCGCTGAAGGAACAGGGTGTCTACCAAGAGCCCGAGAGTTGACCGTCTAAACTGACTGGCGCGCTCCCGCCCCAAAGACGCCTCCCTTGCGGGAGGCGTTTTGCGTTGGGCCGGGCGCCGCGCGGCGCGGCGGCGCCTCACCGGGGTGTTGCGCAAGCAGCGCACGCCGGTCTCAGCGGATCTTAGCAGATTTGCGGCAGTCTCATCGCGTCCGGCAAACCGGAAAAGGGTGAGGTGCAATGCAGACAGTTCAGGACATCGCGGCAGAGATCGTCGCCCGCGAAGGCGGCTTTGTGAATGACCCGGATGATCCCGGCGGCGCTACCAAATACGGCGTCACCATTGGCACCTTGCGGCGGCTGAGGCTGGATCTGACCGGCGACGGGCGGATCGGTGTGGATGACGTGCGCGCCCTCAGCTCCGAAGACGCTGAGCGGATCTTCATCCGCCATTATTTCGATGCGCCGGGTATCGGCGCGCTGCCGCAGGCGGTGCAGGCGTCGGTGTTCGACATGTATGTAAACGCGGGCAGCAATGCGGTGCGGATCCTGCAGCAGCTAATGGTTCAGATGGGCTACCAAGTGACGGTGGACGGCGTGATCGGACCGCGGACCGCAGGTGCCGCGCGACAGGCGGCAGCGGTGGATGCGCAGGCCTTCCGCGATGCTTACGGGATTGCGCGGCGCAATTATTACTTCCGCCTTGCCGACCGGCGCCCGGCCAGCCGCAAATATGCGCGCACCCGTGCGGGCACCAAAGGCGGCTGGATCCGACGGGCCGAGGCCTTCCTGTCCCCCGAGTACCACCTCAGCCAGCAGGCATTTCAGCAAAGGACCGCAGGATGGGAATGATCACCGATATCTTGGCGCTGGTGTTCGGCAGCCGCCGCAATCTTGTGCGCGAAACCGCAGAGGTGTTCCGCGAAAACGCCGAAGGCAGCGCGCAGCGCGCCCATGCGGTGCAGGTCGCGGCGCTGTCGCAGCTGGGGGCCGAGTTCCAGCGGGCCCAAAAGGGCCGCTTTGATCGTTTCATGGACGGGGTGAACCGTCTGCCGCGCCCCATGCTGGCGCTCGGGACGCTGGGGCTGATGGTCTCGGCGCTGGCGGACCCGGTGTGGTTTGCCGCCCGCATGCAGGGCCTTGCGCTGGTGCCGGAGCCGCTGTGGTGGCTGCTGGGCGTGGTGGTCTCTTTCTACTTCGGCGCGCGGCATCAGGTGAAAACCCAGGAATTTCAAAAGGGTCTGGCGGCCAGCATGGCGCGTCTGCCTCAGGCTGTTGAAAACATCGCCGCGCTGAAGGGCCTTCGCGCAGACAGCCCGGGCAGTGCCGCCACCGGCACGGATGCGGCCGCCCGGCTGGACACGGTAACAGCCGTCGAAAACCCGGCGCTTGAGGCGTGGAAAGCGCGGCGTGGCTGATCACATTTGCGCGGCTGCGGCGGCGTGGCGCGCCGATTGCCATTGGCCCCGCAGGCAGAGCGGCGTATAGCAGACAGGCGTATAGGAGACCCCATGATTACAGAGCTCGGCCACTTTGCCCTGATCCTCGCCTTCATGATCGCCATCGTGCAGATGGTGGTTCCCCTGATCGGCGCCCAGAAACGCTGGCCCGGATGGATGGCCGTCGCGGAACCGGCCGCACAGGCGCAGTTCCTGTTCACCGCCTTTGCCTTCGGCGCGCTGATGTGGGCCTTTGTCACCTCGGATTTCTCGCTGAAGCTGGTGGTGCTGAACAGCCATTCGGCCAAGCCGATGCTCTACAAGATCTCCGGCACTTGGGGCAATCACGAGGGGTCGATGCTTCTTTGGGTGTTGATCGTGGCGCTGTTCGGGGCGCTGGCGTCCGTATTCGGCGGCGGGTTGCCCCCGACGCTGAAGGCGCGGGTGCTGGCGGTGCAGGCTGCCATTGGCGTGGCGTTTTTTGCCTTCATCCTGTTCACCTCCAACCCGTTCCTGCGGCTGGTGGTCCCGCCTTTTGACGGGCAGGACCTGAACCCCCTGCTGCAGGATCCCGGCCTCGCCTTCCATCCGCCGTTCCTGTACCTCGGCTATGTCGGCCTCAGCATGGCGTTTTCCTTTGCCGTGGCCGCCCTGATCGAGGGGCGCGTGGATGCGGCCTGGGGGCGCTGGGTGCGGCCCTGGACGCTGGCGGCCTGGATCTTCCTGACCATCGGCATCGCGCTGGGATCCTGGTGGGCCTATTACGAGCTGGGCTGGGGCGGCTTCTGGTTCTGGGATCCGGTCGAAAACGCGTCCTTCATGCCGTGGCTGCTGGCGGCGGCGCTGTTGCATTCGGCCATCGTGGTGGAAAAGCGCGAGGCGTTGAAAAGCTGGACCATCCTGCTGGCGATCCTCGCCTTCGGCTTCTCGCTGATCGGCACCTTCATCGTGCGCTCCGGCATCATCACCAGCGTGCACGCCTTTGCCAACGACCCGGAGCGCGGAGTCTTCATCCTGATGATCCTTGCCTTCTTCACGGGCGGCGCGCTGACGCTGTTTGCCGCGCGCGCGCAGGCGATGGAGGCCAAGGGCGTGTTTGGCGTGCTCAGCCGTGAAAGCGCGCTGGTGGCGAACAACATCCTGCTGGCGGTTAGCTGCTTCGTGGTGTTCTTCGGTACCATCTGGCCGATCGTTGCAGAGATGCTGTTCGACCGCAAGCTCAGCGTTGGCCCGCCGTTCTTCAACTCGGCCTTCACCCCCTTCATGGTGGTGCTGGGGCTGCTGTTGCCGGTGGGCGCGATGCTGCCGTGGAAGCGGGGCAAGATCGCGCGGGCCGCCTGGCAGCTGCGCTTCGTGTTCGTCCTCGCGGTGTCACTGGGCGTGCTGGCCTGGGCGGTGCAGACCGGGCGCAGTGCGCTGGGGCCTGTGGGGCTGTTCCTCGGCACTTGGGTGGTGTTCGGCGCGCTGGCGGACCTGTGGCTGCGCAGCGGCAAAAGCGGACGGTTGCAGCGGATCGCACGCCTGCCGAGGGCCGATTGGGGCAAGGCGGTCGCGCATGCGGGGCTTGGCATCACGATTTTTGCCGTCGCGGGTCTGACCGCCTGGGAGCAGGAAGACATCCGCGTTGCCAATCTGGGCGAGCCTTTCACCGTCGGTGGGTATGAGCTGGTGCTGAAGGAGGTCAGCCGCGAGCAGGGGCCGAATTACTTCAGCACCAAGGGCCATGTCGAGGTGCTGCGCAACGGACGGCTCGAGGCGGTTCTTTACCCGGAAAAGCGCGACTACCCGGTGGCGCGGATGCCGACCACCGAAGCCGCGATCGACTATCGGTTCACCCGAGACCTCTACGTGGTGCTTGGTGATCGCCAGGAGGACGGCGGCTGGACCATGCGTACCTACATCAAGCCTTTCGCGAACTGGATCTGGGGCGGGTCTATCCTGATGGCGCTGGGTGGTCTGCTGAGCCTGAGTGACCGGCGCTTCCGCGTTGCGGCTGGCGCACGCAAGACCGCGGCAACAGGAGTGGCGGCAGAATGAGGTTGGCAGGTCTGAAATCCCTGATCGTTGTTGCTCTGACAACGATCAGCCTTCTGGCGGCAGCGCCGGGCGAGGCTGTGGAACCGGACGAGGTTCTGGATGATCCGGTTCTGGAACAGCGGGCACGGCACCTGTCAGAGGGCCTGCGCTGCCTGGTGTGCCGCAACGAGAGCATTGACGATTCAAATGCGGAATTGGCGCGGGATCTGCGCATCCTTGTGAGGGAACGTCTGCTGGCCGGCGACAGCGACACCGAGGCGCTCGATTTCATCGTTGACCGCTACGGTGAATACGTGCTGCTGCGCCCGGCGATCAGCGGTGCGAACTGGCTGTTGTGGGCGGCGGGACCATTGATGCTGCTGATGGCGCTGGTCATCGGGGTGCTCTACGTGCGCGGTCGCGCGCGTGCCCCCAAAGTTGCGGAGCAGTCGCTGAGCCCCGAAGAGCAGGAACGCCTGCGCAAAATCCTAGAGGATTGACGCCGGGTTGGGCTTTCCCGTAGGCGGGCTTTGGGCCAACATGGCGGCAAAAGGGCGGGCCGTGTCGCGGCCGATGCCAGGCTCCAACAGATGAGGCGCGCCGATGGACTATAAGGAAATCCTGTTTTCGCTGGAGAACGGGTTGGCCGTTGTGACCCTGAACCGGGAGGCGCGCAAGAACGCGCTGAACAGTCGCATGCGGCTGGAGATCACCCATGCGATGCAGCAGGCCGCGGCCCAGGCCCGTGCGGTGGTCTTGACCGGGGCAGGCGATGCCTTCTGCTCGGGGCAGGATCTGAGTGATGCGGGCAACGGCGGGGACCTCGACCTCGAACGCACGCTGCGCGATGAATATCTGCCCATGCTGGAGGCAATCTACGATTGCCCGGTTCCCGTGGTTGCCGCCGTTAATGGCGCGGCAGCGGGGGCAGGGGCGAACCTGGCGCTGGCTGCGGATGTTGTCATCGCCTGCGAAAGCGCCTTCTTCATGCAGGCGTTTTCCAAGATCGGCCTGATCCCCGATGCCGGTGGCACCTGGTTCCTGCCGCGCCAGATCGGATTGGCCAAGGCAATGGGGGCAGCCCTGTTTGCCGAGCGGATCTCGGCGCGCGAGGCGAGCGCCATGGGCATGATCTGGGAGGCGGTGCCGGATGCCGAATTCGCCGCCCATTGGCAGGCGCGTGCCACCTATCTCGCAAACGGGCCGAGCAAGGCCTTTGCCGCCACCAAAACCGCCTTGCGGGACAGCAACGGGAATTCCCTGGCAGAGCAGTTGCAACTGGAAGCGCATCTTCAGGGCCAATGCGGCAAGAGCCGGGATTTCCTCGAAGGCGTGACCGCCTTCATGGAAAAGCGCCCCGCGAAATTCGAGGGGCGCTGAGAGCCTCTGACGGGTGTCGCTGTGAGGGGGCCGGGGCTGTCGCCCCGGCGTCTTACAGGGACATCAGCGGCGAGGACGAGCGGTCAACAATCGAAATGTCGCTGGCCGACAAACTGGTGCCCGCGCCCGGAACCCGCGCGATCAGCGTTTTATTTGCGTAGATCAGTGCCGAGCCTGCGCCATCACCGGTGCCGTCGTCGTCCCAGCCGAGCTCCAGTTCCGGCAGGGCGCCTTCACCGTCGTGAGAGTAGACAATCACGTCCTCTCCCTTGGTGAAATCGGTCAGAACCACCGGGTCGTGATCCTCCTCCATCCAGTCACCGATGGCCAGCGTATCAAAACCTTCGCCAAGCGTGACCGTGTCACCGTCTCCCGCGATCACGATATCGTTGCCATATCCGGCATGGACGCTGTCCGCGTCGCTGTCGGTATCTTCGTCGTCGGCGCGCAGCAGCGCCTGCAGGTCTTCCTGCGTCACATCAGGTTCTCGGTCGGCCTCCAGTGCGTCGGTGATTTCACGGGCCATTTCCGCGATTTCCTCACCGTCCATCGCGCTGGTGGCCACGATCGTGTCATCGCCCAGATCGCCCCAGATCGTATCTGCGCCCTCGTGATCGAGGATGGCATCATTGCCGCTGCCACCACGCATGAAATCGTCGCCGGTGCCGCCGGTGAGAAAATCGTTGCCCTCTTGCCCGAACATCCGGTCATCGCCGCCACGCCCTTCGATCAGGTCATCGCCCGCACCGGCGAATACCACGTCGTCCTCCTCGCTGCCGACCACGACATCGGCGTCCTCGCTGGTTTCGAGATCGGTCTCTTCGGAGGAAGCTTGATCGCTGCCGTCGTCATCGTCGTCAAAGATTGCCATGCCAAGTCCAACGGCGAGGCCAAGCGAGAGCAAAATCAGCAATTCCATCAAGAAAGTCCTTTTGAAAAATAAACCGGGCCCGGCCCGACCATCGAACAGCCTTTCGCCTTCGGCCGCGTGGAATTGAGTGGCAACTGTGAAGGCAGCTTGGGGATAATTGGTACGGGGCAGAACATTTTATGTCAAATTTGAGTGGTTACTGTCCCGGGGTGCCGGACAATAGGACGTGGCGGTGAATTTTGTTCAGAAAGCGGGTCTTGAAACGAAAAACGCCCTGCAATCAGCAGGGCGTTCAGATCGTTTATAAAAGCGCGATTCAGCGCTTTTCGATATCGACGTAGTCGCGTGCGGTTTCGCCCAGGTACAGCTGGCGCGGGCGACCGATCTTGTTCTGTGGGTCCGCGATCATTTCCTTCCACTGGGAGATCCAGCCGACGGTGCGCGACAGCGCGAAGATCGGGGTGAACATCGAGGTCGGGAAGCCCATCGCCTCGAGGATGATGCCCGAGTAGAAGTCGACGTTCGGGAACAGCTTCTTCTCGATGAAGTAGGGGTCGTTCAGCGCGGTGCGCTCCAGTTCCTTGGCAACCTGCAGCAGCGGGTTGTCTTCGACGCCCAGCAGTTCCAGCACCTCGTCCGCGGATTGCTTCAGCACCTTGGCGCGCGGGTCGGTGTTCTTGTAGACGCGGTGGCCAAAGCCCATCAGGCGGAACGGATCGTTCTTGTCCTTGGCGCGGGCGATGAACTCGGGGATGCGATCGACCGAGCCGATCTCCTTGAGCATTTCCAGGCAGGCCTGGTTGGCGCCACCGTGGGCCGGACCCCAAAGGCAGGCAATACCGGCCGCGATACAGGCAAACGGGTTCGCACCCGAAGACGAGGCCAGACGCACGGTCGAGGTCGAGGCGTTCTGCTCGTGATCCGCGTGCAGGGTGAAGATCCGGTCCATTGCACGGCTGAGGATCGGGTTGACGTTGTAATCCTCGGCTGGGACCGAGAAGCACATGTGCAGGAAGTTCGCGGCGTAATCCAGATCGTTGCGCGGGTACACGAAGGGCTGACCGATCGAGTATTTATACGCCATCGCCGCAATCGTCGGCAGCTTTGCGATCAGACGGATTGCAGCCACTTCGCGCTGCCAGGGATCCGAGATGTCGGTGGAGTCGTGGTAGAAGGCGGACATTGCGCCGACCACGCCGACCAGGGTCGCCATCGGGTGCGCGTCGCGCCGGAAGCCGCGGAAGAAGTTGTGCATCTGCTCGTGCACCATCGTGTGACGGGTCACACGGGTCTCGAAATCCTCAAGCTGGGTCGCGGTCGGCAGTTCACCGTAGAGCAGCAGGTAGCAGACCTCCAGGTAGTGCGACTTGCTGGCCAGCTGGTCGATCGGGTAACCGCGGTGCAGCAGAATGCCCTCGTTGCCATCGATATAGGTGATGGTGCTGTCGCAGCTGGCGGTGGAGGTGAAGCCCGGGTCGTAGGTGAACACGCCGGCCTGCGCGTAGAGCTTGCGGATGTCGAGGACATCTGGCCCGGCCGTTGGAGAGAAAATGGGCAGCTCGTATGTTTTGCCATCCAGGCTGAGCGTGGCAGATTTCTTGGTCTCGGTCATAGATGTCCCTTCCTGTTGCAGGCACGACCTCCGCCGAAAGCGGCGGAGATGTGCAGGGCAGCGCCTGCGCTGTGTCGCGCAGGGCTTGTCGTATCAATAAAGGGCTTACCCGAGAGTGAAGACCGGGGTCAGCCCGTGGCGTCAGCGAGCCGGGCGAGGGTTTCCTCACGGCCCAGAATCAGCATCATGTCGAACACCGAAGGCGTTACCGCCCGGCCTGCGAGCACGGCCCGTAAAGGGGCAGCCAGCTTGCCGAACTTGGTATCATGTGCTTCTGCAAATGCGTTCAGAAGCGCCTCCAGATCGTCACGGACCCAGCTAGCATTTTGCAACTGCGGCGTCAATTCTTCCAGTATACCATCGGATACAGACGCCAGCGCCTTTTCTGCCTTCTCATCCCGGTCAATTGGCCGTGAAGCCAGTACAAAATGCGCTTTTTCAAGCAGTTCAGGGAAGGTCCGTGCCCGATCTTTGAGGCAATACATCGCAGATTCAAGACCTTGTGACTGTACGTCAGTCAGCGGCGGCAATCCGGCGGCGGCCAGGTAGGCGGTAATTTCCTGCCGCAGCGCGGCATCATCGCTAACGGCGATGTGCTGGCCACACAGGTTTTCCAGCTTCTTGGTGTCAAAGCGCGCCGGGCTTTTGCCGATACCATCGAAATCAAACCAGTCACGGGCCTGCTCGTCGGTGAAGAATTCGTCGTCACCGTGGCTCCAGCCCAACCGGGCAAGGTAATTGCGCATGCCAGCCGCGGGATAACCCATGGCCTGGTATTCCTGCGCTCCCAGCGCGCCGTGGCGCTTGGACAGCTTCTTACCATCAGGGCCGTGGATCAGCGGGATATGGGCCCAGACCGGAACGTCCCAGCCCATTGCCTCGTAGATCATCATCTGGCGGGCGGCATTGTTCAGGTGGTCGTCGCCGCGGATCACATGGGTCACGCCCATGTCGTGGTCGTCGACAACCACGGCCAGCATATAGACCGGGGTGCCATCGGAACGCAGCAGGATCATGTCGTCGAGCTGGTCATTGCGGATGGTCACATCGCCCTGCACCTCATCCTTGATGACGGTGACGCCGTCCTGCGGCGCCTTGATGCGCACAACGTAGGGGGCATCGGGATGTGTGGACGGGTCGGCGTCGCGCCAGGGCGAGCGATAGAGGGTCGACTTGCCTTCGGCCTTGGCCTGTTCACGGAAGGCTGCGATTTCGTCTTGGGTCGCAAAGCATTTGTAGGCCTTGCCTTCGGCCAGCAGCTGGTGCGCCACCTCGGCGTGCCGATCGGCGCGGGCGAATTGGCTGATGACCTCACCGTCATGGTCCAGCCCCAACCACTGCATGCCTTGCAGGATGGCCTCGGTGGCCTCCGGGGTGGAGCGTTCACGGTCGGTGTCCTCGATGCGCAGCAGGAACTTGCCGCCGCGGCCCCGAGCGTAGAGCCAGTTGAACAGCGCGGTGCGGGCACCGCCGATGTGCAGAAAGCCGGTGGGCGAGGGGGCGAAACGGGTGACAACCGGTTTGGTCATGTGCGGGATTTACCTTTTGGAAACCATCAGAGGCATAGAGTTGCCGCCTGTCTACCGGGCCAGAAGGCGGGGGGCAAGCATGCGAGCGATGTCGGCGATCACCGATCAGCTGAACGCGCAGCGGGGGCATCTGTTCCCGTGGAGCCCGGTCTTTCTCGGCACCGGCATCGGGATCTATTTCACCTTGCCTGTTGAACCGGACGTGGTCCACCTGGCCGCGGTTGCCGGGCTGTCGGTGGTGTTGTGCGTGGTTGCCTGCAGCCGGGCGGGCTTTGCCTTTTTGTCCTGGGCGCCGATGCTGGTCGCCGCAGGTCTGTGCCTGGCGGCCGCGCGTGCCCATCTGGTGGCAGCCCCGGTTCTGGATTTTCGCTACTACGGCCCCGTGGAAGGGCGGTTGGTATCCGTGGACCGCTCGCCCACCGATGCGGTCAGGCTGACGCTTGAGGATGTGCGGCTGTCCGGAGTTGCCCCCGCGCGCACCCCAGCGCGGGTGCGGATTTCGCTGAAGACCCCTGACCGGATACCCGAGCCTGGCGCGCGCGTGATGACGACCGCCCATCTCTTGCCGCCACAGGGGCCAAGCGAACCCGGGGGCTTCGACTTTCGTCGCCATGCGTGGTTCTTGCAGTTGGGTGCTCTTGGCTACACGCGTGCGCCAATCCTGCTGGCGGAAGCGGGCACCGATCATTTGGCGGTGGCGAAACTGCGGCGGCGGGTATCCAAGTTCCTGATGCGCGGGATGGACGGCAGGGCGGCGGGCTTTGCCGCCGCGATTGTCGTCGGCGACCGCAGCAACGTTGACCGACAAAGCCTCGAAAACCTGCGACGTAGCAACCTTGCCCACCTGCTGGCAATTTCGGGCCTGCACATGGGGCTGTTGACCGGCTTCATATTTGCCGCCATCCGCCAGACCCTTTGCCTGCTGCCCTGGATCGGTCCCCGCTGGCCGGTCAAGAAACTGGCTGCGGGCGCAGCCCTTCTGGCGGGGTTTGGCTATCTGGTGCTGTCCGGCGGATATGTCGCGACGGAGCGTGCGTTCATCATGGTCTCCGTGATGTTCGGGGCCGTGTTGCTGGACCGGCGCGCGATTACGCTGCGCGCGGTTGCGCTGGCTGCGGTGATCGTGCTGGTGCGCCGTCCCGAGAGTTTGCTAAGCCCCGGCTTTCAGATGAGCTTTGCGGCAACGACGGCGCTGGTGGCCGCCTTTGACGCCTTGCGCCAGGGCGCTGTGCCGCTGGGACCTGGTTGGTGTCGTCCGCTTGTGGCGCTGCTGATTTCGTCGGCCGTGGCAGGGGCGGCGACGGCCCCATTTGCCGCAGCGCATTTCAACATGGTGCCGCATTACGGGCTTTTGGCGAACCTCCTGGCGGTTCCCGTGATGGGGATGGTGGTTGTTCCGGCAGCGGTGTTGGCCCTGTGCCTGGCGCCCCTTGGGCTCGAGATCATCGGCTTGGCCCCGATGAAATGGGGGCTGGAGTGGATTTTGACAGTTGCCGAACAGGTGGCGGCGCTGGAGGGCGCGATCTCACAGGTTTCGGCGCCCGGCGGCTGGATGCTTCCGGTGTTTACCGCAGGCATGCTTGTTGCGATCCTCTGGCAAGGGCGACTGCGGCTACTGGGTGTTCTGCCCGCCGTCATCGCCTTGCTGTGCTGGCCTTCGGCCGGTCGGCCCATTTTGCTGATCGCGGACAGCGGAGGGCTGGTCGGTGTGATGGCGCCTGAGGGCCGCGCGCTGTCCCGTGCCAAAGGGCAGGGGTTCACGGCTGGGATCTGGCTGGAAAATGATGGCGATGCCGCATCGCAGGCAGAGGCGGCGACGCGTTGGTCCGAAAAAATGAACGGGCTGCCGGTCTGGCAGCGCGCGGGACTGCGTGTGCGGCATGCGCCGGGGAAGCGAAAGTTGGCGTCCGTAACGGGTTGCGATGATCGTGATATCGTCGTCACCACGGTGGAACCCGAGAGCGGCGGTGCGGCGGATTGCCTGGTGCTGCATCCAAGGGTGATGCGCCAGACCGGCAGTATTGCCCTCGATGCCGAGGGACGCCTGCAAACCGCGCGTAGCCTATCCGGCGCGCGGCTGTGGACGCAGTGGCAACCCGCAAGCGCCGAGGTGCGGCGCTTGCGGGACATCTTGGGGGCTGAACCAAAATGAGACGTCGGACTGGCCTCTACCGGGTCGTCGAAACCTGTTCCTGACCGGTGCAGGTGAACGGCGTCACTTCCTGCCGTTGCGAAACAAGTGCTCAGTAAGTGCGGATCAGGCCAACCAGAAGCCCCTGGATGCGGACCTGCTCTTCGGGATAGCGGCGGGTTTCATAGGCCGGGTTCGCGGCTTCCAGCGCGATGATGCTGCCCTCACGGTGATATCGTTTCAGGGTCGCTTCGTGACCTTCGACCAGCGCCACGACAATATCACCGTCGTCCGCGGCCTCGGTCTCGCGGATGACAACGATATCACCGTTGTTGATCCCGGCTTCGATCATCGAGTCGCCCTTTACTTCCAGCGCGAAATGCTGGCCGTTCGGGGAAATCATGCCGCCGGGAACCGTGACCTGATGTGACACCTGGCTGATAGCCTCGATCGGGACGCCCGCGGCAATGCGGCCCATCACCGGCAATTCCACCGCCGAACTGTGCCGCGCCGATGTGCGGGCAGACGCGCGGTCCTGTCCGCCCTCGATCACGGTCGGGGAAAATCCTTGCGCCTCGGTCCCGGCGTTTTGCGGCTCCGAGCCGCCGCCGAGGCTTTCGGGAAGGCGCAGAATCTCGATCGCGCGGGCCCGGTGAGCCAGACGGCGGATGAAGCCGCGTTCCTCCAAAGCCGTAATCAGCCGGTGGATGCCCGATTTGGAGCGCAGATCCAGCGCGACCTTCATCTCGTCAAAACTGGGTGGCACGCCGTCCCGTTGCAGGCGTTTGTGAATGAATTCGAGCAAATCCAGCTGTTTTTTCGTGAGCATCGTTGCTCCCTCCGCGGCGTGGGTCCTGTTTTCTTTTGTTCTATTCATGTTCCCGTTTTGTGTCAACCGCTCGGCCGCAGGTTGACGAACATACGGGCAACACAGGAACACGATAGAACCAGACGCAGGACCTCGGCGGCGCTGAACGCGCGGGTCAGATGGGGAGGTAACGGACCATTTCGCCGACGCGGCGCGCCGGGTCATGCGGCGGGCGGACGAGAAGGGCGTTGGCCTTGGCGAGGACGGTCAAAAGAGAGCTGTCCTGGTTGTCAAAAGCCTGCAACCCCTCGGCGTCAAGCAGCGCGCGCATGTAATGCTCGCGCGGGCCGTTGGCAGGCAGCGCCTTGGCCAATCGGGCTGTTTGGAACGCAGGCTCGGTTGTGGGCAATCCCAGCATGGCGCGGATCATCGGCGCCAGAAACACCTGGCCACAGACCATGGCCGAGACCGGGTTGCCGGGCAGGCCAACCATGGCGGCGGCGTTCATGCGGCCAGCCATCAGGGGTTTGCCGGGGCGCATCGCCACCTTGTAGAAGGATCGCTGCAACCCGAGGTCCGCGGCCACATCCGCGACAAGATCATGATCGCCGACAGAGGCTCCTCCGATGGTAACCACCAGGTCTGCGCCCTCCGCCAGTTCGAAGGCGGTGCGCAAAGCGCTCCTGGTGTCGCGTGCAATCGGCAGGATCCGCGCACGTGCGCCCAGCCCGTCGAGCATCGCTTTCAGGCCGAAGGTGTTGGAAACGATGATTTGATCCGCTTCCGGGGTGTCACCCGGCATTACCAGTTCATCCCCGGTCGAGATCAGCGCGACCTCGGGGCGGCGAGTCACCGGGACGGATGGAATGTTCATCGCGGCCAGCAAGGCGATATCGGCGGCGGTCAGAAGCCGGGGCGACGATACCGTCTGCCCGGCAAGGAAATCGCCTCCGCGGGGGCGGATGTTGCTGTTCGCACCGGGTTCGGAGGTGATGGTGATGAGATCACCGGTGCGGCTCACATCCTCCTGGATGACAACGAAACTTGCGCCGTCCGGGACCGGCGCGCCGGTGAAGATCCGCACGGCCTGGCCGGCACCGACACGTCCCTGGAACCCGTGACCGGCGGCGGCTTCGCCGATCACCTTGAACATGGCATGGCGCTCGACCTCGGCGGCGTTGACGGCGTAGCCATCCATGGCAGAGGCCGAGAAGGGAGGCTGGTCACGACGTGCCACAACATCCTGCGCGAGCACCCGGCCCGCGGCCTCGGCGAGGGGTACGGTCTCTGCCTCGAGCTGGCGAACCAGCGCCAGGAGTTGCGTGCGCGCGTCGTCGACCGAGATCATTTAAGCCTCATACCTGCCTGATTTTCCGCCATCTTTTAGCGTGACGCGGATGCCGCCGATTTGCATCGCCTTGTCCACGGCCTTGGTCATGTCGTAAACGGTCAGCGCTGCGGTGGAAACTGCGGTGAGTGCTTCCATCTCGACGCCGGTCTGTCCGGTGGTTTTGACGGTGGCGGTAATGCGCACCCCAGGCAGGTCGGGGTCAAGAGTCAGGTCAACCGCGACCTTGGTGACGGGCAGCGGGTGGCAGAGCGGGATCAGGTCGGGTGTTTTCTTTGCCCCCATGATGCCGGCGAGGCGCGCCACGGAGAGGACGTCACCCTTCTTGGCGCGGCCTTCCGCGATGATGTCATAGGTCGCCGGGGCCATGCTGACATAGCCCTCGGCGGTGGCGATCCGCGCGGTTACTTCCTTGTCGGAGACATCGACCATATGGGCGTCGCCCTTGGCGTCAAAATGCGTAAGGCTCATCCTGTAACTCCCTGAATTACATGGCGTTTGGCGTCAGAGGGTTGTCCAGGATCTTGCGGGTTGCCGTGGCCACGTCCTCTTGTCGCATCAGGCTTTCGCCGATCAGGAAGTTGCGGGCGCCATAGCGAGCCATGTCGGCCAGATCCTGCGGCGTGAACAGGCCGCTTTCGCAAACGATCGTGCGATCCGGCGGCACCAGACGCGACAGGGTGCGGGTGGTGTCCAGCGAGGTCTCGAAGGTCTTGAGGTTGCGGTTGTTGATCCCCATCAGCGGCGATTTCAACAGGCAGGCGCGTTCCAGCTCTTGCTCGTCGTGCACTTCCAGAAGCACGTCCATTTCCCAGTCAAAGGCGCATTGCTCCAGCTCTTGCGCCTGGGCATCGGACACGGAGGCGAGGATGATGAGGATGCAGTCCGCCCCCAAGGCCCGGGCCTCGGCGACCTGGTAGGGGTCATACATGAAATCCTTGCGCAGCGCGGGCAGGGCGCAGGCATCGCGGGCCTCGGTCAGGAAGGATTTGGCCCCCTGGAAGCTGGGCGTGTCGGTCAGCACCGAAAGACAGGTCGCGCCGCCTGCCTCATAGGCTTTGGCCAGCTCGGCCGGATTGAAGTCCGGGCGGATCAATCCCTTGGAGGGGCTGGCTTTCTTGATTTCTGCAATCAGGCCATACCCGGTCCGGCTTGCGCGCATCAGGCTGCGGGCAAAGCCGCGCACAGGCGAGGCCTCGCGGGCCTCGGCCTCCACTGCTTCGAGCGGTTTGGCAGATTTGTCCGCGGCCACTTCTTCGAGCTTGTAGGCCTTGATCTTGTCGAGCACGTTTTCGGTCATGCCGGTGCCTCCGTTCCTGCGTTCCAGTCTATGGTATCTTCGCCACGGGCGGCGAGCCAAGTGTTAACCCGCGAAAAGGGTCGTGAGCCGAAGAAGCCGCGCCGCGCCGAAAGTGGCGAGGGATGCGCGGTTTTCAGGATCAGGTGATCGCCCGGTTTGATATGTTTTTCAAGCTTTTGCGCAGCATTTCCCCAAAGGAGAAATGCCGTTGGCCGAGACGAGGTGAGCGCCAGGACCTGGTGAACCAGATGCTGCCAGCCCAAGTTCTGATGCGCGTTCGCCGCCCCGGCTGGAACGGTGAGCGCCGTATTCAGCAGCAAAACGCCTTGCTGCGCCCAACCGCGCAAGTCTCCATTGGGGCGGCGGATGCCAAGATCATCCTCCAACTCCTTGTAGATATTCGACAAGGAGCGGGGGAGAGGATGCACGTCCGGTGCCGTGGAGAACGCCAGCCCATGCGCATGACCCGGCGTGGGATAGGGATCCTGCCCCAGGATAACCACGCGTGTGGCGTCCGGCTGGGTCAGCTCCAGTGCCGCAAACCGTTGCGACGCTGGCGGCAGAATGTCTCGCTGATCCGCGCGCAAGGCAGACGCAATGGCCGGCCAGTGATCCGAGAAAAATGGAAGCTGGGCCCATTGGCCCAGCCCGGACGGCAGCTCGGTCATGCTTGTGATGTGATCCGGGCGAGCGCCTCGACCTTGGCCTTGGCCGCACCGCTGTCGATGGAGTCAGCAGCCTTGGCCACGCCGTCCTTCAGATCCGAGGCATGGCCTGCCACGACCAAGGCGGCAGCGGCGTTCAGTAACACCGCATCACGATAGGCGGAGGGTTCGCCAGCCAGCAGGGCCCGGAAGGCTTTCGCGTTGTCCTCGGGCGTGCCGCCGACGATCGCCTCGAACGGGTGCACGGGCAAGCCAGCCTGTTCAGGGTGGACTTCCATGTCGTTGATTTCACCGGTTTCTTCCAGTGCCGAGACCCAGCTTACACCCGTGATTGTCAGCTCGTCCGTGCCATCGGAGCCATGAACCAGCCATGCGCACTCGGCGCCCAGTGCCTTGAGCGTTTCAGCCATCGGACGGATCAGATCGCGGCTGAACGCACCGGTCAATTGCCGCTTGACGTTTGCTGGATTGGTCAAAGGGCCGAGAATGTTGAAGATCGTGCGAGTGCCCAGCTCGGACCGGGTCGGCATGACATGCGCCACCGCGGGGTGGTGCATGGGCGCCATCATGAAGCCGATCCCGGCCTCGTTTATGGCCTTCTCCACGACCTTGGCCCCGATCATCACGTTGATCCCCATCTGCGATTGCAGATCCGCGGTGCCGGATTTGGAGCTGAGGTTGCGGTTGCCATGCTTGGCCACCACCACGCCAGCGCCGGCGGTGACAAAGGCCGTCGCGGTGGAGATGTTCAACGTGTTCTTGCCGTCCCCTCCGGTGCCGACGATGTCGATGGCTCCGGCCGGGGCCTTGACCGGGTTGCACTTGGCGCGCATCACGGCGGCCGCCGCGGCGTATTCATCAACGCTTTCACCCCGGGTGCGCATCGCCATCAACAACCCGCCGATCTGGCTGGGTGTGGCTTCGCCTTCGAACAACAGGGTAAAGGCTTGCTCAGCCTCCGCGCGGGTCAGGGAGCGTTCGGCGGCGGCACCGATCAGCGGTTTCAGCTGTTCGCTCATGCCGGCACCTTCATCACGTCAAGAAAGTTTTTCAGCAACGCGTGGCCGTGTTCCGAGGCAATGGACTCGGGGTGGAACTGCACCCCGTGAATCGGAAGGTCCCGATGCTGAAGCCCCATGATGGTCCCGTCTTCCAATTCTGCGGTGACCTCCAGGCAGGCGGGAAGCGTTTCGCGCTCCACCACCAGAGAGTGGTAGCGTGTTGCCTCAAACGGGGAGGGCAAGCCTTTGAAAAGGCCGACATCCTTGTGGTGCATCGCGCCCATCTTGCCGTGCACGATCTCATGGCAGCGCACCACCTTGCCACCAAAGGCCTGTCCGATGGTCTGATGGCCAAGGCAAACGCCAAGCAGCGGCGTGCGGGTTTCGGCGGCGGCTTCTGTCAGGGCGAGGCAGATGCCCGCCTGGTCCGGATCACAGGGGCCCGGCGACAGCAGGATGCCCGCGGGCTTCATGGCCATGGCTTCCTGCACGTCGATGGCATCGTTTCGGCGCACTTCCATCTCCGCGCCAAGCTCACCGAGGTAATGGACGAGGTTGTAGGTAAAGGAGTCGTAGTTGTCGATCAGCAGCAGCATCTTGGCGGGCTCTTTTAAGGGTGGCGGGCGGGGGCCGCGCCGCAGTATAGTCGTTGCAACATACATGTTCAGGGATAAGAGGCAGCGTCAAGGGCAGGAAAGGCGATTGACCGGAGCGGGCGGCAACAGGCCCGCGGTCGAATTCGCAGTCGGACGCGCCACAGGCAATACGGATTGAGAGGCAGAACAGGCATGCGGGGATTTCTGGGCGGCGTGAGTGTCGGAGCGTTGCTGGCTGCAGGCGGGATGATGATGTTGTCGCTGTCGGTGCCATTGCCCGAGCGGCTGACCTCCGGCGCACCAACGGCGGATCAGCCGGTTGGCGCTACAGGTGATCTGGACCCAAGCCCTGCGGAGGCCGGTTCGAGGTCGCAGCCTGCGCCCGAGATGGTCGAGACCGCCGACAATGCGGATGCGCGCAACGAGGCTGCAAGCGATGCGCCGCTGTCCCCAGCACCTGAAACCGGTGCCACGCCACAGTTGCCGAATGGCGCGCCAAGCGGACAGGACGCGCCGACGCAGGAACTGGCGCGAGACGCTGACCTCGCCGAGGCGCAGCCGACCGGCCCTGGTTCGCTGGTGGCCCCTGACGATTTGAGTGCTTTGGCAGATGCAGATACCACGCCGACGCAACGCCCTGAGGTGAGCGCGGATACGGCAATCGCCGAGACGGCTGGACCGGATGTTGCGCAGGCGCCCGCGGTCGGTGGGGCAGAAACGGTAACGGAGCCGCAGACGCAGCTGCAACAGCCCGAGGTCCCGCCTGCGCCGCAGACCGAGGCTGCCGTTGGCGCCGCGACCGACCCTGCGCCGCTGCCGGTGGAAAGCGACGCCGATGACCGCGAAGCGGTTGAGGAAGACGTTCTGGCGACACTTCCGCCAAGTGATGACCCCGTTGTCGCACCCGAGGACGCCCCTCGATCCGATGCGGTGACGATTGTCACTCCGCCCTCTGGTGAGGCTGTGTCGCAGGCTCCGGACATTGGCTCCCCGCCGCGCGCCACGACGCTGCCTGTGATCGGCATTGCGCCCTCAGAGCCGGAGACCGAGGCAAGCGACACCGACCTGCCTGAAACGGAAACGCCTTCAGGTGAGGCCGAGACCGATCAGGTAGAGGACACCGCCAGCCTGTCGCCGCAGATCGGGACGCCGGTGGTACCCTTGACCGAGCGCGATGACGAGGAGCGGATCAGCGCAGTTGCATCCGGGGTACTGCCTTTTGCGGCTTACTCAGAACCCTTCGAGAACCCGGACGGGCGGCCGCTGATGTCCATTGTACTGATCGACGATGAGGGCGCTGTCGGAGCCGAAGCGCTGGCGGAGTTTCCCTATCCCTTGAGCTTTGCAATCGACCCGGAGGATCCCGATGCCGCCGCCAAAATGGCCGCGCGGCGCGCGGCCGGGTTCGAAGTCCTGATGCTGGCCGACTTGCCCCGCGACGCTGCGCCGCAGGATGCCGAAACGGCGCTGGAGGTCTGGCGGCGGCAATTGCCCGAAGCGGTGGCCATCCTCGAAGGCGTGGAGACCGGGGTGCAGGGAAACCGCCCGCTGGCGGATCAGGTTGCGGCCGTGGCCGCGTCAGCCGGTTACGGGCTGGTGACCCAGAACAGCGGCTTGAACACGGTGCAGAAACTGGCGCTGCGTGACGGGGTTCCCGCGGGCGTGGTGTTCCGGGATTTCGACGGTGCCGGGCAGGACCCGCGCGCGATCCGGCGCTTCTTGGATCAGGCGGCCTTCCGGGCCGGGCAGGAGGGCGCGGTGATCATGTTGGGCCGGCTGCGGCCGGATACGATTTCCGCCCTGCTGATC
This sequence comes from Leisingera sp. S2M4, assembly GCF_055398055.1. Lineage (NCBI taxonomy): Bacteria > Pseudomonadati > Pseudomonadota > Alphaproteobacteria > Rhodobacterales > Roseobacteraceae > Leisingera > Leisingera sp. S2M4. Next base: position 3,254,902 of record NZ_AP040861.1, read on the forward strand.
TGGGGGCTTCAGGACCGGGCGAGCCGCGTCGCCCTGGCACCGGTGTCCGCCAGCCTACTGGCCAAGCTACCGCCGAAATAACCATAAAAAACGGCGCCCGGATCGGGCGCCGCTTCGGTTGGCCGGAATATATCTCGACAGACACCTGCCGATGCGGTTTTCCACCGTTCAGCGGTTGCCGTTTCCAGTGAAACGCGCAGCGTCTGCCGCGGCGCGCCGGATGGCATTCGACTTGTGCACGGTTTCCATGTATTCCGCCTCTGGATCGCTGTCATAGACAACGCCGCCCCCGGCCTGGATGTAGAGCTTCTGATCCTTGACGATGGCGGTGCGCAGCGCGATGCACATGTCCATGTCGCCACCTGCGGAAAAATAGCCGACACCGCCGCCGTAGATGCCGCGCTTCTCCGGCTCCAGCTCATCGATGATTTCCATCGCGCGCACCTTGGGGGCGCCGGAGACGGTGCCCGCCGGCATACCGGCAAAGAAGGCGTCCAGCGCGTCCTTCTCCTCGGCCAGTTCACCGACGACGTTGGAAACGATGTGCATCACGTGGCTGTAGCGTTCAATGATGAACTTCTCGGTCGGGCGCACGGTGCCGATCTTGGAAACCCGGCCAGTGTCGTTGCGACCGAGGTCCAGCAGCATCAGATGTTCCGCCAGCTCCTTCTTGTCGGCCAGCAGGTCGGCCTCCAGCGCCTTGTCTTCTTCGGGCGTTGCACCGCGGGGGCGGGTGCCCGCGATCGGACGGATTGTGACCTCCTGCCCGAAGACGCGGACCAGGATTTCGGGGCTTGCGCCAACCACCTGGAAGCCGCCGAAGTTGAAGTAGAACATGAACGGCGACGGGTTGGTGCGGCGCAGCGAACGATAGAGCGCAAACGGCGGTTGACGGAATTCCTGGGTCCAGCGCTGTGCCGGAACCACCTGGAAGATGTCGCCTGCGCGGATGTACTCCTTGGCCTTCTCGACCGCGGCCATGTAGCCGTCCTTGGTGAAGTTTGACTGTGGCGGCGCGACCTCGTCGGCGTCGCCCAGATCGCGGCTTTCCGACGGCATGGAGCGTTCCAGATCCCGCACGGCGTCCATCACCCGTTCCGCCGCCTGGGCATAGGCGGCGCGGGCGGTCTGCCCTTCGCTGACCCACACAGGTGAGACCACCGTGACCTCGCCCTTGACGCCATCGAGCACGGCGATGACAGAGGGGCGCATCATCAGTGCATCCGGCAGCCCGAGCGGGTCCGGGTTCAAGTCCGGCAGGTGCTCGACCAGGCGGATCATGTCATAGCCGAGATAGCCGAATAGACCCGCCGCGGCCTGTGGCAGATCGTCGGGGAGGTCAATCCTGCTTTCGGCGATCAGGGCGCGCAGGTTGTCCAAGGGGTTGCCGTCCTGCGGCCTAAAAGCCTCGGCGTCAAACCGTGCGGACCGGTTCAGCGAGGACTGCTCCCCATGGCAGCGCCAGACGAGATCGGGTTTCATGCCGATGATCGAGTAGCGTCCGCGCACTTCGCCGCCAGTGACGGACTCCAGCATGAAGGCGTCCTTCTGGGCGCCTGTCAGTTTGAGCATCAGCGACACGGGGGTGTCGAGATCGGCAGCCAGGCGGGCGTAGACAACCTGGTTTTCACCGGCCTCATACGCCTTTGCAAATGTGTCGAAATCCGGGGTCAGAGCCATGGTCCGTGCCTATGTTACTGGAAGTTGGCCTGCGCTGCGTTCAGCGCCTGCTGGTCAACGCGGGGCTCCGCGCGGGTTTGCACGTCCTGCATGTAGGCCTGGAACAGCGCCTGTCCCAGCGACTGGTCGAGCTGCGCGCCGAGGGCCTGGGTCAGCAGGGCCAGGTCATCGCTTTCCTCGGGCGGCAGGGTGCTGTTGAGACGCACGACCACGACGGAGTTCTCATCCTGCACAAGGCGGAATTCGCCCGGCTGCATTTCGAACACCTGCTCCATCAGGTCGGCCGGAACGCTCTCCAGGTAGGCGGTGCGGGTCAGGCCGTTCTCGGTGATGACTTCCGCATCCTCGGCAAAGCTGTCGGCGTCTTCGGCGGCGGCAAGGACTGCTTCGCCCTGGTCGCGCAGGGCGGCAGCCAGTCGATCAGCCTGCCATGCTGCGAGAACCTTGTCGCGCGCCTCGGCAAAGGGCTGCGGGCGTTCGGGCAGAATTTCGTCAAGGCGCAGGGCAAACAGGCTGCCATCCTCGAGAAAGTCCACCTCGGGGAAGTCTTCCTCGGTCACCTTGGCGGCGGCGGCGCGGAATTCCTGGTAGGCGGCGATGCCTTCGCTGTCTTCGCCAGTCCAGTGGATCTGGGCCAGCTCCAGGCCGTTCTCGGTTGCCAGTTCCTCGAGGGTGGCACCGCCGGCCAGCATATCGTCGATGTCTTCCGACTGAGCCTCCACCAGGCGACGGGCGCGGTCGGATGCCAGCTCTTCGCGCAGTTCGGGTTCCGCCTGCTCAAACGGGGTGATCTGTGCTTCGAGGCGGCCGTTCACACGATACAGGGCAGGGCCGAGATCCGAGGGCAGCGGGCCCACGACATCGCCAACTTCCGCCGAGAAGACCGCTTCGCCAGCCGCGCCGAGTTCGCCCATTGCAACGTCGCCCAAGTCGATGTCCTGCAGGTTGAGGCCGCGGCTTTCGACCAGGCTTTCAAAGGTGGCGCCACCGGTTTCCAGCTGCGCCTTGGCGCTGGCGGCGCGGTCTTCGTCCGCGAAGACCAGGCGTTCGACCAGCCGCCGCTCAGGCTGCTGGTACTGGTCGGCACGATCGTGGAACAGTTTCTCCAGATTTTCCTCCGGGATTTCGATTTCGTCCAGCAGCATGTCGGGACGCAGCGCTGCATAGGTGATGACCTTGGTTTCCGGGAGCATGAACCGCTGCTGATGCGCGTCGTAATATTCCCGCAGAGTTTCGTCCGACGGCACCTCGGCGGTGAGGGCAATGTCGCCTGCATTCAGCTGCACGTAGGAGAAGCTGCGGCGCGCACCGATGTAGTCGGTCAGCGTTTTCGTCAGCGTGTCAGGCATGTCAGCGCCAGCCAGTATCGCGCCTTGGATCAGGGTGCGTGCGGCCTCGCGGCGAAGATCGGCCTCGAATTCGTTTTCGCTCAACCCGACATTGTTGAGCGCAAAGCTGTAGGCCTCGCGGTCGAATTTGCCGTCCACGCCTTGGAACGCGTCAATGGCGGCAAGTTCCTTGATCAGGTTTTCGTCGCCAATCGACAGTCCCAGTTCGGCCGCTTCGTGATCGAGGGCAGCGATTGAGATCAGCCGTCCAAGAACCATGCGGTCAATCCCGAAGGCGCTGAGCTGCGCCATGGTGACGGGCTGGCCGGTCTGGGATTGCAGCGACTGTTGCTCACGACGCAGCTCGCGCACGTAGTCGGCAATGCGCACTTCCTGATCGCCGACGCGAGCAACAGACGACGCCGAGCTGGTGAAGTTCACCGCGCCGAAACCGGCGAGACCCACGATCAGCATCCCCATCAGGATCCAGACAAAGGTTTTTGATAGCTTTTTCATGCCTGCGGCCATGATGCCCTCTTTAGTGATGTGTCCTGCGGGGAGCGGCCCCGACGGGAATAAATGCCGCTGACTGAATACGCGGCTGCTCGCAGCGGAGCAAGGTGATTGCGGTGTGCCCGGAACGCTTCAGGCGTCGAATGCCGCCAGCCGGTCGAACAACTCTGCGATGCCGTCGACATCGACATTGGCAAAAGCAATCCGGAACTGTCGCGCGCCGTCCGGATTGTCCGCCGGCATGAACATCGAGCCCGGCAACATCAGCACCGAGGCCTCGGCGACCAGCCTGCGCGCGATGTCCTCGGCGCTTTGCTTGAAGGGATGCTCGACATAGGCGAAATAGGCCCCGCACCCCAGGAGTTTCCAACCCCGGGCAGCAAGGGTGGGAAACCCAGCTTCGATGGCGGCGCGCCGGGCAAGGATTTCCCGACGTTCCTCTGCCAGCCAGCTGCCAAGGTTTTCGATCCCCCAAAGCGCGCCGATCTGTCCGAGCTGCGCCGGACAGATGGTGACGGTGTCGAGGAACTTCTCCATTTCAAACAGCCTGGCCGGTGCGGCGGCAATCGCGCCGACCCGGTGCCCGGTAAGCCGGTAGGCCTTGGAGAACGAATAGAGGTGGATCAGCGTCTCGGGCCAGTTCGGCAACTGGAAAAGCCCGTGCGGCGCGCCCTCGCGGCTGTCGAAATCGCGATAGGTCTCGTCCAAAATCAGCGTGAGGCCCCGGGCGCGCGCGAGCTCAAAGAAGTCGCGGAGCAATTCGGCGGGGTATTCGACGCCGGTCGGGTTGTTGGGCGTGACCAGCACGATGGTCCGCGTGCGGGGCGTGATCAGCGCCTCGGCCTCGGCGACCGAGGGCAGCATGCCCGGCCCGACCTGGAGCGGCTGCGCGCGGACGCCGGTCATGTCCAGCCACATCTTGTGATTGAAGTACCAAGGGACCGGGATGATGACATCATCGCCTTCGCCGCAGAGAGCCGATATGGTGGCGGCAAAGGCTTGGTTGCAGCCGGAGGTGATGGCTACCTGATCCGCCGTGATCTGTGCTTCGTAATGGCTGGAGATCTGTGCCGCCAGCGCCTGCCGCAGGTCCGGGTTGCCCAGCACGGGCCCATAGAGATGCGCGGCGGTGTCCTGCAGGACGGCCTCGGCCATGGCCCGGCGCAGCCCTTCGGGCGGGGCTTCGGCGGGAGCCGCCTGGCTGACGTTCAGCAGAGGCCGGTTTTTGGGGAAGTCCACGCCGTCAAGCCAGCGGCGCGATTCGACGATGGGCGAGACAAAGGTGGCCTGTGTGCGGGGGGTAGTCATGCAATGTCCTGTCGGCGGCAATGTTGAAATATTCTTGGTGCTCTTGCGGCGCGACATGTCTGACACGGCGTCTGGTGTACCTCAAGCTGTAAAGGTGCGCAGGAAATCCGGTTTCAGACCGGGCCGCGCGGACCAAATGCGCTCCGTTAAAAGAAAACGGGGATGCCGCCACGATGGCGCATCCCCGTTCTCAGGTCGGTCAGCCGGGCAGGGGGTCAGTCCTTGCCGCGGTAGGGTTCGACATATTGCAGCGCCATGTCCCATGGGAAGAAGATCCAGGTATCCTGGCTCACTTCCGTGATGAAGGTATCGACCATCGGACGCCCCTTGGGCTTGGCGTAAACGGTGGCGAAATGGGCCTTGGGGTACATCTGGCGCACCAGCTCCAGCGTCTTGCCGCTGTCCACGAGGTCATCGATGATCAGCACGCCCTCGCCGTCGCCCATCAGCTTGGCATCCGGGGCCTTCAGAACCTCGGCCTCACCCTGGGCCTGATGGTGGTAGGACTTCACCGAAATGGTGTCGACCGTGCGGATGTCCAGCTCGCGGCTGACGATCATCGCGGGCGCCATGCCGCCGCGGGTGATCGCCACAACGGCGCGCCAGGGCGTGCCGTTTGGCCCCTGGCCGTCGAGGCGCCAGGCCAGGGCCCGGCTGTCGCGGTGGATCTGATCCCAGCTGATGTGAAAGCCTTTTTCGTGTGGCAGACGGTCTGTCATGGTGTTTGCTCCCCGCGAGGTCGCGCCAGAGTGCCTGAACCGGGAAAGCTCGCCCGGATCAGGCTGGAGTGGCTGGTTTCTTGTTACTTGGTGATATCCGGCGCGTCCACGGCCTTCATGCCGACGACATGATAGCCCGCGTCCACGTGCAGGTTCTCCCCGGTCACGCCGGAGCTGAGGTCGGACAACAGGTAAAGCGCGGATTTGCCGACATCGTCGATGGTCACGTTGCGGCGCAGCGGCGAGTTGTATTCGTTCCACTTCATGATGTAGCGGAAATCACCGATGCCGGACGCGGCCAGCGTCTTGATCGGGCCGGCGGAGATCGCGTTGACGCGGATGCCGTCCTTGCCCAGATCCTCGGCCAGGTATTTCACGGAGGCTTCCAGCGCGGCCTTGGCCACACCCATCACATTATAATGTGGCATCACCTGCTCTGCGCCGTAATACGTCAGCGTCAGCAGCGAACCGCCGTCGTTCATCATCTTTTCGGCGCGGTTGGCAACAGCGGTGAAGGAATACACCGAGATGTCCATGGTCATCTGGAAGTTGCCGCGGGTGGTGTCGACGTAGCGGCCGCGCAGTTCGTTCTTGTCGGAGAAGCCAATGGCGTGCACCACGAAGTCCAGCTTGCCCCATTTCTCTTCCAGCGCTGCGAACAAAGCGTCGATCGACCCTTCGTCGGAGACGTCACACGGCAGGACGATGTCGCTGCCCAGCTGTTCGGCCAGCGGGCCGACACGCTTTTTCAGAGCCTCGCCCTGGTAGGAAAACGCCAGCTCAGCACCGGCCTCGGCGCAAGCTTTGGCGATGCCCCAGGCAATCGATTTGTCGTTGGCCAGGCCCATGATGAGGCCGCGTTTACCGGCCATCAGTTGACTAGACATGCAGGGTACTCCGCCTGTGTTCTATTGAATTAGGCGGTGTTTAATATGCTGGGCGCACCGCATCAAGCCTTCACGGCCTTGTCGAGGGGCGGGAAGCTGCATAGGTTGCGGGAAAAGTTCAACCGAGGTGTCCGATGTCAGACCGATCCGGAATTTTTGCAGGCGATGATCCTTTTGCCATCGCGCGGGCCTGGCTGGCCGAAGCGGAAACCAGCGAACCGAACGATCCCAACGCCATTGCGCTTGCCACGGTTGATGAAACCGGATTGCCGAACAGCCGGATGGTTCTGCTGAAGGAGATCGAGGATGACGCCTTTGTCTTCTACACCAATTACCAGAGCGCCAAGGCCCGGGAACTGGACCAGGCGGGAAAGGCGGCCTTCGTGATGCACTGGAAGACCCTGCGTCGCCAGATCCGTGTCCGCGGCCTGATCACCCGGGAGGACGGGGCCAAGGCAGATGAATATTTTCGGTCACGATCACTCAAAAGTCGGCTGGGGGCCTGGGCCTCGCAGCAATCGCAGCCGCTTGAAAGCCGTGCGGCCCTGCTGGCCGAAGTTGCCAAGGTAACGGCAAAACAGGGGCCAAACCCCGCGCGTCCGCCGTTCTGGGGGGGCTATCGTTTGGCACCGCTGGAAATTGAGTTCTGGGCCGATGGCGCCTTCCGGCTGCATGACCGTTTTCGCTGGCGACGTACGGAGTTATCGGCGAATTGGGAGGTTGTCCGCTTGAATCCTTGATCGGATTAACCAATGTTAACCGTGGGTCAATAGCGAATTCGTGACAATTTCAAGACTTTTTAACTTGAACTCCAATGTCAGAATCGCGCATCTGATCAGCGTCAAAATATAAAAAATATGTGGGAACATTAAGTGGCAGAAGATCTCAGCAGCTTGCAGCAGGTACAAGGGCTGGTGAAGTGGTTCGACCCGGCCAAGGGCTATGGGTTCGTGGTTTCCGACGAGAGCGGCCCGGACATTCTGCTGCATGTAAATGTCTTGCGTAATTTCGGACAAAGCTCGGTGGCAGACGGTGCCCGCATCGAAGTGGTGACCCATCAGACCGGTCGCGGCGTGCAAGCGGTCGAGGTTCTGTCGATCCAGCCGCCCGAGCGCAGCGACACGCCGGTGCTCAGCGATTTTGCCGATCTTGATATGAGCAGCCTGCGCGATGAGCCGCTGGAGCCTGCACGGGTGAAGTGGTTCGACAAGGGCAAGGGGTTCGGCTTTGCCAATGTTTTTGGCCGGGACGAAGACGTGTTCCTGCACGTCGAAGTGCTCCGCCAGTCGGGCCTCGCGGACCTGCAACCGGGTGAGGCGCTGGCTATGCGCGTCATCGACGGCAAGCGCGGCCGGATGGCTGTGGAAGTTCTGGCGTGGGAAGCCGCGCTGTCCTCGGACACACGGGACTGACGCTATGGGGCTGCGGCGCGCTTTGCTCAGCATGGCCGTTGCAGCGCTCCTGAGCGTCGCCGCCGCACCCGCCTTCGCAGGCTGCTCCGCCGATAAGGCGCAGCTGCGGGGCGATTGGGGGCAAACCTCGTTCACCGTTGAAATCGCTGACACCGAGGCCGAACGCGCCCGTGGGCTGATGTTTCGCGAGACCTTGCCTCGCGGGGCAGGGATGTTGTTCGTGTACGACCGCCCACAGCCCGTGGCCTTCTGGATGAAGAACACGCTGATCCCGCTGGATCTGATCTTTCTGGACAGGCAGGGGCGGGTAATGCGCGTGCATGAAGACGCGGTTCCCGGGGATCTGACGCCGATACATGGCGGCAATGAGGTGTTTGCGGTCCTGGAGATCAACGCCGGGCTTGCGCGTCGTTATGGCATTGCCGTCGGCAGCCAGATGCAACACGAAATTTTTTCGCAAGATAGCGCAGTTTGGCCCTGTTAGGGCTTTTCAAATCAGTCAGGCGGATATAGGAAAGCGCACGGTCCGGGGCGTGGCGCAGTCTGGTAGCGCACCTGTTTTGGGTACAGGGGGTCGTGAGTTCGAATCTCGCCGCCCCGACCACTTATCATCAAAATGATCAGATCGCTTGTTTGCCCTTTCCTGGGGCGGGCAGGCTGATTCTGTTGCTGCCCAGGTGCGCTGTGTACCGGCGCGGTGGTGTTAAGGGGTTGTTAACCCCTTGTTAGGGGTTTGTTAACCGGCTGACGCCAAGAGGCGTCAATTGCGCGACGCGAGCGGCCATTCCCAAAACCGCGATCGTCAAGCCAAAGAGGTGCCAGCGTAAAATCTACGCCACCGCATCTTCGCGACCCAAACGGGCAATTTCCGGTCGGCCACACCTGGCGGGCATGCGGTCGCATTTGACGCGCTCCGGACAAGTTGTTAGGCGGATGGAAGAAATACGGCTGGCTTTGATCGACCGCCTGCATCCCCGCTCTGGTGTCGATCTGTGGATGAATCGTCGCAGCTTCGGCGACCCTCGATGCGGCTGAGAGCGTCAACAGCAAAGATGGCCTCAAAGGCGTAAATTTTGCGTTGACCCTTTATGGTGGAATACGTCAAATTGTGTTTACCGGTTGCACTGGCACTAAATCTGGTGGGGTTAATTGCCGCGGCAACAACGCTGATAACAGCAGACAACCTATCTGGTCTGGCCATCGCAGGTCTTGGACGCGCCATGTCGTGGTGAGGAGTTGGATTCTGCTTTGGGTGGCCGGTGTTAACGGGTGCTGGGGGCACCGTGACACGTGAATGACCAGTGCTTGACAAAGGGGCAGAGCATGAAGATCGAACGCAAATTCACCAAGGCCGGGCAGGATGCATATGCGGATCTCGGCTTTGTTTCCGCGACCTCGGAAATCCGGAACCCCGATGGGACGATCGTCTTCAGGCTCGAAAATATCGAAATCCCGGAAAGCTGGAGCCAGGTCGCCAGCGACGTAATCGCGCAGAAGTACTTCCGCAAGGCTGGCGTGCCATCGAAGCTGAAAAAGGTTCGCGAAAAGGGCGTGCCGGAGTTCCTCTGGCGTTCGGTTCCGGCACAGGGCGCCAGCTTTGGCAGTGAAACTTCCTCCAAGCAGGTGTTCGACCGCCTGGCGGGGGCATGGGCCTACTGGGGCTGGAAGGGGGGGTATTTCTCCTCGGAAGAAGACGCGCGCGCCTACTACGACGAAATGCGCTATATGCTCGCCACGCAGCGGTCGGCCCCGAACTCGCCGCAGTGGTTCAACACCGGCCTGCATTGGGCCTATGGCATCGACGGCCCGGCTCAGGGGCATTATTACGTCGACTACAAGACGGGTGAGCTGACCAAGTCCGACAGCGCCTACGAGCACCCGCAGCCGCATGCCTGCTTCATCCAGTCGGTGTCTGACGATCTGGTCAAGGATGGCGGTATCATGGACCTCTGGGTGCGTGAGGCGCGGCTGTTCAAATACGGTTCGGGCACCGGAACGAACTTCTCGCACCTGCGTGCCGAGGGCGAGCCTCTCTCCGGCGGCGGGCGGTCTTCCGGCCTGATGGGCTTTTTGAAAATTGGCGACCGCGCTGCGGGCGCGATCAAGTCCGGTGGTACCACGCGGCGGGCGGCCAAGATGGTCATCGTCGATGCGGACCACCCGGACATCGAAGATTTCATCCAATGGAAGGTGCTCGAGGAGCAGAAGGTCGCGTCAATCGTCGCCGGGTCCAAAATGCACGAGAAGATGCTGAACGGTATCTTCGAGGCGATCCGGAGCTGGGACGGTGCCGAAGCGGACGCCTACGATCCTGCTGTCAACGAGGGGCTGAAAAAGGCAATCCGCGAGGCCAAGAAGGTCGCCATCCCCGAGACCTACATCAAACGGGTGCTGGATTACGCCAAGCAGGGGCACACCTCGATCGAGTTCCCGACTTATGACACGGACTGGGACTCCGAGGCTTACAACTCTGTTTCGGGGCAGAACTCCAACAACTCGATCCGGGTCACCAACGCGTTTCTGCACGCCGTGGAAAAAGATGCTGACTGGGAGCTGGTAAACCGCACCGACGGCGAAGTGGCCAAAGTGGTCAAAGCGCGTGACCTGTGGGAGAAGGTGGGTCACGCGGCCTGGGCCTGTGCAGATCCGGGCATTCAGTTCCACGACACGGTGAACGAATGGCATACGTGCCCGGAAGACGGTGAAATTCGCGGTTCAAACCCTTGTTCGGAATACATGTTCCTGGATGACACCGCGTGCAATCTCGCCTCTCTGAACCTGTTGAGCTTCCTGAAAGACGGGCAGTTCCAGGCTGATGATTACATGCACGCGTGTCGCCTGTGGACGCTGACGCTCGAAATCTCGGTCATGATGGCCCAGTTCCCGTCCAAGGAAATCGCGCAGCGGTCCTTTGATTTCCGCACGCTGGGGCTCGGCTTTGCAAACATCGGCGGCCTGTTGATGAATATGGGCTACAGCTACGACTCGGACGAGGGGCGGGCGCTGTGTGGCGCGCTGACGGCGCTGATGACCGGTGTGGCCTATGCGACCTCGGCAGAGATCGCATCGGAGCTCGGCCCGTTCCCGGGGTATGCAAAGAACGCCGACCATATGCTGCGGGTGATCCGCAATCACCGCAATGCTGCAAAGGGCAACGCGGAAGGGTACGAAGGCCTGTCGGTCAAGCCGGTGCCGCTGGATATCGCCAATTGCCCGGATGTATTGCTGACCGATCTGGCCGCCAGCGCCTGGGACGAGGCATTGGAACTGGGCGAAAAGCACGGCTACCGCAACGCGCAAACCACCGTGATCGCACCCACGGGAACCATCGGTCTCGTGATGGATTGCGACACCACGGGCATCGAGCCGGATTTCGCACTGGTCAAGTTCAAGAAGCTGGCGGGCGGTGGTTACTTCAAGATCATCAACCGTTCGGTCCCGGCTGCGCTGGAGAAACTGGGCTACAGTTCGGCGCAGATCCAGGAGATCGTCTCCTACGCCGTCGGCCATGGCTCGATCGGAAACGCGCCTGCGATCAACCACACCTCTCTGGCGGGTCACGGCTTTGGGCCCAACGAACTGGCCAAGGTGGATGCCGCCCTGGAGACGGCCTTCGACATCCGCTTTGTGTTCAACCAATGGACTTTGGGAGAGGACTTCTGCACCGGCGTGCTGGGCATTCCCGGACCGAAACTGAATGATCCCACTTTTGACCTGCTGCGTCATCTAGGGTTCAGCAAGGCAGATATTGATGCCGCGAATGACCACGTATGTGGAACCATGACGCTGGAAGGCGCGCCACATCTGAAGGAAGAGCATTACCCGATCTTCGATTGCGCCAACCCCTGCGGCAAAAAAGGCAAGCGTTTCCTGAGTGTTGATAGCCATATCTACATGATGGCCGCGGCCCAGAGCTTCATCTCCGGGGCGATCTCCAAGACCATCAACATGCCCAACTCGGCCACGATCGAGGACTGCCAGAAAGCCTATGAGCTGAGCTGGAGCCTCGGCATCAAGGCCAACGCGCTCTATCGCGACGGTTCCAAGTTGAGCCAGCCCCTGGCCGCGGCCCTGGTCGAGGATGACGACGAAGCCGCGGAGATCCTGGAAAGCGGCTCGACGCGGGAGAAGGCTGCCACATTGGCCGAAAAAGTGGTCGAGAAGGTGGTGGTCAAGGAGCTGGTCCGCAGCCACCGTGAGAAGATGCCGCAACGCCGCAAGGGGTATACCCAGAAGGCGGTTGTCGGCGGCCACAAGGTCTATCTGCGCACCGGGGAGTACGAGGACGGCACCCTCGGCGAGATCTTCATCGACATGCACAAGGAAGGCGCTGGATTCCGGGCGATGATGAACAACTTCGCCATCGCGGTCTCTGTCGGCCTGCAATACGGCGTGCCGCTGGAAGAATTCGTGGATGCCTTCACCTTCACCAAGTTCGAGCCGGCCGGCATGGTGCAGGGCAATGACTCGATCAAGAACGCGACCTCGATCCTTGACTATGTGTTCCGCGAACTGGCGGTCAGCTACCTGGATCGCACCGATCTGGCGCACGTCAAGCCGGAAGGCGCCACCTTTGACGATCTGGGGCGCGGCGAGGAAGAGGGGGTCTCCAACCTGGCCGAGCTCAGCGAAAACGCGGCAACGCGGTCTCTCGAAGTTCTGAAGCAGATTTCCTCTACCGGATACTTGCGCAAGCGGCTGCCGCAGGAGCTGGTGGTCTTGCAAGGCGGCCAGACTGACGGGCAGGCCCAAGGCACCGATCCCATCGCGGCGCTGCAGTCGCTGGTCCCGGAAGTCGCGGACTCCGCCACACCGGCTGCGAGCGGCATGGACGCACGCACCAAGGCAAAAATGCAAGGCTATGAGGGCGAAGCCTGCGGCGAATGCGGAAACTACACATTGGTGCGCAACGGCACCTGCATGAAATGCAACACCTGCGGCGGCACGTCCGGCTGTAGCTGAAAAATCGCCTCCGCGGCACTGTTCCAGTCAGTGTGTGTCGCGGGGGCTTGGGGAAGCCTGTGTTTTACAAGTTTCCATGTTAATCCGGGACCGGTGCGCCTGTCCTGAACGCTGAGATGGTCCAGGCAAGAATAGGACACGGGCAGTCAACGAAGGAACCTGATCAGTGAAAACTGGCCCCCACTGCGTGCAGCGGGGGCCATTTCTTTTTGTCAAACAGTGGCTAAGGGCGGGTTTCTAAGATTAACCCTTGGCCCGTTGCAGCATGCCGAAGAGATCGCGCGGATCGTCTGGGTCGGCCAGCATGTCCAGATCGATGAAGTAGCCGGTATCCTTGATGCGATCGCGAATGTAGCGGAGCGCTGAGAAATCCTCGATCGCGAAGCCAACGCTGTCGAACAGGGTGATCTGCCGATCGCTGTTGCGGCCGGGCTTGTTGCCGGTGATCACTTCCCAGAGTTCGGTCACCGGGAAATCCTCGGGCATCTGCTGAATTTCACCTTCGATGCGCGTTTGCGGCGGGTATTCAACGAAAACGTCCGAACGCGTCAGGATCCCGGCTGCCAGCTCGGTCTTGCCCGGGCAGTCGCCGCCGATCGCGTTGATGTGTACGCCGCTGCCGACCATGTTGTCGGTCAGGATGGTGGCATATTGCTTGTCGGCGGTGCAGGTGGTCAGGATCTGCGCGCCCTCAATGGCTTCTTCCGGAGTTTTGCAGGAAACCACCTCGATCCCGAGCCATTGCAGGTTGCGGGCGCATTTCTCGGTCGCAGCCGGATCCTTGTCGTACAGACGTACGGATTTCAGGCCGATAATGGCCTTCATCGCCAGCGTCTGGAATTCCGACTGTGCGCCATTGCCGATCATCGCCATCGTGTCCGAGCCTTTCGGGGCCAGATACTTGGCGGCCATAGCTGATGTCGCTGCGGTGCGCAGGGCGGTCAGCATGGTCATCTCGGTCAGCAGCACCGGGTACCCGGTGTAGACGTCCGCCAGCAGGCCGAAGGCGGTGACGGTCTGCAGGCCTTCTGAAGTGTTCTTCGGGTGGCCGTTTACGTATTTGAAGCCATAAGCTTCGCCATCCGACGTCGGCATCAGCTCGATCACGCCGACCTCCGAGTGGCTGGCGACGCGCGGGGTCTTGTCAAACAATTCCCAGCGCTTGAAATCGGCCTCCACGTAGTCGGCCAGATCACGCAGCATCTGTTCGATCCCAACGTGATGAATAAGGCGCATCATATTGTCGACGCTTACAAAAGGCACCAGAGCCTTGTCCGAAGGTTGGGTCATGCTGTCTTCCTTTCACGGGGGCTGAGGTGGATGCCTGCCAGCATGCAGCGCACCGACCCGCCGGCGGTTTCAATGGTGGGGATGGAGAGCGGCAGCAGCTCGGCGCTGCGCTCGATCACGGCGATCTGGTCCGGCCTCAGCGCATCAACTGCGCGGGCCGACAGCGCCAGCAGCCGCCGCCTGCCGGTGAGCTCAAGCGCATTGCCGGCGAAGGCGGCGATCTGTTCCGGGGTGAGGTCGATCACCTCGCGGCCGGTCTCCTCCAGCCTTGCGGCAACCTCGGCCCGGCGTTTAGCGTCGGGCAGCATCGACAGGCCGATCAGCGCGTATTCGGTGCCGATGCCCATCAGGACGTTGGTGTGATAGACGTCCCGGCCTTGCGCGTCCTTCGCCTCGAACACCATGGGCTCGAAGTTGAAGTGGGTGCAGAAGCGCTCCAGCAGCACCGGGTCGGCGCGGTTGGATTTCACCGTGTAGGCAATGCGGCCGATGTGGTCGAGCACCATGGCGCCGGTGCCCTCCAGCGCCAGTCCGTCCTGTTCCAGGCCGGAATAGTCGATCACGTCCTGCACACGGTAGTCGCGCTTCAGCATCTCGATCACGTCCCAGCGCCGCTCCTTGCGGCGGTTCGGTGCGAACATCGGGTAGATCGCGATATGGCCGCCGGCATGGGTGGAGAACCAGTTGTTCGGAAACACGCTGTCCGGGGTTTCGGTGCCTTCGTCGTCGAAGACGTGAACGGTCACCCCGGCTTCGCGTAAAGCTGCCACCGCCTGGTCGAATTCGGTCAGGGCCTGTGCCGCGGTCGCACTTTCATCGTTTCGCGCAAGTGTTTGAAAAGCATTATCTCCGCTGGTCTCCGGGTTGGAGCGGAAATGGTGCGAACGGATCATCACCACCGCGCCAGGGGCTTGCAGGCTGCTCATCGATAGCTCCGGGTCGGGCGGTCGAAGACGCGGCGGCCGAGGGCCGAGGCGCAGAGATCCACCATCAGATGCGCGGTGCGGCCGCGTTCATCGAGGAACGGGTTCAGCTCCACTAAGTCGAGCGAGGTCATCAGGCCGGAATCATGCAGCATTTCGCAAACCAGATGGGCCTCGCGCACGGTTGCGCCACCCGGCACGGTAGTGCCGACAGCAGGCGCAACGGACGGGTCGAGGAAGTCCACGTCAAGCGACACATGCAGCATGCCGTTGGCGGCGGCCACTTGCTCCAGGAAGCGGTTCAGCGGCCCGGCAATGCCGTTTTCGTCGATGTCGCGCATGTCGTGGGTGCGGATCACGCTGCCCTCCAACGCCAGTCGCTCCTCGGTGTCGACCGAGCGCAGCCCGATCATGCAGACGTTTTCCTGAGGGACGGGGTTGGGCACGTCAGGAAAGCCGTCGAAATCCTTGCGGCCAGTGAAATATCCCACCGGGGTGCCATGCAGGTTGCCACTGTCGGTGGTCTTTGGGGTATGGAAGTCAGTATGAGCGTCCAGCCACAACACGAACTGCGGGCGGTTCTGGCGCGCAGCGTGATTGGCCACGCCGACGACCGAACCCAAAGACAGCGAGTGATCTCCGCCCAGGAAAACCGGAAGGCCACGCTCCATGGCGTCTTCGGCCACGGTGGCGAGGCGCGAGGTCCAGGCGATCGTTTCGTTCGGCGCGTGAAGAAGGCCATCGTTGTCGTCTGCGGGATAGGGGTCAGGAGACAGGTTGCCCATGTCTTCGACGCTGTGGCCGAGGCTCTGCAAGGCCTGCCGTATTCCGGCGGTGCGATAGGCATCTGGACCCATAAGGCAGCCGACCCTGCGCTTGCCACTGTCGACCGGGGCGCCGATAAGGATGCAATGTTGCTTTGTCACGGTGAGTGCCTCTCAAAAAAATCCGAGTGCCCTCATAAAAACTTCCGATATGCGATGGATTCCAGCATTCATTTTGGCCATATTGGGGGACGTCTGATCGATTTGAGGTGGGATATGGACAAAACGGATGAGCGGCTGGTTTCCGCACTGCGCCACAATGCGCGTGCGTCGCTGTCGGACCTGGCACTGGAGCTGAACCTGTCGCGCACCACGGTCCGGGCGCGAATCGAACGGCTGCAGGCACGGGGCGATATCCTCGGGTTCACGGTGGTGATGAAGGAGGACGTGCTGCGTGATCCGGTGCGGGGCCTGATGCTGATCGGCATCGAAGGGCGCGGGACCAGTCGTATCACCCGGCAGCTGCAGGGGTTGCCGGAGGTGCGGGCGATCCACACCACGAATGGCCGCTGGGATTTGATCGTCGAGCTGGGCACGGAGACGCTGGAAACTCTCGACACCGCTCTCGCCAAGATCCGCACCTTCGAGGGTGTCGTGAGCAGTGAGACCAATCTTCTCCTGGCGACCAAGAAGGATACGTAGAAAGAAAAGATCAGCGAAGCCAGGCTGTTGTTGGCTTCAGCTGATCTTCTTTCGTGTCAGCCCTGCTTGCGCGCGTGATTGCCTGCCGCGATCCAGATCAGGGCCAGGGCCACAGATGCAATGGCATTCCAGCTCGCCATGGAGAGGTCCAGCAACTGCCACGGCACTTCGTCGCAACGAACCAGCGGCGCGCTCATGATCTGTTCCATCAGCTGATCGGCGGACAGGTTCCCCACCGGACCCGAGGTGCAGGTGCTCGGGCCTTCCCACCATCCGCGCTCAACGCCGGTGTGATAGGCGCCAATTGCCGCCGTTGTCAGCGCCGCCGCGGCGCCGAGATAGGCGAGCAGCGCCCAAGGCAGAAACAGGGCCACAAGGCCAATGGCAACCGCCGCGGCGTGGGGGTAACGCTGCATGTAGCACAGGTCGCAGGGGGCCATCTGGCCGATGTACTGAAACCCAAGCGCGCCCAGAAGCAATGCCGCCGAACCGCCAGCCGCGATCACGATCAGAATACGATGCATATTCAGAGATACCTTATCATCAGAAAGCCACCGAACAGGAGAATGACGAACAGTGTGAAGACCAGTCCCAGACGCCGCTCGATGAAGTCACGGATTGGTGTGCCGAACTGCCACAGCAGACCTGCCACGAGGAAAAAACGCAATGCGCGCGCGAGGATGGAGGTCGCAATGAATGTGCCCAACGGCATCCCGGTCCAGCCGGACATGATGGTGATGACCTTGTAGGGAAATGGGGTCACACCCGCGCCCAACACGGCCCAGAAGCCGAAGTCATTGAAGCGTGTGTTGAACTCCTCCATGGCCGCGCCTTTGCCCATGGCCTCTAGCACGGGTTGGCCGATGCTGTCATAGAAGAACGCCCCGATCACATACCCCAGAACGCCCCCCGCAACCGAGGCCACCAGTGCAACCAGGGCCACCAGCCAGGCGCGCGACGGGCGGGCCAGGATCATTGGAATCATCAGGACGTCGGGCGGGATCGGAAAGAACGAACTTTCCACGAACGCAACGGCCGCCAACCACCAGAGCGCCTTGGGGTGATCGGCCAAGGCCATCGTCTGGTTGTACAGTGGTTTGAGCATCTTATCTGCCTTGCGTTCTCAACCAATATCCAGAAGCGGGGTGACACGCGGGCAGTCGTCCGTCAACCTCTGCCATGCCGCAAATTCAGGTCGCAAATTTTCCGCGTCAGTAGGTTGTTTTGCCTCTGGACCTCGGCTTCTGGCTTGGCTAGGAACAGGTCGTGGCCCAAGTGGCGGAATGGTAGACGCAGGGGATTCAAAATCCCCCGATGGCAACATCGTGAGAGTTCGAGTCTCTCCTTGGGCACCACATTTCCGCAATCCAGCAAAACGAACCAGAGAGCCTCTGGGGGCCTGCATTTGCTTATAAATACGCCCTCCTTTGCATTTGCGCAAATTCAACGGCTGTCCTTCAATCCGTAATCCGCGAAAGCGGCGATCACCTCGTCCATCTCGGACTGGCTCAGGATATGCGGTTCACCGATCATGAGGCTCGTCGCGTAGCCCTTTGCCAATGTTTCCAATTCCACCATGCGCCACAAGGCGCGCGGCAGGCTTTCGCCGGTGCAGACCGCGCCGTGATTTGCCATCAGGCAGGCTGACCGGTCTTGCAAGGTTGCAACGATGTTGTCCGAGAGCTGGCGGCTGCCGAACAAGGCATAATCCGCGAGCGGCACATCGGTGCCGCCGAAGGCTGCGACCATATAGTGGCAGGCGGGAATGCTCTGCCTGTTCATCGCAAGCGCGCTGCAATGAACCGGATGCGCGTGAACAACGGCATTCACCGCGGGCTTGGCCTGCAGGATCGCGAGGTGAAATGGCCACTCGGTGGAGGGTTTCATCTGCCCCATGGGCGCCGGGCTGCCATCCAGTGGAATTTGCACCAGCATATCCGGCGTCATCGCTTCGTAGGCAACGCCGGAGGGGGTGATCAGCATCTGATTTCCGGCCCGCACCGAAATATTGCCGGAACTGCCCTGGTTGATGCCTTCTGCATTCATTTTCAGGCAGGCATCAATGACCGCCTGCCGCACGGCCGTGGTGTCTTCATACGGGGGCTTCACAGGGTACCTCCCTGCGAAACCTGTGCGGCTTGTGCGAGCTCGGGGAACAGGCGCGCCAGACCAGCCTCAGAGGCCTCGCAGATCCCGCGCTCGGTAATCAATCCGGTCACCAAACGGTTCGGCGTGACGTCGAACGCCGGGTTGCCGCCCGGCGTGCCGACCGGCGTGACCTGCACGGTATCGACGTCACCGGAGGCCGTTTTGCCCTGCACGTGGGTGATCTCCTTTTCGCTGCGCTCCTCGATCGGGATTTCGGCAACCCCGTCCCGAACAGTCCAGTCGATCGTGGGCGAGGGCAGGGCAACGTAGAAGGGGACATCGTTGTCGCGCGCCGCAAGCGCCTTGAGGTAGGTGCCGATCTTATTGCAGACGTCGCCTTGGCGGGTGGTACGATCGGTCCCGGTGATGACGAGGTCGACCAGGCCATGCTGCATCAGGTGACCGCCGGCATTGTCCGTGATGTAGTTGTGGCTGATGCCGTGGCTGCCCAGCTCCCAAGCCGTCAGCGCGCCCTGATTGCGGGGACGGGTTTCATCCACCCAGACGTGAATCGGAATTCCGGCATCGTGGGCTTGGTACATCGGGCTGGTGGCCGTGCCCCAGTCCACGGTGGCAATCCAGCCGGCGTTGCAATGGGTGAGCAGCCGCACAGGCTCCCCTTCGGGTTTTTCGGCGGCGATCTCGCGGATCAGTTCCAACCCGTGCTCGCCGATGCGACGGTTGATCTCGACGTCCTCATCAGCAATGGCGTGGGCCAGCGCCAGCGCGGCATCCGCGCGCAGCCCCGGCGACAGCGGTCGCAGGTGGCTGCGGCAGCGGTCCAGCGCCCAGCGCAGGTTGATGGCCGTCGGTCGGGTTTCGTTCAGGAAGGTCCAGGTCTTGTCCATGGCAGCATCCGACGGGTCCTGTCGCATTGCCAGCGCCATGCCGTAGGCCGCGGTGGCGCCGATCAGCGGGGCACCACGAACGCGCATTTCGACGATGGCGTCGGCAAAGTCCTGCAATGTTTCGACGGGCTGGATGCGGAATTCATGCGGCAGCCAGCGCTGGTCAATGATTTCCAGAACGTCACGCTGGGCGTTCCACCACAAGGAGCGGTAATGTGTACCGTTCACTTTCATTGCAGGTATCCTTCCTTTTGCCGGCGCAGCACCGGGTTCGTCACTTGGGTTCTTTCGGATATTGCCGCCGCGTTCAAGTGCTGCGGTACGCGGGCATCGCGATTGGCGCTGATTTTCGCCGCAGGGTCCGACGTACTTGCAGCAGCGACCTTTCAAAGTGTTCAATGCACCTACACATAGAGCGAACGCCGCGACGGCTACGGGTCGTGGCCTGAATTTATCCGATTGTTTGAAAGGCTATGAAATGAAATCCATTGGTACTTGTGCCGGACGCGCGCGCAGTGTGCTTGCCGTCGGACTCGCAGCTGGCTTGCTGTGCGCAAATCCCGGATGGGCCCAACAACAAGGGGCGGCTCCGCGGGTCTCCGTTTCGGAGGCGGTGATCGAGCCGATCCGGGACAGTGCAAGTTTCATTGGTCGCGGGGAGGCAATCGACAAGGCGGACATCACCGCACGTGTCAGTGGCTACCTGGAAGAAATCCTGGTTGAGGACGGCGCCGAAGTCACCGAGGGCGACGTGCTGTTCCGGATCGAGCGCAGCTCTTACGAGGCCGCGCTGGAGAGCCGTCGTGCGGACCTTGCAAAGGCTGAGGCCAACCTCGAGCTGGCTAAGCTGGAACTCGAGCGCAAGCAGGAACTGTTGGCGCGCGGTTCAGTGCCGGAGGCAGACCGGGATACCGCCCGGGCGAATGAGCTGGTGGCAGAGGCACAGGTGCGTGCGGCCAAAGCCGCCATTCGCCAGGCCGAGCTGGATCTGAGCTATACCGAGATCCGCGCTCCGTTTTCCGGACGGATCGGGCGTATTGCTGTCAGCCTTGGCGACGTTATCAGTCCTGGCGGCGCGCCGTTGGTCAACCTCGTGCGCGAGGCGCCGATTTACGTGTCGTTCTCGCTCAACGAAAAGCAATTCGTCGAAGTGTTGCAGATGATGGAAGCCGGCGGCATCGACCGCTCTGATAGCACCCAGGCACCCGAGGTCTTTGTGGTGTTGCCGAACGGCTCCCCGCTGGAAGAGCGTGGCCGCATTGCCTTTGCCGAGAACCGCGTCGATCCGGCAACCGGGGCCGTCACCCTGCGGGCAAGATTCCCCAACGAACACCGGCTGCTTCTGGACGGCGCATTCCTGACGGTTGGCCTGCAATCCCAGGAGCCCGTTGACCGGCTGACGATCCGGCAGGCCGCGGTTCAGCGCGACCAGCAGGGGCCGTTCGTGCTGGTGGTGAATGATCAGAACCAGGTCGAACAGCGCTACATCGTGACGGGCGATGCCCGGGGCACCGACATCATCGTGCTGGATGGCCTGGCGCAGGGCGACCGCGTGGTGGTCGAAGGCCTGCAAAAGATCCGGCCAGGCGTTGCGGTTGATCCGGTGTTGGCCGGGCAGGCGGGGGACTGACCGATGCTGTCGTCAATTTTCATTTCGCGGCCGAAGTTCGCGATCGTCATTTCCCTGGTGCTGACCGTGATGGGGGTGATCGGCTACATGGCATTGCCGGTCGCCCAGTTCCCCGAGATCACGCCGCCGGTCGTGAATGTCTCCACCAGCTATCCCGGGGCCAATGCCGAGACCGTGGAAAAGAGCGTCGCCGCACCGATCGAGGCGCAGGTCAACGGCGTTGACGGGATGGTCTACATGACCTCCACCTCCTCGGACAACGGCGGCTATTCTCTGGCGGTCACGTTTGAGGTCGGCACCGACCCCGACATCGCGGCGGTCAATGTGCAGAACCGGGTGGCCCAGGCGATGGCCGGATTGCCCGCCGAAGTGACGGCCAGTGGGGTCGTCACCCAGAAAAGTTCCTCCAACATGCTGTTGGTGGCGGCGCTGACCTCACCCGGTAACACCTATGACAACGTGTTCCTGTCGAACTACGCTGCCATCAACATCAAGGATGCCTTGTCGCGCGTCGAAGGTGTCGGCAAGGCGGATATCCTGACCAATTTCGAATATGCCATGCGCATCTGGCTTGATCCGAACAAGATGGCCGGGCTGGGGATCGCGCCCTCCGATGTGATCGGCGCCATTCGCGAACAGAACGTCGAGGTTTCGGCTGGCCAGGTCGGCGCACCACCGGTGCCGGGCGATCAGGTATTTCAATACACCATCAAGTCCAAGGGACGGCTGACCGAAGTCAGCGAATTCGAAGACATCGTCATCCGCACCGGCAGTGGCGGCAGCTCTGTCCGGCTCTCGGATGTGGCGCGGGTTGAGCTGGGCGCATCCACCTATAGTGCGTCCGGATTCAACGATGGTGTGCCCTCGACGATCCTCGCGGTCTATCAGGCGCCCGGCGCAAATGCGCTGGCCGTGTCCGATGCGGTTCTCGCGGAGCTTGAGCGTCTGTCGGCGGCGTTTCCGGACGATGTGGAATATACCGTTCCCTTCAACACAACCGACTTCGTCGAACAGTCCCTGAACGATGTCGTCTCGACACTGGTGATGACCTTCATCCTGGTGATCTCGGTGGTGTTCATTTTTCTGGGATCGCTTCGCGCAACGATCATTCCGGCGGTGGCCATTCCGGTATCGCTGATCGGAACCTTCGCCTTCCTGCTGGCGATGGGGATGTCCTTGAATACCATTTCGCTGTTCGCACTGGTGTTGGCGATCGGCATCGTGGTGGATGATGCGATTGTGGTCGTGGAAAACGTCGAGCGCATCATAGCCGAAGAAGGCTTGCCGCCGGCAGAAGCCACCCGCCGGGCAATGGGCCAGATCACCGGCCCGGTGATTGCGACCACGCTCGTGCTTCTTGCGGTGTTCGTCCCGGTCACCTTCATGCCGGGGATCACTGGTCGGCTGTATTCGCAGTTCGCAGTCACCATTTCGATCGCGGTGGTGATCTCTTCGATCAATGCCCTGACATTGTCACCCGCCCTGTGCGCGCTGATCCTGAAGCCCCGCAAGGGCGCCCCGTCCGGCGCTTTGGCGCTGTTCGAGCGCGGGATCGGCGGTCTGCGCGACGGGTACACCAGCGTCGTCAGTCGCTTCCTGCGTCTTCCGCTGATCGGCCTTGCGATCATCGCGGCCGTGGCGCTGGGGACCGGCGGATTGTTCAATGCGTCTTCCAAGGGGTTCCTGCCTGCCGAAGACAATGGTTATCTGTTCGTGGATATCCAGCTGCCCGATGCGGCGGCCTTGGGGCGCACCGAACAGGTGACACAACGGGTGGACGCGCAGATCCGCGCCATTCCCGGCGTAGAAGGTACGGTGCTGGTCAACGGGTTCAGCCTGCTGAACGGCGCGAGCGCCAATGGTGCAATGATCATCGCCAACCTTGCCCCCTGGGACCAACGTGGCGAGGACAGCCTGCAGCCTGACGCCATTCTTGGGCAGATATACGGGATTGCCAATCAGGAGGCTGCCGCAAGCATCGTGGCCTTCAACCCGCCGCCGATCCCGGGCCTGGGGATGTCTGCCGGCGTCGAGATGGCGGTGCAGCAGACGGCAGGCGGCAGCCCGCAGGACCTGTCCCAGGCGTTGGGCGCGCTGGTCTACGCCGCGAACCAGCGGCCAGAGATTGCCCAGGCCTACACGACCTTCCGGGCGAATGTGCCGCAGGTCTTCGTGGATCTTGACCGGGAAAAAGCCAAGACACTGAATGTGTCGATCTCCGAGGTGTTCCAGACCATGCAAGCCCAGCTGGGCTCCTACTACGTCAATGATTTCAATCTGTTCGGTCGGGTCTACAAGGTGCTACTGCAGGCCGAGGGCTCTCATCGGGAAAAGATCGAGGACATCGGAAACCTCCATGTGCGGGCGCAAACTGGAGAGATGGTGCCGCTGTCGACCCTCATCGATGTTGAAAACATCCTCGGACCGGTGCTGCTCAAGCGCCATAACATCTTCCGGTCCGCAACGGTCACGGCGGTTCCTGCCGAGGGGTTGTCCACCGGCGATGCGATCCGCGTGATGCAGGAGGAGGCGGCAACGGCGTTGCCGCCGGGCTATGCCTTTGAGTGGACCGGCACTGCCCAGCAGCAGCTCGATTCTGCCGGTCTGGTCGTGGTGATCCTGGGCATGGCAGTCCTGTTCGGCTACCTGTTCCTGGTGGCCCAATACGAGAGCTGGACCATGCCCGTCGCGATCTTGCTATCGGTGATCGTCGCCTTGTTCGGGGCGGTCGCCGCGGTGGCTTTGGTGGGCAGCGACATCAACCTCTACACCCAGATCGGCATGATCATGTTGATCGGGCTTGCCTCCAAGAACGCCATCCTCATCGTCGAGTTCGCGATGGAGCAGCGGGCCGCCGGTAAGACGATTGTCGAAGCCGCGCGCGAGGCTGCCAGCCAGCGTTTCCGGGCCGTCATGATGACGGCGCTGTCGTTCTTGTTGGGGGTCGTGCCTCTGATTGCGGCCTCAGGCGCCGGCGCAGCCAGCCAGAAAGCGATCGGCATCGCTGTGTTCGGCGGCATGCTGGCGGCCACCGTGCTGGGCGTTATCCTGGTGCCGGTCCTTTATGCCGTGATGCAGGGGTTGCGTGAGCGGGTGCGCGGCACAGCGGCCGCGAAACCGGCTGAGTGACGCCTGTCTGCAACCAAGGTCCCTGTCCCGCAGAAAATCGCGGGGCAGGGGCGGCGGCTGCTCCGTTCTGAATGGTTACAGTTCGCGCGCGCGCAACCCACGTTCGTGGGCCGCAGCAAGGATCAGGTCCCACTTTCTGGGCGTGCATCTGAACTCTGGCTCGACATCGCATGTCAGCGGTGCGCAGAAATCGATCGGCAGTCTTCGAGCTTCTGCCGACACGCAACGCTCCAGCGCCCAGAACCCGGTCAGCGACGGGTTCTCTCCAATGATCTGGCTCAAACGCATGTTGGCCGGGTCCCCTGTTCCTGCCCCGGTCGATCCAGTGCCGAGGCTATTTTGGCACAGCTTATAGGAGAGCGGACGTCAGTTTGTCACCTCCTACTTTGGCAAGTCTAGGCGATTTTCTCGACGTGTCGCCGCGCAGCGTCGCGGCCACGATTTGCTGACATCCGTGGCCGGAAACAGAATCGCCCACAGCATTTTTCCCCTTGCAAGAGTTACCTTTTCATGCCGCTGCGCCCATGCCGGTGACACGGGACGGGGAAAAATTGGTAAGTCACGTCAAAGCGCAGAAAAATATCGACTTAGGGGGTGCGTCAATTAATAGCACCCTTGACTTGGGGAGGTGGCAATGAAACCTTTTGCACGTGCATTTCACCTGCACGCGCCCTGCCTGTCGGTTTCTGTTTTACAGAGCCCGCCCCGGACGGTTTCGCCCCGGCGGCGCATGTGCAGGGCCGCCAATCATAAGACAAGTGGGAGAGACTTGATCATGAAACACACCAAGCTGACCATCGGTGCTTTGGTGACCGCCGCCTTCGTCGCGCCGGCCGCATCCGCGCAGGAATACATCACCATCGGCACCGGCGGCGTGACCGGTGTTTATTACCCCACCGGTGGCGCGATCTGCCGCCTGGTAAACAAGGGCCGCAAGGAGCATGGCTTCAAATGCGCCGTCGAATCCACCGGCGGTTCGGTCTACAACATCAACACCATCCGCGAAGGTGAGCTTCAGTTCGGTGTGGCCCAGTCCGACTGGCAGTACCACGCCTATAACGGCACCTCCAAATTCGAGGAACAAGGTCCGTTTGAAGGCCTGCGCGCCGTCTTCTCCGTACACCCGGAGCCCTTCACCGTGGTCGCCCGTGCCGATGCCGGCATCGAGACCTTTGACGACCTCAAAGGCAAGCGCGTCAACATCGGCAACCCGGGTTCCGGCCAGCGCGGCACCATGGAAGTGCTGATGGAAGCCAAGGGCTGGGGCATGGAAGATTTCGCCCTGGCAACCGAGCTGAAGGCGGCAGAACAGTCCGCAGCGCTGTGCGACAACCAGATCGACGCGATGATCTACACCGTTGGTCACCCGTCCGGCTCCATCCAGGAAGCCACCACCGCCTGTGACTCGGTGCTGGTGACCGTCGATGGCGAAGCCGTTGAAAAGCTGGTGGAAGAAAACTCCTTCTACCGCACCGCGACCATCCCCGGCGGCATGTACCGCGGCACCGACGAAGACACCAAGACCTTTGGTGTGGGCGCGACCTTCGTGACTTCGGCAGACGTGTCCGAAGATGCGGTCTACGCAGTTGTCAGCTCGGTCTTCGAAAACTTCGAAGCCTTCCAGAAACTGCACCCGGCCTTCGCCAACCTGAAGCCGGAAGAGATGATCAAGGACGGCCTATCGGCGCCGCTGCATCCCGGCGCTGCCAAGTACTACAAGGAAAAGGGCTGGATCGAGTAAGTCGACCCAGCAACGGAACGGGGCGCCAAAGCGCCCCGTTTTTGCCCCTAGGGGGAAATAGCGGCCGCGCTATCGGCGCTGGCCCAAAGGGAGATTATCCATGACATCCGATGCTCAGGGAAATCGACCGCTCAGCGAAGAAGAGCTTCAGGAACTGGTCGCGTCCTCTGACGCAGGCGCCCGCAATCCCGCCGGGAGTGTCGGCCTGTTCCTCGCTATCGTTGCGGTCATCTGGTCGGTTTTCCAAGTCATTCTCGCCTCACCGGTTTCCAACATGCTGCTGCCGGGCAGCGTGGTGAACAATTCCCGGCAAATCCATTTGGCGTTCGCCATATTCCTGGCCTATGCCGCCTATCCGGCGTTCAAATCCAGCCCCCGTGGTCAGATCCCGATCCAGGACTGGATCTTCGCCATTCTGGGCGCTGCAATCGCGCTTTATGGGTATATTTTCTATCAGAAAATCGTCGATTCCGGCGGGCTTGCCGATGATATGGACAAGTGGTTCGCCCTTGCGGGCCTGATCCTGCTGTTCGAAGCCGCACGCCGGGCGCTTGGTCCGGCAATGGCGATCATTGCCACGATTTTCCTGGCCTATGTCTTCTTCGGCTCTTCCGAATGGGTGCCCGAAGTCATCCGCTGGAAAGGCGCCAGCCTGAAAAAGGCCATGAGCCACATGTGGATCACCTCGGAAGGCGTGTTTGGTATCGCCCTGGGTGTTTCGACAAAGTTCGTTTTCCTGTTCGTGCTGTTCGGCGCGCTGCTCGACAAGGCCGGGGCAGGCAACTACTTCATCAAGATGGCCTTTGGCGCCCTTGGCCACCTGCGCGGCGGCCCCGCCAAGGCGGCGGTTGTCGGCTCTGCCGCAACCGGTCTGATTTCGGGCTCATCCATTGCCAACGTAGTCACCACCGGCACCTTCACCATTCCGCTGATGAAGCGGGTGGGCTTTACCTCCGAGCAGGCAGGCTCGGTCGAGGTTGCGTCCTCGGTCAACGGCCAGATCATGCCCCCGGTGATGGGCGCTGCGGCCTTTTTGATGGTGGAATATGTCGGCATCTCCTATGTCGAGGTGATCACCCATGCCTTCCTGCCGGCCGCGATTTCCTACATCGCGCTGGTGTACATCGTACATCTGGAAGCGGTGAAGCGGAACATGCCGACTCTGGGCAACCGGGTGGTGTCCATGGGGCGCACCATTGGTGGCATGGCACTGTTCTTTGCGGGCTTTGCCGGCCTGTGCTACGGCGTGCAGTTCCCGGTCCAGTGGATCGTTGCCGCGATGCCGGATGCCTCCGGGCTGATGCTGTCGGCGCTGCTGGTGCTGACTTACATCGGTCTTCTTTGGCTGGCGGCAGGCGTGGATGACCTGGTTCCGGACGACCCCAATTCAGAGAAGGTCGAGCTGCCGGTCGTGTCCGAGATCTACAAGGCAGGTCTGCATTACCTGCTGCCGATCATCGTGCTGGTCTACTTCCTGATGATCGAACAGAAATCGCCGGGCCTGTCCGCGTTCTGGGCGACCGCGCTGCTGTTCGTCATTCTGCTGACGCAGAAACCGCTGAAGGCGATCTTCCGCGGACAGAATACGGCTGCGAATGCCTTTGTGGAGGGCGTCACCGACCTTTGGAACGGCCTGATCGACGGGGCGCGCAACATGATCGGCATCGCGCTGGCCACGGCCACCGCGGGCGTGATCGTGGGGACCGTGACCCTGACCGGCGTGGGACAGGTGATGTCGGAGCTGGTTGAGTTCATCTCGGGTGGCAATCTGATCCTGATGCTGGTGATGGTCGGACTTCTGTCGCTGGTGCTGGGCATGGGTTTGCCGACCACCGCCAACTACATCGTTGTCAGTTCGCTGATGGCCGGCGTCGTGGTGGAACTGGGGGCCCAGTCGGGCCTGATCGTTCCGCTGATCGCCGTGCATCTGTTCGTGTTCTACTTTGGCATCATGGCCGATGTGACCCCGCCCGTCGGGCTGGCGAGCTTTGCCGCGGCGGCCGTGTCGGGTGGCGACGCGATCCGCACCGGGTTCACCGCGTTCTTCTACAGCTTGCGGACCGTGGCCTTGCCGTTTGTGTTCATCTTCAACACCGACCTGCTTTTGATCGATGTGACCTGGGCACAAGGGATACTGGTCGCGATCTCCGCGACGATCGCGATCCTCGTCTTCACCGCCGGCACCATGGGGTATTTCGTCAGCCGCAACCGGATCTATGAAAGCGTTCTGCTGATCTTTGCAGCCTTCGCGCTGTTCAGACCGGATTTCTTCATGGATCGGGTAATGCCGCCGTTCGCCGATGTCCCGCCCACCCAGCTGGTGCAGGCGCTCGATACCGCCGAGCCGGGCGCAGAGTTCCGCATCACCGTGGAAGGTCCAGATTTCGACACAGGCGAGATCAAGTCCACCACCATGGTGCTGACAGCCGATGGCAGCGGTGGCCAGCAAGCCGTCGACGCCTATGGTCTGCTGCTGCTGGAGGAAGACGGGATGATGAAGCTGGATGAGCCGATGTTCGGCACTCCGGCTGCACCCAATCTGGAGAGCTTTGACTTCTATGCCGATGAACCGGTGCAGATCCAGGCAATCCAGGCCCCGGCAAGCCAGCTGCCCAAGGAGCTGGTCTTCATCCCGGCTCTTCTGCTGGTGGCGCTGATCGCGCTGCTGCAACGCGGCCGCGCCCGTGAACAGGAAGGAGTACCGGCATGAGCAAACCCGTTCTTTGCGCATTGGAGCTGAGCGATCGGGAGACGGACGAGAAGGTCCTGACCCAGGCCGCCAAGCTTGCCGATCTGGAAGGCAGCCAGCTGGACGTTCTAAACGTCTTGCCGGATTTCGGTGAAAGCTGGGTGTCGGGCTTCTTTGAGAAACACCACCATGAAAAAGCGGTCAAGGAAGCGACCAGACGGCTGAGCGAGCTGTGTGACAAGATTCTGGGGGACGAACGCAACGCCAAGGTTCGTCACCTGGTGGCGACTGGCACGGCCTATCAGGAAATCCTGAAGGTCGCAGAAAAGGCCGGCAGCGGTCTGATCGTGATTGGCGCGCACAAGCCGGATCTGAAGGATTACCTGTTGGGCCCCAATGCCGCGCGGGTGATCCGGCATTCGGATTGCTCGGTCTTTGTCGTGCGTTGAACCCGCATGAATCCCCAAGACTTAAGGGCGCCCTCGGGCGCCCTTATTCATAACCGGTCATTTCCAGATACCCCTGGCCGCTGTGGCTGCCGCTGACCTCGACCGGTCCCTCCCAATATGAAAACTGGGTGCCCATCCAACTTTGCGGGTTAAGCGCCTGGACTTCCACGGAAAGATCCCGCTCCTCAAGCACGAGGCTCCATCGTGTTGGGATCTCGCGCCCGGCGACTAAAGTGGTCTCCAATGGCTCTGCCTGGACTGCACCCGGGGCAAGCGCGGTGACGGTGCCATCGGTGCCGATCCAGGTGCCAGATGAGAAATTGCCGTTTTCGCCACGCAGCACAAACCCCATCAGGCGGTCGCCGCTGTCAAGACTGAGCGAGAACCAATCCCAACCGCTTTGGTCTGCAGCCAATGGCTGGCTGGACCATTCCCGATCCAGCCAGGCAGAGCCGCTGACCTTCACCGGGCCATCACCGAGGCTCAATGTGCCTTGAACCTGGTAGTCGGGCTGCGAATAGTAGTAGCTGGCCTGACCGAGGTCCGATTTGACTGAATAGCCATCCGCACCGTGGAGGACCAGCGGGCCTTCAGCTTTCAGGTCCAAATTGTAATGAAAATCAAATGCTTGGGCTGTTAGGTTGAGTTCTGAAATTCCATCTGATTGTGCCTGCATCCGCCAATCGTCAATCCATGCGGAAAATGGCTGGGCGGTGACCCCGGCCTGGCCGGTGCCGCCGCGGGCAATGCGCTCGGCGAACAGATGCCGGTCGCGCGAAGTTGCAGCCACATGACCCATCCAGATCTGGGGGTTCTGCCAGCCATCTTCGTTCCCCGGTTCCAAGGCCGAACGAAACAAAGTCCACTGGACACCATATTTTGTGCCATCCGCGGAATGAAGGTTGGCGGTCAAGTACCACCATTCAATACGAAAATCCGGGTGCGGGCCGTGATCTTGCGGGAACTTGAGTGGCGTGTTCGGACGCGGGATGGCGAACCCCTCGGCACGGGAGGCGAGGCCCGCATAGCCCTGTGCCTCTGCGGCGAAGGGCATAGGGAGCAGGAAACAGGCGGCGATGAGCCACGACCTAGCGTTCATTGGCAAATACCTTCAACAAGTCCGCGGGGTCCAGTCGGCTTAGCCTCCAAGCCGGCAGGGCTGCCGACAGCGTGGCGGCTAGCAGGGCCAGCAGGAAGAGTTGCAGCCAATCAGCGGGAAACAGGTACATCGGCAACTTCCAGCCAAAGGCGGCAACGTTGATGACCGCCAGCAGCGCCCAAGCCAGTGCCAATCCCAGTGGCAAGGCAAGAAGCGCGGTCATGGCTGCAAGCAGAAGGCTGCGCAGTAGCTCCGTCGCGGCCAGTTGTCGCCGGGTCAGGCCCATGGCCCAGACCGGCGCCAGTTGAGGCAGCCTTTGCGCCCAAAGGGTCAGCAGGCTGCTGAGCATGGCAAATCCTGCCACCCCGAGCGTCAGAAGGTTCAAGGCGGCGGTTATAACAAAGGTGCGCTCGAAGATCGCGAGTGACCGCATTTTGATCGTCCGCTGATCCGTTATGGCGTCTGCAGGCAGATCAAAGGCGTCTCGTATGGCCTTGGAGACAGAAAGAATCTCTTCTTCGGGTGCGCGCAGGCCAAACTGCCGGTTCGGCACGCCGGGTATCTGCGCCAGCAGGGTCGGCAGAGCGACAATTGCCTGTGCGTCAGGATTTCCGAAATCGGAATAGATACCGACCACTTCTGCGCGCCAACCGGATTGCAATGCGACGGCATCTCCGGGTTTTAAACCGTGGCGGCGCGCCATTTGCTCATTTATCATGGTTGCTCCATGTCGAAACATGCGATCCCATGCATCGGATTTCGCGTCCAGCAACGGCCAATGATCGCGGTAGGTGGCGTGATCGACTACACCGTAAACACGCAGCGGCAGGCCCTCGTAGCGAAGGTCGGCACGCCGAACAGGAAGCGCGGGAATATCGCGAGCCGCCAGCCAGTCCTGCAACGCTGCCCCCTGGTGATCATTCCGAACAGTCACGTAGAGCTCCGCCGCGAGCCGCTGATCCAGCCAGGCGGTGAACGTGAGGCGAAAGCTGGAAACCATTGTCGTTACGCCAATATTCGCCGCCAGTGCCAACAAAAGCGCCATCAGCGCCAGCGACATGCCCGGCAGCTGGGCACGGGTGTCCGCCAACAACCATCCAGCAAAAGGCCCGCGCGTAAATCGTTGCGCCAGCGTGAGCAACAACGTGATGAGCTGCGGCAAGAGTAGCGCGGCCCCGAGCATCAACGCGCTGAGAAATGCAAACCCTCCCAGAAGCCCTTCGGAGAAAAGCAAGATTATTGCCCCGAGTATCAGGAGGGCCACACCCGCAATCGCCAGCAGCCTGTAGGAGCGACGAACGCGCTGGCCGCGCGCCTGCGAGGCTGGCGCAGCGAGCAAGGGCATCCGCCACACTTCATACAAGGCCTGTGCTCCGGCCACGAATATCCCCGCCAAGGCCATTCCCAACCCGGACAGCACCCAAGAGGGCCGCAGCTCCAAGCCTCCCTCGATCTGCGCGCCGTACAGACCTGACAGGGTGGCGCTTACATCCGGTAGCAGGGCTGCGGCGACAAGATACCCCCCAGCGAGGCCCAGAAGCGCGGAGAGGATACCAATCGCCATCAACTCCGCTGCAATCAGCAAGACAATCAGGCGCAAGGAAAGACCCAGCCCTCGCAGGGTGCGCAGCATGGCCCGCCGTTGCTCAAGACTGAGCGCGATGCCGCCCTGTACGATGAACAGGCCCACCGCGAAAGAGAGCATTCCAAAAGCCGTTAGATTGAGGTGAAAACTCTCCGTGAGCCGGGCGGTGTCCGCTGCGTCGCCTGACGCGTCAAGACGCAATTCTGGGACCAGTTCGGCAAGGGGCTGAAGGCCGGATCGTTGCGTGGGCAAAAGTTGCAGGTAGCTGATCTGATGCGACTGGTTCAACAGGCGGCCTGCCAAGCTCAGATCCGCGATCAGCAGGTCGCGTGGCACATCCTCAACCGCGCGCATTGGGATGCTGTCCTGCAACTGGGCTAGCCGAGCAGCGGTGTCCGGGTGAGCGAACAGCAGCCCAGGTGGGGTGAGCGCAGTCAAATCCGGTGCGCCTTGCTCCGTTATGAGGGTGGCGGAAAGGGGGTGGCTCAGCAGGTCTATCCCCATGATATCAAATGCTTGATCGCCAAAATTTACGTTACCTGTTAAAACGGGCGTCACCTGCCATCCTGCGCGGCGCAGGCGGGCAAACTGTTCAAGTGATATCGAACTTTCCATCGGAACCAAGCGGGCGCCAGCCATCCCTGCAAGCTGTTGTTCTGCTTGTTTGTAGCTCGCGCGTGCCTCTGAATTGATCGCCTGTACCGCGGACCACAGGCCGGTTGCCAGGGCCAGTCCGACCGCCAAAGTCACCAATTGCAGCGGATGCCGCAGCCAGTGGGACAGAAGGGCCAGAAAGGCGGCCCGGATCATTCGATGCGTCCGTGATGCAGGTGCAGCTGCTGATCCAGCATCGACGCAATGCTGCGGGAGTGAGTGACCAGAAACAGCGCGGTTCCGCTGTCACGGACAAGCTCGAGCATCAACGCCATCACTTTCGCACTGGAGCTTTCATCGAGGTTACCGGTAGGTTCATCCGCCAACAGCAAGGTCGGGCGAAGGGCGAGCGCGCGGGCAATGGCTACCCGTTGCTGCTGCCCGCCCGACAATTGGTCCGGAAACCGCGATCTCAGATCCGCCAGTCCAAGCCGATCCATCACTTCGGCTCCCCACTTCGGGTCCCAGCGCTCACCAAGCTGGGCATGCAGGGCAACGTTCCGCTCCACACTCAGTGAAGGGATCAGGTTAAATTGCTGGAAAACCAAAGAAACCTTTGTTCGCCGCAGAGCCGCCCGCTCCCGGTCCGAGAGGGAGGACAGGGCGGTTCCCGCGACGGTGATCTCTCCGGTATCGAACAGATCCAACGCTCCGACCAGGTGCAACAGCGTGCTCTTGCCCGATCCGCTTTCCCCGGTCAGCGCAAGGGTGCGACCGGCAGCAAGGTCCAGCGAGACGCCCCGCAGAACCGCGCTCGTCGGATCCTGCCCGGGATAGGTTTTGGTTACATTGCGGATCGACAAAACCATGGTGCGCCGAACCTCCTGCAGTCCGTTTGTCTGCCATCATTGCACTGAACAGGCTTGTGAAAGGGTTGTCCAGCCTGACGGCCAGCTTCGAATTGACGCGCCAAGAGCGTTGCGAGACAGCTGTTAAGTTCTTAGGTTGGCAGAAATTTATCAAACAAGAGGCAGGCACTCCCGATGACCTTATGGGTGCAACTGATTTGGGGTTCGATCTTCCTCAGCCTTTGCCTGCTGCTGCAGATCGCCATGCTGGTCTGGTGGGGCGCACAATTGAAACGCTTGTTCTCGCTCTTCGACAAGCCGTTCCACAGATGGCAGTCGGGCTGCATTCTGGTCGTCACGATTTTCACTATTCTCGCCAGTCACACGGTACAGGTCTGGATCTGGTCGATAGCCTTTTACCTCAACGGTGCGCTGCCGGATTGGAACACGGCCGTCTACTTTATCCTGGTGACCTATACCACTGTGGGCTATGGCGACGTCGTGTTGGATCCGTCGCTGCGGGTCGGTGCGGGTCTGGCCTCGGTGAACGGCGTTCTGTCGTTCGGGATCAGCACAGCTTTCCTGGTGACCGCGATGGGGCGGTTGTTTTTCCACGAAGATCAAGCACCTGACGCGTCTGATTAAAGCACGGGCGCCAGCAGCCTTGCCATGGGGGCCATGATCCGCAGCAGGGGCTTTTGTTGGCTCAGCGGCTCCAGCTCATCGCTTGCGTTGACAAAATCGCGCTCAAGCATTTCAGCTACGTCAAGGGCTGACGCCTGATCAAAGAGCAATGCCATGGTTTCAAAGTTCAAGCGGAACGAACGGTTGTCGAGGTTGCAAGTGCCAACGCCGGACAGCGTCTCGTCGACGACAAAACACTTCTGATGCATGAACCCGTCACGATAGCGGTAGATCTGTACGCCCGCGGCCTGAAGTTCATCAAAGAAGGCGAAGCTGGCAAGCCACGGCAAATAATGGTCGACCTTCTCGGGCAACAGGATCCGCACATCCACGCCGCGTAGGCTGGCGTGCTGCAAGGCGGCGCTGACTTCCTGATCGGGAACGAAATAGGGGGAGGCCAGCCAGACTCGTTCCTGCGCGGCGGTTATGGCGGAAAAATACAGCATTGACCCATTGCCCACGGCATCGCCGGGACCGGTTGCCGCGATCAAGGCGGGCCTGTCCTCCGTGCCTGGGTGCGGCTCCCAGTGCAGGTGATCCAGAATTGGTTCCTGTGTGTACCAATGCCAGTCTTCGGCAAAAGACAGCTGGAGCTGCAGCACCACGGGACCGCTCAGCCTGACATGGGTGTCGCGCCAGGGCGACAAGGCCGGGGCGAGGCCGAGGTATTCATCCCCGACGTTGATCCCGCCGGTAAAGCCAATGCGACCATCAACGATGACCGTCTTGCGGTGATTGCGGAAATTGATCCGCATCCGCGTCCAGGGGCGGCGATAGCGTCCCGGTGCCACGAGGTGGATACCGGCGTGTTCCAGTTCCTCGATATAGGCGCGCGGCAGCTGGCGACTGCCGATCTTGTCCACCATCATCCAGATTTTCACGCCGCGTTTGGCGGCGGCCAGCAACCGCGCATGCAGCTGGTCTCCGATGCCGTCCGAACGCAGAATGTAATATTGAAGCAATATATACTCCTGCGCGCCGTCAATCGCTTCAAAAATGCTATCGAAGGTCTGCCGCCCGTTGACCAGCAATGTCATGTCGTTGCCACGGCAGATCTTGAAGCCGGCAATCGCTTCGAAGGGGGCCGGGTTGATGGGCAGCGTCAACGGCGGTTCCGACAGGGCGCTGGTCTTGGCGCGGCGCGGCAGCAATGCCCTTTCCGCGGCGCGACGGGCCCGCCAATACCCCCGGAAACGGTGATCCCCGAACACCATGAAGGCGGGCAACGCGATCATCGGAGCCGAAAGCAGGAAGACGACCCAACCGATCGCCCCCTGCGGCGTTCGGGACGTGCGCGCTGCCCGTAAGGCGGCAACCGAGGCCACACCCCAGATCACGACCAACGCACCGGTGCTGAGGACGAACCACACCATTCATGCCCCCTTGCCTGAAATCCGAATTCGTACCGTGGCCGTTGCAAGCGGGCCATCAGCTGCGGCGACTGTTGCCAGAATGTGAGTTTCACCGGCCGCATTTGTCAATGGCTGGAAAATTCGCAGCTCTTGTGGGAACTTGTGGCCATGATGATCTTGCCGCCGATACACCGTTGGCCGACAGCCCTGCTGATCGCCGCTCGCCGTTTCAACCAGAAAAACGGCTGGGTCATGAGCAGCCATATCGCCATGTCGATGATGTTGGCGTTGTTCCCATTCGTGTTGTTTTCCGTGGCCCTTGCCGGCACCCTTGCGGGGCTGTTCTCGCAAAACCTCGAAATGGAGCAACTGACCGACCATGTGTTCGGTGTCTGGCCCGCGCCCGTCGCCAAGCCGATCCTGGCGGAGCTCAAGGCTGTGTTGCGCACCTCGAACACTCAACTGGTCACCCTGGGGGGGCTGCTGGCGCTGTACTTTGCGTCCAACGGCGTTGACGCCGTGCGGGTGGCGATGGTGCAGGCCTACCACGACACTGACACGCGCCCCTTCTGGAAAACGCGCGGACTGTGTATCGCACTGGTGATCCTGGGCGGCGCAGGGATCATTCTCGCCGCAACTGTTGAGATCCTGGTACCACTTTACATGCGCTACCTTGCCGATCTCGTGCCCTTTGCGACAGTGCCGAAGGGGCTGGAAAGCGGGCTGAGCGGCATATTCGCATTGAGCCTGCCTGTCGGCGCTGTGCTGTCCTTCCATCTCTTGCTGCCGGGGCGGATGCATCGGTGGCAAAGGATTCTCCCCGGCGCGTTGCTGACATTGCTGTTGTGGCTGGCTGCCGGTGGCGGTTTCGCCATTTACGTCAGCAGCTTTGCCCAATATTCCGCGACATATGCAGGACTGGCCGGGGCGATGGCCGCGATGATCTTTCTCTACCTCAATTCCGCGATCTTGATTATCGGAGCGGAATTCAACGGGGCCTTGATCGATCTTGCGGAAGAAGCCAACAGGGCCCAGGGCTGAATTCGGAAACGGGCGTTTCCAAAATTTCAACAATAAGGCGGGCCTGCCACAATTCGGCCCAAATGCGTTCCTAAAGGCGGTCTAAACCGGTGACACCACCGACGCTCCAGAAGGACCGACCAAGATGAATGTGCAAACCCCGCGCCGCCAGGAAAAGTTGATCGCGAAGTTGCGCAAGACGCTGGAAAACTGGCGGGACCGGGCGCCCTTGCGCGTGTACCGGCTGGCGGAAGGCGAGGGCGACGCCGCGCTCATGCTGCGCCACATTGCGACACAGTCTCTGAGCAGCCCCCGCCGTTTCCGCTTTTGAGCTAGCCGCGGAACCCTGTCGCGACGACGAATTTCTCGGAACTGTCGGAGCGTGAGGAGGGCGGCTTCATGTTGACCACCTTGGTGAATTTCTGCTTCAGTAGCTTTTGAAGTTCGCCCTCGGCACCGCCGGCGAGCACCTTGGCAACAAAGGTGCCTCCTTCCTCGAGGACGTCGAAAGCGAAGTAGGCCGCTGTCTCGCACAGCGAAATGATGCGCAAGTGGTCAGTCTGCTTGTGTCCCGAGCTGGCAGCGGCCATATCCGACATGACCACGTCTGCCTTGCCGCCAAGCCATTCCTTGACCTTTTCGTCGGCGCCGTCATCCATGAAGTCCAGCTGGTGGAACTCCGCGCCTGCCAGCGGTTCGACCTCCTGCAGATCGACGCCAATGATGCGACCGACGGCTTTACCCGGCTTTTCCCCAAGGGCGTTGATCCGCTTGACAGCAACCTGCGCCCAGCCACCTGGCGCACAGCCAAGATCGACGACACGCGCACCGTTCACCAAGAACCGGAAGCGATCGTCCAGCTCCATGATCTTGTAGGCGGCACGCCCCCGGTAGCCCTCGGCCTGCGCCCGCTTGACATATGGGTCGTTCAGCTGCCGCTGCAGCCAACGGGTCGAGCTGAGCTTGCGTCCGCGGGCGCTCTTGACCTTCACCTTCAGGTCACGCTGGCCGCGGCCGGATGTATTCTTGCCAGTAGGTGTCTTTGCCATATCGCTGTATTCCGACGGATGCCGGACCCTGAGAAAATCCAAGTAACGTCACATAGGGCATTTCGCCCGGCTTTAGAAGGGTCCGTCTTCCAGAACCCCATCTGCGCTCATCTGCGCATACAGCAGCCCCTCGCGCAGGCCCCGGTCCGCGACCGACAGACGGTCGGTGGGCCAGCAGCGCAGAAGCGCCTGAAGGATGGCAGACCCAGACATGATCAGCGCCTGCCTGTCCTCGCCGATCCGCGGATCGCGGCGTCGCCCCTGGGGACCCAGTTCCAGGTAGCTGCGGATGACCTTGTCAATCTGGTCGCTGGTCATGCGCAGCCCGTCGACCTTGGTGCGGTCATAGCGTTTGAGGCCCAAGTGTGAGGCCGCGACGGTTGTGACCGTTCCGGAGGTGCCGACAATTTGGAAGCCTGCGCGTTTCTGCTCGTCCTTGTAGGGCGCAAAATCAGCGAGGTTTTCCTCGAAGAACCAGCTCATGAGGGCAAAACGTGCCGCGTCATCTTCGACATCGATGAACTGGTCACGCAGCGTTGCCACGCCCAACGGCACGGAGATCCAATCCACCACCTTGGCAGCAGGGAAAGGTGACGACGCGACCGGGGTGAAGCCGTGATGCAACCGCATGATTGCGGAGGGGCGGTCCCGACGCGGAACAGAGGAAATGTCGATCCACACCAGCTCGGTCGAGCCGCCGCCGATGTCGACCACCAACAGCTGCGTCGTTCTGGTCGAAACCAGCGGCGCGCAGGAGATGACCGCAAGCCGGGCTTCCTCCTCGGGCTGGATGATTTCCAGCGTCAGACCGGTCTCGCGTTTGACCTGCCGGATGAAATCCCTTGCATTCTTGGCGCGGCGGCAGGCCTCGGTCGCGACGAGCCGCATGCGCTTGACCTTGTTGCGCTTCAATTTCTGCTGACAGATGCGCAAGGCCTGAATGGTGCGCGCCATTGAGGACCGCGACAACCGTCCGGTCCGCTCCAGTCCGGCGCCCAGTTGCACCGACTTGGAGAAACTGTCCACCACATGAAAACCGCTGCCCTTGGGCTGAGCGATCAACATGCGGCAGCTATTTGTGCCCAAATCCAGCGCCGCATAAAGCGCGTCTGGATCGGGTCGGGCCGGTGCAGGGGTCTCAACCGCCTTGGGAAACGCGCCCACACCTTTCGAGCGCCTGGGCGCCATGATTCACGCCCTCCGATTATCGTGTTAACTGTAACAATAGGTGGGCAGTCGCCCCGGCGCAAGCGCCTGTCCACCGCGCTTTGCAAAATCCTCGGCTTGCCACATTGCTCATAATTCACATGAATATTTTGGCGGATCGCCCCGGTGGCCTTCGGCGGCGCACAAAGCTAGTGTTCCGGCCAGCAAAACGTCGCACAATCCCATCGGGTTGTCGAAAACCGACCAACCTGCGGCGCGTCAGCGCACTAGAACGAAGTCTATCCAGGCTTAGGAGGAACCCAGCCATGCCCGACGTCACCATCGTTTACTGGCGCGATATTCCCGCGCAGGTTATCGTTGGCAAAGGCCGCCGCGGCGCCAAACGGCAGTTGGAGGAACGCTTCGAACAGGCAATCGATCGCGCTGCGATGAAGGTCAATGCTAAGGACGCCGATGCCTATCTGGCAGAGTGGCGCAAGGCCGCGCCCTTCGCCGCCGAAGGCGACCCGGCTGAGATTGCCGAAGCGGAAGCCTCCCGTCTGGAGCAGGAATACGATCAGGAACGTCTGAAGGCTCTGATCGCAAATGACGGATGGGCATGAGCCTGACACCATTATGGGAGGCCGCGATGGCTTTGCTGAACTTCAAGAAACGTGACACCGGCGCGGCCCAGCCCGTCAGCCCCGAGGTTGAAGCCTTCCTGCAGGGCTACTCGATCGAAGTGATGCCGCGCACTGCCGCGAAGGTCGAGAACTTCCGCGATCTGCTGCCGGCCGATACCCGCGTCTACATCGCGCATATCGAAGGCACCCCGATCGAGGAAATGGTGGCCACGGCCAAGCGACTGAACGCGGAAGGCTTCCCGGTGATGCCGCATTTCCCGGCCCGCATCATCCAGGATGAGGCGACCCTGGCGGACTGGATCGCCCGCTACCAGGGTGAGGCGGATGTAAAGCAGGCCCTGCTGCTGGCCGGTGGTGTGGCCAAACCGCATGGTGATTTCCACAGCTCGATGCAGCTTTTGGAGACCGGGCTGTTCGACAAGGCAGGCTTCACCAATCTACATGTCGCGGGTCACCCCGAGGGCAACAAGGATATCGATCCCGACGGTTCAACCAAGAACGTCCTCGAAGCGCTTCTGTGGAAGCAGAAATTCTCCGAGCGCACCGACGCGAAAATGGCCCTGGCCACGCAATTCGCATTCGAAGCCAAGCCGATCATCGAATGGGCCAACAGCATCAAGGAAGCGGGCGTCGACATTCCGATCCACATCGGCATCGCCGGTCCCGCCAAGCTGCAGACGCTGATCAAGTTCGCGATCGCCTGCGGCGTGGGCCCGTCGCTGAAGGTGCTGCAGAAACGTGCCATGGATGTGTCCAAGCTGCTGCTGCCCTACGAGCCGACAGAGGTCGTCGCAGAGCTGGCGGCGCACAAGGCCGCGAACCCGGACTTCAACATCACCAACGTTCATTTCTTCCCGCTGGGCGGCATCAAGACCAACGCCACCTGGGCAATCAACAACGGCGGCGCCGCGGCGAAGCCGGTCAACTCCTAAGGATCAACAATGACCCGTACAGTCGTAGAATCAAAAACCAAAACCGCGATCCTGGGCTTTGACGAGCCTTTCTGCGTGATCGGAGAGCGCATCAACCCCACCGGTCGCAAGAAACTGGCGGCCGAGCTGGAAGCCGGCGATTTTTCCACCGTGGAACAAGACGCGCTGGCCCAGGTCATGGCAGGCGCCAACATTCTCGATGTCAACGCGGGTGTGGTTTACAACTCCAACCCCAACCCCAACGAGACCGAACCGCCGCTCATGACCAAGCTGATCGAGCTGGTTCAGGGCCTGACCGATGTGCCGCTGTGCATCGACTCCTCCGTGCCTGCCGCCTTGGAAGCCGGTCTCGCCGCAGCCGAGGGACGTCCGCTTCTGAACTCGGTCACCGGTGAGGAAGAGCGCCTGGAAATCGTTCTGCCGCTGGTCAAGAAATACAATGTCCCGGTTGTTGCCATTTCTAACGATGACACCGGCATCTCCGAAGACCCCGACGTCCGTTTCGCCGTGGCCAAGAAGATTGTCGAGCGCGCTGCCGATTTCGGCATCCCGGCACATGACATCGTGGTCGATCCTCTGGTCATGCCGATCGGTGCCATGGCCACCGCCGGCCAGCAGGTGTTTGCCCTTGTTCGTCGTCTGCGTGAAGAACTGGGTGTCAACACCACATGCGGTGCGTCCAACATCTCCTTCGGTCTGCCGAACCGGCATGGGATCAACAACGCCTTCCTGCCGATGGCAATGGCCGCTGGCATGACATCCGCGATCATGAACCCGGTCGCGCTGCCGGTGACGCAAAAGAAAATCGCGGAGAAGAAGGCCGAAGTCGAAGCCGCCGGCATCGTGCTGCCGGACGGCATGGATGACGAAACTTTCGTGACCCTGTTCGGCATGGGCTCCACCAAACCGCGTGCGGGGTCTGAAATGGAAGCGATCCGCGCCGCCAACCTGCTCACCAACAATGACCCGCATGGCGGTGAGTGGATCAAGGCCAACAAGGCACCGGCAGCCGCCGGCACCGAGGGCAGGGGCCGCGGTGGTCGCGCCGGAAGCCGTCGCCGTCGCGCCTGAGACTGGCCGCCAAAGGGATAGCGAAGCCGGGGACAATCCCCGGCTTTTCTTGTGCTGATGAGACGCGAGCAGCAGAGATAACTTGCGGCGATCGATCCGGTTTCAGACTACGCAGCGTCGTCACATATCCAGCTTCCGCAAGAGCGTGAATGTCTGCTCTCGAACCCATTTCGCAAGTTGCGCGGTATCGAACCGTCGGTTCCAGATACCCACGATGACAGGTGGCTCTATCTCCATCGGTGGCGCAAAGATCTTGAGATCATAGGTCCTTGCCATATCCGCCGCCAATTGGGCCGGTACGAGGGCAATCAGATCACTTTCACGAACTACGCGACACACGCCTGAAAAAACCGGAACCGTCAGCGCGACATGCCGCCTCTTGCCGACCCGTTCCAGTGCGGCATCGCCCATCGCAGCTAGGTTTCCTTCGGGCGAAAACAGCACGTGGTGCAGCGCGCAAAATATCTCCATTGGCATGACCTGCCCATCCGACAGGCCGCGAATGCCGGGGTTTGCAGCTCTGGCAATGACGTGGAAGGGGGAGCGAAACAGCGTCTCCCGGCGGACCCATCCGGGCACGCTCGTATCCGGGATCAAGGCCACATCCGCATTTCTGCGCTCCAGACTGGCGATGTAGTCTTGTGGTACCAGATCAACGAGTTGCGCGCGAATGCCCGGTGCTTTGCGTTGCAAGAGATCGCCAAGTGCGGGCATCAGCATCTCGGCGAAAAAATCACTTCCAGCGATCCGGAAGGTCCCCTCGGCGGTCGTCGGCTCGAAGGGCACCGGTGGCGCCAGCATGGCTTCGATGTGCTCGAGCTGCTGCCGGAGCGGCTCCCGAAGACCCGCGGCATAGTCAGTGGCTACGAGCCTGTTCCCTTGCCGGATAAAGAGCGGATCGCCGAGCGCATGGCGCAGACGCGACAGGCCGCCGGACACCGCGGACTGTGACAGCCCCAGCCGCTCAGCAGCTTTTACCGTCGAGCCTTCGCGGAACATCGCGTCCAACACGCGCAGCAGGTTGAGATCAAAGGTCGCGAAATTCATCTGGGCGATATCTTATATCGCGGAATGCGGTTTGGTCGATACCGTGTCGCGACGTTATGCTTTGTCGCACGAAAGCGCTTTCGTTTCAGGCCCCAGCAAGGAGTGAAACGATGATGGACCTGACTGCAAAGCCCGAGACGATCGAGTGGCTCGGCGTTCAATACAAGACCATCCTCTCACCGTCGCAAAGCGGTGGCACGCTGTCCATTGTCGACAGTCTGTCGCCCGTGGGAAGCGGCCCGCCGCGTCACGTCCACGAAAAGGAGGATGAGACTTTTGTCATCCTTTCCGGCACCTGCAAGATCTGGATCGACGGTGAAGAGACCCTCGCGGGCCCGGGCCAGAGCGTCTTCATACCGCGCGGAACCAACCACACGTTCAAGGTGGTCGGGACGGAACCGTCACGGCATCTGGTCATCCTGACACCAGGTGGGTTCGAGCAATTCTTCGTCGAAATGGCTGCCGGAAGTTTCCAGATTCCGGCTGATATGCCCGCGATTGAGGAAGCCGCCAAGCGCCACAACCTCGTCTTCACCGGACCTCCTCTCGACTGACGGTTGGCGAGGGCATCCCGGAAGAATTGTAAAAACCGCGGCGGCGCGCGCCGGTGGAGGGGGTGTCATTTTCGCCCCCTCTCGAAATTGGGTTGGGAAAACCATTGTTCCTCGCACCCGGTGCACAGGCCGACGAGATAACCACGGCGTTTTATTTTTTGGCGAAAACACCGCCTTATTTGCGCCCTAACTTTTTTGTGAATTTTCGCGCCGACGTCTTCAAATCCATGCGATGAGACATACTTGGGCTGCTCTAGTTAGGGCAGCTGAACGCGCTCCCCCAGGTAAATACATCCCAAGGGACAACGACTCCATGATAGAATTCGAACT
Source organism: Leisingera sp. S2M4 (assembly GCF_055398055.1). Lineage (NCBI taxonomy): Bacteria > Pseudomonadati > Pseudomonadota > Alphaproteobacteria > Rhodobacterales > Roseobacteraceae > Leisingera > Leisingera sp. S2M4. The sequence continues at coordinate 3,297,979 of NZ_AP040861.1, forward strand.
GAACGGACGGCAGGTTTCTGTAGACGCCGATCCGGACACGCCGCTGCTGTGGGCGATCCGAGATGAGCTTGGTCTCACCGGCACCAAATTCGGCTGTGGAATAGGGGCCTGCGGGGCCTGCACCGTGCATATCGATGGCTCCGCCGCGCGTTCCTGCATCACCTATCTGTCGGATGTCGAAGGGCTTTCGGTGACAACCATCGAAGGCCTGGACGAGGACGGCAACCACCCGGTTCAGGAAGCTTGGCGCAACCTGCGAGTCCCGCAATGCGGCTATTGCCAGTCGGGCCAGATCATGCAGGCGGCTTCGCTTCTCAAAGATACCCCGAACCCGAGCGACGAGGACATCGACGCCGTCATGACCGGCAACCTGTGCCGTTGCATGACATACACCCGTATCCGTCAAGCCGTGCGGGAAGCGGCCATCGCCATGGGAGGGTCCAACAATGGCTAACCTGTTGTCTCGTCTTGCAAACGCCCAGACCAAACCCCAAATGACCCGGCGCGGTTTCCTCGTCTCGATGACCGCCGCCGGGGTCGCGTTCGGCTTCCCGCGCACATCGGATGCCGCGATGAACCCAGCCGTGCCGGATGGAGCGCCCGTGGCAGCCGATGGCCGGGTTTTCGAACCCTCAATGTGGTATTGGATTGACGCCGACGGCCAAGTCAACGTCAACATCATCCGCGCGGAAATGGGTCAACACGTGGGGACGGCCATTGCGCGGATCCTGGCGGATGAATTGGAGGTCGCATGGGAGAAGGTTCAGATTACCCATGTCGACACCCATGAAAAATGGGGCCTTATGGTCACCGGCGGAAGCTGGTCGGTCTGGCAAAGCTGGCCTGTCTACCGTCAGGCCGGTGCCGCCGGCCGGATTGCGCTGATCGAGGCCGCCGCAGCCAAATGGGGTGTTGATGCCGCATCGCTGACCGCACGCGACGGTGTAATCTCGGATGGTAGCCGCGAGATCACCTATGGTACGCTCGTTGCCGAAGGGCTGGAGCGGAGCTTTACCGAAGAAGAGCTTGCCGCGCTGCCCCTGAAGCCCCATGCCGACTTGCGGCTGGTGGGCCAGGACGTGCATCCCTTGGATCTCGACACGAAAACCACCGGCCAGGCGATTTACGGGCTCGATGCCAAGGTCGACGGCATGATCTATGCCGTGCCCATGCTGCCGCCGACACGCTATGGGTCCAAGGTGATTTCCGTAGATGACAGTGCCGCGAAATCCATCAAGGGTTATCTCGAAACGGTGGTGCTTGATGACCCGTCGGGCACGGTTCCGGGCTGGGCGGTCGTTCTGGGTACCAGCCTCCATGCGGCGCGCTCAGCGTCCTACGAGATCGAGATCGATTGGACGCCAGGTGACACCGCCGATGTGTCGGAGGAGGATATCCAGGCGCGCGCGCGGCAGCTGATCGAGAGCGATGCGGGCGCGGTCCTGCCGACGGAGCAGCCCGATACGTCGGCGGCATTTGACGCCGCTACGGACACGTTGGAGGCCGAATATACCACTCAGTCGGTGCTTCACTTCCAGATGGAGCCGGTGAATGCCACCGTGTTCCAGAATGCAGATGGCATCTGGGAAGTGCATGCGGGCAACCAGTGGCAATCCCTGATCCTGCCGACGCTGGCAACCGCGTTGGAAGTGCCCGCCGACAAGATTGTCATGCGCAGCTACATGCTGGGCGGCGGCTTCGGGCGGCGTTTGAACGGCGACTACATTGTCCCTGCTGCGCTTGCATCCAAAGCGGTGGGCAAACCGGTCAAGCTGGTCTTTGCCCGCGAGGAGGATGTCCAGTTCGACAGCATCCGCTCGCCGTCGGTACAAAAGCTGCGAATGGCCTTCGACGATGGTCAGGACGTCATCGCGATGGAGCACCATGCCGCCGCGGGGTGGCCGACGCAGGTGCTGGCGCCCGGGTTCATGCCGAAAGGGGTGAACGGAGAGCCTTTCGACCCCTTTGCCATCGATGGTGCCGACCACTGGTACTCGGTTGGGGCTCATCGGGTGCGGGCCATCTCCAACGACCTGGCCAACCAGACCTTCCGGCCTGGCTGGTTGCGGTCGGTCGGTCCGGGCTGGACCAATTTTGCGGTTGAAAGCTTCATGGATGAGGCCGCGCACAAGGTTGGTGCCGATCCGCTGCAGTTCCGGCTCGACCATTTGAAGGCAGAGGGCATCAACGCTGGCTCTGCGCCGAACCCGGTTGGTGGTGCATCGCGGCAGGCAGCCGTTCTGCGCCGGGTGGCCGAGATGTCTGGCTACGGCAAGCGCGAGCTGCCAGAGGGAACGGCGATTGGTCTGGCGACCACTTTTGGCCAATCTCGCACCATGCCGACCTGGACCGCTACGGCTGTGCAACTGGCAGTGGACACTGAAACCGGCGAGGTCGATGTCCAGAAGATGTGGTTGGCCTTTGACTGCGGGACCGTCGTGGATCCGGACGGCGCGCGGGCACAATGCGAAGGTGCCGCACTGTGGGGGCTTTCCATGGCGCTGCATGAAGGCACCCGGATTGAAAACGGCAATGTGGTCGATCTCAACCTCGGCGCCTACACACCGCTGCGGCTGGAGGATGTGCCGGAGATGGAGATCGAATTTGTCGAGAGCAGCGAGGTTCCCGTTGGTCTCGGGGAGCCAGGCACCACGGTCGTTGCCCCGGCCATTGCCAACGCGATCTTCAATGCTTCAGGCGCGCGGGTCCGCCATTTGCCCATCACCGCGGATGCGATCCTTTCCGCGTTGAAAGGCTGACGATATGGGCGGGCGCATTTCCCTGCGCCCGCCCAAACATCGGGTTGGAGTACGTGGGCGCGCGTTCGGTCAGCCCCATACGGTGGCAAGTTGCTCAAACAGCGCCGCGACGACCGGAGTTGACTTGAGTGCCTGCGGTGTCAGCATCACCAGGCAGGCCGGTACGCTTTGAGTTTCGCACAGGCTGAGCCCGAAGGAATGTTGCTGATCCAAGGCAATAGTTTCACGACACAGGCATAGGCCGACACCTGCGCGAACCATCTCCAGCATTGATGCCTCGTGATCGACCAAGGCGACCACGTTCTGAGTGCAATCGTGTTGCGCAAAGATCCGGCTCAGCAGCCGGTTGTGAACGGACACCCCGGTCGTGCCGATCCATGGCAGCGCCGCCAGCTCGGGCCAACTGGCGGCGGCGACCCGGGCCTCCCATCCGGCGGGCGCAATGATGCGGTAATTGAAGCTGGCCAGAACCTTGACCTGCATCCCGTCGGCCGAGGCAATATCATCAACCGCGCCGGGATCTGTCAGGTAGAAACCGGCGTCGATCTGGCGGCGACGGAGTTTCTCCAGAATTTCACCGCTGATCCCGTGCACCAGTTCCGTGGTGATGCCGGGGTGCGCCTTCCCGAGCTGGCTCAGCAGGCGGCCCAGCCGGATGAATTCCGGGTCCACGATCGTCCCGATGCGCAGTGCCCCTGCAACCTGTCCGACCCGTCCGCTGGCGCTTTGCCGGAACTCGGCCATGGCGCTCAGGACGGCCTCTGCCTTGGGCAGCAGCGCCTTGCCATCAGAGGTCAGGTACAGCCCGTGTGGCGCCCGCTTGAAGAAAGTGACGCCGGTTTCTTCGCTGAGGCGCTTGATCTGGTGACTGATCGCCGGTTGCGTGAGGTTCAATACCTCTGCCGCGCGGGAAACGCTGCCTTCCCGGGCCACTGTGACAAAGGCGAGGATGCTGTTCAGGTTCGAGAATCTTTCCATATTACGAAACTTAATATCAGTCAGAGATATATGTCATTGGGAATGTGCTCCCGGCCTTACTAAACCGGAACCCGGAGATACGCAGGGCAGCGCCTTTGCCCCGACAGCCCCGTTTCGGGGGCGGTTCGGCGGCGATGGATGCCCCGCTCGAAAGGTGAGGGACGACATGGCAGGAATGGCAACCGAGTTCGACTTTATCGTGATTGGAGGCGGCTCCGCGGGCTGCCTTCTGGCCAACCGCCTGAGTGCTGATCCAGCCAATCGGGTCCTGCTGCTGGAGGCTGGCAAGGCCGACAGCTACCCGTGGATTCACGTGCCTGTCGGCTACCTGTACTGCATCGGCAACCCGCGCACCGACTGGATGTACAACACCGAGGCCGACAAGGGCCTGAATGGGCGCAGCCTGCGCTACCCGCGCGGCAAGACGCTGGGCGGCTGTTCGTCAATCAACGGCATGATCTACATGCGCGGTCAGGCCCGCGACTATGACAATTGGGCCGCGCTGACCGGCGAAGACGACTGGTCCTGGGAGGGGGCTCTGCGCGATTTCAAAGCGCACGAAAACCACTACAAGCTGGACAATGGTGCCGACCCGAAGGTGGGCGACAACGAGCGTTTTTCCGACCTGCATGGCCATGGCGGCGAGTGGCGGGTCGAAAAGCAACGCCTGCGCTGGGACGTGCTGGACAGCTTTGCCGATGCCGCGGAAGAGGCGGGGATCGCCAAAACCGACGATTTCAACAGCGGCGACAACGCGGGTGTTGGCTATTTCGATGTAAACCAGCGGTCCGGCTGGCGCTGGAATACCTCCAAGGCATTCCTGAAACCCGCCCGGGCACGGCGCAACCTGACGGTCTGGACCGAGGCACAGGTCCAGAAGCTGACCTTTGACAAAGACGCCAACGGCGCGCTGCGCTGCACCGGTGCACGGGTCGATCGCAAGGGAAACGTCGTTGACGTGAAAGCCCGGCGCGAGACCGTACTGTCGGCAGGGGCCGTCAACTCGCCGCAGGTCCTGCAACTGTCCGGCATTGGTCCGGCGGATCTGCTGCGCGAGCATGGCATCGAGGTTCTGCGCGACGCACCCGTCGGCGAGAACCTTCAGGACCACCTGCAAATCCGCGCGGTCTACAAGGTGAACGGAACCCGCACGCTCAACACTCTGGCGAATAATCTCTTTGGAAAGGCGAAGATCGGCGCGGAATATGCGCTGAAACGATCCGGCCCGATGAGCATGGCGCCCAGCCAATTGGGCGCATTCACCCGCTCCGACCCGAACCGGCCTCATGCAAACCTTGAATATCACGTGCAACCGCTCAGCCTCGATGCCTTTGGCGAGCCGCTGCATGCCTTCCCGGCTATGACGGTCAGTGTCTGCAACCTGAACCCGACGAGCAGGGGGCACGTGCGCATCCGCTCGGCCGACTTCCGCGATGCGCCGCTGATCTCGCCCAACTACCTCGCCACGGAAGACGATCGCAAGGTCGCTGCCGACAGCCTGCGGCAAGTGCGTGAAATCATGTCCCGGCCCGCGATGGCAAGCTACGAGCCCGAGGAGTTCAAACCGGGTGTCCAGTACCAGAGCGACGAGGACCTCGCCAAGCTGGCCGGCGACATTGCCAATACGATCTTTCACCCTGTCGGCACAGTGAAAATGGGCCGCGAGGACGATGACAGCGCCGTTCTGGACCCGCATCTGCGCCTCAAGGGCGTGGCCGATCTGCGTGTCGTCGATGCCAGCATCATGCCAGAGATCACCAGCGGCAACACCAATTCCCCGACCTTGATGATCGCGGAAAAGGCAGCGCGCTGGATCTTGGCCGGACACTAATCGCACATCTTCCTGACGGAGAAACAAATGCGTTCATCGTTTTCCAACCTGCCCCTGCGCGGGGTCAAAGTGGTCGATTTCGGGCAGTACATCGCCGGGCCTGCCGTGGCGATGCTGCTGGGCGATCTTGGCGCGACCGTCGTGCATATCGACCCGCCCGACGGGCCGATGTGGGACAGCCCGGCGAATGCGACCCTGATGCGCAACAAGCTGATCGTGAACCTGGACCTCAAGTCCGAGGCAGGCCTGGCGCAGGCCCGCGCGCTCTGTGCCGAAGCCGATATCATTGTCGAGAACTTCCGCCCCGGCAAGCTGGCCGCGCTCGGCATTGATTTTGCCGCCATGCGCGAGGAGCGCCCCGAGCTGATCACGCTGTCGATCCCCGGGTTTGCCTCGAACGATCTGGAGCGGCGCGAGCAGCGCGCCTTTGAAAGCGTGGTTGCGGCCAGTTCCGGCGTGTTCACCGACATGGGGCTGAACAGGGTGCTGATGGGGCTGAACCCGTCCTTTTCGCCGCTGCCGCTGGCCTCGGCCTATGCCTCGCAGATCGCGGCATCCGCGACAGTGCTGGCTCTGCAATCCCGCCAGGTAACCGGACTTGGCGACCAGATCGAAGTGCCGCTGGCCGCCGCCGTGATGGAGGGGCTGTGCTACAACTCGATCAAGGTCTCGGACATGCCGGAACGGTATCTGACCCAGCGCGAGGTCGAGATCGAGCGCCGCCGGGTCGAGGGGCTGCCGATGAACGTGTCCTACGAGGAACTCCAAGAGCTTCTGGACCCGTTCTTTCGCAGCTACATGTGCAAGGATGGTCGGATGTTCTACGTGGTCTGCCCCAGCCACAAGAACCATGCGCGCCGCTGCCTCGAGGTGTTGGGCCTCTATGACGAGATGCTCGAAGCGGGGCTGCAGGAAGAAGAGGACACCTACAAGCCGCAGTCTGAATGGGTTTCGGACACCTCGCTCGGTGTTTACCCGATGCCGAAGTTCTGGGCCGACAAGATCGCTGCGCGGATGAAAGAGGTCTTCTTGACCCGAACATCGCACGAGTGGAAACGGATGTTTGGCCGCGCGGGCATCCCCGGCGCGCCGCAGCGCTGGCTGCAGGAATGGATCAACGACGAATACGCCGAGACCTCGGGGCTGATGATCGACGTCACGGACCCGGAGTACGGCGAGATGACACAACCCGGCCCGGTGGTCTGGATGGAAGAAAGCGGCGAAGAGGCGCTGAACCCCGAACCGCGCCGCTGGGTGGATTTTGACGAGGCGCTGGCGGTCCTGCGCAAGCTGCCGACTGACATACCAGCCCCGAAAGAGAAGCTGGACCAAGAGGGTTGGCTCTCGGGCGTGCGCGTGTTGGACATGTGCAACGTCATCGCGGGGCCGCATGCGGCCAGCTATCTGGCGCGCTTTGGTGCAGAAGTGATCAAGCTCGATCCGGCAACGCCGCTCTACGACAGCTGGAACACCGTGATCTACGGGCTCAGCCAGGGCCGGGGCAAGAAGTCGATCTTGGCCGACGTAAAATCAGAACATGGGCGCAAGGTGCTCGAAGACCTGGTGAAATCGGTTGACGTGATCTTCTGGAACGCGCCGGACAACCAGATCAAACGCATGGGGCTGGACGCCGACAGCCTGCGCAAGCTGAACCCGGAGGCGATCTTCTGCAAGCTGGACTGTTTCAGCGGCGTGCGGCGCGGCACCCGCACGGATTACATCGGTTATGACGATCTTGTGCAGGCAGCCACTGGCATCATGCTGCGCTTTGGCGGGGCTATGGACCGCCCCGAGGAGCACGCCCACGTGGGCACCATTGACGTGATGTGCGGCTTTGGCGGCGCGCTGGCCGTGGCCGCGGCGCTCTATCAGAAACACCGCTTTGGCCGCATCGGACGCGGCCGCACCTCTCTCAGCGCCAACAGCGGCTTGCTGCAGGTGCCCTTTGCCTATGATTTCCGGGGGCGCGGACTGTTCGACGAGCCTTCGGGCCCGGAAGCGAACGGCTACGGCCCGCTCCACCGTTTTTACAGCACCGCTTCGGGAGTCTACATCCTGCTGTGCGCGTATGAGACGGATCTGCCCCGGTTCCGCGAGGTCGACGACTTGGCGGATCTGCCGGATTTGCCCGAAGAAGACCGTGCGACCTACCTCGCAGGCGCGTTTCAGACGCAACCCGCGACCGAATGGATCGCCCGCCTGCGCGCAGCAGACATTGGCTGTGCAATCTGTAACAACATCGACGCGCTGCGCTCTGAAAACCTGCGCGAGGCGGATGGCACGCCCGGCATCGAACGGGGCAGCTATTCCTTCTCGCAAGACAGCAACCACCCCAGCGGTCACGAGGTGATCCAGCTGGATCCCTATGCGGTGCGCCCCACGCGCGGCAAAGTCTTTGCCCTGTCACCGACAGAAAAATTCGGCACCTCGACGCGGGCTATCCTGCGCGACCTCGGCTACTCCGATGCGGCCGTCGCGCGGATGCTGGAGACCGGCCAGCTTAGCGAGAGCTGGAGCGCCGAATACCTGCCCAGCTGAGGGCACTGTCAAAGGGGGGCTGCACATGCCTCCCTTGTTGCTCTGCGGCGTGCCGCAAATCCCGAACGGTCTGGCGCATCACTGGCGTGCAACAGTTGCGCGCCAAAAGGAGGAGGCAGCCCGGACCCCCAAGCCATAACGGAGGAGACATGGCCAACAAACCCCCACTGATGGAACTGGACATCGCGACGGCGGAGCGCGGGTTCTATTCCGGATTCGCCAAAAGCGTCGCCATCCCGTCCAAGTTGCTGGTCAGCGCGCTGATCGTCTGGGCCATCACGGTGCCTGACAACGCCGCCGCAGTATTGAATGCCCTGAACGGTGCGCTGCTCAAGAGCTTCGCCAGCTGGTACATCTGGGTGGTGGCGCTGTTCCTGGTGCTTTGCATTGGCCTCGCGCTGGTGCCAACCACCGGACGCCTGAAGCTGGGCCTGCCGGAGGATCGCCCGGAATTCTCGCGGTTTTCTTGGTTTTCCATGATGTTCGGCGCAGGCATCGGCATCGGCATGCTGACCTTTGCCACCGCCGAGCCGATGTACCACTTTGCGACCAACCCCAATGTCATCATGGGCGAAACCACCGGATCGACCGCGGACAACGTGACCGCCGCCTATGTCTGGTCGTTCCTGCACTGGGGCTTTTCGGCCTGGGCCTGCTATGCGCTTGTCGGGCTGTCGCTGGCCTATTTCTCTTATCGCCGGAACCTGCCGCTGACGGTGCGCTCAGCGCTGGTGCCGCTCTTTGGCGCAAGGCTGTCCGGGCCTGTGGGGCATGTCGTCGATATCGTGGCCGTTGTCGCCACCATACTTGGTGTCGCGCAGACACTGGGCTTTGGTGTCGAGCAATTCGTGGCCGGCCTCAACCGCGTGGGCCTTGGCGACTGGATCGTGCAGCCTGATGGCAAGCCGAGTTCGGCCGGTATCGTGCTGGCGCTGGTGGTGATCCTTGGCGCCTCCACTCTGTCGGCCTTGTCCGGCGTGGGCAAGGGGATCAAGTGGCTGTCGAACCTCAATATGGGGCTCAGCTTCTTCCTGCTGGCTTTCTTCATCCTCTTCGGCTCCACCTTTTTCGGGCTGAACGCGTTGGTGACAGGGCTGGTGGCCTACGTGATCGAACTGCCCGCGCTGCTGTTCACGGTCTGGCACGCCGACGGGACCGAGACCGGTGACGCCCTGGCCGCATGGCAAGGCGGCTGGTCGGTGTTCTACTGGGCTTGGTGGATCGCCTTCGCACCCTTTGTCGGCGTGTTCCTGGCCCGGATCTCGCGTGGGCGCAGCATCCGTGAGTATGTGCTGGGTGCGATCATCGTGCCATCGCTGATGTGCTTCGTCTGGTTCACCCTTGTCGGAGGCACGGCCATCGACATGACTTTGAACGGCGCGGCTGGCGACGCGATCGCGGGCGCGGGGCAGGAGAGCCAGTTGTTCGTCATGCTGGACCTGATGCTGAGCAGCGGACTGGCATGGATCATGGCGGCGATTGTTGTCGTTCTGCTGCTGACCTATCTGGTAACAACGGCAGACTCGGCGATCCTGATCGTGAACACAATCAACGCCGCCGGAGAGGAAAGCCCAAAAGGGCGCGTGCATATCGTGTTCTGGGGCGTCGCGCTGAGCCTCGTAGTTGGCGGCCTGCTGCTGGTCGGCGGTCTCGGGGCAATCAAGACCGCCATGGTGATCGGCGCGTTGCCGTTCAGCCTGGTCATGTTCCTGATGTGCGTGGCGCTGACAAAAGCGATCATCAAGGACGCGATCCGCGATCGCCGGGGCGTGAAGAGCCTTCATTTGAAAGCGTAAAATGTTCGCCACTCGAGGCTGGCAACTGCCGACCTCGTGTGGCGTAGGCATCGTGCTGTCAGGATGCATCGATTTCAGTCGCGCAGGCTCGCTCACGACGACAGAAAGCGACCTTTGATATAGTGATATAGCCGCTGCTCTAACGAGGATTGCAAACTAGGCCTCTGCAACCGAAAGCCACATCAGCTACGAGACCCGCACAGCCCGAATGGATTTCGCCGATTGCTGATACCCGAATAGGCGCTTTGGCCGCATGGAAGGGCAGCTGGCGCGAATACATACGGCCGATCGGGTGAGGCGTGGTCAAACCATGCCGAACACCTAGCCATCATCCTAGACATAAGGAGCCGGAATTTATTTGCGATCTCAGGGGGGGGAATGGCGGAGAGACAGGGATTCGAACCCTGGGTGGGCTTGCACCCACAACGGTTTTCGAGACCGCCCCGTTCGACCACTCCGGCACCTCTCCGCGGGGGGTGAGGCGCGGTTTAATGTTGTTTCCGACAGTGCGCAAGGGAGAAATGGCAGTTTGCGAAAAAAACCTGAAATCCTTTGCCGATCCCGTTTTTTTACCTAAGTTCCCTATATGCTTAGATCACACTCCTTTCCCGCTACGCTCCGCCTTGCCTGTGCCGGTCTGTTGTTGCTGCTGAGCCTTCTGGCCGCGTCCGCGACACTGGCGGCTGATCGTCAGCGCGTGACAACCTTTCTCAACGTGACCGGGTTTGACGTCGCTCTGGACAGCATCGCGCTGTCCGCTGCTTCGGCACCCCAGATGTTGGGTTTGGATGTCGGCACATTCGGGAACCAGTGGGGGCGCCTGTCGGATGATGTGTTTGACACGGCTGTCATGCGTCGCATGGCCGAGGACATTCTGGTAGAAACGCTGGACGATGCAGCGCTCGACCATGCCGCTGCATTCTATGCAAGTGACCTTGGCCAGCGCCTGGTCCGCGCCGAAAACGCCGCCCACATGGTGGCCGACGACGAGGTCAAGCAGGAAGCCGGAAGCCGCATCATTGCGGATTTGGTGAAGTCCGGCAGCGAACGGCTTGTCCTTTTCCAACGCATGGGGCGGGCGATCGATGCGGCCGACACCGGCGTGCGGGCCGTGCAGCAGATTCAGTTTCGCTTCCTGATGGCTGCAACCGCAGCCGGAGTTATCGACCTTGAACTGGATGCAGACGAATTGAGGGCGTTGCTGGACAACCAGGCCGACGCCATGCGTCTTGAGCTGCAGGCCTCGGGGCTGGCGAGTTCCGCCTATACCTACCAAGATTTCACGGATGAAGAGCTGGAACAGTACGTGACCGCACTGGAACAGGAAAAGATGCAGGAGGTTTACGAGCTGCTTAATGCGGTGCAATACGAAATCACCGCAAACCGCTTCGAGGAACTGGCCCGCCGTCTCGCAGACCTCACACCCGCGCAGGATATATAAGCGCAGCGCCCTCTAAGCCTTTTGGCCCGGGGCCGGGGGACCGGCAGAAACGGGTTGACAGCTTGTGGATTTTCGATCATAAGCCCGCAGTCCCGGCTCGGAATCTCTGCGCCGGGATTCATTTGTAATACGCCCGCATCGCGGGCGCGCTGTTCGAGGCGGCATCTGCCGAAAACGCCCGCAAGGGGGCCGAAGGACGCGGTTGAAAAAGGAAAGACGCATATGTTTGCGGTCCTCAAGACTGGCGGCAAGCAGTACAAGGTTCAGGCGGGCGACGTGCTCCGCGTTGAAAAACTGGCTGCTGATGCTGGCGAAACCATCCAATTCGACGAAGTTCTGATGCTGGGCGGCGACGCTCCTGTTGTTGGCGCTCCGCTGGTCGAAGGCGCTGCTGTGAAGGCAGAAGTGATCGACCAGATCAAAGGTGACAAGGTCATCAACTTCGTCAAGCGTCGCCGGAAGCACTCCTCCAAGCGCACCGTCGGCCACCGTCAGAAGCTGACCCTGGTCCGGATCACCGAGATCCTGGCGTCGGGCGCAACCAAAGCGGCCCCGAAAGCCGCAGCCAAGGCAGCTCCTGCTGCCAAAGCAGAGAGCGCCGACGACCTGACCCAGCTGACCGGCGTAGGCCCTGCCGCCGCCAAGAAGCTGAACGAAGCCGGTCTCACCAGCTTTGCCCAGATCGCAGCCTTGTCCGAAGACGACATTGCTGGTATCGAGGCAATCAAAGTGAAGCCCGAGTGGGTTGAGCAAGCCAAAGAACTGGCTAAAGGCTAAGGAGAGACAGAATGGCACATAAAAAAGCTGGCGGTTCCTCCCGTAACGGCCGCGACTCCGCAGGTCGCCGCCTTGGCGTGAAACTCTTCGGTGGCCAGGCGGCCATCGCGGGCAACATCATCATTCGTCAGCGCGGCACCAAGTTCTGGCCGGGCGAAGGCGTTGGCATGGGCAAGGATCACACCCTGTTCGCCACCACCGATGGTGCTGTCAGCTTCCGCAAGGGCCTGAAAGGCCGCACCTTCGTATCGGTTCTCCCGGTGGCGGAGGCCGCTGAGTAAGCCGACCCGAACGGTAGTAAAATCATGGGGGATCGGCTTTGGGCCGGTCCCCTTTTTTGTTGTTTACGGATGCGAGTACCCAATGACGTTTCCATTCCGGCCCCACGCCGCAACGGCTTGGCGGCGCCTGAAAAATTATTGCGCTGACAGCACTTGCCGTTGCGTCAAAACGAACACATTTGGGGGGTGCGACACCCCACGGCGGCCCCAATCCCGCCGCACAATGTTGCGTTGAGGAGGACCACATACATGAACCTGGAACAGATCGTGTGCCAGCAGGTGATAGAGACCGAACGGTTCGTCCTGCGCCCGCTGCGAAAATCCGACTCCGGTTTGATCGAGCATTACGTCAGCGACGAACGCGTCGCGCGAATGACCCGCTCCGTGCCGCACCCCTTGCCGCCCGGGGCCGCAGAGGCCTTCGTGGCCCGCGCCATGGCCGAGGATCGTGACGAGGACATCTGGGTGATCGACGGTACGATCGAAGACGATGCCGAGCTGAAAGGCGTCATCGCGCTGAAACGGATGGATCGAAACCAGTCCGAAGTCTCTTTCTGGACGGCGCCACCGTTTTGGAACACCGGCCTGGCTTCGGCCGCCTTGAAGGCACTTGTCGATGCCAACCCGCAAGGCAATGCTGCGATGTTTGCGTCGGTGTTCCAGGACAATCCCGCCTCGGCCCGGGTGCTGACGCACTGTGGGTTTACCTATCTCGGCGATGCAGAAAGCTACTGTGTTGCCCGGGATGCGACCGTGCCAACCTGGACCTACAGCCGAAAACTGTGATTGGCGCGGGCTGCGCTTTCGGGTAAGGCAATCAAAAGATTTCCGCAGACGCGTCCGGCGTTTGCGGAAAGAACTGTACTGGCAAACGCGGCAAATGGCCGAGTTGCATTAAGGAGCTGTCATGAAATTCCTCGATCTGGCTAAGGTCTATATCCGCTCCGGCGCGGGCGGGAACGGCTGTGTCAGCTTCCGCCGTGAAAAATACATCGAATACGGGGGGCCTGACGGCGGGGACGGCGGCAAGGGCGGCTCGGTCTGGGCCGAGGTTACCGACGGGCTGAACACCCTGATCGATTTCCGGTATCAGCAGCACTTCTTTGCCAAGAACGGGCAATCCGGCATGGGCCGCCAGCGCACCGGCAAGGATGGCGACGACATCGTGCTGCGGGTGCCCGTCGGCACCGAGATCCTGGACGAGGACGAGGAAACCGTTCTGGCAGACCTGACCGAAGTTGGCCAACGGGTGCTGCTGGCCAAGGGCGGCAATGGTGGTTTTGGCAACCTGCACTTCAAATCGGCCACCAATCAGGCACCGCGCCGCGCCAACCCGGGGCAGGAGGGTGTCGAGCGCACCATCTGGCTGCGGCTGAAGCTGATCGCGGATGCTGGCCTGCTGGGTCTGCCCAACGCGGGGAAGTCGACCTTTTTGTCGGCCACCTCCAACGCGCGCCCCAAGATTGCGGATTACCCGTTCACCACGCTGCACCCGAACCTGGGCGTGGTCGGCATCGACAACACAGAATTCGTTGTTGCCGACATCCCCGGCCTGATTGAAGGCGCGCATGAGGGCAAGGGCATCGGCGACCGCTTCCTGGGCCATGTCGAACGCTGCGCGGTGCTGCTGCATCTGGTTGACGGCACCTCCGACACGGTGGTCGAGGACTATGAGACCATCATCGGCGAGCTGGAGGCCTATGGCGGCGAGCTGGCGACCAAGCCGCGCATCACCGCGCTGAACAAGGTGGACGCGATCGACGCGGAAGAGCGGGACGAGAAACGCGCCGCGCTGGAGGCCGCCGTAGGCGGGCCGGTGCTGCTGATGTCGGGCGTCAGCCGCGAGGGCCTGAACGAGGTGCTGCGCGCGGTCCGTGCGCAGATCGACGATGACCGGGTTCGCATGAAGCCCGCCGAGGAGGAAGAGACTTGGCGGCCCTGAGTTCTGCCCGGCGGATTGTCGTAAAAATTGGCTCTGCTCTGCTGGTTGACCGCGATAGCGGCGAGCTTCGGGCGGGCTGGTTGCACTCTCTGGCCAATGATGTCGCCTGGCTGAAGGCCAACGGAACGGATGTCGTGCTGGTATCCTCCGGCTCGATTGCACTGGGCCGCGGTGTTCTAGGATTGCCGCGCGCCGATCTTCCCCTGGAGCAATCTCAGGCCGCGGCCGCGGTGGGACAGATCCGTCTTGCCCGTGCTTACGAGGAAGCCCTCGCACCGCACCGGATCACAACAGCGCAGGTTTTGGTGACGCTGGAAGATAGCGAAAACCGCCGCCGCTACCTGAATTCGCGCGCCACGCTCGAGACCTTGCTGAGCCTCGGCGCGGTGCCGATCGTGAATGAAAACGACACCATTGCCACGGATGAAATCCGCTATGGCGACAACGACCGTCTGGCGGCACAAGTTGCGGTGACGGTCGGCGCCGACGCCCTGATACTGCTGTCGGATGTTGACGGGTTCTACAGTGCAAATCCGGCGCTGGATCCTGCTGCAAAGCGTTTCGACCGCATTGAAGTGATCACGCCTGAGATCGAGGCAATGGCCGGCGATGGCGTGTCAGGCCTGTCCAAGGGCGGCATGATCACCAAATTGCTGGCGGCCAAGATGGCCACGGCGGCGGGCTGCGCCATGGCGATCACTGAAGGATCACCTTTGAACCCCTTGAAAACGCTGGAAGAAGGCGCAGCTTGCACCTGGTTTACCGCGCAAGGAGATCCGCAGGCTGCGCGCAAACGCTGGATCGCGGCCATGAAGACACGCGGCGTTCTGACCATCGATGAGGGCGCCGCCCAGGCGCTGACGTCCGGCAAAAGCCTGCTGCCCGCAGGGGTGCGTCATGTGGAGGGTGACTTTGGCCGCGGCGATCCGCTGGCCATCCTTGGCCCAGACGGGCGCAAACTGGGGCAGGGGCTGTCGCGCTATACCGCTGACGAGGCCCGTGCCATCCAGGGGCGTCAATCGCAAGAGATCGAGGCAACCCTGGGATACCCAGGCCGCGCCGCGCTGATCCACCGCGATGATATGGCGCTTTGACCACAGCTGGTGATAGTTTATTCCGGCCCGCAGGCATGCAGTGCCAGACAGGGACCGGCAAGGGCACAAGATAGATGAACGAGACTGACAACATTGCCGCCATGATGGCGGAGCTTGGCAAACGTGCAAAGCAAGCAGCGCAAACGCTGGCAACGGCCAGTGCAGAACGCAAATACGCAGCGCTGATCGGCGCCGCCGAGGCGGTCTGGAGCCGCCGGGCGGAAATCATCGCCGCCAACGCCAAGGATTTGGAGTTTGGCCGCGACAAGGGGCTGTCGGATGCGATGATGGACCGGCTGATGCTGGACGAGCCCCGCATTCAGGGCATCGTCGACGGGCTTCGTGCGGTGGCCGAGCAGGCGGACCCGGTCGGCGAAGTGATGGAAGATTGGCGGCAACCGAGCGGCCTGCATATCCAGCGGGTCCGTACGCCGCTGGGCGTCATTGGCGTGATCTATGAAAGCCGTCCCAACGTCACCGCCGATGCCGGCGCGCTGTGCCTGAAATCCGGCAATGCGGTGATCCTGCGCGGCGGCTCGGAAAGTTTCCATTCCTCCAAGGCGATCCACGCCTGCCTCGCGGAGGGGCTGGAATCCGCGGGCTTGCCCGCTGACGCGGTGCAGCTGGTGCCGACCCGCGACCGCGCCGCGGTGCAGGAACTGCTGACCATGACCGAATACGTCGATGTCATCGTGCCGCGCGGCGGCAAGGGGTTGGTTGGTCTGGTCCAGCGCGAGGCGCGGGTGCCGGTCTTTGCCCACCTGGAAGGCATCGTCCACATCTATCTGGACAAATCGGCGGATCCGCAAAAAGCGTTGGACGTGGTGCTGAACGCCAAGACCCGGCGCACCGGCATCTGCGGCGCCGCCGAATGCCTGCTGATCCACCAGGATATTGCCGAGACCCTTGGCAAGACCGTGCTCGAGGCCCTGGCCGCCGCAGGTGTTGAGATCCGCGCTGAGGTCGGGCTGCCGGGACCGGAGGGCATGACGCTCGCCAGTGCCGAGGATTGGGGCAAGGAATACCTGGATGCGATCATCGCCGCCAAACCCGTGGCGGACATCGACGAGGCGATCGCCCATATTCGCACGCATCACTCGCAGCACACCGACTGCATTATTACCGAGGATAAGGCTGCAGTTCAGAAATTCTTTGCTGAACTGGACAGTGCTATCCTGATGCACAATGCCTCGACCCAGTTTGCCGACGGCGGCGAATTTGGCATGGGCGCGGAAATCGGTATTGCCACCGGCAAGATGCACGCACGTGGACCGGTGGGCGCCAAACAGCTGACCAGCTTCAAATACCTGGTGCGCGGCAACGGCACGACCCGCAGTTAAGAAAGAGAAACGCCGGGCTAACAGCCCGGCGTTTTCAATAGCTTGGAGGCCAACCTTCAGAACTGAAGCGTGATCTTTTCCAGGTTCTGCTCCAACCGGACGGTGCGTTCAGCCTCGCGGGCTGCCTCTGGCAGCAGCGCGAACTGCACCAGTGCGGGCGTGATTTCCGCGTTGGACGTTCCGCCGCTGACCCGCGCCCAGAGTTCGTCATCCACGTTCAGCTTGCTGCCTTCACCCATCACGGTCCACTTGCCGTCAGCGCAGAAGATCTTGATCGTGCCGCCATAAGGCAGAGCGCTTTCCAGGCACAAAGCGCACAGCAGTGCCAAGCGCGCCTCGCTGCGGGTACAGACCTCGAGCGGTGCCCACTGGTATTTCACCCGGCCCGCCTTGCTGATGTCCTCCAAAACCGAGACGATCTCGGCCCGGCCCATTTGCTGCTCGCCGGCCGAACCGAAAGCAATACGGAAGAAACGGATACGTGCGTTTGCATTGGCGACACTGTCAGAGATCAGCTCCAGCTCCGGTCCCGACATGCTGCCAGCCATGCCCAGCAATTCCAGGCCGTTGTTGATGGCACCGACCGGGCTGATCAGATCGTGACAAATCCGTGACCCTACCAATGCGGCGAGATTGGCGTTATCTACTGCCATAACTTTTACTTCCTCCGAAATAGGCCACCCGCCAATGAATGACCTGAACGCTATTTTGGCCCCCGGAATGTTCGTCCGTCACCCCGATCACCCGGACTGGGGTATCGGCCAAGTACAGTCGAACGCGGGCGGCAAGATCACAGTCAATTTCCCCGACCAAGGGAAACTGGTCATCGACGGGGCGCGTGTCGCTCTTATTCCCGTCTTTGAGCCATAACCGTTTATGAAGGGTTAACGAACTCCCTCAAATACACGCTAATTCTTGCGCTTTCTTTGCCGCATAAGTTAGGTGCGCTCAACCCTGAAACATGCAAGGGATACAAATGCACTCTCAAGCCCCTGAATTTTCGGTGAAACTTGCAGACTGCGAGGCAGATCTGATAGCCGCTCAGCGGCTTCGATATGACGTCTTCGTGCGAGAATTGGGCGGCGGGGGCAGCATGGTGGATCATGAGGCCGGCCTCGAACGCGACCGGTTCGATCCCTATTTTGACCACATGCTCGTCACGGATGAGACCCGCGGCGAGTTGGTTGGCGTCTATCGGCTGCTGCGCGACGATCAGGCTGCTGAGCTTGGGCAATTTTATTCCGAAGACGAATACGATCTTTCCGCGTTACGGAACTCTGGTCGGCGACTGTTGGAACTGGGGCGGTCGTGCCTGCATCCGGACTATCGGGGCGGAACGGCCATGTACCACCTCTGGTCGGGTCTGGCGCAGTATATTGCCGAGCATGAAATCGAAATCCTGTTCGGGGTAGCCAGCTTTCATGGTACGGATCCGGCTCAACTCGCGGAACCTTTGTCGTTGTTGCACCACCGACATCTTGCGCCGCAAGACCTGCGCGCTCGGTCAAAATCGTTCCATAGCATGGACTTAATTCCCGAACCTGAACTTGACAGGAAGGCTGCCATGACGGCCGTGCCCTCGCTGATCAAAGCCTACCTGAGGTTGGGGGGCTTCGTGGGCGAGGGGGCGTATGTCGACGAAGCTTTCAACACGACCGACGTCTGCCTGATCCTGGACACCGCGCGGATGAACGAGCGCCAGCGCAAGATCTACAGCGGAGCCCGCAGCACGGCATGAGTATCAGTTGGCAAAGCGAGGAGGCACCGGATCCGGTCAAGATCGATGGCGTTGGGTGGGCGTTGGTTCTGCTGCGTGGTCCTGCCTTAGCCGTCCTGGTATTCGGAGGGTTGGTGATCTTGCTCCTGCTCCGGCTACTCGAGCGGCCGTTTTTCGGCCTGCGCCGCCCGTTTTCTCCATTGCTGACGCAGGTGGTCTGCCGGGGTGCCTTGCTCATTCTGGGTATTCGATTGGTTGTGCGTGGACAGGTGATGCACCAACGCGGCGCACTGGTGGCTAACCATGCGTCCTGGCTTGACATTTTTGCGCTTAACGCCTTGGCGCGGATCTATTTTGTCTCCAAGGCCGAAGTCGCGTCCTGGCCCGGAATAGGCTGGCTTGCCCGGGCCACCGGCACCTTGTTCATCGAACGCAATCCCCGCCACGCGCGCCGGCAGGCAGAGCTTTTGGAAGACCGGCTGCTGGCGGGTCACAAGCTATTGTTCTTTCCCGAGGGAACCTCTACCGACGGGTTGCGGGTTTTGCCCTTCAAACCAACGCTCTTTGCCGCATTCTTTGCCAAGCCTTTGCGCGATAATCTGCATGTTCAGCCCGTTTCAGTCGTCTACCGGGCACCGCCGTCTGCACCGAAACGTCACTACGGCTGGTGGGGCGACATGGATTTCGGGAGCCATTTGTTGAAGGTTCTGAGCACACCCCGACAAGGAGTCGTTCTGGTGACGTGCCACGATCCGCTGCGGGTCGCTGATTTTGCCGACCGCAAGGCCCTTGCCGCGCGGTGCGCCGAGGTCGTCCGGCGGGGACATGAGATATCCCTGCGTGACGCAACGCCAGATGTGAATTGACCGTCGATCTCGGCCAAGCCGGAGAATTTCCTGCTTCGGCCCTTGCCAGCACGCGTTTTCTGATCTAATAGCGCGCCTACGAACCCGCAGGCGGGGTTTGGTTTCGTCAGGGGAGAAATCCCTGATGGACCGCCGGTTGGAGCAAACGCTCTATAAGACCCCCGCCGAGGATAGAAACCGGAAAAGGATAAGATAGCATGGCTCTTCCCGAGTTCACCATGCGTCAGCTGCTGGAAGCTGGCGTTCACTTCGGTCACCAGACTCAGCGCTGGAACCCGCGCATGTCGCCGTTCATCTACGGCGCGCGCAACGGCATCCACATCATGGACCTGACCCAGACTGTTCCGATGCTGGACCAGGCGCTGCAGGTTGTCCGTGACACCGTTGCAAAAGGCGGCCGCGTTCTGTTCGTTGGTACCAAGCGCCAGGCAGCCGGCCCGATCGCCGAAGCTGCAGAGAAATCCGCGCAGTACTACATGAACCACCGCTGGCTGGGCGGCACCCTGACCAACTGGAAAACCGTTTCCCAGTCGATCAACCGCCTGAAGGAAATCGACGAGAAGATGGCCTCCGGCGCCGAAGGCCTGACCAAGAAAGAGCGTCTGGGCATGGAGCGTGACCAGGAGAAGCTGCAAGCGTCTCTGGGTGGTATCCGCGACATGGGCGGCGTTCCGGACCTGCTGTTCGTCATCGACGTGAAAAAAGAAGCACTGGCAATCGCCGAAGCCAAGAAGCTGGGTATCCCGGTTGTGGCTGTGGTTGACACCAACTGCTCCCCCGATGGCGTGGACTACATCATCCCCGGCAACGACGACGCATCGCGCGCGATCTCGCTGTACTGCGATCTGGTTGCCCGCGCGGCGCTGGACGGCATGTCCGCACAGCTGGGCGCAGCAGGCGTTGACCTGGGCGCGCTGGAAGAAGCACCGGCTGAAGAAGCCGTTGCTGAAGAAGCAGCTGAAGCCTGATCCGTCCTGTCACGGAATTGACATGCGGGGCAGGGTATTTCCTGCCCCAAATCCGTTTTTGAATTGAGGGAGCCTAACATGGCAATCACTGCAGCAATGGTGAAAGAACTGCGCGAATCCACCGGCGCAGGCATGATGGACGCGAAGAAAGCACTGGTCGAAAACAACGGCGACATGGAAGCCGCGGTTGACTGGCTGCGCACCAAGGGCCTGGCGAAAGCCGCCAAGAAATCCGGCCGTACCGCCGCTGAAGGCCTGGTCGCCGTGGTCGTTGAAGGCGGCAAAGGTGTTGCGGTTGAAGTCAACTCCGAGACCGACTTCGTTGCCAAGAACGCCGAATTCCAGCAAATGGTCGCAGGCATTGCCAAGGCCGCACTGAACGCCGACGACGTTGACGCTCTGAAGGCAGCTGACCTGGGCGGCAAGACCGTGGAAGCAACCCTGACCGACAAGATCGCCACGATTGGCGAAAACATGTCGCTGCGTCGCATGGCCAAGCTGGAAGGCGAAACCGTGGTGTCCTACGTGCACAACGCGGCCGCTGAAGGCATGGGCAAAATCGGCGTTCTGGTTGCCATGAACGGTGGCGACGAAGCCATCGGCAAGCAGGTCGCAATGCACATCGCCGCTGTGAACCCTGCAGCGCTGTCCGAAGCTGACCTCGACGCCGCCGTCGTTGAGAAGGAAAAGCAGGTCCAGATGGACATCGCCCGCGAGTCCGGCAAGCCGGAGCAGGTGATCGAGAAGATGATCGAAGGCCGCATGAAGAAATTCGTCGCGGAATCGACCCTGCTGAACCAGCAGTTCGTTGTGAACCCGGACCTGACCGTGGAAGCCGCTGCCAAGGAAGCAGGCGCCACCATCACCGGTTTCGTGCGTGTGGAAGTTGGCGAAGGCATTGAAGTCGAAAAAGAAGACTTCGCTGCGGAAGTCGCAAAAGCTGCTCAAGGCTGATTTGCGCTGACAGCAAGAGTTCTAAAGAACGGCGGGTCAAACAGACCCGCCGTTTTTTTGTGGGAGACGCCGCCGCCGCCGCTGTACATGCGTGCTGCCAGGTACGCTGATCGCGCTCCACAGGCAGCACCAAGCTTTCAATCCAACTGTAGGCATGGGGCAGATTGCGTAGATACGGAGAGAAGGCGAGGGGCCCCACTGATGGGGATGGGTGAGGCCCCTCTGATATCCGAAACCGACGACGGAAGAATACGCGCCTGTCTCTGATCAGGTATGAGCGCCTTGAAATTGCAAGGATCAATACCCGCAGTTCCTTGGCTAAAGCCACCACTCACGGAACATGTGAAAGATGCAGTGAATTAAACTTTTGCGGTAGTATAGAATTCCATACCTTTTGTCGCTTTTCTGCATTAAATGCGACATTTACAGTGCGATCTGACTATGCGTCGATCAGATACATCTGGTTGTGCAACGCCGCTTTCAGAACTGCCTGTGCCGTGGTTTCCACCGCCAGGGATTCACGCGCCAGACGCAGATGCTTTTCGATGGTGGCCGGCGTCAGCCCCATCAGCAAGGCAATGTCCTGGGTCGTTTTTCCATCGCCAACCCATTCCAGGACTTCCCGCTGCCGTTTGGTCAGAGTGCGTTTGGGCCCGGCATAGGGCAGGGTGAGTATCTTCAGGTGCACCACGTTGTTCATCAACAGGATGTCCGCCCCGTGGTCCTGCCAGATGGCGTCAACCATATCTTGGCTCATGTCAGCCTCGGCGGCGAGAGAGATCGCTCCCTTGAAGCGGCTGTTCGTGGAAGGAAAACTGATCGTGTAACCTGACTGGACACCGTGAGCGCGGTTGAAGTCCACGACCTTCTGCACTTCAGGGCTGAGGCTGTCATCGCGAGCCTGTTCCTGGGCGATCCGCCAGCTTCCGGCGCCTTCGTTGTCCAGCGCCCATCGCAGCATCGGAGCGTGAAGATACAAACCACTGTGTAGGTAGCCTTGCAGGTAATCCTCATCGTGGTTCGTCAGAAGAACGAAGTCGTCCGGATCTCCCAAAGAGGTTTCCGTGAGACACCGCGTATTGCCATAAATCAAACGGTCAAAGCCAAATTTCTTCATTTGCGCGACATGCCCGTCCCACAAAACATCCAGACTTTGCGCATGACAGACAAAATCCAGGTAACCCTTTAAACTCATACTTATTAAGCCTCTTTCAAATGCTGAACCAATGCCTCAAGTGCGAGAATGTAGCCATGCGAACCGAAACCGCAAATTTGTCCCACCGCAGCCTTTGAAATAAAGGATACATGACGGAAGCTTTCGCGCGCGTGGATGTTGGACAGATGCACCTCAACGGTCGGAATTTCGACCGAGATCAGCGCATCCATCAATGCGATCGAAGTGTGCGTATAAGCGCCTGCATTCAGGATGATTCCCTGATGAACACCCTTGGCGGCATGAATGGCATCGATCAATGCGCCTTCATGGTTCGATTGCAGGCAGCTGACGTCCAGCCCCAAGGTTTTCCCATGCGCCACGCAGGATTGTTCGACCATCTCCAGCGTGACGGAGCCATAGACCTCGGGCTGACGTGTTCCCAGTAGGTTCAGATTGGGGCCGTTCAGAACCAGAATACGTTGTGTCATAGGCGGAACTTCCTTGGAAAATCGCTTGCTGGGCGCGATGGCCCAGAATTATTTCAATTGTGAATATGGCAAATGCTGCGACGGTACGAAAGGCGCAATTCAACGGCACTGGTGCATTCGCTCTCAAGGTGGCGGGCTGGCTGTTTTCTTCCGCAAGACCATGGCCTAAATAGCAACGCAGCCCACTCGCAGAATTGAAAGACGTCCCAATGTCCGATACCGCGCAGACCTTGCTTGACCTGCTGGACCTGGAAGTTTTGGATCGCCATCTGTTTCGTGGTTCCGGCTCCGGCGGAGAGACGCCGCTGCGGATCTACGGCGGCCAGGTGATCGCGCAGGCATTGAAAGCGGCTTATTCCACGGTTTCCAACCGCTTGTGCCACTCTCTTCATGCTTACTTCATTCGTCCGGGTGATCCCTCCAGACCCGTCATCTACGAGGTCGACCCAGCCCGCGACGGACGCAGCTTCACCACACGGCGTGTGGTCGCGATGCAAAACGGCAAGCAGATTCTGAACCTTGCCGCATCCTTTCACGAAGCTGAACCGGGTTGGGATCATCAGCACGCCATGCCCGAAGTGCCGCCGCCGCATGGGCTGGAATCCCGTCATGACATCTTGCTTCGCAATGCGTCCCGTGTCCCAGAGGAGCGTCGCAAGGAATTTACCCGCGAACGTCCGTTCGAGCTGCGCGAGGTCGAGCCGCGAGATCCGCTGACGCCTGAGAAAACAAGTGACGTCAACAACATGTGGGTCAGGATGGCAGCAGCCAAAGGGGCCGATCCGGCCTTGCAGCATATCCTGATGGCCTATGTCTCGGACTTTGGCCTGTTGGGATCCTCCATGCGGCCACATGGATTGACGTTTCATAATCCCGCGGCGATGACCGCCAGTTTGGACCACGCGATGTGGTTCCATGCGCCAGTTCAGCTTGAAAACTGGCATCTGTATTCGATGGATGCGCCATTCACCGGCAATGGGCGCGGCTTCAATCGCGGGGCAATTTACACCGAGAACGGCCAATTGGTCGCCAGTGTTGCCCAAGAAGGGCTTCTCAGACCGCTGAAGACAGCCACGCCGCGATGAGTTACTACTTCAGCACTCTTATTTAACATAATTCAGATTATAAGAGGTGCTGATGGGTCGCGAGGGCCACCCATCCTGGGGACCGAAACTCGACGATTTACGCCGTGACAAGCGCTCGCAGGTCCACGTTCAGCTGTCGCTCGCGAGCGCTTCAACCGGACACCCCTTATTGGTTGGACTTCTGCGGATCAGGCGTCGAGCTCGGTGTCCCAATAGAGAAAGTCCATCCAGCTTTCGTGTAGATGGTTCGGCGGGAACTTGCGGCCGATATTGCGCAGCTCTTCTGCGCCCGGCCTGCGCGGCGGTTTGCGCAACGACATGCCTGCACGATGCAGTGACTTGGAACCTTTTTTCAGATTGCACGGGCTGCAGGCAGCCACGACATTCTCCCAGCTGGTGACGCCACCTGTCGCGCGTGGCACGACATGGTCAAACGTCAGATCGCCTTTGCTGCCGCAGTACTGACAGCAGAATTCATCCCTCAAAAACAAATTAAAGCGCGTGAAGGCCACGCGCTTTTGAGGTTTCACATAGTCTTTCAGAACCACGACCGACGGTATTCGTATTTCCGTACTGGGGCTGTGAACGACCTCGTCATATTCTGCAACGATTGCAACGCGGTCCAGCCAGGCTGCCTTGACCGCATCCTGCCAGGACCACAAGGACAATGGGTAGTAGGACAATGGCCTGTAATCCGCATTCAGTACCAATGCCGGGTGCTGCTTCAGCGCCCCGGGAGATCTGACAAACTCTGCCCTGAAATCGCCATCCATGTTGAACGTCTTCCTCGCCCTGACTTTCCGTTTCCGGGAACCAGAGCGGGGAACCCGCCCCAGCCTAACTTTGACTATATATCGTGGTTTGCGGCTGGCAAGCCCCACTATACACAATATGTCGCGAGGTTTGTGATGTGATTCCATGACAGCGCCGTGACAGTTATCCACAAGCCTGCAATCGTTCATGACTTGCCCCGACGCAGCCGCGCAATTATTGCCACGGCATGACCCGCTTGATCCGCTTCAACAAACCCTTCGATGTGCTGCCGCAATTCACCGATCGCGGCAGCCAGGATAGCCCACGTCCCACTCTCAGCCGCTACATCGATTGTCCCGGCGTTTACCCAGCCGGGCGGCTGGATCGTGACAGCGAGGGGTTGATGCTTTTGACGGACAGTGGCCGCCTGCAGGCTTGGATCAGTGACCCCAAGCACAAGATGGAAAAGACATATTGGGTGCAGATCGAAGGTATCCCGGACGCCAAGGCGCTGAAAAGCCTGGCGAAAGGCGTGCAGCTGAAGGACGGCATCACGCTTCCGGCCAAGGTGCGGAAGATGGATGAGCCGATCGGACTTTGGGCGCGCACGCCACCAGTCCGTCACCGCAAGAGCGTTCCCGACAGTTGGATTTGCCTCACGATCCGAGAGGGTCGCAACCGACAAGTCCGGCGCATGACTGCCGCCGTTGGCCATCCGACCCTGCGCCTGATCCGCTACGCGATTGGCGCCTGGACCTTGGACGGGCTGGCGCAGGGGGCTTGGGAGGATCTGGAGCCTCCGCGCATCCCCGGCCCGCCCAAACCGTCCCAGAAACCACCGCGCCGCCCCAAGGGCGCCAAAGGCCCTCGGCCGGTGGGTGACAGGTCGCGCCGACGCTGATAGCGTGACGGCATGCGACCCGACGCCCCTGCCCCTCAAGCGATACTGGAAGCCTCGCTCTACGTGGATGATCTGGATTCCGCAGCGGAATTTTATGGCGAAATTTTGGGGTTGGAGGAGATACAACGCGTCGAAGAGCGCCATATCTTCTATCGCTGTGGTGGCTCAGTGCTGCTGCTGTTCCGCGCAGAAGAGACGCGAAAGCCCCCCAGCAACCCAAGACTGCCAGTGCCGCCGCATGGCGCCCACGGTCCCGGCCATGTCTGCTTCGCGCAGCCACGCAATGAAATGAACCTGATGAAGCAAAGGCTTCTGGATGCGGGTGTGGCGATCGAAGCGGAATTCGATTGGCCCGGCGGCGCACGCTCACTCTATTTCCGTGACCCGGCCGGAAATTCGGTTGAGATAGCAGAACCGCATCTGTGGTGAGGGTGAACCGAGGCGCCAATCGCGCCCCGGTCCCAAGGCGTTAAAGACCCAGCTTGTCGCGCATAAAGGCCAAGGCGACACTCAGCCCGTCGGGCGCGATGCCATGCGCTGTGCCCTTCTGGATGTGGGCGAATACGTCCTGAAAGCCGGCCTCTTGCAGGGCTTGTGCGGCTTCCGGCAGCGACTGCACCGGAACGACGTCATCCTGATCGCCATGCACCAGAAGCACCGGCATTTTGGATTTCATTTCATCCTTCAGCAACTCGGGCGAGAGAAGCCGACCGGAGAATCCGACGACACCGGCCACCGCGTCCTCGCGACGGGGCGCCACATGCAGGCTCATCATCGTGCCCTGGCTGAAGCCGAACAGAACAACCTGTTCCGGCAGGACATCTTCGTCCACCATCAACGCATCCAGAAATGCGTTCAGATCCTCGACCGCGGCCTGCATGCTCCGCATGCTTTCCTCTTCGGAGGAACCGTCGATCCAGGGAATCGGGAACCACTGGTAGCCCATGGGGGCACCCGGACAGGCCTCCGGGGCGTCAGGCGCCACGAACAGCGTGTCTGGAAGATGTTCTGCCAGCGGATCCGCAAGCCCTAGCAGGTCTGCGCCATTTGCGCCGTAGCCGTGCAGGAAAACCACGATTGATCTGGCTACGCCGGAAACCGGCTCCTTGCGCCCGGCATTGAGTACACGAGTCATCTGATCCCTTCCCTGTCCTTTGCAATGCGGTAATAGGCCCAGAGGATACGCGCTGCAACCGATCGCCAAGGTGACCACGCTTCTGCCAGTTGCCGCATCTGTCGTTCGCCGGGGCGTTCAGGCAGCTCGAACAGCAACCGTGTGGCCTCCTGCAACGCAAGATCCCCAGGTGCAAAGACATCTGCCCGCCCCAGGGAAAACATGGCGTAGATTTCCGCGGTCCAGGTTCCGATACCGGACACCTTGGTCAGGGTGGCGATAACCTCGGCATCAGAAAGCACCCGCAGGCCATTGTAATCAATGGACGCTTCAGCCAGAGCGCGCGCATATCGGATCTTTTGACGACTTAATCCGGCTGCGCGAAGTTCATCCTCGGTGGCCCTGAGGATAGCCTGCGGATCGGTCAATTTCGCCGCCTGCAAGCGCGCCCAGATGGCACTGGCAGAAGCTACGCTGACCTGCTGGCTGGTTATGGCGCTCAGCAATTCGGCAAAACCATCAGGCCTGCGCCGAAGCGGCAAGGGCCCGACTTCTTGCAATGCCGCGCCGAACCTTGGCTCCCGCGCGCTGAGCCATTGTGCGCCTTCCGCAACGCAGGCATCACTGGTTATGATGCGCCCAATTGCCCCCATCAGCCACGGTCCGCGGGCAAACTTGAAAGAAACCGTGATCGCTGAATCTGCAGCACTGGCTTGCTCCTTAACATATTCAAGGTTACGCATCTCACATGACCATGAGCATGACCACCCCCGGCGACGCGGTCGCCAAGAAAAACGTTGCCATCCTGGTGCTGGCCCAGGCAATCCTCGGCGCGCAAATGCCGATGATATTCACCATCGGCGGGCTGGCGGGGCAATCGCTGGCCTCCAACCCCTGTTTTGCCACCTTGCCCATTTCGCTCATTGTCGGCGGATCGATGCTGGCGGCCACGCCGGTCTCTGCGATCATGCAGCGCTGGGGACGCCGGGCGGGGTTCTTCGTGGGCGCAGCCTTTGGCGCCTTGGGCGGCCTCGTCGGCGCTTATGGCCTCTATCTGGGGTCTTTCCCGATCTTTCTGCTCGGCAGCCTTCTCACCGGCGTCTACATGAGCGCGCATGGCTTCTATCGGTTTGCCGCGGCCGACACCGCCTCCGAAGCGTTCCGCCCCAAGGCGATTTCCTACGTCATGGCCGGCGGGCTGGCCGCCGCCATCATCGGCCCGCAACTGGTCAAGCTGACGAGCCAAGCCTTTGTCGTACCATTCCTCGGCACCTACATGGCGGTGATTGCTGTGAATGTCCTTGGCGCTGCGTTGTTCCTGTTCCTCGACATCCCCAAACCGCCTGTTCCCAGCCAGGATGCCCCGCGCGGCCGCAGCCGCATGGAGCTTCTGAAGACTCCGGTGATCGCGGTCGCGGTGATCTGCGCCATGGTCTCCTACGCGCTGATGAACCTGGTGATGACCTCGACCCCGCTCGCCGTTGTCGGCTGCGGCTTTACCGAAGGCAACGCCGCCGATGTCGTCACCTGGCACGTCCTGGCGATGTATGTGCCATCCTTCTTTACCGGCCACCTGATCGCACGTTTCGGCGTTGAAAAAATCGTCGCCTCCGGTTTGGTCATCCTTGCCGGCGCCGGGGCTGTCGCATTGCAAGGTGTCGACCTTGCCAACTTTTTTGTTGCACTGGTCCTGTTGGGCATTGGCTGGAACTTCGGGTTTATCGGCGCGACCACGATGCTCGCCAGCGCCCATGCCAGCCATGAGCGCGGCCGCATGCAGGGGCTGAATGACCTATTGGTCTTTGGTGGGGTAACGATGGCGTCCCTCGCGTCTGGCGGCCTGATGAACTGCTCGGGCGGCAACCCGGTAGACGGGTGGAACGCCGTCAATATGGCAATGGCGCCTTTCCTTGTTCTGGCTGGCGGCGCGTTGGTTTGGCTGGCCTTGCGTCCCAAACCTGCGTTGTGACCCCGACCGCCACCTCAACAAAAAAAAGGCACCAATCTGGGTGCCTTTTTGATGTTTCCAATGTTGTGCCGGAGGTTTCTGACATCTACCAGCGGGCGGTCGCCGCACGCCAAAGCAATGATCCGCGTTTGCCGAACTCACTTTTCCCAAGCGCCCCCTGCGCGACCCGTTCAGGCTCGCGTATGGCCTGTTTCAAAATCGTCTCCGCCTGCCACCCTGCCAGCATTGCCGGTGCGGCGGAGGCCGGAAGCCTGCTGCGTGACGTCCTGGCTTTGTTCAACTTTTCCAGCGCCTTCTGCGCCAAACCTCGAACACCTTCAGGGGTGCCATCCAGCAAGGGAATGCGGTTTTGCGCTTCCAGTTGCGGTATGGCGCGCAACCAGTTTGCAACCCCAGCGCCATAGGCAAACTCGCGCACAACATTCTCTGCAGACGCGCCCAAGGACGCCGCGGCCATCCACATCAGACTTCCACTGGTGTGGTCGATGTATCGGTCGAAATCCGCTTCATCCTCGAAAGGCTCGCGGTAGATGTCCCAGCGGCGCGCTTCCGCCATGTTGTCGATACAGGCAGCCAGTTCCGGCTTCAGCAAATCCGCCAACGGGGTTGCCACATAGTGCCGCCGAACAGGCTTGCCCTCAGCGATTGCCGCCCCGATATCCCGCCACCACTGCACGCGCATCTCTGCGATCATGCTTTCCTGGCTCGCCCAGGAGGCACGCGCCAACTCGATATTGAAGGCATATAGAGCGAACAGAATCGGGCGTACCGAGACAGGCGCAGCCATTGTGGCCATGAACCGGTCCGGATCGCGGTTCCGTACCAAGTCCGCGCAGGCCGTCAGGTCGTCGTCAAACTGCATCCGCCCCGCCATCGTGGATCAGCTTCCAGCGAATTGCATCAAGAAGGGCCTCAAACGAAGCATCGATTATATTCGCGCTGACACCCACGGTGGACCACCGATGTCCCTGGCTGTCCTCGCTGTCGATTATGACGCGTGTGACGGCCTCGGTGCCGCCTTGGGTGATGCGAACCTTGAAGTCGACCAGCCGCATGTCGGCGAGCTGTGCTGAATAGCGCCCAAGGTCCTTGCTGAGCGCTTTGGCCAAAGCATTGACGGGGCCGCGGTCACTACCAACTTCGTCGAGCGATTCACTGACCGACAGTCGTTTTTCGCCGTCCACCTTCACCACCACGACCGCCTCTGACAGGCTGATCATCTGGTTGTACTTGTTTTTGCGCCGCTCGACCGTCACCTTGTACCGTTTGACTTCAAAGAAATCCGGCAACTGATCCAGCTCGGCGCGGGCCAGCAGCTCAAAAGAAGCCTGAGCCGTATCGTAAGAGTAGCCCTGGGCCTCACGTTGCTTGATCCGCTCCAAGATCCGGGCCAAAGCGGGATCGCCCCGTTCCACTGCCAGTCCGGCATCGGTCAGGCGCTTTCGCAGGTTGGATTGTCCCGCCTGGTTCGACATCGGGATGACACGTGCATTTCCGACAGCCGAAGGCTCAATATGCTCGTAGGTCGAGGGATCCTTGAGGATGGCGCTGGCATGCAGCCCTGCCTTGTGGGCAAACGCCGAGGCTCCGACATAGGCAGCTTGCCGCATCGGCACCCGGTTCAGGATGTCGTCCAGCATTCGACTGGTCCGGGTCAGCCCCGCCAAGGCTTCTCGGCTCACACCAATTTCGAATGCGCTGGCGTAAGGCTCCTTCAACAGCAAAGTCGGGATCAGAGAGGTCAGGTTCGCATTGCCGCACCGCTCTCCAAGCCCGTTCAGCGTGCCCTGAATTTGTCGCGCCCCTGCATCGACGGCCGCAAGTGAACAGGCCACCGCATTTTCCGTGTCGTTATGGGTATGTATGCCCAGTTTCTCACCTGGGATTCCCTTGGCAATCACCTCACCGACGATGCGGTGGACCTCGCTTGGCAGCGCGCCCCCATTGGTGTCGCACAGAACAATCCAGCGCGCACCGGCCTCCAGCGCGGCGCGGCAAGCATCGAGCGCATAAGCTGGGTTGTCCTTGTAGCCGTCGAAGAAATGCTCGGCATCGAACAACGCTTCGCGCCCTTGTGCCACGATATGCGCAACAGAAGCACGGATGTTGTCGAGGTTCTCCTCCAGGCTGATGCCCAAAGCATGGGTGACATGGTAGTCGTGGCTTTTGCCAACCAGACAAACTGCCTGTGTCCCCGCATTCATCACCGCGGCCAGAACCTCGTCATTGGCGGCAGAGCGCCCTGCCCGTTTGGTCATGCCGAAGGCCGCCAAGGTGGCTTGCAAACGCGGAGCCTCGTCAAAAAACGCACTGTCGGTCGGATTGGCACCGGGCCAGCCACCTTCGATGTAATCGATGCCCAGGTCGTCTAGCGCTTGGGCGATTTGTCTTTTTTCCGCGGTGGAAAATTGCACGCCCTGAGTCTGCTGCCCGTCCCGCAGGGTTGTGTCGTACAGATAAAGACGTTCCCGACCCATTACAGCGCCTCCAGCTTGGCTGGATCAAAGGCGCCAGACGCAATCAGCTCGACTCCCGCCTTGCTCATCCGCACTTCCAATCCGGCAGCGACATAGGCCGTCTTCAACCTGTCCACTTCGGAAAAATCTTTTGTTTCCATGGCCTTTTGACGCGCTTCAAACAGCCGCGCCTCATGGGCTGACAGATCCACCGATGGTCCGCCTGCCCAGTCGCCGAGGTCCTGGGTCAGCACCCCAAGCAGCTGCGCCGACGCCAGCAGCCCCGCTGCGTCACCGGCTGCGGCCAACTTGTGCAGTTCTGCAATTGCACCAGCCGTGTTCAGATCATCAGCCAATGCGGCCAATACCGCTGCGGACGCGTTGGCCGCAGGTTCGACGCCTGCGGTCAGCCCACGCCACTTGCGGAGTGTCGCCTCAGCTTCCTTCGCCTTCTTGTCGGTCCAGTCCATCGGTTTACGGTAGTGGGTCTGCAGGAACACCAAGCGGACCACTTCGCCGGGATAGCCCTGGTTCAGCAGGTCGCGAACAGTGAAGAAATTGCCCAGCGACTTGGACATCTTCTTCCCTTCGACCTGCAGCATCTCGTTGTGCAGCCAGTAGCGGGCAAAACTGTCATCCCCGTTGGCGCAGCAGCTTTGCGCGACTTCGTTTTCGTGATGCGGGAACATCAGGTCGTTACCGCCACCATGAATGTCAAATGTCTCGCCCAAGAGATCGTCCGCCATCGCGGAACATTCGATATGCCACCCCGGTCGACCGCGCCCCCACGGGCTGTCCCAGCCGGGCAAGCTCGCGTCGGAGGGCTTCCACAGCACAAAGTCCATCGGGTTCTTCTTGTAGGGCGCGACCTCGACCCGCGCGCCTGCGATCATGTCGTCCACCGAGCGACCTGACAGGTTGCCATAGTGTTGTTTCCAGCTGTCGACGGCAAACAGCACGTGGCCTTCCGCCGCATAGGCGTGCCCCCTGGCAATCAGGGTTTCGATCATGGCGATCATTTGGGGGATATATTGGGTTGCACGCGGCATATGCGTCGGCTCCAACGCTCCGAGCGCACCCATGTCTTCAAGGAACCACCGCGTGGTTTCGGCGGTGATATCGCCGATTTCCCGGCCGGTTTCGGCAGCGCGGGCATTGATCTTGTCATCTACATCCGTGAAGTTGCGTGCATAAGTAACGGAATTCACGCCGTAAACTTTGCGCAACAAGCGGTAGAGTACATCGAACACAACAACGGGGCGGGCATTGCCCAGATGGGCCCGGTCGTAAACGGTCGGACCGCAGACATACATCCGCACGTTGTCGGCCTCGATGGGCGTGAAAACCTCCTTCTTGCGGGTTTTCGTATTGTGCAGCTTGATCTCGATGTCCGTGGTTTCCATACCCGGCTCCTTTTCCATGTCCATCCCGCATACCCCCAAACGTGGAGGCCACCCAGTGCGCGCAGCGCGGGCTTAGCAACTTGTCAGGAGAATGAAAACGACAGAAACCAGCCCGCTGATATGTCAGCAGGTAATGCAGCAGGTACGGGTGATGCATTTTAGTTTCATGCTGACCGCATACCACGCAATAGGATGCTCGCCAAGAGACTTGGCACGGCGGCTGTCGGGTTCTTGCATCAAAACTAGGATCAGAACCGGAATGCGGCCTGCACCGAAAGGGTTTCGCCGGTTGCCCCATCGCTGCGGTCGTTGCCGCTTAGATCGTGATGGATGATCTCACCGCTAAGCTGAAGTGCACGGTTTAAAGATACACGCATGCCCAGCCCGACCACAGGATGCACGGAAATACTGGCCTCCGACTGCGGCATGGAGCCACCGAAGATAAGATAGCCAGTCGTGGCACCAACGGAGTATCCCGCATTTACGCGAAATTGCCGCTCGTCGGGATTCGCTTCCGGCTGGACAGAAAACGCAATACCATGCGGCGCGAAGGTCAGGTCTCGGCCCTCCACCCCGTGAAAGACAACCGGGCCTGTTCCAACGGCACCTTCTGGCAGGAATGTCAGCTGCGCCCTGTCTTCGGCTGAGAGAGGCGTGGAGACGGCAAGCGCCAATGCACCGGCAGTAACCAGTGTTCGGGCACGAAGTTTTTCTTCCGCTTTCGGCATATGGCTGTGCCTTCCGTTGCTGCGCGGCATACCGCGCGCCATCCCCATCCTGTGATCTTCGCAGAGATTGGTTAATAATCGGTTCCCGAGCTCCGCGCAGGTTTGCCCGCTCGGCCGCAAGCAAAGATGCTTCAGGCAACGCGGGACCCACTGCCATACATTCGCCGACCACTCCGTGAAATTTTTGTCGCGAATTACACAGGTGTCGTTTTCGCGATAGAAGTGGCGCTTTTTAGAGCGGAGCCTGCTAACAAGGAAACAGGAGCCTCCATGCAAGCTGAACGTAGCCTTGTCAGCCTGATCTACCGCACAATTGGTGCGGCGCGAGGCCGTGCGGCGCGGGGACGTCCGACCTGATCAGAAAATCTGAAGTTTTGGTATTTTCTGAAAGGCTCACCCTATGAACACTCAATCCCCCGCCCCCCGTGCCAGCCGCAGCGGCGGCCGAACTGCCCGACGCGCAGCCCGCTCCGCATCTTTGCCGGACCATCTTCGCCCGGTTCGCCCGGGCATGGAAACAACCGCGCTGCGGATCCTCAGCCAGGCCGATATGGAGCGCATTCACCAAACCGCCCTGACCGCGCTGGAGGAGATCGGGCTGGCCGATGCCCCGCCCAGCGGTGTCGAACTGTTGACCCAGGCAGGTTGCACCCTCGGCGATGACGGTCGCCTGCGCTTCCCGCGCGCGCTGGTCGAAGACACGATCGCCCGCGCAAACCGCTCTGTCACGCTGTACAGTCGCGATGGCAAGAACGACCTGCAACTGTCTGGTGGGCGCGTGCATTTTGGTACCGCCGGTGCCGCCGTCAGCATGGTGGATGCACAGGGCCGCGCCTATCGCGACTCCACGGTGCAGGACTTGCATGACGCCGCCCGGATTTGCGACCAGCTCGACAACATCCACTTCGTGCAGCGACCTATGGTCTGCCGTGATATTCCCGACAATCTGGAGATGGATCTCAACTCCATTTATGCGACGACCGCCGGTACCACCAAACACGTCGGCGTCTCCTTTACCGATCCAGCCTATGTTCAGCCCGGGTTGGAACTTTTGCACATGATCGCAGGCGGTAAGGACAAGTGGCTGGACCGCCCCTTTGTGTCCAACTCCAACTGCTTTGTCGTGCCACCGATGCGCTTTGCGACCGAAGCCTGCCAGGTGATGGAAGAATGCATTCGTGGCGGCATGCCGGTCCTCTTGCTGTCCGCCGGGATGGCCGGCGCCACGGCGCCCTCGACAATTGCCGGAGCCATCGCCCAGGCGGTCGCCGAATGTCTTGCCGGATTGGTTTACGTAAACGCTGTAAGCCCCGGCGCCCCAGCCATATTTGGCACTTGGCCATTTGGCTTGGACCTGCGCACCGGCGCCATGAGTGTCGGGTCTGGGGAACAGGCGCTGCTGTCGGCGGGCTGCGCCCAGATGCACAAGTTCTATGACCTCCCGGGCGGAGCCGCGGCCGGTGCGTCGGATTCAAAGCTTCCGGACATGCAGGCCGGTTGGGAACAGATGTGCTCGGCGGTCATGGCTGGCCTGTCAGGGCTCAACATGGTGTATGAGGCCGCCGGCATGCATGCCTCCCTTTTGGGGTTCTGCCACGAGACGCTGATCCTGGACAATGATCTCCTTGGTCAGGCGCAGCGGTGCGTGCGGGGCATCGAGGTCACCGAAGAAACCCTGGCGCTTGACCAGATGCGGGCCACCTGTCTTGGTGGGCCCGGACATTACCTCGGCACCGGTCAGACGCTCAGTCGGATGCAAGTCGATTATGTCTACCCGGAATTCGGCGACCGAACCTCACCCAAGGAGTGGGTGGAACGTGACCGGCCCGACCTGATCCAGAAGGCGACCGAAAAGAAAGAGCAAATCCTGGCGCAACGGGCCGCAGCCCGGTTCGATGCCGCCACCGATCAAGCGATCCGCGCGCGCTTCAACATTCACCTGCCCGCGTAAGTCCGCCCAGGGGCAGCAGAGCGATACGAGTGCCCTGCTGCCCTCCGGGATGGCAAACTTAATAAACCTCTAACTAATCGCTTCCCCTCCTGAAGCAAGCCTGATAACCTATTGTTAAGGCTGCGAAACCACAAAACACGGCTGCGATCGGGGTCGACAGTTTTGCATTTAGTCGGCTGTATTTTTGCAAGGCGGTCCTGCGTAAATTCACATCAGCATTTTGCATGGCTGCACGCATCTCTGCAGATGCTGCATCTTTGCAAGATGAAGCGGCCGTCGCGTTGTAACTGATAGCCTTGGGATACTGCAAAATTCCGCGAAGCCATTGGACGGGTTCGTTGCGATTTTGCGGCCGATACCCGGTTAGTGTTAACCTCCGCGCCCATCGCGTCCTGAAGATGTGCTTTATACTATAGCGCAGCTCTGCGTCGGCGATTTACTGTTATGGATCCCAAAAAGTAACTCCGACCGCATCAAACCACCCCCGGCGCCTTGCAGAAACTTCAGGACGACGCCGACATGCGTTTATGCATAACTGAAATGCAAAAATGCAGCGCAGGGGCTCGCCCTGCGCTGCAACGTTCAATCAGAAAAAGGCCTGCAGACCGGTTTGGGCACGACCAAGGATCAGCGCATGAACGTCGTGAGTACCCTCATAGGTATTCACTGTTTCCAGGTTCACCATGTGGCGGATCACGTTGAACTCGAGGCTGATCCCGTTGCCGCCATGCATGTCACGCGCCATCCGCGCAATCTCCAGAGCCTTCCCGCAATTGTTGCGCTTCACAATGGAGATCATCTCCGGAGCAGCATTGGCCTCGTCCATCAGGCGCCCAACGCGCAGCGAGGCTTGAAGCCCCAGGGTAATCTCCGTCTGCATGTTGGCCAATTTCAACTGGAACAGCTGCGTATTTGCCAACGGACGACCGAATTGGGACCGGTCCAAGCCGTATTGCCGCGCCGCGTGCCAGCATGCCTCAGCCGCGCCCATGGCCCCCCAGCTGATCCCGTAGCGTGCCCGGTTGAGACAGCCAAAGGGTCCTTTCAAACCTTCGACGTGCGGCAGCAAAGCGTCCTCTCCGACCTCGACGCCGTCCATCACGATTTCACCGGTGATGGAGGCCCGCAAGGACGCTTTGTTGGCGATCTTTGGTGCGCTCAGGCCTTTGAGGCCTTTGTCCAGCACAAAACCGCGGATCTTGCCGCCATGCGCTTCAGACTTGGCCCAGACCACAAAAACATCCGCAATCGGGGCGTTGGAAATCCACATCTTGGACCCGGTGAGACGGTAGCCGCCTTCGGTTTTCTCCGCGCGCGTCTTCATGCTTGCAGGATCGGAGCCAGCGTCGGGTTCGGTCAGGCCAAAGCAGCCGATCCACTCGCCGCTCGCCAGTTTCGGCAAATACTTCCGGCGCTGTTCTTCGCTGCCGTATGCGTAGATCGGATACATCACCAGCGAACTCTGCACCGACATCATCGACCGGTAACCGCTGTCCACACGCTCCACCTCGCGGGCCACCAGGCCATAGGAGACATAGCCGCCGCCAAGGCCGCCA
Source organism: Leisingera sp. S2M4 (assembly GCF_055398055.1). Taxonomy (NCBI): domain Bacteria; kingdom Pseudomonadati; phylum Pseudomonadota; class Alphaproteobacteria; order Rhodobacterales; family Roseobacteraceae; genus Leisingera; species Leisingera sp. S2M4. Next base: position 3,334,821 of record NZ_AP040861.1, read on the forward strand.
TACTGCTCTGGAATAGTGGTGCCAAGCAGGCCCATTTCGCCCATCTCGCGGAAGATCTCAGGATCTGTTTCCTCATTTTCGTAGGCACTTAGAACGCGCGGCTGAAGCTTCTCCTGTGCGTAGGCGCGGGCGGAGGCCGCGATCATGCGTTCGTCTTCGGTCAGCTGGTCTTCCAGCCGCAGCGGGTCCTCCCAATTGAAACGCCCCAGATCCGGCGCATCCTTGGCTCGCAGTTCAGGTTTGTCAGTCATGGTTTTCCCTTTCGTCTGTGTTCGCCCGGACCCTAACGACAGGTAAACGCAAAAAACAGCGAGACTTTCACAATCAAGTATGACATCCCCTCATACATGTCAGTTCCAAGAAAACTCCTCCCATCAATTGCCTCCTTACGCGCGCTGGAAGCGTTGGACCGCCTCGGCAGTGCCTCCGCGGCAGCGGCGGAACTGTCATTGACCCAAGGCGCGGTGAGCCGCCAATTGCAAGCACTGGAAGCCCAGTTGGGGCTGGAACTGGTTCAGCGTGACCAGAAACGCCTGCTCCTGACGCCCGAGGCACAAGATTATGCCGCGGAGATCAGGCAAGCACTTAACCAGATCGCCCAATCCACCCTGCGCCTTCAGACCGCCCCCCTCGCTGGGACACTCAATCTGGCAATCCTGCCCGCTTTTGGCATGCGATGGCTCATGCCCAGGCTGCCTGAGTTTTCACGCCTGCATCCGAATGTGACCATCAACATGTCCACTCGGCTAGAGCCGTTCAATTTCTCCCTTGAACAGTTTGATGCGGCTATACATTTTGGAAACGCGGAATGGCCCGGCACGCGCGCGCTCCTGTTGAAGCACGAGCAGCTATTGCCGGTTTGCGCACCGGACCTTTTGGCCGGGCGCACCTTGGCCGGACCTGAAGAAATCTTGAAGTTGCCATTGCTGCACATTCAGACCCGGACCAGTGCCTGGGCCGACTGGTTTGCACAGAAAGGCATTACGGCCGAAGCCGAGCAAGCCGGAACGATATATGATCAATTCGCAACCATTACACAGGCTGCTCTTCATGGGTTGGGTGTCGCTTTGATGCCCGACTACCTGGTCGAACAGGATTTGGCCACTGGCCGTCTGATTGCACTGGACACGCGCCCCGCGGAAAGTAACGGCGCCTACTACCTCGTCTGGCCCGAACGAAAAGATGCTGATCCGTCCCTGGTCAAGTTTCGCAATTGGCTCGCAGACAAGGCGCAGCCCGAGGATCCTCTGCCGCGCTAGCAGCAACGCACAAAAAAGGAGCGGCCGTAGAAAAGCCGCTCCGCGATTTCACTTCCGAAATAGCCCCTTAGCCGAGAGCATAGCCCGCGCCGCGCACCGTTCGTACGGGATCGCTGCCGCCATGCTGCGTCAGTGCCTTACGCAAGCGTCCGATATGAACATCGACCGTGCGGGTGTCGACATAGATGTCCCGCCCCCAGACCCGGTCCAGCAACTGCTCGCGGCTCCAGACCCGGCCAGGCTTCTCCATGAAGGTCGAGAGCAACCGGAATTCGGTCGGCCCCAGTTTCAGCGGCTGATCTGCACGGCTGACCTTGTGTGTCTCGGCATCCAGCACGATATCGTCGAACTCAAGCCGTACACCGACAGTCGAGGGGCGCACGCGCCGTAGCTGCGTACGCACCCGCGCCATCAGTTCAATCACCGAATAGGGTTTGACAACGTAGTCATCTGCTCCGGTTTCCAGACCGCGAACCTTGTCGACCTCTTCCGAGCGGGCCGACAGCATGATGATCGGAATGTTGCGGGTTTCTGTGCGGGTCTTGAGGCGACGACAGACTTCGATGCCACTGAGATTGGGCATCATCCAATCCAGAATGATGATGTCCGGCATATCCTCTTCGACAACCAGCAAGGCTTCCTCGCCATTCTCGGCACGCAATACCCGGAAGCCGTCTGCTTCGAGATTGTACGCCAAGACTTCCCGCTGGGCCAATTCGTCTTCGACGACCAGAACGGTGGGCTGATCGGCTGCCATGTCTCAGATCTCCTGCGGGGTCGTCGAGGTGGTGTCGGCTTTCTGGCGATCTTCTTCCGGCTTGTCGCCGGTCACCAGATAGATCACCTGCTCGGCGATCGACGTCACGTGGTCGCCCATGCGCTCGGTGTTTTTTGCGATGAAATGCAGGTGCATACAGGCCGAAATATTGCGCGGATCTTCCATCATGTGGGTCAGGAATTCGCGGAACAGGGCGTTGTACATCTGGTCCACGTCCCGGTCGCGCTCGATCACATCCGCAGCCAACTCCACGTCGCGCTGAATGTAGGAATCCAGCGCGTCCTTCAGCATGCGCTCCACTTCGCGCGCCATCCGCCGCAGCGCAGCCGTACCTTCACTGATGTTCGGCCCCTGGGCCAGGACCCCCGTGCGCTTGGCCATGTTTTTCGCATAATCGCCAATGCGTTCCAGGTTGCCAGCAATTTTCATCACCGAGAGCACAAGCCGCAGATCAGAGGCGGCAGGCGCGCGCAGAGCGATCAGACGAGCGGCTTCTTCGTTGATGAGCTCCTCCAGCCCGTCAATTGCCTTGTCGCCTTGGCGAACCGTGCGGGCCAATTCCTCATCCCGGGCTTCCAGCGCGCGGGCGGCTTCGCGGATCGCGTCCTCGACCAGGCCACCCATCTTCATGATCCGGGCCTGAATCGCCTCCAGATCCCGGTCGAAAGCGGATGCAATATGTTGCTCTACCATGTTGAAATTCCTTGAAATCAGCCGATCCGGCCGGTGATGTAGCTTTCGGTGCGCGGATCCTCGGGGTTGGTGAAAATCTGCCCGGTAGGACCAAATTCAACCAGGTTCCCAAGATGGAAGAACGCGGTCTTCTGGCTGACCCGCGCGGCCTGCTGCATCGAGTGTGTGACGATCACAACCGAGTAGCTGGCGCGCAGCTCGTCGATCAGCTCCTCAACCTGGGCCGTGGCGATGGGATCCAGCGCCGAGCAAGGCTCATCCATCAACAGCACTTCAGGTTCAGTGGCCACCGCTCGGGCGATGCAGAGGCGCTGCTGCTGGCCGCCGGACAGGCCGGTGCCGGGAGCGTCGAGGCGGTCCTTGACCTCATCCCAGATTGCGCCGCGGCGCAGGGATTTCTCAACGATTTCATCAAGTTCCGCCTTGTTCTTCGCCAGCCCGTGAATGCGGGGGCCGTAGGCCACGTTATCATAGATGGACTTGGGAAACGGGTTCGGCTTCTGGAAGACCATGCCGACCTTGGCGCGCAGTTGCACCGGGTCAACGCGTTTGTCGTAGATGTCCTCACCATCCAGCAGGATGTCGCCCTTTACCCGGCAGATGTCGATGGTATCGTTCATCCGGTTCAGGCACCGCAGGAAAGTGGACTTGCCGCAACCCGACGGCCCAATGAAGGCGGTGACCGTTTTGTCTTCGATCTCCACGTTGACGTCTTTGATCGCGTGGCTGTCTCCGTAATAGACGTTGACATTCTTCGCAGCGATTTTGGTTGGCTGTGTATCCACGGTACTATCCATCAAGGTCATGTCGTTCATGAGTATGCCCCCTTACCAGCGGCGTTCAAAGCGGCGGCGCAGGATCACGGCAAGCGTGTTCATGGTCACCAGGAAGATGAGAAGGATGATGATCCCGCCCCAGGCGCGTTCATAGAAGGCCGGATCGGCGCGTTTGGCCCATTCGTAAATCTGCGCGGGCATCGCCGAGTTCGGAGCCAGAAGCCCGTCGGCGAGACTCTCCGGCGCGTTGGAGGCAATGAAACCGACCATGCCGATCAAGAGCAGCGGCGCGGTCTCACCCAAGGCCTGTGCCAGGCCGATGATGGTACCGGTCAGGATGCCGGGCGCGGCCAGCGGCAGAACGTGGTGGAACACCGCCTGCATTTTCGATGCGCCAACACCCAGCGCAGCATCGCGGATCGACGGAGGAACGGCTTTCAGCGAGGCGCGGGTCGAGATAATGATTGTCGGCAAGGTCATCAGCGTCAGCACCAGACCACCCACCAAGGGCGCCGAAGTCGGCAGGTGCATGTAGTTGATAAAGACCGCGAGGCCCAGAATACCAAACACGATGGACGGCACGGCAGCGAGGTTGGCGATGTTCACCTCGATCATGTCGGTGAGCCAATTCTGCGGCGCGAATTCCTCAAGATAGATCGAGGCGGCAACGCCGATCGGCAGCGCCAAGGCCAGAACCACGAACATCATGAACAGCGAACCCAGCATAGACACGCCCATGCCGGCCGCTTCAGGGCGGGCATCAGAAGCATCTGCGCCTGTGATAAAGTCCATGTTGAAGGTCTTCTTCAGGACACCTGCGGCGGCCAATTCATCAACGAGGTCAAGCTGTTCCGGCGAGATGTTCTTGTCGTTGGCGATGCTGTCGCGGTGCACGCGCCCTTTCAAATACCCATCTACCCGGCTGGACGCGAGGAAGCGGAATTCGACCGTCTCGCCGATCTGATCGGGGTTGGCGATCACGTATTCGCGGAGTTGGGCTGCGGCGTTCTTGGACAGGATACCCGCCAGTTCCTTGGACTTGAGGTCGGTTTCAATGCCCAATTCATCGACCGCGGCTTCCATGGCGCCCTTGATGATTGGCGCGTAGCCGAAGGTGGTGACCTTCTTGATGTCGTCCAGATCGCGATTGCCGTTCTTGTCCAGCTTGCTCTCCAGCAGCTCGACATTCAGGGTCACGAAAGTTTGCTGAAAGGCACCGGTGCCTTTGCTGACAATGGTCACGACCAGCACCAGCAGCATTGCCAGACCGGCAGCAATGGCTGCGATACCATATGCGCGGAAGCGCTTTTCGGCGGCGTTGCGCTTGCGGGTGCGCGCGGTCTGCGCCAGCAGCGAACCGCCATGCTTGCGCGGCTCGGTTGCGGCAGAAGGAGTGGAGTGGCTGAAGTCAGTCATTAGTCGTACTGCTCCCGGTATTTGCGCACGATGTAGAGCGCCAGGACGTTCAGGCCGAGGGTCAGCACGAAAAGGCTGAGCCCAAGGGCAAAGGCAACAAGGGTTTCAGGGCTGGCGAAGTCCGTATCGCCGGTCAGCTGGCTGACGATCCGGGTTGTGATCGTGGTCATCGATTCCAGCGGATTGGCCGAGAACTTGGCAATGGCGCCAGCGCCCATCACCACGATCATGGTTTCGCCAATCGCCCGCGAGGCCGCCAGCAAGATCGCACCAACGATCCCGGGCAGGGCCGCAGGCATGACCACCTGACGGACGGTTTCGGATTTTGTCGCACCCAGCCCCAGCGAGCCGTCGCGCATGGCCTGCGGCACGGCATTGATGATGTCATCGGACAGCGAAGAAACGAACGGGATCAGCATCACACCCATCACCAGACCTGCGGTCAGCACAGAGGTCGCGCCTGCCATCCACTCAACCCCGAGAAGGCCACCCTTGCCGAACAGGTCGACCAAGGCGGGACCAACGGTCAGCAGGGCAAACAGACCGTAGACGATGGTCGGAATACCAGCCAGGATTTCAAGCAGCGGCTTGGCGAAGGCACGCACAGCGCCGCTGGCATATTCGGACAAGTAGATGGCCGCGAAGAGCCCCACCGGTACGGCCACCATCAGCGCGATAAAGGAAATGTAGAGCGTGCCCCACAGAAGCGGCAGGATTGACAGCTCGCTGTCCCCGCGAAAGTTGGGAGCCCAGGTCAAGCCGAAGAAAAAGTCGGTCCAGCTGTGAAGCGTGAAGAAGTTGCGCGTCTCGAACAGCATCGAGAGAACGATGCCGACGGTGGTCAGGATCGCCAGCGAGGCCGCGAGAATAAGAAGCGCCAGCACGCCGCGCTCGACCACATTTCTGGCGCGGAAATCCTTGTGCGTGCGGGCATAGGCCCACGCAAAACCGCCAAGCGCCAAGAGTGCGACGACCACGGTCATGGCGGTCTTGCCGGTTGCAGCCAGATTGCGGAACGCCTGCGCGGCCGAAAGAATTTCCGGGCGCACGTCCTCACCGACCGCAACCCCAACCTCACCCAAAAGGGCCCGCACATCCTGGGTGCCGGTATCCATGTCGCGCGCTTCCTTGCGCGACAGCATCCCCTGCTCCACCGCGATATCAAGACCCTCGGCAACCCGTCGAACGTCGCTCATCACCAGGCCAAGCGTTGAACTTTCCGGCACGGCTTCGGCCGGAATGAGGGAGGAGACGCGGTTCTCAATCACCAGGGGCTGCGCCAGCAGCCAGACCACCAGAACGGTGATCGCAGGCACGAACGACGCCAAGGCAACATGGTAACCATAGTACGACGGCAGGGAATGCAGCGCTCTGGCATCCCCCCCTGCACTGCTGAGCGCGCGAGCGCGCCCCCAGTAAAACCCTGCTGCGGCCAGTGCAAGCAGAAGAACGACAAGCCAGATCGTGGGCATGGAGGGCTCCGTTGGGTAGTAGCGGAAAGGCGAAACAGTGCCGTACAGAGGAAAACGCCGGGACGGTCAATCCCGCCCCGGCATCACTGGTTCAGTCGGGAGGCAGGATCAGGAGTTTCCACCCATGACTGCTTCTTCAGCGACTGCTTCCTGGGTTTCGGCCAGTTCCGGGTCGGCAACCAGGCCATACTCGGCCAGCGGACCATCGGGGCCGGCAACCTCATCGGAGACGAAGAACTCGGCATATTCCTTCAGACCCGGGATAACGCCGATGTGCGCCTTCTTGACGTAGAAGAACAGCGGACGGGAGACCGGGTACTCGCCGGTGGCGATGCTCTCGGTCGAGGGAACGACACCGGACATGGTGGCAACCTGCAGCTTGTCGGTGTTGTTTTCGTAGAACGCGAGGCCGAAGACGCCGACGCCATCCTTGTTGGATTCGATCCGGGCCAGGGTCTCGGTGTAGTCGCCGTCGATGTCGACGGATTTACCGTCGGTGCGCAGGGCGATACAGGCTTTCTCGGCTGCTTTCTTGTCGCCGCCGTTGGCTTCCTTGAAGGCGTCAAAGGCACCGGTGGCTTCGCAGCCTGCCAGGATCACCTTGTCTTCGAACACTTCACGGGTCCCGTGCTTGGTGCCCGGAACGAACGCCTGGATGTCCACGGCCGGGAAGTTCGGGTTTACATCGGCCCAGGTCTGGTTCGGGTTGTCGACCAGCTGACCGTCGACCAGAACCTTGTCGGACAGCGCCAGGAACCAGTCAGTCGGGGTGTATTCGAAGGCATTCGCGTTGATGTCGGAGGCAAACACGATGCCGTCATAGCCGATGCGGACCTCGATGATGTCGGTCACGCCGTTTTCGGCGCAGGCAGCGATTTCCTTGTCCTTGATCTTGCGCGAGGCATTGGCGACGTCGATGGTGTTCTCGCCCACGCCTTCGCAGAACCGCTTGAGACCCGCGGAAGAGCCGCCGGATTCCACAACCGGAGTCGGGAAGTCGAAGTTCTCGCCGAAGGCTTCAGCCACGATCGAGGCATAGGGCAGAACGGTGGACGAACCGGCAACCTGAACCTGGTCGCGCGCAGCGGCGGCAGTAGCGGATACGGCGGCAATTGCCAGGGTGGATGCGGTCAGTTTCACAAAGGACATCTGTGTCTCCATGAGTTTCAAAGTTCGATCACCCCCACGATGATCTTGTCGTCTCTCCTAAGAGCCGCTGATGAGGCTTTTGTGACGGCTATGTAACAGTAACATGACAAAGCCGCCGCGAGAGGAAAAAAAACTGACATGAACCCATGGCAGGCAGACAACAGCCGCCAGCCGGATGACGCCCCCGCTCGTCACACTGGAGGAACCGAGGACCTTATCGCGGAAGGATGACCGTGAAAGTGGCGCCCCGCCCAAGTTCGCTTTCAACTCGCAGCCGTCCGCGATGGCGATTGATGATGTGTTTCACAATCGCGAGCCCCAAGCCCGTGCCGCCCTTTTCCCGTGATCGATGACTGTCGGCGCGATAGAAGCGCTCGGTCAGTCGCGGCAAGTGAACGGGGTCAATTCCTGGACCGTTATCAATGACCTGAACGCGCGCAGCCGGAGCGCGCACCGCCGGGTCTCTGTCGGAAAAACTCAGCGCAACCCGGACCCGGTCGCCTCCATACTTGATCGCGTTTTCGACCAGGTTGGTGAAGACCTGTTGAAGCTGGTCAGGGTCACCTGTGATCGGCGGACAGATTTCCGGTGTCTCCAGCTCCAGGTCTACGCCGCCTGCCTTGGCGACCGGCGCAAGTGTCTTCAGGGTGGAACTGAGGTGGGATGCAAGATCAACCTGGGCCTTGGGTCTGACCCGCTCTTCGCTCTCCACCCGGTTCAAGGACAACAGGTCCCCGACCAGCCGATTCATCCGACTGGCTTCACCCTCCATGATCTCCAGGAAACGGTCACGGGCTGCGCTGTCGTCTCGCGCAGGCCCCCGGAGCGTCTCAATGAATCCGATCAGTGCCGTCAACGGTGTGCGCAGCTCATGGCTGACATTCGCCACGAAGTCGCGCCGCATCTGGGCCGCTTGCTCGCGCTCGGTGATGTCCTCGAAACAGATCAGGACCGCGCCGCCATTCACCGCACCGACCTGGGGTACATAGCGCAGGTTGACGGTAAACGTCGTGTCTTGCGCCCCGTCATTCGACAGGTGGCGCGCCTTGCGCGGAGCCCGGTCTCGCAGGCAGTTTTCGACAGCGGTCGCGACGCTGGGTTGGCGCAGAATGGTGGCGAAGTGCCGCCCCTTGACTTCACCACCCAACAGGGCGCAAGCCTCTGCGTTCACGGCAATAAAGCGCTCGGTCTGGTCAACCAGAACCGCCGGATGCGGGATTGCTGCCAGAAAGCCATCTATGATTTCAGGTGTCATCGGATCCCCGGAAGTGAAGGTCCGGTCTGATTAGCGCTGCCATGTAAAACTGGTATGGCAACGCAGTTCAGCCCGCGCGCAGGCGCTTGGACACGCTAGAGCGGGCGCAATTCATCGCGAAACCGCCGCATGTTGTCCTGATAATGCAACGCACTTTGAGTGAGCTTCTCGGCCAAGGCCTGATCAACCTCCCTCACCACTTTACCGGGGCTGCCCATGACCAGCGAGTTGTCGGGAATCTCCTTGTTCTCGGTAATCAGCGCACCTGCCCCGATCAGACAATTCCTGCCGATCTTCGCGCCATTCAGGATTGTCGCACCCATGCCCACCAGCGTGTTTTCACCGATGGTGCACCCATGCAGCATCGCCTTGTGCCCGATGGTACAGTTGCGACCAACCGTGAGCGGATAGCCGGCGTCGATATGCATCACCACGTTTTCCTGAACGTTGCTGCCTTCGCAGATGCGGATTTCCTCGTGGTCCGCCCGAATGGTGACGCCGAACCAGACAGAGGCGCCGGCTTCCAGCACCACCTTGCCAACCAGATTGGCGTCCGGGGCCACCCAGGTGTCTTCATGTAACTGCGGGCGGTCATCTCCCAAGGCATAAAGCGTCATGACTGTTCCTCGAACTGTGTTTGCAGCGCACGTACGTGATCCTGCAATCTGGGCTGCTGGATGCGGCGCATGCGTTCCGCCTCGACGATGGTTTTCAGCTTTGCCTCGGTTTCATCGAGATCGTCGTTGATCAGCACGTAGTCATAGTATCCCCAATGGCTGATCTCGTCCCAGCTTTTCATCATCCGCTTGGAGATCACCTCATCGCTGTCTTGCGCACGTGTTTCCAGCCGACGGCGCAGCTCCTTGATGGAGGGCGGAAGAATGAAGATGGAGAGCGCATGCTTGCCGAGATCCGAATTGCGGATCTGAATTTCCCCCTGCCAATCAACGTCGAACAAAACGTCCTGCCCCGCCTCGATGGTGTCACGGACCGGGCCGGCGGGCGAGCCGTAGAAGTTGCCGAAGACATGCGCATGTTCCAGCATTTCGCCCTTGGCAACCTGCTGTTTGAACTCGTCCTCCGACAGGAAGTAGTATTCGCGCCCGTGTTCTTCACCGGGTCGCGGCGCCCGCGTCGTCGCCGAGACTGAGAACTTCAACCCCGGATCCCAGGCCATCAAACGCCGGGCCAAGGTAGATTTGCCCGCTCCCGAGGGAGAGGAGAGGATGATCAAAAGGCCACGGCGATCCGCCATTTTGGCACTCCTTATGTCTATTCGATATTCTGCACCTGTTCGCGCATCTGGTCGATCACGGTTTTCAACTCCAGCCCAACCGCCGTCAAGCCGCTGTGCTGCGCCTTCGAGCACAGGGTATTCGCCTCACGATTGAATTCCTGCATCAGGAAATCGAGACGACGACCCACCGCGCCCCCCTTCTGGAGGAGTTCGCGTGCCGCGGCGACATGGGCATTCAACCTGTCCAGTTCTTCCGTCACATCCGCTTTGACTGCGATCAACGCCAGCTCCTGCGCAACGCGGTCCGGATCGGCGCCTTCTGCATTGTCCATGACGCGTGCCAGGTTGGCCTTCATCGTCTCGGCGAAACGGAGCTTGCGGTCCTCCGCCTCAGCCCCCGCGCGCTCGGTCAGGTCCTGGACCTGCGCCAGTTGGGCGTTAAGGATTTGGGCAAGAGCTTCCCCTTCACTTTCGCGCATGCCGATGAACGCTTTGACCAAATCGGCCAGCTCATTTTGCATCTGCGCGACCAGGGGCGCGGGATCGTCTTCACCCGCCGCCTGCTCCAGAACGCCGCGAAACCCCAACAGATCCGCCGCCGTTGTCGGGCCCAGCTTCACCTGGTTCTGCTTCGCGATATCCTCGGCCTCTGCCAAGGCTCGCACCACAGATTGGAGCAAGGCTGCGTTGACTTGCACCTCACCGGCGCCATCATCCGTTCGGGACACGCGAAGCGTCAGGGAAACATTGCCTCTGGCCAGCGACTGGCTCAGAACTTTGCGGACATGGGCTTCCAACCCCTCAAGCCAATCCGGCACCCGGAGCCGCAGATCCAACCCCTTGGCATTGACAGAGCGCAGCTCCCAGGTCCAGCTGTGCGGCCCGAGGCTGCCTTGGGCGGACGCGAAAGCGGTCATGCTTCGGATAGTCATTGGACTGAGCCCTCGTGTGTTGTCTCGCGGTTGGACTGGTCTACTTCCTTGGCACGCACAGGCGCAAGATCAAAGGCAATTCCCCTAAACCAGCGCGCGTTAACCATTGCTTAAAGAAATAGTCCAAATTTGATTTATATTGTGTCATCTTAACTTCAGGGTAACCAAGCCGGCCCTAAGTCTTAACGCAGCACCTGAGCTGCCGGGGGGCAAAGGAAGTGACCGGGTTCAAGAGGATAATGAAATGACGTTTGGCAGCCGCAGTGGAACAAAGACAGACGGCAACCGCAAAAAGGTTGTATCGATGAACCGTTTCCGCAAGGGCGGGCCGCTTTCGCCCCTGCGCCAGGCTGAGGCCTATTGGACCGCGCTGCGCCGAGGCGACGACGTCCCCAGCCGCTCGCAGATTGACCCGCGTGGCTTGGAAAACATCCTCAGCAATACTTTCATCCTGGAACGGATTGCCCCCGGAATTGCACGGTTTCGCCTGGCGGGCACCTTCGTGAACGAATTGGCCGGCATGGAAGTGCGCGGCATGCCCGCTACCGCCTTCTTTACCACCGATGCGCGCAAACAGCTCAGCTCGGCGATGGAGCACATGTTCGAAACGCCCGCCATTGTTGAGCTGGGCCTTCAGATCGAAGCCTCCCGCCTGCGCACTCCGCGGAGTGCACGGATGCTGTTGCTGCCGCTGCGCAGCGATCTGGGGGACATCAGCCGGGTCCTGGGTGTTCTGGTCGCCGACGAAGGTGCCACGGTCACATCCCAGCGTTTTTCCATCACATCCATTGAAATGCGCGCCGTTACCGACGCTTCTGCGGAGACCGCATCGCCGGAATTCAAGGCAAAATCGCGGACCGAGGGCGAGCGGCAACCAGCGGATATCAACAGCCCGAACGAAGGCTTCGAAGAGGTCCAGGCCCGTTTCAAGCATGAACGCTCGATCCTTGACGAAGCCAAGGCGCTACTGGAACGCAGCCGCCGGTCACCGGCACCCACTGCTGAGGCCGACGCTGACGCTCAAGGGCGCCCTTCCAAGAAAGCCCCGCATCTTCGGCTGGTTGTCAGCCGCGATTGACGCAAACCTTGTGCCCGGCTCGGGGGTGGCGAACCAAGTCGACACCCCGAAGCGCCGAACACCGAAATCGTCTGAACCACTAGATCGGCAACGCCGAACCGGGACGTGCGCGATTTGACGTTCATTTCGGTATTCAATTTGATTTTCAAGTCTACGGTCATAGCACTTGAAACGTACTGCGCCCCGCGGATCTGTCCACGGGGCGCTTTTTTCTTCAATCCTCTGTCGGCTGCATGTCCCGCCACATCCGGAAGGACGCGGCGGACATCGCGCCTGCCGTCATCCGGCCTGCCGCGTCTTCTGGGTTGCGCGCAGGCTCGACAGTTCCTCGGCCACGAGGAAGGCAAGCTCCAGAGACTGGCTGGCGTTGAGACGCGGATCGCAAGCCGTGTGATAACGGTCGCTAAGGTCTTCTTCGGTCACCGCACGGACGCCGCCCGTGCATTCGGTCACGTCCTGACCGGTCATCTCAAAGTGCACGCCACCCGGAATTGTGCCCTCGGCACTGTGCACGCCAAAGAAGTCCCGAACTTCGCGCAGCACGCTGTCAAACGGACGCGTCTTGTAGCCGGTGGAAGACTTGATCGTGTTGCCGTGCATGGGATCGCATACCCACGTCACATTGGCACCTTCCTCCTGAACGGCTTTGATCAGTCGCGGCAGATGCTCGCCCGCCTTGCCTGCGCCGAAGCGGGCGATCAACGTCAGTTTACCCTCTTCATTCTCCGGGTTCAGCTTGGCCATCAGAACCTTCAGATCCTCGGCGGTGGTGGTCGGGCCACATTTCAGACCGATCGGGTTCAGGACGCCGCGGCAGAACTCCACATGGGCACCGTCCGGCTGCCGTGTCCGATCGCCAATCCAGATCATGTGACCGGAACCGGCTAACCATTTTCCGGACGTGGAGTCGAGCCGGGTGAGCGCTTCTTCGTATTCCAGCAGCAGCCCTTCATGGCTGGTGTAGAATTCGACGCTGGAGAACTCATGCGTGGTTTCGGCGTTAATGCCGGCCGCGCGCATGAAATCAATGGAGTCCTGGATACGGCTCGCGATCTCGCTGTATTTCTGCACTTCCTGTTCATCGGTGAAACCCAACGTCCAGGCATGGACCCGGCTCATGTCGGCAAAACCGCCGGTCGAGAAGGCCCGCAACAGGTTTACCGTGGCCGCGGCCTGCGTATAGGCCTGCAGCATCTTCTGCGGGTTCGGAGTGCGCGCCTCGGACGTGAAAGCGAGGTCATTGATGATGTCCCCGCGGTAGCTGGGCAGCTCCACGCCATTAATGGTCTCGGTCGGCGCACTGCGCGGCTTGGCGAACTGCCCCGCCATGCGGCCTACCTTGATCACCGGCACCTTGGCGCCATAGGTGAGCACCATCGCCATCTGAAGCATCACTTTGAAAGTGTCGCGAATGGCGTCCGCACTGAACTGGTCAAAGCTTTCGGCACAATCCCCGCCCTGCAGAAGGAACGCCTCACCGCGGCCTGCGGCCGCCAGGTGCTGTTTGAGCCGACGTGCCTCGCCTGCAAATACCAGCGGCGGAAAGTTGGCAAGCTGGGCCTCGACTGCGGACAGCGCCGCCGCATCCGTATAGTCCGGCATCTGCACCCGCGGTTTCTGGCGCCAGCCCGTTTTTTGCCATTCGCTCATGACTTTACTCCGCTGAAGTGGACCTAAATGTATATTGGGGGGCATCTATACGAAATCCGCGGCCGGCTGACCAGTTTAGAATTGCCGAGACTTGACCCGAACAACAAGCTGTGAGCACGGTCTTCCGACCTGCCGCGGCGTCACACCGCGGCCCTACTTGTTTCTTGAAGGACGCTCGCCATGCAGACGCAACGCAAGCCTGCTGATTCCAGACACGATTGTGACCAGCCCAAGCGGTTTGTCTTCGTGCTTCTCGATAAATTCACCATGCTTTCTTATGCCTCCGCAGTGGAATGTCTTCGTATTGCCAACCGCATGGCCGGTGGCGAGGCGTATTCCTGGACCCTGATCGGCGAAGGAGGCGACACCGTAACATGTTCTGCGGGAACGACTTTCAGCCTCGATAGCGACCTTTCAGAGCTGCATCGCGACGACGTGATGATTCTTTGCTCCGGCATCGACGTGCAGGATGCCACGAGCAAGAAACTGCTGTCCTGGCTGCGCCGCGAGGCGCGCAAGGGGCTGACCATCGGCGGCTTGTGCACGGCGTCCTACGTCCTCGCCAAGGCCGGGTTGCTGGACGGAAAACGCGCAACCATCCACTGGGAAAATGCCGACAGTTTCGCGGAGGAGTTTGACGAAGTCGAACTCAGCAAGTCCGTCTTCGTAATCGACGGCAACCGGCTGTCGACGGCCGGCGGAACCTCCTCGATTGACCTGATGCTCAAGCTCATTGCGAATGACCACGGGGAAGATCTGGCGAATGCGGTGGCGGACCAGCTGATCTATTCCTCGATCCGCACCGACCAGGACACGCAACGCCTGTCAATTCCGACCCGCATCGGCGTGCGTCACCCCAAACTGTCCCAGGTCATTCAGATGATGGAAGCCAATATCGAGGAGCCGATCAGCCCGTCGATCCTTGCGCAGGATGTTGGAATGTCCACCCGGCAGCTGGAACGTCTCTTCCGTCGTTACCTCAACCGCTCGCCCAAACGCTACTACATGGAACTGCGGTTGCAGAAGGCCCGTAACCTGCTGATGCAGACGGACATGAGCGTGATCAACGTGGCGCTCGCCTGTGGCTTTGCCTCGCCGTCGCATTTCTCGAAATGCTACCGCGCTCACTACGACACGACCCCCTACCGGGAGCGGGGCAGCAAGGCCGCGGCAGCAGCGCAGAAAGGCTGATACCCCTCAGCGGGAGAGGCGAAACACGGCCCCTTCGGTCTCGGAAGCGAACCAGATGCTACCGTCTGGCGCCTCCTGAACGTCGCGAATGCGACCTGTCTGCGCGCTTTTCAGTTGTTCCACCTCTTTCAGAGGTGCCCCCGAAAGGCGCGAGATGTAATCAAACTTCAGCGACCCCACGAAGATGTCGCCGCGCCACTGCGGCCACATCGTTCCCGAGTATATCATCATGCCCGATGGCGCGATGGACGGATCCCAATACCATTCGGGCTGCTCCATGCCGGGCTTCTCGGTTCCCTCGCCGATTTTGCGCCCCGAATAGTGACGGCCGTAAGAAATCACGGGCCAGCCGTAATTCGCGCCGCGACGGATGCGGTTCACCTCGTCCCCACCCCGCGCGCCGTGCTCCGCAACCCATAGGTTACCCTGCAAGTCCAACGCCATTCCCTGGGGGTTTCGATGGCCATAGGACCAGATTTCCGGCTGGGCATCGTCGCGGGCGGCAAACGGATTTCCCGCAGGAACAGATCCATCCCGCGCGATGCGCACCACGGAGCCCTGATGCAAACGAAGGTTCTGGGCGCTGGGCCGGTCACCCCGTTCACCCAAGGACACGAACAGATGCCCGTCCGGCGCTTCCACAACGCGCGCGCCAAAGTGGCGTCCACCCGTGGCACCCGGCGCTGCCTCGAACAGCTGCCGCATCTCTGTCAGCCGCGTGTAGTCGGCGCTGAGCCGTCCAACCGCCAAGGCCGTGCCAAGACCGCGCCCCTGTCTCTTGCTGTAGGTGAGGAAGATTTCGCGGCTGTCCGAAAAATCCCTTGGCACCATCACGTCGAGAAGACCGCCCTGCCCTTCGGCGGCCACCTTGGGGATCCCTTTTACGGCCTGCGTCTGACCATTCCTGACCACCCAGAGCTGACCATCCCGTTCCGAAACGAGAAACCCACCTTGGGGCAGGAACGCGATCGCCCAGGGGACATCAAAACCCTCGGCAACCCGCGTGACTTTGAGCGGGCCAAGACTGCTCGGCAGTGTCTCCGCCTGAACGCCCCTGAAAAAAGCCAGAAACACCAGTAAGATCGCCATGAATGCCGCTTTTTGACGCATTTCCAACTTTTCCTTCTGACGTTTCCGCTGTAGAGCCAAGCGGCGCTGTCTCAGGGGAACTGACGGAGGGCCAGCGCACCAAGGACGATCTTGGGACTATGAAGCCGGTCAATAAGACTTTTCTTTTTTTTCCGGCATGCCTAGGGTCCGATGTGAACATTTTGTTCCAAGATGAGGGAGTACTCAAATGAAAAAGCTGCTGATGGCCACGGCCGCTGCCGCATTGACCGCAGGCACCGCGTTTGCCGATGGCCACGCCAAGGAAGTGAAACTGGGCGTTCTGTTCGGCTTTACCGGACCCATCGAATCGCTGACGCCGTCCATGGCGCAAGGCGCCGAAATGGCGATGGAAGAAGTCACCGAATCGGGCAAGCTCCTGGATGGTGCAAAGGTAACCCCCGTGCGGGCGGATACCGGCTGCATCGATAACGGCCTTGCGACCGCCAACGCTGAAAAACTGCTGGCTGAAGGTGTAAGCGGCATCATCGGCGGTGACTGCTCCGGCGTGACCGGCGCCGTGCTTCAGAACGTTGCGCTGCCCAACGGCATGGTGATGATCTCTCCCTCGGCAAGCTCTCCCGGCTTGACCTCGATGGAAGACAACGGCCTGTTTTTCCGCACCACCCCGTCTGACGCACGTCAGGGCGAGATCATGGCGGAAATCCTGAAGGATCGCGGCGTCGAGTCGATCGCGCTGACCTACACCAACAACGACTACGGCAAAGGTCTGGCGGACTCGATCCAGTCGGCGTTCGAAGCCGCGGGTGGCACCGTCACCATCGTGACCGCGCATGAAGACGGCAAAGGCGACTACTCCGCCGAAGTCGGCGCCCTGGCGTCTGCCGGCGGTGATGTTCTGGTTGTCGCGGGCTACCTGGATCAGGGCGGTCTCGGCATCATCCAGGGAGCGCTGGACAGCGGTGCCTTTGACACCTTCGGTCTGCCCGACGGCATGATCGGTGAATCCCTGCCCAAGAATATCGGTCCCGATCTGGACGGTTCTTTCGGTCAGATCGCCGGTTCCGACAGCAAGGGTGCTGAAATTTTTGCCGAGATGGCAAAGGAAGTCGGCTTTGACGGCACTTCGGCCTATTCGTCGGAATCCTATGATGCGGCGGCGCTGCTCCTGCTGGCCATGCAGGCTGCAAACTCCACCGAACCGGCCGACTATGTTGGCAAGATCCTTGATGTGGCCAACGCCCCCGGTGAGCCGATCAACCCCGGCGAACTGGGCAAGGCGCTGGAGATCCTCGCCAACGGCGGCGAGATCGATTATCAGGGCGCCACTGGTGTTGAGCTGATCGGCCCGGGTGAAAGCGCTGGATCTTACCGCGAGATCGAAGTTCGCGACGGTAAGAACGAAACCCTGCGCTTCCGCTGATAAGCTGTTGAAAATCAACGAAGAACGATCAGCCCGGGTTACGCCCGGGCTGTTCCAAATTGAAAGCCGCGAAAACGCGGTAGGGGATGAATGACATGATCGTCGTCGAGGACTTGCACAAGCACTTCGGCGGGTTCCACGCGGTGGACGGCGCCTCGCTGGAAATCGCCAAGGGGTCCATAACTGGTCTGATCGGCCCGAATGGTGCCGGAAAGACCACACTTTTCAACGTCATAGCAGGCGTACTCGAACCGACATCCGGCCGGGTCACCATGGACGGTGAGGACATCACCGGCCTGCCGCCGCATGAGCTGTTCCACAAGGGATTGTTGCGCACCTTTCAGATCGCGCATGAGTTTTCCTCGATGACCTGCCGCGAGAACCTGATGATGGTTCCGGGCGCTCAGTCCGGCGAAAGCCTTTGGAACACCTGGTTCGGACGCAAGCGGATTGCCGACGAGGAGCGCGCCCTGCGTGCCAAGGCAGATGAGGTGCTGGAGTTCCTGACCATCAGCCACATTGCCGACCTCAAGGCAGGCCAGGTGTCGGGTGGCCAGAAAAAGCTCCTGGAACTGGGCCGCACGATGATGGTGGACGCCAAGATCGTGTTCCTCGACGAGGTCGGGGCCGGCGTGAACCGCACGCTGCTGTACACCATTGCCGATGCCATCAAGCGCCTGAACGAGGAGCGCGGCTATACCTTCGTGGTGATCGAGCACGACATGGAATTCATCGGTCGTCTGTGCGACCCGGTGATCTGCATGGCCGAGGGCAAGAAGCTGGCCGAGGGCACGCTGGACGAGATCAAGGCAAACGAGCAGGTGATCGAGGCCTATCTGGGCACCGGCCTGAAGAACAAAGACAAACTGGAAGCATGATGGCCGGAGCAATCGTATGTTGGGGCTCTGCCCCCGCCGCTTCGCGGCTCCCCCGGAGTATTTCCAGAAAGATGAAAGGGGCGGGAGATGTCTGAACCGTTTCTGATCGGCGACACCATGACAGGCGGTTACGGCAAGGGGCCGGACATCCTGCATGAGTGCACCATCGCCGTGAACCCAGGCGAGATCGCCGTGATCGTCGGCCCGAACGGGGCTGGCAAATCGACCGCAATGAAGGCCGTGTTCGGGATGCTGAACGTGCGCTCGGGCTCAGTGCGACTTGACGGCGAGGATATCACCACCCTGTCGCCACAGGATCGGGTGGTCAAGGGAATGGGGTTCGTGCCGCAGACCAGCAATATCTTCACCTCGATGACGGTGGAAGAAAACCTGGAAATGGGTGCCTTTATTCGTACCGATGATTTCCGGGACACGATGGAACAGGTCTATGACCTGTTCCCGATCTTGCGCGACAAGCGCAACCAGCCGGCCGGCGAGCTCTCCGGCGGCCAGCGCCAGCAGGTGGCCGTGGGCCGCGCGTTGATGACCAAGCCCAAGGTGCTGATGCTGGACGAACCAACCGCAGGCGTCTCCCCCATCGTGATGGATGAGCTGTTCGACCGGATCATCGAAGTCGCCCGCACCGGGTTGCCGATCCTGATGGTGGAACAGAACGCCAAGCAAGCGCTTGAAATCGCTGACAAGGGCTATGTGCTGGTGCAGGGGCGCAACGCCTATACCGGCACCGGAAAAGAACTTCTGGAAGATCCGGAAGTGCGCAAATCCTTCCTGGGGGGCTGAGGTATGGACCTTCTTAACGCCCTAGTGGCGCTTACCAATTTCGTCATCGTTCCCGGCCTGGCCTATGGCAGCCAGCTCGCGCTCGGGGCGCTCGGGGTCACGTTGATCTACGGGATCTTGCGGTTTTCCAACTTCGCCCATGGCGACACCATGGCCTTTGGTGCGATGCTGACCATCCTGGTGACCTGGGGGTTCCAAGCGATGGGCATCACCTTTGGCGTATTGCCCACCGCCCTGCTCGCACTGCCGTTTGGCATTCTCGGCACCATCGGCCTGATGCTGTTTACAGACAGGACCGTCTATCGGTTCTATCGCCAGCAGAAAGCCAAGCCGGTGATTTTCGTCATGGTGTCATTGGGCGTCATGTTCATGATGAACGGGCTTGTCCGCTTCATCATCGGCCCTGGCGACCAGCGTTTTGCAGACGGCGAACGTTTCATCATCAAGGCGCGCGCCTTCAAGGAAATGACCGGACTGGAGGAAGGGCTGGCGATCAAGACCACCCAAGGCATCACCGTGATCACCGCCGTGATCGTGGTGGCGCTGCTGTTCTGGTTCCTGAACAAGACCCGAACCGGAAAATCCATGCGCGCCTACTCCGATAACGAGGATCTGGCGCTGCTGTCCGGCATCAACCCGGAGCGCGTAGTGATGTACACTTGGATGATCGTCGCAGCGCTTGCGACCATTGCCGGCGTGCTCTACGGGCTCGACAAGTCGTTCAAACCCTTCACCTATTTCCAACTGCTGCTGCCCATCTTTGCCGCAGCCATCGTGGGCGGCCTTGGCAGCCCGCTGGGCGCGATTGCCGGAGGCTTCATCATCGCGTTTTCGGAGGTCACGATCACATATGCCTGGAAGAAGGTTCTGGCCTACGTGCTGCCGGATCATCTGGCGCCTGATGGGTTGGTCCAACTCCTGAGCACCGATTACAAGTTCGCGGTTTCCTTCGCGATCCTGATCGTCGTCCTTCTGTTCAAGCCTACCGGCCTCTTCAAGGGAAAAGCGGTATGAGTGAAACCCTGAAACATACACTGCTGTTTGCGCTTGTTGGCGTGCTGATCCTGCTGGAGGGGGCGACGGACGCCCTGTTCTTCTCCGGCTCGTGGAACTCGGCGCTGGTGATCCTGAACATGGGGCTGATCTCGGCCATCATGGCGATTGGTGTAAACATCCAATGGGGCTTTGCCGGTCTGTTCAACGTCGGCATCATGGGCTTTACCGCGCTGGGCGGTCTGGCGGTGGTCCTCACCGCGACTCCCGTTATTCCTGAAGCCTGGACTGCAGGCGGCTTCGGTATCGTCACCGCGCTGGTGTTGGGCGCACTGACCATCGCCGCCGCCGTAATGATCACCAAGGTCATGCCGGCGGGCAAACCGAGAGCACTGGTGCTCACCGTTGTTCTGATCGCGGGCTTTTTCGTCTACCGGGCAATTTTTGACCCGGCCGTAAGTGCCATCGAAGAAATCAACCCGGCGCTTCAGGGCAATATTGGCGGCCTCGGCCTGCCGGTGCTTCTGGCCTGGCCCGCAGGTGGACTGTTGGCCGCAGGTGCCGCCTGGCTGATTGGCAAAACCGCCTTGGGGTTGCGGTCGGACTACCTCGCGATTGCAACGCTGGGCATCGCGGAGATCATCATTGCGGTGCTGAAGAACGAAGACTGGCTGTCGCGCGGCGTGAAGAACGTCGTGGGCCTGCCGCGCCCGCTGCCCTATGAAGTGGATCTGCAGAACGACCCCTCCTTTGTCGAGAAGGCGACCGGGCTCGGACTTGACCCGGTGGTAGCCTCGACCATCTACGTCAAGGCCGGCTACGCTGTGATGTTCACGGTGGTGCTGCTTGTGCTGCTCTGGATGGCCCAGATGGCTCTCAAGAGTCCCTGGGGCCGGATGATGCGTGCAATTCGCGACAATGAAGTCGCCGCCGAGGCGATGGGCAAGGATGTCACTCGTCGTCACCTGCAGATCTTCGTGCTGGGTTCGGCGATCTGCGGCTTGGCCGGGGCCATGATGACCACCCTTGACAGCCAGCTGACGCCGGGCACCTACAACCCGCTGCGCTTCACCTTCCTGATCTGGGTGATGGTGATCGTCGGTGGTTCCGGCAACAACTTTGGCGCGGTTCTGGGCGGCATGCTGATCTGGTTCTTCTGGATCAAGGTGGAGCCGATGGGCATCCTGCTGATCGAAGCGATCACCTCCGGCATGGCCGATGGCAGCCCACTGAAGGCGCATCTGCTGGAAAGCGCTTCCCATATGCGTCTGCTGACAATGGGCTTGATATTGCTGCTTGTCCTCAGGTTCAGTCCCCGAGGACTGATCCCTGAGAAGTAACAACAAACGCCGCCCGGACAGATCCGGGCGGCGTTTCTCATTTGTGGGTTCTGTATCCGCGCCAGCGCTGGGCGGGTGAATAGGCGCCGAACGTCAGCGCCCCTTGAAAAGACTTCCCAGGATGCCCCGCACGATGCGGCGCCCGGTGGTTCCTTTCAGTTCCTTGATCACAGCCTGCGACATGGCCGACGAAAACGTATCCTTCTGACGTTGGGGGCGTGCCGTGGACCGGCTGACCCTTGTACCACTGTAGCGTCGGGCTGCGTTGAATTCCCGCGACATCGGTTCATCCGCCTCTTCCGCGGCCGTCTCGGCCTCCTCTGCAGCCTTGGCGGCAACTTCGGCCCGCTGGGCGAGAATCTCATATGCCGAGCGGCGATCTTTGAGCGCGTCATATTTTCCTGCCATATCAGATGCCTGCAGGAAAGCGGCCCGTTCCTGCGCGGTTATCGGCCCCAGCTGGGAACTGGGCGGACGAATGAGCGTGCGTTCGACAACGCCCGGAACCCCCTTCTTCTGCAGCATCGAGGTGACCGCCTCGCCCACGCCAACTTCCCGGATTGCATCCTCGGTCGAGAAGCGCGGGTTCTCCCGGTAGGTTTCCGCTGCAAGTCGAAGGTTCTTGCGGTCCCGCGCGGTAAAGGCGCGCAGTGCATGCTGAATGCGGTTGCCCAGCTGGCCCAGGATATCTTCGGGCACGTCGGCCGGATTCTGAGTGATGAAATAGATGCCAACGCCCTTGGAGCGGATCAGTCGGGCCACCTGTTCCACCTTGTCGATCAACGCCTTTGGCGCATCCTCGAACAACAGGTGGGCTTCGTCAAAGAAAAAGACCAAACGCGGCTTCTCGGGGTCGCCAACCTCCGGCAGTTCCTCAAACAGCTCGCTCAGCAACCAAAGCAGGAACGTCGCATATAAACCGGGTGCAGCCATCAGCCGATCCGCGGCCAAGATATTGACCATTCCCCGCCCGTCTGCATCACAGCGCATAAGATCGCTCAGCTCCAGCGCCGGCTCACCGAACAGGCGGGTGCCGCCCTGGTTTTCCAAGACCAGAAGACGACGCTGAATCGCCCCGATGGAGGACGTCGAAACATTGCCGTAGCGCAACGACAACTTATCGCGATTTTCTCCGATCCAAACCAGCAGCGCTTGCAGATCCTTCAGATCCAGAAGCGGCAATCCCTGCTCGTCCGCCAGTCTGAACGCGATATTCAAAATCCCTTCCTGCGCTTCGCTCAGCTCAAGCAAACGCGACAACAGCAATGGCCCCATTTCGGCAACGGTCGTGCGGACCGGATGGCCCTGTTCGCCGTAAAGATCCCAGAAGGTCACCGGGCAGGCATGATAGCTGTAGTCAGGAAAGCCGATCTTGGCCGCCCGTTCGCCAAAGGCCCCGTGCAACTTGTGCTGGGGGCTGCCAGATTTCGCCAAGCCAGAGAGATCTCCCTTCACATCGGCCAGGATGACCGGAACGCCCGCGTTGGAAAATCCTTCAGCAAGGATCTGCAGCGTGACGGTCTTGCCAGTGCCGGTTGCCCCGGCAATCAGCCCGTGGCGGTTGGCATACTTCAAAGCCAATGATTGCGGCGCACTATAGTCTTCGCCCCCGCCACCCAAAAAAATCGATTCCGCCATAGCGTGTTCCAATCCTGTTGCCCTCACCTGTTTCGGTGAGCTTTCAAATGTCCTGCGCCGCCTGGGCCTTAACGCCTGTGGATAATAATACAGCGTTAACCTTTTGGTGCCATAGTGAACAGGACCGTTTCCGGAGGACGCGATTGCCGGAGCGGACATTTCCTCCCTGTCAGACTGGCCGTGCTTCGTGCACGGCCTTCTTTTTAGGCAATCACGACTGGTCTTCGTGTTGAAAATTACTATATCGGAAGAGTTGTCGCTCAAACCCTGTCGGTTTCTGATTTTTTTGAACTTGCGTGTTGACCGGCGCTCAGCGCTTTCGTAACGTCCTACTCAATAACTAAGTCGGCCAGTCCGACGGGGAGACGCACACACGAAAAAGGGGGCCATTGGGTTCCCTTTTTTGTTACCTGACAGCAGCTTCGCCCTCAGGGGGCTTCGGCGGAAATCCTCCTTTGCCGTCCCATATTGACCTGACACCTGTCTGGGAGCGTGTTAAACGCATCGTTAGCGTCCTTAGAAAAAAGAGGCATTCATGTTGAAGTCCCTGACCCCGATCACGCTGGCAGCCGTTCTTGCCATGGCAGCTCCGCTCGCCGCGCAAGAAGCCGCAAGCGATGCGACCGAAGCGCAGGACAGCACAGAGCAGAACGCACAGACCGAACAGGGTGAACAGAGCGGTTCCACTGCCGACAACCTTCTGGATCTCGGTCAGCCGGTAGAGGATGGCCCGAAATTGGGTCAGCGCTACTCCAAGGAGACCCACGGCGACTGGGAGCTTGCCTGCGTCAAGACCGAGGGCGAAACCGACCCCTGCTCACTGTTGCAAATTCTGACCGGACCCGAAGGCAACCCGATTGCCGAAGTCTCCCTGTTCCGCATCGATCAGGAAGGCGGTCAGGCCGTCGCCGGTGCCACGGTGATCGTTCCGCTCGAGACCCTGCTGCCGGCAGCCTTAACCATTTCGGTCGATGGTGCGCCTGCCAAGCGCTACAACTACTCCTTCTGCAACCCGATGGGCTGCGTGGCACAGATTGGCCTCACCCAGGGCGATATCGACGCGTTCAAGAAGGGCCAGAAAGCAGTCCTGTCTCTGCGCCCCGCCCCGGCCCCCGACCAGGTTGTGGAAATGGATCTGTCCCTGAAAGGGTTCACCGCAGGCTACAATGTGGTGGATGTGGTCAAGCAGTAAACGCGACCACAATTTTCAAATTCAAACGCCGCGCCCTTCAGGAGGCCGCGGCGTTTTCAGTTTGACAGGACTGCGACATCACACCTTGCGCAGCGCGAGGACCGAATTCAGCCCGCCAAAGGCAAAGGCGTTGGACAAGGCCACCTCGACGCGCGCGACGCGCGCCTCGTTCGGCACGACGTCCAGGGCGCACTCCGGGTCGGGCTCTTCATAGCCGATCGTGGGTGCGATCACGCCATCGCGCAGCGCCATGATGCAGGCCAGAAGCTCAACCGCCCCGGTGCCGCCAATCAGATGCCCGTGCATCGACTTGGTCGAAGAGATCATCAGCCGGTCGGCATGCGGGCCAAACACATCGGCGACTGCCGCGCATTCGGTCTTGTCATTGGCCGCAGTTCCGGTGCCATGCGCATTGATGTAGCCAACTTCCGACCTGTCCACTCCGGCATCCCGCAGTGCACCGGCAATCGCCCGTGCCGCACCTTGTTTGCTGGGCATCACGATGTCGGAAGCGTCGGAGGTCATGGCGAAACCAATCACCTCACACAGGATTTCCGCACCGCGGGCACGGGCGTGTTCGTATTCTTCAAACACGAAAATGCCGGCTCCCTCCCCCTGCACCATTCCATTCCGGTTGGCACTGAAGGGGCGACAGGCGTCCTTGGACATGACCCGCAAACCTTCCCAGGCCTTAACCCCGCCAAAGCACAACATGGACTCCGAGCCGCCGGTGATCATCACCGGGCTCATGCCCGTGCGCACCATCTGGAACGCCTGCGACATCGCATGGTTCGATGAAGCACAGGCCGTGGAAACCGTAAAGCTTGGCCCCTTGAGGTTATACTGCATGGACACATGCCCGGCCGCGGCATTGTTCATCAGTTTCGGCACCACAAAGGGGTGCACACGGTTTTTGCCGTCCTCGTAGACGCTGCGATAGTTTTCATCCAGCGTCTGCATGCCGCCGCCCGAATTTCCGAGTACGACCCCAGCCTTGGCGGACAGTTCGCCATGGAATTCCAGCCCCGACTGGCTGATCGCCTGCTGCGCCGCCGTCAGAGTAAACTGGGTGAAGCGGTCATAAAGGCTGAGCTGCTGGCGATTGAAGCGTCCTTCCGCATCGAAATCACGCACCTGGCCGCCGATCTTGATCGCCAGGCGGTCGACATCCCGAAACTCGAGAGGCCCGATTCCGCAGCGGCCTTCACGCAGCGCTTCCAGTGTTGCGGGCACCGAATGGCCCAGGGCGTTGATGGTTCCGGCCCCGGTAATGACAACACGCTTCATCGCGGCTCAGACCTTTTCGGAGATCAACTTGTCGATGCCCGCCACGATGGCGGCCACGTTGGAGATGTCGAAATCACTCTCCTGCGGCTCATTGGCATTGAAGGGAATCGAAATATCGAACTCTTCCTCAATCGCGAAAATGCACTCCACCAGCCCCAGGCTGTCGATGCCCAGATCACTGAGTGTGCTGTCGAGGGTTACATCCGATGGCTCCAGAACGGCTTGTTCTGCAATGATTTCAATAACCTTGTCCTGCGTGCTCATGAAGTGATCCCCGATCTTTAGGCTGCGGCTGATGTAGTGAGTGGATCGTTACTTGAAAACAGCCTTTTTTAACAATTCGATGTCACGCATCAATCGAGGCAACCTGCGCTGCGCTTTGTACATCTCGGTATGGGCGTCCATCTTCACAGCGGGATAGCCCATGATCACACGGCCTGCGGGTACATTCGAGAGGATCTTGGTACCGCCACCGGCAACCACACCATCGCCGATAAAGAGATTGTCGGCCACGCCGCATTGGCCGCCCAGGACCACGTTGTTTCCGATATCAACCGAACCGGAGATACCGGTCTGACCGCACAGCAGGCAGTCATTGCCAACCCGGGTGTTGTGACCCACATGCACCAGATTGTCGAGCTTGCTGCCGTTTCCAATCACAGTGTCGCGAATGGTGCCATTGTCGATGGTGCAGTTGCTGCCCAGCTCGACATCGTCGCCAATGGTGACGGCACCCAGGGAATGGATACGCACCCAGCTCTGCGCCTTGGCCTCGCCCTGGTCGCCCAGGGACTTGCGGGCGTTTTCAACACCCGACACTTCGGGGGTCACATAGGAAAAGCCATCGCCGCCAACTCTCGCGCCGGGCTGTGCCCGGAACCGGTCGCCGATCGTGGCACGGGCTCCGATCGACACCATTTCCCGCAGCTGCGCCGCGCGACCGATCACGACATCGGCGCCGATGAAACACTGCGGCCCGATGACCGAACCGTCGCCAATGCGCGCGCGCGGTCCGATTACGCAGAAGGGGCCAACCGACACCTCTGCGCCAAGTTCAGCCGTCGGGTGGATAACGGCGCTCGGGTGAATGCCACTGTCAAAGCCCTGACCGGGGTCCAGCATGGCCGTGAGGCCAGACATGGCCATGCGCGGACGCGGTGCAAAGATCGCTGCCCGCAAGCCCAGTGCTTGCCAATCCGCGCCTTCCCACAGCATCGCGGCCTGCGCGTTTCCCTCAGCCAGGTTCTCTGCGTATTTGGGGGCCATCGCCATGGCGAGGTGCTCTGGACTCGCATCTTGCGGCTCAGAGGCCCCACTGACGGTCAGCTCCAGGTCCCCCTGAGCTTCGGCCCCCAGGGCATCGGCGATCTGGCGGATGGTAAACATGGCAAGCCCTCTCGGAAAATCCTGTTTGGGCTTGGTATCTACCCCTGAACGCTAGGCAGCACCACCCCTGCCCGCTCCAGAGCCGCCCAGATCTTCGCGTCACGTCCATATACGTCCCGACGGAATTCGGCGTGTCCCAGACTGGACACGATTGCGGTGCGATAGATCAGATGAACCGGCACTTTCTTCTCCAGCACCACCTTGGTCTCCTTGCCGCTGTTCAGGATCCGGTGGAAGAAGGCCTTCGGGTCTTCGGTTTGTCGCGCCAGCAGAGCATAGGCAAATTCAAACGGCTCCGCCAAACGGATACAGCCGTGCGAGAAGGCCCGCACTTCGCGACCGAAAAGGCTCTTCTGCGGCGTATCATGCAGGTAGATATTGTACTTGTTGGGGAACATGAATTTCACCAGCCCCAGCGCATTGCTGCGGCTCGGGGGCTGTCGCATCGCATAGGGAAAGTTCCGCGCAGTGTACTGCGAAAAATCCGCCGAGCTGCGGTTCACCACCCGGCCACGCCGATCCGTGATTTCAATGTGTCCGACGGCATTGGGGTTGTTCCGCAGCTTCGGCAAATATTCCTTGGTGATGATCGAGCGCGGCACGTACCAGCTCGGGTTGATGACCATGTGCTCCATCTCGTCAGAGAACTCAGGGCTACGCCGGTCATGCGTGTTCTTGCCAATCACCGACCGCGTTTCAAAGGTCACATCACCGTCATCGATAATCTGGGCGGAAAAATCAGCTAGGTTGACGAGGACGTGACGTTCGCCACGATCCGGAGTCAGCCAGCGTTCGCGCTCCATCGCAACCAGGATCGACTTCAGCCGATCGCTGGCGGGGCGATTCACCTCGGCCAGGGTTCCGGCCCCGGCCACACCATCAACCGCCAGTCCGTGATCGGATTGGAAGGCCTGCACAGCGCGTTCCAACGATGCGTCATAGCGTCCCGAAGCGCTACGCCCCAGATACCCCATCGCCATCAGCCGATTGCGCAAGGCCACGACAGCAGCCCCTTCGTCACCGGGTTCCAGCTTCTTGGCATTCACCGTGGCCCCCCAGCCTCCGGCCGCGATCAGCTTTTCAAGGCGCAGCTTCTCGCGCTGCAACGCACGATACTGCGATGATGTGGGAACCAAGGAGCGCATAAAGGCAAAAGGTTGATTGTCGCGGATGCCAAAAAGGAATTCTTTCGCATCGACACTGTGCTTTTTGCGCACGATGCCGTCGTCGATCCTTTGGGGTTGGAGGATGCCGGTCTGCAGATCGGTCGCGTAGTTCACCAGCGCCTGGCTCAGCGCCACTTCTACTTCGCCGAAGTCGCGGATCGTTTGGGCGTCGCGCATCTGTTGCAGCAACCGGTTCACTTCACCCGAGCGATCCGGCAGCCCGTGCGCCGCTGTTTCGCCCATCGCCGTCAGCAACGCGCTGCGGCGCAACCGCGAGGCCTGGTCCTGCCCGGTCCAGATGGCCTCATAGCCGTTTTCCCGGTAGAAACTCGCCAAAGCCTCGGACTGGGACGCCGCCTCAGCGACTGCTTGGCGGAAAGCCGCCGGCACTTCCGCCACCGCTGGCACGGTCATGCTGCCTGCGATGGCGCCTCCGAGCGCAAGGGCAAAAAGGCCCGCCTTCAGTCCCGGCATGAATTTTCCAGCAGCTCTGCCCGCCATGATGTACTCGATCCTTGATCTGCCTAAAGTTCTGTTTTGCCAGTGCCTATCTGAAAGACTGGTAAATGCCAGCCCGGAATGTCCAATCAAAAATACGAAATCTTAACCGTGATGCACCGGCGCCGCGTCTATGACGCCGACAGGCAACAGTCGCGGGGAAAAGTTCCATGCTCGTCCCCTTTTGCGCAAAAAATCGCCGAAAATACGCCCCGAAGCGTCACCCCGGCAAAGAAATGTTGGAACAAATTGGCGGCTGTGTCATACAAGCCGCACGTTAACGATCAGGAAGGTTAACGGGCCCGTAACATCGGGTACTCAGGCAAGATCACAAATCGTACGGGACGACGTAGAAACATGGCAGGAACCGCGGGCACGGGATTTTCCCGGCGTTCTCTTTTGGGTGTTTTTGCAGCAACCGCGGTTGCGGCAGCTCCGACCTTCTCCAATGCAGCAGGCTTTCTCCGCGGCGGCGGGGACATCCGGCGCATCCGAATGTACTCCGGTCGCACCGGCGAACGGCTGGACATGGTGTATTGGATTGACGGAAAATACATCAAGGAAGCCCTGCGTGAAGTGAACCATTTCATGCGCGATTGGCGGACGGACCAGGTCAAGGAAATCGACCTTCGCACCATCGACATCATGGCTGCGTCGCATAACCTCCTGGACGTGAATGAACCCTATCTGCTGCTGTCCGGCTATCGCAGCCCCAAGACGAACGCGATGCTGCGCAGCCGCTCCCGCGGCGTCGCCAAGAAGTCCCTGCACATGCGCGGCCAGGCCGCGGACCTTCGGCTGGCGTCCCGCTCGGTATCGCAGATGGCAAGTGCCGCCGAAGCCTGCCGCGCAGGCGGCGTCGGCAAATACTACCGCTCGAACTTCGTTCACATGGATTGCGGCGTCGTTCGCACTTGGCGCGGCTGACTGCCAGAACTGCACCTTGAACTTTCCAGAGCCCGAACGGCCCGCGCGTTCCACGTGCGGGCTTTTGTTTTTTCAGCTTGATAACCCGCCTCACGCCGACCGTTGCGATGTTTTTGGAAACCAGCACTTTTTTTCGATTGCAGCAACTTCGAAGCACCGCTATACCCCGCCTTAACGACGCACCTGTAGCTCAGCTGGATAGAGCGCTGCCCTCCGAAGGCAGAGGCCAGAGGTTCGAATCCTCTCAGGTGCGCCATTTTTCACCCTACAGATAAGATTCTGTTATCAGGCTCGCCTATCGAGACCTGGCGCACAGCGTTTCGACTATGCACGCGCAGGCGCCTTTACATGGTGAGCGAACCGTTTCCCAAACTCGACCCGCCGTCCGAGGAAATACTTACCGGCGCCTGGCCACGCCAAAGGGGGGCGTGACGCGGGCGAGAAATTCTTCGAGAGAATATGAAGTTATGGTGCGGGTGAAGGGACTTGAACCCCCACGCCTTGCGGCGCCAGAACCTAAATCTCACGAAAACTTCCAGAATTCAGTGGGTTCAGGTGTTTTTTTTCACAAGACACAACGTGAACAAAACGTGAAAGAGTAAAACCGCATATCGCTGTACTCACCTGCAGGAAAAGTACTTGATTTGTGAACTTGCTTCACAACCTGAGAAGGTGTAGCCTTTGCTTTGTTTGAAGACGGACAGGCCTGATCCAGCTTGTCGAAATGCTTAACCTAAGCGGTTAGGTCCAAACGCCGTGATCACGTACTCGCCGCCATATGGTCGAGATGCGCTGGCGCTTGGAAATCTTTTCTTTCCTAGCGAAGCCTCGAAACCTTACGGGTGCGTGTGCCGAAGTAGATTGGTTAAGTATGTTTCCGGAGGTGCAATGCCCCTTTCCGAACTCGTCTCAATAGCTTTCACCAAAGCGAACTGGACAACTCTGGCGTTCTCCAGGCCGAGCTCCTTACTGCGTACAGTACGCCCAACCGCGTCAATCCGATCCGCTTGCTGCAACCGGGCCGGCACACAGACCCTTTGATCCAGTAACCCCCAACCCGCCACAGTGAATTTTTCACTGAACCATCGAATTCAACTTATACAGTGAGTATTTCTTATGTCTGATTTTGTCGTATTCGCCACTTGGGAAAGTGTATGGAGCAGCTTCGCTAGCAACCCCTTAGTGATGGGAGGCGCACGTGATGCGACCATTGGCGATGAAAACTCGACTGTGGACGTCGGAGCGAATACTGAGTTCACCTATACCGGCATCCCATCTGGTTCGACTGCTTATAATGGCCCGTATTCGCTATACGAATTTACGTTAAGCAACGGTGGCCAAGCCGTCTGGATGGCAGGCGTAGGAAACTCAGGTGGAATTGTTGTGCCACTTGATGCTACCGCGTATGACACATTCGTGAACGGCACAACTTTTACCGTCGCGTCTAGCACAGCGCTTTCTCAGTACGCCTACTCAAGTTTTTACACACCACCAATTAACCAGCCCCCGACTGGTTCCGTTACTATATCAGGGACGGCGTCTGAGGGGCAAACACTCACCGCGTCCAATTCAATTTCGGACGCGGATGGCGTAGGCACGATTTCATATCAATGGAAACGTGATGGTGTCGACATCAGCGGGGCAAACGGCAGCACCTATACCCTCACCCAAACCGATGTCGGCGCTGCAATCACAGTAACAGCCAGCTACACTGATAACGCCGGTAACCCCGAAAGCGTCACCAGCTCCGCCACAGCAGCTGTGACCAACGTTAACGACGCGCCCACAGGCAGCGTCAACATTGTCGGCACCGCTGCCGAGGATCAAGTTTTGACCGCCACCAATTCTCTGGCGGACGAGGACGGGCTTGGCTCGGTCACTTATCAGTGGCAACGCGATGGTGTCGACATAACCGCAGCCACTGCAAGCACATATGCCCTGAGCCAAGAAGATGTCGGCGCGACAATAACGGTCGTAGCTAGTTACACCGATGGCGGAGGTACAACCGAAAGCGTAACCAGTGCAGGAACTGCCCCGGTCGCCAACGTTAACGACGATCCGACAGGCAACGTCACCATCGTAGGAAACGCCACCGAGAAACAAACGCTCGCAGCCACCCATACACTCGCGGATGAGGACGGGCTTGGCACGATTACCTACCAATGGCAACGCGATGGCGTCAATATTTCCGGCGCTACCGGAGTTACCTACACGCTTACCCAGGACGATGTCGGCGCGGTCGTCACCGTGGCAGCAACCTATACCGATGGTGAAGGCACAACCGAGAGCGTGACCAGTGCCGCAACGGCCACCGTGACCAACGTCAACGACGATCCGACCGGATCCGTCACCATCGTCGGAACCGCTGCCGAAGATCAAACTCTCACGGCAGCCAACACCCTGGCAGATGAAGACGGGCTGGGCACGATCGCTTACCAGTGGAAACGCGATGGCGTCGACATCAGCGGCGCAAGTGGCAGCACCTACACGCTTACCCAGGACGATGTCGGCGCGGTCATCACCGTGGCAGCAACCTATACCGATGGTGAAGGCACGACCGAGAGCGTGACCAGTGCCGCAACGGCCACCGTGACCAACGTCAACGACGATCCGACCGGATCCGTCACCATCGCCGGAACCGCTGCCGAAGATCAAACTCTCACAGCAGCCAACACCCTGGCAGATGAAGACGGGCTGGGCACTATCGCTTACCAGTGGAAACGCGATGGCGCCGACATCAGCGGCGCAAGTGGCAACACTTACACGCTTACCCAGGACGATGTCGGCGCGGTCATCACCGTCGCCGCCAGCTATACCGATGGTGAAGGCACAACCGAGAGCGTGACCAGTGCCGCAACGGCCACCGTGACCAACGTCAACGACGATCCGACCGGATCCGTCACCATCGCCGGAACCGCTGCCGAAGATCAAACTCTCACGGCAGCCAACACCCTGGCAGATGAAGACGGGCTGGGCACGATCACTTACCAGTGGAAACGCGATGGCGTCGACATTAGCGGCGCAAGTGGCAGCACCTACACGCTTACCCAGGACGATGTCGGCGCGGTCATCACCGTGGCAGCAACCTATACCGATGGTGAAGGCACAACCGAGAGCGTGACCA
This sequence comes from Leisingera sp. S2M4, assembly GCF_055398055.1. Taxonomy (NCBI): domain Bacteria; kingdom Pseudomonadati; phylum Pseudomonadota; class Alphaproteobacteria; order Rhodobacterales; family Roseobacteraceae; genus Leisingera; species Leisingera sp. S2M4. The sequence continues at coordinate 3,367,428 of NZ_AP040861.1, forward strand.
GTGCCGCAACGGCCACCGTGACCAACGTCAACGACGATCCGACCGGATCCGTCACCATCGCCGGAACCGCTGCCGAAGATCAAACTCTCACGGCAGCCAACACCCTGGCAGATGAAGACGGGCTGGGCACGATCACTTACCAGTGGAAACGCGATGGCGTCGACATCAGCGGCGCAAGTGGCAGCACCTACACGCTTACCCAGGACGATGTCGGCGCGGTCATCACCGTGGCAGCAACCTATACCGATGGTGAAGGCACAACCGAGAGCGTGACCAGTGCCGCAACGGCCACCGTGACCAACGTCAACGACGATCCGACCGGATCCGTCACCATCGCCGGAACCGCTGCCGAAGATCAAACTCTCACGGCAGCCAACACCCTGGCAGATGAAGACGGGCTGGGCACGATCACTTACCAGTGGAAACGCGATGGCGTCGACATCAGCGGCGCAAGTGGCAGCACTTACACGCTTACCCAGGACGATGTCGGCGCGGTCATCACCGTGGCAGCAACCTATACCGATGGTGAAGGCACAACCGAGAGCGTGACCAGTGCCGCAACGGCCACCGTGACCAACGTCAACGACGATCCGACCGGATCCGTCACCATCGCCGGAACCGCTGCCGAAGATCAAACTCTCACGGCAGCCAACACCCTGGCAGATGAAGACGGGCTGGGCACGATCGCTTACCAGTGGAAACGCGATGGCGGCGACATCAGCGGCGCAAGTGGCAGCACTTACACGCTTACCCAGGACGATGTCGGCGCGGTCATCACCGTGGCAGCAACCTATACCGATGGTGAAGGCACAACCGAGAGCGTGACCAGTGCCGCAACGGCCACCGTGACCAACGTCAACGACGATCCGACCGGATCCGTCACCATCGCCGGAACCGCTGCTGAAGATCAAACTCTCACGACGGCCAACACCCTGGCAGATGAAGACGGGCTGGGCACGATCGCTTACCAGTGGAAACGCGATGGCGCCGACATCAGCGGCGCGAACGGCAGCACCTACACGCTTACCCAGGACGATGTAGGCGCGGTCATCACCGTCGCCGCCAGCTATACCGATGATGAAGGCACGACCGAGAGCGTGACCAGTGCCGCAACGGCCACCGTGACCAACGTCAACGACGATCCGACCGGATCCGTCACCATCGCCGGAACCGCCGCCGAAGACCAAACACTCACGGCGGCCAACACCCTGGCAGATGAAGACGGGCTGGGCACGATCGCTTACCAGTGGAAACGCGATGGCGTCGACATTAGCGGCGCGAACGGCAGCACCTACACGCTTACCCAGGACGATGTCGGCGCGGTCATCACCGTCGCCGCCAGCTATACCGACGGTGAAGGCACAACCGAGAGCGTGACCAGTGCCGCAACGACCACCGTGACCAACGTCAACGACGATCCGACCGGCTCCGTCAGTATCGTAGGAACCGCTGCTGAAGATCAAACTCTCACGACGGCCAACACCCTGGCAGATGAAGACGGGCTGGGCACGATCGCTTACCAGTGGAAACGCGATGGCGTCGACATTAGCGGCGCGAACGGCAGCACCTACACGCTTACCCAGGACGATGTCGGCGCGGTCATCACCGTGGCAGCAACCTATACCGATGGTGAAGGCACAACCGAGAGCGTGACCAGTGCCGCAACGGCCACCGTGACCAACGTCAACGACGATCCGACCGGCTCCGTCAGTATCGTAGGAACCGCTGCTGAAGATCAAACTCTCACGACGGCCAACACCCTGGCAGATGAAGACGGGCTGGGCACGATCGCTTACCAGTGGCAACGCGATGGCGCCGACATCAGCGGCGCGGGCGGCAGCACCTACACGCTCACCCAGGACGATGTCGGCGCGGTCATCACCGTCGCCGCCAGCTATACCGATGGTGAAGGCACAACCGAGAGCGTGACCAGTGCCGCAACGGCCACCGTGACCAACGTCAACGACGATCCGACCGGATCCGTCATCATCGCCGGAGCAGCAACACAAGGCCAAACTTTGACCGCGACAAACACTCTCGCGGACGAAGATGGGCTTGGAAGCATTTCCTACCAGTGGAAACGCGATGGCGTCGACATTGCCGGAGCGACCGGCGACACCTACACTCTGTCCGAAGAAGACGTAGGAGCCACCATTACCACAGAAGCTAGTTATCTTGATGGCGGGGGAACTACCGAGGTCGCCTTCAGTGAGGGCACTACCGCAATCCGATATGGCGACCTCCACCAGGTAGGAACCTCCGATGATGATGAAATGCGCGGGCGCTACGGCGATGACGCTTTAACCGGCGGCGAAGGCGAGGACAGTATAGTCGGAGGCTTGGGGCACGACTCTCTTAAGGGCAACACCGGATCCGACAGCCTTCATGGCTGGAGAGGTAACGACCTTCTCGTGGGCGGCAAGGACGAAGACGCTCTCTACGGAGGCAAAGGAAACGACACCCTTGAAGGTGGAACGGGTAACGACTTGCTCCTAGGTCGCCTCGACGACGATGTGATTGCAGGCGGTAAAGGTAGAGACACACTCAAAGGGGGGAAAGGAGATGATTTACTGACCGGAGGATTTGGAGCGGACACTTTTGTATTTGGTCGCGATCACGGAAACGATACGATCACAGACTTCGGCCAAGGAAACGATTTGATTGAAATCATTCGTGGGGCAAAGTCTTTGTCGCAGGTAACGTTTTCGCAAGATGGCAACGATGTATTGCTCTCCTTCGGCTCAACCACTGTGCTGGTAGAAAGCACGACGGTTGCCGAGTTGAATGACGCGGATCATTTCCTTTTCACTTGAACCAGCAGGACACCGCGATGGCTTGAAGTTACGTCTTGCAACACTTTTTCATCACGGCGCCGCTCCACATGAAATATCTGTCAGTGGAGCGGCGCAAGAAGCTCAGAAAGATGTCCGATCTTCGCTAAGGCAGCGCTGTATAGGTAAGCATTAATTGGTCATCCAATTAGTAAAAACAGCCCAAAGCGGCCGTAGGCAAGAGGTGTCGCGCCAAAGATGCTGCCGGTGCGAAATTCCTTGGTCAACTTCCCGGAAGCGGACCCTCGGCCGACCAAGCTGCGTCAAATGATGCTGCGGGGCACACCGGCGGCACCAGAGCTGCAGAAGCGTCTTTTGCAGACTCGGCTGTGTTACGCAGCCAGGCCGAGTTTCTCTGTTGCGACGCGGCCCACGGTTCCCTCCGTTCGCTGAGACTGCGAGGTTTTGAAACCGGTGAGCTCACACAATACCAGACTTTGTGGACATGCGCTGCTGCTGAAGCATGGGTTAACCCGGGCGTCAGCCTACGCTCTCTCGGTAATGATACTTCAGGCCAGTAAATGCCCGCGAAAATTCTCACCATTTCGGTTGAAGACTTGTGAGTAAATAATCATCGGGCACCGATTTGTGAAAAAAAATAAAGACAGGTAGCAGAAAGAAATACTTCCATTTTAAAGATATCCTGCTCGAGCTCACTCGTGGAGGTGGGGTTTTCTAGGGTTTGTCCATGAGCAATCTTATTGCGCCGCGTAACTATCTCCTCTAAGAAAGTGTGCCAAAGATTTTCCTCCCCCCTTTTCTTCTTTGCCTTGGCGTTCTCATCAAACATACCATTGCTGAAACCTAGGTATGGAAACCTGTACAGGTTGGCGCGATAACTTTTAAGCTTCCTCAGGGTCCAATACTGCTTTCCTGCATTTCCAGAAAACGCTTGAAGTAGGAAATCAGATCCTATTGCATTTAGCGTAGCCGTAACGCCAAGCTTCTCAAATGGCTTATCAACATAGGACGGCTTTGGATTATTGTTAGCTGTCTCTAGGTAAGTGATCGCCTCGAGGTCGATAGGCACGCTATTGCTATCAAAAAACGCTACCAATTGCTCGGTCCGCTGATTGACAGATCTTTCTGAAACCCCCTCGAAGAAAGCGATTTTTCTACAAAAGCTACGCTTGAGCGCAGGCGGCATCTTATGAAAGTCTTTGCGAAAATAATTCAAATCACGAACAGCGGATGAGGTGAAATCCGATATGGCACCCTCTATGTGTGATGATATTAGTACGCAACATGACCTGCAAATAGCGTCGTAAGCGGGTTCATCACTGTACATCAAGCATTTCGCCTGTTCGAGTAGAGCCTTGAGCTCCTTCACTCGTGCGCTTATCGAACCACTCGCCTCAAAAGCAGCTGTACTCATTTCCTAAGATGCTCAATCACTTTTTCTATTCTATATTTGACCTTGGAAACATCCGCAGTCGCGCCACTTACTGCGGAAAAGAAGTCAGGATCCTCAAAGAGGCGTTTATAATCAGCAAACTTTTCAACAAAACCTTCATCCTTAGCTCTAATTTTCTCTCTGGAAATACTCTCAAAAGTACCCACGGAAATGGCATCAAACACGGCCGCATTAAAACTCGACATTTTCTTTACTACTTGACCACCGACCACGTGATACTTTGCGAAGGCATATGGACCCAGTGCATGTTCTAGAAAATCCATACACTCTCTAAATTCGACTTCCAACTCTTCAATCTCAAGGGGGGAAAGCGCATTCAGCTCCCCCATTTTCTCAGTGAGAAACTTTTTAAGGCCTTTGCTGAGCTCCTTATACTGCCCTTTCCGCAGAGCGAAAAAGCGAAGCACCAACTCCAGATCCTCCATTTTCTTCACTTTCGCACTTTCATCTGGGTTGTCCAAAGGAATTTGCAGCATTTTTCTGAAACTGCCAACTTGCGCCATTCTCTTCAAAGCTTCGTTGAATGGACCGCGAGCGGTAGCATTTCGCAATTCCTGCGCTTCAAGTTTTACCGATCCAGTGTTGAGCCGCTCAAAGATGTCGTACTTCACCTGAGGGTCGAGTGTGGAGTCAATGCGAAGGCATTTTACCGTTCTTTCGTCAAGTCTACGAAGAAGGAAGGGCGGCAATTGTCGATACAATAGCCCGTTTACGCCTTCAAGAGTTTCCAGACCCACAAGTTCTAATTCATTTTTCATGAACCGATAGATAGCCGTGAGACGTTGCTGACCATCAATAATGGTGAATCTTGAAACATTTTCTTCAGTTTCGTCGTCCACATCCACGTCTTGAGAGATATAAATAACGGGAATAGGGATGTTCAGCAGTAAACTCTCGATCAAACGGGAGGATAGTTCATCGCTCCACCTGTGTCGCCTTTGATAGTCAGGATCCAGCTTGATTATACCTTTATCAATCCGTTTTATTATCGTCTCCAGGTCAAACTCAATATTTTGCGTCTTCACTGTCCGCTCGCGGGCCAAACTTTGAAGGCTTTCCAGATTATTCTTTAGGCTTCTTGACATTATTCTTCTTTCTCACCGTCAGAGGCTAGAATGCTCCGAACTGGGTTGTGTTCGTTTGAGACTGTACGGGTGAGCGCAGCCGTTGCCAAGATGTCGCTATGTTGAGGTTACCCAACACAAGACAGCATGAAGGGCTAGGTGGTCAGACCCTTCGTGTCATGCTGCCGAAGCAAAATTCGTGGGCTGGAGGAGTGACGGACTAAGACACGAAGCCGACATGCGGCACTGCGGTAGCGTGATTGAAGCGATATCGTGCCTGGTCCCGACCGCTAGTTGGTACCAGTAGCCCAAAAGCGGCCCAAGCCATGGGTTGTAGCTCCAATGACCCTGCATGTGCGAAACGTTAATAACATTTGAGTGAAACGGACATTCAACAACCTTAGCTTGCAACATTCAATGCAGCAGTCGGCACCAAGGGCAGCGATTTGCAGGTACCATCCGCTCGAACTCCGGCACCGTCGAGGCAGACGCGAAACTTCGATTCCGGACCGCAGACGTTCGCTGCATGTGACATCTCGGGAACCTGCGGGTGCGATGATCAATATTGCTTAGTGTAGTAGACGCCATTTTGCTGCCCTGCCCACCTGGCTATTTTTGTGACCTGCTAGGCGGACTAGCACTCAACGGCTCCACCTCGATCATATAGATGACCCACTGAAGAAGGAGGTAAGCCAATTGGGAACTGATCGACGGCGATAGCGAGCGATCAGAGCAGACCTTTCCCTTGATTTCCTGAAGGTTTCCACATTCCGCTTTGTGTCATAGAAACTAATTTTCTTTGCCTTCAGAACTTTGAACCAGTCATGATTGTCCACAAAATCTGCGTCTGGCGGTGTTAACCACCCTTTGAGGTCGGCTTCATACGCTAGCAACCAACAGGATGCTGTTAAATTCTCTTTGATCAATAGAGAATTCCAGTAGGCCTTGTCTAAGCTGCCTTCGATTAGCCCTTGGCTTTCTAGATCCAAGACCAAGAGCGCCCACACCGAGTTCTCCACGGCACAAATTGGCATTAGAGTATCCGCTGAAAGCTTGATTCTCAGAGCCTTTGCTAGGAACAGTGCCCATGCGACCTCCGCTGTGTGGCGCAGTGCAACAGACTTTTCCAGTTCATCTTCGATCAACTTTTTACAGCGAGCTGCGCTTATCGGTGCGCCCTGTAGCCGGTAGTTCACCAGGATCTGCACCACGACGGGCAAGGTGATCGGATAGGCGCGAGCAGCTCGGAGAACAAAACTCTCGAACAGGGGGTAAGACTGTTTGGAAATAGAAAACGATCGCGCCACTTTCAGAGCATAGTCCATGACGTTACTTGTGGGATGGGCTCTTGCGAGGCTAAACGCCTGCGAAAAAAACCTGTTGAGCTGCTTAATCTGACCGTTTCCGCTGCGGTTTGATACGGCTAAAGCTAGTAACTCGCTTGGCCAAGTCTCTATGATCTCGTCTTTTGTGTCGATTATGCTCGTCTTCTCAAGGTTGAGCTCGAGCTCGAATTCTGCACAGGCTTGAGCAAGGCTTCGCATCGCGGCTTCAGCAGATTTAGCTGTATTGTGTCCGATAAACCAATCATCGACGAAGCGGTGCGCGCACCCCTTCGCTTCAGGAGCAAGTTCAAAGAAACGCATTTCCAAAGCTACGGCAATAATTTCTGAGAGGATGCGTGAGGTATCAGGGCCAACCGGAATTCCGATGGTTTGGTTATCCTGCCCCTTCCGTACAAGTGTGTCCAACTCGTTTCCAAGAGTTGCCTTTAACAGGGGGGAATTTACATGCTTCTTGCACCACGCCTTTCCGTGGAGCGCCCAAGGTAGCGTGTGAGTATAGATCGTTCCATAGTATCTCGAGATATCGCTTATTAGAATATGATCGAAATCGCCTCCGGCCTTGAGTTTCATGAACTCGATCTTTGAAAAATCTGGCTTTGGCACAGCTCTATTTGCGCCCTTCTGCAGATATGCATGATCTAGAGATGCAGAGCCAAGGCTAAGGTGTTTCTTGATCTTCACCCAATCGTCGGAGATTTTCTTCGATAAGAAATATTGAGAGATTGGATTGACGATCGATAAATTGCGACGCTTCCAACCCAGCCTTTGAATACTGTAGATCTCGGGGATCGTTCTGGGCGGCTGCTGCTGCGGTTGCTCAGGCCAATTTTCCCAAACATACTTTCTATAATGCGCTAGATCCTTTGTGTTGAATGGTGGCGGAAGCTCCTCAGGGAAAAAGCCTCTTTCCAAGAGGGATCGCAAGCGCTCGGTTTTTGTAAGCTCGGGCACTCCTAACACCTTTCCATGGAATCGCCGCGGTTTCGTATACTGCTCTTGACTTCTGCTTGGCAGTCATCTCTTGGGACCTCAAGCCTTCAGTTTTAAGACTTAGGTATCCTTCCGCACTTTTGTCACAGCACAAGCATGAAAGAGCCAAATATCGCTTAACTAGTCGGCTCTCTCTTCTATATCCCAGTTGTTAATAAGGTGATTTTGCAGGTAGCGAAACCAAGTGACCTTCCTCACCTGTAGGAGACGACTGCAGCGAACGGTAGGACCGGCGGACTGCGCCGTAGCTTAAAAACTCGGCTAATTGGGTCAAACGGATGAGTTTGCAAAGGGCGCTTCCTGCGCCCCTCCGACCTTCGAGCAGTGCGCAGCATCGCCCTGGTCAACTGTGCAGCCCTGGAGGTCTGCTCTCGGGAAATCTGGCTGATCCTTCGCGCTTGCGGCGAGGGGTTCGCCGCGCATCGTGCGAACGTCTGAATTGGGCTGTCTGCGGCCCTCTGTTTCAGCGTTGGTAGCAGGACAGCCGAGTGATCAACGCGCTGTACTGCCGCAAATCCGTTGTGAGCCCAAGGCGGTCATCTGGTTCGGGCCTCGAATAGCAGTTCGTATTCGCTGTCGAGGTCGCTGTTCTCGGGATCAAATTGGATTGGGGTGATACCAGATCGGAGCCAATGCTCCTTGAACTGGCGATGTATCTTATCCACCGAGAGAGTTGACACGGACATGGCATGCGCCGCCGCATCGACATCATCGACATCCATGAGCCCAATCACGCAAAGGGGCTGGCCTGGACAGAGATACCATGCTTCATGCCGAACTCCCTCGCGGTTGAGAGATTCTAAAACCTCTTCCATGTGTTCGCGCATGTAGTTGCTCCACAGTCGCACGCGGAGTTCGTCACAGGTGAGAGGGATCTTGGCAGCCCGATAGGTCATGATTTGACTCTCGGTGAACTGGGCGATGTCTGCAAGGTCCCGCACCGCCGACGTTCGAAGGTGGTCGGCGGCTGCACCGGCAGCGAAGGTCAGCTCTTCTTATTGCGCCTGCCGCATGGACCGCCCGCAAAGTCGCAAGATCTGTCGACTTTGCAGAGGTCACTTCCTGCGCCTAGCCGTCACAGATCCACCCCCCCGCTCGCTGCGCACGTGTCGCCAACGAGCGGGGTAATCCAAGCAGAAGTCATTGTGGGCCTGTAGTCTCAACCCATCAGCTTGGCTTCACTCAAGTGAACAGGAAATTATCCGCGTCATTCAATTCAGCGGTAGTGGCGTTCTCGACCAGCACTGTAGTAGAGGCGAATGTTAGCAGCACATCATCACCGGATTGCGAGAACGTGATTTCCTCCAAGGACCGTGCGCCCAGGGTGATTTCGATCAGGTCGTTCCCTCGGCCGAAGTCTGTGATCGTGTCATTGCCATCACTGCGGCCGAAGACGAAGGTGTCCTCACCAAATCCACCGGTGAGTAAGTCATCTCCCTCCCCCCCCTTGAGAGTGTCGCGACCGCGACCGCCGGAGATTTCATCGTCGTCGCGACGCCCGAAGAGCCGATCCGCGCCATGCCCCCCCTTGAGAGTGTCATTGCCTTTCCCTCCGAATAGGTTATCACTCTCTCTCCCACCGGAAAGAAGGTCGTCACCTCGCCCACCATGTAGGTCATCCGAGCCTGTGTTGCCCTTGAGCGTGTCGCGCCCCCAGCCCCCAACGATTCTGTCATCACCGTCGCGGCCAGCAAGGAAGTCATCGCCGTAGCGCCCGCGCATTTCATCACTATTTGTGGTGTCAATTTGGTGAAAGTCACCGTATCGAACTGAAGAGGTAGCTACGCTGTAAACATGTTCAGCAGTATCCTCTCCATCAACAAAGCTAGCGACCACGGTGATTTCCGCATCGACATCATCCAAGGTCAACGTGAAGGTATCGCCCGTGGCCCCGGCAATATCCACACCGTCCCGCTGCCACTGATAGACGACAGTTCCGAGCCCGTCTTCATCCGAAAGCGTGTGCGTAGCAGTCAGAGTGTGCCCATGCTTTGCGTTTCCGGAGATGGTCACGCTGCCCGTGGGATCATCATTAACGTTGGCCACAGCCGCGGTCGCCGTGCTGACGACGCTTTCGGCCGTCCCTTCGTCATCGGTGTAGCTGGCGACCACCGTGATCGCCGCGCCAACGTCGTCCTGTGTCAGCGTGTAGCTGCTGCCGGTCGCGCCAGCAATATCGACGCCACCGCGCTGCCACTGGTAGGTGACCGTGCCCAGGCCATCTTCATCGCCCAGCGTGTGGCTGGCTGTCAGCGTCTGGTCTTCGGCCGCGGTGCCGGAGATCGTCACGCTGCCGGTAGGATCATCGTTGACGTTGGCCACAGCCGCGGTCGCGGTGCTGACAACGCTTTCGGCAGTCCCTTCGTCATCGGTGTAGCTGGCGACCACCGTGATCGCCGCGCCGACGTCGTCCTGTGTCAGCGTGTAGCTGCTGCCGGTCGCGCCAGCAATATCGACGCCACCGCGCTGCCACTGGTAGCTGACCGTGCCCAGGCCATCTTCATCGCCCAGCGTGTGGCTGGCTGTCAGCGTCTGGTCTTCGGCCGCGGTGCCGGAGATCGTCACGCTGCCGGTAGGATCATCGTTGACGTTGGCCACAGCCGCGGTCGCGGTGCTGACAACGCTTTCGGCCGTCCCTTCGTCATCGGTGTAGCTGGCGACCACCGTGATCGCCGCGCCGACGTCGTCCTGTGTCAGCGTGTAGCTGCTGCCGGTCGCGCCAGCAATATCGACGCCACCGCGCTGCCACTGGTAGCTGACCGTGCCCAGGCCATCTTCATCGCCCAGCGTGTGGCTGGCTGTCAGCGTCTGGTCCTCGGCCACGGTGCCGGAGATCGTCACGCTGCCGGTAGGGTCATCGTTGACGTTGGCCACAGCCGCGGTCGCCGTGCTGACGACGCTTTCGGCCGTCCCTTCGTCATCGGTGTAGCTGGCGACCACCGTGATCGCCGCGCCGACGTCGTCCTGTGTCAGCGTGTAGCTGCTGCCGGTCGCGCCAGCAATATCGACGCCACCGCGCTGCCACTGGTAGGTGACCGTGCCCAGGCCGTCTTCATCGCCCAGCGTGTGGCTGGCTGTCAGCGTCTGGTCTTCGGCCGCGGTGCCGGAGATCGTCACGCTGCCGGTAGGATCATCGTTGACGTTGGCCACAGCCGCGGTCGCGGTGCTGACAACGCTTTCGGCAGTCCCTTCGTCATCGGTGTAGCTGGCGACCACCGTGATCGCCGCGCCGACGTCGTCCTGTGTCAGCGTGTAGCTGCTGCCGGTCGCGCCAGCAATATCGACGCCACCGCGCTGCCACTGGTAGGTGACCGTGCCCAGGCCATCTTCATCGCCCAGCGTGTGGCTGGCTGTCAGCGTCTGCTCTTCGACCGCGGTGCCGGAGATCGTCACGCTGCCGGTAGGATCATCGTTGACGTTGGCCACAGCCGCGGTCGCGGTGCTGACAACGCTTTCGGCAGTCCCTTCGTCATCGGTGTAGCTGGCGACCACCGTGATCGCCGCGCCGACGTCATCCTGTGTCAGCGTGTAGCTGCTGCCGGTCGCGCCAGCAATATCGACGCCACCGCGCTGCCACTGGTAGCTGACCGTGCCCAGGCCATCTTCATCGCCCAGCGTGTGGCTGGCTGTCAGCGTCTGGTCTTCGGCTACGGTGCCGGAGATCCTCACGTTGCCGGTAGGATCATCGTTGACGTTGGTCACGGCCGCGGTCGCGGTGCTGACGACGCTTTCGGCAGTCCCCTCGTCGTCGGTGTAGCTGGCGACCACCGTGATCGCCGTGCCAACGTCGTCCTGTGTCAGCGTGTAGCTGCTGCCGGTCGCGCCAGCAATATCGACGCCACCGCGCTGCCACTGGTAGGTGACCGTGCCTAGGCCGTCTTCATCGGCCAGCGTGTGGCTGGCTGTCAGCGTCTGGTCTTCGGCTACGGTGCCAGAGATCGTTACGCTGCCGGTAGGATCATCATTGACGTTGGCCACAGCCGCGGTCGCAGTGCTGACGACGCTTTCCGCAGTTCCTTCATCATCGGTGTAGCTGGCGGTCACTGTGATCACGGCCCCGACATCATCCTGCGTCAGCGTGTAGCTGCTGCCGGTCGCGCCAGCAATATCGACACCACCGCGCTGCCACTGGTAGGTGACCGTGCCCAAGCCGTCTTCATCGGCTAGCGTGTGGCTGGCAGTCAGGGTCTGGTCCTCGGCCACGGTGCCGGAGATCGTCACGCTGCCGGTAGGATCATCGTTGACGTTGGTCACAGCGGAGGTGTCGGCGCTGGCAACACTATGATTAAAGCCACCGCCATCGGTGTAGTTCGCGGTCACCGTGATCGCTGCGCCCACATCATCCTGGGTCAGCGTATAGTTGTCACCAGTCGCGCCAGAGATGGCGACACCGTCGCGCTGCCACTGATAGGTGATGACACCAAGACCGTCCTCATCCGCCAGTGTATTGCTGGCAGTCAGTGTCTGGTCCTCAGCCGCGGTCCCAGAAATTGAGACATCCCCTGTAGGCGCAACGGTATGGTCGGCAATCTTGCTATAGACCCCGGAACTACTGCCGTCCTGATAGGAGGATGTCCAAGTAAAGGCCAGGGATCCATCCGCCAATTGCGCCACCCCGGGATAATTCTGCTCATCACTGGTGTAGCTGTTGACCTGCTCTTCCCCACCCACTGGGGTTCCGTCACTGGCAAATCGCTGAGAAAATATACCATAAGAACTGCCATCTGCCCCCGATTCATCGGTCCAGACGACGACAAACCCACCATCGTCAAGGCTGACAACATGCGGAAATCTTTGAGAACCGCTGATGGTCGTATTCACCAAAAATTCACTTCCAACAGCTGTTCCACTGCTGTCAAAACGCTGTGCCACGATACCATCTCCGGCGCCATCCTGGCTCCACGACTCCCAAGCGACGACAAAACCGCCATCGGCGAGAGGTGCTACCGATGATATTTCTTGAAAGCTTTCCGTTGTGGTATTGATCCGGAATTCGCTCCCGGCTGTCGCCCCGGTATTGTCATAGCGCTGAGCGAAAACGCCCTCATAGCTCCCATCCTGCCCCCTGGACGTCCAAGTCACGACAAATCCGCCGCCGACCAAAGCAGTAACGTCGCTAGCGTATTGCTCAGAGATGGTCTCTGTGTTGATCTGGAATTCCCCGTTAAGGGCAGACCCATTCGAAGCATACATCTGACCATAGACCCCAGTACCGGAGCCATCCTGATCGGTGGACGTCCAAGTCACGACAAAACCGCCGCCTTCCAGCCCGACGATGGAGGGGTTATATTGAGAGCCAAAACCCTCAGTGTTGACCTGGAATTCAGCGCCTACGGCCGCTCCGTCGCTGTCATAGCGCTGTGCGAAAATCCCGGTCCCACCACTATCTTGACCGTAGCTTGCCCAGGCGATGACAAAGCCGCCGTCCGCAAGAGCGCTGACAGCCGCGTCCTCCTGACTGTCGCCAGTTTCCGTATTTACCCTAAATTCGCCCCCCTGCGCGACGCCATCGCTGTCATACCGCTGGGCGTAGACGCCGTGGTATTGCCCATCCTGTCCATATGACGTCCAGGTTACGACATAACCACCGCCGGAGAGTGCAGCCACGCTTGCATCGTACTGAGCAGAATACGTTTCGGAATTGACCCGAAACTCCGAAACGATGTCGGTAAGGGAGGGGGATGTGGACATGTTTTACTCTTTCTAATTGAGAATCGCCAAAAAAGCGCAATTAATTTGCCCACTTCGTATTCTGGCTACCGTTAAGAGGAAGTTGATGGGCCAGAAATACCCGAAGAATCGCCATGTTGCGCGCTAAACGCACAAAAACAATACGTTTTTGGACCTAAAAAGATAGAGATTACATTCAAAGTCGCGGCGGATTCCTCCCTGCTTTGATGGCAAGCAACCGCAGACGCGCATTGTGAGGGCAGCCTCTCATCGCAACCATACGGAGATCGATTTAGTTGGGTGGAACAATAAAACACTCAAAGGCCACACCCCTTTAAAATCCTCGAACCCCGCAGACGGGAAAAGGCTCCCCGTTCACCAGCCAACTTTTCGTCCCGCCAAAGCTTCAACCTTATCCCCACAACCAAGCAGCGCGCGCCGGTCACGGGACCACAGGAGCTCCACCTGCTGATCGCTGAGCCAGCCGTCCGGGATACGCACCGGCACCGCGCAAGGCTCCACAGCCTCAGTGTAGCGCGTTGAGCCGCCGCACCCGGCCAGGGCCGAGACAGCGAGGCACAGCAACAGGATCCGCATGGGCCTTTTCCTCCAATTGGCGTGAGAGTTCATCGCGCGCTCGCAGAGCCTCGATCCGGGCAGCCTCCAGTTTCCGGAACGCCTCGATCTGCGCCAGCTCGCGCGCCTGGTAGCTGGCGCGGTAGTCCGCGGCCCCCTGCCGATAGCCGAAAGCGGCAGCGGCCGCCAAAGCCGCGAGGGCGACCAGTACAGCAGCCCCTCTCATGCTTCCGCATCCAGCGCCTGGAGGCACATCGATCGCTCCGACAGGCGGCGGTTGGTCAGGCCACGGATCACCCGCCCCCCTGCCCGGTTCCAGCGCGGTAACTCATTGCAGGCGCCACGCAGATCGCCTGCGTTGGCCTTGCGCACCAAGGTCGAGCGGCAGGCGGCACCCGCGCCGACATTGTAGGTCCAGGACACCAGCGCGATCTTAACCCCCACCGGCACCTTGGCGGTCAAACATCGGTCAAGCGCGGCTTCGTAGCTGACGATTTCCCGCGCCAGCATCGCATCGCACTCCGCCATGCTGTAGCGATCGCCGGGCCTGACCCCCTTGGTTTCGCCATAGCAGACCGTCCAGACGCCGACGATGTCACGGTAAGCCTGTGTGCGCAGCCCTTCCCATTGCCCGATGAAGGACACCGCCGAGGCGAGTGCGACCGACCCGCCCGCGATCAGGCCGACGGTCCGCTTGCGCAAGGCACCGCTCTCATCCCGCCGGAACACCCGCCACAGGCCAGAGGCAGGCTGCACCAGCACCCGGGCTGGAATGGCGAGCAGGTTCACCACGGTCGCCGCCAGGGCGAACCATAGCGGGTCCAGCCCCAGCATGTCGGGCGTGATCAGGGACACGAAAACTGGCGCGACCGACAAGACGGCAGCCAGCAACAGAAGACGAACAGACCAGGCGCCTTTCAGCGTGGTCCGCCAGTTGTCGATGAATTTCATGGGAGTTCTCCATGCCAAAAGAGCCCGCAGGCGGGCCAAAAAAGTTGAATTATCGAGAGTATCAGTCCGGCAGCTGGCCGGTCATTTTCAGCCGCAGCTCATAGCGCTGCAGCCGGTAGGTAGCGATCTTGTGCCAGAGGTTCACGACGAACCCGGCAAACGCCAGGACAAAGCCACCAATGGCCAGCCACTGCGTGAGGGTGAGCGCGCCAAAGCCTGCGATCGCCGCGCCGCTTAGGGTGGAAAGGTTGGCCATGCCCTGGATCTTTTGATCAATCATGTTCCCTGCCCCTTATTGCCCGGCCAAAGCGGCCTGGAACGCTGCCGAGACATCGAAATCGGCTACCTCGGCATCAGGCAGGTCAGCGATGGCCTCTTGAACCGTTCGCTCGGCCGCGAAACAGCGCGTGGTGTGCCGCGAGATCGCCCCGGAGATGTCCTGCAGATCCGCCAGCGTCAAATCGCGCCAGCCGGTGTCGAACTTCCACGGGACAGGTTCCTCGGCCAAACCCGCTCGCAGCGCGTTGATGGTTTCGGTGAAGGCCGTGCGGGCCGCCTGGTCACTACGCACCGCAAGCCCACCCTCCAGCGTGACGCCACCGGACTGCACCTCCCAGCGCACCCCGGCCGCTTCCTCGATCAGCCTGGAACGCGCGGCCGCCGCCTTGGCCTCGGCCGTCACGACCTTGGAAAAATCAATCTTGGTGGTGCTCATGCGGCTTGCTCCTGCTCCGGCTCTGTTTCTGGTTGGGGGTTGCTGTGCGGCGGCACGGGCACCGGCCCATCGCCCGCCATCGTCACCGGCCGCGGAAACCGGGTTTCCTCCGGCGCATCGGCGCCATGCGGCAGCAGCAGGGTCAGGTGGATTTCGCCGCCGATCCGCTCCACGTCCGAGGCGAGCCAGTCGCAGGCCACGGCATCGCGCGGCAATGTCGCGCCCTCTGGCAGCGGCGTGAAGTCAACAACCTCCCCGTTGATGGTCAGGGCATCGCCTTGCTTGGTGACAGTCAGCGCCTCATCCCGGCGCACGGGTGTCCAATTGATTTCCATGAAAATTCTCCTTTAGAACCAACGTCCGACAGCGACAGCATGCACTGCGACAGCATCTCCGGAGGACCACTGCAAAGCCCCACCTTTCGTCGCATACAGCGTCAGCGCAGAACTTGCCGTAGTGCGAGACAGTACATTGATTAATTCCCCACCGATCCAGGTAGCCCCCGCCGGAGCAGCGCCGTCAGAGCTGTGCATTGGTGTTGTCGAGATGGTCGGACGCTCAGAGAAATCAGCAGGCAAGTCCCAAACCGTGTTCAAGTGGGTTGCCGACCCCGTATACTCCAGAAGAACACTTCCCCAACAAATCTGCGTACCATCCGCAAATCGCAAGTACTCGCCATTAGCGTTACTCCCCCGTTCGATCACCGCGCCCGTTGGGACACCACCGGACTGGGAAACATTTCCGAGAATGTTCTTCTCGCTGTACAGCCGCACCCAGTCCTCATCAGGGACACCCGCAGTGTAGTTGCGGGTGGCCAGACCGCTTACAGTAAACATAAGGATCGACGTTCGGTTGGAACTGGAGCGATACGCTGCGATCCCGGGCTTGTACGCACCACCATCCGGCGGCGGCTCAACAGTCGCGCCACCGCCTCCCGCAACAAATTGCGAATAGTACGGCAGCGTGCTGAAGTCAGAAACGACATCACCCCAACCGCCGAGACCGAACGCCCCGGTCATCATCAACTTGTTTATGGTGCTATCATACCTGTGGGCCTGAATTTGATCCTCTGTCACAACTTGTCGCCACGGCGACCACCCGTCGGCTGCGTTGTTGGAACGAACACGCCAGTACATACCGGAGAGGTTGGGGGTGCCGCTGCTTGTGTACCCGTCGATGAGTGTTTGGATCACCGCATCTCCGGTATACATCTTTTGCGTAGAGAACCACGCAAAGGAGCTCACATCAGACGGCCACGTCCCTGGGTTTACCGTCGAAACCAGCCCGCGGTCTCCTGCCTGTGCGTTGTCGATGTTGAACCCGGCGGAGCTTCCGTAGTACTTCCCGAAAGCAGACAATGACGCAGCACCAGCATGACCAACAGGGACCAATTTGCTGGGCGTGCTCACATCACTCTCACTGGACTGAACCGCCTCGCCGCCGATGCTATCAGCCAGCAACGTCGTGAAATTGCCCGCCGCGGCGGCCTTCTGACCGATCGGCGTTCCGTTGATCTCGCCATCCTCGGTAACCCCGGCGAGCGTCTCCAGCCAGGGGATGTATTCCGTCACCAGCCAGGAGAACAGCGCGAGCGCCCGCGTGTTGAAGTTCGCCGGATCGTTGAGGCTGGGCAGCGTCGGCGCATCAGGTGCAGTGATCGTCATGTGAGACCCTCAATTTCGAGTGCAACAGTGGAGACCCCGCCCTTGCGCAGCGGGATATCGTAGTCCTGGAAAAGCCCGAAGGAGATAGCGGCGTAGTCCGCGACCAAATCCTCATGGGCGAAGTAGACGGCGGCGGTGTCGCGCAGGCTGTCCAGCACCCGCTTCACCCGCGCCGCGTCGTTGGCCTTCATCGAGAAGGTGAAGTTTACCGGGTCGGACTTCGCCCGGCTCACGATCGACCAGTTGCCAAAGCTGTCCTGCTCCTTGGTGGAGAAGGACTTCAGGCCGATGCTGGTCCCCTCGTGGGTTTCCCCGAGGGTCACGATCTTGCCGAGGGAGATCTCACCAACCGCAGCGGTGCCGGTCCCATCGCCGATGGTGATGTCGATGCGATAGCCCGGCAGCGCGGTGAAGTCGGCGAACATCGCCAGCGTCTTGAACTCATCGAGATCCGTGGTGAAGAAGCTGAACCAGTCGACGATGTCGATGTCATCGACCAGGTCGAGCGTGGTGTCATAGACCTTGGCCGTGTCGGTATCGAAGACCCGCACCCGGACCTGCGCCGCATTGAGATTGAAGAAGGCAATGCCGGTGACCAGCTGATTGGTCGTGATCGAATAGGTGATCGTCCCGGCGTTTTCCGTCTGGTCAGCGAGAACCCCATCGAAGGCTTTCCAGCGATTGGTGGCGCTGATCTCGAGCCACCAGGTGCCGTCGTCAACGGTCGGGTCATTACCGAGATTGCCGTCCTGCACGCTTTCGTAGATGCGGTGCGTGGCCGTGTCGATCACCCTGTCCAGCGCCGCGTAGGTCGTGCCGGCGGCCCATGCGCCATGGTCGTTTTCCGCCACGTTGGACGCGGTGAGCAACGCATCCGTCATGGCGATCGGCTTGATGATCTTCATTCTGTCACCCGTACAATGAGAGATCCCGGATCGCGCTGGATCCGCGTTTGAACGTCCGCGATGCGCTTGGAATGTTTGATGTTCGCAAGCATGAGCTGCTGATTGTCATCGCGCAGGTCGGCCACCTCACGGCGCAGCCCGCGCAACTCGGCCACAACGTCGCGGTTATCGAGCATCGCCCTGGTTTCCCGCGGGTTGTAGATGCGCGAGGGCGCCACCAGCTCAATGTCGTTTTCACCGACGCGGGCCAAGCCACCGCGGTGGGTGCCGCCATTGGCAAAGGCCGGGATCCCGCCGAGGTCGCGGACCTGTTCGCGTAGCCGTTCAGCCCGATCCTCAGCGTTGCCAATTCGGTCATTGGTGGCGGCGAACACACGACCGATGGAATCGGTGCCAAATGCCTTTTTCAGGGCACTCTTGAAGCCGACCACATCACCGCCGCTGTAGTAGTCGAAAGACGTCTCGATCCGGCCCTTTTCGTTCACCGTGACGGTGCCATCCTGGCCGACGAGGCCAATCCCGTATTGACCGCGCAGCGCGTTGAACTGATCGACCACGCCCTGCGCCTGCTGTGTCCGCGCAACCGCGTTAGCGCCCTTGGTTTGCCAGCCAGCGATTTTGAGGGCGTCCTCCCGCTGCTGCCGGTCTTCATCAACGGCGACCCGCAGTTCCTCCATCATCATGCGCAGTTTGTTGATCGGAGACAGCAGATCCTGCACGCCCTCCGACAACCCCTTGAACGCCTGATCGCTGGTCAACTTCAGGCCACCGTCGAAGGTGATTTTGCCGTTCCCGTTGGTGCCGATCAGATCGTACAACCGATCAAGCGTCTTGAACGTCTTGCCGCCTTCCTTGGTCAGCGCAACGGTGACACGGCGGGATAGGTTCTGGTTGCGGGTCAGCAGCATTTCGCGCGTGTCGGCGTCCAGATCCTTGATCAGGGTCAGGCTTAGGTCGCGGTTGAGTTGGCCGGCGGTTTGCAGCACCAGCCGCCGGGTCTGCCTGTCGAGATCATTGCGCAGAACGAAGTCCAGCGCGGCCACATGCTCCGAAGCGGCATTGGTAGCGATCCATCGGTCCGCGGGGGTCAGATCATCCCTGCGGATGATGAAGTCCAGCGAGGTGCGGATGCCGGTGTCAGCCCGATCGACCAGGCGCTGCACCCACGCCGGGGCATTGTCCGCCAGCGACACCGCGACATCGAGGCTGCCCACGAGGTCGTCATAGCTGAAGGCCTCGGCGGTCCTGATCGCCTCTTCCAGCGCGCCGAGAGAGTTCTCGAAGGCCTCGACCGTGCCGTCCCAATCCTCGGCCAGCGCGGCAACGCCGTCCGACAACTGGCCGACTTGCTCATCCGTCAGACCTTCAAGCTGCAGGAACTGGCCGAGGCCGGTCAGCACCTCGATCTGCTGCTCATAAAGGCCACGCAGCACGTCCTCATTGGCGCCCTCCAGCTCGGCAAGCCCCGCGAGGAAGTTGACCTGCCCCTGCACCGCGGCGGCAATGCGGCGATACTCCAGCGAGGTCGATGCATTGGCGCGGGCGCTGTTGAGGTAGGCCTTGGCCAGCTCCGGAATATCGCGGGCGGCTTCGACATCGCCCCCGCGCGCCATGTCAAAGGCGGTCTCGAAGCGGCTGCGATTCACAGCCAGCGTCTGCGACCGGCTGGCGGCCGTCAGGTCGGTGTTCAGCAGGTCGGACAGGAAGTCGCGCAGCGTGGTCGCCGTGCGATACCAGAGCTGCGCCGACTGTTCCGTGATCCGCGCCATGTCGCGGGCCGCGCCGATCTGCACGCCGATCTCGCCGCCGATCTGATCGACGATGCCTTGCATCACTTCGGTGTAGGCGCTGACCTTCGGCAGCACCTGGTCCATTGCGCCCGAGAGGCTCAGCAGTTGGGCATACAACTCCCGGCCCGCCTCGCTGGTCAGGTCGACGCTTTCCACCAGCGCCCGGAACTCGGCCCGGCTGCGTGGCAGGGACAGCCCGAGGTCATCGAACTGCTCTCCCAGCCGCTCCAGCGCGCGGCGGCGCAAGGCCTCGGCCTGTTCCTCGGCGGTATAGAAGGCCGCGAAGTAAGCGTTCACCGCCGCCGTCATCGCATCCGCGCCGCCAAAGGCATCGACCAGCCCAGAGGCGGCATCGCCACCGGCCGCCGACACATCGAACAGCGTATGGCTCAACAGGTCGAGCGCATCATTGGCCGCGAGCAGGCTGGTGCCAAGGCGCTGCAAGGCCTCCAGGTGGGTCTCAGACGCGCGGACGTACTCCTCCTCGGTGAGGATCAGCTTGGCCATCTCGTTCGCCGTGCGGGTCACCTGGTCCTCCAGCAGCCGCTGGATCTCTTCCTGGCTCTTGCCGTTGGTCCAGATCGAGAAGGCAACGCCTTCCATTTCCTTGAGCCCCTCGGTGCTGAGATCGAGCGCGGCCGAGAGATCCAGAACGGTCTGCGCCGCCCCTTTCATCGAAGCATCCAAGGCCCCGGCCAGCTCCTGCGGCAGTGCCTTGTGCACCCACTTGTCGCTGCGGAACCAACCGCCCTTGTAGAAGTCGAACAAGCGACCACCCTCGAGACCCTCGCTGGACAGGCGCGCATCGAGGCCGCTGCCGCGATACTTGCGAGAGAACGCCTTTGACAGGACGGCAATACCGCCCGCGATGATGCCGAGTGCCGGCAGTGCCGCGCCGAGGGCACCAGCACTGAAGCCAGACGCGCCCGAGACCAGCCCGCCAAGGTTGGCAAAGCTCGCGCCGAGACCGCCGCCGCTCAGGATGCCGCCGAGGCCCGAGCCGACGCCCGCGATGAAACCTCCGCCACTCAGAAGGTTCGCACCACTGCCCAGGAGGTTCAGCAGTCCGCCACCTCCACCAGCGGCACCGGCGACCTGCGCCGCTCCGCCGCCGCCCAGGACCAGCTGATCCAGTCCGAGAATGCCGGTGACCGAGGCGACCACCGGAAGCACGATCTTTGCATGGGCGAACTGGTACGCGATATCGCGCAGCATGCCCTCGATCGTGTCACCGAGGCTGCCGCCCTCGAAGGCCGTGCGGGTGATTTCCTGCGACCACTGCGCCTGCAGCTCCGCGATCCGCTGCATGCGCTCCTCAGCTTTCTCCAGCTGCACCAGCTGATCCGCCATCAGGGTCAGCTGGGCCTTGCTGACCTTGCCGCCTTCCTTGCCGAGACGCTGCTGAATGGAGATCAGCGCCTCGTACTTACGGCGCTGATCGCCGGTCATGCCCAAGAGCTTCTGGCGCTGAGAGAGTTCCGCCTTCAGGGCGGCCACCGCGCTCTTCGTCGCCGCGCCACCTCCGATCGCGGCTCGCTCTGCCTCCCGGGCCGCTGCGCGCGCAGCTTCCAGGTTGGCATCCAAGTTCTGCGCGCCACGATTGGCCACACGCAGCACGCCACCCGCGACAACGCCAAATACGCCGAACCGATCTTCCAGAGATGCGACTTGCTGGTCGAGGGCCAGCGCATTCCGCAGCCCGGCAGCCTCAGACTTTGCGGCAGCCAACGACTTTCCAGCCCGAAGTGCCGCCAATTCTGCCTGCTTCGCAGCACCATCCATCAAGCCATCTGTCATCGAGCCAAGCGCCGACAGGATCCCAAGGACCTCATGGCGAACATCATACATGCTGCGCGCCCAGCTCCCGGCGTGGGCAGCCACGAACTCAGTATTGTTTCCAGCGCCTTCCAACTCACGCTTAACGTTCTTCGTGGTCGTCTCGACCTTGGAGAACACGCGGTGCGCCTCGGTCGCCTTGACCGCGAGATCCAGCACCTCATCGGACAGCTTTGCGCCCTCGGAGACGCTGCTGGAGATCGCATTGGCCACCCGCTCGGAAGCCGCGGCAACTTCCTCA